>NZ_JBVHIL010000004.1:0-759831 GCF_055560575.1 Streptomyces sp. NPDC023157
CCCTCTCGGGCTTTCCTCCGGGCGCTTCCTTCGTTCTTGCGTTTCCGACTCTATCAGATCTTTCCGATCCGATTTCCTCGGTGCTTTCCGGTCCCTTTCGCTTTCGCTCCGGGCCCTTCCGGCGGTTCCGACTCTATCAGATCCTTTCGGGCCTGACTCCCAGTCAGCGGGTTTTGTCTTCTCGGCTGTTGGGCCGTTCCGACGAGTGAGACTTTAGCGGATTCCTTGCCCCCGAAGCCAATCGAGCGACTCGCACTCGAATCCTTCGGACAGAGATTCCTCATTCCGCAAAAACGCACGAGAAGACGAACGGAACGACAAAGAACCGTCGGCTTCTGTGGTCTTGCGGGATGGCTGTCCGGGGCCGATCTGCATCGGTGCTCACGTCGGACAGCTCGGAGGACATTACGCATCAGGGGAAGCCGTGTCAACTTCGCCCCCGCGCCCCGCCCCGCCCCACGACGAGGGGGCCTCCTTCTCGTTAGCCCTCCGGCTTGATGCCCGGGCCGCTACCGTGAAGCCGTGACCGCACTACCCGACTGGATGCGCCCGCCGCGCGCGGAAGGCTGGTTCGCGGAGGACCTCGACCGCCTCCCCGAGGCACCCCGCCACACCGAGCTGATCGACGGAGCCCTCGTCTTCATGGTGTCGCCCCAGAGGTGGTGGCACGGCCACCTCGTCACCATGCTCACCGTTGCACTCATGGAGCAGGTGCCCGCCGGCACCAGAGTCGGCCGCGAGATGACCATCAAGCTCGACCCGCGCAACCGTCCCGAGCCGGACCTGCTGGTGACGACGGCCGATTTCGACGGCGACCGTACCTGGTTCGCGCCGGAGGAGGTCCGGCTCGTCGTCGAGGTCGTCTCGCCCGAGTCCGCCCATCGCGATCGCACGGTAAAGCTCCGCAAGTACGCGGAGGCCGGCATCCCGCACTACTGGTGCATCGAGGACGAGGACGGGGCGCCTGTCGTCCACGTCTACGAGCTCGACGAACCCACCGGCGTCTACGCGCCCGCCGGGATCTTCCGGGGCACCCTCCAGCGCCCGGTGCCCTTCGATATCAGCCTGGACCTCGGCAAGCTCACGCCGCCCCGAACTGGCTGAGAAGGCCGCTCCGAGTCAGCACGGGAGTACAGAAACGGGAGTACAGAAGGGGTCGGACTCGCCAGAGTCCGACCCCTTCTCACCTGCATGCTCGACGAAACGACTACACATTGAAGCGGAATGCCTGCGGCCTGATACTGACCCGCGGACTGGCCGGAGGCGGCGAAATCCCTGGCGCACCGACGGGGCCCGCAAGGAGACTGCGCCGGTGAGTGACTCCTGACCCTGTCCCTGTCCCTGCTGCGGGCACCGCGTACTGGGCGCGATGCCCGGCTCGTACGAGATCTGTCCCGTCTGTTTCTGGGAGGACGACGGGGTCCAGTTCCGCTGGCCCACCATGAGCGGCGGCGCGAACAGGGTCTCCCTGATCGAGGCCCAGCGGAACTACCAGGACTTCGGCGCCTGCGACCAGCACGGCCGGCGGTACGTCCGCCCGCCGGCCGAGGACGAGCCGGTCGACCCCGCCTGGCGCCCCATCGACCTGACACGCGACTCCTTCGAGGACTGGGCGGCCGAGGACCGCGCCCCGTGGCCCGACGACCGCTCGGTGCTCTGCTGGTGGCTCCCCACCTTCTGGCGCCGGGACCACTCCGCGTCGTGACCTCCCACATCGAGGCACTCGGAGCTGATCTGGATCGGCGCGGACGCCATACCCGCCGTCATCAACGGCCTTCCCTCCCTCGCGGCGGCTTCGGTCAGCTGACCGCCATCGAGGTCTTCGAGGAATGGGCGATCCCCGCTGCGGCCCCGCTCTCATCGGCCTGCTGGACCGAGCCAGGCGGCATCCGCTGGGCCTTGAGGAGTCCCCGACCCAGACGGCCTTTCGCCGGACGTATTACACGTTAGAAGCGGAACGTTCAACGCAGAGCTCCGACCTGCGGAAACACGGCTCTGGAAGTGGTTGCCCAGCACCCATCCAGCACGGTGCGAGTTCATCCAGCGCATCCAGCACCACACGGCCCGACCAAGGTTGTGTACACATGGCACACTCGGTACGCTTGAGCGCATGACGCAGCCGCTGCCCATAGAGTCCATCCGCGACGTGCGCGCCCACCTGGCGGAAGTCGTGGAGCGTGCGGACCGCGACGACGTACCCACGGTCATCACGCGCCGGGGCAAGGAAGTCGCCGCCGTGGTCTCCATCGAGGTGCTGCGCAAGTACCAGGAGTGGGAAGAGCGCGAGATCAACCGGATCATCGACGAGCGCATGGCCAACCCCGCTCCCGGCATCCCGATCGAGGACATCATGAGGGAGACGCTGGCGCGCGGTGAGTGAGTACCGGACCGTCTTCCGACCGGAGGCGCAGGCCGAGCTTCGGAAGATCCCTCGCGACATGGCGCTGCGCATCCTGGCCAAGCTGACCGAGCTGGAGAGCGATCCCCTCGGCTTCAACACCACCGCACTCGTGTCCCAGCCCGAGCGACGCCGTCTGCGCGTCGGCGACTACCGCGTCGTCTACACCCTCGACAACGGAGAGCTGGTGGTCTGGGTCGTTCATGTCGGACACCGGTCCACCGTTTACGAGACCTGATTGCCGCTGACCCCACGTCAGAATATCCAGCACCCATCCAGCACGGTGACGGCGAAGGGGTCGGACTCGGCAGAGTCCGACCCCTTCTGACCTGCATGTTTGCCGCGTCAGCGACGTGGTGCTAATTCACCCGCTCAGACGTTGAAGCGGAACTCCACCACGTCGCCGTCCTGCATGACGTACTCCTTGCCCTCCATGCGGGCCTTGCCGGCCGAGCGGGCTTCGGCCACCGAGCCCGTGGCGACCAGGTCGGCGAAGGAGATGACCTCGGCCTTGATGAAGCCCTTCTGGAAGTCGGTGTGGATCACACCGGCCGCCTCGGGGGCCGTCGCGCCCTTCTTGATGGTCCAGGCGCGGGACTCCTTCGGGCCTGCCGTCAGGTAGGTCTGGAGGCCGAGGGTGTCGAAGCCGACGCGGGCGAGGATGGCCAGGCCGGGCTCCTCGGCGCCGACGGACTGGAGGAGCTCCATGGCGTCCTCCTCGTCGAGCTCGGTGAGGTCCTGCTCCAGCTTGGCGTTGAGGAAGATCGCCTCGGCCGGGGCGACCAGGGCGCTCTGCTCGGCCTTGAAGGCGTCGTCGGTCAGCTCGTCCTCGTCGACGTTGAAGACGTAGAGGAAGGGCTTGGTGGTGAGGAGGTGGAGGTCGTGGAGGAGCTCCGCCTTCTCCGAGCCCTGGACGATGCCCTGCGAGAAGAGGGTGTCGCCCTTCTCCAGGATCGCCTGGGCGGCCTCGACGGCGGCGACCTTGGGCGCCGTGTCCTTCTTGATCCGCATCTCCTTCTGGAGGCGCGGCAGGACCTTCTCGATGGTCTGGAGGTCGGCGAGGATCAGCTCGGTGTTGATCGTCTCGATGTCGTCCTTCGGCGAGACCTTGCCGTCGACGTGCACGACGTTCTCGTCCTTGAAGGCGCGGATGACCTGGCAGATCGCGTCCGACTCGCGGATGTTCGCCAGGAACTTGTTGCCCAGGCCCTCGCCCTCGCTCGCGCCGCGCACGATGCCGGCGATGTCGACGAAGTCGACGGTGGCCGGGAGGATGCGCTGGGAGCCGAAGATCTCGGCCAGCTTGGTCAGGCGGGCGTCCGGGACGCCGACGACGCCGACGTTGGGCTCGATCGTGGCGAACGGGTAGTTGGCCGCCAGCACGTCGTTCTTGGTCAAGGCGTTGAACAGGGTCGACTTGCCGACGTTCGGCAGGCCGACGATTCCGATCGTGAGCGACACGGTGGCGACTTCCCTAGAGGAGTGGAGGTGGGGCGATCCCCCAGTTTACGGGGGCACCGGAGCGGCCCCCGACGGCGCTCTTCGCGCCAAGGTCACCCAAAGGGCGTGTCCCGCACGTGGTTCCCGGCCCGTTCCGACCTACGTTGGTGGGGTGGAGCAGCACAGGACACGCAAGCCGCGGTCGCGGCGCCCCGCCGGGCGCCCGCCGCAGACCCCTCTGACGCCGCCCGGCGCGCTGGTCGAGGGCGCCTCGGTCTATCGCGTCGCCGCCCGTCCGCGGCCCGGCCAGCCCCGGGTGGAGCGCCCGGCGCCGCCGGTCGTGGTGGCGTTGCGCAAGCTGCCGAACCCGCGGCTCACCGGCCTCGGCGCGGGCCTCTTCGCCTCCGCCGTGATGCTGGTGCTGGGTTTTCTCGACTGGCTGCTGTTCGACAGTTCGCCGCTCGTCTTCGGCCTGCTGTTCCTGCCGGTCAGCGCGCTGACCGCACTGTGGGTCCGTACCGCCGACCTCGTCACCGCCCCGATCAGCGTCCCCATCGCCTTCGCCGTCGGCGTCGTGCCCATCTCGGGCGGTACAGGCGGGGTGGGCGGGCAGGCGATGGCGCTGGTGACGGCGCTGGCCGTGCACGCCGGGTGGCTGTACGGGGGCACGCTCGTCGCCGGTGTGATCACCAGCGTGCGCAAGGTGCGGGACATGGGCCGACGCCAGCGCGCCGCGGGAGCCGCCGTACGCCCGGTCCGACGGCCGGCCCCGGAACGCGGCTGAGCCGGACGACGGCGGGGAGGGGGCCGGATCCGGAGCGGGGGTAGGGGGTGTCCGGACGTGGCGGCGCCCGCAACGAGCGAAGCGAAGTGAAGGTCGCAGTCCGGACACCCCCTACCCCCGCGGAGGTTCCGGCCCCCGCCGGACCACCGGCCGGCCGGCCCTCCGAGGCCGCGAGGCCGCCGAGGCCGCCTAGGCCCCCGAGACCCCCGAACCCGCCGCCATCCCCGCCCCCACGATCCCCGCGTTGTTCTGCAGCTCCGCCGGGACGATCTCCGCCTCGATTCCCTCGATCAGCGGCAGGAACCTGTCCGCCTTGCGGCTGACGCCGCCGCCGATGATGAAGAGCTCCGGCGAGAACAGCATCTCCACGTGCGCCAGGTACTTCTGCACCCGTCGCGTCGCCCAGTGCTCCCAGCTGAGGTCCTCGTCCTCCCGGGCCTTCGAGGAGGCGCGCTTCTCGGCGTCGTGCCCCTTGAGCTCCAGGTGGCCGAGCTCGGTGTTGGGGACGAGCCGCCCGTCGACGAAGACGGCGGAGCCGATGCCGGTGCCGAGGGTGAGCAGAATGACGGTGCCCTTGCGGCCGCGGCCGGCGCCGAAGGCCATCTCGGCGACGCCGGCGGCGTCGGCGTCGTTGAGGACGGTGACCGGCAGGCCGCCGAGGCGGTCGCCGAGCAGCTTGCCCGCGTCGACGCCGATCCAGGACTTGTCCACGTTGGCCGCCGTGCGGATGGTGGAGCCGGTCACCACGCCGGGGAAGGTGACGCCGACCGGGCCCTGCCAGCCGAAGTGGGCCACGACCTCCGCGACGCAGCCCGCCACGTCGTCGGGTGTGGCGGGCTGCGGGGTCAGTACCTTGTGGCGCGGCTCGGTCAGGTCGCCGCGGTCCAGGTCGACGGGGGCTCCTTTGATGCCCGAGCCGCCGATGTCCACTCCGAAGACGTTCATGGACCCAACGTTACGGGCCGGAGCCCTGCGTCACTCGTTTTCGAGCAGGGCCGCCGCCTCGGCGCGCAGTTCCTTGTTGCGCAGCTCCTTGGGCAGCGAGAAGGTCAGCGACTCGTCGGCCGTCTTGACGATCTCCACGTCGGCGTAGCCGCGCTGGGACAGCCACTCCAGGACCTCCTGGACCAGCACGTCGGGGACGGAGGCGCCGGAGGAGAGGCCGACGCTGGTGACGCCCTCCAGCCAGGCCTCGTCGATCTCGCTGGCGAAGTCGACGAGGTACGCGGCGGGGACGCCGGCCTGCTTGGCGACCTCGACCATGCGGATCGAGTTCGAGGAGTTCTTGGAGCCGACGACGATGACGAGCTCGGCCTGGCCGGCGAGCTCCTTGATCGCGATCTGGCGGTTCTGCGTGGCGTAGCAGATGTCGTCGGAGGGCGGGGAGATCAGCTGCGGGAACTTCTCCTTCAGCGCGTCCACCGTCTCCATGGTCTCGTCGACCGAGAGCGTGGTCTGGGAGAGCCAGACGACCCGGGAGGGGTCGCGGACCTCGACCTTGGCGACGTCCTCGGGGCCGTCGACGAGCTGGATGTGGTCGGGGGCCTCGCCGGAGGTGCCGATGACCTCCTCGTGGCCCTCGTGGCCGATGAGGAGGATGTCGAAGTCCTCGTTGGCGAAGCGGACGGCTTCCTTGTGCACCTTCGTCACCAGCGGGCAGGTGGCGTCGATGGTGGCGAGCCGGCCCTGGCGGGCCTCCTCGTGGACGGTGGGGGCGACGCCGTGCGCGGAGAACATCACGATGTTGCCCGGCGGCACCTCGGTCGCCTGGTCGACGAAGATCGCGCCCTTCCGCTCCAGGGTCTGCACGACGTACTTGTTGTGGACGATCTCGTGCCGGACGTAGATCGGGGCCCCGTACTGCTCCAGGGCCTTCTCCACGGCGATCACGGCACGGTCCACACCCGCGCAGTAGCCGCGGGGAGCGGCGAGCAGGACACGCTTCGGGCGGTTCGTCGCGGGCGTCGACGCGGGCGTTGCAGTCATGCGTCCCATCGTAAGGCCGCGTCGGTCAGCGTTTGGAGCGGTGCTGTGGCCGAAACTGGCGCCATGGCTGAGGACGCGCGGGGGCAGGCGGGGGAGGAAGCGCGGCTCGCGGAGCACACGGGGCTGCGCAGGGACCTGGGGTTCCGGGATCTCGTCGTGTACGGACTGCTGTTCATCGCCCCGATGGCACCGGTCGGCGTCTACGGCACGCTCGACGCGAAATCGCACGGCGCGGTCGCACTGGTGTACCTGGTGGCGACCGTCGCCATGGCCTTCACGGCGCTGAGTTACGCGCAGATGGTGCGGGTCGCTCCGCAGGCCGGGTCCGTCTTCACGTATGCGCGCAAGGGGCTCGGGGAGGGGCCGGGGTTCATCGCCGGGTGGATGGCGATGCTCGACTATCTGCTGATCCCGGCCGTCGCGTACCTCTTCGCGGGGATCGCGATGGAGGCGCTGGTCCCGGAGGTGGACCGCTGGGTGTGGACGGCGATCGCGGTCGTCGTGACGACCCTGCTCAACCTCTGGGGGGTGCGGGCGGCGGCCCGCGTCGGCTTCGCGGTCCTGGCCATGGAGATCGTGGTCCTGCTGGTGTTCATCGTGTCGGCGGTGGTCGTGCTCGTACGGGACGGGGCGCAGCGGGACTGGTGGTCGCCGCTGACCGGTGACGCCGGGTTCTCCGCCGCGGCGGTGCTGGGGGCGGTGTCGGTGGCGGTCCTGTCGTACCTCGGTTTCGACGCGATCGCGTCCTTCGCGGAGGAGGTGACCGGGGGGTCGGCGAAGGTGGCGCGGGCGGTGCTGTTCTGTCTGGCGCTCGCCGGTGTGCTGTTCGTGGCGCAGACCTGGCTGGTCGCGCTGATCGAACCGCTCTCCTCGAAGGAGCTGGCGGCGGATCCGGCGGCGCAGGGTTCGGCCTTCTACGACGCGGTCGACGCGGCCGTCGGCGACTGGCTGCACGATCTGGTGGCGGTGTCGAAGGCGATCGGGGCGGCGTTCGCGGCGCTGGCCGGGCAGGCGGCGGGCGGGCGGCTGCTGTTCGCGATGGGCCGCGACCGGCGGCTGCCGCATGTGCTGGCGCGGACGGACTCGGGGGTGCCGCGGGTGGCGCTGCTGGTGGCGGCGACGGTGACGATGATCGCCGCGGTGTGGGCGGCCCGGCGCGACGACGGGCTCGACCATCTGGTGTCGGTCGTGGACGTGGGCGCCCTGACGGCCTTCGTGCTGCTGCACGCGAGCGTGGTCGGCTGGTTCGCGGTGCGGCGCATGGAGGGCCCGCCGCACTGGTTCCGGCATGTCGTGGCCCCGGTGCTGGGCGCGGCGATCCTGATCGCGGTCATCGTGGAGGCGTCGCCGGCGGCGCAGGTGGTGGGGGTGATCTGGCTGGGGATCGGGTTGGTGGTGCTGGCGGTGCAGGGGTCTCGGCGGGGGGTTTGACGGGGGCGCGTTCGACGGGGCCCCCTGCTGGTGGGGTGAGCGGAGGCCCCGCGCGGACGGGCCGCACGGCGGACGGCCCGCGTGTCCGACCTCCCCGTTACGCTCGGCGCATGGGTCTGAACACGTCCGCCGAAGCGCCGCTGCCCGTCGGGGAGGTCTCCCGGCTCATCGGGGGGTGGATCGACCGCCTGGGGGCGATCTGGGTCGAGGGGCAGATCACGCAGTTGTCGCGGCGGCCGGGAGCCGGGGTCGTCTTCCTGACGCTGCGGGATCCCTCGTACGACATCTCGATCAACGTGACCTGTTACCGCCAGGTCTTCGACGCCGTCGCCGACGTCGTCTCGGAGGGCGCCCGGGTCGTCGTGCACGCGAAGCCGGAGTGGTACGCGCCGCGGGGGCAGCTGTCGCTGCGGGCGGTGGAGATCAAGCCGGTCGGGATCGGTGAGCTGCTCGCCCGGCTGGAGCAGTTGAAGCGGAGCCTGGGCGCGGAGGGGCTGTTCGCCCTGGACCGGAAGAAGCCGCTGCCGTTCCTGCCGCAGCTGGTGGGTCTGGTCGTCGGGCGGGCCTCGGCGGCCGAGCGGGACGTGCTGGAGAACGCGCGGAGGCGCTGGCCCGCCGTCCGCTTCGAGGTGCGGAACGTGGCGGTGCAGGGCGTGAAGGCCGTCCCCCAGGTGGTGGGGGCCGTGCGGGAGCTGGACGCGCACGAGGGCGTGGACGTGATCATCGTGGCGCGGGGCGGCGGCAGCGTCGAGGATCTGCTGCCGTTCTCGGACGAGCAGCTGGTCCGGGCGGTGGCCGCGTGCCGTACGCCGGTGGTGTCGGCGATCGGGCACGAGCCGGACTCGCCGCTGCTCGACCTGGTCGCGGACCTGCGGGCGTCCACGCCGACCGACGCCGCCAAGAAGGTCGTGCCGGACGTGGGCGAGGAGCTGGACCGGGTGCAGGGCCTGCGGGACCGGGCGCTGCGGAGCGTGCGGGGGCTGCTGGAACGGGAGGAGCGGGGGCTCGCGCACGCGCTGGCGCGGCCGGTGATGGAGCACCCGCAGCGGATGGTGGAGGTCCGCGAGGACGAGGTCGCGGCGCTGCTCGCGCGGGGCCGGCGGACCTTCGGGCATCTGCTGGACCGGGCCGAGTCGGAGTTGTCGCACACCCGGGCGCGGGTCCGGGCGCTGTCGCCCGCGGCGACGATGGAGCGGGGGTACGCGGTGCTGCAGCGGGCGGACGGGTCGGTGGTCCGGGACCCGGTGGAGGTGGCGGTGGACGAGGAGCTGCGGGCGCGGGTGGCCGCGGGCGAGTTCACGGTGCGCCGGACGGCTCCCTGACGCGCTGGGACCCCTCCACGACGCGGCGGGGGCGCTCCCCGGCCCGGCGGAAGCGCCTCCCGAAACGGCGGGACCGTTCCCGCCCCGGCGGGGCCGCTCCCCGGCTCAGTGGCAGCCGGATCGCTTCCCGAGGTCAGAGAAGTGTCGGGAAGTACAGAAGAACGTCAAGGATCTGACAGACAAGGGTGGTTGGCATGGCGGCACGCACGGGCGCGGAAGAGACTGCACTCGGCTACGAACAGGCGCGCGACGAGCTCATCGAGGTCGTGCGGCGGCTGGAGGCGGGCGGTACGACGCTGGAGGAGTCCCTGGCGCTCTGGGAGCGCGGCGAGGAGCTGGCGAAGGTGTGCCGGCGTTGGCTGGAGGGGGCTCGCGCCCGTCTGGACGCCTCGCTCGCCGCGGAGGAGCCGGAGGGGTCCTCGGCCGGTGCCGGCGGCTCCGGGGACGAGTAGGCATCGGGGTCTCGACGGCGTCGCTGTAGACTCGACCTGTGAAGCGGATCACTATCCGGATAGGATTGTTGAAGTTTCACCTACCTTGGGCGTACTGTCGTAGCCATAGCCCCCGTACACCCCGGAAGGTACGCAGCATGTCTTTCGCCCTTGACCCCACCGCCCAGGACCTCCTCTTCCGTGAGGCCCGCACCGCCAACACGTTCACCGACGAGCCGGTGACCGAGGAGCAGGTCCAGGCGATCTACGACCTGGTCAAGTACGGCCCCACCGCCTTCAACCAGACCCCGCTGCGCATCACCCTGGTCCGCTCCCCCGAGGCCCGCGAGCGCCTGGTGAAGCACATGGCCGAGGGCAACCAGCCCAAGACCGCCGCGGCCCCGCTGGTCGCGATCCTCTCCGCGGACAACGAGTTCCACGAGGAGCTCCCGGCCCTGATGCCGCACTTCCCGCAGGCCAAGGACCTCTTCTTCTCGGAGCGTCCGGTCCGCGAGCAGTCCGCTCTGCTGAACGGCGCCCTGCAGGCCGCGTACTTCATCATCGGCGTCCGCGCCGCCGGCCTGGCCGCCGGCCCGATGACCGGTCTCGACTTCGCCGGTGTCCAGAAGGAGTTCCTGGACGCCGACCACACCCCGCTGATGGTCATCAACATCGGCAAGCCGGGCGAGGACGCCTCCCCGTTCCCGCGCCAGCCGCGCCTCGCCTACGAGGACGTCATCACCACCGTCTGATCCGTTCGGACCCGGACACCGGACACGAGGAAACCCCCCGGGCGCCCAGCGCCCGGGGGGTTTCCTCGTATGCCCGCTTCCGGGGGCTAGACCTTCTTCCCCTGGAGCGCGCCCGCCATCTGCGCGAGGCGGTCGAACGACGCGGTGCCGGTCACGACGGTCGTCGCGCCGTTCTCGGTCCGCACCAGGGCGTCGTACTTCGGACCCTCCCAGCGCTGCCAGACCTTTCCGGCGACCGACTGGGTCCTGCCGGAGTTCTTGGCCTGCAGGGTGACGTCGGGCACGTACTTGCGCGCCTCCTCGGTCGACTGGTGGACCGCCACGTACTGGGTGTCCGGGTCCAGGAAGCCGAGCTGCCACGCGTCGTGGTTCTCCCGCTTGTACGAGACGACCGTCGCGCGCCAGTCGTCGCCGAGGCCCTCGGGGGCCAGCACCGGGTACGGTGCCGCCCGCTGGGCCGTCAGGAGCTCGACCCGGTAGTCCTTCGTCGGGACCGGGTCCGCCTTGTCGTCGTGCGGGATGAAGAGATACATCACACCCGCGGCGACCATGATCACCCCGAGGGACTGGAACATCCCTCGTACCGTCTGCCTGCCTCGCATACCTGCCACGCCCCCATGGTCGCATCATGGTGTTGTGCTCATACGTGGGCCCCTCTGCTCATTTTGTCGACCTGACGATAGAGTCACAGCACCCTCTTTTATCCGGCCGTCGCCGTACAGAAAGGTGCGCTCTGATGACCGAGCACCACCTCCCGCCCGAACTGGAGGTCTCTCCCGAGGCCCCCGACCGCAACCTCGCGCTCGAACTGGTCCGCGTCACCGAGGCGGCCGCCATGGCCGCCGGCCGCTGGGTCGGCCGCGGTGACAAGATCGGCGCGGACGGCGCAGCGGTGAACGCCATGCGCACCCTGATCTCCACCGTCTCGATGAACGGCGTCGTCGTCATCGGCGAGGGCGAGAAGGACGAAGCCCCGATGCTGTTCAACGGCGAGCGGGTCGGCGACGGCACCGGCGCCGAGGTCGACATCGCGGTCGACCCGATCGACGGCACCACCCTGAACGCCAAGGGCATGCCGAACGCGATCGCCGTGCTGGCCGCCGCCGACCGCGGCACCATGTTCGACCCGTCCGCGGTCTTCTACATGGACAAGCTGGTCACCGGCCCCGAGGCCGCCGACTTCGTCGACATCAACGCCCCCGTCTCGGTCAACATCCGCCGGGTCGCCAAGGCCAAGAACTCCTCCCCCGAGGACATCACGGTCGTCATCCTGGACCGCCCGCGGCACGAGGGCATCGTCAAGGAGATCCGCGAGACCGGCGCCCGGATCAAGTTCATCTCGGACGGCGACGTCGCCGGTTCGATCATGGCCGTCCGCGAGGGCACCGGCGTCGACATGCTCATGGGCATCGGCGGCACCCCCGAGGGCATCATCTCCGCCTGCGCCATCAAGTGCCTCGGCGGCGTCATCCAGGGCAAGCTGTGGCCCAAGGACGAGGCCGAGCGCCAGAAGGCCCTCGACGCCGGCCACGACCTGGACCGGGTGCTCTCCACCGACGACCTGGTCTCCGGCGACAACGTCTTCTTCGTCGCCACCGGCATCACCGACGGCGAGATCCTGCGCGGGGTGCGCTACCGCGCCGAGACGGCGACCACCCAGTCGCTCGTCATGCGCTCGAAGTCCGGCACGATCCGCCAGATCGACTCCACGCACCGGCTCTCGAAGCTGCGCGCGTACAGCAAGATCGACTTCGACCGCGCGAAGTAACCCGCGGTCGGCGGCCCGCCGGGAACGGCGGCCGACGCGACGACGGTACGAAGAGGGGCGCCCCCATGTGCGGTGGGGGCGCCCCTTCCCGTACGGGCGACGGACCCGTCAGCCGGCCTGCGCGATGCCCTCGGTGGCGGTCTTCCTGAGCTCGACGTCGCGACGGCGGCGCCGGGCGAGCACGACACGGCGCTCGGCGGCGGTGAGCCCGCCCCACACCCCGTACGGCTCGGGCTGGAGCAGCGCGTGCTCGCGGCAGGCGACCATCACGGGACAGCGGGCGCAGACCCGCTTGGCGGCCTCCTCGCGGGAGAGCCGGGCGGCGGTGGGCTCCTTGGACGGGGCGAAGAACAGTCCGGCCTCGTCCCGACGGCACACCGCCTCCGTGTGCCAGGGGCCGGCCTCGTCCTCCCGAGCGGGGACGCGCTGGGACGGCACGGCGGCGACCTGGAGGGGCTGATGCGGCATGTGCAGCACGGTCTACTCCTGACGACGGCTTCGCGAGCGAGCGACGATGCACCAGCCCTACCCGCTGTGCGCGCGCCTATGCACTGCGTGCCCCCGAGTTCCGCAGCGCGGACACCGGGCGGCGAATTCCGGTCACTCCGGATCGCCGCCCGGGGAAATCCGGGGAATCAAGGGGGATTCACGGCCGAACCGGCGGGAAGCGGACCGCCCGCGTCAGCCGTCGAGACGCTTGCGCAGCTTGTCCTGGACGCGGCCCTGAAGGTCGGTGATCCACTTGCCGCGCTTGGGCTTGGCCTCGACGTTGCCGAAGACGGTGAAGCCGTTGACGACCACGAGGGGGGCCTGCGGGTCGGCGCCCTCCAGGGTCACCACCTCGAAGTTGCCGAAGATGCCGGTGCCGCTGCCGCGCAGGCTGATGTTCTCCGGGACGCGGACCTCCACGTTGCCGAAGATCGAGGTGGCGTTGATGGTGGTGAGGCGCTGGGCGAAGATCGCCTCGGTCAGGTCGATCTCGACGTTGCCGAAGAGCGCGAAGGCGTTGGTCTTGCGGCCGACCCGCCAGCGGCCCTTGCGGGTGGTGCTGGAGAAGACCGCGACCAGGTTGTCGGCGGGGCCCTCCGCCTCCTCGGGGCCGTACAGCGGGGCGGCGGCCGGCGCGGCCCCGGACCGGGCCGCGGGCAGGTCCCGCACCAACGGCTCCAGCTCGCCCACGGTCTTGGCGCGGTAGACGGCGTCGATGCGGTCCGAGTGCTCCTCGGGGTCGATCCGTCCCTCGGCCAGGGCGTCCCTGAGGATGTCCGCGATCCGGTCCCGGTCGGCGTCCGAGGCCCGCAGCGAGCCTTCCGGATCCGCGTAGGCGGGCCGGGGCGCGGGGGCGGGCTCGGTGGGAGCGACCGGCTGCTGGGGCTGCTTTTCGAGGTCCACGTCCTCAGCCTAGCGAAACGCGATAGATCGCGACCAGGGGAGGGCGCCGTGTCCTGTGGACAGGGCGCGGAATGCGCCATCGCGGAGTGTTCGGGACGGCTAGTGAGCCTTACCTCACAGGATCCGCGCCGCGTCCGCGTCTTACGCTGGAGGGCGCGCCGCCAACGGAGGCGGCGCAGCTGTCTGCCGAGTGAGGAATGGCCGCCGTCATGCCTGAGTTTGCGTACTCCGATCTGCTCCCCCTGGGAGAGGACACCACGCCGTACCGCCTGGTGACCGCCGACGGCGTCTCCACCTTCGAGGCCGACGGCCGTACGTTCCTCAAGGTCGAGCCGGAGGCACTGCGCCGGCTGGCCGCCGAGGCCATCCACGACATCCAGCACTTCCTGCGCCCGGCCCACCTGGCCCAGCTGCGGCGGATCATCGACGACCCGGAGGCGTCGAGCAACGACAAGTTCGTCGCGCTCGACCTCCTCAAGAACGCGAACATCGCCGCCGCGGGCGTCCTGCCCATGTGCCAGGACACCGGCACCGCGATCGTCATGGGCAAGCGCGGCCAGAACGTCCTCACCTCGGGCCGTGACGAGGAGGCCCTGTCCAAGGGCGTCTTCGACGCGTACACCAAGCTGAACCTGCGCTACTCGCAGATGGCCCCGGTGACCATGTGGGAGGAGAAGAACACCGGCTCGAACCTGCCCGCGCAGATCGAGCTGTACGCGACCGACGGCGGCGCGTACAAGTTCCTCTTCATGGCCAAGGGCGGCGGCTCGGCCAACAAGTCCTTCCTCTACCAGGAGACCAAGGCGGTCCTGAACGAGGCCTCCATGATGAAGTTCCTGGAGGAGAAGATCCGTTCGCTGGGCACCGCGGCCTGCCCGCCGTACCACCTGGCGATCGTGGTCGGCGGCACGAGTGCCGAGTTCGCGCTGAAGACCGCCAAGTACGCCTCCGCGCACTACCTGGACGAGCTGCCCGGCGAGGGCTCGGCCGAGACCGGCCACGGCTTCCGGGACAAGGAGCTGGAGGAGAAGGTCTTCGAGCTGACGCAGAAGATCGGCATCGGCGCGCAGTTCGGCGGCAAGTACTTCTGCCACGACGTGCGTGTGGTCCGCCTCCCCCGCCACGGCGCCTCGCTGCCCGTCGCCATCGCCGTCTCCTGCTCGGCCGACCGCCAGGCGGTCGCGAAGATCACCGCCGAGGGTGTCTTCCTGGAGCAGCTGGAGACCGACCCGGCGCGCTTCCTGCCGGAGACCGAGGACGCCCACCTGGAGGCGGGCGAGGTCGTGCGGATCGACCTCAACCGGCCGATGGACGAGATCCTCGCCGAGCTGACCAATCACCCGGTGAAGACCCGCCTCTCGCTGAACGGCCCGCTGGTCGTGGCGCGCGACATCGCGCACGCCAAGATCAAGGAGCGGCTGGACGCGGGCGAGGAGATGCCGCAGTACCTGAAGGACCACCCGGTGTACTACGCGGGCCCGGCGAAGACCCCCGAGGGCTACGCCTCCGGCTCCTTCGGCCCGACGACGGCCGGCCGGATGGACTCGTACGTGGAGCAGTTCCAGGCGGCGGGCGGCTCGAAGGTCATGCTGGCCAAGGGCAACCGGAGCAAGCAGGTCACGGACGCGTGCGGCACGCACGGCGGCTTCTACCTCGGCTCGATCGGCGGCCCGGCGGCGCGGCTCGCGCAGGACTGCATCAAGAAGGTCGAGGTCGTCGAGTACGAGGAGCTCGGCATGGAGGCGGTCTGGAAGATCGAGGTCGAGGACTTCCCGGCGTTCGTCGTGGTGGACGACAAGGGCAACGACTTCTTCCAGAACCCGGCGCCGGAGCCGACCTTCACGCACATCCCGGTGCGTGGCCCGGGTCTCGGCTGACCCCTGCGGCCCGCACGGCACGGCGCCCCCCGGTCCTTCGGGACCGGGGGGCGCCGCCGTTCCCGCCTGTTGTCGATCTCCGCTCAGAAAGTGGCTACCGACCGGTAGCCGTGGCGTCACTTACTGGCCAGTATTGGCCGCGAGCATGTCAACCACTGAGCCGGTCGACCCTCGGGAGCCCCCCATGCCCTCCGCCACAGCCAAGGCCTCGGCAACCGCCGCCGTCGCCCTGACCACCGCCTTCCTCGTCGTCGGCCCCGCGCCCGCCGCCTTCGCGGCCGACCCGGACACCCACGTGACGTCGACCGCCGCGATCAAGCACGTCGACTACACGACCTGGCGCCGTGACGTCGCCGCCGTGGTGGCCGAGGCGCGCCCCTACATCGAGGAGCGGGCCGCGGACGCCGGCCGCGAGAAGCAGGCGATCGTCCTCGACATCGACAACTCCTCCCTGGAGACGGACTTCCACCCGTTCTGGGAGCTGCCGACCCCCGCGATCGCCGACGTCCGCGCGCTGGTCCAGGACGCCCACGAGCGCGGGGTGGCCGTCTTCTTCGTGACGGCCCGCCCCGGCATCATCCAGTCCCTCACCGACTGGAACCTGAAGCGGGCCGGCTACCCGGTCGACGGGCTGTACGTACGGTCCCTGCCCGACCTGTTCGCCGAGGTCAGCGCGTACAAGACGGAGAAGCGCGCGGAGATCGAGGCCAAGGGCTACACGATCATCGCGAACATCGGCAACAACACGACCGACCTCGTCGGCGGCCACGCCGAGCGCACGTTCAAGCTGCCGGACTACGGCGGCAAGCTGTCGTAGGCCGCTCCCTGCCGCCGACGGGCGGCCTCAGCGCGTGGTGATGTGGAAGTCCATCCTGGACCAGTCGCCGTCCGGGGTGGAGCGGACCCAGCCGCGCGCGTTCTTGAAGTCGCCGGTGCCACCGGTGACCGCGATGTCGAGCGCCGGCGGCGCCTGGTCGTTGGGGTCGACGGCGGCGAGGGTCTGCAGCGCGAGTGTCCCGCCGGGGCCGCCGTTCAGCACGACGGTGCCCACGCACTGGAGGTCCATCGGGTCCCCGGTGCGCACCACGGCGCAGACGACGCCGTCCCGGCCGACCTTGTCGCCGCCGGCGTCCTTGGTCTTGTAGAGGTCGTCGGCGAAGGCCATGGTGTCCCCCACCTTGGGCGCCGGCATGCTCGCGCTCGGCGACGGCCCGGCGACCTGCTTGGCGTACAGGGTGAACTCGAAGCCGTCGACGGTGTCGGCCGAGGCCGGGGCGACGGGACCGAGGGCGAGGACGGCGACCGTGCAGACGCCGAGCGCGCCCATCCTCCTGGAGCTGCGGATCATGTGCTGCCTCCCGCGAGGTGGCTGTTCTCCCCGAGCCCGCTTCACATTCTCCGACGGGCGCCCCGGATTCGCCCACTCGGGCGAACGCGCGGGGCCCCGGCCACCCCCACGGTGGCCGGGGCCCTGCTCGCGTACGCGCTGGACGAAGCCCAGGTCAGACGAAGCGCTGGTTGGCCGAGCCGGTGCAGTTCTGGAGCCGGATCGCCTCCTTCGCCGCGCCCTGGGTCAGGCACAGGCCGGTCGCCCCGGCCGGGCGCACGGTGTCGCCGTCGCGGACGAACTTCTGGTTGGCGCCGCCGTGGCAGTTCCACACGATGAGCGCGGTGCCCGCCGAGTAGTTCGTGCCGGGGACGTCCAGGCAGCGGTCCTGGGTGAGCCCGGTGTGGACGGTGCGGCGGGCGGAGTCGTACCACCAGTTCTGGTTCCGGCCGCCGTGGCAGTCCCAGCCGAGCACGGCGGTGCCGTTGGCCGACTCGGACGCGTTGACGTCCAGGCAGTTGCCGGTGGCCGCGTTCTTCAGCGGCCGGTAGGCGTCGTCCCAGGCGAGCGGGAAGAGCGTGGGGGTGCCGCTGGAGTCGACGTCCGCGCAGCTCGCCTCGCGCAGGCCGGAGCCGTAGATCTGGGTCAGGCAGGACGCGAAGGCGCCGTGGCCCCGGTAGTTGGGGTGGAAGGACTGGCGGACGGAGTTCTCGTCCGGGGTGCCGGGCTTGGAGAGGTCGATGTAGAGGCCCCGGGCCCAGGTGTCCTCCATGCAGACCTCGTGGCCGTGGAAGAGCCGCGAGTTGTCGAGGAAGACCGCGCCGGTGTCGGCCGCGGCCTTGCGCATGCCGCGCTCGAAGGCCGGGACGGCGGTGTTGCGGCCCCACTTGGTGTCGGAGTCGTAGCCGAGGCCGCCGCAGGACAGCTTGCCGGGGAAGTTCGGGTTGTCGTTGAAGTCCGGTCCGATGGGGCTCGGGTAGCCCATCAGGACCAGCTTGTAGTCGGTGTCGGCGTACCCGGCGTCGCGCATGACGGTCCGCAGGTCGCCGACGGTCTGCTCGACCTTGGGGACGAGCGCGTCGACGCGGGCCTGCCAGCCGGGGGCGTACTTGGGCTCGCAGGTGCCCTGCAGGAGCAGGTAGCGCTGGACGCAGTCGGTCATGACGGGACCGAACTGGAGGTCGTCGTTGGCGCCGGCGACGAGCAGCACCATCTTGATGCGGGTGTTGCGCGCCTTGACGGCCAGGTTGTCGCTCTGGACGAGCTCGTCCGCGTACTGCTTCGAGCCGCCGATGCGGATGTTGCCGGTGTACGCGCCGGAGCAGGCCACGTTGAACGTGAGGTCCGCGGGGATCCCGGTGCGGTGGATGGCGGCGTCGGGCGAGCGGTGGCACCAGTTGGTGGGGCCGTTGGTCGGCGCCTCGTAGTTGCCGACGCCCTCGCCGGAGATCTCGCTGTCGCCGAGGGAGATGAGACCCGTCTTGCGCTGGGCGAGCGGGCGCTCCTCCGGGCTGCCGTAGATCTTCGTCGCCTCGGCGGCCCGGACCGCCTCCAGCTCCGGCGGGAGCGGTACGGAGGTGATCTGGACCGTGTTGGCCGTGTTGCTCGTGTCGGCCGCGCCGGCGGGGGTGGCGGCCGTCATGCTGCCGAGGGCCGCCGCCGCCGCGGCGACGGCTGCGATCGGCCAGCGGAGTCTGTACCTGGTGCGCCTCATTGCGCCTCCTGGAAGTGGGGTTACCCACGGTTTTTACTGGCCGGTAAGCGTCTTGGGAATACGTCTAACAAGACAAGTGCTCAAGTTTTTCGGGGGGTTCGGGAGGTCACCCCCCGACCAGAACAGCCAGGAGGATGACGAAGATGAACGACGAAGCCGGCTACCGGACCGAGCACGACTCCATGGGCGAGGTCCGCGTCCCCGCCCACGCCAAGTGGCGCGCCCAGACCCAGCGCGCGGTGGAGAACTTCCCGGTCAGCGGCCAGCGCCTGGAGCGCGCCCACATCGCGGCCCTGGCCCGGATCAAGGCCGCCGCCGCCAAGGTCAACGCCGAACTCGGCGTGCTCGACAAGGAGGTCGCGGAGGCCATCGCGCAGGCGGCGGACGAGGTCGCCGAGGGGCGCTGGGACGAGCAGTTCCCCGTGGACGTCTTCCAGACCGGCTCCGGCACCTCGTCGAACATGAACACCAACGAGGTGCTCGCCACCCTCGCCGGCGAGCGCCTGCCCGGAGGCCGGGAGGTGCACCCCAACGACCACGTCAACGCCTCCCAGTCCTCCAACGACGTCTTCCCGTCCTCGATCCACATCGCCGCCACCGGCGCCGTCACCCACGACCTGATCCCGGCACTCACCCATCTGGCGGAGTCCCTGGAGCGGAAATCGGCCGAATTCGCGGACGTGGTGAAGTCCGGCCGCACCCACCTGATGGACGCCACCCCCGTGACCCTCGGCCAGGAGTTCGGCGGCTACGCGGCCCAGGTGAGGTACGGCGTGGAGCGGCTGCGCGCCACGCTCCCCCGGCTCGCCGAACTCCCCCTGGGCGGCACGGCGGTGGGCACCGGCATCAACACGCCGCCCGGCTTCTCGGCCGCCGTCATCGCCGAGGTCGCCCGGGCCACCGGACTGCCGCTCACCGAGGCCCGCGACCACTTCGAGGCCCAGGGCGCCCGGGACGGCCTGGTGGAGACGTCCGGGCAGCTCAGGACCATCGCGGTCTCCCTCACGAAGATCGCCAACGATCTGCGCTGGATGTCCTCGGGACCGCGCACCGGGCTCGCCGAGATCAACCTGCCGGACCTCCAGCCGGGCTCGTCGATCATGCCGGGCAAGGTCAACCCGGTGATCCCCGAGGCGGTCCTGATGGTCGCCGCCCAGGTGACCGGAAACGACACCACGGTCGCGGTCGCGGGCGCGGCCGGGAACTTCGAGCTCAACGTCATGCTCCCGGTGATCGCCAAGAACCTCCTGGAGTCGGTCCGGCTGCTCGCCAACGCCTCCCGCCTGCTCGCGGACCGCACCGTCGACGGCATCACCGCCAACGTGGAGCGGGCCCGCGAGTACGCCGAGTCCTCGCCGTCGGTGGTCACCCCGCTGAACAAGTACATCGGGTACGAGGAGGCCGCCAAGGTCGCCAAGAAGTCGCTGGCCGAGCGCAGGACCATCCGCGAGGTGGTCCTGGAGTCCGGGTACGTGGAGCGGGGCGACCTCACCCTGGCCCAGCTCGACGAGGCCCTCGACGTCCTGCGCATGACCCGCCCCTGACGCACCCCCATGCCACCCCGGTCCCGCACCTGACGGCGCCCGGCCCGCCCCCGGCCCGCCCCTGACCCGTTCTCGCCTACCGTCGGCGCTTCCGTGACCTTCGCCGCAGCGGTGCCGGGGGCGCGCCCCTAAGATCTGCGCATGACAGGATCCGGCCGCCCCCAGCACTGGGCGCCTGGGGATCACATCCTCTGGCGCTACCGCGACAACGGCACCGGCGACGTGCACATCTGCCGGCCGGTGACCGTCGTGCGGGACACCCCGGAGCTGCTCGCGGTGTGGATGGCGCCCGGCACCGAATGCGTCAAGCCGGTCCTGACCGACGGCACCCCCGTGCACGAGGAGCCGCTGGCCACCCGGTACACGGCGCCGCGCACCACCACCCGCTCGCACTGGTTCGGCACCGGCGTGCTCAAGCTGGCCGCGCCCGCGGAGCCGTGGTCCGTCTGGCTGTTCTGGGACCGGGGCTGGCGCTTCCGCAGCTGGTACGTGAACCTGGAGGAGCCCCGCACCCGTTGGTCCGGCGGCGTCGACTCCGAGGACCACTTCCTCGACATCTCCGTCTACCCGGACCGCAGCTGGCTGTGGCGGGACGAGGACGAGTTCGCCCAGGCCCAGCGGGCCGGTCTGATGGACCCGGCGCAAGCCGCGCGCGTCAAGGCGGCGGGCGGGTCCGCCGTCGAACTGATCCGCTCCTGGGGGGCACCTTTCTCCGACGGCTGGGAGGACTGGCGGCCGGACCCCGCATGGCCCGTGCCCCGGCTGCCGGCCGACTGGGATCGCACCCCGGCGCACACGGCGCCATGAGACCCTTGATGCGCCCCCGGGGTGCAACCGTAGGATCGTCCTCCGCAAGCAGTCGATCATCGGCGTCCTACCCGAAGTCACACCCGAAGTCACACCCGACGCCCCACCCGATGTCCCACCCGAACGGGACGTCAACCACTGAGCACGGCACAGGAACTGACCGCAAGTCATCCATGAGGTCCTCATGAGGGGGAGAGCAGTGCCCGACGTGCGCCCGGGTGTCCGCACCCCTTTCGCAGCCCCCGCCCGCCCGGCGTTCACATCCACCGCGTGCCGGGGGTTTAGCCCTGCCGAAGGCGCGGCATCGGCGAGAAGAGCGAGTGCAGCGCACCACCGGCCCGGACGGACGGAACCCCAGGCGTGACGGAGCATCCCACCTCCCACGAAGGCCGCAAGGCGATGGCCGCCCGGCCGCAGGAAAGCGCTCGCCCCCGTCAGGAGACGGCGGCGACGGCGGCAGCGGCCGCCGTCGCGGTGCCCGCACCCTCCCCCGGCGGCGGTGGCGGCAACGGCGCGGACGGAGCAGCGGCGCGGCGCGAGGGCGACCGGCTGCGGTTCGTGGGCGCCGCCACCCGGCGGATCGCGCGCGGCCTCGACCTGGACGAGATCGTCCTCGGCCTGTGCCGGGCGACCGTGCCGACCTTCTCCGACGCGATCCTCGTCTACCTCCGCGACCCGCTGCCGGTCGGCGACGAGCGCCCGGCGGAGCCCTTCGTGCTGCGGCTGCGCCGCACCGACCGGCTGCGCTTAACGGACCTGGAGGGCGAGGAGCTGGTCCTCGTCCCCGACCCGGACCCGACCCCCGCCGCCGAGCTGTGCGAGGTCCGCTCGGGCAGCGCGCTGGCCGAGGTGCTGCGCGGGGTGCGGCCGGTGCCCGGCGACTCCGCCGCGGCCCGGGCGGCGCTGCCGGAGCTGCTCGGCTCCGACCACCCGGTGCCCGGCGGGCAGCGGGCCATACTCGCGCCCCTGCGCGGCCGGCGCCGGGTGATCGGCGCGGCCGTGTTCCTGCGCCGCCCCGAGCGCGGCGGCTTCGAGCCGAACGACCTGCTCGTGGCGGCCCAGTTGGCGACCCACACGGCGTTGGGCATCGACAAGGCCGTGCTGTACGGGCGCGAGGCGTACATCGCGGACGAGCTGCAGCGCACCATGCTGCCGGACTCGCTGCCGCAGCCGACCGGCGTACGGCTCGCCTCGCGCTACCTGCCGGCGGCCGAGACGGCCCGGGTGGGCGGCGACTGGTACGACGCGATCCCGCTGCCCGGCAGCCGGGTGGCGCTGGTCGTCGGCGACGTCATGGGCCACTCCATGACCTCGGCGGCGATCATGGGCCAGCTGCGCACGACGGCGCAGACCCTGGCCGGGCTCGACCTGCCGCCGCAGGAGGTGCTGCACCACCTGGACGAGCAGGCCCAGCGGCTCGGCGAGAACCGGATGGCCACCTGCATGTACGCGGTGTACGACCCGGTCTCGCACCGGATCACCATCGCCAACGCGGGCCACCCGCCGCCCATACTGCTGCACCTGGGCGGGCGGGCCGAGGTGCTGCGGGTGCCGCCCGGCGCGCCGATCGGCGTCGGCGGGGTGGACTTCGAGGCGGTGGAGCTGGACGCGCCGGCCGGGGCCACGCTGCTGCTGTACACGGACGGCCTGGTGGAGTCCCGGCTGCGGGACGTGTGGACCGGGATCGAGCAGCTGCGGGAGCGGCTCGCGGCGACCGCCCAGCTCACCGGCCCCGACCACTCGCCTCCGCTGGAGGCGCTCTGCGACGACGTCCTCGACATGCTGGGTCCGGGCGACCGGGACGACGACATCGCGCTGCTCGCGGCCCGCTTCGACGGGATCGCGCCGAGCGACGTGGCGTACTGGTTCCTGGAACCGGAGGACGCGGCCCCGGGCCGGGCCCGGCGGCTCGCCCGGCGGGCCCTGGAGCGCTGGGGCCTGGAGGAGCTGTCGGACTCGGTGGAGCTGCTCATCAGCGAGGTGGTGACCAACGCGGTGCGGTACGCGGAGCGTCCGGTGACGCTGCGCCTGCTCCGTACCGACGTGCTGCGCTGCGAGGTCGGCGACGACTCGCCGCAGCTGCCCCGGCAGCGGCGGGCCCGGGACACCGACGAGGGCGGGCGCGGCCTGTTCCTGGTGAACCGGCTGGCCCGGCGGTGGGGCGCGACGCGCCTCTCCGGCGGCAAGGTGGTCTGGTTCGAGCTGGCCACGCGCTGACCCGGCGCGCGGAGGTACGAGAAAGGCGACGGCCGGGCCCCTGTGCGGGGGGCCCGGCCGTCGCCTTGTCTCACTGGCCCGGTCGGCCGTCGACGACGCCGTTGTTGCCGTCCGGCGGCGGCTCGGTCGTCGGCTCGTCCGTCTTCGTCGGCGGCGGCTCCGTCGGAGTCGTGGCCGTCGACGTGGGCGGCTGGGTCGGCGTGGTGGCCGTCGAGGTCGGCGGCTGCGTCGGCGTGGTGGCCTCGTCGCTGGGCGTCGTGGTCGGCGTGGGCGACCCGGTGGTCGCGGTCGGCGTCGGGGCGGTGCCGTCGCCGCCGGAGGTGCCGTCGGTCTTCAGGTCGAAGGAGGCGTCGGAGCCGCCGCCGAGCGCGTCGGTGGTGTAGGCGCCCCAGATCTGCGCGGGGGTGCGGCCACCGTTGGCGCGGCCCGGGTTGATCGTGTCGGTCAGGGTGACCTGGTTGCCCTTGGCGTCCTCGCCGAAGAGGCCGACGGCGGTGACCAGTTCGGGGGTGTAGCCGACGAACCAGGCCGAGCGGTTGTTCTCGGAGGTGCCGGTCTTGCCGGCCGCCTCGTAGTCGCCGGCGGCGCGGAAGCCGGAGCCGGACTGGACGACGCCCTGCATGGCCTTGGTGGTGGTGTCGGCGGCCTCGCGGCTGATCACCCGGTCGCCGATCGACTTCACGGGGTCGGCCGTGCGGTCCTTGTGCTCGGCGGACTTCACGAGGGTCGGGGTGACCTTGACGCCGTGGTTGTCGAGGGTGGCGTAGGCGCCGGCCATGTCCATGGTGGAGGCGCCCATGACGCCGAGCGACATCGACGGGGTCGCGCCGAAGTCGACGCCGTCCTTCATGCCGAGGCCGATCGCGGTCTGCTTGGCCTTGGTGGGGCCGACGTCGACGATCATCTGGGCGTAGACCGAGTTGATCGAGCTGTTGGTGGCCTTCTGGACGGTGACCGGGCCGTAGCTCTGGTTGTCCTCGTTCTCCGGGTTGAACGGGATGGAGCTGCCGACCACCGCGCGCTTGCTGGTGCCGTCGTAGATCGTGCCGAGGCCGATCTTGCGCCCGTCCTGGGTCACGGCGTCGTTGTCGAGCGCGGAGGCGAGGACGAGCGGCTTGAAGGTCGAGGCGGGCTGGTAGTCGCGCCGGGTGGCGTTGTTGGTCCAGTGCTCGGTGGCGCCGATGCCGCCGTAGAGGGCGACGACCGCGCCGGTCTTCGGGTCGACGGAGGTGGCGCCGGCCTGGACGCTGGCCTGCTTCTTGCTGTCCTTGCGGTTCAGCTTGTCCTCGAGCTGGTCGTCGACGGCCCGGACGAGCGCCTTCTGCTTCTTCTCGTCGATGTTGAGGGTGATGGTCCAGCCGCCGGCCTTCAGGTCCTCCTCGCTGACGCCCTGGCGCATCAGCTCCTGGTTGGCGGCCTCGACGATGTAGCCGCTCTGGCCGCTCATGCCCTTGGGGGCCTTGGGCTTCTGCGGGACGGGGAACTTCATGCCGGCGCGCTTGCCGGAGTCGAGCCAGCCCTCGCCGACCATGTTGTCGAGGACGTAGTTCCAGCGCTGCTCGACCAGCTTGCGGCCCTCGGGGCTCGCGGAGGTCCAGTCGTACTGGCTGGGGGCCTGGAGCAGGGAGGCGAGGTAGGCGCCCTGGGCGGCGTTCAGCTTGGTGGCGTCGATGCCGTAGTACGCCTGGGCGGCGGCCTGGATGCCGTAGGCGTTGCGGCCGTAGTAGCTGGTGTTGATGTACCCGGCGAGGATCTCGGGCTTCGACATGTTCTCATCGACCTTGATGGCGATGACCATTTCCTTGAGCTTGCGCGTGGCCGTCTGGTCCTGGCTCAAGTAGTAGTTCTTCACGTACTGCTGGGTGATGGTCGAACCACCCTGCTTGCCCTTGCCGGTGAGGGTGTTCCACGCGGCGCGGACGGTGCCCTTGATGTCGACGCCGTTGTCCCTGTAGAAGGTCTTGTTCTCGGCGGCGACGAAGGCCCGCTGGACGTCCTGGGGGACCTTCTCCAGGCCGACGATCTCGCGGTTGATCTTGCCAGTGCGGGCCATGACCTTGCCGTTGGAGTACTTGTAGATGTTGCTCTGCAGCGTCGCGTCGGCGTTGGCGGTCGGCACCGGGACCATCACGTAGACCGCGTAGAGGGCGCCCATGACGAGCAGGCACCCCACGAAGAACGTGCCCAGGAGTTTCTTCCAGGTGAAGAGGCGGCGTATGCGCCCGCCCTTCCTCGCCTGGCCCTTGCTCGTTCGGCCCATGTCTTCCGTCGCTCCGCTCGTCGTGGAATCAGCTCAGAAAGCTAACACCGCCCATGGAGACAAAGGGCGATCGATCCGGATTTACCGGACGTGACAATCAGCACCTGCTCCCGAGGGAACCGACGCTCCACAGCGCCCGATGGTTGTGTGCCGCCGGTCACATTCTGCTCGTACGGGGGTGCCACCAGGGCTATACATCGTGCGTATACACGCCATGTACAGTGACACCCATGTCCATCGGTCACACCCTTCTGGGACTCCTGGAGTCCGGCCCGCGCCACGGCTACGACCTCAAGCGCGCCTTCGACGAGCGGTTCGGCCACGACCGGCCGCTGCACTACGGGCAGGTCTACTCGACCATGTCCCGGCTCCTGAAGAACGGTCTCGTCGAGGTCGACGGCATCGAGGCCGGCGGGGGCCCCGAGCGCAAGCGGTACGCCATCACCGAGGCGGGCATCACCGATGTCGCCGCCTGGCTGGCCACCCCCGAGAAGCCCGAGCCCTACCTCCAGTCGACGCTCTACACCAAGGTCGTCCTGGCCCTGCTCACCGGGCGCGGGGCCGCCGAGCTCCTCGACGTCCAGCGCACCGAGCACCTGCGCCTGATGCGCGAGCTCACCCGGCGCAAGAAGGACGGCGACCTCGCGGACCAGCTGATCTGCGACCACGCCCTGTTCCACCTGGAGGCCGACCTGCGCTGGCTGGAACTGACCGCCGCCCGCCTCGACCGGCTCGCCGAGGAGGTCCGCCGATGACCGCCGAACCGCTGCTCAGGGCGAGCGGGATCGACAAGGCGTACGGGCCGACGCCGGCGCTGGCCGGGGCCGACTTCGCCCTGCGGGCCGGGGAGGTCGTCGCCGTGATGGGCCCCTCCGGCTCCGGCAAGTCCACCCTGCTGCACTGCCTCGCCGGCATCGTCCGCCCCGACGCCGGGACCATCCACTACGACGGGCGCGAGCTGACCGCCCTCACCGACGGACAGCGCAGCGCCCTGCGCCGCGCCGACTTCGGCTTCGTCTTCCAGTTCGGCCAGCTGGTCCCCGAGCTCACCTGCGTCGAGAACGTCGCCCTTCCGCTGCGTTTGAACGGCGAGCGGCGCAAGAGCGCCGAGGAGAGGGCGCGCACCTGGTTGACGCGCCTGGAGGTCGAGGACGTGGCCGGCAAGCGCCCCGGCGAGATATCCGGCGGCCAGGGCCAGCGGGTCGCCGTGGCCCGCGCCCTCGTCACCGCCCCGCGGGTGATCTTCGCCGACGAGCCGACCGGCGCGCTCGACTCGCTCAACGGCGAGCGGGTGATGCGGCTGCTCACCGACGCCTCCCGGGACACCGGCGCCGCCGTCGTCCTGGTCACCCACGAGGCCCGGGTCGCCGCCTACTCCGACCGCGAGATCGTGGTCCGCGACGGCTCCGTACGGGACACGGAGTGGGCGGTATGAACCCGCGGACCTGGGCGCGCGACCTGGCGCTCGGCGCGCGCTTCGCGATCACCGGCGGCCGCGGCGGCTGGATCCGTACGGCCCTGACGGCGACCGGCATCGGCTTCGGCGTGGCCCTGCTGCTGGTCGCCGCGTCGCTGCCGAACATGCTCTTCCAGCGGGAGGTACGGGAGTCCGCCCGGGTGCCCGACGCCAGCTACCAGGTCACCAAGCCGGGCCCCGACACCTTTCTGCACGTGGGCCACCGCACCGAGTACCGGGGCGAGGTCGTCACCGGCCTGCTCCTCCGGCCCGAGGGCGCTCGCCCCGCGCTGCCGCCCGGCGCCGCCGCGATGCCGGGCCCGGGCGAGATGCTGGTCTCCCCCGCCCTCGCCGAGCTGCTCGGCTCCCCCGAGGGGACGCTGCTGCGCGAGCGGATCCCGTACCGGACCGTCGGCACCCTCGGCGAGGCCGGACTGATCGGCCCGACGGAACTGCGGTACGTGGCCGGCAGCTCGACCCTCACCACGGACAACTACGACGGCCGCGGCAGGACGTACGGCTGGTCGGTGCCCGAGGAGCCGAAGAACGCCTTCCTGCTCCTGCTCGTCGTCATCGGCTGCGTGGTGCTGCTGCTGCCGGTGCTGGTCTTCATCGCCACCGCCGTCCGCTTCGGCGGCGAACAGCGCGACCGGCGGCTCGCGGCGCTGCGGCTGGTCGGCGCGGACAACGCGACGACCCGGCGGATCGCGGCCGGTGAGTCCCTCGCGGGCGCGCTGCTCGGGCTCGGCACCGGCGCCGTCCTCTTCGCCGTGGCCCGGCAGTTCGCCGGCACCGTGACGTTCTGGGACGTCAACGCCTTCCCGTCCGACGTGTCCCCG
Source organism: Streptomyces sp. NPDC023157 (assembly GCF_055560575.1). Classification (NCBI taxonomy): domain Bacteria; kingdom Bacillati; phylum Actinomycetota; class Actinomycetes; order Kitasatosporales; family Streptomycetaceae; genus Streptomyces; species Streptomyces sp. NPDC023157. Next base: position 27,746 of record NZ_JBVHIL010000004.1, read on the forward strand.
CTGCCCTGGCTGGCCGCCCTGATCATCGGCGCGGTGCCGGTCGCCGCCGTCGCGGTCACCCTCTTCGCGCTGCGCGAGGTCGCGATCGAGCCGCTCGGCGTCGTCAGGACCGCCACCCCGCGGCCCCGCCGCCTCGCCTGGCGGCTGGTCCTCGTGCTGGCCGGGGCGGCGCTCCTCGTGCCGTCCGTCTCGGGCGTGCGGATCGAGCAGACGCAGATCGACACGGTCTGGGTCGCCGGCGGCACCACCCTGGCCCTGATCGGGCTCACCACCCTGCTGCCCTGGCTGGTGGAGGCCCTGGTGAAGCGGCTGCACGGCGGCCCGGTCGCGTGGCAGCTGGCCGTCCGCAGGCTCCAGTTGAGCAGCAGCGCCGCCGCCCGCACGGTCAGCGGCATCGTCGTCGCGGCGACCGGGGCGATCGCCCTGCTGATGCTGTTCCAGGCGATGCAGAACGACTTCATGCGGCCCACCAACATGGACACCGCCCGGGCCCAGATGCAGACCCGGGTCCGCGCCCACGACGGCGACGCGGCCCGGGTGATGATCGGGAAGCTGGCCGGGACGAAGGGCGTCACCGGGGTCGCCGGCGTCATCGAGTCCAACCTGTGGCGGCCCGGCCCGCTCGCCAAGGGCGAGGACATGCGTCCGATGACCTCGATCGCCGTCGGCGACTGCGCCTCCCTGAAGGAGCTCGCCACCCTGCCCTCCTGCAAGGACGGCGACGTCTTCGTCGCCCTCGCGCACGGCACGGAGGGGCCCGAGGACGCCTGGGTGACCCGGACCGCGAGGGCGGGCGCCCTGGTGGACCTGCGCGATCCGGAGCTCCACAAGGCCGGACCGCCGCCCACCTGGCGCGTCCCCGCCACCGCCCGCACGGTGGACTCGCGCCGCGACCCCATGGGCATGGTGCAGTTCGGGATCCTCGCCACCCCGAAGGCGATCGACGCGGCACGGCTCGACACCCCCGGCGTCAACGCGATGATCCGGATCGACCCGGCGGTGCCGGACGCCCCCGAGTACGTACGGAACGCGGTCGCCGCGCTCGATCCGCTGACCCGCGTCGACACCCTGCAGAACATGGAGCGCGACGCCCAGTACGCGAGCGTCCGCACCGGGATCCTGGTCGGCGCCACGCTGACCATGCTCCTCGTGGCGGCCTCGCTCCTGGTCACCACCCTGGAGCAACTGCGCGAACGCCGACGGCTGCTGTCCTCGCTGGTCGCCTTCGGCACCCGGCGCAGCACGCTCGGCTGGTCGGTGCTGTGGCAGACCACCGTGCCGATCGTCCTCGGGCTCGCCCTCGCGGTGGTCGGCGGACTCGGCCTCGGCGCGGTGCTGCTGCGGATGATCGGCAAGCAGGTCGAGGACTGGTGGGTCTTCCTGCCGGTGGCCGGTGTCGGCGCGGCACTGATCGCCGCGGTGACCCTGCTGAGCCTGCCGCTGCTGTGGCGCCTGATGCGCGCCGACGGGCTCAGGACGGAGTAGTCGGGGTACGGAGGGACGCCGGGGTACGAGGCGGGGCGGGGGCCCGGGGTCTCAGCTCCCGGCGCCCCGGGGCGGGCGCGGGGTTTTCAGGTCTCCGCGCCCGCGACCCGTACCGGCAGGCGGCGCATCGCCTCGCGCAGCGCGCCCGCCAGTTGCCCGAACTCGGAGTGGCGGGCCGCGCCCGTGCGCATGGCGAGCGCGATCCGGCGGGACGGCGCCGGGGCGGCGAAACAGCCGGTGTGCAGGGCCGTGTTGCGGGCCGTCTCGACCTTGACCGCGGTGCGCGGCAGCAGGGTCACGCCGAGGCCGCCCGCGACCAGCTGGACCAGCGTCGAGAGACCGGCCGCGGTGGTGGTGACCGGCGCCCCCTCGGTGCGCCCGGCCTCGCGGCAGATGTCGAGGGCCTGGTCGCGCAGGCAGTGCCCCTCGTCCAGGAGCAGCAGTTTGAGCTCCCTGAGGGCCTCGCGCGGGATGTCGGTGCGCCCGGCGAGCGGATGCCCCTCGGGGGTGACCAGGACGAAGTCCTCGTCGAACAGCGGGAGTTCGGTGACCCCGGGGGCGCCCAGCGGCACCGCCAGCAGCAGCAGGTCGAGCCGTCCGGCGGACAGCCCGTCGAGCAGCGAGGAGGTCTGCTCCTCGTGCACCTGGAGGTCGAGCTCCGGGTAGCGGGTGTGGACCAGGCGCAGCACGGTCGGCAGCAGGTACGGCGCGACCGTCGGGATGACCCCGAGCCGCAGCACGCCCGTGAACGGGGCCTGCGCCGCCTCGGCCTCCTCCATCAGCTCGCCGACCGCGTCGAGTACGGCGCCGGCCCGCACCGCGAGCCGCTCCCCCGCGGGCGAGAGCAGTACTTTGCGCGTCGTACGCTCAAGGAGCTGGACACCGAGTGCCTCTTCGAGAGCCGACACCGCGCCCGAGAGGGCGGGCTGGCTCATCCCGATGGCCGCCGCCGCGTCCCGGAAGTGGAGGTGCTCCGCGACCGCCGCGAAGGCTCTGAGCTGGGACAGGCTGGGTTGTTTCACACGCCGGGCCGGGATCACTGATAACCACCTTCGATCAACTTGAGCCAGTCTAGCTATTTCACTGATCAATGCACTCCGTGCCATGCTGGGGATTCGTCCAACCCCTCACGGAAGACCTCAAAAGGGATCCTTCCGAACTGCAAGGAGAGCGCGTGCTCACTGTCGGTGACCAGTTCCCCACTTACGACCTGACCGCCTGCGTGTCGCTGGAGAGCGGCAAGGAGTTCGAGCAGATCGACCACAAGTCCTACGAGGGCAAGTGGCGCGTGGTGTTCTTCTGGCCGAAGGACTTCACCTTCGTCTGCCCCACCGAGATCGCCGCCTTCGGCAAGCTGAACGACGAGTTCGCCGACCGCGACGCCCAGATCCTCGGCGTCTCCGGTGACTCCGAGTTCGTGCACCACGCCTGGCGCAAGGACCACGCCGACCTGCGTGACCTGCCCTTCCCGATGCTCGCCGACTCGAAGCACGAGCTCATGCGCGACTGCGGCGTCGAGGGTGAGGACGGCTTCGCCCAGCGCGCCGTCTTCGTCATCGACCCGAACAACGAGATCCAGTTCACCATGGTGACCGCCGGCTCCGTCGGCCGTAACCCCAAGGAGGTCCTGCGGGTCCTGGACGCCCTGCAGACCGACGAGCTGTGCCCGTGCAACTGGAACAAGGGTGAGGACACCCTCGACGCCGGCGCGCTCCTGGCCGGTGAGTGAGCATGGCGCTCGATGAGCTGAAGGCCGCCGTCCCGGACTTCGCCAAGGACCTCAAGCTGAACCTCGGCTCGGTCATCGGCAACAGCGACCTCCCGCAGCAGCAGCTGTGGGGCACGGTGCTCGCCTGCGCCATCGCCTCGCGCTCGCCGAAGGTGCTGAAGGAGCTGGAGCCCGAGGCCCAGGCCAACCTGAAGCCCGAGGCGTACCAGGCCGCCAAGTCGGCCGCCGCGATCATGGCGATGAACAACGTCTTCTACCGGACCCGGCACCTGCTGTCGGACCCGGAGTACGGGACGATGCGCGCCGGTCTGCGGATGAACGTCATCGGCAACCCGGGCGTCGACAAGGTCGACTTCGAGCTGTGGTCGCTGGCCGTCTCCGCGATCAACGGCTGCGGCCAGTGCCTGGACTCGCACGAGCAGGTCCTGCGCAAGGCCGGTGTCGACCGCGAGACCATCCAGGAGGCCGTGAAGATCGCCGCGGTCATCCAGGCGGTCGGCGTCACGCTGGACGCCGAGGCGGTCCTGGCCGAGTAGGGCCAAAGTCCGCGCGTACGACGAGAAGGGCCCCGGGGCGCAGCACGCCCCGGGGCCCTTCTGTCATGCCTTGAGCTCCGCCATCAGCGCGGTCATGTCCTCCACGAGGAAGGTGCGGGTCGCGGCCGGGTCGAGTGCGGGCGGCTCGGGCGGCGGGCCGGTCCCGTCGTACATCAGGTTCGGTGAGAGCGACAGCTCGATGACGGTCTGCCCGTCCAGGACGCGCAGCGACATCGTGCCACCGCCGTCGTCCGTGAACTGGGCGATCTCGCCGACTCCGGAGACCCGCTCGCCGCCGCCCTCCAGCGGGTCGTTCATCAGAGCCTCGAACTCCGGGCCGGGATCCGTGACCCGGTGCACGGTGTACGTCACCCGCACCTCGTAGGAGACCGGCTTCCCCTCCAGCGGCACCATGCACTCGGCCCGGTAGAGGGCGGGCTGCTCCACGGTGATGGGGTTGGTCGTCTCCCCCCTGCGCCCGAAGGCCGAGGCCAGGCCGTCCACCTTGGCCCGCGCGCACGGGTCGATGCCCGGCTTGTACCCCTTCAGGTCCGGCCCGCGCCCGTCCTCGTGCCGGTCGTACGCGACGAGTCCGCCGGTCCACACGGCCGAGGCGGCGACCGCCCCGCCGAGCGCCCACAGCCAGGGGCGCCGGGGCCCGCGCCGCTTCGGCTCGGCGGGGAGGGGCTCCAGGGCGGCCGGGAACTCCGTACCGCCGACCAGCTCCGGTTCCGAGATCACCCGTCCGCCCGCTCGGGCGTCCCCGGCGCGGGGGTCGGCGCGACCTCGTGGGCGGTGGCGCCGTGCGGCTCGGGCGAGGCGCGCAGGGCCTGTTCGTGGCTGTACGCGCGGAGGTAGCCGACCACCGTGTTGGCGACGGCTACCAGCGGGACGGCGACGACGGCGCCGCCGATGCCGGCGGTCAGTCCGCCGGCCGCGACCGCGAGGACCACCGCGAGGGGGTGCACCCGCACGGCCCGGCCGAGGATGAACGGCTGGAGGACGTGGCCCTCGATCTGCTGCACGGCGAGCACCACCACGATCACCATGAGGGCGGTGAACACCCCGTTGGTGACGAGCGCGACGACGACGGCGAGGGCACCGGAGAGAACGGCGCCGACCATCGGGATGAAGGCGAAGAGGAAGATGAAGACGGCGAGCGGCACGGCCATCGGCACGTCGAGGAAGTAGAGCCCGAGGCCGATGAACACGGCGTCGATCAGGGCGACGAGCACCGTGCCGCGGACGTACGCGGTGAGGGTGCGCCAGGCCCGCGGACCGGCTCCGGCGACGCCGGGCCTGGCCTGCGCGGGCACCAGCTTCAGCGTCCACTCCCAGACCTTCTTCCCGTCGTGGAGGAGGAAGAGGGTGGAGAACATGGCGAGCAGGATGCCGGTCATCGCCTCGACGATCACGGTCACGCCCTGGAGTCCGGCGGAGGTGATCTGCTCGGCGTTGGCGCCGATGGTGTCGCTGAGGTTCTTGGCGATGTCGTTGATCTGCGACTCGGTCACATGGAACGGGCTGTCGAGCAGCCAGCGCTTGAGTTCCTCGATGCCGTCCCTGACCTGGTCGGACAGGTTGTCGATGTTGTCCATCACCTGCCAGACCACGAACCAGCCGACCAGGCCCATCACGACGAAGCCGGAGACGGCGGTGACGGCGGTGGCCAGACCGCGGGGCAGGCCCTTGCGACGCAGCAGGGCGACGGTGGGCTGGAGGAGCGCGGTGATGAGGAGGGCGGCGACGAAGGCGAGCACGACCAGCTGGACGGAGCTGATCACCTTCATCAGTACCCAGACCGTGCCGGCGAGGACGAGCAGCCGCCAGCCGGCCTCGGCGGCGACCCGCATGCCCCACGGGATGGCGGCGACGGGGTCGGGCCGGGCGGCGACGGCGGGCGCGTAGGCGGGCGGTGCCGGGACGGAGGCGGCGGAGGCCGCGGCGTCGCCGGTCCCGGGGTCCGGCCCGGTTCCCTTGTCCGTGTCGGGGCGCGGGCCCGCGACCGGGTCCGCGACGGCGGCGGCCCCGGGGACGGGTGCGGCGGACGCGGGGGCGTACGCCGGGACGTCCGGGACGACGTACGGCAGGCCCAGCGGATCCTCGCGTTCGGCCTCCGCGCGGCGCTCGTCAAGGCGCTCGCCCATACGGCTGACGCTCGCGCCCAGCCGGTTCAGCCATCCTGGCAGTCTCGACATGCTCTATCCCTCTCCCCCTCCGAACCCCCCGAACCTACACGCACGCAGCCCCCCACCGTAGGACGGCGAGGGGCTGCGCGAAGTTGAGCGGCCGGTACTAGTACCAGCGGTTGGCCTGCCAGAAGGACCAGGCGCCGCACGGGCTGCCGTAGCGGCCGTCCATGTAGCTGAGGCCCCACTTGATCTGGGTGGCGGGGTTGGTCTGCCAGTCGGCGCCGGCCGAGGACATCTTCGAGCCGGGGAGCGCCTGGACGAGACCGTAGGCGCCCGAGCCCGCGTTGACGGCGCGGTAGTTCCAGCCGGACTCGTGGTCCACGATGTTGCTGAAGCACTGGAACTGGTCGGCCGGGATCATCTGGCGAGCCATCGCCTTGACCTCGGAGACGCTGTACGAGCCCTGGGCGGAGAAGCTGCTCGCGTCGCGCAGCGAGGAACGGCTGGCCCGGTCGGCCTCCTCCTTGCGCTCCTTCTCGGCCTTCTCTGCCTTGTCGGCGGCCTTCTTCTTCGCCTCGGCGTCCTTCGCGGCCTGGATGCGGGCGGCTTCCTCGGCGGACTTGCGCGCGAGGGAGTCGGCGGCGGCGGCCTGTACGTCGGCCTGCTCCGAGAGGGAGGAGACCTGTACCTGGGCCTGCTCGCCCGCGGGAATGTCCGCGAGCAGCGTGGTGTCGGCCGCGGTGGCCTCGAAGTTGTCGTCAGCGGGCTGCGCGACGTTGCCCGACGCGACGCCGACGACGGCGCCGACAGTGGTGACCGCAGTGGCCGAAGCCACCGCGAATCCCCGGACCGAGATCCGGCTCACACGGTTTCCTTCCAGCATCGCCCGCGCAGGTGACCAAGCGGGCGAAATCGTGCCCCTGGCGCTGGTCTCCGAACTGCTGGGTCACAGAAGACACGGGCCCGTGGTGCTGTGGGCGGCATACGGCTGACGGCTGTTCAGTTGTGTGGTTCCACACCCCTGAGGGTGCACGTGTGCCGTATGCGGGGCCTGACGGAAGCAAGACTTTGCCGGACGTCGACACCGCAAGGCAATTCTCCACTGCGTGTGAAAGCTCACACCTGATCAGACGCACGGGTTTTGGGCGATACGGCGGACAACGCGGCGCCGCCCGGCTAAGCTCCTGCGCTTTGCCGGGCGGCGCCAACTGTGGTGCGATTCGGGTCAGATCTGGCCGTCCTCCAGCATTTCGGTCACGAGCGCGGCGATCTGCGAGCGCTCGGAGCGGGTGAGCGTGACGTGCGCGAAGAGCGGATGCCCCTTCAACTTCTCGACCACGGCGACGACTCCGTCGTACCGCCCGACCCGCAGGTTGTCGCGCTGGGCGACGTCATGGGTGAGGACGACCCGGGAATTCGCTCCGATACGGGACAGAACGGTCAACAGCACGTTCCGCTCCAGGGACTGGGCCTCGTCCACGATGACGAACGCGTCGTGGAGCGAGCGGCCCCGGATGTGGGTGAGCGGGAGCACCTCCAGCATGCCCCGGCCGAGCACCTCCTCGATCACCTCGCGCCCCGCCACGGACGAGAGGGTGTCGAAGACCGCCTGGGCCCAGGGGCTCATCTTCTCGGCCTCGGTGCCCGGCAGATAGCCGAGCTCCTGGCCGCCGACCGCGTACAGCGGACGGAAGACCATCACCTTCTGGTGCTGACGGCGCTCCAGGACCGCCTCCAGGCCCGCGCAGAGCGCGAGCGCCGACTTGCCCGTGCCGGCCCGGCCGCCCATCGAGACGATGCCGACGTCCGGGTCGAGCAGCAGGTCCAGCGCGATCCGCTGCTCGGCGCTGCGGCCGCGGATCCCGAAGACCTCCCGGTCGCCCCGCACCAGCCGGACGCCGCCGTCGGCCGCGACCCGGCCGAGGGCCTTGCCGCGCTCGGACTGGAGGACCAGACCGGTGTGCACGGGCAGCTCGGCCGCCTCGGGCACGTGCAGCCTCTCCTGGTCGTAGAGGATGTCGATCTGGTCCGCGGAGAGGGCCAGTTCGGACATCCCGGTCCAGCCGGAGTCCGTGATGGCGAGTTCCGCCCGGTACTCCTCGGCGAGGAGGCCGACCGAGGACGCCTTGATGCGCAGCGGCAGGTCCTTGGAGACGACCGTGACGTCGTACCCCTCCGCCTGCAGGTTGCGCGCGACCGCGAGGATCCGTGAGTCGTTGTCCCCCAGCCGGTAGCCCGCCGGGAGGACGCCGGGGTCCGAGTGGTTGAGTTCGACGCGGAGCGTCCCGCCCAGGTCCCCGATGGGGAGCGGGGAGTCGAGGCGTCCGTACCGGACCCGGAAGTCGTCGAGCAGGCGCAGGGCCTGCCGGGCGAAGTAGCCGAGTTCGGGATGGTGCCTCTTGGCCTCGAGCTCGGTGACCACGACGATCGGGAGCACGACCTCGTGCTCGTCGAAGCGGGACATCGCGCTCGGGTCGGCCAGCAGGACGCTGGTGTCGAGAACATAGGTGCGCCTGTCGGACAAGCGGCGCTTAGTGCTGGTCACCACGGAAGGACAGACCCCCTTCGAGGACCCCTGTGAGGTCGGGGTGCGGCGGCTCCGCGCACAGGGGAGCCGTCGTCGCTGCGGAATGGGACCGGGCTCAGGCCGCGATGCGCGGGCCGAGCTCCGGCCCTCCGCTTCGTCCGCGCATCTCCTGCACGGTCGTCCTGGTGCAAAGGGCCTCCCGGGTGGCGGTCTCCGTGCCGCTCACTTCACCAGGGATATGCCCTCGAACACACGCCGTCATGCCATGGCATATGACGGCGTGTTCATGAACAAGGGGTGACCAGGGATGCCGAAGGGACCGGCGGTGCCGGGGACGCCGGTGGGGCCGCGTGCCGGCAGGCCGGTGGGGGCCGGACGCCTCAGGAACCGAAGCGGCGGTGACGGGCCGCGTAGTCGCGCAGGGCGCGCAGGAAGTCGACCTTGCGGAAGGCCGGCCAGTGCACCTCGCAGAAGTAGTACTCGGAGTGCGCGCTCTGCCACAGCATGAATCCGGACAGGCGCTGCTCGCCGCTGGTGCGGATGACCAGGTCCGGGTCGGGCTGGCCGCGGGTGTAGAGGTGCTCGGAGATGTGCTCGACGTCGACGATCTCGGCGAGCTCCTCGAAGCTGGTGCCCTTCTCCGCGTGCTCCAGGAGCAGCGAACGGACCGCGTCCGCGATCTCCTGGCGGCCGCCGTAGCCCACCGCGACGTTCACGAGTATCCCCGTGTTGTCGTGGGTGGCCTGCTCGGCCTCCTTCAGCACGGACTGGGTGCGGGCCGGCAGGAGGTCCATGGTGCCCACGTGGTGCACCCGCCAGCGGCCGTCGGCGGCGAGCGCGCGGACCGCGTCCTCGATGATCGCGAGCAGCGGGACCAGCTGCTCCTCCGGGCGGCTCAGGTTGTCGGTGGAGAGCATCCAGAGGGTGACGACCTCGACGTCGGTCTCGGAGCACCAGCCGAGCAGTTCCTGGATCTTGTCCGCGCCGGCCTTGTGACCCTGCTCGGGGGTGCCGCCGGCGGCCTTGGCCCAGCGGCGGTTGCCGTCGAGGATGACACCGATGTGCTTGGGCACCTGGGCGTGGTCGAGTCGGCCTTCCACCCGGCGTGCGTACAGCCCGTACACCAGGTCACGCAGGTTCACCGTTCTTTACCCCTCCATGAGCGTCGGCCCCCCGAAGCCGCCACATTACTGCGCACGGGTCACGGGCTCCCAGCCCGGGACTGTCACAAGTCCGTGATAGGGAGAGATACGTGACTGATTCCCCCCTGTACCGCGCCGCCGCGAACCGCTACGACTCCATGGAGTACCGGCGCACCGGCCGCAGCGGGCTCAAGCTGCCCGCGGTCTCCCTCGGCCTGTGGCACAACTTCGGCGACGACCGCACCCTCGACTCCCAGCGGGCGATCCTGCGCCGCGCCTTCGACCTGGGCGTGACCCACTTCGACCTGGCCAACAACTACGGACCGCCGCCCGGCTCCGCCGAGCTGAACTTCGGCAAGATCTTCGCGCAGGACTTCGCGCCCTACCGGGACGAGCTGATCGTCTCGACCAAGGCCGGCTACGAGATGCACCCCGGCCCGTACGGCGAATGGGGCTCCCGCAAGTACCTGATGTCCTCGCTCGACGCCTCCCTGAAGCGGATGGGCCTCGACTACGTCGACATCTTCTACTCGCACCGCTTCGACCCGCACACCCCGCTGGAGGAGACGATGGGGGCGCTCGCCTCCGCCGTCCAGCAGGGCAAGGCGCTGTACGTGGGCGTCTCCTCGTACACCAGTGAGCAGACCGCCGAGGCCGCGCGGATCCTCAAGGAGATGGGCGTCCCGGCCCTGATCCACCAGCCGTCGTACTCGATGATCAACCGCTGGACGGAGGACGACGGCCTCCTCGACACGCTGGAGGCGGCCGGCATGGGCTGCATCTCCTTCGTGCCGCTGGCGCAGGGGCTGCTCACCAACAAGTACCTGAAGGGCATCCCGGAGGGCTCCCGGGCCACCCAGGGCAAGTCCCTCGACCCGAACCTGCTCTCCGGCGAGGTGCTGCGCCGGCTGCGCGGCCTGGCGGACATCGCCGAGCGGCGCGGGCAGTCGCTCGCGCAGCTCGCGCTGGCCTGGGTGCTGCGGGACGAGCGGATGACCTCGGCGCTGATCGGCGCGTCGAGCGTCGCCCAGCTGGAGGAGAACATCGCGGCCCTCGCCGGGGCGCCGCTGTCGGAGGAGGAGCTGAAGGAGATCGACTCCTTCGCCGTCGACACCGAGGGCACCAACATCTGGGCCGGCCGGGGCTGACCCGCCCCTGGGGGCGGCGGGAAAGAAAAAACGGGCCGGTCCGTGGGGGGGATACGGACCGGCCCGAGGGGGGGTTTCCACCATAACCCTTCATTAGTCGTCCTGCGCGCCACCCGCGCCGACCGGAGCGTCGCGGATTCTCCGGAGGCCAAGCGGCACAAGGGCTGTGAGGGCCGGTGGCGGGTTTGCGCCCGGGCGTGGCGGCGGAATCGGTACCTCCGACGGGGGACCCCCGCGCCGGGTCGTCCGGTTGACGCGGCGGCGCAGGTCAGGACGGGGTGCGCGGGGCTCTCACGCGGTGCAGCAGGGTGATGCCGTCACGGCGGGCGACCAGCTCGTAACCGTGTTCGCGCTGCGCGGCCCGGAGCTCGGCGAGCTGCTGGGGCAGCGGGTAGGGCCAGTGGCCCGGCTTGTACGGCCAGGCCTCCGGGGCCTCGCTGTCGTGGATGATCCACTCGGCGGTCGGCGGCGGCAGGTCCTCGCGGGGGTACGCGTACAGCCGCCCGCCGACCGGGAAGGTCGGGAAGAGGACGACGGCGCAGCGCGAGGTGAGCTGCGGGGCGAGCCGGTTGGACGCGGCGACGGTGGCCCCGTCGGGGATCTCGTCGAGCAGCGCGCGGGCGGCCCGCAGATGCCCGGTGGTGTGCCAGGTGGCCCGTTGGGCGAGCTGGGCCAGCGGGAACGAGGGCAACAGGACGGCGGTCACGGCGAGCACGGTGGCGAGCGAGGCGCGGACCGTGCGCGGGTCGGTCGCGCGGCCGAGGACGTCGATGAGTCCGGCGAGGACGACGGGCATGAGGATCGCGCTGTAGTGGAAGGCGGTCCCCCAGTGGAAGCCGTTCTCCGAGGCCATCCGCCAGGCGAGGGTGGGCAGCGCGATCAGCGCGAGCGGGGAGCGCAGGGCGAGCAGCGCGGACGGGGCGAAGACGAGCACGAGGGTGGTGGCCTTCGTCTCGGGGCGCAGCAGGTCGAGCGGGGCGTGGGCGAGGGCGCCGAGGAGCGAGCCGTGGGCCGCCGCGAGGTTGCCGCCGTGGGCGTAGCCGCCGGTGGGGTCCAGGGCGGGCAGCAGGACCTTGATCTCCAGGAACGAACCGAGCAGGCCGGCGGCGGCGGTGGCGAGGCCGAGCCGGAGGGCGCCCCGGTCGGCGCGGCCCTTGACGGCGACGTAGCCGCCGACGGCGGCGAGGGTGAGGCCCAGGTCCTCCTTGACCAGGAGCAGCGGCGCGGCCCAGCCGACGGCGGTCCGCCAGCGCTGCCGGCCGAGCGCCTCCAGGGAGAAGGCGAGCAGGGGCACGGCGAGGGTGACCTCGTGGAAGTCGAAGGCGGCGGCGGAGGCGACGCCCCAGCTCAGCCCGTACGCGGCGGCGACGGCGTGGGCGGCGCGGCGGCCGAGCGCGCGGTCGGCCCAGCGGGCGAGCGGGACGACGGCGAGCGCGAGGAGCGCGGACTGGGCGACGAGCAGGGTGAGCGGTGAGGGCCAGAGGCGGTAGAGCGGGGCGAGGGCGGCGAGCAGGGGGTGGAAGTGGTCGCCGAGGAGGTTGAAGCCCTCGCCGCGCAAGGGGGCGACGGGGGCGCGGAGTTCGGCGTAGGCGCGGACGGCCTGTTCGAAGATGCCGAGGTCGTATCCGGTGGTGCGCATGAGCTGGTGGCGGCGTACGGCGACGGTCGCGTAGAGCAGGCAGAGGGCGAGGGCCCAGGCCCAGGGCAGGGCGGCGGGGCGCCGGTACCAGGGGGTGGGGGCGGGACGCTCCGGCCCGTACGTGCCTGATGCCGGGTGCTCAACGATTGTCCGCATATGGGGTGATGCTAGGGCGGCCTCTTCAGGGGGTGGCGGTGAACGCGCCGAGGAGCAGGCCGAGGAGGGCACCGCCGAGCATGAAGGGGCCGAAGGGGATCGCGGACCCCCGGCCCGCCCGCCGGGTCAGGACGAGCCCGAGGCCGTACAGCGAGCCCAGCAGGAATCCCGCGAACGCCCCCGCGAACAGCACGCCCCAGCCGTACCAGCCGAGCGCGGCGCCGAGCGGGACGGCCAGCTTCACGTCACCGAAACCCATGCCGTCCGGGTGCACCAGGAACAGCAGCAGATAGCCGCCGCCGAGGACGAGCGCGCCCAACAGGGCGTGGACCCAGGAGCCCGCCGCGTACGGGAGGAGCGCGGCCACCGCGAGCAGCAGCGGCAGCGCCCCGGCGAGCGGCAGGGTCAGCCGGTCGGGCAGCCGGTGGACCCGCACGTCCACCCAGGCCAGCAGGGTGCCGAAAGGCGCGACGAGCAGCCAGACCAGCAGCTCGGGCCGCGGCCCGGCGGCCGCCGCGAGCGCCGCGCAGGCCAGCGCCGTGAGCAGCGGCGCGGTCAGCGGCGCGGAGGTGGTGGCGCACCCGGCCCGCCCCGGGCCGCCCAGCCAGCCGCGCGCCGGACCGGCGAAGGGATGCCCGGCGGGGCAGCGGTCGCGCCAGGGCTCGTCCGCGGCGACGGAGAGCCGGTACGCGGCCCGGGGCACGAGACGGCCGACGGCCGCGCCCCACAGGGCGGCGGCCGAGACGAGGGTGATCCAGACGGCGTCCACGGGGCGACCCTAGGGCCTGGGCCGGACGCGCCGCAGGCCCTAGGGTCGGCCCCATGGGGTGGAGTACGGGAGCGGGGCGGGCCTGGCGGGACGGCGCGGGAGTGCTGGTCGCGCCGGGCGGGGAGGTGCCTTTGGAGATCGCCGCTACCTATCGGGCCCGGCGGCGGGGGCTGCTCGGCCGGGACGGGATCGCGGGCGCGCTGCTCATCACGCCGACCAACAGCGTGCACACCTTCGGCATGCGCTTCACGATCGACGTCGCCTATCTGGACCGCTCACTGACCGTCCTCGACGTGGTGACGATGCGCCCCGGTCGGCTCGGCATGATCCGCCCGCGCGGCCGGCACGTCCTGGAGGCGGCGGGCGGCGCGATGGCGCGGTGGGGGCTGCGCCGGGGCGTACGGGTCACGGTGGACCGTCACGGCGGACCGGAGCCGAGCAGCGTGAACGCCCCGTAGACGCCCGAGCCGAGGGCCAGCACGGCGAGGACCGGGACCGCGGTACGGGACCGGAGCCGGGCCAGGGCCACGGCCGGCGGCAGGAGCAGGCCGAACGCGGGCATCATCAGGCGCGGCCGGGAGCCGAAGTACGCGGCGCCGACCAGCGAGATCGCGACGACGGTGACCGAGTAGACGAGCAGCGGAAGCGGCTGCCGCTGCCGCACGCACAGGGCGATCAGCCAGCCGAGCAGGCCGAGCGCGGCGCACAGGCCGAGCGCGGCGGGCCAGGGCAGCCCGGCGATGAAGCGGGCGAGGGCGACGCCGCCGTCGATGGAGTTGCCCCAGGCGGCCTGGACGTCGAAGTAGGCCGTCGCGCTGCCCTGGCGGACGCCGACGTAGACGATGTACGCGAGCCAGCCGAGCGGCGCGAGCAGCGCGCCCGCGACGACGGGGGCCCTCAGTCGGCGCTCCCGTACGCCCGTCACCAGGGCGGTGATCCCGATCGCGGCGATCAGCGCGGCGGCGGTCGGCCGGGTGAGCCCGGCGCACACGCACAGCGCGCCCGCGAGGATCCAGCGCCCGCGCAGCACGGCGAGGACCGACCAGGCGGCGAGCGCGGTGAAGAGCGTCTCCGTGTACGCCATCGACTGCACGAACGCCGTCGGGTACACGCCCCACAGGACGGCGAGCACGATCCCGGCGCGCTTCCCGGCCACGTGCGCGCCGACCTCGTAGATGCCCCAGGCGGCGGCGAGCGAGGCGGCCCAGGAGACGAGGAGCCCCGCGGTGGGCACGTCGACGGGCAGGACGGCGGAGACGGCCCGTTCGAGGGCGGGGAAGAGAGGGAAGAAGGCGAGGTCGGCATGGACGCTGCCGTCGGGCAGGGTGACCTGGTAGCCGTAACCGTGCTCGGCGATCCGGGTGTACCAGACCGCGTCCCAGCGCCCCATGAGCCGGTGCAGCCCGTCCTTGCCGGTGACCGCCGCGACGACGGCGAGCGCGGCGAGACCGACGAGACGGGTGGCGGCGTAGCCGCCGAGGGCGGCCCAGGGCGGGGCGGGGGCGGTGCGGGACATGCGATCGATTATGTCCGGCGCCGGCACCGCCTAGCCGAGGGGCCGGATCCTCAGGAACCGCGCCGAGAGGACCGGGCCGAGCTGCCCCGCGATCTCGTGGCCGGGCTCCGGCGGGGCGGGCAGGTCGCCCAGGAACGAGGTGGTGATCACCTCGTCGATGCCGAGGACGCCCCGGCAGCACTGCTCCTCCAGGAACTCCAGGGTGCGCCGCCAGCGGTCCTGGTCCTCCAGGAAGGAGCTGACCGTGCCCTGGACCACGTCCCAGAAGAAGACGTGCGGCAGGACACCGCCCTGGGTGAAGACGTGCGACTCGTACGCGTCACGGAACTCGGGGATCCGTGCGACGAGGTCGCTGACCAGTTGGACACTCGGGGTCGTGGTCGTCATCGGCTGCCCATTTCGGACTTCGAAAGCGCTCTGTAGCGGTTGCTCTTCCGACCAGCATGCTCCTCCTGAAGTGCCCCGTCCCGTCACTTTTGCGCTTTCCTGACGACGTCTTATGCCGGGTTTTCCACAGGGGGTGCGAAAGATCCCCCATCCGTGGATCGTTGCGCGTATGTACGAGTTGGTGACACTCGCCCGGGGCGGAGTGCTCCTCACGGTGTGGGCGCTCGCCGCGGGCTGGCCGCGGGGCCGGCTGGACGGACGGCTGCGCGCGGACGGCTGGCAGCGGATCTGCAGGGGCGCGTGGGCGGTCCCGGGGAAGGAGGTGGACTGGAGGGTGCGCGCGGGAGCGGTCCAACTGCTCCGCCCCGACCTGGTGTGCAGCCACCACACGGCGGCGGCCCTGCACCGCATCGAACTCCTCACCGCCGGCCCACAGCCGGGGCAACCCCCCACCCCCCTCCACTTCACGACCCGCGGAAGCGGCTCCTCCCCCGGCTGGATACGAGTGCACCGGACCTCCGCCCTGACGGACCGTGACTGCTCCGTCAGGCGCGGCCTGCGCGTGACGAGCCCCGCCCGGACCGTCGCCGACCTGATACGGGCCGCCGCCGCACGCGAGGCGGCGGTCGTCGTCGCGGACTCGGCGCTCTCCCGCCGCTTCGTGGCGGGCCTGCGCCGGGACCCGCTCGTCGACCGCGAACAACTCGCCGCGGAACTCGCGTCACCCCACCGCCCGGGCGGCCCCCAGGCCCGCCGCCGACTACCCCTGGCCCACCCCGGCTCGGGCTCCCCCGCCGAGACCGTCGCCCGCCTCCGCATGCGCGACGCGGGCCTCCACCCCGAGATCCAGCCCACCCTCCACACCCCCACGGGCCACCCCCTGCACCCGGACTTCTACTTCCGCGCCGCCGGCCTGGCCGTCGAGATCGAAGGCTTCGCCTTCCACGGCACCCGCCAGGCCCACGAACGCGACATCCACCGCTTCAACACCCTCCAGACCTGCCCGTCCGTCCGCCGCGTCCTCCGCTTCACGGCCCGCGAGGTCTTCACCCACCCGGACCGCATGACGAGAACCATCCGCGAGGCGCTGGACGCGCTCGGCGAGCGGTGACCACCCGCCGCCCTAACCCGAGGTGCGCGGGAAGGACACCTCGACGCGGCGGTTCTTCTTGCGTCCCTCCTCGGTGGCGTTGTCGGCGATCGGGTAGTCCTCGCTGTAGCCGCGGATGTCGAAGGTCGTCCCCGGGTCGAGGTTCTTCGCCAGTTCCAGCTGTACGGCGTCGGCGCGGGCCTTGGAGAGCTTCAGGCCGTGCTCGTACGAGCCGAGGTTGTCGGTGAAGCCGAAGACCCGGACCCGGCCGGAGCCCTGCTTGTTGATCTCCGCGGCGATGGCGGCGATGCGGGCGGTGGCGGCGGGGCCGAGTTTGGCGCTGTCCTTCGCGAACAGCACCTCGGCCTGGAGCGCGAACGTCACGTCGACGTTGGTGTCCTCGCGGCGCTGCTCGCCGCCCTGCTCCTCGACGATCTGCTTGATGTCGAGGATCTTCGCGGGGGCGAGGGTGGCGCCGTCGGGAAGCATGAGCGCGGGCGAGTTCGCGTCGATCGGGGGCGGCGGGGACGCGCTGGAGGTCGATCCGGGCGGATCGTCGGCCCGCGCCGTGCCGGCGACACCTGCGGTGCCGGACAGCAGGACCAGGGCGGTGGTGAGGGCGGCGAGTCGGCGGGGTGTCGTCGTCATGGCTGCGCCCTCAGGAGAGCTTGATGGTGGCGGGGTCGAAGGTGGGGAGCTGGAGGGAGACCTCGGTGGTGCCGGGGGGTGGGGCGGGGAACTGCATGAAGACCGCGGCCGATTCCCCGGCGCCGAGGATGTCCAGTCCGGTGGTGGTCAGGGGCCGCCCGTCCGTGTCGCGCAGCACGTAGTAGCGCTTCTTCCCCTGGGTGTCCACGAGCGTGGCCCCGCCCAGGGAGTTGCCGTGCTTCAGCACCTCCGTCTCGTCGCCCCGCGTGCCCACCGGAACGGCGCGGCCCTTCTCCGAGGTGTTCTTCAACGAGCCCTTGACGGTGAGGAATCCACCCGCGTCCCGTTCGGCGGCGGTGACCGCGAGCTCGAACCCGTCCGGGCCCTTGAGGACGGCCATCGGCTCGGCCGGCTCCTCGGACTGCGGCTGCGTGTTCCCGCTCGCCGTGTCCCGGGGGGCCGCCGTGGTCGCCTTCGGCTTGTCCTGCTGCGGCTGCTGGGCCTCGCCGCCACAGCCCGCGAGGCCGAGGATCAGTCCGGCCGCCATGGCCGCCGCGGCCACTCCTCTGCCGGCCTTCGTTGCGTGCCGCACTCTCATGAGAACAAGGTCCTTCGCTCGTCAGTCGACCAGTCGGACGGTAAAGAGCTCGGCCGCGTCGGGCAGCCTCGGGTGCTCCGGGTCGATCGTCCACTCGACGCCGTCGCAGAACAGGCCGGTGATCGGCTCCGGTTCAGGGCTCGGGGTGGGGGTGGGTTCGGGTGTGGCCGTGCCCGTCGGGGCCGGGTTCGTGGGGGGCGGGGTCGTGGGCGGCGGCACCGTCGGTGCCGGGGGGTCGAAGAAGCAGCGGGGTTCCAGCACGGCGGTCGCCGTCGCCGACGCGTGCCGGTCCGCCGTTCCCGGGACGACCGAGTCGCCCACGGTGCCCAGGGTGCGGATCGTCACGCGGAACCCTTCCTCGCCCGACAGCCGGACGCACCGGTCGCCCCAGAGCTCGGCGTCGTTCTCCTCCGCGAACACCGCCGCGTTCCGGCACGCGGAGACCGTGTCGTACTCCTCGCCCCGCAGGTACGCGGCCCACTCGGCCGGGTCGAGGATCACGTCGAGCCAGCCGTCCCTGAGCTGTCGCCTGGCGTCCTGCGCCGCGGCGAGCGCGGCGGAGTCCGCGGCGGTCTGCCCGCTGTTGCGCACGGCCGCCGCCTGTCCCACGGCGAAGTAGACGAACGCGAGGAAGAGAAGCGCCGCCACCACGGTGATGTACACCGGGAAGGCCTGCCCCGCCTCCGGGTCCCGGCCGGCCGGCACTACTTGGTCAGTTCGGCGATCTTGTTCGTGATGGCCGCCTTGATGGTGGACCCGATGTCCGTGCCCGTGATCGCGACCACGATCGCCACCACCACCACGATGATCCCCAGGTACTCCACCGCCGTCTGCCCCCGGTCCCCCCGCCTCCTCGACCAACTCCCGGCCTGTACGCGGGCCTTGGTCAGGAGCTTCAGCAGCGCGTCGTTCATGGTGTTCCCCTCCGTGTCCGGCGACGCGGGCAGGGTACGCCGGGAGGGTGGGGTGTTCACAGGGTCCGTAGGCCCAATCACGGTGGGTAGTCATGACGCCGTCCTCGTGCCGAGCCAGGAGGCGATGGCTTCGCCGCGGGTGGTGCTGGCGAGTTTGGCGAAGATGCGGTTGATGTGGTTCTTGACGGTCTTCTCGGTGATGAAGCAGGTGGTGGCGATCTGCTGGTTGGTCATGCCCGATGCGATCAGGTCCATCACCTCCGCCTCCCTCACACTCAGACCGAACCGTCCCACATCTGATTGCACTTGCGAAGCTGGATTTCTGAAACGCAATATATTCGAGACAGTTGAGCCCGCGCCAGTGTGTGCAGTCGCACGCATGGCCCGTAAGAGCTCGTCCAGGGTGAACGCGCCGTGGACCAGGTAGGACACGCCCTGCGGTGGGGTCTGGCCCGGGTGGGTCAGGAGGAGGACCGGGGCCACTGAGGTCAGGGGGGCCAGGGGAGGCAGGGGGGTGGGGGCGTCCAGGAGGATCAGGTCCGGGGTGGTGCGGCGGGCCGTGGGGAGGGTGGTGTGGGGGTCGGGGGTCTCCGCCACGACGCGGAGGTCGGTGCGGGTGCTCAGGAGGGCCGTGAGGCCGGCTCGTACCACCGGGTTCGCGCTCGCCACCAGGACTCTCATCGTGGTCCTCATTCGCCCGTGATCGAGCCGAAGTCGGTGCCCGTGCCGAGGAACAGGCCCGCCCCCAGCAGGATCATCGTCGCCGGGACCATCAGGGTCGTGATCACCATCGTCGCCTTGGGGACCGCCTTCGCCGCCTTGCGCCGCGCGTTCTGCGCGTCGGTGCGCCGCATGTCGTTGGCGATCTGGATGAGGGTGTCGACGATCGGGGCGCCCAGCTCCTCGCCCTGCTGGAGGGCGGTGACGAACTGCGCGACCTGTTCCGAGTCGTTGCGCCGCCGCAGTTCGTCGAAGGCCTGGCGGCGGCTGACGCCCATGTCCATCTGGCGCAGGGTGATGCGCAGTTCGTCGGCCCACGGCCCCTCGTACTTCTCGGCGACGCGTTCGAGCGCCTGCCGGAAGCCGAGCCCGGCGGAGACGACGACGGCGAGGACGTCGAGGAAGTCGGGGAGGGTGCGCTCGATCTGGTCCTTGCGGATGCGGACCGCGGACCAGATGCCGACCTCGGTCCAGAACGCGCCGAACGCGAAGAGGAGGACCGCGACGAGGAACGAGCCCCTGGCCAGCATCAGCAGCCCGCCGAGGACGCCGAGGAAGCCGTAGACGGCGCGCCGGGCCCCGTACCGGTCGATCGTGAGGCCCCCGGGGTTGCCCGCGAGGTCGATCCGGCGGCGTACCGAGCCGACCCGCTTGGGGCCCATGAGCCGCAGCACGGCGGGCGACCAGCGCATGCCGAGCCGGTCGACGAGCGAGTCGACGGCGCCGGTGCGGGTGGCGCCGACCTCCAGGGCGAGCTGGAGGTCGGAGGGCAGCTTGACGTCCGCGCGGTAGAGGCGGATGCCGTAGCAGGCGCCGGCGACGGCGAGCCCGGCGAGGAGGGCCAGCAGCAGGTCCACGGTCACACGCCCCTACACGTCGATCTTCGAGAAGCGGCGGATCGCGACGAAGCCCACCCCGTAGAGCGCGAAGGCGATCACCACGGCGAGCTGTCCCATGCCCGAGCCCGTCATCCGGTCGAGCGCGCCCGGCTGCATGTTGTCGATGAGCAGCAGCGAGCCGACGCCGATGACCGGCACCGCGTACGCCGTGAGGCTCACCTGCGACAGCTGGGTGCGGACCTCGCGGCGGGTCTCCTTGCGCTCCTCCAGCGTCTCGGTGAGGTTGCGCAGGGAGGAGACGACGGTGCCGCCGGCCCGGTTGGCGAGGACCAGCGTCGTGACCAGGACGACGAGTTCGCGGGAGGGCAGGCGTTCGGCGAGTTCGCCGAGCGCCTCGTCGACGGAGGTGCCGACGGCGAGCTGCTGGGCGACCTTCTCCAGTTCGTCGCCGGCCGGGGCCTCCAGCTCGTCGGCGGCGAGCGAGAGCGCCATCCGCAGGGCGAGTCCGGCCTGGGTGGCGTTGGCGAGGATGCGGGAGAGCTCGGGGAGCTGGTTGATGAACTTCTCGATGCGCTTCTGGCGCTGCCAGTTGAGGAAGCCCATCGCCACCCACACGCCGAGGAAGCCGCAGATCGGCCCGAAGAACGGCGAGAGCAGCGCCTGTCCGGCGGTCCAGAGGACGGCGACCGTGGCGGCCATGTAGACCACGAACTCGCCCGGGGTGACGTCGAGTCCCGTGGCGGAGATGCGCAGTTCCAGCTTGCGGCCGAAGCGGGTGCGGCGGACCCGGCGGTCGATGCCCCGGAAGGGGCGGCGCCGGCCTCCCGTACCGCCCTCGCCGCCTTCGCCGCTCTGGGACAGGCGGGCGATCAGCGCGGCCCGCTGGGCGGCCCCGCTCGCGTACGTGTGGATGCCGAGCACGGCCAGGACGCAGCAGATCAGCGCCACGCCCGCGGTCAGCAGAGTCGGATTCACGTCGGTCTTCCTTCCCTACTTCGCTTCCCGCACGGCCAGGTGCGTGTCGTGCGCGGCCACGCCGAAGGCCTGCGGAACGGGCTGCCCGGCCATGTAGAGCCGCTGGGCGACCCGGCGCGGCAGCGGGTGGTACGCGAACTCCCCGTACACCCGCCCGTCGGCGGCGAGCGGCTGCGCCCGGAAGCCGCAGACGGTGGCGAGGAGGTAGCGCTCGCGCCCGTCGGAGGCGAGGATCGCGATCTCGGTGATCCGGCGGGTGCCGTCGGGGTGGCGGGTGAGCTGGACGAGGACGTCGACGGCGCTGTTGATCTGGTCCCGCAGCGCCTCGAAGGGGACCTTGACCTCCGACATCGACGCCAGGGTCTGGAGCCGCATGAGGGCGTCCTCGGCCGAGTTGGCGTGGACGGTGGCGAGCGAGCCGTCGTGGCCGGTGGACATCGCCTGGAGCATGTCGAGGGTCTCGCCGCCGCGGACCTCGCCGACCACGATCCGGTCGGGGCGCATCCGCAGCGAGTTGCGGACCAGGTCGCGGATGGTGACGGCGCCGCGGCCCTCGATGTTGGGCGGGCGCGCCTCCAGGCGGATGACGTGGGACTGCTGGAGCTGGAGTTCGGCCGAGTCCTCGATGGTGATGACCCGCTCGCTGTCGGGGATCAGCCCGGACAGGGCGTTGAGCAGCGTGGTCTTCCCGGTGCCGGTGGCGCCGGAGACGATGATGTTGAACTTCGCCTGGACCAGGCCGGAGAGCAGCAGCAGCATCTGTTCGTCGAGCGAGCCGAGGCCGATCATCTCGTGCAGGGTGTACGCCCGGGGGAAGCGGCGGATGGTGAGCGTGGCCCCGGTGAGGGAGAGCGGCGGGATGATGACGTTGACGCGCTCGCCGGAGGGCAGCCGGGCGTCGACCATCGGATTCGACTCGTCGACCCGCCGGTTGACGGTGGACACGATCCGCTCGATGGTCTGCATCAGCTGCTCGTGCGAGGCGAAGCGCAGCGGCAGCAGCTCCACCCGTCCGGCCCGCTCGATGTAGATCTGGTCGGGTCCGTTGACCATGATCTCGGTGATGGACGCGTCTTCGAGGAGCGGTTCGAGCACGCCGAGTCCGAGGGCCTCGTCGACCACCCGGCGGATCAGCTGGGCGCGTTCGGCCGTGGACAGGACGGGGCCCTCGCGGCTGATGATGTGGCCGAGCACCCGTTCCAGGCGCGCCCGGCGCTCGGCGGCGGCGAGCGCGGACATCTCGGTGAGGTCGATCTCCTCCAGGAGCTTGGCCCGGAAGGACGCGACGAGGTGTCCGTCCTCCCGGCCGCCGCCGGCGCCGGTCTCCTCGGGGTGGCCGATACGGGACCTCAGGCTCATCGCCGGTCCTCCTGGGGGGCGTCGGGCAGGGGCATGACGGCGGTCCTCGACACGTCGTCGAAGTCCGTGAAGGGGATGAGCGAGGGGACCTTGACGGTGACGGTGACGGAGACGGTGGACCCGCCGCCGGACACGCTCACGCCGCTGCGGCCCGCGATCCAGCCGCTCATCGCCGCCTTCCCCGCGGCCGCCGGATCCGGTACGGAGCCGGGGTCGTCGACACTGGCGGCCCGCGCCGCCGCCCGCGCCCCCGTGCCCGCCTGCTGGGCGGCGTACGCGGCGACACCGAACTGCACGCCGACGAGGCCGACGAGGAGGAGGATCGGGAGGAAGCCCAGGTACTCGACGGCCACCTGCCCCCGGTCGCGCCGCCGGAGCCTGCCGCCCGCGGAGGGCGCGAGTCGTCCCGCCACGGAGGGCCCTAGCCGCCCCGCCACGGAGAGCCTGAGCCGCCTCGCTACGGAGGGCCTGAGACACCCCGTCACGGATCGCCCGCGTCGCCCCGTCCCGGCTCGTCCGAGTCGTCTCATCGCGGATCCCCCTCCCATACGGCCCCGGCCTCGGCCGTCACGTCGAACGGGAAGCTGATCGCGCCCGGGAAGAGCACGGGCACCCGCAGTTTCACCGTCGCCCGCACCATCCCGCCGTCCCGGCCGCAGTCGGCCGAGGCGCCCGCGACCCAGGCGCCGTCCAGGTGGCGTCGGGCCGCCGTGCCGCAGTCGTCGCCGACGGCTTCGGCGCGGGCCGCCTCGTCCGCCGCGTTGCCGGCGAGGGTGAAGGTGTAGCCGATCAGGACGCACTGCCACAGCAGGACGAGGGTGAGCAGGATCAGGGGCAGCATGCCGACGAACTCGACGGCCACCTGTCCCTTGTCGTCCCGCCCGGCGAGCCTCATGTCAGCGCCCCGCCCCGCGCCGCCGCAGCCCGAGGGCGCCGCGCTCGCCGCCCCGTACGAGCTCCTTGCCGTGGGAGGGGCCGCCGGTCTTCACGAGCCCCAGTTCGCCGGCGAGCGCCCACAGCGCCTGCTTGACGGTCGAGCGGGCGTCCAGGTCGTGCAGGCGGCCCGCGTCGACGACGGCGGCGAGTTCCTTGAAGTGGGCGGGGACGGTGACGCCCGTGATGCGGGTGCCGGTGATCTTCTGGACGAGGGGCGGCTGGATCTCGGTGGCCCGCTGGTGGCGGTTGACCAGCATGGTCGTCTCCTCCGGCTTGCGCACCTGGAGCCGGTCCCACATCCGTACGGCCCGTTTGGCGGCCCGGACGGCGACGACGTCGGGGGTGGTGACGAGGAGGGCGGTGTCGGCCATCTCGACGGCGGCGGCCCCGGCCCCGTCGAGGTGGCTGCCGCAGTCGATGACGACGATCTCGTAGCGGCTGCGGAGGGCGCTGACGATCTGGCGGGCGGAGCGGTCGGTGACCTCTTCGGCTCGTTCGCCCTCGGCGGGGGCGAGGAGCAGGCTGACGCCGGTCTCGTGGACGAACACGGCGTCCTGGAGGACCCGGGGCGAGATGTCGTCGACGGCGGCGAGGTCGGCGAGCGAGCGGCGGAACTGGACGTCGAGGTAGGAGGCGATGTCGCCGCCCTGGAGGTCCATGTCGACGAGGGCGACGGTGTGGCCGGAGGCGCGGGCGGCGAGGGCGAGGTGGACGGCGGTGACGGTGGTGCCGACGCCGCCCTTGGCACCGCTGACGGTGACGACCCGGCCGCCGGGTCCGGTGAGGGCTTCGGTGCCGGCGCCGAGGTGGCGGCGGACGCCGGTGGACCACTGGGCGGCGGCCTGGACGCGGCTGGCCAGCTCCTCGTAGCCGAGGGGGAGGGTGACGAGGCCGCGGGCGCCGGAGTCCATGGCGGCGGAGAAGAGGACGGGGCTGGCGTCGGCGGTGATGAGGACGACGCCGACGGCGGGGAAGCGCAGGGCGACCTCGCGGATCAGCTCCAGGGCCGGTACGGGCCCGATCCGCTCGTGGACGAGGACGACCTCGGGGAGTTCGTCGAGGGACTCTGCGGCGAGGCGGGCCAGGGTGTCGACGAGCTGGGTGGAGTCGGCGACGGGGGCGGCGGGTTCGGCGTCGGGGAGCTGGCCGATGAGGGTGGTGACCGCGCGGGCCGCGTCCGGGTCGCCGACCGCCGGCAGGATCCTGGTGGTCATGCGGGGCCTCACTTGTCCTTGTCGAGCGTGTAGGTGCGGTCGCGGGCGTCGGGCGCGTTGCTGCCGCCGGGCGCGACGAGGGCGAGGCGGACGTGCTGGGCGAAGGACTCGGCGTAGGCGACGCGCTGGGTGTCGACGGTGGAGAGCGCGAAGGTGATCGGGACGGCCTCGGTGGCGCGGTTGCGGTCCTCGCGGTCGGGGGTGAGGGCGGTGAGTTCGCCGACGTCGATGACCCGGGCGCCGGCGACGATCATCTTGGACTGGGCGGCCTGGCCGCCGCGTTCGCCGGCGAAGGTGGCGTAGATGTTGACGGTGGCGCCGGGGGTGATCTTGCCGGCCACTCCGGTGGCGGCGTCGATCATGATGGCGATCTCCTGCTGGCCCGGCTCCAGCGCGGGGCGCTTGACGATCATGTCGCTCTGGAGGAGCGAGCCGGCCTTGAGGGTGGTGACGGCGATCTTGCCCTCGGTCTGCGCGAGGTCGGTGACGGCGGTGGCCGGCAGCCAGCGCTCGGGCATGGTGATCTTCTCGAACCGGCCGGGGCCGAGCGGGGTGTACGGCTTGATGTCGTCCTTGACGCGGTACGCGGTGACCTCGGGGCCGACCTTGGAGTTCACGTCGCTGATCACCGAGAGCACCCCGGCGAAGGCCCCGAGGGCGCACAGGACGGAGAGCAGCAGCAGGATGACACCACGGCGCTGGCGGGAGTTCATGGCCGTACTACCTCGATCGTGGACGTGGGGCGCTGATGACGGGAGGGGCGGGAGGGTCGGGACGGGCGGGGCTCGCGGGAGGGGCGGGGCTCGCGGGAGGGGCGGGCGGGAGCCGGCGGGGCGGGCGGGTTCACGGGGCTAGCGGCTCAGGGCGGTGGCCGCGGTCGGTTCGGCCGGGGACAGCGGGGCGGCGCAGAAGCCGCAGCGGTCGCCGATGAGCTCCATCCGGCACCAGTGGCAGGTCTCCCGCCGTACGGAGGACACCAGTTGGTGCAGGACGGGCAGGTCGGCGAGGTGGGCGGCGAACTCGACCAGCTTGGGCGTGCCCCACCAGCGGGGCGAGGACTCGGGCAGCGCGGTCTCCTGGACGGCGCGGACCTGCCAGCGCGGGGCGAGGGCGGCGGTGGGCCAGTCGGTCTGGAGCTGGCCGCGGGCGAGCACGAGGTCGGTGGTGAACTCGGGCCCGGTGAGCGTGTCGGGGCCGCCGCCGGATCCGATCCGTACGAGTTCGGGGGCGGGTCCGGCGAGGACGCCGAACTGGGCGCCGGGGAGCCAGCCCTTGACGTGCGAGGTGAGCCCGACGGGGACGCGGTCCAGCTTGGCGACGGAGCCGAGGACGGCGCCCGCGTACACGTAGTGCGTGAGCAGCCGGGCGGCGGAGGCGAGGACGCCGGGGCTGAAGTCGCAGCCGGAGAGCTGGCGCAGCTGGCGGACGAGGACGGCGGCGCCGAGCGGCGGCAGGGCGGTCCTGACGATCGCGATCCGGTCGGATTCCAGGAGCGAGCGGACGGTGTGCAGGCGCCGTTCGGTCGCTGCCGGTGCCGAGGCGGGGCAGACGACGATCACGTGCCCGTGGCGTTCGAGCAGCAGCTGGACGTCGGCGAGGGCGGCGTCGAGCGGGCGGGTCTCGGGGCCCGGCAGGACGGCGGCGGGGGGTGTCTGCGGATCGGTGGGCGGCAACACCAGATCGGGGCTGGTGACCGCAATCGCTGTCGGCACGCCGGGCTCCCCCGATCCCTCACTGACCACTACTTGCTGCGTTCGCAGCGTCACGCCTCTGCACTTTATCCACGTCCCCCGGGGTGGTGAACAGACAATCCTTCAAGCTCCGTCACTTTCTCCGCCACTCCCTTCCCGCCAGGCGCGTCGCCACGCACGTCGTCGTGCCGCCGCCGCACCGTCGTCGCGCCATCGTCGTGCCGTCGTCGCGCGCCTCACGGGCCCTGGTCCTGAACTGCGGTTCCTGCCAGAGGTCTTGACAACCCGATTGGTCTGGACCAGCTTGTTCCCCCGACGGTGGCCACCGTTCCGCACCTCCGTACGAAGACGTACGGCCTCCTCCCCTCCCCGATCCCCACTCCCCCACTCCCCCACTCCCCCACTCCACCCCCGGAGGCAGCAAGTGGACCGCACCACCAGAGCCGCACTGGCGCTCGCCGTCGGCGCCGGGCTCGTGTTCGTCGGCGGCACCGGCGTCGCCCAGGCCGCGGACGTCAACGTGGCCAAGAACGCCGGCTTCGAGAACGGCCTCGCCAACTGGTCCTGTTCCGCGGGCAGCGGCGCCGTCGTCTCCTCGCCGGTCCGCACCGGGGCCGGCGCCCTGCGGGCCACCCCGGCCGGCCTCGACAACGCCAAGTGCACCCAGACCGTGACGGTCAAGCCGAGCTCCACGTACACCCTGAGCGCATGGGTGCAGGGCGGGTACGCGTACCTCGGCGCGGCCGGCACCGGCACCACCGACGTCTCCACCTGGACCCCGGACAGCGCGGGCTGGAAGCAGCTGACGACCACCTTCACCACCGGGGCCAACACCACCTCGGTGCAGGTCTACACGCACGGCTGGTACGGCACGGCCGCGTACTCCGTCGACGACGTGAGCGTCTTCGGGCCCGACGGGGGCGGCGGCACCGACCCGCAGCCGACGATCCCGGCCGCCCCGGCCGGCCTCGCCGCGGGCACGCCCACCTCCACGTCCGTCCCGCTGAGCTGGGGCGCGGTCTCCAACGCGACCGGCTACAAGGTCTACAAGGACGGCGCGCTCGCGACCACGGTCAACAGCTCCTCGGCCACCGTCACCGGCCTGACCGCCAACACGACGTACCAGTTCCAGGTCTCCGCGACCAACGCCGCCGGCGAGTCCCCCAAGTCGGCCGCCGTCTCCGTGAAGACCGCCCAGGTCACCGACCCCGGCCCCGGCCCGGCCGTGCCCAAGCACGCGCTGACCGGCTACTGGCAGAACTTCGACAACGGCGCCGCCAAGCAGAAGCTGCGGGACGTCCAGGCGCAGTACGACATCATCGCCGTCTCCTTCGCGGACGCCACCACCACCGCCGGCCAGCTCACCTTCAACCTCGACCCGGCGGTCGGCTACACCTCCACCGCCGACTTCAAGGCCGACGTCGCCGCGAAGAAGGCGGCCGGCAAGTCCGTCATCCTCTCGGTCGGCGGCGAGAAGGGGAACGTCACCATCAACAGTGACGCCTCCGCGACCGCCTTCGCCGACAGCGCGTACGCCCTGATGCAGGAGTACGGCTTCAACGGCGTCGACATCGACCTGGAGCACGGCATCAACGCGACGTACCTGACCAAGGCGCTGCGCCAGCTCTCCGCCAAGGCCGGTTCGTCGCTCGTGCTCACGATGGCCCCGCAGACCATCGACATGCAGTCGACCGGGACCGAGTACTTCAAGACCGCGCTCGCCGTGAAGGACATCCTCACGGTGGTCAACATGCAGTACTACAACAGCGGTTCGATGCTCGGCTGCGACGGCAAGGTCTACAGCCAGGGCTCGGTGGACTTCCTCACCGCGCTCGCCTGCATCCAGCTCCAGGGCGGCCTCGACGCCTCCCAGATCGGCTTCGGCGTCCCCGCGTCGACCCGGGGCGCGGGCAGCGGCTACGTCGACCCGCAGATCGTGAAGAACGCGCTGGACTGCCTCGCCAAGGGCACCGGCTGCGGCAGCTTCAAGCCGTCGCAGACCTACCCGAACATCCGCGGCGCGATGACCTGGTCCACCAACTGGGACGCGACGGCGGGCAACGCCTGGTCGAACGCGGTCGGCCCGCACGTCCACGGCCTCCCGTAACCACCCCGTATCCCCTGTCCCCACCCTCCCCCCTTCGGGGGAATCCCCCGCAGCGCCGCCGCTCCCCCGGCGGCGCTGCGCCGTTTCCCGGGTCCGGGGCCGGAAGAATGTGGCCGAACCCCACTCCTTGACCGGTCCATGTCACAGCCGCACGATGTCAGCACCGCACGTCCGTCTGTCGCACACCCCCACACTCCCCACCCAGGAGACAGCATGCGACTTCGTATCCGCGGAAGAAGGTCCGCCGCACTCGCGGGCCTCCTGGCGCTCGCCCTCGCGGCGCCGATCTCCGCCCTCGCGACACCTGCCGGGGCCGACCCGGCACCGACCGCCGCCACCCGCGACGGGGACGAGGTGATCCGGCAGTACGAGATCGCCGGACCCGCCACCCCCGCCGAACGCACCGCCCTCGCCGCCACCGGCGTCTCCATCGACGAGGTCGACGCCCGCTCGGTCGTCGTCAGCGCCAACGCCCAGCAGGTGGCCCACCTCAAGAGCCTCGGCTACCGCGCCGTCGCCCTGCCCGCCCCGCCCGACCGGAGCGGGGGCCAGAGCCCGAGCCAGGGCCTCGGCCCGCTCGACTTCCCCTCCGCCGACGCGAAGTACCACAACTACGCGGAGATGAACGCCGAGATCGACCAGCGCCTCGCCGCCTACCCGGGCATCATGAACAAGCGCGTGATCGGCAAGACGTACCAGGGCCGCGACATCATCGCCATCAAGGTCAGCGACAACGTCGGCACCGACGAGGCCGAGCCCGAGGTCCTCTTCACCCACCACCAGCACGCCCGCGAGCACCTCACCGTCGAGATGGCGCTCTACCTGCTGCGCGAACTGGGCGCCGGCTACGGCACCGACTCCCGGATCACCGACATGGTGAACAACCGCGAGATCTGGATCGTGCCCGACCTCAACCCGGACGGCGGCGAGTACGACATCGCCAGCGGCTCCTACCGCAGCTGGCGCAAGAACCGGCAGCCCAACTCCGGTTCCTCGTACGTCGGTACGGACCTCAACCGCAACTGGGACTACAAGTGGGGCTGCTGCGGCGGCTCCTCCGGCTCCAAGAGCTCCGAGACCTACCGCGGCACGGCGGCCGAGTCCGCGCCCGAGGTGAAGGTCGTCGCCGACTTCGTCCGCTCCCGGATCGTCGGCGGCAAGCAGCAGATCAAGACCGGCATCGACTTCCACACCTACAGCGAACTGGTCCTGTGGCCCTTCGGCTGGACCAACGCGGACACCGCCACGGGCATGACCCAGGACGACCGCGACGCCTTCGCCACGGTCGGCCAGAAGATGGCGACGAGCAACGGCTACACCCCCGAGCAGTCGAGCGACCTGTACATCACGGACGGGTCGATCGACGACTACCTCTGGGGCGCGCACAAGATCTTCAGCTACACCTTCGAGATGTACCCGACCGACTCCTGGAGCGGCGGCTTCTACCCGCCCGACGAGGTGATCGAGCGGGAGACCAGCCGCAACCGGGACGCCGTACTGCAACTCCTGGAGAACAGCGACTGCATGTACCGCTCGATCGGCAAGGCGGCGCAGTACTGCTAGGCGCGCACGCCCGGCGTTCTCGCTAGGCGTTCTCGTTCTCGTCGAAGTAGGCGTCCAGCACGGCGTCGAGCTGTGACTCCCACTCCGTGATGCGCCCCCTGGCCGGTGCCTCGATCTCGATCGGGTACCAGCGCCGGTCAGGGGTGTGCACGGTGACGGTGAACCGCTTGCCGAAGCGCCCCGACGCGGTCTCGACCGCGCCGATCTCGTCCCAGCGGAAGTCGCAGCTCTCCTCGTCGAGGCTCAGCCGCACGCCCTCGCCGTCGGCGACGATCCGGGCCCGCCGGTCGGCGGCCTCGAAGACGGGCCCGTCGGGAGCCGCGCCGGGAGCCGCGCCGGCGTCAGCCTCCGCATCGGCCTCCACGTCGGCGCCGCTCTCGGGCACCGCGTCCTCGACGACGGCCTCGTCACTCACGGCCGTTCCCGCCGTTCCTGCCGACGGCTCGGGCCGTGGCCCCGTGATCCCGGGGACGAACGCCGGATCGGCCGCGGCGCCTTGGAGGGGCGGAATGCTGCTGGGTCCTGTGCTCTTCTCCACGCGGGAAGTATGGACGACTTTGCTGTGAGCGGCGCGGGCGCCCCCGGCTACACGGCCAGACTGAGCGCCGCGGCCACCGCGAAACCGGCCAGGGACAGCACCGATTCCAGCACCGTCCAGGACTTCAGGGTGTCCCGTTCCGAGATGCCGAAGTACTTGGAGACGATCCAGAAGCCCCCGTCGTTGACGTGCGAGGCGAAGATCGAGCCGGCCGAGATCGCCATGATGACCAGGGCGAGGAAGGCCTGGGAGTGCCCGCCGCCCTCGACCAGCGGGAGCACGATGCCGGCCGTGGTGACGATGGCGACGGTGGCCGAGCCCTGGGCGACACGCAGCACCAGGGAGATCAGGTAGGCCAGGACGATCACGGGCAGGCCGACGTCGTGGAAGGTGTCGGAGAGGGCCTGCGCGACCCCGCTGGCCTTGAGGACGGCGCCGAAGACGCCGCCCGCGCCGACCACGAGCAGGATGTTGCCGACCGGCTTGAGGGAGGACGTGGACACCTGCTCCAGGGACTTACGGCTCCAGCCGCGCCGGATGCCGAGCAGGTAGTACGCGAGGAGCAGCGCGATCGTCAGGGCGACGAACGGGTTGCCGAAGAACTCGATCACCGACCGCGGGGTGGAGGGTTCGAGCGCGATGGAGGAGAAGGTCGCGGCGAGGATGAGGACCAGCGGCGTACCGATGATGAACAGGACGGTGCCCAGCGGTACGGGTGCCTCGGAGCCGTCCGCGCGTTCGGCGTCCACCTGTCGCCTGGCCTCCTCTGCGGCGTCGAGCAGGTCCTGCGGGACCTCGACGAAGATGCGCCGGCCGATCCAGGCGGCGTACGCCCAGGCGGCGAGGACGGCGGGGACGCCGACGACGACGCCCATGAGGATGACCCAGCCGAGCGAGACGTGCAGGAGGCCCGCGGCGGCGACCGGGCCGGGGTGCGGCGGGAGGAAGGCGTGGGTCATCGAGAGGCCGGCCAGCAGCGGCATGCAGTACAGCAGAATCGATTTTCCGGACCGTTTGGCGGCGGCGTAGACGATCGGGGCGAGGACGAAGATGCCGACGTCGAAGAAGACGGGGATGCCGAAGATGAGGCCGGTGAGGCCCATCGCGAGCGGGGCGCGCCTCTCGCCGAAGAGACCGAGCAGGCGCCCGCTCAACACCTCGGCGCCGCCGGACACTTCGAGGATCGCGCCGAGCATGGTGCCGAGGCCGATGATGATGGCGACATGGCCGAGGATGCCGCCCATGCCGTTCTCGACGACGGAGGTGGCGGCGGACTTCTGGACGGTGCCGAAGAGTTCGGTGACCGACAGGCCGGCCGCGAGGCCGACGGCGAGGGAGACGGCGAGCAGCGCGACGAAGGGCTGGAGCCGCACCTTGATGATGAGGACGAGCAGCAGGGCGATGCCGAGCGCGGCGACGGTGAGCAGTCCCGCCGTGCCGGGTATCAGGAGCAGCAGGCCGCCGGTGTGGGGAGGGGCGGGCGGTGCGTCGGCGGCGAGGAGGGTGAGGCGCATGCGGGGGACCTCGGTTCTCGGTTCCGTGTCTCGATTCCGGGCAGGGTGGAGCGCGGCACGGCGTTCCGGTGGTGAACGCCGTGCCGTGGAGCGGCCGGTGGTGCGGCGGGATCAGCTGAGGACCGCCAGGGCGTCGATCTCGATGAGCAGGCCCTTGGGCAGGCCGACGTAGACCGTGGTGCGGGCCGAGGCGGGGGCCTTGAGGCCCTGCTCCTCGAAGTAGGCGTTGTAGATCTCGTTCATCTCGGCGAAGTGGTCGACGTCCGTGAGGTAGACGCGCATCATCATCACGTCGTCCCAGGTGGCGCCGCCCTCCTCCAGGATCGCCTTGACGTTGGCGAAGGTCTGGAGGGTCTGCTCGCGCAGGGTCGGGCCGGCGGGCGTCGGGGGCTGCCCCGCGACGGCGGGCAGGAAGCCGACCTGGCCGGCGACCTGGAGGATGTTGCCCTTCTTCACGCCGTGGGAGAACTTGGCGGGCGGGGTGGTGTGGGTGGCGGGGACGAGGGCGGTCTTCTCGGTCATGCGGTCCTGTTCCTAACTGTCTTTCCTGGGGGCGGTGCCGGAGTAGTCGCGGCTGATGTCGTCGGCGGTGCGGCGCACCAGCGGGAGGAGGGTGAGGAGTTCCTCGGCGGTGACCACCACGTTCGGCGCGGAGACCGACATGGCGGCGACGACCCGTCCGTCGGCGCCGCGGATGGGCGCGCCGACGCAGTTGATCGACTCCTCGTGGCCACCGAGGTCGGTGGCCCAGCCCTGTTCGCGTACGGTCGCCAGCTCCTTCAGGAAGGCGGCGGCGTTCGGCGTCGAACGGGGCGTGTACAGGGGGTAGTCCAGCTTGGCGGCGAGGACGCGCCGCTCGGGCTCGGGCAGGTCGGCGAGGAGCAGCTTGGCGACGGCGGCGACGGTGATGGCGACCGGCTTGCCGATCCGCGAGTACATGCGGACCGGGTAGCGGCTCTCGACCTTGTCGATGTAGAGCACCTCGCCCTCCTCGCGGACGGCGAGGTGGACGGTGTGCCCGATCTGCTCGTTGAGGGCGGCGAGGTGGGGGTGGGCGATCTCGCGGATGTCGAGGTTCTCGACGGCCTCCTGCGCGAGGGCGAAGAGCCGGGCGCCGAGTCGGTAGCGCTGGTCCTGCTGCCGGTGGACCAGGCCGTGCTCGTGGAGGGTGCGCAGCAGACGCAGCGCGGTGGACTTGTGCACGCCGAGCCGCTCGGCGACCTGCCCGAGGTCGGCGGGCCCCTGCGCGAGCAACGGCAGGATGCTGAGCGCGCGGTCGACGGTCTGGCTCATGACGTACGTACCTCCTGGTCGTCCCCCGTCCACCCGGGGCCGAGGTGCAGTCTCCCCCAGGCCGCGTCGTCGAGTCCGACGAGCAGGTCGGCACGGGCGCGCCGGGGCGGCACGGCGAGATCACCGGGCACGGTCAACGCGGCGGCGGCCATCACATGCCCGTGCCGCAACCGCCCGACCGCCCCGAGCCCACGCAAGGTCCCGGAGAGAAACCCGGCGGCGAAGGCGTCCCCGGCACCGACGGGGGCGACGACGTCGACGCGGGGGGCGGGGACGGCGGTGACGACGTCGGTTCCGGCCGCACCGGCGCCTGACGCACGGGGGCCGGCGTTCGAGACGCGGGGGCCGATCCCAGCCCCGCCGGCGTTCGAGACGCGGGGGCCAAATCCAGCCCCGCCGGCGTTCGAGGCGCGGGGGGCCGGGGGCGGAGCCCCCGGTTCGGGAAGGGGCGGGGTGGGGAAGGGGCCCGCGCAGCGCTCGAAGACGACCGCCCCCTCCCCGCCCCGCTTCACGACGAGCACCGCGGGCTCGGGCAGCAGCCCGCGAATCCCCTCGGGCTCACCCACCCCCCACGCCGCCTCCGCCTCGTCCGCCCCCACGAACACGAGATCCGCCCCCCGCGCCAGCTCCAGCAGCACCCGCCCGCCCTCCGCCACGTCGTCCCCCCACAGCCCCGGCCGGAAGTTGACGTCGAAGGAGACGAGCGGCCGCCCGGCCCGCGGCGCGGTCAGCTCGCGCACGAGCGCCAGGCACGGCGCGGACAGCGCGGCGGTGATGCCGGAGAGGTGGAGGATCCGCCCGTCCGCGACGTCGCCGTACGGGACGGTCTCGGGTGACATCACGGACGCGGCGGACCCGGCCCGGTAGTAGACGACCTCGTGCGCGTCGCTCGCCCGGTCGGTGGCGGTGCGGAAGTAGGCGCCGGTGGGGCGCCGGGGGTCGCGCCGGACGGCGGAGACGTCGACCCCGTACGCGCCGATCGCTTCGACGAGGTGGTCGCCGAAGCCGTCCCGCCCGACCCGCCCGACCCATTTCGCGCGGTGTCCGGCGGCGGCGAGGGCGCAGGCGACGTTGGATTCGGCGCCGCCGACGGCGCGGGTGAAGGAGGGGACGTCGGCGAGGCGTCCGGCCCGGGCGGGGAGGAAGGTGACCATGGACTCGCCGAGGCAGACGACGTCCGGCGCGTCGTCCGCGGGGGGCGGGGTTCCGGTCACCTTCGGGCTCCTTCAGGCTGGTGCGGCGGGGGCGGGTGGGCGACGGGTCCATTGACCCGGTGTTGGCCCGGATGTTAGACAGCCATAAGCGATACACGCAACGGGCGTTGCACATACTGCAACGCGTCAAGGAGGAGGACCCATGCCGGACCTGGCGAACGAGGTCGTCGACCACCGCTTCAAGGCCCTGCCGCCGGACGCCGAGGGCCTGACCGTCCGGGAGCTGGCCGCCGAGCGCCGCAACCTCTTCACCGGCGGCTTCACCACTCCCGTCCTCGCCCTCTCCGCCGAGTCCGTCGCGCACAACCTGCGCCTCCTGGAGGAGTACGCGGAGCGCCACGGCCTCGCCTTCGCGCCGCACGGCAAGACCTCCATGGCCCCGCAGCTCTTCGACCGCCAGCTCGCGCACGGCGCCTGGGGCATCACCGCCGCCGTCCCCCACCAGGCCCGCGTCTACCGCGCCCACGGCGTGTCCACGATCTTCCTCGCCAACGAACTCGTCGACGCCGTCGCCCTGCGCTGGCTGGCCGCCGAACTCGACGCCGACCCGGAGTTCCGCTTCGTCTGCTACGTCGACTCCGTCCGCGGCGTCGAGCTGATGGACGAGGCCCTGCGCGCGGCGGGCGCCCGCCGCGCCGTGGACGTCGTGGTCGAGCTGGGCGCGGCCGAGGCGGGGCGCACGGGCGTACGGACGGAGGCCGAGTGCGAGGCCGTCGCCGACGCGGTCGCCGCCGCGGACCACCTGCGCCTCGTGGGCGTGGCGGGGTACGAGGCCACGATGCCGCAGGCCGACGCCGACCTGGTCCGCGCGTGGCTGAACCGGCTCGTGGGGCTCGCGGCCGCCTTCGACAAGGCGGGCAGGTTCGCGCCCGATCTCGCGGAGATCGTCGTCAGCGCGGGCGGCAGCGAGTGGTTCGACACGGTCGCCGACGTCTTCGCCGGCGTCCCGGACCTCTCCCGCCCCGTCCTGAAGCTGCTGCGCTCCGGCGCGTACGTCTCCCACGACGACGGCCAGTACCGCGAGCGGACCCCCTTCAACCGGGTCCCCGAGGAGGGCGCGCTCCAGCCCGCGTTCCGGCTCTGGTCCCAGGTCGTCTCCCGCCCCACCCCCACGCAGGCCTTCACCAACGCGGGCAAGCGCGACGCCGCGTACGACCTGCACCTGCCCGAGGCGCAGACCGTGCGCGACGGGCGCACCGGCGAGATCCGTCCGGCCGACGGCATCACCGTCACCGCCCTGTCCGACCAGCACGCCTGGCTGGACACCGCGCCGGGGGCGGACGTGGAGGTCGGCGACTGGGTCGGGATGGGCCTGTCCCACCCGTGCACCGTCTTCGACAAGTGGCAGCTGATCCCGCTCGTCGAGGCGGACGGGACGGTCGTCGACTACATCCGCACCTTCTTCTAGCCCAGGGGAGCCCGCCATGGATCTCGTCCTCCGTGACGCCGAGGTCGTCGACGGCAGCGGCGCGCCCTCCTACCGCGCCGACGTCGCCCTCGCCGACGGCCGGATCGCCGCGATCGTCAAGGAGGGCGCGGCGGCCGGCTGCCAGCGCCCCACCGCCCGGCGCGTCATGGACGTGGAGGGCCTCGTCCTGTCGCCCGGTTTCATCGACATGCACGCCCACAGCGACCTGGCCCTGCTGCGGGACCCGGACCACAGCGCGAAGGCCGCGCAGGGCGTGACCCTCGAAGTCCTGGGCCAGGACGGCCTGTCGTACGCCCCGGTCGACGACCGGACCCTCGCCGAGGTACGCCGGGCCATCACCGGCTGGAACGGCGACGGCTCGGACATCGACTTCGACTGGCGCACGGTGGGCGAGTACCTGGACCGCCTCGACCGGGGCATCGCCGTCAACGCGGCCTACCTGATCCCGCAGGGCACCGTCCGGATGTACGCCGTCGGCTGGGACGACCGCCCCGCCACGGAGGCCGAGCTGAACCGCATGCGGCAGCTCGTCGCCGAGGGCATGGAGCAGGGCGCCGTCGGCATGTCCTCCGGCCTCACGTACACGCCGGGCATGTACGCGCCCGACGCCGAGCTGACGGAACTCTGCCGGGTCGTCGCCGCCTACGACGGCTACTACTGCCCCCACCACCGCTCCTACGGGGCCGGCGCCCTGGAGGCGTACGAGGAGATGGTGCGGCTCACCCGGGACGCGGGCTGCGCCCTCCACCTGGCCCACGCCACGATGAACTTCGGCGTCAACGAGGGGCGGGCCCCGGAACTCCTCGCCCTCCTCGACGAGGCGCTGGCCGCCGGCTCGGACATCTCCCTCGACACCTACCCGTACACGCCCGGCTGCACCACCCTCGCCGCCGTGCTCCCCAGCTGGGCCCACGAGGGCGGCCCCGAGGCCCTCCTCGCCCGGCTGCGCGACGACGCGACCGCCGAACGCATCCGGCACCACCTGGAGGAGACCGGCTCGGACGGCTGCCACGGGGTGCCGGTGGACTGGCCCACGATCGAGATCTCGGGCGTCACCGACCCGTCCCTCTCCCCCTTCATCGGCCGCCACCTGGACTCCTGGCCCACAGCCCGCCGCCTCCTCCTCGACGACCGGCTGGGCACGACGATCCTCCAGCACGTGGGGCACGAGGAGAACGTCCGCGCGATCATGCGCCACCGCGTCCACACCGGCGGCTCCGACGGCATCCTCCAGGGCTCCAAGCCGCACCCGCGCGCGTACGGCACCTTCCCCGAGTACCTGGGCCGCTACGTCCGCGAGGAGTCGGTCCTCACCCTGGAGGAGTGCGTCGCCCACCTCACGTCCCGCCCCGCCGCCCGCCTCCGCCTCCCCGACCGCGGCCTGATCCGCGAGGGCTACCGAGCGGACCTCACCCTCTTCGACCCCACCACGATCGCCGCGGGCGCCACCTACGCAGCCCCCCGGACCCTCCCGACGGGCATCCCCCACGTCCTGATCGACGGCCACTTCGTCATGGAAGACGGCAAACGAACCACCGCCCTACCAGGCCGCGCGATCCGCCGAACCTGACCCACCCCGACCGGCACCACCACCCCGCCCCGGGCCGCACGGCCCGGTGCCCACCCCGTTGTGGGCATTCGTTCCGCTGGGCTG
Organism: Streptomyces sp. NPDC023157; assembly: GCF_055560575.1. Classification (NCBI taxonomy): domain Bacteria; kingdom Bacillati; phylum Actinomycetota; class Actinomycetes; order Kitasatosporales; family Streptomycetaceae; genus Streptomyces; species Streptomyces sp. NPDC023157. The sequence continues at coordinate 65,208 of NZ_JBVHIL010000004.1, forward strand.
GGGGTCCCCCCGGACGGAGTCCGGGGGGACCCCCAGGACGGAGTCCGGGGGAGGGTGGGCACAACGGACGGCGCCCCTTGCCGGGCCTAGGCTCCCCTGCCTGTACGTCGCGCCCCACTGCGGCTCCGTCGTGGTGCGGGAACGGGGGGCGCAGGCGCGCGCAAGGGCGCCGTCCCGTGTGCCCACCCTCCCCCAGACTCCGTCCGGGGGGACCCCCAACGCCCTGCGGGACGATTGCCCACACGGAGGAGCGCGGCGCCCACGACCAGCGCCACCCCCATCAGCGCAAACCCATACCCCGGCGTATGCCCCGACGGCGCCGTCTCGTAGGCGAGCGCCCCGCACAGCACCGCAAGCCACCGCCCCAGCACCCCCGCACCCCCCGCCGCAACCCCACAAACCCCCCACAGCAAGTACCACGGCTGCACCATCGGTGACAGTGCCACCAGTGCCACCAGGGACATCCCCAGCCCCACCGTCGGATCGACCCGCCCGGTCCACGCGCGCCACCCCAGCACCCCGATGCCCCCCACGGCCACGGCCAGCCCCACCTGCTGGACGAGCGCCTTCACCGGCTCCGGGTCGTCGGCGACGAGGAGGCCGAGGCCCAGGCCGAGGTCGCTGGTGACGGAGAGCGCCGTGTGGATGGTGGCGGCCACGCTCTGGGTGCGGAGCCAGCCGAAGCCCGTGCCGGCGGCCAGGGTCGCGAGCGCCGCGACCCCCGCGGCGACGACCCCGGGCAGCAGCCCCTTCAGGGCGCCCCGTACACCCCCGCCGATCTGCCGCGCGACGATGATCCCGACGAAGAGCAGCGCCACCGCCGCCGGCGACTTGACCATGACCGCGAGGCCGACGAGCACGGTGCCGGTCACCCACCGTCCGCGCACGGCGAGCAGCAGGCCGCCGAGCATGAGGCCGATCATGAGCCCGTCGTTGTGGATGCCGCCGACGACGTGGATGAGGAGCAGTGGGTTGAGCGCGGCGAGCCAGAGCGCCGAGGGGCGCGCGTCGGAGAGGCCGCGGACGGCCCAGAAGATCAGGGCGAGCGCGCCGACGGCGATGAGCCGCATGCCGAGGACGGCGGGTACGACGGCCCCGCCGGTGAGTTTCACGACCGCTTGGGCGAGGACGAGGAAGACGGGTCCGTAGGGGGCGGGGGTGTCGGTCCAGTGCCCGCCGACGCTGGCGGCGGCGTCCCAGCCGAGTTCGCCGGGGGCGAGGACGGAGGGCCCGGCCCCGTACACGTCGTGTCCTTCGAGGACCATCGCGCCCTGGGCGATGTAGCTGTACACGTCGGCGCTGTAGAGCGGCGGCGCGAGCAGCAGCGGCGCCGCCCACCAGCAGAGGGTGCGGCCGACGCGTTCGGGGGCGCCGGCCCGCAGCAGCCGCCCGTACTGCCACCAGGCCGCGATGAGCAGGGTGAGGCCGAGGTACGCGAGGATCGCGCCGGCCGTGGTGAGCGCGGAGCCGCGTGGTTCCCACAGGCCCCAGCCGCCGCGTACCGGCAGGGTGCCGGCCGCCCATCCGCCGACGGTGACGGCGAGCGATCCGGCCGCGCCGAGCCACCGGCATCCGGCGGTGCTGAGAACCCACATGACGGACCAACCTATCCTGCGGGCCCGTCCGCCCTACCGCTGCTTCTTCTTGATCCCGGGCGCGGAGCCCGACTTTCCGGGCTGCTCCCCGACGGGAGTGGCGGTTGTCACGGGGGGTGCGGGCCGGCCGGTGCCGGCGGGCCGCGCGCTCACGGACGCCGAGGCCGACGCGGAAGCGGAAGCCGACGCGGAAGCCGAAGCCGACGCGGACGCGGGCCCCGCGTCCGTACGGGAGGGGGTCGCCCCGCTCTCCCCCTCATCCGGGCCTCCCGGGTCCGGCTGGATCAGCGCCGGCATGCCGGCCCGTCCCCCGCCCCCGGCCGGGGAGCCGTCGTCGGGCCCCGGCCCGGAGCCGCCGGCCAGGGCGGCCGCGAGTGCGCCGAGGGCGACGAGGGCGCCGCCCCCGGCCATCAGGAGCGGGCGGGGCCCGCGGCGGGTGGAGGCGTGTCGGCGGCGTCTCGGGCCGTCGTCGGCCCCCGTGTCGTACTGGCTCACGAACCGGGATTGTAGGGAGCACGTCACCACGGAAGCGACGTGGGTCACAGCGGGCCCAAGTCACCCGAACGCGCGCCCGCCCCGTCGCCCGAACGCCCGACGTGGCACAGAACACGGAGCGCGCCGACCGGCCCCGCCGTAAGCTCTCGTCATGCAGGTGATCCAGTCCACGAAGCTGTCCAACGTCTGTTACGAGATCCGGGGCCCGGTTCTCGAAGAGGCGATGCGGCTGGAGGCTGCGGGTCACCGCATCCTCAAGCTCAACACCGGCAACCCGGCCGCCTTCGGCTTCGAGTGCCCGCCGGCCATCCTCGAGGACGTGCTGCGCAACCTCGCCGACGCCCACGGCTACGGCGACGCGAAGGGCCTGCTGTCCGCCCGCCGCGCGGTGATGAGCCACTACGAGACCAAGGGCATCCCGCTCTCCGTCGAGGACATCTACCTCGGCAACGGCGTCTCCGAGCTGATCCAGATGTCGATGCAGGCGCTGCTCGACGACGGCGACGAGGTCCTCGTGCCGGCGCCGGACTATCCACTGTGGACGGCCTCGGTCTCCCTCGCGGGCGGTACGGCCGTGCACTACCGCTGCGACGAGCAGGCGGACTGGATGCCGGACCTGGCCGACATCGAGCGCAAGATCACCGACCGCACCAAGGCGATCGTGATCATCAACCCGAACAACCCGACGGGTGCCGTCTACGACGACGAGATGCTCCGCTCGCTGACGGAGATCGCCCGCCGCCACAACCTCGTGGTCTGCTCCGACGAGATCTACGACAAGATCCTCTACGACGGCGCCACGCACACCCCGACCGCCGCGATCGCCCCCGACCTGCTGGTCCTCACCTTCAACGGGATGAGCAAGAACTACCGGGTCGCGGGCTTCCGCTCCGGCTGGCTGGCGGTCTGCGGCCCGAAGGCGCACGCCACCTCGTACATCGAGGGCCTGACGATCCTCGCCAACATGCGCCTGTGCGCCAACATGCCGGCCCAGCACGCGGTGGCCGCCGCGCTCCAGGGGCGCCAGTCGATCGAGGACCTGGTGCTGCCGGGCGGGCGGCTGCTCGAACAGCGGGACACGGCGTACGAGCTGCTGACGCAGATCCCGGGCGTGACGTGTGTGAAGCCGAAGGGCGCGCTGTACCTGTTCCCGCGCCTCGACCCGAACGTCTACAAGATCAAGGACGACCGGCAGATGGTCCTGGACCTGCTGCGGGCCGAGAAGATCATGGTCGTGCACGGGACGGGCTTCAACTGGCACGAGCCGGACCACTTCCGGATCGTCACCCTGCCCACCGCCGCGGACCTGGCGGACGCGGTGACCCGGATCGGCACCTTCCTGGACGGCTACAGCCAGCACTAGCGCCGCCCTGTCCGGATCGACGCGCCACGGCACCTCAATCCGGACACCACTCAACTTTAGATTGAATCTAAGCTAGGATGCCTCCAGAGCAACCAGGAGGCCGTCCCATGTACGAACCGATCCGCACCAAGTCGGTCCACCGGATGGCCGACGACGACCGGAACGCGTACCCGCACCGCTCCCGCGAGGAAGAGCTGGACATCCAGCTCGCCGGACACCTCGCCGCCCTGCTCGCCGTCACCGACGAGCTCGGCGACGGCAAGGCCGGCGAGCTGATCGCCCGGCAGGTCGCCCGCCTCCGCGGCGCGCCCCCCGCGCGCCACGCGGGCCTCAGCGGCTCCCCCGCCGAGGCACTGCACCGCAGGGCGCACGCCCTCGCGGGCCGCGCCCTGGTCGTCGCCGCCTCCCGTGCCGACACGTCCGCCGCGATCCTCGCCGCCGAGCGCATGGACGCGCACACCGCGGCGCTCGCCGGGGAATCCCTGGTCGGCACCCCCTGACGGCCCCGGTCCGCGCGGCCACGACACCGCGCGGACCGGGCGCCACCCAACCCGGACGTCACCCGTCCGGTTCCCTACCGGGATCGCGGCTTCACCCCCCGTACACCGGACTCCCCCTGGAATGTGGGTTTCCGCGAGCACGCTGCCCGCGTGAGACGCATTCTGGGAATCGTCCTCGCCGTCCTGCTCCTGGGCGGCGTGGCCGTGGTCCTCGTGACCAACGGCGACCAGGACGACAAGGGCACGGCAACGAAGACCGTGCGAGGAGTGATCGGGTCGGAGAAGGCGGAGTTCTTCGCCGACCCCGAGGTCGTGAAGGCCCTTGCCGCCAAGGGCCTCACCGTGCGGACGGAGACCTCCGGGTCCTGGGACATGGAGCAACTGCCCCTCAAGGGCTATGACTTCGCGTTCCCGTCCGCCAAGGCGCCCGCCGACGAGATCAAGGCCAGGACGAAGGCGACCGGCACCCCGCTGCGCCCCTTCTACTCGCCGCTGGTCGTCGTCGCGCACGGCGCCGCCGCCAAGGTGCTCGCCGGCAACGGGCTCGCCACGCTCGCCCCCGGCGGCCACACCGGCACCCTGCGCATGGAGCCCTACCTCGCCGCCGCCCGCGCCGACCGGACGTGGCAGCAGCTGAAGGGCTCCGCCGGGCACGCCGAACTGAGCGGCACCCTGTTCGTCACCTCCACCGACCCGCTGTCCTCCAACTCCGGCGCGCTGTACCTGGCCGCCGCGAGCTATGTCGCCGACGGCGGCCGGGTCGCCGGGGACAAGGCCGCCGTGGACCGCACCGCCCCGCTGCTGCGCAAGCTGATCCAGGTGCAGGGCGCCCAGCAGTCGAGCTCCGACGCGCCCTTCCGGGACTTCGTCAGCGGCGTCGGCAACCCGCTGGTCCTCGTCTACGAGTCCCAGGTCGCCGCCCAGCTGATCGCCCAGCCGCCCGCCGGCTGGGCCTCCGACCTCGTCGTCCTGTACCCGGACACCACCGTCAGCAGCGACCACACGCTCGTCCCGCTCACCGACTCCGGCCGGACCCTCGGCGAACTCCTCTCCACCGACCCGGAGCTGCGCGGGCTGGCGGTCCGCCACGGCTTCCGCCCGCAGGGCGCCCCGGCTGAGTTCACCGCCGCCACCGCCGGCCTCACCGGCTACCTCGACCAGAAGCTCACCGGGGTCCGCCAGGCGCCCGTGCCCACCTCCGAGGTGCTGCACCGGATGGCGCTGCGGGCCCGCGACCAGGGGGACCCCGCATGACCACACCCACGAGCCCGGACAGCCCGCTCGTCCTCACCCCGCCCGAGCCGGTGCCGCCGGTCCGCGCCGAGCAGGCGAAGACGCTCGTCCCGGTCGACGACGCGGTCCGCACCGAGATGGCCCGGCGCGCCGACGAGTACGTCGGCTCGCTCGCCGGACTCGACGCCCGCTCCCCGGAGTTCACCGGCCGGATCGGCGAGATCACCGCGCTCGGCGGCGGCGAACTGCGCACCGCCGCCCAGCAGTCCAACCGGATGCTGGACCGCACCGTCCGCTCGCTCGGCACCACCGGCGGCGACCCCCAGGCCCGGGTCGGCGACTCGCTCGTCGCGCTGCGCCGCACCGTCGAGGACCTGGACCCGCGCGACACCCCCGCCAAGGGCGTCCGGGGCCTGCTGTCCAAGCTGCCCGGCGGCAACAAGGTGCGCGACCACATCGCGAAGTACGCCTCCTCCAAGGCCACCCTCGACCGGATCCTGGAGGCCCTGCACGGCGGCCAGGACGAGCTGCGCCGCGACAACGCGGCCCTGCAGACCGAGCGGGCCCGGCTGTGGGAGACCATGGGCCGCCTCCAGGAGTACGCGGTGCTCACCGAGGCCCTGGACGCGGCCGTCGAGGAGCGGGCCGCGCTGACCACCGACCCCGCGCAGGCGGACGCCCTCCGCGCCGACGTGCTCTTCCCGGTCCGGCAGAAGCACCAGGACCTGCTGACCCAGCTCGCCGTCTGCGCCCAGGGCTACCTCGCGATGGACATGGTGCGCCGCAACAACGAGGAGCTGATCAAGGGCGTGGAGCGGGCGTCGACGACGACCGTCCTCGCGCTGCGGGTCGCGGTGATGCTGGCCTCCGCGCTGGAGAACCAGAAGAAGGTCACCGAGCAGGTGACCGCGCTGCGCGGCACGACCGAGAGCATCATCCAGGGCAACGCGGCCGCCCTCGCCGGCCAGTCCGGCGACATCCAGCGGCTGGCCGCGGAGCCCGCGGTCGGCCTGGACACCGTGCGCACCGCCTTCCAGCAGATCTACACGACGCTCGACGCGATCGACACGTACAAGGTCCGCGCGACCGAGTCGATGGCGCAGACCGTCGACGCGCTCACCGCCGAACTGCGCACGGCGAGCGCCCACTTGGAGCGCACCCGCGCCTCCGACGGCGGCACCGGCATCCTCGGAGGGGGCCGCGGATGAGAACCGCCCGCACCACCGCGCCGAACGCCGCCCGCACCACCCTGCGCGCCACCGTCGCCGCCCTCACCCTCGCCCTCGCCCTCCTCGCCACCGGCTGCGGCGTCCCCGACACCCCCGACGGCCCGGACGGCCCCGACGGGGACAAGCAGGCGTACCGCGCCGGCACCCTGCGGGTGCTCGCCTCCTCCGAACTCGCCGACATGGCACCCGTACTGGACGAGGTCCGCAAGGCGACCGGCGTCACCGTGCGCCCGACGTACGCCGGGACCCTCGACGCCGTCGAGCGGATCGCGTCCGGCACGGCCGACAAGGAGTTCGACGCGGTCTGGCTGTCGTCCAACGACTACCTGCGGCTGCGCCCCGACACCGCCCGGCGGATCACCGGCGAGACCCCGGTCATGACCTCCCCGGTCGCGCTCGGCGTACGGCCCGGCGTCGTCGCCCGGCTCGGCTGGGACCCGAAGAAGGTCACCTGGGCGCAGATCCACCGGGCCGTCGCCGAGAAGAAGCTCAGCTACGGCATGACGGACCCGCTGCGCTCCAACTCCGGCTTCTCCGCGCTGGTCTCGGTGGCCTCCGGCCTGTCCGGCGCGCAGTCCGCGCTCACCGACCGGGACGTGAAGGCCGCCACCCCGAAGCTGAAGGAGTTCTTCGCCGGGCAGAAGCTGACCTCCGGCTCCTCCGGCTGGCTCGCCACCGCCTACGCCCGCCGCGACGACGTCGACGCGCTGGTCAACTACGAGTCGGTGCTGCTTTCGATGCCCGGCGACCTCACCGTGATCCGCCCCGCCGACGGGGTGGTCACCGCGGACTATCCGCTGACCTCGCTGACCGCCGCCCGCCCGGAGGCCAAGGACGCGGCCCGCCGGCTCGCCGCACAGCTGCGCACCCCGGCCGTCCAGCGCCTGATCACCGAGCGGACCCTGCGCCGCCCGGTCGTCCCCGGGGTGGCCCCGGCGCCCCGGCTCGCGACCGACCCGCGCCGCGAACTGCCCTTCCCCGGCAGCCGTTCCGTCGCCGACGGGCTGCTCGACGCGTACGACAACACGCTGCGCCGCCCCTCCCGCACGGTCTACGTCCTGGACACCTCCGGCTCGATGGAGGGCGAGCGGCTCGACCGGCTGAAGTCGGCGCTCGCGGAGCTGACCGGCGACTTCCGGGACCGCGAGGAGGTCACGCTGATGCCGTTCGGGTCGTCGGTGAAGCGCTCCGAGGTCACCACCCGCACGGTCGACCCGGCCGCCCCGAAGGGCGCGCTCGACGCGATCCGCGCCGACGCGGGCCGCCTGTCGGCCTCCGGCGGCACGGCGATCTACTCCAGCCTGAAGGAGGCGTACGGGCAGCTCGGCGCCGACGCCTCGGACGGCGCGTTCACCTCGATCGTGCTGATGACGGACGGCGAGAACACCGACGGCGACCCGGCCGGGGCCTTCGACAGCTTCTACGCGGACACGCTCACCCCCGCCCAGAAGCGCACCCCGGTCTTCCCGATCCTCTTCGGCGACTCCGACCGGTCCGCGCTCGACCACATCGCCGGGCTCACCGGCGGCCGGCTCTTCGACGCGACCCACGGCTCGCTCGACGGAGCCTTCGAGGAGATCCGTGGCTATCAGTGACCTGCTGCGGTACGCCGAGTCCCGCAAGAACCTCACCGGCTGCGTGTGCGGCCTGGCCGGCGTGGGCGTCACCCTGACCGGCGCGGCCGGCTCGCTGTGGCCGCTGGTCGTCGCGGGCCTGTACGGTGCGGGCGCCCTGATCGCCCCGCCGGAACGCCCGGAGGCCCCCGCCTTCCCGGACCCGGCCGAGCAGCTGGACGCGCTGCGGGTGGACCTGGCGACGCTGCGGGAGTACCTGGCCGAGGTGGAGCTCCCGCCGGCCGCGCACGGGCGCCTGACCGAGCTGGACACCCTGCTCGGCGCCCTGCTCGAACCGGGCTGGGTGAGCGACCCCGAGCATGTGCGGGTGCTGGGCCGGGCGGTGCGCCAGGACGTGCCGGAGGCCGTCGACGCGTTCGTACGGAGCCGGTGGTGGACCCGGGCGGTGCCGGGCAAGGAGCCGCCGGAGCGGCACCTGGAGCGCCAGTTGGCGGCGCTGCACACCGAGGCGGAGGCGATCGCCGGCGCCCTGCACGAGGCGGAGGCCCGGCGCCAGGAGACCCACACCCGCTATCTGGAGGACCGGGGCCGGTAGCCGCCGCCCCGGCCGCGGACGTGCGCCGGCCCCCGTAGCCGTGAGGGGGCTCCGGGGGCCGGTTGCGTCGTGGTGGGCCGTCGTGACCCCACTGGTCAGGGCGGAATGTCGGGGCAACCCACCACGAGTCTCGGGTGTACCGCTACGGGATCAGCCCAGGCGCTCGACGAGCGCGCGGTACTCGTCCCACAGCTCCTTCGGGGTGTGGTCCCCGAAGGTCTCCAGGTGCGCGGGGACCAGGGCGGCCTCCTCGCGCCAGACGTCCTTGTCGACGGTGAGCAGGAAGTCCAGGTCGGCCTCGGGCAGTTCCAGACCGTCGGTGTCCAGGGACTCCCGGGTCGGCAGGACGCCGATCGGGGTCTCGACGCCCTCGGCCTTGCCCTCCAGGCGCTCGACGATCCACTTCAGGACGCGGCTGTTCTCGCCGAAGCCGGGCCACACGAACTTGCCCGCGTCGTTCTTGCGGAACCAGTTCACGTAGTAGATCTTCGGCAGCTTGGCCTGGTCCTTGTCGGCACCGACCTTGACCCAGTGCGCCATGTAGTCGCCCATGTTGTAGCCGCAGAACGGCAGCATGGCGAAGGGGTCGCGGCGCAGCTCGCCGACCTTGCCCTCGGCGGCGGCGGTCTTCTCGGAGGCGACGTTGGCGCCGAGGAAGACGCCGTGCTGCCAGGAGAAGGCCTCGGTGACCAGCGGGACGGCGGTGGCGCGGCGGCCGCCGAAGAGGATGGCCGAGATCGGCACGCCCTTCGGGTCCTCCCACTCCGGCGCGATGATCGGGCACTGCCCGGCCGGGACGGTGAAGCGGGCGTTCGGATGGGCGGCCGGGGTCTCGGACTCCGGCGTCCAGTCGTTGCCCTTCCAGTCGGTCAGGTGGGCGGGCGCCTCTTCGGTCATGCCCTCCCACCAGACGTCGCCGTCGTCGGTGAGCGCGACGTTGGTGAAGACGGAGTTGCCCCACATCGTCTTCATGGCGTTGGCGTTGGTGTGCTCGCCGGTGCCGGGCGCGACGCCGAAGAAGCCGGCCTCGGGGTTGATCGCGTAGAGGCGGCCGTCCTCGCCGAAGCGCATCCAGGCGATGTCGTCGCCGATGGTCTCGACGGTCCAGCCGGAGATCGTGGGCTCCAGCATGGCGAGGTTGGTCTTGCCGCAGGCCGACGGGAAGGCGGCGGCGACGTACTTCGCCTCACCCTGCGGGGGCGTGAGCTTGAGGATGAGCATGTGCTCGGCGAGCCAGCCCTCGTCCCGCGCCATGACGGAGGCGATGCGCAGCGCGTAGCACTTCTTGCCGAGCAGGGCGTTGCCGCCGTAGCCCGAGCCGAAGGACCAGATCTCGCGGGTCTCGGGGAAGTGCGAGATGTACTTGGTGGAGTTGCACGGCCACGGAACGTCGGCCTCGCCCTCGGCGAGCGGCGCGCCGAGGGTGTGGACGGCCTTCACGAAGAAGCCGTCGGTGCCGAGCTCGTCGAGGACGGCCTGTCCCATGCGGGTCATCGTGCGCATGGAGACCGCGACGTACGCGGAGTCGGTGATCTCGACGCCGATGGCGGAGAGCGGGGAGCCGACGGGGCCCATGCAGAACGGGACGACGTACATCGTCCGGCCCTTCATCGAGCCGCGGAAGATGCCCTTCTCACCGGCGAAGATGTCCTTCATCTCGGCCGGGGCCTTCCAGTGGTTGGTCGGGCCCGCGTCCTCCTCCTTCTCGGAGCAGATGAAGGTCCGGTCCTCGACGCGCGCGACGTCGGTCGGGTCGGAGGCCGCGTAGTACGAGTTCGGGCGCTTGACCGGGTCCAGCTTCTTGAAGGTCCCCTTGGAGACGAGCTCCTCGCACAGGCGCTCGTACTCGGCCTCGGATCCGTCGCACCAGACGATGCGATCGGGCTGAGTGATCTCAGCGATCTCGTTGACCCACGAGATCAGTTCCTTGTGCTGGGTGGGGACGGTGGAGGGAGCCGCGTTGTCGCGCGCCACGATTGCTCCTTGTTGAGGGGTTTTTAAGATGTATGCCCCTTGGGGGCTGCGACCCGGATGCGTCGTAGGCGCTCATCCGGTGCCGACCGCACTCATTTGATCATCCGATGCTACCGCCCATATGTCCAGAGGGCCTCACACGTGAGCATCGCCACTCGTTCGCCGGTCCGCACATCCGGCACCTACGGGGCCGTAGGTAGCATTCGGTGCCATGACTGCAGCCACGCCGGACCTCACGTCCACGGAGCAGCGCCCGGCGCTGCCGCTCCCGCTCAAGCCGCGACTCAGGGGCTGGCTGCACGCCGGGATGTTCCCCGCGGTGATCGTCGCGGGCCTGGTCCTGGTCGCCCTCTCGGACTCGCCGAGGGCCCGGGTCGCCTGCGGGATCTACGTCCTCACCGCCTGCCTGCTCTTCGGCGTCAGCGCCCTGTACCACCGGGGCAACTGGGGCCCGCGCGGCGAGGCGGTGCTGCGGCGCCTCGACCACGCCAACATCTTCCTCATCATCGCGGGCACCTACACCCCGCTGACCCTGCTGCTCCTGCCGGACTCCACCGGCCGCCCGCTCATGTGGGCGGTCTGGGCGGCGGCCGCCGCCGGCATCGCCTTCCGGGTCTTCTGGGTCGGCGCCCCTCGCTGGCTGTACACGCCCTGCTACATCGCGATGGGCTGGGCCGCCGTCTTCTTCCTGCCCGACTTCATGCGCACCGGCGGCATCGCCGTCCTCGTCCTGGTGATCGTCGGCGGCCTGCTCTACAGCGCGGGCGGAGTCATCTACGGCATCAAGCGCCCCAACCCCTCACCCCGCTGGTTCGGCTTCCACGAGGTGTTCCACTCGCTCACCCTCGCCGCGTTCATCGTCCACTACGTGGGCATCTCGCTCGTCGCGTACCAGCACGCCTGAGCCGCCTGACCAGGCACAATGACGGCCATGCCCGTCACCCCCGACCGCCCTGGCCTGCGCGAGCGCAAGAAGCTCAGGACCCGCGCCGCGATCCGCCGCGCCACCTTCCGGCTCGTCACCGAGCAGGGGTACGAGGCCACCACCATCGAGCAGATCGCGGCGGCGGCCGAGGTCTCCCCCTCGACCGTCGTGCGCTACTTCCCGGTGAAGGAGGACATCCTCCTCACCGAGACGCAGGACACGCTCCTCGAAGCCCGGCTCCTCGCCCGCCCGCCCGGCGAGGAACCGCTGGATTCGCTGCGGGCCGTCGTCGTCGACGCCGTCACCGCCGCCCTCACCCACGAACCGGCCGAGACACGGCTGCGCGCCCGCCTCATGACGGAGATCCCCGCCCTCCGTGCCCGGCTCACCGAGACCACCGCCGAGAGCGCCCGCCGGCTCTCCCGGGCCGTCGCCGAACGCACCGGCCGCGACCCCGACGACCTGGAGGTACGGGTCTTCACCGCGGCCGTCCTCGGCGCCCTGCGCGAGGCCACCCTGCACTGGGCCGAACACGGCCAGGGCGACGACCTGGTCACGCTCCTCGACCGGACCGTCGACCTCCTCAAGGCCGGTCTCACCCTCCGCCCGCCCGGCCCAGCGCGCCCCTGAGCACCACGCCCGACGCCGGGTTCTCCGCACAGCCCCACACCCCGTGCGGGCAGTAGTCGGTGAAGGTCTGGTACACCGGCCGCCGCCGCGCGAACCAGTCGAGCATCCCCCGCACGTACGCCGGGTTGTCCCCGTTGCGGAACAGACCCCATTCCGGGAACGAGACCGGCTTGCCGTGCGCCGCCGCGAACCGCGCGTGGTGCGCGAGCCCGTACTCCTCGGTGACCTGCTCCTCGAAGGAGAGCCCGGCCGGCTGGTCATACGCGTCCATGCCGAGGATGTCGACGAAGGCGTCCCCCGGGTAGCAGCGCGGCCAGGCGATGGCGTCGAGCCCCCGGCTCGGCGTGAAGTCGAAGCGGAACCGCTGACCCGGCACCTCCCGCAGCACCCCCACCACCCGCCGCCAGTACGCCTTCCACGCCTCTGGATCGGGCCCGCAGCGATGGCTGTACGTGGTCCCGTTCATCTCCCAGCCCAGCACCAGCACCGCGTCCCCGAGCCGGTACCGCACCAGCCGCTCCCCCAGCGTCCTGAAGTGCCCGTCGTACGCCCCGGCCGCCCCGCGCCGCAGCCCCTCCCGCACCTGTCCGTCGTCGAGGCCCGCCTCGCTGCGGTCGAGGAGCGGCACGTTCAGCACGAACAGACGCCCCGGCCGCTCCTCCTTCCAGTGCGCCCACGGCTCGAACAGCGCCGGATGCCCCTCGATGTTGGACCAGCGGTCGCCCGGCAGATAGGTGTGCCCGACGCCCAGCGGCTCCCCGCCGAGCCACCGCTCCACCCCGGCGATCCGCCGCACCCCGGCCTCGTCGGAGCCGGTGAAGAACCCGGACGGCACCCCGGGCAGCGGCCGCGGCGGCTCGGACGGCGCCGCCCGCTCCCCGGCCGGCCGGTCACCCGGCGCGAGCAGCGCGTACGGCACCAGGAACACGAACGCGGCCGCGAGCAGCAGCGTCAGCGCCACTCGCGGCCAGGAGGAGGGAGGACGCACGTCAGCTGGTCCAGAACTCCCACCAGCGGGTCAGGATCAACATCCCGATGATCCCGATGTGCAGCACCGGCGGCGCGAAGGCGAACTCCCCGAGGAAGCCCTTCACGGCGGCCGGCGCGGGCAGCGTCCCGTTCCGCACGTTGAGCGCGGTGACGTACCAGAACATGGTGATCGTGGCGCACCAGGCCAGACAGCACCACAGACAGAGCGAGTTGATCTCGTAGAGCGACTGGTACATCAGCCAGGCGCAGAAGCCGACCCCGAACAGCATCCCCGCGTTGAGCGCGAGCCAGAACCAGCCCCGGTAACGGGCGCCGGCCAGGATCCCGGCGCCCACGGCGACGACCACGGCGTACGTGGCGAGCCCCAGCATCGGGTTCGGGAACCCGAACACCGCGGCCTGCTCGCTCTTCATGATGTTGCCGCACGAGACGACCGGGTTGAGGCTGCACCCCGGCTGGAAGCCCGGGTCCTCCAGGAGCTTGAACTTGTCGATCGTGATGACCCAGCCGGCCAGCACGCCCGCCGCGCCCGTCACCATGAGCATCCAGGCGAAGGCCCGGCTCGCGCCGTACCCCGCTCCGCCGGTCCGCTCGTCCTCCTGCTGCCGCTGCCCCGGTACCGCGCCCCGTACGTTCACCGTCGCCATGACGCCGCCCCCTCGCCGCTCAGCCCTGGATCCGGCTCACCGGCACCGCGATGTGGCCCGTGTTCCGCACGACCTCGTCGGCGGAGACGAACGCCCTGAGACCCGCCTCGTCCACCGGCGCGCCCGGCTCCGCGTCCGTCCACGGCACGACCGGCACCTTCACGATGACGTGGCCGGTCTCGTACGCCGCCGCCTGCCAGTCCGCCGACACCGGGCACTGCGCGTTCATGAACGGCAGGGTGAGCACGGCCCGCTCCGCCTCGACGAGCAGATGCGCCCCGATCCCCCGCTCCTGGCCGGCGTCGACGACGATGTCGCCGATCGGCACGCCCATGCCCTCCAGCGTCGCCCGCAGCTCCGCCTCGCCGGCCTCCCGGCCGTGCAGGCCGTCACCGAGCGAATAGACCATCAGGAAAGGGGTGGCGGGCATGTCGTCGGTGGGCCCGAGGGTCCACGAGATGACGGTGAGCGTGCCCATCGTATGGGCGCTGTGCTCCGTCGGCAGGACGTTGGAAGTGGTCATGGATCCGGATGCTAGGGGACGAACACCCGCCACCCTCCGCCGAATTCACTCATTCGGCCGACATTCCCTCCGCTGGCATTTCCGGCGCAACGAACCGCGGTTTACATCGTTGTGCCCAGAGGGCATCAGCCGACCTCAGGAGATCGCTCATGATCGTCCCGCGCCGCACCGCTCTGCGGTCCCTCTTCGCGCTGGCCGTCACCGCTTTCACGGGCGGCGCGCTGGCCCGGATCGGCACGCCGGGTGAGAACCGGCCCCCCGGTCCCGGCCCGCTCGCCGCGGGCCCCGGCCCCGACCCGGCCGTCACGGCCGGTGTCGCCTTCGACGAGATGTACGCCGGGCGGCGCATCCAGGGCTACCCGGGGCCGGGCGGCGAGCCGCTGGCCCTCGTCGACGGCCGGCCGCTCCATCTGATGCGCTGCGCCGACGGCGGTTTCGTCACCCCGATCGACCACTACGAGTCCTGCCCGACGCCGCTGGCGGCCGTCCGCGCGGCCGTGGACGAGCTGGGCTCCGCCCCGCTCTCCCGCCTCGCCGCCGCCCACGGCGCCCATCCGGAAGGGAGCCCGCGTGGCGTACACGCGTAAGAACCAGCGCGATCTGACGAGCGCCGAGCGGAAGCGGTTCGTCTCCGCCGTCCTCGAACTCAAGCGGACCGGGACGTACGACGACTTCGTCCGCACCCACATCGACCACTACGTCGCCGACGGCGAGGGCAAGCGGCGCGAGGCGCACATGTGCCCCAGCTTCCTGCCCTGGCACCGCAAGTTCCTGCTGGAGTTCGAGCGGGCGCTGCGCCGGATCGACCCGGCGGTGACCGTGCCGTACTGGGACTGGACGCGCGACGCCACCCCGGCCGCCTCCCTGTGGAGCGACGACTTCATGGGCGGCAACGGGCGCCGGGGCGACTTCCAGGTGATGACCGGCCCCTTCGCGTACGCGGGCGGCCGCTGGACGGTCAAGCAGAACATGACCGAGGGCAACTTCCTCACCCGTGACTTCGGGCGCCCGCGCGACCCGATCACGCTGCCGACGGCCGCGCAGGTCGAGGAGGTCATGGGCGAGCGGGCGTACGACGTGGCGCCGTGGAACTCGACCAGCGCGTCCGGCTTCCGCAACCGGATGGAGGGCTGGTCCGGCGGCCAGGGCAACGAGCGCTTCCGGGCGCACAACCGGGTGCACCGCTGGGTGGGCGGGATGATGCTGGGCGGCGCCTCGGTCAACGACCCGGTGTTCTGGCTGCACCACGCCTTCGTCGACCTGCTCTGGTCGCGCTGGCAGCAGCGCAATCCGGGGGCGGGCTATCTGCCGAAGGACCCGCCGCCGCTGGGCGATCCGCAGTACCGGCGGGTCGCGTCGCTGAACGAGCGGCTCGGCCCGTGGAACGTGACCCCGGCGGAGCTGCTCGACCACAGCGGCATCTACCGCTACGCATGACAGCGTCCCCCCGGCCCGTCGGGCCGGGGGGACGCTGTCGGGGCCGGGATTCAGCCGCCGTAGCCGCCGTCGCTCTGGTGGCCGTCGACGTTCGCGCACTGGTTGCCGAAGGTCGGGTTCAGCAGGCCGATGACGCTGACGCTGTTGCCGCAGAGGTTGATCGGCACGTGGACCGGGACCTGCACGACGTTGCCGGAGGCGACGCCGGGGGAGTGAGCGGCGACGGCCTCGGCGCCGGAGTCGGCGACGGCCATGCCGGCTCCGCTGAGGGCAACGGCACCCGTGCCGGCGAGGACAGCGGCAGCCTTCGCGATGCGAGACATCAAGAACTCCTTGAACGTGGAATGCGACCGCGAGAATCACGGTCACGCGTTTCTTCAACGCCGAAATGGCGTGCGGGTCACGGCCATTGCGCCGAATGGAAACCAAATCGGAAGAGATGGCCCGCGGATCACCCGTTCGCCCGCCGTCGGATACGGCGGAGCGGACCGGGATCCGCGGGCCGCGGCCATGCGACAAGCCTTCACCTGCAACGAGCGGAGATCCCTCGGGTGGCGGGAAGAATCGTGTCTTCACCCGCCGGATCAAAGGTCGTACAAATGAACGCCGTCCGGCCGGCTACGGCGCCAGGCCCAGCTGCGGGTCCAGCGCGCCGTTCAGCGCGGGGGTGAGGACGCCCACCTCGGGCGCGGTGAGCCCCGGGAGCAGCCCGCCGGCCTGCGGGGTGCGGACCGCGTTGCCCACGGTGGCACCGGGGGTGGCGGCCTTCATCTCGGCGCGGGGGCTGGTGAGCTCGGCGGTGCCCGGCTCGCTGCCCCTGAGGACCTCGGGCAACGGGGCGGCGACGTCGGTCCTCGACAGGGTGCTGTCGAGCGGGATACGGGGCAGGGTGAGGTCCGGCAGGCTGCCGACGCCCTGGTGGAAGCCGGTGGGCGCACCCGGCACCGGCGTGGGGACGCCGGTCTCGAGGGTGGGGGCGTCCATCGGGATCACCGGCTCGAGGCCCTGGAGCGGGACCACCACGGGGGCGTCGGCGACGGCGGGGGTCGCCAGGGCCGCGGACGCGAGAGCGGTGGCCAGGAGACCCAGGCCGGCGTGAGATCGCAGATTCATGTCCTGCAAACGAGTCCCGGGCACGGAACGTGACGCGATTCCCCTGAGTGCAGCAACGCCGCGGGTCCTCACCGGTGAGCGGTGAGGACCCGGGTTGACGTGACGTCAGTACGGCGTGCCCATCGACCGGTTCAGTGGCGGCCGCGGACCAGCCGGCCGCCGCGCAGGTACATCACGCTGCCGCCGACGAGGAGGGCGGCGCTGATCGCGGCGGCGCCCAGGAGGGCGGCGGAGTCGCTGCCGGTGTCGGGGAGGTGCGGGGGCTCGCTGGGGTGACCGGGCGGAGGACCACAGTCAGGCCCCTCCTCACCGTACTCGCAGCCGGGTCCGCCGGGGTGGGTGGGCGGCTGAGTGGTGGGACCACAGTCAGGCCCCTCCTCACCGTACTCGCAGCCGGGTCCGCCGGGGTGGGTGGGCGGCTGCGTGGTGGGACCGCAGTCGGGACCCTCCTCACCGTACTCACAGCCGGGTCCGCCGGGGTGGGTGGGCGGCTGAGTGGTGGGGGGATGCGTGGTGGGCGGCTGCGTCGTGGGCGGGTGCGTGGTCGGCGGCTGCGTCGTCGGAGGGTGGGTCGTGGGCGGCTGCGTGGTCGGCGGGTGCGTCGTCGGGGGCTGCGTGGTCGGCGGGTGCGTCGTGGGGCCGCAGTCCGGCCCCTCCTCGCCGTACTCGCAGCCGGGTTCGCCCGGGTGGGTGGGCGGCTGAGTGGTGTGCGGGGGTGTGGTCCCACCACCGGGCGGCGTCGTGTGGCCGCCCGGCGGGGTGGGGTGGTCACCGGGCGGGTGCCCCTCCTCCCCGTAGCCGCCGGGCTCGTCGTCCCCGTGGCCGCCGGGGTCGTCGGCGGCGGAGTGGACCGCCTTGGCGCACATGTCGCTGACGGCGGCGCCCATGGCCCCGAGGTGCGCGTGGTCGCCGCAGACGTCGGCCGCGGCGGGCATCCGGCCGTGGTTCCCCGTGCCGGGTCCGGGCGCGTCCCCCGCGGCGATGGCAGCGTTCGCCGCGAGGGCGAAGCCGCCGGTGAGCGAGAGCATGCCGGTCGCCGCCGCCATGGTGAGCATTTTCCTGGTGATGATGGGTCGCATACCGCTCTTCCTCTGGGAAAGGGAGAGACCGGCGAGGATCCCCCCTCGCTCCGACCGGCCCGCGTTCCCCGCCGTCCGTCTGCGCGGGGATGGCGAGAGCGTATGGAGCGAGCGCCGCGCATGATCGACCCCACGCGACACATGATCCGAAAATCATTCAATCGGACCCAAAGGGAGGGCAGACGAAAGCCCTGGCGGGGAAGGTCCGCCAGGGCCCGCTACAGCAGGGTGGTGTGACTGCGCGTCAGTCCGTCAGCCGCCGAGCGGGAGGCCGCCGAGCAGACCGGTCGCACCCTTGCCCGCCTGGTTCAGCTGACCCGCGGCCTCGGTCACCTTCTGGACGGGCGAGCCGTCCGTGGTGCTGCTGAGCGCTTCCGACTTCAGGCCGGAGCTGGTCAGCGATCCGAGGCCACCGTCCAGGCTGGAGGGCACCATCGACTCCGCGGCCATCGCGGGCGCGGCGACACCCAGGGCCATCACAGAACCGGCGATGACCGCGGCAACCTTGGTGGGCTTCATGAATGAGGATCCTTCCTTCTGGCGTACACGTGTCGGCGCAAGCAACTCACTTGCCGCACAGGCTTCTTGAATGATCCCCGTGCGTCGTTCTGCCTTCTGTAACGAGACGCACGCTCCCCGGAAACTCCGGGGGGAGGGATTTCTCGACGCTGCACCCGAATGATTCGGGCCGGTGTTATCGGCCGATGGAATGACGTACGAGCGGCCGCACCCGCCCGGGAGGACCGGGCGGCCGGGCGGCGCGACCGCAGGAGACGCACACGCGTTCCCTTTCCTCGCGGGTCGGCCGACCCCGCCCTCACCGTGCCTGCGGGTATAGCCGTCCGCGACCGGAGAACTACTGAGCGCCACGTCTCCGTTCGAGTGAATCCCGTTCCCGACCTGTCCCCCTCAGGGGCGTACGCCGTTGCACCGGACGGCGCACAGGGGTGCGTCCAAACGAGTCACCACCCAGTCAGCAGACGGCGAAAGGCCGGCGCGCCACCCCTGGCGGGGGCGGCGCGCCGGCCTCGGAAGGACCACGATCCGGCGTGCGAGATCAGGCGTTGACGCAGGTGTTGCCGAAGGTCGGGTTCAGCAGGCCGATCACGTTGACGGTGTTGCCGCAGACGTTGACCGGGACGTGGACCGGGACCTGGACGACGTTGCCGGACAGCACACCCGGGGAGCCCACGGCCGCGGCCTCGGCACCGGCGTCGGCAGCGGCGACACCGGCCGTGCCGGCGACGGCGGCGGCGGCACCGAGGGACAGGACGACGGCCTTCGCGATACGGGACATGAAGAGGATCTCCTCGATCGATGGGAAGCGACGGGAACTACTGCGACTGCGAGGTCGGCGCGGACGGTTCAGCCCGGCTCCTTCAACAACGCCCAGGCAATTCATCGGTTGCTCTCCCGAACGGGTGACGTTCAACCGATCTTTGGGCCATAGGAGGGTCATTCGAGTGACCGGACCTGAAAAGGGGCAACACGCCCAACGAGGAACCGGCCGTAAGGGTACGGAAGTTAGCGTTTGTGAGCATCTAATGCTTACTATCGCCCGCCGTGGGGGTTATAACGTTCCCGAACGTTGCTTCCGGTCCCGTCACGCGTTCTTGCATTTTGCGCGGACGACACCTTCCTCTCTCCCGGTCTACACGGGTCTTCCCTTCCTTCTCTCATCAAAGCGGAGAACCTGTATGCGGAATTCAGCGGTTCATGCCGTACGCCGGAGCCTGCTCTGCGCCGTGTCGTGCGCGGCTTTCTCCGCCGCGCTCCCGGCCGCGTCCGCCGTCGCGCCGCCGGCGGCGGAAGCCACCCGGCTCGCCTTCGCCCCGCGGTACCAGGCCGTCCAGCACGGCGGCATCGTCCGGGCCGCCAACGCCTCGGCCAAGGGCAGGCTGGGCACCGAGCGGGCCAACGACGGCGCCACGATCGGGTACGTGGACGTCGACGACGACGCCAACACCTACAACTCCAGCCGCGCCGAGCTGCGCGTCCCCGAGGGGGCCCGGGTCAGCTGGGCCCGCCTGTACTGGGGCGGCAACCTGCGCGTCGGCGAGCAGAAACCGCCCAAGGACAACCGCCGGGTGCTGATCGCCGAGCCCGGCGGCCGGTACAAGGCGCTGCTCGCCGACACCACCACCGGTCACCGCACCGGCGACGGCGCCGACGCCTTCCAGGCCTCCGCCGACGTCACCGAGCTGGTCCGCTCGTCCCGTCCGGGGCTGTGGACCGTCGCCCAGGTCAACGTGGCGATGGGCCGTTCGGCCGTCGGTGGATGGGGTGGCTGGACGCTGGTCGCCGCGTACGAGAAGGCCGCCGAGCCGTTGCGCCGACTGGCGGTATGGGACGGCTTCGAAACGCTCGGCCCGAAGAACCGCGAGCTGGGAATCCCGCTCGCGCTCGGCAAGGACCGCATTCCCCAGGGGGCGGGCGGGCTGCTCGGGCTGGTCGCCTATGACGGCGACCGCGGGACTTCCGGGGATTACCTCGCGGTGGAATCCGAACGGTCCAAGGCCGTCACGCGGAGCGTGCTCTCCGATTCCGCGAATTCCGCGGACGACGTGATGAACTCCAGCATCACGGAATCGGGGAAGAGTCGGATGAAACGACTGCCCGCTCATCAGAACACCCTGGGGTACGACTCCGACGTCTTCGATCTGCGGGGGGCGCTGCGCCATGGGGCCGATCGTTTCCACATCCGCGTCGGCACCAGGACGGACACCGTCTGGCTCGGCGCGCTCTTCCTCCAGGCGGACGTCCGGCGGGCCGACGCCCGGCGCTGACGTGCTGCACGCGGTCCAGCCGGGTGACGGCGGCGTCGCCCGGGTCGTCACCGACCTGGTCCGCGCGCAGCTGGCGGACGGGCTGCGGGTCGCCGTGGCCTGCCCGCCCGACACCGATCTCGCCGCTGCCGTACGGGCCGAGGGCGCCGACACGTACGCGTGGCGGGCGGGCCGGGACCCCGGCCCCGGGACCGTACGGGAGACCCGGCAGCTCGGCCGGATCGTCCGTGCCGTGCGCCCCGCGCTCGTCCACGCGCACAGCGCCAAGGCCGGCCTGTGCGCGCGACTCGCCCTGCGTGGACGGGTTCCGACGGTGTATCAGCCGCACGCCTGGTCCTTCGAGGCGGTCGAGGGGACGACCGCGACGCTCGCCCGGCGCTGGGAGCGCTGGGCCGCCCGCTGGACGGCCCGGATCGTCTGCGTCAGCGAGGCCGAGCGGCGCACCGGCGAGGCGGCCGGGGTGCGGGGGCCCTGGTCGGTGATCCACAACGGGGTGGACGCGGGGCGCTTCGCGCCCGGCGACGAGGAGCCCGCCGACGGCGACGCGGCCGGGCCGCTCGTCGTGTGCGTGGGCCGGCTCTGCCGGCAGAAGGGCCAGGACGTGCTGCTCGCCGCCTGGCCCGAGGTGCTCGCCGCCGCGCCGGACGCCCGGCTCGTCCTGGTCGGCGAAGGACCCGACGGGGAACGGCTGCGGGCCGCCGCCGGGCCCTCGGTGCGCTTCACCGGCGCCGTGACCGACACCGCGCCCTGGTACCGGGCCGCCGACCTCGTCGTGCTGCCCTCCCGCTGGGAGGGCATGGCGCTCGCGCCGCTGGAGGCGATGGCGAGCGGACGCCCGGTCGTGGTCGGCGACGTGGACGGCGCGCGCGAGAGCCTGCCGCCCGGACATGAGGAGCTGTGCCTGGTCCCGCCCGGGGACCCGGCCGCCCTCGCCGCCGCGCTCGGCCGCCTGCTGGGCGAGCCCGGGCTGCGGCGCTCACTGGGCCAGGAGGCCCGCGAGCACGTACTCAGCAGTTTCGATGTGCGGCGCACCGGCGCGGCCGTCGCGGAGCTCTACCGCGAACTGGCCGGAGTGCGGTGCACGCAGCACAGAGAGCCGATTGCGCAGTGACTACCGAAAGCACCAGCGTCCCTTCCACGCCGGGCCCGTGGCCCTCGGCGGGTCCCTTCGCGGGACTCGCCTCCCTGGCGCCGCCGCGCAGCGGCTCCGACCGGCTCGCGCTGCCGCCGCGGCGCCCGGTCCGGGTCCGGTCGCTCACCGTGCCGCTGCTGGCTGCCGACACCGGCGCCGTCCTGCTCGCGGTCTGCGTGCTGTCCGCGGCGCACCGGCGCTGGGAGCTGTCGCTGCTGGTCGCCGGCCTCGTCGTGCTGCTCGACGGCCGGGCCGGTCTGTACCGGCCGGGCGCCGTGCTCGCCGGGGCCCTGGACGAGCTGCCCGCGCTGGCCTCCCGCGCCGGGGTCGCCTGGTGCGTGACGGCCGCCGCGGTCGCCGCGTACGCCCCCGGGCTCGCGATCGGCCCGCTGCGGCTGTGCGGCGCGTACGGGACGCACCTCGTGGCGGTGGTCTCGGTGCGCGGTCTCGTGCACGCGCGGCGCCGGCGGACGGCCCGGGCGCATCCGCGGTCGGCGCTCGTGGTCGGGTCGCCGGGCGCGGCGCGCCGGTTCGCCTCGGCGCTCGGGCAGCACCCCGAGTACGGCATCCGGCCGGTGGGTCTGGTCGCCGGGCGGGCGGACGGCGAGCGGGGGCTCCCGGTGCTCACCTCGACCGAGGAGATCCACCGGGCGGTCATCCAGAACACCGTCCGCGACGCCGTCTTCCTCACCGAGGACGACGGGCTCGTGACGCTCTTCCAGCACTACGGCTGCACCACCTGGCGGGTCGGCGGCGAACCGCGGCAGGGGGCGATGGGCGACCACCTGTGGGGGTACGGCAGCCACCGTCTGGTGCCGATCTCCGAGCGGCGCGGGCTGACCGCCAAGCGGGCCCTGGACGTGGCGCTCGCCGCCCCGGCGCTCGCGGTCGCGCTGCCGGTGCTGCTGGTGTGCGCGCTCGCGGTGCGGCTCGCGGACGGACCCGGGGTGCTGTTCCGGCAGGAGCGGGTGGGCCAGAACGGGCGCCTGTTCACGCTGCTCAAGTTCCGTACGCTGCGCCCGTCGGACGAGACGGAGTCGGCGACCCGGTGGAGCGTCGCCGACGACCACCGGATGAGCGCCGCCGGGCACTTCCTGCGCAAGACCTCGCTGGACGAGCTGCCGCAGCTGTGGAACGTGCTGCGCGGCGACATGAGCCTGGTCGGGCCGCGGCCCGAACGGCCGTACTTCGTGGCCCAGTTCAGCCGGGTCCACGCGGGCTACGCGGCCCGGCACCGGATGCCGGTGGGGCTCACCGGCCTCGCCCAGGTGCACGGACTGCGCGGCGACACCTCGATCGAGGACCGCTGCCGCTTCGACAACCACTACATCGACCACTGGTCGCTCTGGCAGGACGTGTGCATCCTGCTGCGCACGGCGGCCGGGCTCGTGCGACCGACGGGGAGCTGACGATGGCGACGGCCGTTTCGCTGCCGGGGACCGGACGGGTCTCCCCCGCCGGCTCCGGGGTTCGGGAAGGGGTGCGCAGGGCCGGGACGCTGTCCCCGGTGCTCGCCGTGATCGCCCTGCTGCTGGTGCCGGGCGGCGGGGGCGGCGCGCAGGGCGGGACGGGCGGAACGGGCACGGTCGCCGACGCGGCGTCGGGGCTCCTCGTCCTCATCTGCCTGGTGCGGGTGGTGCGTTCCGGGGCCCGGCCGCTGAGCCGGGCGGCGGCCGTCGTCCTCGGGCTGCCCGTGCTCGGCATCTGCCTGGCCGCGATCACCTCCAACGACCCGGGCGCCAGCCTGCCGGGCGTCGCCCGCTACCTGCAGATCTTCGTGCTCGTCCCGGCGGCCGTGCTCCTGATGATCCGTGACCGCCGGGACTTCGCCGTGGTGGCGTGGGCGCTGGTCGGCCTGGGACTGCTCCAGGGCGGGGTGGGGGTCGTGCAGTTCCTGACCGGCACCGGCGCCTCGTACCAGGGCGAGGACATCCGCGCGGTCGGCACCTTCGGGGCGACCGACGTGATGGGCATGGCGACGGTCGTCGCGTACGCGCTGGTCATCGCGACCGGCCTCGCGCTGGGCGGCCCGGCCGGCCGGGCCCGTACGGCGGCGCTGGTCTGCGCCGGACTGCTCTTCCTGCCGCTCGTCCTCTCCTTCAGCCGGGGCGCGTGGATCGCGACCGTGCTGACCTGCGCGCTGCAACTGGTCCTGTCGGGGCTGCGGCGGGCCGGGCGGGTCGCGCTCGCGGCGGGCGCGCTGGGTGTCGTCCTGGTGGGCGGGCTCGGCATCGGCTCGGAGATGGTGAAGGAGCGGGTCACCAGCATCAGCCAGGTCGCGGCGGCGCCCGACCAGTCGGTGACCGACCGGTACACCCTGTGGGCGGCGGCGGGCCGGATGTGGCGCAGCGAGCCGCTGACCGGCGTGGGCCTGAAGGGCTTCCCCGCCTACCGCGACTCGAACGCCTCGCTCGCGCTCTCCTCCGGCAGCGACACGGCCGGCGCGGGCGCCGTCTTCCAGCGGCAGCCGCTGCTGTCCCCGCACAACATGTACCTGCTGGTCCTGAGCGAGCAGGGCCTGATCGGTCTGCTGGCCCTCGCGGGCAGCTGGGCGGCCCTCCTGGTCGCGGCCCTGCGGCGGCGCCGGCTGGGCGCGGACTGCGCGCTGGTCGCGGTCGGCGTGCTGTCCTGGCAGCTCATCGACTTCTTCTACGCGGACATCGGCGGCCCCTCCACGGTCCTGATGTCGGTCGTCCTCGGCCTGGCCGCGTGGTGGTCGCTGGCGGAGGTGCGCCGTGCGTGACCCGTGGTCCGACCCCCCGGACCCGACGGACACCGCCCCGGTCCCGCCCGCCCCCCTCACCGGCGCGCGGGACCCCGGCACGCCCACGGGCGGCGCCGCGACGGCCGGGCCCACGGGGGGTCGGGCCGCGACCGGACCCGCGGACCCCTGGACGGCCGGCCCGGCGGGCGACGCGCTGTGCGAGCTGCCCCCGGGCGGTGTGACCGGACCCGCGGGGGGTCCGGTCACACCGGCCGGCGGGACGGCCGGATACGCGGCCGGCCCGGCGGCGCCCGGCGGATTCGGCGGCGACCCCGCGGCCGGTCCCGTGGCGCCCGCCGGCTCCGGTGCGGGGTTCACGGACAGTCCGACACTGGCGCTCGGTGGCCTCGGTGGACTCGCCGGTCTCGGCGGCCTCGGGGGATTCGGCGGACTCGCCGGTCTCGGCGGCGGCCTCCCCGGAGCTCCGACCACGCACGATGGCTCCGGCGGCGCCGGTGGCGGGCTCTCGGACCCCTGGGCGGCCGGTGGTTCGGCCGAGGACACGCTGGACCTGCTCTGCGGGCTGCCGCAGGACGGTCCCGCCGGGGCCGAGGCGCGGCGGCGCGCGGGCGTGGCGCGCGGGCACGGGGCGCGGGCCCTGGCCGGGACTCCGGTGGCGCGGGCCGCCACGGTGGCCGGGCGGGCGGGCCGTGCGGGCGGGCCCGCGCACCGGGCGCCGTCCGGTGCGCGGGGCGGGCGCAGGCCCGGTACGGCTCCGGTGCCGGAGCACGACGGGCGGACCGCGCTCCTGGGCGGCCGGCCGCTGGCCGGCGGCGCCCGGCCCCTCGCACCCGCCGCCCGGCCGGTCCCGTCGGCGGACGGCGAGCGGGGCTGGACGCCCCGGGCGGCGCCCGCCGCCCGCCCGGCGACGGGCACCGCCCGCCACGCGCGCCGCAGGACCGCGACGCCCTCGGCTCCTTCCTCCCCTTCCTCGTCCTCTGGCCGTTTCCTGTTCCGGGCCGCCGTCGTGACGGCGGCGCTCACGGCCGTCGGGGCGGTGCTCGGGCTCGTACGGGACCAGATCCTGGCGCGGTACTTCGGGGCGGGAGCCGAGACCGACGCGTTCCTCGTGGCGTGGACGGTGCCGGAGTTCGCGTCGACGCTGCTCATCGAGGACGCGATGGCGCTGATCCTGGTGCCCGCGTTCTCGCATGCCCTGGCCCGCCGCTCGGGCTCCCTGTTCGGGGACCCGGTGCGGGCCCTCGTACGGGCCACGCTGCCCCGGCTCGTCCTCGCCGTCGCGGCCGTGTCCGCGCTGCTCGTCGTGACCGCCCCGCTGCTGGTGTCCGCGCTGGCGCCGGGGCTGCCGGACCCGCGGCTCGCCGTCGACTGCACCCGGCTGACGGCGACCTGCGTGCTGTCGTTCGCGCTCGCCGGGTACTGCTCGGCCGCCCTGCGCGCGCACGACTCGTTCCTGCCGCCGGCCGCGATCTACGTCGCGTACAACATCGGCATCATCGGCACGATCCTGGTCCTGCGCGAGCCGTTCGGCGTACGGGCCGCCGCCGCGGGGGTGGCCGTCGGCGGCGTTCTGATGGTGCTGGTGCAGGCGCCTTCGCTGGTGCGGGAGCTGCGCACCCGGCCGGTGCCGAAGGAGGAGCCGGTGCCGGTGCCGGCCGGCGACGGGCGGCTGCTCGTGCTCGGGATGATCGCGCCGGTCATCCTCTTCGCGCTCACCCGCCAGTCGCAGATCCTCATCGAGCGGTTCCTCGCCTCGCCGCTCCCGGCCGGGTCCATCTCGCATCTGAACTACGCGCAGAAGGTCGCGCAGATGCCGATGATCCTCTCCCTGATGCTGTGCACGGTCAGCTTCCCCGTCGTCGCCCGCGCCCTCGCGGCCGGTGAGGCGGAGGCGGCCCGCCGCCGGGTCGAGCGGGATCTGCTGCTGGCCGCGGTCGTCGTCCTGATCGGCGCGTCGACGGTCATCGCCGCCGCGCCGCAGATCGTCCAGCTCCTCTTCCAGCGCGGCGCGTTCGACGCCTCCGACACCTCGGCGACGGCCACCGTCATGCGGGTGTACGCGCTCGGCCTGCTCGGCCAGACCATGGTCGGCGCCCTGGTCCGCTGCTACTTCTCCGCCGCCCGCCCGCTCTGGTACCCGGCCGCCGCCATGGCCACCGGGCTCGCCGTGACCGGGCTCGCCGGAACGGCCGGCGCCCATCTGTGGGGCGCCGCCGGCATCGCCGGCGCCAACGCGCTCGGCATCACCGTGACCGCCGTGATGCTGCTGCTCGGCGCGCACCGCCAGTCCGTGCCGATCGACGTGCGCCACCTCGGCGAGGGCCTGCTGCGGCTCACCACCGCGGGCGCCTGGGCCACCGGCGCCGGCTGGCTGTGCTCCGTCGCGATCGGCCCGCCCGTGCTCGCCGTCACCGTCGCCGCGCTCGTGGTCGTCGGCGTGTTCGTGCTGTTCATCGGGTGCGCCGCCAAGGCGCCCGAGATTCCGCCCCTCCCCCGATCCGCCTGCCGAAGGACCCCCCATGCCCGCCGCCGTGCTGCGTCGAATGCTGCCGATGCCACCCCTGTGGGTGGCGATGTACCACTCGATCGCGGACAGCCCCGATGATCCGTACCGGCTGACCGTCTCGCCCGTGCGTTTCGCCCGGCAGCTGCGCTGGCTGGGCGAGCGGGGGCTGCGCGGGGTGTCCGTACGGGAGCTGCTGGCGGCGGCGGCCGAGGGCCGGGCCCGCGGGCTCGTCGGGCTGACCTTCGACGACGGCTACGCCGACTTCGTCGAATCGGCGGTGCCGCTGCTGCGCCGGCACGGCTTCACCGCGACCGTGTACGTGCTGCCGGGCCGCCTCGGCGGCGACAACGCGTGGGACCGGCTGGGCCCGCGCAGGCCGCTGCTCGACGAGGACGGCATCCGGCGGGCGGCCGCCGCCGGCATGGAGATCGGCTCGCACGGGCTGCGCCACGTCGACCTGGTGGAACTGGCGGACGGCGACGGCGAGGCCCTCGTCGCCGAGACCCGGCACAGCCGGGAGCTCATCGAGGACATCACCGGCGACCCGGTGGACGGCTTCTGCTACCCGTACGGGAAGGTCGACGCCCGGGTCGTGCGCGCCGTCCGCAAGGCCGGCTACCGCCACGCCTGCGCGATCGACCCCGGCCCGCTGAGCGGCGCGTTCGCCCTGCCGCGGGTGCACGTCGGCGAGGCCGACACCGCCTGGCGGCTGACCGCCAAGCGGGTCCTGCACCCGCTGCGCCGCCGCCGGCCCGCCGATGTGACCCCCGCGCGGCGCGGGCCGGCCAGGGCCGTCCTGTCGTGAGCGCGGAGCCTCGCGGCGACCTCAAGGTGCTGCATGTGATCACCGGGCTCGGCATCGGCGGCGCCGAACAGCAGCTGCGGCTGCTGCTGCGCCACCTGCCGGTGCGGGGGCGGGTGGTGACGCTGACCAACCCGGGAGCGGTCGCCGAGGGCATCGAGGCCGACGGCACGCCGGTCACCCACCTCGGCATGACCGGCAACCGGGACCTGGGCGCGCTGCCCCGGCTGACCCGGCTGATCCGGCAGGGCGGTTACGACCTCGTCCACACCCATCTGTACCGGGCCTGCGTGTACGGCCGGGCCGCCGCCCGGCTCGCCGGGGTCCGCTCCGTCATCGCGACCGAGCACTCCCTGGGCGAGGCCCAGATCGAGGGGCGCCCGCTGTCGGCCGGGACGCGGGCGCTGTACCTGGCGTCCGAGCGGCTCGGCACCTCCACGGTCGCCGTCTCGCCGAGCGTCGCCCACCGCCTGGCCCGGTGGGGCGTGGCCCCGTCCCGTATCCGGGTGGTGCCCAACGGCATCGAGACCGGCCGCTTCGCCCACGACCCGCGGGCGCGGGCCATGACGAGGGCGGCGCTCGGCCTGCCGGCCGACGCGTTCGTGGTGGGCGGGGTGGGGAGGCTGGCGCCCGGGAAGCGCTTCGACCGGCTGGTGCGGGCGGTGGCCTCGGTGCCGGAGGCGCGGCTGCTGCTCGTCGGCGAGGGCGAGCGGCGGGCGGAGCTGCTGCGGGTGGCCCGGGAGTGCGGGGCCGCCGACCGGGTGCTGCTCGCGGGGGCGTTCGCGGACCCGCCGGCCGGTCCGGCGGGCGGGCGGCCCGATCTGCCGTCGCTGCTCGCCGCGATGGACGTCTTCGTGTCGACCTCCCCCGACGAGACCTTCGGGCTCGCGGTCGTCGAGGCGCTGGCGGCGGGGCTGCCCGTGCGGTACGTGGCCTGTCCCGCGATCGACGACCTGCCGCCGGGCGCGGCGCCCGGCGCCCGTCGGATCGGCGAGTCCGTGCCCGAGCTGATCGCCGCCCTGCGCGAACTGCGGGCCGCCCCGCCCGGGCGGCTGCCGCAGCCGGAGGCCGCCCGCCACTACGACATCACGCACAGCGCCCGGCAGTTGCTGTCCCTCTACGACCAGGCCGTCCGCGGCACCCCTCTTCCCGTGAAGTGAGAGCTGAGCACCATGACCACGACCCCGCCACGTTCCTCCCTCCTCACCCCCGCCCGCTGGATGGTGCTGCCCGCCGCCGCGCTCGCCGGCGCGGTCCTCGGCGGCGGCTACGGCGCGCTGAAGGCCCCGCAGTACGCGGCGACCAGCTATGTCATCGTCGTCCCGTCGGAGAAGTCCGACCCGGCCTCGGCGCTCGGCTTCGCCCAGGCGTACGGGCGGGTCGCCACCGACATCGCGGTGACCGGCGACGCCCAGGTGTGGGCGGGCGTCTCCGCGGACACGCTGCGTTCCAGCGTGCAGGCGGCGACCT
This sequence comes from Streptomyces sp. NPDC023157, assembly GCF_055560575.1. Lineage (NCBI taxonomy): Bacteria > Bacillati > Actinomycetota > Actinomycetes > Kitasatosporales > Streptomycetaceae > Streptomyces > Streptomyces sp. NPDC023157. Next base: position 94,531 of record NZ_JBVHIL010000004.1, read on the forward strand.
CGCCGGACGCGCCGATGATCTCGATCACGGCCCGCTCGGCGAAGCCCGCGCAGGCCATGTCGATGGCCGACGGGGTGGCCCGCGCGCTGGTCCTCGACAGCTCGCACGTCGCCTCCAACACCGGCGTGAAGGTCGTCCAGTTCTCCCGGGCGACGAAGCCGGTCACGCCGGTGTCCCCGTCGGCACCGCTGTCGGCGCTGGTCGGCGCCTGTGCGGGCGGGCTGCTCGGCGGCCTGGTCCTGCTGGTCCGGCCGAAGCGGGCCGCGCGGACCGAGGCCCGCCACTCGCGGCAGGGCGCCGCCGTACCGGGCCCGGCCATGGCGACCCAGCCGGAACCGGAGGCGGTGTGAGCGGCAGATCGCTTCACGCCGAGATCTGCCGGGACGGCGCGGAGTTCGGCCGGCTCGGCCCCGAGTGGGCGGCGCTGTACGCCCGGTGCGCGACGGCGACACCGTTCCAGTCGCACGCCTGGCTGCACTCCTGGTGGCTGTCGTACGGCCGGCCGGGCGCCCTGCGGGTGGTCCTGGTCCGGCGGACGGACGGCACGCTGGTCGCGGCGGCGCCGCTGATGCGGGCCGCGGGGCCGCTGCCGGTCCTCACCCAGCTCGGCGGCACGATCACCGACTTCACCGACGTCCTCCTCGACGACGGCTGCCCGGACGCGGTGCCCGCGCTCGCCGAGGCGCTGGCGGGCGCGGCGCGCGGCGCGCTGGTCGACCTGCGCGAGGTACGGCCCGGGGCGGCGGCCGAGCGGGTCTTCGACGCGTGGCACGGCCCGCGGCGACGGCTCGCGGACTCCCTCTGCCTGGAACTGCCCGCCGTACCGATGGAGGCCCTGCTCGAACGCATCCCGTCGGGCAAGGCCCAGCGGGTACGGGCGAAGCTACGCAAGTTGGACGCGCTCGGCATCGACGAGCACATCGTGCCCGCGCCCGAGGTCCCGGCCGCCCTGGGCCGGCTGCTGAAGCTGCATCAACTCCAGTGGCAGGGCCGGGGCGTGACCGCCGAGCACACCAGCGAGCGGTTCGCCCAGCACCTGGCGCGGGCCGTGCGGCCGATGGTCGAGTGCGGCGACGCGATGGTCACCGAGTTCCGGCTCGCCGGAGACGTGGTGGCGGCCGACCTCACCCTCATGTCACGGCGGCTCGCGGGCGGATACCTGTACGGCGCCGACCCCGCGCTGCGCGCCCGTAAGGTGGACGTGGCGACGATGCTGCTGCGGCACGGGGCCCGCGAGACCAGCGCGAGCGGCCGGGCGACGCTGAGCATGTTGCGCGGCACCGAACCGTACAAACACCACTGGCGCCCCGAGACCGTACCCAACCAGCGTCTCCTGCTGGGCGTCCGGAGCTCGGCCCCGCTGCTGTGGCTGCGCGCGGGCGCGGCGGCGGGGCGGCGCTGGGCGGCCCGGCAGGCGCGGGAGCGGGAGTGGCTGGGGCGCGCGCTGGGCCGGCTGCCCGGCCGGACGCCGAACGGCGGCGGAGGATGACCTCCTCCACCGCCGCGCGCTCCCCTCACCGCCCGGTCAGAAGGGCCAGACCCCCTTCAGGGCGCCCTTCCAGCCGACCCCGAGGCCGTTCGTCCAGCTGGTCGAGTCCTTCACGGAGTCCTTTACGGAGTCCTTCACCGTGTCCTTCCAGGAGTCCTTCCAGGAGTCCTTGGGGACGCAGACCGGCCCGCCGATCCAGCTCTCGACCCATGAACCGAGGTTCACGGTCCAGCAGTTGGGCTTGGGCTCAGGCTTGGGTTCCGGCTTGGGCTCGGGCTTCGGCTCGGGCTTCGGCTCCGGGTTCGGGTTCGTCGGATCCGGCTTCGGCTCGGGCTTGGGCTCAGGCTTCGGCTCGGGCGTCGGCACGGGGATCGTCGGATCCGGCTTGGGCTCCGGCTTCGGCTCGGGCTTCGGCACGGGGATCGTCGGATCCGGCTTGGGCTCGGGCTTCGGCACAGGGATCGTCGGATCCGGCTTCGGCTCCGGCTTGGGCTCGGGCTTCGGCTCGGGCTTCGGCACAGGGATCGTCGGATCCGGCTTGGGCTCCGGCTTCGGCACAGGGATCGTCGGATCCGTGGGCTCCACCGGGTCCGTCGGGTCCGTCGGCTCCGTCGGCTCCGTCGGCTCCGTCGGCTCGGTCGGGTCCGTCGGGTCCGTCGGGTCGACCGGGTCCGTGGGATGCGTCGGCTCGATTCCGTACAGCATCTGACGGAACACCCGCGACGCCATCGGATTGTCGTCGCACTGCCAGACGCCGTGCGGGCAGTAATCGGTGATCGTGTGATACAGCGGCTTGTGCCGGCTCATCCATTCGAGCATGCGCCGCATGTATTCGGGGTTGTCTCCGTTCCGGAACAGGCCCCATTCCGGATAGGAGATCTGCTTTCCGTGCTCGGCCGCGAAATCGACCTGCGCCTGGAGCCCGTAGGGCTCGCTCACGTGCTGGTCGAAACTCGAACCGGGCGGCTGGTCGTACGAGTCCATGCCGATGACGTCGACCGTGTCGTCACCGGGGTAGCACTCCGTCCACGGAATCGCGTCCTTGCCCCGGCTCGGGTTGAAGTCGAAGCGGAAGGTCTGTCCGGGCACGGTGCGCATCGCGGCGACGATGCGGTTCCAGTACTTCTTCCAGGAGGTCGGGTCCGGCGCGCACCGGCTGGTGTACGTCGTGCCGTTCATCTCCCAGCCGAGGACGACGACGGTGTCCGGGGCCCCCAGGTCGACCAGGCGTTCGGCCAGCTTGCGGAAGTGGTGGTCGTAGTAGCCGGCGGCACCCAACTGCAGTTGGCGGCGGACCTCGTAGTCGGAGACGCCGGCCTCGTTGCGCTCCAGCATCGGCACGTTCAGGACGAACAGGCGGTCGGTGCGCTGGTTGCGCCAGTCCGCCCAGGCGTCGAGGAAGCCGGGCGGGCCCTCGATGTTCGACCAGACGTCGCCGGGCAGGTAGGTGTGGCCGACCCGGAGCTCGTGGCCGCCGAGCCACCGCTCCAGCTGGGCGATCCGGGCCACCCCGAGCGGGCCGGATTCCAGGAAGGCCCCCATCGCCCCGGACAGAGTCGGTTGGGGGTCCCGGGTCGTTACGGATTCGGCGGCGCGAGCCGGAGACGACAGCACGACAGATCCTGATGCGAGGAGACCGGCGGTGAACACCCCCAGCCATGCTCTCGAAGTCCGCCGCTTTCGGTCTGCCATGGCAGCTCCTTCTTCTTCACCCGCGCCACTTGACGATCCGTCAATCTGATACTCCGAAAGTATTCCTAATGAGCCGACCGAGAACTCGGCTTGGATCTGATCAATAGTCCATTAGAGGATTCTTCATCCCCCAGTTGGGGCATTCGAGACTAAGGACATGCCGTGCCGAGTTTTGACAGCCGCGTCCCCGCGGTCCTTGTGCGGCTCGACCCGAACCCCTTTCATCACGGCACGCTCGGCGCCGCGCGGTCTCTCGGACGGGCGGGCATCCCGGTCCACGCGGTGGTCGAGTCGCTCTCCAGTCCGGTCGTCCGCTCCCGCTATCTCCACGGCGCCCACGCCCGCCCCGCCGAGCCGTCCCCGGCCGAGCTCACCCGGCTGCTGCTGCGCGTCGCGGACCGGCTGCCCGGCTCCTCGGCGCGTCCCGCGGTCCTGGTGCCCCTCGACGACATCACCGCCCTGTCCCTCGCCGAGTGCCGCCCCGAGCTCGCCGAGCGCTACCTGCTGCCCGACCAGTCCCCGGAGCAGCTCGCCAGGGTCGCCGACAAGGCCCAGCTCGCCGAGACCTGCCGGACCCTGTCGCTCCCCCACCCCCGTACCGAACTGCCCGCCAGCGCCGAGGAGGCCGCCGCCATGGCCTGGTCGCTGGGGCTGCCGGTGATCGCCAAGTGGAGCCGCCCCTGGCTGCTGCCGCCCGGCGGCGGGCTGCGCAGCACGTCGATCGTCGGCTCGCTGACCGAGGTCCGTGCGCTGTACGCGCGCACTCCGCTGGCCGGCAGCCGGCTGCTGCTCCAGGAGCTGCTGCCGCCCGGCCGGGACCTCGACTGGTTCTTCCACGGGTACGTGGACTCCCGCGGCGGCTGCTCGACCGGGGCCACCGGCCGCAAGGAGCGCTCCTGGCCCGACGGCGCCGGGCTCACCGCCGTGGGCCGCTGGAGCGCGAACCCGGCCGTCGACACGATGGCCCGCGAGCTGCTCGCCGCGCTCGGCTACCGAGGCGTGTGCGACCTGGACTTCCGGCTCGACCGGGCGACCGGCGCCTACCACCTGCTGGACTTCAACCCGCGGCCCGGCGCCCAGTTCCGGCTCTTCGCCGACCGGGACGGGCTCGACGTGGTCCGCGCGCTGCACCTCGACCTCACCGGCCGTACGGTCCCGGCGCACGCCCCCGCGTACGGGCGCCGTTTCGTCGTGGAGAACTACGCGGCCCTGTCCTGCCTGGCCTCGCCGCGCCGCCGGTACGCCGCGGAGCCCGGCTCCGCGCGGCCGTTCGGCGAGCGGTTCGAGGCGGCCTGGTTCGCCGCCGACGACCTCGCCCCGGCCTTCGCGATGGTGCGCGCCTGGTGCGCCCACGCCCTGCGCAAGGGCCTCCTGACGCTCCGTCGGGCACTGCGGGGCGGGCACCCCCAGCGGCCGGCCGACGTGACGGCGCCACCGTCGGCCCGCAGCCGCTCCGGCCAGATGACCAAGCGCTGATCTCCGGGCCGCACCGGACCGGACCGCACCGCACCGCTCCGGACCGACCGACCGGCCGCGACCCACCCGGCCCCTTGCCCCCCTTGCCCCCCCCTTGCCCCCCTTGCCTCCCTTGCCCCCTCCGGCACACCCGACACACCCCCGGCGTCCTCACGACCGGAACGACGAAGGCGGAACACACGATGTACGACCTGGTGATTGTGGGCGCGGGACCCTACGGTCTCTCCGTGGCCGCCCACGCGGCGGCGCACGGGCTGAAGCTGCGCGTCTTCGGCCGCCCCATGGAGTCCTGGCACGCCATGCCCTCCGCGATGTTCCTCAAGTCCGAGCCGTGGGCCTCCCACCTCTCCGACCCGCGGGGCTCGTACGGGCTCGACGCCTACGCGGCCACCCAGGGCATCCGCGCCGAGCACGGGGTGCCGCTGCCCGTCGGGTTCTTCGCCGCGTACGGCGACTGGTTCGCCCGGCAGGCGGTGCCCGCGCTCGACGAGCGCCTGATCTCCCGTGTCGCGCCCGGCTCCGGCGGCGAGGGCTTCGAGGTGACGGCGGAGGACGGCGAGACCTTCCGCGCCCGTACGGTCGTGCTCGCCGTCGGCGTGCTCCCCTTCATGGAGGTCCCGGGTCCGCTGCGGGGACTGCCCCGCCGGTACGTCACCCACTCCAGCCACCACGGCGAGCTGGACGGCTTCGCGGGCCGGGACGTCACGGTGATCGGGGCCGGGCAGGCCGCCCTGGAGACCGCCGCGATCCTCACCGAGCAGGGCGCCGCCGTGCGGATCCTGGCCCGCTCGGACCGGCTGAAGTGGAACACGCTGCCGCCGGCGCTCGACCGCGGCACCTGGCAGTCACTGCGCGCCCCGCACACGGGGCTCGGCTGCGGCTGGCACAACCGGCTGTACGCGGACACCCCCGGGATCTTCCGGCGGCTGCCCGCCGCCACCCGCGAGCGGATCTTCGACTCGGCGCTCGGCCCGGCCGGTGCCTGGTGGCTGCGGGAGCGGTTCGGCGCGGTCGGGGACGTACGGCTGGGGCAGCGGGTCACGGCGGCGGCGGTGACCGGTGACGAGCGGCTGCGGCTCGACGTGGCGGGGCGGGGCGGGGCGTCCGTGGTGGAGACGGACCATGTGATCGCGGCGACCGGGTTCGTGCCCAGCCTGGACCGGGCGGAGGTGCTCGCTCCCGGGCTGCGGGCCGGGCTGCGCCGGGTCGGGCCCGGTGGGGCGCCCGAGGTGGGGGCGCTGTTCGAGTCGTCCTGGCCGGGCCTCTTCCTCGCCGGACTGCTCACGGCACCCTCGTACGGTCCGTCGATGCGGTTCGTGTTCGGCGCGGGCTACACGGCCGGCCGGCTCGTGAAGGGGGTGCGGCAGCGGCTGCGGGCCGGCGGGGGCCGGGTGGGCCGGCCGCGTTCGGGCACGGAGGCGGTGGCCGCCGCCCGCTGACATGACGGAGGCCGGCCCCGGGGGTGGTGGACACTCCCCGGGGCCGGCCCGTGGCCGTGACGCTGACGTCAGGCGTTGATGCAGGTGTTGAACGCGGCCGGGTTCAGGATGCCGATGATGTTCACGCTGTTGCCGCAGACGTTGATCGGGATGTGGATCGGGGCCTGGACCACGTTGCCCGAGAGGACGCCCGGCGAGCCGATGGCGACGCCCTCGGCTTCGGCGTCGGCCATCGCGGGGGTGGCGGCACCCAGGGCCATGAGCAGACCGGCGACGACGGCGGCAGCCTTCTTACAGTTCATTTCGTCTGGATCCTTTCCTACGGCGAAGACACTTCTCCGCTGCACACTCCCCAACGAACCTGCCACGAAAAGGAAACCGGCTTATCGTGGGACTTCCGTCATTCACTCATTCGCTTCCCCCGAATGCGCCGCATCGGCGCTCAACGGGGCCAGATCGGCGTGCGGATGAGCCGTTCCCATTCCCGGTCCGGCACTCCCGGCACTGCCCGTCCGGCCTGCATCCACTGCCTGGCCAGCGAGGAGTAGAGCGGGAAGGGCTCCCGGGCGGCCGGCGGCGGGTCGGCCACATATCGGCTCTTCGGAATGAAGGCCATCCGCTCCCATTTCCCGGGTTCGGGCGTCATATTCGCTCCTTCCGGTGTGGTCCCGGCATCATGACACAGCCCCCGCAGGAGAGTGATTCGCCCTCCCCATGTCGCGTCGCGTACCTGTGTGCGAATGCGTCCGATTTAACGTTTCGCCATGAAATTCCCCCGCCCAGGACGCCTCCTGTTCCTGTCCACGGCTCTGGTCGCGCTCGGTTCCGGCTCACTCGCGCTGGCACCCTCCGACCTGCCGTCGCCCAAGGGAGGCCTCAACATCCTCGTCGTCGGGATCGACTCGCGTGCGCGCGTCACCCCCGACGAGCGGATCAAGTACCACATCGGCAACCACGACTGCCGGTGCACCGACGTGATGATGCTCGTCCACGTCTCCGCGAAGAACGACCGGGTCAGCGTGGTGAGCCTGCCGCGCGACTCGCTCACCGAGTTCCCCGAGCACCGCGACCGGGAGACCGGCGAGATGCACCCGCCGCACCAGGCGAAGCTCAACAGCGCCTGGAGGGAGGGCGGGCCGTCCTTCGCCATCGAGATGGTCGAGGCCATGACCAAGACCCCGGTACACCGCTACCTGGAGATCGACTTCCGCCGGTTCATGGACTCGGTGAACGTCATCGAGGGCGTGCCGATCTGCACCAAGAAGCTCCTCAAGGACCCGGCCACCGGGATCGTCCTCAAACCGGGCACCCGCAAGGTCCACGGCGGTGAGGCCCTCCAGTACGTCCGCTCGCGCAAGGCCGACGGCCAGGCGGACTTCGGACGGATCAAGAAGCAGCACAAGTTCGTGGTCAACACGCTGCGGGAGGTCCGCGCGCACCTGTACCGGGACCCGGACTGGATGCGCTGGTTCGCCGAGACCCTGCGCGGCAGGGCGGCGGCGGAACGGGCGATCAGCGCGCCCGAGCTGCTGGCGCTGGCCGGCCGGCTGCGGAACGTCACGCCGGAGCGGACGGAGTTCGCCACCGTGCCCATCAAGAAGATCAACCCGCTCATCCCGGATGTCGGCGCGACGATCTCGTGGGACGTGCCGTACGCCGACGACATCTTCGCGAAGCTGCGCGCCGACAAGCCGCTGCCGAAGCCCCGGCCCGGCCCGCAGAGCGAGACCCCGCTGGGCGAGTACAAGCCCTCAGGGGGCAAGTCCCTGCTCTGCGACTGACCGCCCGACCCGCTGGGCGGCGACGCTCAGCGGGTCAGCGCGCGGGCCAGCTCGGCCGGGTCCGTCGTCGGCGCCTCGCAGGCGAAGTGCCGGCAGACGTACGCGGCGGCGCCCCCGGACACCAGCGGACGGCCCTTCAGCAGCGGGAACTCCGTGCTGTCGGGCGGCCCGAAGGCGAGGACCGCGCCGGGGGTGGTGGCGTCGAGGGCGGTCCGGCACAGGGCGCGGAAGGCGTCGTCGTCGCGGGTGCCGACCACGGCGATCTCGCGCGGCCCGTCGAGCAGGGCCTCGGCGACGGCCAGGCCCCAGCCGATGAAGCGGGGCGCGCGCGGCCCGAGCGCCTTGACCACGCCGAGGGCTCCCTCGGCGGCGGCCCGGTGGGGCTCGGAGCCGGTGTGCGCCGCGTACGAGAGGAGCGCTCCGGCGGCGGCGGACCAGCCGGACGGGGTCGCGTTGTCGGTGGGGTCCTGGGGGCGCCGGATCAGCGGCTCGGCGTCGTGCGCCGTGTCGTACAGCGCGCCGCCCTCGGCGGTGAACTGGTCGAGGACGATGTCCAGCAGGAAGCCGGCGAACTCCAGCCAGACGCCCTCGCCGGTGACGGAGGCGAGCGCGAGGAAGCCCTCGGCGACGTCGGCGTAGTCCTCCAGGACCCCGGCGTTGGCCCCCGCGTGCCCGTCCTTGGAGGTACGGGTCAGGCGGGCGGCGGCGTCGAGGTGGAGGCGGACCAGCAGGTCGGCGGCCTCGGTGGCCCGCTCGACCAGGTCGGGGCGGTCGAGCAGGGCGCCGGTCTCGGCGAGGGCGGCGATGGCGAGGCCGTTCCAGGCGGCGACGATCTTGTCGTCGCGGCCGGGGCGGGCCCGCTCGTCGCGGGCGGCGAGCAGCCGCTCCCGGATCGAGGCGATCCTCTCCCCGTCGGCGACCCCGGCGTCCTGCGGGAGCTGGAGGACGGAGGAGCCGTGCTCGAAGGTGCCCTCCTCGGTGACGCCGTAGTACCGGACGGCGTACGCGGCGTCGTCCTCGCCGAGGGCGGCGGCGAGCTGCGCCGGGGTCCAGGCGTAGTAGGCGCCCTCGACGTGCCGGCCGGTGCCGTCGTCCGAGTCGGCGTCGAGCGCGGAGGCGAAACCGCCCTCGGGGGTGCGCAGTTCGCGGACCATGAAGTCGGCGGTCTCCAGGGCGACCCGGCGCGCGAGCTCGCTGCCGGTGGCCCGCCACAGGTGGGCGTACACGCGGCAGAGCAGCGCGTTGTCGTACAGCATCTTCTCGAAGTGCGGCACGACCCAGTCCCGGTCGACGGCGTACCGGGCGAAGCCGCCGCCGAGCTGGTCGTAGATCCCGCCGCGGGCCATCGCCTCGCAGGTGTCGACGGCCATCTGGAGGGCGCCCTCGGCCCCCGTACGGGCGTGGTGGCGCAGCAGGAACTCCAGCACCATCGACGGCGGGAACTTGGGCGCGCCGCCGAAGCCGCCGGACTTCGCGTCGTAGTCGCGGGTGAGGCCGAGCAGGGCCTGGGCGAGCTCGGGCTCGCCGGGGACGCCGTCGCCGCCGTGGGCGAGGGAGCGGCCCGCGAGGTCCTTCACGATCCGGGCGGCGACCTCGGCGACCTCGCCGCGGCGGTCGGTCCAGGCCTGCGCGACACCGTCGAGGACCTCGGGGAAGGACGGCATGCCGTGCCGGGGCTCGGGCGGGAAGTAGGTGCCGAAGTAGAAGGGCTCGGCGTCGGGGGTGAGGAAGACCGTCATCGGCCAGCCGCCCTGCCCGGTGGCCGCCTGGACGGCCTCCATGTAGACGGCGTCGACGTCGGGCCGCTCCTCACGGTCCACCTTCACGGCGACGAACCGCTCGTTGACCAGCGCGGCCGTCTCCACGTCCTCGAAGGACTCGTGGGCCATCACATGGCACCAGTGGCAGGAGCTGTAGCCGACGCTGAGCAGCACCGGGACGTCGCGGCGCCGGGCCTCCTCGAAGGCCTCCGCCGACCAGGGCCACCAGTCGACGGGGTTGTCGGCGTGCTGGAGGAGGTAGGGGGAGGTCTCATGGGCCAGTCTGTTCGGCATGTCCCCATCCTTGCGCATCGGGGGCCCATCCGAAGGAGGCCGTCCGCGCGCCGCGAGTGGGCGGAACGCGAACGGGGCACCGATACGGAAAAGCGGCCCCGTTCCTCGCAGGTCGAATGCGAGGAACGGGGCCGCTTCACACGGGAGGCAGGCGTCAGCCGCCGACGTTCCCGTTCTGGGAGAGGACCTCGCCCAGGATGTGCGACAGAGCGTCGTCGCCCTTCTGCTGCACGGAGTTCTGGGTGCAGGTCTGGTTCGCGATCGGGTTGCCCAGGACGTCCTGGACCGCGATCGGAACACCGATGAGGGCGCCGATCGGAACCTGCGCCTCGACCTTCTGCACGTCGAAGCAGTGCAGGACGCCGCCGTTGATGAGGCCGAAGTTCGGGCTCATGTAACCACCGGTGGAGTTGCTGCCGATGGACTGCTTCGACTGGTTGCCGATGATGTTGGCGCTGCCGCCGTCGTTGCCGGCAGCCATGGCCGTCGACGCACCCATGCCCACGACGGAGGCGGCAACCGCAGCGGTGGCAAGAACCTTCTTGATCACGAGATCTTCCTTCTTGAGCTCGATGGCCCGGAACTGCTCCGTTGACCGAAGCGACCTGATCAACTGCACCGGGTGGGATTGGTTCCGGGGCGTCACCCGGACGCGCTATTCAGCACATGAACGCCATCGGACGGGAGGTCGACGGGCAGCCGTTCGGATGATCCGCGCTCGGCGCCGATTCCCTTGCCGTCACTGGGCTTTCGCACCGCTCCCTCGCATCGGCGGGCGTCCCGCAGGACACTGTTGCTCGGACTGTTCGGGCCGGATGCTTCCGGCGGGCGGAGGGGGACGCGGATGCGGGACAGCCACCGGAGCGAGGCCGAGCGGGTGTGGGAACGGGCCGTGGCGGAGGAGGTGCGGCGTTCCGCGGGCCGTGTCGACCAGGACGCGCTGCTCGCCCGAGGCCGGGCCGCCCTGGACACGATGGCGGCGTCGGCGGCGGAGGAGTACGCGGAGTACCTGCGGGCCCTGGAGGAAGGGGAGGGCGGTCCGGCGGCCTCCTCCCCCGCCGGGCTGGGAACGCCCGCGCTGGTGACGGCCGTCGCGGCGGCCGCCGCGGTCGGCGGCGACCTGGCGCTCGGCACCGCCGCGGGCACCGCGTTCGGCGCGGGCGCCGTGGTGGCGGTGGCGGGAGCGGCGGCGACGGCCCTGAAGGCGGGCGCCGGACGCCGGGCGGCGGCGCACCGCAGGGCCGGGGACCTGGGCCGGCCGGGCGGGGTGGAGCAGCTGCGGCTGCGGTGGCTGACGGCCTTGGAGGTACGGGGCGTACGGCCCTTCCTGGAGCAGCAGCGGGTGCTCCTCGGCACCGCCGGGCAGCCGCCGCAGAAGGTGGTCGAGCGGCTGCGGGGCGCGGACCGCAGTGCGGCTGCCCGGCGGCGTACCGTCCTGGAGCAGTCCTTCGGCCATCTGCCGGAGCCGGCGGGGCCGTTCGCGGGGCGGCGGGCCGAGCTGGCGGAGATCACCCGGTGGGTGCAGGCGGGGCGGGCGTCGACGGCGACCCGGCCGACGGTGGTGATGCTGCACGGGGCGCCCGGCTCGGGCCGTACGACGCTGGCGGTGCGGGCGGCGCACGCGCTGCGGGACCAGTTCCGCGGGGCGTGCGTGGTGGACCTGCGGGGCGGCGCGACGCGCGGGGAGAAGCCGCTCGCCACCCGGGAGGCGCTGCTGCACCTGCTGAACCGGCTGGGCGCGCCGCGCGAGCAGCTGCTGTTCCGGGAGCGGGCGTCGGCGGAGCAGCAGGTGCGGCGGCTCGCGGAGCTGTACCACCAGCATCTGACGGGGCTTGCGGTGACGGTGGTCCTGGACGACGCGGTCGACGCGGCGCAGGTGCGGACGCTGCTGCCGGAGCGTTCCGACAGCCTGGTGCTGGTGACCTGCCGTACCCCGCTGGACCTCGGCGCCGACGTGCCGGCCACGGTGCACGCGCTGCCGGTGACGGCGCTGGACGAGGCGGGCGCGGAGGAGCTGCTGGGCGCGGCGGAGGGCGCCGGGGAGCCGTACGACGCGGAGGGCCTCGCGCGGGCGCGGGAGCTGTGCGGCGGGCTGCCGCTGGCGCTGCGGGCGGCGGGGGCGCTGCTCGACGGGCGGGCCCCGGACACGGTCGTCGAGCTGCTCGGCGCGGCCGGCGCGGACGCCGGTCCGGTGGAGCGGGCGCTGGCCGCCGGGTACGCGGCGGGCCTCGACGAGGACGGGCGGCGGCTGCTGCGCCGGCTGCCGCTGGCGGGGCGGGCCTCGCTGGGGGCGGCGGCCGCGGGGGCGCTGCTGGGCGCTCCGGGCGCGGAAGGGGCGCGGCTGCTGCGGGAGCTCGCCGCGGCGGGGCTGCTCGACCATGTGCGCGGGGAGCGGTACCGGCTGCACGACGCGGTGCGCGGGTTCGCGGCGGCGCGGCTGGTCGAGGAGGAGGACCAGGCGGAGATCGCGGCCGCGCAGGAACGCCTGATCCGCAACTACGCGGAGCTGGCGGACGCGGTGATCCGCATGGTCGACGGGAAGATGTCGACCCGCGCCGACCGCTTCGGCGGGCACGGCTTCGGTTCGCTGGACGCGGCGCTGCGCTGGCTCGACGAGGAGTCCAGCTTCATCACGGCGACGCTGCGGCACGCGGAGGGCGTGGACCAGCAGACGGTGCTCGACCTGCTCGGCGCGCTGTGCGACTACTGCCTGCTGCGCGGCGACCTGTACCGGCTGGGCGAGATCAACGAGCTGACGGACGCGGTCGGGCAGGGCCTGCTGTCCCGCTCCGTCCAGTGGCGGACCGGCATCGCGGCCCGGCAGCTGGGCGAGCTGGACAAGGCCCGCACGACCCTCACCTCGGTCGTCTCCCTCTATCAGGAGGCCCACCAGGACGCCGGGGCGGCACTCGCCCTGTGCTCGCTCGGCATCACCCTCCACCACCAGGGCAACCTGTCGGAGGCGGCGGCGCGCCTGCGTGAGGCGCTGGCCCTCCAGGAACCGGAGTCGCTGGCCGCGGACCGGGGCTGGACCCTGCACGCCCTGGCGGCGGTGGAACGGGACCGCGCCCACCTGGCGGAGGCCCTGACGCTGCTCGACCGGGCGCTGGTCCTGCACCGCGAGAACGAGTCGCTGCACGGCGAGGCCTGGGCGCACTTCCAGCGGGGCCAGGTGTTCCTGCGGACGGGCGAGGCGGCGCGGGCCGAGGACGAGCTGCGGCTGGCGCTCGACCGGTACGGGCGCACCCACGACGGGCGCGGCCAGGCGTGGGCGCTGACCCAGCTGGCCCGGGCCCGGCTGGTCGACGGGGACGTGGCGCCCGCGGTCGACGGGCTGCGGCAGGCGCTGTCCCGGCACCGGGAGCAGGAGGACGCGCGCGGCGAGGCGTGGACCCTCTACTACCTGGGGCACGCCCTGGAGGAGCGGGGCGACCGGGACCAGGCGGTACGGGAGCTGGAGCGGGCGCGGACGATGTTCTCGCGGATGCGGGACGTGTACGGCCTGGCGTGCGCCCGGCACCACTCGGGCCGGGTCACCCGCGACCAGCGGGCCGCCCAGACCGGCAACCTCCGCAACTCCGGCTTCGCCCGCCAGCTCCTGATGGACGCCCGCGCGGACTTCCACCGCATCGGCGTCGCGCACGGCGAGGCGTGGACCTGTCTGGAGCTGGCGATCGTGGACGCCGGCAACAACCGCACGGCCCAGGCCCTGGACCTGTGTGAGGAGGCCGCCCGGCTCTTCGCCACGTACGGCGACCACCGGGGCACCGACTGGGCCCGCTTCCTGCGCTGCACGCTCCTCCCCGACCCCGACCGGGCCCGCGAGGAACTCACCGCCCTCACCGCCACCCGCCACCCGGCCCGCGACCCCCGCCTGGACGACTGCGCCGAGGCGTACGCCCTGGTCCTGAAGCGCGGCACCCCGCGCGAGACGGGCTGGCAGGCCTGGGAGCTGGGCATGGTGCCGGGGCGGCAGGCGCGGGAGGTGATGGGGGTGACGGTGGAGGCGAGCCCGGCTTGATCCGAAAGACAGGCCCTCGCCTGCCTGCGGCTATGGCTCCCCACCTGACATTGCGGACACGCCCTGGTCCCGGGCAGCACCCGTACGGGCCCCGGCATGCCGGGGCCCGTACGGGTGGGTGGGGTTACTTGTCCGCCGGGCCCGTGGGCGGGGCGGCGGGGCCCGCGGTGGCCGGGTCGGGGGTCTCGATGAAGTCGATCTTGTGCATGTGGCGGTTCATCGACTTCATCAGGCCCCAGACGGCCAGCGCCAGCACGGCGAAGACGACGAACCCGAGGACGCCGGGGGTCACCTTGTTCTTGTCCAGTTCTTCGGCGGCGAAGGGGACAAGCTGGGTCATTGCCAGGTGTGCGCTCATGCTAGGCATTCTCGCGGATGCCCGCGAAGAGATCTTGCTCGGGGATGGAGGTGGCGACGAGGGACTTGCTGAGCTCGTACTCCTCGGTCGGCCAGACCTCCTTCTGGATGTCCATCGGGACCCGGAACCAGCCGCCGTCGGGGTCGATCTGGGTGCGGTGGGCGATGAGCGCCTTGTCGCGGATCTCGAAGAATTCCGCGCAGGGGACGTGGGTGGTGAGGTTGCGCGGCTTGCCGCCGAACTCGTCCCAGCGCTTGAGCCAGTCCCCGTACGGCGACTCCAGGCCGCGCGCCAGGAGGGCGTTGTGCAGGGCCTCGGTGCGCGGGCGGTTGAAGCCCTGGTTGTAGTAGAGCTTCTGCGGCTGGAAGGCCGCGCCGAACTCCGCCTCGGGGTACTTCTCGGTGTCGGCCGCGCCGTCGAAGGCCACCATCGTGATCTTGTGGGTCATGATGTGGTCGGGGTGCGGGTAGCCGCCGTTCTCGTCGTAGGTCGTGATGACCTGCGGACGGAAGGTGCGGATCCGGCGGACCAGCTCGCCGGCGGCCTGGTCCACGTCCGCGAGGGCGAAGCAGCCCTCCGGCAGCGGCGGCAGCGGGTCGCCCTCGGGCAGGCCCGAGTCGACGAAGCCCAGCCAGTCCTGGCCGACGCCGAGGATCTCGCGGGCCTCGTCCATCTCCTTGCGGCGGACCTCGTGGATGTTGGCCTCGATATAGGGGTCGCCCTGGAGCTTGGGGTTCAGGATCGAGCCACGCTCGCCGCCCGTGCAGGTCACCACGAGGACCTCCACCCCCTCGGACACATACTTGGCCATCGTCGCCGCGCCCTTGCTCGACTCATCGTCGGGGTGGGCGTGAACGGCCATCAGTCGCAGCTGCTCAGTCAAGACTCGATCCTCAGTGATTCGTCGCCTAGGGAGGTCTCTATAGTGACGGAATCGGGGGAGGGAAAATTCCGGGCCCCCGGCCGGGGGTTCGAACGGCGAAGGGAACGATCATGAGCGCGGTGCGAGAGCAGCTCCCCGAGGGGCGCTACGGCCGCTCCGCGGACGAGCGCGCCGACCGGAAGCTCAAGATCGTCGGCGCCGTGCTCGGCACCCTGTTCCTGGCCATGATCGGCTGGTTCGGCTGGCACTACGTCGGCGGCACGAAGATCAGCGCCGAGATGATCAAGTTCGACGTGGTGAGCGACACCGAGGTCCAGGTCCACCTGGAGATCCGCAAGGACGCCGACGCCACGGGCGTCTGCACGCTGCGCTCCCGCTCCGAGGACGGCGCCGAGGTCGGCCGCAAGGACGTCCCCGTCGACGAGACCGGCGGCCGCGTCGACAAGGTCTACTCGATCCGTACGACCGCGAAGGCGACCAACGCCGAGCTGCTGGGGTGTACGGCGCGGTAGCGGTGGGTAGGGAGCCCGGGACGAGTTCCGGCGGGTCACCACGGTGACCTGGGGTGACGCCATCTTGATGGTTTATGTCCTCCCGCTTTTCGCCACTCATTGTTAGGCTCGTGGTTTCGCCCACCCGGGAAGGCGCATCCTTTCCGTGTAGGGCGATGCTTTGTATTCCCAGTACCTACGAGGAGCACCCGTGACCCAGACCAGCGAGAACGTCACCTGGCTCACCCAGGAGGCGTACAACAAGCTCAAGGACGAGCTTGAGTACCTGTCTGGTCCCGCGCGTACCGAGATCGCCGCCAAGATCGCCGCGGCGCGCGAGGAGGGCGACCTCCGCGAGAACGGCGGGTACCACGCGGCCAAGGAGGAGCAGGGCAAGCAGGAGCTCCGGGTCCGCCAGCTCACGCAGCTCCTCCAGAACGCCAAGGTCGGCGAGGCCCCGGCGGACGACGGCGTCGTCGAGCCGGGCATGGTCGTGACGATCGCCTTCGACGGCGACGAGGACGACACGATGACCTTCCTGCTCGCCTCCCGCGAGTACGCGAGCGACGACATCGAGACGTACTCGCCGCAGTCCCCGCTGGGCGTCGGCGTCAACGGCAAGAAGGCCGGCGACGACGCCGAGTACGAGCTGCCGAACGGCAAGATGGCCATGGTGAAGATCCTCAGCGCCAAGCCGTACAGCGGCTGAGCCGCCTCCTGAGCGAGAGAAGGGCCGGTCCCCGGAGAAGGGGCCGGCCCTTCGTCATGCTCATGCAATGATCGTCGGCATCGGGCCTACTCAAGGGGGATGCGGCAGGTGCTGGGAGCATTGCGCGAGGGCGCGCCACGGCGGATCGGACCGTACGAGGTGCTGGCCCGGCTCGGCGCCGGCGGCATGGGCGAGGTCTTCCTGGCGCGGCTCGACACCTCCGGCGAGTTCTTCGCCGTCAAGACGGTACGGCGCGACTTCGCGGGCGACCCCGCCTTCCGCGACCGCTTCCGCCGCGAGATCCGGGTCGCCTCGCTCGTCCGCAGCGCGCACGCCGCCGCGCCCGTCGGCGGGGACGCCGACGCCGAGGTGCCCTGGCTGGCCACCGCGTACGTCGCGGGCCCCAGCCTCTCCCAGGCGGTACGCCGCTCAGGACCGCTGCCGGTCCCGGCCGTCCGGGCACTCGGCGCGCGCCTCGCCCGGGCCCTCGCCGACCTGCACGCGGGCGGGGTGCTGCACCGCGACCTCAAGCCGGGCAACGTCATGCTCGCCGTCGACGGCCCGCGCCTGATCGACTTCGGCATCGCCCGCGCGGACGGCGCCACCACCATGACCGCGACCGGCCTCATGGTCGGCACGCCCGCCTTCATGTCGCCCGAGCACGTCGCCGGCGCGCGGAAGGTGACCGGCGCCTCGGACGTCTTCTGCCTCGGTTCGCTGCTCTGTTACGCGGCGACCGGCGAGGACCCCTTCGGCGACGGGCCCGTCGCGGCCGTCCTCTACCGCGTCTCGCAGGCCGAGGCCGACCTGGAGCGGCTGCCCGAGGAGCTGCGGGAGGTCGTCACCGCCTGCCTGTCGGCGGACCCGGCGGACCGGCCCACGCCGGAGGCCCTCGTCGCGCTCCTCGGCGGCGAGCGGCAGGCGCCGCCGTGGCCGGTGCCCGTCCGCGAGCACATCGGCGAGTACGGCACGGAGCTCGCCCAGCTCGTCGCCGCGGGCGGCCCGCTCCTGGAGGTCCCGGCGACGGCCCCCGTCGTCACCTCGGGGCCGCCCGGACTCCACTTCGCCCCCACCGTCGCACCCACCGGCCCGACCACCGCCCCGGCGCCCCCGAAGCGGCGCCGGCGCGCGCTGATCGCGGCCGTGGTGGCCCTCGCCGTCCTGGGCGGCGGGCTCGGCGCGTACGCCCTGTGGCCGGAGAAGAAGCCCGCGCGGCCGGTCACGGCCGGCCCGAAGGCGCCCGCCTCCGGGCCCCGTGTCCCCGGGGTCGACGACCAGGGTCTGGTGGACGCCTCCGGGGTCGTCCCGCAGAACGCCGCCCAGCGGCCGGCCGGGTGGAAGCCGTGGCGGGCGAAGCTGACGGCGCCGGCGTTCGGCTGCTCGGGGAACGAGCGGGTGCTGGTGTGCCGGACGACGGAAGGGCACTTCGAGGCGCTGGACCCGGCGGACGGGAGGAAGCTGTGGGAGGCGGTACCGACCGACAAGGACACCTTGGAGCGGAGCTTCGTGGGACCCACGGGCGGCATCTTCGTCGCCCACGAAGCGGCCCGGCCCGTCGTCCATGACGGGTTCGTCGTGCTGGCGTCCGGCGATCAGGTACAGGTCCGGGACGCGCGCACTGGCACGGTGAAGTGGGAGAAGGCCGCCTGGGCGACGCAGGGCGAGGGCAGCCGCCCGATCGTCGCCGACGGCATGCTCTTCGTCGCCGCGCCGACCGAGGAGGACCAGACGAACAACATCGAGCACGTCAGTCTGTTCGCCTACGCGCTCGCCGACGGCCGCAGGATGTGGACCAAGACGCTCACCAACGCCGACCTCGCCCGCTCCGAGTACCGGGACTTCGAGCCCCTCGCCTACGCCAAGGGCCTCGTGTACGCGCTCAGCGACGGCGGGATCATCGCGTACGACGCGAAGACCGGTGCGGTGCGCGGGCAGGTCGACGGCGACGCACGCACCTGTGAGGAGATCAAGGTGTTCGGCGCGTACGCCTACTGCGCCGACGTCTCCCACAGCGCCGGTACCCCCCTCCACGCCCACCTGCTCGACTCCGCCACGCTCGCCTCCCTGAAGACGCTCCCCGCGTCGTTCACGGACCAGCGGCCCGTGATCGTGACCGAGCGGACGGCGGTCGGACTCGACGGCGAGAAGGGCGGGTTGCGGATCTTCGACCCGCGCGACGGCAAGGAGCTGGCCACGTACGCGGCGAAGGCCGCGCCCGCCGGGCTCTCCCAGGCCTGGTCGGCGCCGCTGCTCGCGGGCGACCAGGTCGTGTACGCCGACTACTCCACGCTGTACACCGTGCGGCTCGGCAAGGACGGCAAGCCCACCGGACTGAAGGTCACGCCGGTGGCGGCGGCGCCGGGTGCGCGGGCCGACAAGGGCTCGTCCGACCCCTCGAACGGCATCTCCTACGACGAGATCCTCCGGGCGCCCGATGTACTGCCCGTGGGCGGCATCGCCTACCTCGTGTACGACGAGGGCGTCGTCACCTCCCTCGAACTCCCCCGCTGAGACCCACCGGAAAGGCGCGTTCCCGTGCTGGAAGCACTCCCCGCCGGGCCCCCGCGGCTCATCGGCCCCTACCGCCTGCTCGCCCGGCTCGGCGCGGGCGGCATGGGCGAGGTCCATCTGGCCTGCCGGGCGGACGAGCCGACGGCCGATCCGTACCGGATGGTCGCCGTGAAGACGGTCCGGGAGGACCTGGAGGTCGACGGGGACTTCCGGACCCGGTTCCGGCGCGAGATCACGGCGGCGCGGGCGGTGGACAGCCCGTACGCGGCACGGCTCGTCGACGCGGACGCCGACGCGCCGGCGCCGTGGCTGGCGACCGAGTACGTGCCGGGCCCCTCGCTCGCGGAGGCGGTCGTACGGTCCGGGGCGCTGCCCGTGGCGGCGGTGCGGGCGCTCGGGGCCACGCTGGCGCGGGCGTTGGACGCGGTGCACGGCGCGAAGGTGCTGCACCGGGACCTGAAGCCGGCGAACGTGCTGCTCGGCGCGGCCGGGCCGAAGCTGATCGACTTCGGCATCGCGCAGGCCTTCGAGGCGACCGCGCTGACCTCGACCGGTCTGGTGGTCGGCTCGCCCGGCTTCATGTCGCCGGAGCATCTGACCGGCAGCCGGGCGGTGGTGCCCGCGTCGGACGTGTTCTGCCTGGGCGCGGTGCTCGCGTTCGCGGCGAGCGGGCGGGGGCCCTTCCACGACGACGAGATGGCGGCGGTGATCTACCGCATCAGCCGGGCCGACGCAGAACTGGCCTCCGTCCCGGCGGAGTTGCGGCCCGTCGTGGAGCGGTGCCTGCGGCTCGATCCGGCGGAGCGCCCGTCGGCCGCCGAGCTGGTGGGGCTGCTGGGCGGCGCGGAGGTGCCGGAGGCGTTCCCGTGGCCGGGCGGGGTGCTGGCGCTGCTCGCCGAGTACGGGGAGGCCGCGCGGCGAGCCGGGGAGGAGGCCGCGTCGGGCGCGGGCGTGGCGGACCTGCCGACGCTCGGGCCGGTCGTGCCGTACTCCCCCACGGCGGTGGGGTACCGGCCGGTGGAACCGGCCGTGGCCGCGCCGTCGCGACGGCCCTGGGGGCGGATCGCGGCGGCCGTGGTGGCGGTGGCCGTGGTGGCCGGAGCGGGGGTCTTCCTCCTCAACCGGGGTGGTGAGAACGGCGGTTCGGTCGGCCAGGGGCCTTCCGGGAGCACCTCGCCGTCGGCGGGCACGTCCGGTCCGCCCGCCCCGCGCACGCTGAGCCAGGTCGTCCTGCCGTACGGCGGCGAGGGCCACGGCGGCGACTACGGGACGGTCGGCACCCAGCGGTCCTCGCGCCCCGCGGGCTGGTCCCCGTGGACGCGGCGGCTCGGCGGGGAGGTGGGGGCCTGCGCGCTCTCCCCCGAGGTGCTGGTCTGTTCGGGTCCGGGCGGCGCGGTGTCGGCGCTCTCCGCCGCCGACGGCACGGTGCTGTGGTCGAAGCCGGGGCGGGGTGCGGCGCCGCGCACGGCCCCGCAGTACCCGGCGGTCGTCGGCGATCTGGTGGCCGTCACCGGCGGCGACGGGGTCACCGCGTACGGCCTGAAGGACGGCGCCGAGCGCTGGAAGCGCGGGCTGCCGGACGGCGGCTGGGCGGTGAAGGGCACCGACCTGCACGGCGGGGTGCTCTACACCTCGTACATCGGGACGGCCGACGAGAGCTCGGGCCTCGTCACGGCGGTGAAGCCGGGCAGCGACGGCGGCCAGGAGCTGTGGCAGCGGCGGCTCGACGTGCTGCCGGAGTCCCCCGTCGCGTCGGGCGGTGCGGTCTTCGTGCCCGGCAACGGCCGGGTGCTCGCGCTGGACGCCCGCGACGGCAAGGAGACGGCGCGCGGCTCGGACGCGTACGGCTGCTACGCCGTCACCGTCCATGCCGACAGCGTGCTGTGCGAGGGCTCAGGCGACGGTGTGACCGTGCTCGACGCGGGGACGCTGCGGCGGGTGCGCACGATCGGCGAGGGGGTGCGGCCGGCCCAGGCGACGGCGGTCAGCGCGGAGGGGGTCGTGGCGCTGAACGACGGCACCTCCCTCCACGCCTACGACCTGAAGACGGGTGCCGAGCACTGGCAGGAGAGCGTGCGCGGCGAGCAGGTGTTCTTCGCGGGCGACCGGCTCCTCGCCGTCACCGGCACCCACGTCTCCTCGCTGCCCGCGGAGAAGACGCCCCCGGCGTCCGACGTCAGGAGCGCCGCCTACGTCGAGCCGAAGGCGACGGGCCCGGCCGACTCCGGCTCGGCGAGCGTCCTGGCCGCCGGAGGGGCGGTCTTCGTCGCCCTCTCCGACGGCCTGGTGGCCTCCGGTTACGCCCCCTGATCCGGCCCGCCCGGGTCACTGCTCGGGCTCACGCCGTCGCCGACCGGTACTTCCGCACCGACAGCGTCCGGAAGATGACGACGATGAGGATCGAGTAGATCAGCGACGCCCACACCGGGTTCTCCATGGGCCACGCGTCGGACGGGGAGAGGCCGGGATCGCCGAACAGCTTGCGGCAGGCCTGCACGGTGGCGCTGAACGGGTTCCACTCCGCGACGGGTTGGAGCCAGCCGGGCAGCTTGCTGGTGTCGACGAACGCGTTGGAGATGAAGGTCACCGGGAAGAGCCAGATCAGTCCGCCGGACGTCGCCGCCTCCGGGGTGCGTACGGACAGGCCGATCAGGGCCCCGATCCAGGTGAAGGCG
Organism: Streptomyces sp. NPDC023157; assembly: GCF_055560575.1. Lineage (NCBI taxonomy): Bacteria > Bacillati > Actinomycetota > Actinomycetes > Kitasatosporales > Streptomycetaceae > Streptomyces > Streptomyces sp. NPDC023157. The sequence continues at coordinate 116,110 of NZ_JBVHIL010000004.1, forward strand.
TAGCCGAGGAGGAGCAGCAGACCGAAACCGGCCATGACCTTCAGGAAGTTGGTCGGTGCCGCGTACCCGGGACGCCAGCCGATGATCAGGGCGACGATCGCGAGGACGAGCAGGGTCAGCGCGGTCTGCACCAGGTCGGCGAGGGTGCGGCCGGTGAGCACCGCGCCCCGGGCCATGGGCAGGGAGCGGAAGCGGTCGATGAGCCCCTTGTGCATGTCGTCGGCGATGCCCGCGCCCGCGCCGGCCGTGGCGAAGGTGACCGTCTGGGCGAAGATGCCCGCCATCAGGAAGTTCTTGTAGACGTTCGGGTCGGTGGTGCTGCCGATCTGCATGGAGCCGCCGAAGACGTACGTGAAGAGGATCACGAACATCACGGGCTGGATCAGACCGAAGATGATCATCTCGGGGATGCGCATCATCCGGATCAGATTGCGCTTGGTGACGACCAGCGAGTCGTGGATCGACTGGGTGACGCCGCCGCGCGGCTTGGCCGGGGCCGAGATCTCGGTCAGGGTGGTCACTTGGCCGCCTCCGTCACCTTGTCGCGGTCATCGCGGTCGTCCCGGCCGTCCCCGCCGTCGCGACCGCCCCGCGTGCTCCTGCCGCCCCCGCCCGGGCCGCCGTTCGCGCCGTTCTCGCCGTTCGCCCCGTTCTCGTCTTCGGCCCGCTCGGCCGTGTGGCCGGTGAGGGAGAGGAAGACGTCGTCGAGGGTGGGGCGGCGCAGGCCGATGTCGTCGATCTCGACGCCGACCGCGTCCAGGTCGCGGATGACCTCGGCGAGCAGCTTGGCGCCGCCGGCGACCGGGACGGTCAGCTTGCGGGTGTGCTCCTCCACGGATATCTCGCCGTGGCCGACGCCGGCCAGGCCGTAGCGCGCGAGGACCTCGCGGGCCGGCGGGATCATCTCGCGCGCGTGGACGACGACTTCGACGCGTTCGCCGCCGGTCTGGGCCTTGAGCTGGTCGGAGGTGCCGCGGGCGATGACCTTGCCGTGGTCGATGACGCAGATGTCGTGCGCCAGGTGGTCGGCCTCCTCCAGGTACTGCGTGGTGAGGAGGAGGGTCGTGCCGCCGGCGACGAGTTCCTGGATGACCTCCCACAGGGCCTGCCGGTTGCGCGGGTCGAGGCCGGTGGTGGGCTCGTCCATGAACATGACGGGCGGGGAGACGACCAGCGCGGCGGCCAGGTCGAGGCGCCTGCGCATGCCGCCGGAGTAGGTCTTGGCCGTGCGGTCGGCGGCGTCGGCGAGGTGGAAGCGCTCCAGGAGCTCGCCGGCCCGGGCCTTGGCGGCCTTGCCGCTCAACTGGTAGAGCCGGCCGACCATCTGGAGGTTCTCCCGGCCCGTCAGATACTCGTCGACGGCGGCGAACTGGCCGGAGAGGCCGATGTTGCGCCGGACCTCGTTCGGGTGCTTGAGCACGTCGATCCCGGCGACGAAGGCCTTGCCGCTGTCGGGCTGGAGGAGCGTGGTGAGCACGCGCACGGCGGTGGTCTTCCCCGCGCCGTTCGGTCCGAGGAGGCCGAGGACGGTGCCCTCGGGCACGTCCAGGTCCACCCCGTCGAGAGCTCGTACGTCGCCGAAGGTCTTCACCAGACCTTCGGCGTGGATCGCGCCTGGCATGTGGGTTCTCCCAGCGAGTTGGGCGGGATTCGGTTGTCGGTCATGGCCGGATTCGAGCGCTTCCGTCCAAGTCTAGGGACGCCGGACGGGCAGCGCCCAGCGAATATGTGACCCGGACCACACACTAACGCGATACATCGCGATACACAACCTCTGTGGACACGCTGCCCGATCAGTCGCCCGGTTCTGCCCGCCCGCACCTCGAAACGGCGGTCCCCCGCCGGGTACTCAGGAAGTCCACGCCGACGCCGAAGAGGAAGGGGGCCCCGTGCGGACCCCGAACGACGACAGGGCGGGTGGCGCCCGCCGGCCGGACCGGACGGAGGCCGGCGGGACGCACACCGGCAGGACCGTGCGGGCGCCGGAGACCTCGACTCCCGCACTGCCCGGGCTGCTCGGCACGGCGGGCAACGCGGCCGTCGTGCAGTTGCTCCGCCAGGCCGGCCACCCCTGGGCCCAGGAGCAGCACCAGCACGGCAGCGGCTGCGGACACCAGCAGCCCACGGTGCAGCGGTCCGCCGTGCACGAGGTGCTCCGCGCGCCGGGGCGCCCGCTGGACGAGGCCACCCGGACCGACATGGAAGCCCGGCTCGGCGCGGACTTCTCCGACGTACGGCTCCACACCGACTCCGCCGCCAAGGCCTCCGCCGCCGAGGTCGGCGCCCGCGCCTACACCTCCGGCAACCACGTCGTCATCGGCGACGGCGGCACCGACCGGCACACCCTCGCCCACGAACTCACCCACGTCATCCAGCAGCGCCAGGGCCCGGTGGCCGGCACCGACAACGGGGCGGGCCTGAAGGTCTCCGACCCCTCCGACCGCTTCGAGCGGGAAGCCGAGGCCAACGCGCGCCAGGCCCTCGGCCGCCCGGCCCCCGCCCCGGGCGCCTCCCCGGAGGCCGTGGCGCCGGCCCAGCCCACCGGCACGACGGTCGGCGTCCAGCGCGCCATCGGCCTGGAGATCGAGACGGACCGGCCCGTGTCCCGGGCGGACGGCAGCAACGTCAAGGGGTACAACGCCCAGGGCGAGGAGGTGGACATGTCGGGGCCCATCCTCGTCACGCACAGCAGCGGCGTGAAGATGGTGGGCGACAAGCGGAACGTCAGAGGCGGGGGCCAGTACACGAACGCGGAATTCGTCACCCCGCCGATGAACGTCCTTCCTGGAGAGACCCGGCACGGCGACTCCGGCGCGATGTTCGACACCCTCAAGGACATGCACCGCAGGCTCTACCTCCCCGAGGCCGGCTCGACGAACGAGGAGAAGACCCTCACGAACCTCTACTCCGGCCCGGAGTTCACGCACGACGAGACCGGACTGCTCGGAAACACGCTCCGGGCGGCTCCCGAACGCGTGCACAACGAGACGCGGGGCCGTCCGGGCTACGGGGACGGACTGTTCGCCCATCAGACCGTGGGCGTTCCCCTGCACGGCATGGCCGGCTTCTTCCACCACATGCTGACCGAGCCGGAACCGGGCAACCCGGGCGGCACGAAGACCCGGATCTCGGACAACTCGAAGGCGGCGGTACACCTTTCCAAAAGCCTCGACTTCGGCCGACGGGTGGCCGACCTCTTCCTCGATGGCGGGGGCGGGGACGGCATGGATGTGGACGGGGCCGTCCGGCCGACGACGGCCGCCGAGCAACTACGGGGCTTCGCCGCCCTCTTCTACACCCAGCTGGCCGCCGTCGGCGACCTGGCCGAACAGGAGCGCGCCGATCAGAGGCTGACGCTGGGCAAGAACAAGACCGCGGTCCTCTCCCGGGTCAACCTCAAGACCGTCGGCGGGTTCCTGCCGGAGCCGGCCAGGGCGTTCCTGGACACGAACTACGAAGGCGTCATGGGCGTCTTCGGGGAGTGCTACGGGGTCCCCCTCGCCGAGTGGGGCACGGGAGCGGTGGCCGAGAAGGGACGCAAGTACGCCGAGACCTCCCTGCGCAAGCGCGTCGCCACCGCCCGCCAGGTCCACCAGACCGACGCGTTCGGTGCCATGACCGTGCTGAACGACCGGAAGGCGAGGGAAGAGACGGTGGATGGCATCCCCATCGTCCCCCTGGAACTGCGGAGGTTCGGGCGCCAGAAGGTCAGCTTCGACGAGCTGCAGCACGACGCCGATCTCCTCAAGGACTGGTCCACGGAGGCGCTCCGCGGCGCACAGCAGGCCACGGACCACGCCGGACCGCTGCCCGACATCTCGGCCCCGGCGCCCGTCGCACCGCCCGTCGAGGCGGCACCCGTCGACTACGGCAGGCGGATAGCCGACGCGTGCCAAGCCGGCCGTACGGCCCTCCGGCGGATGAACGAGAGCGGCCGCTCGACCCCGTATCCGGCCGGAGGAAGCAGGGCAAAGGTACCCGGCGCCCTGAACGGCGTCTTCCTGGAGTTGGAGAGGATCCAGGGCGCCACGGCGAACGCGGAGCTCCTCGAGCGCGCGCAGGCACTGAGCGCCGCGGCGACGGCCATCGCCGGAGGCGAGACGCGGAGCGTCGGACCGCTCCTGGACGCTCTCGCCACCACCGTGACCGGCCTCGGGAACGAAGCCGCCGCGAACAGGATCCGCACCTTCCGCCGCATGGTGTAACGACGGCCCCGGGGGTGCCCCCGCACCCCCGGGCCCCGTCTCACCCCAGCACCGTGTACCCCGCCTCCCGCAGCGCCGCCTCCACCTCCGCGCAGTGCTCCGGCCCCTTCGTCTCCAGGTGCAGTTCGACCTCGACCTCCGTGAGCCCCAGGCGCGGATCGGTCCGCACATGGCCGACGTCCAGGACGTTGGCGTCCACCACCGTCAGCACCGCGAGCAGCGTCGCGAGCGCCCCCGGCCGGTCGGTCACCTTCACCCGCAGGCTCAGATAGCGCCCGCCGGCCGCCATGCCGTGCCGCAGCACCCGCTGCATCAGGAGCGGGTCCACGTTCCCGCCGGACAGCACCGCCACCACCGGCCCCCGCCCGAACGCGCGCGGATCGGACAGCAGCGCCGCCACCGGACTCGCGCCGGCCGGCTCCACGACCAGCTTCGCCCGCTCCAGGCAGAGCAGCAGCGCCGAGGCGAGCTCGTCCTCCGAGACGGTCCGGACCTCGTCCACGTACTCCTTGACGATCTCGAACGGCACGTCGCCGGGGCGCCCCACCCGGATCCCGTCCGCTATCGTCACCGGCGACTCGACCGCCACCGGGTGCCCCGCCGCCAGCGAGGGCGGATAGGCCGCCGCCCCCTCCGCCTGCACGCCGATGACCCGCACGTCGGGCCGCAGCGACTTCACCGCGAGGCCGATCCCCGCCACCAGGCCGCCGCCGCCGACGCCCACGAGGATCGTCCGGACCTCGGGGCACTGCTCCAGGATCTCCAGGCCGACGGTGCCCTGGCCGGCGATGATGTCGAGGTGGTCGAAGGGGTGGATGAAGACCGCGCCGGTCTCCCGCGCGTACTCCTCGGCCGCCGCCAGCGTCTCGTCCACGACGTGCCCGTGCAGCCGCACGTCCGCCCCGTACTCGCGGGTCGCCGCCACCTTCGGCAGCGGGGCGCCGACCGGCATGAAGACCGTCGCGTGCACCCCGAGCAGCGAGGAGGCCAGCGCCACGCCCTGCGCGTGGTTGCCCGCCGAGGCGGCCACCACCCCCGCCGCCCGCTGCTCCGGCCGCAGCCCCGCGATCCGCACGTACGCGCCGCGCAGCTTGAACGAGCCGGTCCGCTGGAGGTTCTCGCACTTCAGGTGCACCGGTGCGCCGACCAGTGCGGACAGGTGCCGGCTGCCCTCCAGCGCGGTCATCCGGGCCACCCCGGCGAGCATCTTCTGCGCGCCGCGCACGTCGTCGAGGATCAGGCGTGGAAAGGGGTCTGGCGTACGGAAGGTCATGACATCAAGTCTCGCAGTTCAGCCGGTCCGTGGCCGCCCGGAGAACACGTGTCCCGCCCGGCCGGGAGCCCGTTCGCATCCGGATCGCGCAGCGCCGGTACGGACCCCGGCAGGTCCGCGTACTCTGTCCCCCACCAACCGACCACCGCACGAGAGAGCCCCCACAGCCATGCCCACATCTCAGGACATGACGACTGAGCTTGACCCCGGTCTCCTCGACGCCCTCCAGCACCAGGTGGCCGTCTTCGCGCGGCGGGCCGAACAGACCCGGCTCGGCGGTACCGGGCAGCTCCGCAACTCCATGGACCGCGCCGCGTACCTGCTGCTCAACCGGCTCGACCAGGAGGGGCCCATGGGCGTGAAGGCGCTCGCCGCCGGCATGGGCATCGACTCCTCCACGGTCACCCGCCAGGTCGCCCCGCTCGTCGACACCGGCCTGGTCAAGCGCACCTCCCACCCCGAGGACGGGCGCGCCGTCGTCCTCCAGCTCTCCCCGCGCGGGCAGGCCCGCCTGGAGGAGGTCCGGGGCTCCCGCCGGCAGCTGATGGCCGAGGTCACCGACGGGTGGACGCCCGACGAGCGGGAGTCCTTCTGCACCCTGCTCACCCGCTTCAACTCGGCGCTCTCCGCACGCCAGTCGGGCCTTCCGGTCGTCCAGGAGGCCGCCGCCCCTGCGGAGTCCGCACCGGAGTCTTGACCCCGGGCGCGCGCTGCCCTCATATGAGGAGGTGCGCGAGCGGAGATCCGGCCACCACGGCCACGACGGCCCCAGCGGCGAAAACGCCTACCGCACCCGGGAGTTCGACGCGTTCGTCGCCGGGGCGGCGGGCCGGCTGCTGCACACCGCGACCCTGCTCACCACCGAACCCGCACACCGCAACCCGCGCGCCCAGGCCCTGCTGACCGCCGCCCTCGCCCACACCTACGCCCAGTGGGACCGGCTGCGCGGCGAGGACCCGTACGACGTCACCCGCGCCGATCTCGCCCTGCGCTTCGCCCGCACCGCCTGGCGGCACCACCGCGGCCTGGGCGGGGTGCTCTCCGCGCTCACCCCGCAGGAACGCCTGATCGTCGTGCTCCGGCTGTACGAGGGAGTGGCCGAGGAGCAGACCGCGGCCCTGCTCGGACTGCCCGAGGAGCGGGTACGGGCCGTCTGCGCCCGCTCCGTGACGGCCCTGCGGGCGGCCTCGTGAACCGGCACGAGCACAAGGAGGACGAGGTCCGCCGCATGCTGGAGACCTCGCACCCGCACGTACCGGGCGACCTCGCCGCCCGGGCCACGGCCCGCGGCGTACGGCTGCTGCACCGGGGCCGCGCGATGCGGCGGCTCTGGTGGACGCTGCTCGCCCTGGCCGCCTGCGCCTTCGTCGTCTGGGCCTCGGTGGTCCGCCCCTGGGAGGTCCCGCCGGCCGGGACGACCCCGCCGCTCGAAGGCTGGTGACGGGGGCGGGGCCGTAGGCGCAAGGGCCGTACGAGCAGGGGCCGTACGCGAAAGGGCCGGGCCCGTGAGGGACCCGGCCCCGCTTCCGTAAGGACGGACGGACCGACGGTGGCGACGTACCGACTAGCCCAGCGCCTCGCGCAGGTCGGCCAGCAGGTCGTCGACGTTCTCGATGCCGACGGAGAGGCGGATCAGGTCCGCCGGGACCTCCAGGGCCGAGCCCGCGACGCTCGCGTGGGTCATCCGGCCCGGGTGCTCGATCAGCGACTCGACGCCACCGAGGGACTCGCCCAGGGTGAACAGCTTGGCGCGGTTGCAGACCTCGACCGCCGCCTCCTCGCCGCCCTCGACGCGGAAGGAGATCATGCCGCCGAAGGAACGCATCTGCTTCGCCGCGATCTCGTGGCCCGGGTGCTCCGGCAGGCCCGGGTAGAGGACCTGGGTGACCTTCGGGTGCTGGGTCAGCATCTCGACGACCTTCGCGGCGTTCTCGCTGTGCCGGTCCATGCGGACGGCGAGCGTCTTGATGCCGCGCAGCACGATCCACGAGTCGAACGGGCCGGCCACCGCGCCCATCGCGTTCTGGTGGTACGCCAGCTCCTCGCCGAGCTCCTCGTCTGCCGTCACCAGGGCGCCGCCGACGACGTCGGAGTGACCGCCCATGTACTTGGTGAGCGAGTGCACGACGACGTCCGCGCCGAGCGCCAGCGGCTGCTGGAGGTACGGCGAGGCGAAGGTGTTGTCGACGACCAGCTTCACGCCGGCCTGGCGGGCCACGCCCGCGACGGCCTCGATGTCGGTGATGCCGAGCAGCGGGTTCGAGGGGGTCTCGACCCAGATCAGCTTCGTACGCTCGTTGATCGCGGCGCGCACCGACTCGACGTCGGAGGTGTTCGCGACGGAGAAGTCCACGCCCCAGCGCTGGACGACCTTCGCGAAGAGGCGGAAGGTGCCGCCGTACGCGTCGTTGGGGATGACCACGTGGTCGCCCGGCACGAGGAGGGTGCGCAGCAGGCAGTCCTCGGCGGCGAGCCCGGAGGCGAAGGCGAGGCCGCGCCGGCCGCCCTCCAGCGCCGCCAGGTTCTCCTCCAGGGCGGTACGGGTCGGGTTGGCGCTGCGGCTGTACTCGTAGCCGCCGCGGAGCCCGCCCACACCGTCCTGCTTGTAGGTGGACACCTGGTAGATGGGCGGGACGACCGCGCCGGTCAGCGGGTCGGCGGTGTTGCCCGCGTGGATGGCGCGGGTCTCGAAGCTCTGGTGAGAGTGCTGGTCGCTCATGATTCAGGAGCGTAGTACCGAGCAGCCCCCGCCGCCGCCGTATGTCTCACCGGGTGTCCTGGACAATGGACACATGGAGATTCTGTGGTTCCTGATCGCGCTCGGGCTGCTCTTCGGAGTCCTGGGCCCCTATGTGCTGCGCCGGCGCGGCGGCGGCATCCGGCAGGTGGCGCCCGGCGCCCCCGACGCGGCGGACCCGGAGGCGTACGGCTTCCTCCGGCAGGAACAGCAGGACGTACGGCTGCCCGGAGCCGACCGTGACCTCCTCGACGTGCTCGACGTCGTACAGGCGACGCAGGACTGGCGGGCCGCCTCGCAGCTCCTGAAGGGCACCGCGAAGGAGGGCGAGACGCGCTGGCAGCGGGTGCAGGCCTTCGCGGGCGCCGCCTCCCTCGAACTGGCCGAACGGCCCGGTGTCGGCGGGGCGTGGCTGCGGTCCTGGCGGGCCGAGTCGCCCAAGGACCCCGGCTGCGCGCAGGTGTACGCGGAGTTCCTGGTGCAGCAGGCGTGGCGCTCCTCGGCGGCCGGCACCGACGACTTCCGGATCATCCTGGAGGAGGCGCGCGCCGCGTGCGGCCAGGCGGCGCTGCTCGCGCCGGGCGACCCCGTGCCGTACATCTCCGAGCTGGCCGTCGCGCGGGGTCTCGGCGACAGTCACGAGCAGTTCGACCAGGTGTGGGCGAAGGTCATCGACCGGGCGCCGCAGCACATGGGGGCGCATCTGGCGGCGCTGCACTACTGGTGCGAGAAGTGGCACGGCTCGCGCGAGGAGGCGGACCACTTCGCGACCACGGCGGCGGCCCGCGCCCCGCACGGTTCGCTGCTGGCCGCGCTGCCGCTGTTCGCCGTCTTCGAGCACCAGCCGGACCTGGTGATCGTGCAGGACTACTACCGCACGGCCGTCGTGTCCAAGGCGATGGAGGGCGCCCTGTACGCGGTGCACTCGGCCCGCCCCGACGACCCGATGCTGGCACACGTACGCCATCTGCTCGTGCACTTCCTGGTGCGCGCGGAGCGCTGGGAGGAGGCGATGCGCCTGCTGGTCCGCGTGGACGGCTACGTGGGCGCGCTGCCGTGGACGCTGAGCGGCGACCCGGCCCTGGAGTACACGGTGTACCGGAACCTGGCGGTGGCCGGCTACGAGGCGAACGGCGGCAGCCCGGCGACGCTGGCGCACTAGCGGGGGCGTGGGCGGGGCGGTCCGGCGGGCGGCCTAGCGGGCGCGTGGGCGGGGCGGTCCGGCGGGTGCACCGGCCGACGCATGAGCGGCCGTGCTTCCGGGGCCTCCGGCGGCCGCGCTTCCGTGGGCTCCTGTCGGCCGCGCTTCCGGGCCCCCCGTCGGGAATCCGCCGGGGCCCCCCGGCGTTGTGCTCAGAGCCCCCGTCGAGGAGAGATGCCGCATGTTCCTGTCCCGCACCCCCGTCCTCCCCACCGCCGACCAGGCCCTGCGCGGCCGCCCGGAGCCCGAGTTCGCGGTCCCGGAGCGCCACACCGTCCTCGGCACCCCGCTCCTCGGCCCCTACCCGGAGGGCCTGGAGGTCGCGGACTTCGGCCTGGGCTGCTTCTGGGGGGCCGAGCGCAAGTTCTGGCAGACCGAGGGCGTCTGGACGACCCTCGTCGGCTACCAGGGCGGTCCGACGCCGAACCCGGTGTACGAGGAGGTCTGCTCGGGCCTCACCGGCCACACCGAGGTCGTCCGGGTGGTCTTCGACTCGTCGAAGGTCACGTACGAGCAGCTCCTGAAGCTGTTCTGGGAGTCGCACAACCCGACCCAGGGCTTCCGCCAGGGCAACGACGTCGGCACCCAGTACCGCTCGGCCGTCTACACCCACTCCGCCGAGCAGGCCGCGACGGCCGAGGCGTCCCGCGAGGCCTACCAGAAGGTCCTGACCGGCTCCGGCTACGACACGATCACCACGGAACTCCTCCCGGCCGAGGGCCGCCCGTTCTACCCGGCCGAGGGCTACCACCAGCAGTACCTGGACAAGAACCCGGCCGGATACTGCGGGATCGGCGGCACGGGAGTGTCGTGCCCGATCGGGGTGGCCAAGGCGGAGTAGGTCCGCCGAAGGTCCAGTGGGGGACAAGGGCCGGGGCGGGCGCCCCGGCCCTTGTCCGTGAGCGGAACGCCCGGCGTTCAGGCCTCGGTCAGTGAGTGGTCTCGCCAGCGGCCGCTGCGCTCGCCGCGACGGGGTCCTGGACGACCTCCAGGATGACCTGGGAGTCGAAGGTGAAGCGCACAGCGAACAGCCGGCTCTTGTCCGGGGCCCAGGCGAGCGACTGGGGCACCACCTCGGGGTAGCCCCCGTTGCCCAGGTCGATGATCCTGGCCGGAGCGGTCTCGCCCGGCCGGTACACCCACACGTCCTCGTCCTCTCCGAGCTCGATGCCCACGGCGACGGTCCCGTCAGGGGCGACGGCCACGTTGTTGGGGAGCAGGCCGCTGTCGTACTGCCCGATCTGGGTGAGGTCGGAGAGCCGGAACTGCTGGTGGTAATCGGGCTGCGTGGCGGCGGTGATGACCTTCTGGCCGTCCGGGGTGACGGCCATGTCCTTCACCATTCCGCCCGGGGTCTCGTTGTGCGCGATCACCTGCGCGTGCCCCGAGCCGACCTCGTAGACCCTCAGCTCGGCGGGCGAGACCGCGGTCTCGCCGGCCACGAGCCGGTCGCTCTCGGCCGAGGCGGCCCTGAGCAGCGGCTGCCCGTACCAGGTGCCCTGGGGTACGTCGCCCAGGTCAACCACCGGCTCCGGCGCCCCGATGTCGATCGAGCCGATGGCTCCCTCGCCGGTGTCGCCGTGGGAGAACCACAGCTTGCCTCCGGCGACGGCCAGGTTCTGCGGCCCGTAGGGGTCCCCGATCGCGAACCGGCGGGTCTCGCTCAGGGTGGTGGTGTCGACGGCCGCGATGGCGTCCACCTCGGGCAGTGCGACGTAGAGCGTCTTCTCGTCCCCCGAGAGGGCCAAGCCCCAGGCGCCGTCGAGGTGCTCGATGGTCTTGACGAGCCTGCCGTCGAAATCGCTGACGACGACGGCGTCGTTGCCCGGCGCGCTGGAATACACCTGGTGGTGGGTGCCGTCGGCGATCGTCTGCCGGTGCGACGACACGGGCAGGACATGGGTGCTGTTCGCCGCCTGTGCGGTGCCCGGGCCGCTCATGACGACGGACAGCGACGCCGCGATCGCGACGACCGCCGGTCCTCCCGCCAGTCTCCTCATGCTCACGTGCGCTCGTTCCCCTCCCTCGAACCGCCGCGCCGTGCGACGGCACAGCGCGGAGCCTATGCCGAGCTGCCGAAACTCGGCCACGCAGTTTGCGGGCCATGTCCGGGGCGGCACCTCAGGCCTGGTCGGCGCCCGCTCGCAGCAGCGCCGCCGTGTCGGCCGTCGCGTAGCCCTCGGGCACGCCGTCGATCAGCAGCACGTCGCCGGTCATGTGCCGGGCGCGCAGCGGGATCAGGGCCTGGTAGGCCGCGGAGTCGTACCAGCCGCGGGCGTCCTCGTACGTCGGGAAGGCGATGATCACGAGGGCGCCGGGCCACGTGCCCTCGCGGACCTCGCGCGCGCGGTCGCCGTGGACGAGGAAGTGCCCGCCGAAGGGGTCCAGGGTGTCCTGGATGCGCTCCATGTAGACGAGGACCTCCTCGTCGAGGCGGGGCTTCGGGTGCAGGTTTCCGATGGCGTACGCGGTCATGGGGACAGCGTGCCGGGGCAGGCCGTCCGGGGTCGATTACCCCGGACGTCATGCCCCGGCCCGTGCGGTCCGGCTCAGATCGTCGACGCGTCGATCACGAAGCGGTAGCGCACGTCGGAGGCGATGACTCGCTCGTACGCCTCGTTGATCCGGTCGGCGGGGATCACCTCGATCTCCGAGCCCAGGCCGTGCGCGGCGCAGAAGTCGAGCATCTCCTGGGTCTCGGCTATGCCGCCGATCATCGAGCCGGCCAGCGTCTTGCGGCCGCCGATGAGGGAGAACAGGCTGACCTTGACCGGCTCCTCGGGGGCGCCGACGTTGACCAGGGCGCCGTCGGTCTTGACGAGGCGCAGGTAGGCGTCGAAGTTCAGCGGCGCGGAGACCGTGGAGATGACCAGGTCGAAGGTGCCGGCCAGCTTGTCGAAGGTCTCCGGGTCGCTGGTGGCGTAGAAGTGGTCGGCGCCCAGCTCGCGCCCGTCCTCCTGCTTCTTCAGGGACTGGCTGAGCACGGTCACCTCGGCGCCGAGCGCGTGGGCGATCTTGACGCCCATGTGGCCGAGACCGCCGAGGCCGACGATGGCGACCTTCTTGCCGGGGCCGGCCTGCCAGTGGGCGAGCGGCGAGTAGAGGGTGATGCCGGCGCACAGCAGCGGGGCGGCGACGTCGAGGGAGATGCCCTCGGGGATGCGCAGGGTGTAGTTCTCGTCGACGACGATGTGGCTGGAGTAGCCGCCGTAGGTGGGCTCGCCGTTCGTGTCGAGGGCGTTGTACGTGCCGGTGCCGCCGGTCACGCAGTACTGCTCCAGGCCGCGCTCGCAGTACTCGCAGGTCCGGCAGGAGTCGACGAAGCAGCCGACGCCGACGCGGTCGCCGACCTGGTGCTTGGTGACGCCGGGGCCGACCTCGGTGACGATTCCGGCGATCTCGTGGCCCGGCACCATCGGGAAGATGCCCTCGCCCCAGCCGTTGCGGGCCTGGTGGATGTCGGAGTGGCAGATACCGGCGTACTTGATCTCGATGAGGACGTCGTGCTCGCCGACGGCCCGGCGCGGCACGGTGGTGCGCTCCAGCGGGGCGTTGGCGGCGGGCGCTGCGTAAGCGGAAACGTTCGTGGTCATGGCGGCAAGCCTGCCGGAGTCCGGCGGCCGCGCCCAGACCACTGTTCTGCCTACGTCCCGCGTGCCTACCACTGGCAGGGTCAGGCACACCGGCGCTTCTCCCGGCCCGAGCGGGAATACTGGGGACGTATGGACCTCAGTTCCGAACTCAGCGAATTCCTCCGCTCCCGCCGGGCCCGGCTGAAGCCGCAGGACGTGGGGCTGCCCGAGTTCGGGCGGCACCGGCGGGTGCCGGGGCTGCGGCGGGAGGAGCTGGCGCAGCTGGCCGGGGTGTCGGTGGCGTACTACACCCGCCTTGAGCAGGGCAACGGCCGCAACGTGTCCATGGAGGTGCTCGACTCGATCGCGCGGGCCCTGCGGCTCAGCGACACCGAGCGGGCGCATCTGACGCATCTGGCGAAGCCGACGGTGAAGAAGCGGCAGAAGGCCGCCCGCCCGCAGAAGGTCCGGCCGGGTCTGACGCAGCTCCTCGACTCGATGGACACCGTCCCGGCCTTCGTCCTGGGGCGGCGGGGCGACATCCTGGCCTGGAACCGGATGGCGCGGGCCCTGATGGGCGACTTCGCCGCCTGGGAGCCGCGCGAGCGGAACATGGCCCGGCTGGTCTTCCTCGACCCGAACGCGCGCGATCTGTACGTCGACTGGGAGTGCAAGGCCGTCGAGGTGGTGAGCGTGCTCCGGCTGTACGCGGGGCTGCACCCGGACGACCAGGAACTGCTCGCGCTGGTCGGCGAACTGTCGGTCAGGAGCGAGGAGTTCCGCTCGCTGTGGGCGGCGCACACGGTGACCGACAAGGGCCACGGGACGAAGCGGGTGCGGCATCCGCTGGTCGGCGAGATGACCCTGTCGTACGAGTCGCTGAAGGTCCCGGGCGACGACCCGGACCTGATGCTCGTGACGTACCACGCGGAGCCGGGGACGCCGTCGGCGGACGCGCTGCGGCTGCTGGCGCAGTGGGGCGTGGACGAGCACACCGACGTACGGACGTAGCGGCCCGACGTACGGACGTAGCCCACCGGCTTACGGAAGCAGCGCCCCCGCCCTACGCCGAAGCGGCCCCCTCGGAGACGAGGGGGCCGCTTCGGCGTATGCGTGTGTACGGGTCAGACGGCGGAGCCGGCCTTCCACGCCGACCAGCTCATGTTCCAGCCGTTGAGGCCGTTGTCGGGAGCGATCGTCTTGTCCTTGGAGTTCTTGACGATGACGACGTCGCCGACGATCGACCTGTCGTAGAACCAGGCGGCCTGCTGGTTGGGGTCGCCGGCGCCCTTGGTGTCGGCGAGGCCCACGCAGCCGTGGCTGGTGTTCACGGAGCCGAAGATCGAGCGGGAGCCCCAGTAGTTGCCGTGGATGAAGGTGCCCGACGTGGACAGGCGCATGGCGTGCGGCACGTCCTTGATGTCGTACTCACCCTTGCCGTCGGAGTCGGTGAAGCCGACGGTGGCGCCGTTCATCCGGGTCTCCTTGAACTTCTCGGAGATCACCATCTCACCGTTGTAGGTGGTGTTCTCCGGGGAGCCGGCGGAGATCGGGATCGTCTTGATCGTCTGGCCGTCCTGCTTGACGGTCATCGTCTTGGTGGCCACGTCGACCGTGGAGACCTGGTTGCGCCCGATCTTGAACGTGACCGTCTTCTGCTGGACACCGAAGACGCCGTCCGCGCCCTCGACACCGTCGAGGTTCAGCTTCATGGTGACGGTGGAGTTCTCGGTCCAGTACTTCTCGGGGCGGAAGTCGAGCCGCTGCGAGTTGAACCAGTGGCCGACGACCTCCTGGCCGCTGCTGGAGGTGACGCTGATGCCACCCTGGACGGCCTTCTTGTCGGTGATCCCCTTGTTGAAGTTGATCGAGACCGGCATGCCGACGCCGACGACGGAGCCGTCCTCCGGCGTGAAGTTGCCGATGAAGCTGTTGGCCTGCGAGACCGTGGTGAACGAGGAGTTCTCGTGGGCTTCAAGGCCGGCGGTGTCCTGGGCGGTCGCCGCGATCTTGTAGACGGTGGCACGCTTGAGCGCCCCGGTCGGCTTCCAGCTGAGGCCGTCGGCGGATATCTGGCCCTCGACCTTGGCGCCCTCGGCGGACGTCATGCTGACGTCGGTCAGCTTGCCGTCGGCGACGGTGACCTTGGCGTCGTTGTTGATCGACGCGTTCTGGGCGCCGTTCTTCGGCGAGATGGTGATCTGCGCCTTGGAGGTCTTCTGCGCGGCTGCCTCGTCGACCTGGGCCTGCGCGTTCTGTGAGGCGTCGGCGGCACTGCCGCCCTTGTCGCCGTCGTTGCACGCCGTGAGCACCAGCACGCCGCCGAGCACCGCGGCCGCGGCCACCAGGCTCTTACGGCGCTTGCCGTCCGTCATCACACGCTTCTCCATCGTCGCCGATTCCCTGACTTCCTACTGAAACACCCCTGCGGGCCCCTCCGGTTCCACACCGGAGGATGTGTGGGGAACGCCACTGCCCGACCCGGCACCGCCCGCCCCTGTCCGACACGCGTCGGCGGGGCCGTCCGGTTCCCGGACGCGTACCCGTTACCCGTACTCGTACTCGATGCGCGTACTCGTACGCGTATCGATACGGCACAGGGCCCCGGGACGCCGCCGTCCCGAGGCCCTGTGGTGCGCGGGGTGCGCGGGTTCAGCGGCGGTCGTCCTCGTCGGCGGGGCCGTCGTCGCCTTCGGCGTCCTCCAGCTCCCCATCTTCCTCGTCGAGGTCCCACTCCATGGCATCGGGGTCGTATTCGATCTCCTCGCTGCTCCAGGAGGCCTGGACCAGCTCGACGCCGGGGACGGTGCCGAGCAGGTCGAGGGGCTCGACGAGGTAGGCGAGGGCCTCGGCGCTGTCCTCCGCGACGGCGGCGCGGGCGTGCGTCCGTTCCTCCTCGGGCAGGAACGCGTCGGCGTCGATCCGGCCGACGGCGGCCTCGGCGAGCGCGGCGGGTGCGTCGATCTCCAGGACCAGGTCGACCCGAAGGCGTACAAAGCGTGATGTCTCGGAAGTGCTCATGGCCGGAGCGTAGAGCGCCGGGAGCCCTCGGCTTTCCCGCGACCCGGTGTGTTCATTAGCATCGGCCCACCTGCCAATTCGCGGTTTCCGCAAGGGGGATCACCACACCGTGTCCGTCGCCCGACGCCCGCTGCTCACCGCCACCGCCGCGGGGACACTTCTCTGCGCCCTGTGGTTCGTCCCGTCGGCGAACGCCACGGACGAGCAGCTTCCGGGGAGCCTCGCGCGCTCCTCCGTCTCCGACGTCTCCGACGGCTTCGAAGGCTTCGAGGGCTTCGACGGCACTGGCGGGGACGGGGAGCCGAGACTCGCGGAGACCGGCGGCTTCGACACCACGCCGTACCTCCTCGGCGGGACGGCCTTCCTGGGCGTCGGGGCGGGCTTCGTGACCTTGGCGATGCGCCGGGGCGGCCGGGCGTCCTGACGGCCCCGCGTACGCACGGAAGGGCCGCCCCGGAGACCGGGGCGGCCCTTCTGCTTGCCGCGTGCTCCTTACTGGAGCGGGCCGGTGACGGGCTCGACGGCGGCGACGAGGGCGCCGGCCCGTACGAAGGCGTCGGCGGCGGCCAGGTCGGGGGCGAGGAAGCGGTCCGGGCCGGGACCGGCGACACCGGCGGCGCGGAGCGCCTCGATGGCGGCGACGGAGGCGGGGGCCGGGGTCAGGCCGTGGCGGAGCTCGATGCCGCGGGTGGCGGCGTACATCTCGACGGCGATGATCCGGTTGAGGTTGTCGATCGCGGTGCGCAGCTTGCGGGCGGCGGACCAGCCCATGGAGACGTGGTCCTCCTGCATGGCCGAGGACGGGATGGAGTCGGCGGAGGCCGGGACGGCGAGCCGCTTCATCTCGCTGACCAGGGCGGCCTGCGTGTACTGGGCGATCATCAGGCCGGAGTCGACGCCGGCGTCGTCGGCGAGGAAGGCCGGCAGGCCGTGCGAGCGGTTCTTGTCGAGGAGCCGGTCGGTGCGGCGCTCGGCGATGGAGCCGAGGTCGGCGGCGGCGATCGCGAGGAAGTCGAGGACGTACGCGACGGGGGCGCCGTGGAAGTTGCCGTTGGAGCGGACCTCGCCGTTGCCCAGGACGACCGGGTTGTCGACGGCGGCGGCCAGCTCGCGCTCGGCGACGAGACGGGCGTGCGCCATGGTGTCGCGGCCGGCGCCGGCGACCTGCGGGGCGCAGCGCACCGAGTAGGCGTCCTGGACGCGGGGGGCCTCGCCGCTCTGGAAGTGGCCGGTGAGCTCGGAGCCCTGGAGCACGGCGAGCATGTTGGCGGCGGAGGCGGCCTGGCCCGGGTGCGGGCGGATGGCGTGGAGCTCGGGCTCCAGCACCTTCTCGGTGCCGAGGAGGGCCTCCAGGGAGAGGGCCGCGGTGATGTCGGCCGACTTGTAGAGGGTGTCGAGGTCGGCGAGGGCCATGATCAGCATGCCGAGCATGCCGTCGGTGCCGTTGAGGAGGGCGAGGCCCTCCTTCTCCTTGAGCTCGACGGGCGCGATGCCGGCGGCGGCGAGCAGCTCGCCGGCGGGCTTGACCTCGCCGTCGGGGCCTTCGGCGTCGCCCTCGCCCATGAGCGCGAGCGCGCAGTGCGAGAGCGGCGCGAGGTCGCCGGAGCAGCCGAGGGAGCCGTACTCGTGCACGACGGGGGTGATGCCCGCGTTGAGCACGTCGGCCATGGTCTGCGCGACCTCGGGGCGGACACCGGTGTGGCCGGAGGCGACGGTCTTCAGCCGCAGGAACATCAGCGCGCGCACGACCTCGCGCTCGACCCGCGGCCCCATGCCGGCGGCGTGCGAGCGCACGATGTTGCGCTGCAGCTGGGCCCGCAGCTCGTGCCCGATGTGCCGGGTGGCGAGGGCGCCGAACCCGGTGGAGACGCCGTAGACCGGCTCGGGCTTCGCGGCGAGCGCGTCCACGGTGGCCCGCGCGGCGGCGAGCGCCTGGACGGCCTCGGATGACAGCTCGACGCGCGCGCCGTGGCGGGCGACGTCGATGACGTCCTGCGGGGTGGTGCCGGACGTCCCAAGGACGACAGTCTGCATATCCATATTCAGCACCCTACGGACTGAAGAGCGACCTGTCACTAGGGGAAGGGTCACCGGCTCTGGGGCCACGAGACCCTTACGCATATGACGATCGCCCGCAGAAGCTCCGGCGGCGTTCCCGCTGGACTTCCAGTCTGCCGCGCGGGGGCGGCGGGGGCTCGGGGGGGCAGCGCCATAGAGAAGGGCGCCGAACATCGATCCGGACTCGGCCAAGGCCGGCCGTCACGTGAAGGAGCCGACAGAGCCGGCGTACCGCATCAGGCAGTACGTCGCCTTGCCGAGCAGCCGCAGCGTCGTCGCAGGATCGCCGCCCTGATCACGTAGCAGTGCGCGGGCGTGCTGGGCCGTCTGCTCGGCGATGAATCGGGCCCGGGGGTCCGCGAGTGTGCTCGCGTACACCTCGGCCGGGGTGACGAGCCGTTCGAGGTGCGAGCGAGATGAGCACCCGTCAGGAGCCGGACGCGCTTCCCGACCGCTTACCCGGGGAGCCGCTTCCCCGCTGCGACGGCGTTCCTAGGCTGATGACCCTGTACGCGAAGGCATTCCCCGGTTCCGACGGTTCGAAGGCCGTGCCCTGGCACCAGATGGCCGCCAAAGCGGCGGATCACTCATGCTGGTCCGGTCCGGTGACCGCGAGGGCGGAGTGGCCTACGCGCAGGCCGCCCTGGCCGCGCTTCCGTCAGAAAAGCACAGCCTCACGCTGCGCATGCTCACGGAAGAGATCAAGAAGCCCTGAGGTTCTGGCATATTCACTCAGAGCGCCCGAGCGGCGACACTCCGTGCGTTACTGTTGTCATAAATCGGCCCCCGTGACGGTTGCACCCGTCGACGAGGGCCTAGACCACTAGTGGATTGCGACCTCCACCGTGATGTACCGGAACTTTATCGCGCCCTCGCGCGGCTTCACCCAGTTCTCGCACGAGCTCATCCGCCATCCGCGGCTCAGCTCCGATGCCGTACGGCTGCTGACCTGGCAGCTCTCGCTGCCCGAGGGTGCGCGTGAGTCGTTGTCCCGGAGTGCCGAACGTGCCCGGATCGGGGCATGCGCGTTCACGCGGGCGAAGCGGCAGTTGAAGGAGGAGGGGTTCATCCACGAGCGGCGGGTGCAGGGGGCCGGCGGGCGGTGGGTGACGCAACAGCTCGTTTCCAACGTGCCGTTGAGTGAGGGGCAGGCCGCCAAGCTGCTGGGAAAATCGGCGGCGTCCGTGCAGGTGGCGCCGAGTCCTCGGATTCCGGCGGTCGGTGCTCCGGGCGCCCGGGCCGCCGACGGTCATCCAGGAAAAGACCACGGGGAGAACACCTCCAACCGTCCGCCCGCCTCGGAGGCGGCGACGACCCCTGCGCCGGATGTGCCCGAAGAGGCGCGTGCACTCGTCGGGGTGCTGCCGCTGCTCTCCCCCGCCCTGCGGCACATCCCGCCGGGCATGCGGGAGGAGTTGGTGCGGCTCGCCGCCGGATGGCTGGACGCCGGGCACACGTCCGCCGCCGTCCACGAGCACATCCTGCGCGGCCTGCCCGCCGCCGGAACCCCCGTACAGCGGCCCGGCGGCCTCGTCCGCTACCTGCTGCGCGAGGTGCCGCCCGTACCGGAGTCCAGGCCGCCGGTACGGTCCCGGCTGACCGGGACGCGGGAGTGCGAGGGCGACCATGTGCAGGCGACGCTCTTCCGGCCCGTCGGGGACGAGACCTTGTGCTGGAGCTGCCGGGCGGACGGCGTGCACCTGTAGGGGCGTCACCCGGTGGGCACTCCCTCCAGGTTGCGGGTCATGCGCTCCAGGACGTCCACGGCGATGCGGTACTCCGCCGGGGAGATGCCGGTCGCGGCGCGGGCGAGGGCGCGGTCGGTGCGGTTCAGCCAGTAGCCGAGGGGCTTCACGCGCGCACCTCCGTGGCCAGCAGCGCGCTCCACTCCTGCGTCGCCGCCCACTCCGCGAACGTGTGCCAGCCGACCTCCGGATACGCGCGGCGCAGCGCGGCGACGTCCACGGCGAGGCCGTGGGTCGTGAAGTACGCGAACATCGCGGCCAGGTCGGTGGAGTGGCCGCGCACCACGTCCAGCGGCACCTCGTGGTGGGCGATCGGGCGGCCGGTGGCGGCGGCGAGGGCGTGGGCGATCTCGGCGGGGGTGAGCTCGTCGGAGGCGATGTCGACGCGGCGGCCGACGAACTCCTCGCGGCGCTGGAGGACCAGCGCCGCGAAGGCGCCGATGTCGGCGGCGGGGATGAGGGTGAGCGGCAGCCCGGACGGCATGGGCCAGCCGAAGGTGTCGTCGCGCAGGCCCTCCAGGGTCCAGCCGCCCGCGTAGTTGTCCATGAAGGCGGCCGGGGCGATCACCGTCCAGGGGACGCCCGAGGCCTGGAGGTACCGCTCGATCGCGTGCTTGCTGTCGTAGTGCGGGACGCCGGTGGCGCGGTCGGCGTGCGCGGCGGAGGTCAGGACCAGGTGGCCGACCCCGGCGGTCGCGGCGGCGTCGACGAGCGTCTTGCCCTGGCGTATCTCGGTCGCGGTGCCGGTGCCGAACGGGGTGGTGACCGCGAAGAGCGCGTCCGCCCCGGCGAGGGCCGCGTCGAGCGAGGCGGGATCGTCGAAGTCGGCGCGGCGGAGTTCGGCGCCCAGGGCGCGCAGGGCCTCGGCGGCGGGCGAGGCGGGGTCGCGGGTGAGGGCGCGGACATGGTGGCCGGCGGCGAGCAGGGCGCGGGCGGTGGCGCCGCCCTGGGCGCCGGTGGCGCCGGTGACGGCGACGGTCAGGGGGGTGGCGGGGGGCATCGGATCTCCATTCACTGCGTGACGCAATCTTTGTGATGCGCAGACACTAACCCAGTCACCTGCGTCACGCAGATGTTTGTCGGGGGATCGTGCCGCCGCGTAGCCTTCACGGCTCATTCATTGCAACACAGAAGGGAATGATGTTGCATTGAATCCATTCCAGTTGCAACGATTCCTTGGCTCTGAGCTGCGGAGATATAGATTCTGCGCAACGAATACGTTGCCAGATCAGAGAACGCAACGTAGCTTTTCCATCGTCAGAAACACAGACGAACGCAGGAGCCCACGATGCAGAAGTTCGACACCACCGCCCCCATCACCGCCGTCCTCGACATCCCCGCCGGCCGCGTCCGGGTCATCGCCGCCGACCGGACCGACACCACCGTCGAGGTCCTGCCCGCCCAGGCCGCGAACGGCCGGGACGTCAAGGCGGCCGAGCGGATCACCGTCGCGTACGGCGACGGGGTCCTGCGGATCGAGGCCGCGCCCGCGCCGCACCGGGTCCTCGGTAGCTCGGGTGCCGTCGAGGTGACCGTCCAGCTGCCGGCCGGCTCCCACCTCCGGGCGACGGCGGCGAGCGCCGAACTCCGGGGCGTCGGGCGGCTGGGCGACGTCTCCTTCGAGGCCGCCGAGGGCCTGGTCACGCTGGACGAGACCGCGAGCGCCCGGCTCGCCCTCCAGTCCGGCGAGGTCTTCGTCGGCCGGCTGGGCGGCTCCGCCGAGATCACCACCCAGAAGGGCGACATCACGGTCGCCGAGGCCGTGCGCGGCACGGTCGAACTGCGCACCGAGGCCGGGGAGATCACGGTCGGCGCCGCCCCCGGGGTCTCCGCCTCCCTGGACGCCGGCACCCGTTACGGCCGGGTCCACAACACGCTGCGGAACGCCTCGGGTTCCGCCGCCCGCCTGAACATCCAGGCGACCACCGCGTACGGCGACATCACCGCACGCAGCATCTGACCGCACGCCCCCCCACTCTCCAGCGAACAGACCCAAGGAGCCGCCATGAAAAGCACCACCGCCACCACCACCGTCGCCGCTCCCTGGACCGGTCTCGTCCCGATCGAGGACACCGCCCTCGCCGTCACCGACACCGGCGGCACCGGCCGCCCCGTCGTCTACCTCAACGGCTGCTACGCCGACCAGAAGCACTGGCGCCGCGTCATCGCCGAACTCGGCGACGGATACCGGCACATCACCTTCGACGAGCGCGCCCGCGGCGCGTCCCGGCAGGCCGCCGACTACTCCTTCGAAGCCACCCTCCGCGACCTCGACGCGGTCCTCACCGCCCGGGGTGTGGAGCGCCCGATCCTCGTCGGCTGGTCGTACGGCGCCCTCATCGCCCTCAACTGGGCCGCGAGGAACCCCGACCGCGCCCACGCGGCCGTGGCGGTCGACGGCGCCCTCCCGCACGAGTGGCTGAACGACGCCCACCGCGAGCAGATCCGCACCCTCTTCCGCCGCCTCAGCCCCCTCTTCCCCGTCGCCCGCCGCCTGGGCATGGCCGCCCGTATGAGCGGCGCCCAGCACGCCGAGATCAACATCGAGGCCAACGAACTCTGCGCACCCGCCCGCCTCGACCCGGTCTTCGACGCGCTGACCGTGCCCGTCCGGTACGTCCTCGCCACCGGCGGCAACCTCGGCGGCGAGGCGAAGCTCATGGAGCGGATCCGCGCCAACCTCGGCCCCGTCCTCGCGCGGAAGCCGAACATCCGGGTCAGCGCCAAGGTGCCCAGCAACCACTCGAAGATCCTGCGCAAGGACTTCCGCGCCGTCGCCGCCGCGGTCCGCGAGATCGCCGCCCCGACCCACCCGGCGGCCTGACCGTGGCCCGCCCCGCCCCCGCCGCGAGCGGCCGCGCCTACACCGGCGGCGCGTCCCGGAAGCGGCGGCGGTCGCGCGCCCCGGGGGGCGCGTCGGCGAGGCGGATGACGGTGCCGTCGCGGCCCGCCACCACGGGCTTCACCGAGCGGGCGGCCTTCGCCTGGTACTGCGCCGCGTCGGCGAGGCGGAAGAGCCGGCGGGCCGACTTCAGGGGGCCGATCGGGTCGCCGGTCGACGCGACCCCGCAGGCGACGCCCTCGCCCAGCTCCAGCTCGGCGGCGCGCACGCACAGCTCCTCGGCGACGCCCACGACCTCGTCGGCGCTGGGGCCGACCGACACCAGACAGAACTCGTCGCCGCCCAGCCGCGCGGCGAGCGCCCCCGACAGCCTCGCCCCGCACCGTGACAGTACGGAGCCGAATCGTTCCAGCAGGCGGTCGCCGACCGCGTGACCGTGCGTGTCGTTGACTCGTTTCAGACCATTGAGGTCGCAGACCACCAGGCTCACCACCGAGCCGTCGTCCCGGTAGCGCTCGATCGCCTCGTCGAGGCGGGTGTCCACCGCCCGCCGGTTGGCGAGCCCCGTCAGCGGGTCCGTGAACGCCAGCTTCCGGACCTCCTCCAGGCGCTCCGCCTGCGCGATCCCCGCCGCGACCACCGCCGCCAGCACCGTCGCGAAGTCCGCGTCGTCCCGGTCGAAGCGGACCTCCCCGGCCCGGCGCGCCACGTACAGCTCGCCCCAGGCCCGCCCGTGCAGCACGATCGGCGCGACGACGCAGCAGCCGCGCCCGCGCCGCCGCAGCCCGGCGACCCGGCCGGTCGGCACCCGGTCGTCGGCGGTCTCCACCCAGGCGTCGGGCTCCCCGCCGCCCGCCCACTGCTCGTGCAGGAACTCGGTGATCTCCGGGAACTCGTGCACGGGATACGTCTCCGAGTCCGGGAACTCCTCCTCCCCGAAGGCCCGCTCCCCGGCGTTCACCAGGACTTTCAGCCGCCCGTGGTCCCGCTCCCAGACCGAGAGCGCGGCGAAGCTGCCGCCGAGGGCCTCACAGGCGCCCAGCGCCGCAGCCCGCCAGAACTCCCGCGGAGTGTGCGCCGCCGCCATCGCCTGAGCCAACGCCACCACGGCCCGCAACCGCACGTCCTCACCCATTCCTCCAGCTTAGGGAGGAATGATCCGTTTTCCCTTTCGAGACGTCACGGAAAGTTACATATGGTGATAATTAGGACGATTTCGGGACGAGAAGGATACAGAGTCGGCTCCTTCGCTACTCCCCCGGCCAGTTCGGCTTCCGCTTCTCGTTGAAGGCCGCCACGCCCTCCGCCCGGTCGCCCGAGAAGGCCACCGAGCGCCAGGCCGCGTCCTCGACCTCAAGGCCCGCCCGCAGGTCCAGGCCCTGGCCGAGCCGCATGGCCTTCTTGGCGGCGCGCAGGCCGACCGGCGAGTTGGCCGCGATCCGGCCCGCGAGCTCCAGGGCCGCCGTCCGGGCGTCCTCCTCCAGGAGGTCCACCAGGCCCAGCTCGCGCGCCTCGGCGGCCTCGACCCGGCGGGCCGTGAAGACCAGCTCGGCAGCGCGGGCCGCACCCACCCGGCGCGGCAGCAGCTGCGTACCGCCGCCGCCGGGGATGACGCCCACGGAGACCTCGGGCAGTCCGACCACGGCGGTCGCGTCCGCGACGATCACGTCGCAGGCGAGCGCCAGCTCGAAGCCGCCGCCGAGGGCGAAGCCGTGCACGGCGGCGACGGTCGGCATGGGCAGCTCCAGGACGCCGGTGTAGGCGGCGCGGGCGGTGGGCCGCTGCCGGACCAGCTCGGCGTCGCTGAAGGAGTTGCGCTCCTTGAGGTCGGCGCCGACGCAGAAGGCCCGGTCGTTGGAGGAGGTCAGCACGGTGACCCGTACCGACGGATCGGCGGCGAGCGCGTCGCAGGCGGCGCCGAGGGAACGGGCCATCTCGGAGGAGACCGCGTTCATCGCCTTGGGCCGGTCGAGGACCAGCTCGGCGACGTATCCCTCCTTGCGGACCGCGACGAACTCACCAAAACGCTGCTCCGACATCCCGCACACCCTCCCGGTTAACGACTGTTCACCGGGATCCTAGGTCGGGCGGCGCCCCAGCAGCCAGGGCTCCACGACGCCGAGTCCACGGACCGGGCGCTGCCACATCGGCTGGAGCGCGAAGCGGTACGTGGGGGCGCGCTCGCCCTCCTTCTCCGCGCGGGCGGCCTCCTCCGCCGCCCCCGTCTCGGAGACGGGCGCCTCTCCGGTCCTGGTCAGCTCCTCGGCGAGGGCGCTGTCGACCAGGACGGCGTCCTTGGGAGCTATCGACGTGAGCCGGCTGGCCAGGTTGACCGTGGTGCCGAAGACGTCGCCCATCCGGGTCGTGACGGTGCCGAAGGCGATGCCGACGCGCAGCGCGGGCATGGTCTCGTCGTGGCTGAGCGTCTCGATGAGGCGCAGCGCGATCTCGGCGGCCGTGCCGGCGTCGTCGGCGGCGTAGAGGACCTCGTCGCCGAGGGTCTTGATGAGCCGGCCGCCGTGCGCGGCGACCAGGTCGGCGCAGGTGGTCTCGAAGGCCTCGACGAGCTCGCCGAGCTCCTCCTCCTCCAGGCGGCGGGTGAGCCGGGTGAAGCCGACGAGGTCCGCGAAGCCGACCGCGAGCCGCCGGTCGACCATCTCCTCGTCGTCGGCGGCCTGCACGACCCGGCCGGTGGCGGCGGCGAGCTGGCGGCGCCACACGTAGATCAGGAACTCCTCCAGTTCGGGCAGGAGCAGTTCGACGAGGGGGTACGTGACCTCGGTGCGGGTCATGCCGGGCTCGGGCGGCTCGGTCAGGCCCTCCAGGAAGGAGTCGATCTGCCATTCGGCCAGCCGGGCGGTGGTCTGCCCGGTGGACCGGGCGACCTGGACGGCCATCGGCTCGCTGAGCAGCCCGGCCTCGACGAGGCCGGCGAGGCGGCGCAGCGCGAGGACGTCGGCCTCGGTGAGCGCCTTGGCCTGGCCGATGTCGGCGAAGCCCATGGCGCGCCAGAAGCGGGAGGCGAGCTCCATGGAGACGCCGGCGGTGCGGGCTGCCTGGAAGGGGGTGTAGCGGCGGTCGGCGCCCAGGATGAGCTGTTCCAGGCGGATCGCGAGGGGGTCGTCGGTCGGTTCGACCGTGTGGTCGACGACGTGGTGGGGGGTGGGGTACGCCGAGGACGACTCGGGCGCCCCGGAGGAGCCGGAGGAGCCGGAGGACCCGTCTGCGGCGGAGGGTGTGGCGGACGAGGCGCCGGCGGCGCCGGAGGTCCCGGACGCGCCCCCCGACGAGGTCCCGGAGGATCCCCCGGCCGAGGCCCGGTTAGGTGCCCCTGACGAGCCCCCGGAGGGGGTCCCGGACCCCGTCCCGGAGGGATCCGCCGTCGCGGAGGGTTCGGCTGGTCCGGCCACGTCGCCGCTGCTCGCGTCGTCGACGGTCACCGGCCGCCTCCTGCCCGTTCCCTGCCCACTGGCCTGCCGTTCTGTCGCGTGGACGGCGCTTCACGATCGCGCCCCACGAATCGGGCTCCACGATACGACAGGTGTGTGCTGGCTCACGCCCGAACCGGCCGCCACCGGGGGTGACCGACCGGTTCGGACGCGCCGCGCGCTCCCGCCCGGGTCAGTCGGCCGCGCGGAGGTGGACGATGTCGCCCGCCGCGACCGCCTCGGTGCCGCCGCCCTCGGTGGCGACGACGAGGCGCCCGTCGCCGTCGACGCCGACGGCGTCGCCCTCCAGCATCCGCTCGCCCGGCAGGTCGGCGCGGACCCGGCGGCCGAGGGTGGCGCACTGGGCCTCGTACGCCGCCAGGAGGCCGGAGGCGGTCGGGTCTCCGGCGGCCCGCACCCAGTCCCCGTACCACTGCTCCAGCGAGCGCAGGACGGCCCGCAGCAGGGTGTCGCGGTCGGTGGAGACGGCGTTGCCGAGGAGGAGCGAGCCGGCGGTGGGGACGGGCAGCTCGTCGGGGCGCAGGGTGACGTTGACGCCGAGGCCGACGACGACGCCGTCCGCGCCGGCCCGCTCGGCGAGGATGCCGCCGGTCTTGCGCTCCTCGCCCTCGACGCGTACCAGCAGGTCGTTGGGCCACTTGAGGGTCAGGTCGGCGCCGGCGGCCTTGGCGAGGCCGCTCGCGGCGGCGACGCCGGTGAGCAGCGGCAGCCAGCCCCAGCGGTGCACGGGCACGTCCGGCTTGAGCAGCACGGAGAAGAAGAGGCCGGAGCGGGCGGGGGCGGTCCAGCTGCGGTCGAGCCGGCCGCGGCCGGAGGTCTGCTCCTCGGCGACGAGCACGGCGCCTTCGGGGAGTTCGTCGGCTCGGGCGGCGAGGTCGGAGTTGGTGGAGCCGGTGGACTCGACCACGTCGAGGGAGGTCCACAGAGCGTCGGGGAGGACGAGCGCGTGGCGCAGGGCGGGCGCGTTGAGCGGCGGCCGGTCGAGGTCGGACCAGCGTCCCGCGGAGCCTTGGGAGGACGTCATGCAAGCCAGCGTAGGTGTGGCAAACGCCGCACTGCCGAACCGTATCCGCGCCGATACGCTACGGGTCAGTAGCCCAGCAGTAGCCCATTCGTAGTCAACGAACCCCCCGTGACCAGGCAGGGAGCCGCATCCCGATGTCCGAGCCGGCAGAGCACGACCAGATCGACATTCACACGACCGCGGGCAAGATCGCGGACCTGCAGCGCCGGGTCGGCGAGGCGACGCACGCCGGTTCCGAACGGGCGGTCGAGAAGCAGCACGCGAAGGGAAAGCTGACCGCGCGCGAGCGGATCGCACTGCTGCTCGACGAAGGTTCGTTCGTGGAGCTGGACGAGCTGGCCCGGCACCGCTCGACCAACTTCGGCCTGGAGAAGAACCGCCCGTACGGTGACGGCGTCGTGACCGGCTACGGCACGGTCGACGGGCGCCCGGTGGCCGTGTTCTCGCAGGACTTCACCGTCTTCGGCGGCGCCCTCGGCGAGGTCTACGGCCAGAAGATCATCAAGGTGATGGACTTCGCGCTGAAGACCGGCTGCCCGGTCATCGGCATCAACGACTCCGGCGGCGCCCGCATCCAGGAGGGCGTGAGCGCGCTCGGCATGTACGGCGAGATCTTCCGCCGCAACACGCACGCCTCCGGTGTGATCCCGCAGATCTCGCTGGTCGTCGGCCCGTGCGCGGGCGGCGCGGTCTACTCGCCCGCGATCACCGACTTCACGGTGATGGTGGACCAGACCTCGCACATGTTCATCACGGGACCGGACGTCATCAAGACGGTGACCGGCGAGGACGTCGGCTTCGAGGAGCTGGGCGGCGCCCGCACCCACAACACCACCTCGGGTGTCGCGCACCACATGGCGGGCGACGAGAAGGACGCGATCGAGTACGTCAAGTCCCTTCTGTCCTACCTTCCTTCGAACAACCTCTCCGAGCCGCCGGCCTTCCCGGAGACCGCGGAGACCGAGGCGACGGACGAGGACCGCGAGCTCGACACGCTCATCCCGGACTCGGCGAACCAGCCGTACGACATGCACACCGTCATCGAGCACGTCCTCGACGACGGCGAGTTCCTGGAGACCCAGTCGCTGTTCGCGCCGAACATCCTGACCGGCTTCGGCCGTGTCGAGGGCTTCCCGGTCGGCGTGGTCGCCAACCAGCCGATGCAGTTCGCCGGCTGCCTCGACATCAACGCGAGCGAGAAGGCCGCGCGCTTCGTGCGCACCTGCGACGCCTTCAACATCCCGGTGCTCACCTTCGTCGACGTGCCGGGCTTCCTGCCGGGCGTGGACCAGGAGTACGGCGGCATCATCCGGCGCGGCGCGAAGCTGATCTACGCGTACGCCGAGGCGACCGTGCCGCTGATCACCGTCATCACCCGCAAGGCCTTCGGCGGCGCGTACGACGTCATGGGCTCCAAGCACCTGGGCGCCGACCTCAACCTGGCCTGGCCGACCGCGCAGATCGCCGTCATGGGCGCACAGGGCGCGGTCAACATCCTGCACCGCCGCACGATCGCCGAGGCCGAGGAGGCCGGCACGGCGGACGCTGAGCGGGCGCGGCTGATCCAGGAGTACGAGGACGCGCTGCTCAACCCGTACATCGCGGCCGAGCGCGGTTACGTCGACGGGGTGATCCTGCCGTCCGACACGCGCCCGCAGATCGTGAAGGGGCTGCGTCAGCTGCGGACGAAGCGGGAATCCCTGCCCCCGAAGAAGCACGGCAACATCCCGCTCTAGGCGCTGGGAGGGACAACACCATGATCAAGGTCGTACGAGGCAATCCGACCCCCGAGGAGCTGGCCGCCGCACTGGCGGTGGTCCAGGCCCGGGCCGCGGCCACGGCGGCGGCAGCCGCCGCGGGCAGCGGCCCGGGGACCCCGGAGGGCTGGTCGGACCCGGCGCGCATCGCCCTCGGCGTGCGCCACCGGCCGGGCCCGCGCTCGTGGGCGCGGTCCTACTGGCCGTCCTGAGACGGGGCCCGGGGATCCGGGGAGATACGTACCCCTGCATCCGGGGAGATACGTACCCCTACATGTGCACAGCGCGAAGGCCGGACTCCCCGTGGCGGGGGCCCGGCCTTCGCCGTACGCGGGGCACGGGCCCTACGGTCGGCGCCGCAGGAACAGGGCCGAGGCGAGCACCCCGGCGAGGACCACGGCCGCGTTGACGAGGACGGCCCGCCCGATGCCGTCGGGGAGGGCGGCCGAGGTGACGACGACGGCGCTCATCACGGGGGTGCCGAGGGTGATGCCGACCTGCTGGGTCATGGTCGCGATGCCGGTGGCCATGCCCTGCTCGGCGTCGGGCAGTCCGGAGGTGGCGGTCACCATGAAGCCGACGATGGCGAGCATGTTGCCGACGCCGCCCGCGAAGGTGCCGGCGAGCAGCAGCCCGTACATGCTCCGGTCGTCGCCGAGGCCGAGGAGGGAGAGGGTCGCGGCGGTCTGGAGCGCTCCGCCGGCGATCAGTGCGGTACGGGCGGACCACCGGCCGATGAAGCGCGCGGCGAACAGTCCGCCGAGCACCGTGCCCGCGCCCAGGACGCCGAAGGAGAGGCCGGCGGCGAGCGGGGAGAAGCCCAGGACGTCCTGGAGGTGCAGGGTCATCAGGAAGACCAGCGAGGTCTCGGTGGCGAAGGCGACGAGTCCGGCGAGGTTGCCCCAGACGACGGTGCGGCGCCGGAGCACGCGCACGGGCACGAGGGGCGCGGCGGCCCGCCGCTCCACCAGCGGGAACGCGGCCAGCAGGACGAGGGCGGCGGCGAGGGCGGCGAGGACGCCCGGGTCGCTCCAGCCGTGTTCGCCGGCGGCCGTGAGCCCGTAGACGAGGGCGAGGAGTCCGCCGGTGACCGTGATCGCGCCGGGCACGTCGAGCCGGGGCCGGGCGGCCGGGCGGCTCTCCTTGAGGACGGCGGGCGCGACGAGCAGGACGGCGAGGGCGACGGGCACGTTGACGAAGAAGGCCCAGCGCCAGGAGAGCAGGTCGGTGAGGACCCCGCCGAGGACGGCGCCGGTGGTGAACCCGGCCGACATGAGGGCCCCGTTGAGGCCCAGCGCCTTGGCGCGCAGCGGGCCCTCGGGGAACGAGGAGGTCAGCAGCGAGAGCCCGGCCGGGGTGACGGCGGCGGTGGCCAGGCCCTGGGCGACGCGGGCGGCCATCAGGACCTCGGGGCCGGTGGCGAGCCCGCCGGCCAGGGAGGCGAGGCCGAGGACGCCCATACCGCCGAGGAAGACCCGGCGGCGCCCGACGAGGTCGGCTACGCGCCCGAAGAGCAGGGTGAATCCGGCGGCGGCGAGGGCGAAGGCGGTGGCGATCCACTGGAGGCCGCCGAGGCTGAAGCCGAGCCCCTGGCCGATGACGGGCAGGGCCACGTTCAGGATCGAGAAGTCGACGGCCAGCATGAACTGGGAGACGAGGAGGACGAGCAGGACGAGCCGCATCCGCCCGTCCATGCGGTGCTCGACGGAGTCGGTGGCGGAGTCGGTGGCGGCGGCGGAGGCGGGGGCGGCGGCGGGGACGCGGGCAGGGCTGTCGAGGGAAACCATGGCAGGGACCCCTTCATGGGCTGACTAATGGGACGACAGTTCCGTTAGGATGGGGGCGACACTAGCAGAGCCCGAAGCGTTAATGGAACAGGAGACCCGTTTGAGCGAGAGCCCGTCGGCCGTGCCCGGCACCGTGCGCCCCGGAGGCCGTACCGCGAAGGTGCGCCGCGCGGTCCTCGACGCCACCGAGGACGCCCTCGCGGCGGCCGCCTTCCACACCCTGAACATGGATCAGATCGCGGCGAGCGCCGGCGTCGGCAAGACCACCGTCTACCGCCGCTGGGGCTCCCCCGTCGGCCTCGTCGCCGACCTCCTGCACGACATGGCCGAGCAGTCCGTGCCCGCCGCCGACACCGGCAGCCTCGCGGGCGACCTGCGGGCCAACGCGGAGCTCGTGCACCGGACCCTCGCCGACCCGCGGATGGGCGCCGTCTTCCACGCCGTGATCGCCGCGGCCGCCTGCGACGAGGAGTGCGCACGGGCCCTGAACGGCTTCTACCGCACCCGGCTCGCCGCCTGGGCACCGGTCGTGACCCGGGCGGCGGCGCGCGGCGAACTCCCCCCGGACACCGACGCCCTGGAACTCCTCCGGGCCGTCTCCGCCCCGCTCTACTACCGCTTCGCCGTCACCCGCGAGGAGCTGACCGCGGCCGACGCGGAACGGGCGGTCGCGGCGGCCCTCGCCGCGGCGGCGGCCGGCGTCTTCGCCACCCGGACCACCGCCGGACCCGTCCCGGACTAGTCCTTTGACGCGGGGCGCTTGAGTACCCGTACTCAGGCGCCCCGGCCCTCCGGGCCGCAGGATCGGGACCATGCTCTGGTCCGACCCGAAGAACGAGCCGCCGAAGGACATGCGCGACATGCAGGCGATGCTGCGCCGCGCGGGCGTGCTGCTCGGGCTCGCGATGGTGCTGCTGATGTTCGTGCTCGGCGCGCGCTGAGAGCGCTCGATACGCTGCCCCCATGACTGCTGAACGCCGCCGTGTCGTCCTCGCCTCCGCCTCCCCCGCCCGCCTGGGGCTGCTCCGCCAGGCCGGGCTCGCCCCCGAGGTGATCGTGAGCGGCGTCGACGAGGACAAGACGCACGCCCCGACCCCGGCCGAGCTGGCCCTCGCCCTCGCCGAGGCCAAGGCCGCCCATGTCGCCGCCCGCCCCGAGGTCTTCGGCGCCCTCGTGATCGGCTGCGACTCGGTCCTGGAGCTGGACGAGCAGGCCCTCGGCAAGCCGGCCGACGCCGAGGAGGCCATCGCCCGCTGGAAGGCGATGCGCGGCAGGGTCGGCATCCTCCAGACGGGCCACTGCGTGTACGACACGACGGCCAAGCGGTACGAGTCGGCCACCGCCTCCACCATCGTCCGCTTCGGCAACCCGACCGACGCCGAGATCGCCGCGTACGTCGCCAGCGGCGAACCCCTGCACGTGGCGGGCGCGTTCACCCTCGACGGCCGCTCGGCCCCCTTCATCGACGGCATCGACGGCGACCCCGGCAACGTGATCGGCCTGTCCCTGCCCCTCCTGCGCACCCTCCTCGGCAAGCTGAACGTCTCGATCACCGACCTCTGGGCCTGAGCCCGGACATCAGGGGGGAGCTGACATGGCGCGGGTCGTCGTGGTCCACGGGATAGGCCAGGAGTTCCTGGGTCCCGAGCAGATGCGCCGGGACGTCGTGCCCGCGCTGCGGGACGGCGTCCTGCTCGCCGGCTCCCCGCCGCCGGCCCCCGAGGACATCGCCTGCGCCTTCTACGGCGACCTGTTCACCGAGCCGGGCACCCGCTCCGACGACCTGCCGCCCTGGGACGAGTGGGACGTCGAGGAGGGGCTGGAGGCCAAACTCCTCGACGCGTGGCGGCAGGCCGCCGAGGAGGCGGAAGACGGGGCGGGCGCGGAAGACGGGGCGGAGGCGGACGCCGCCGGGACGCGCGGGGTGATCGGCCACGTCGCCTCCCGGGCCCTGCGCGTCGAGCGGGTCCGCGCCGCCCTCGACGCCCTCGCCGGCACCCGCTTCTTCGGCCGTGTCTCCGACCGGCTGCTCGTCCTCGCGCTCCGCCAGGTCCGCCGCTACCTCACCGAACCCGCGCTACGCACGGCCGCCCAGGACCGGGTCGCGGCCGCCATCGGCCCCGACACGCGGGTCCTCGTCGCCCACTCGCTCGGCTCGGTCATCGCGTACGAGACGCTGTGCGCCCGCCCGGAACTGCCCGTCACCGACCTCGTCACCCTCGGCTCCCCGCTCGGCCT
Organism: Streptomyces sp. NPDC023157; assembly: GCF_055560575.1. NCBI lineage: Bacteria > Bacillati > Actinomycetota > Actinomycetes > Kitasatosporales > Streptomycetaceae > Streptomyces > Streptomyces sp. NPDC023157. The sequence goes on from NZ_JBVHIL010000004.1 coordinate 149,019, forward strand.
GCGCGGCATCGTCTTCGACCGGCTGACCCCGGCACCGGTGGACGGCACGGCCCGCCGGCCCGGCGGCATCCACCGCTGGACCAACATCGCCGACCGCGGCGACGTCGTCGCCCTCCCCGACCGCCTCGCACCCCGCTTCGGCGCGGCCGTGTCCGACCAGCGGATCGACAACGGCACCCGGATGCACGACCTGGCCCGCTACCTGACGGCGCCGAGGACGGGAACGGCGATCGCGCGAGGGCTCGGGTGAGCATGCCCTCCGAGGGCCGGCGCTTCCTCCTCACCATCGGCGTCTCCGCGTACGCCGACCCCGCGATCCCCGACCTGCCGGGCGTCCCCGAGGACGTACGGCGGTTACGGGAACTGCTGCTGCCCATGGGGTACGAGACGGCGCTCGACCGGCTCGCCGCCGACCCGACCGCCGCCACCATCCAGGAGGCCGTCGAGGACTGGGCGCACGACGCCGCACCCGGCCCCGAGGACATCGTGGTCGTCTACTTCGCCGGACACGGCACCAAGGCCGCCGACCGCCACTACCTGCTCGGCGCCACCGCCCGGCCCGGCCGCTACTCGGCCGCCCTCGCCGCCGAGGACCTCGCCCGCCCGCTGCTGCGCGGCGAGGCCGGACACGTCCTCGTCGTCCTCGACACCTGCTTCGCCGGAGCCGGCGCCGGCGAGATCGCCGCCCTCGCCACCGAACTCGCCCACACCCAGCGCGGACCGGCCGGCCGCTGGATGCTCGCCGCCGCCCGCGGCAAGGAACGCGCCCGCGAGAACGTCTTCGTCGACGCCCTCGCCACCGTCCTGAACCACCCTCAGGCCGGCGCCCACCAGGAGTTCCTGGGCGTCCGCGAGATCACCGAACGGATCAACCGGCACCTCGCCGAACGCCGGGTGCCCCAGCGCGTCAGCCACTCCACCGTCGACAGCGACGGCCGCGACCCCTTCTTCCGCAACCGGGCCCACATCGCGGGCCTCCCCGCCGACGCGCTCGACGTCGAGACCCTGGACCGGCTCCGCCGCGCCACCCGCGGGCACTTCGAGGCCCGCGGCCGGGGCGTCGAACACACCGGCGAACGCGGCGACCACTTCACCGGCCGCACGCAGGCCCTGACCGCCCTCAGCTCCTGGCTGACCGCCGACCGGCACGACCGCCGGGCCCGCGTCGTCACCGGCGACCCCGGCTCCGGCAAGTCCGCCCTCCTCGGCCGGCTGCTGCGCGCCGAGGAACACCGCGCGACCGTCCCACTGCACGCCCGCCGCGCCGCACTCGAAGACCTGGCCGCCGCACTCGCCGCCGCGCTCCGCCTGCCCGGCACCGACCGCGACGACGTCCTGGAGGCCCTCGGCCGGCGCACCGCGCCCGTCACCGTCCTGGTCGACGCGCTCGACGAGGCCGGCCCGGCGGGCCACGCCGACGAGGGCCTGCGGATCGCCCGGGAACTCCTGCGCCCCCTGTCCTCGCTGCCCGCGGTCCGGCTCGTCGTCGGCACCCGCCGCCCGCTGCTCCCCGCGCTCGGCCCCGCCGTGGAGGTCATCGACCTCGACGCCCCCGCCTTCACCACCCCCGACGACGTCGCCACCTACGCGGCCACACTGCTGCTCGCCGAAGGCGACCCGGACACCCGCTCCCCCTACCGCGGCCGCCCCGACGAGGCCGCCGCCGTGGCCCGGGGCATCGCCGCGCGCGCCGGCCACTCGTTCCTGGTGGCCCGGATGACCGCCCGCGCCCTCGTCGACGGCCAGACCGAGGCCGACACCTCCCGCCCCGGCTGGGAACAGGCCCTGCCCGACGACGCGGGCCAGGCCTTCGCCGCCTACCTGGCCCGCTTCGGCCCCGACCGGCCGCGCGTCGAACGCCTGCTGCGCCCCCTCGCGTACGCACAGGGCGCGGGCCTGCCCTGGTCCACGCTGTGGGGCCCGCTGGCCGAGGCCCTGTCGGGGCTGCCCTGCGCCCAGGACGAGCTGCGCTGGCTGCACCAACACGCGGGCGCCTACCTCGTGGAGACGGCCACCCCCGCGGGCTCCGCCTACCGCCTCTTCCACGAGACGATGGCCGAATGGCTCCGCGCCGAAGCGGGCCCCGACACCGACGCCCACCGCGCCCTCGCCGCCGCCCTCCTCGCGGGCGTCCCCGAGGACCCGCGCACCGGCCTGCGCGACTGGCCGGCGGCCCACCCGTACGTCCGCGAACACCTCGCGACCCACGCGGCGGCGGGCGGCTCCCTGGACGCGCTCCTCGCCGACCCCGAGTACCTGGTCCACGCCCACCCACCGGAACTGCTCCGCGCGCTGGCCTCCGTACGGACGGCACGGGGCCGCCTGTGGCGCTCGGTGTACCGGACCTCGTCCGACGTCCACCGCGGCCTGGACGAGGCGGGCCGCAGAGACGTCCTCGCGGTGGACGCGGCCCGCTTCGGGGAGCGGGAGGCGGCGGGCGAGCTGGCGCGGACGCGGACGTGGCGGCCTCGGTGGGCGACGGGGTCGGAGGTGCATACGGCGTTGGTGGGGTCGTTCCACACGAAGACCTCGCTCAGCGCGGCGAGCTGCGTGGAGCTGCACGGGCAGTGGTACGCGGTGGGCCTCACCGGCATGGGCCGACTCCATCTGTGGAACCTCGGTACGGGTGCGCATCAGATGCTGCACGTCGACCGGCAGACGTCCCTGTCCGCGTTCTGCACGGTCGAGGGCCGGGCCTGCGTGGTGTCCGCCGGCTACGACGGTGATCTCGTCCTGTGGGACCTCGCCACGCTCACCCCGCGCCCGCTCACGAAGGTGCCCGGCCTGACGGGCCGGAACCTGCTGTGCGTCCCGTGGGAGAACCGGGAGCACGCGGTCGCCCTGGGGCACCGGGACGAGCTGGTCGTCATCGATCTGGCCTCGGACTCGCACCGCGTCGTCGCGTTCCCCCGGCGGCGCGGGGACGACGAGCTCGAACTGCGCGCGTGGACGGTGCTGGACGGACACCCCCACGCCGTACTGGTCCCCATCAGAACCGGCGTGATCATTCTGGTCGACCTGATCACCGGCCGTCGGCGGGCTCCCCTGATCGCCGGCGCTCCGGTGTTCGCCGTCGCCTGCCCGACCCTCGACGGACGCCCCCATCTCGTCAGCCGGGGCGCCGGACACAGCCTCACCGTCTGGGACCTCACCGACGGTTCGGAACGTTCCCTGGGAGTCCCCGAGTACGGCCAGATCTTCGGGCTGACCACGGTGACCCTGGGCGGGCGTCCCCACGCGGTCGCCGCGTGCGGGGACCAGACGGTACGTGTGTGGGATCTGGGGGACGGCACGGAACGGCACCGGCTGACGGGCCACTCGGGCCTGGTGGGACACGTCACGTGCCAGGAAGTCGCCGACCGGACGTACGCGGTCTCCCTGGAGGACACCAACGTGCGCGTCTGGGACCTGGAGGAGCGGCCCCTGCACGGAACCGGGCCCTCCGGGCACATGTACACGGTGTACGGGGCGGCCGTCACCGAACTGGACGGCGCCCCCTGCCTCGTGACGGCCGGCTACGAAGGGAGTCTGCGCCTGTGGGACCTGCGTCAGGGCACCCCGCGCGGGGCCCTGACGGGCCGCCACACCGCGTACACCGCCCTCGTCCCGGCACCCGGCTCGCCGGGGCACGTGATCACGGCCTCGGCAGACGGCGGGGTGACCGTCTGGGACCTGGCGCGGCGCACGGAGACGCTCGTGGTCGGAGACAGCGACGACCAGGGCACGCTGAGCGGCCTCGTGGCATTCCGCTCGGGCGACCGGTCCTTCGTGGTGTCCTGCGGCGACGTGCTGACACGGTGGGAGATCGACCGGGGCACCCGGCGCACGTTCCCCTCCCGCAGTCACCACCGGGCGCTCGCCGTCACCTCACTGGGCGGCGAGCCGGTGCTGCTCACCGGTGAAGGGGACGGTCCGGTCCTACTGCGCCACGCGTTGACCGGCCGCGAGGTGGGCAGGCTGGCAGGCTGCGCCGAGCGGGTGACGGCGATCGACTGCACCATCCTGCACGGGCGCCCGGTCGCCGTCGTCGGGGACCACGGAGGCGGGGTCCGCGTCTGGGACCTGACGACGCGCGAGATGGGCGTCCGACTGCCCGGGCGCGACTCCCAGATCACCTACCTGCACTGCGCCGTCCTCGACGGGCGGCCGCACGCGGTGGTCAGCTGCATGGACCGGACACTGTGGATCTACGACCTGGCCGCGGCGCGTCTCACCGGGACGCTCGCCCTCCCGCTCTCCCCCGACGTCCTCGCCGTCCACCACGACGACCTCCTCGTCGGCATGGGCAGCGAGGTCCTCGTCCTCACGCGGGAGCCGGGGCCCGCTCCTCGGCCGCCTTGGGCTCCCCGTACGCCACCAGCGTGAGCACGATGAGGGCGACGACCAGCATCATGAAGGCGAAGGCGAGCCAGCCCATGAGGCCGACCGTCACCGCGCCGAGGATGCCGTGGACGACCGCGCAGCCGATGAGCAGGGCGCGGCCCGCGCGGCCGGGGCGGCGGTCGCGGATCGCGGCGATGAGGGGGACGAGGCCGCAGAGGACGAGGAGGGCGCCGGAGCCGAGGCCGAGGGCCCAGGTGCCGGTGTACATCGCGTCCGGACGCAGTCCGTCGAGGGACATCGACTGGGCCTTCACGAAGCGGGCCATCACGGCGTTGAACGCGATGATTCCGGGTGCTTCGAGGAAGAGCACCGCGGCCGTCACGAGTGCTATCGGTCTGCGGGCCACCTCGGCCACCCCCCTGAGAACGCTGTTACCTCCGGTACGTACGACAGGGCGAAGGCTACTGGCCGGTAAAACCCTGGACAAGGGTTCGTGCCGTGGAGCGGAACGGCGGCGCTCGGGCAAAGAATGATTGCGCCATTCGTAGGGACTCCACAAAGAAACCCATTTGGCGACTGGTCGCGCGAACAGAGACCTGCGCCACACCTCGGAGCTACTGTGCCGTAAAGAAACCCTGCGTACCGTGGTGCGACAAGGGATTTCACGACCCGAGCAGGCCTCGTATCACGCTCCGTGTGGGCAAGCTCACCACTGGGGACGGGTCGAAAGGCCGTGTCGGCAGTCCCTAAACTCAGCTTGTTTCAAGGAGGGAGCCATCGTGCGCAAGGTGCTCATCGCCAACCGTGGCGAAATCGCTGTCCGCGTCGCCCGGGCCTGCCGGGACGCCGGGATCGCCAGCGTAGCCGTCTACGCCGATCCGGACCGGGACGCTCTGCACGTCCGCGCGGCCGACGAGGCGTTCGCCCTGGGCGGTGACACCCCGGCCACCAGTTACCTGGACATGGCCAAGGTGCTCCAGGCGGCCGCGGATTCCGGCGCCGACGCGATCCACCCGGGCTACGGCTTCCTTTCCGAGAACGCCGAGTTCGCCCAGGCCGTCCTCGACGCCGGCCTCACCTGGATCGGCCCGCCGCCGCAGGCCATCCGCGACCTCGGTGACAAGGTCGCCGCGCGCCACATCGCGCAGCGCGCCGGCGCCCCGCTGGTCGCCGGCACCCCGGACCCGGTCTCGGGCGCCGACGAGGTCGTCGCCTTCGCCGAGGAGCACGGCCTGCCGATCGCGATCAAGGCCGCCTTCGGTGGCGGTGGCCGCGGTCTGAAGGTCGCCCGCACCCTCGAAGAGGTGCCGGAGCTCTACGACTCCGCCGTCCGCGAGGCCGTCGCCGCCTTCGGCCGCGGCGAGTGCTTCGTCGAGCGCTACCTGGACAAGCCGCGGCACGTCGAGACCCAGTGCCTCGCCGACTCGCACGGCAACGTGGTCGTCGTCTCGACCCGTGACTGCTCCCTCCAGCGCCGGCACCAGAAGCTGGTCGAGGAGGCCCCGGCCCCGTTCCTGTCGGAGGCTCAGAACGCCGAGCTGTACGCGGCGTCCAAGGCCATCCTGAAGGAGGCCGGCTACGTCGGCGCCGGAACCGTCGAGTTCCTGGTCGGCGTCGACGGCACGATCTCCTTCCTGGAGGTCAACACCCGCCTCCAGGTCGAGCACCCGGTCACCGAAGAGGTCACCGGCATCGACCTGGTCCGTGAGATGTTCCGGATCGCCGACGGCGAGGAACTCGGTTACGGCGACCCGGAGATCCGCGGTCACTCCTTCGAGTTCCGCATCAACGGCGAGGACCCGGGCCGCAACTTCCTCCCGGCCCCCGGCACCGTCACCACCTTCGCCGCGCCCACCGGCCCGGGTGTCCGCCTGGACGCCGGCGTCGAGTCCGGCTCGGTCATCGGCCCGGCCTGGGACTCGCTCCTCGCGAAGCTGATCGTCACGGGCGCCACCCGCGAGCAGGCGCTGCAGCGTGCCTCCCGCGCGCTCGCCGAGTTCAAGGTCGAGGGCATGGCGACCGCCATCCCGTTCCACCAGGCCGTCGTGGTCGACCCGGCGTTCACCGCCGACCCGTTCCGCATCCACACCCGTTGGATCGAGACCGAGTTCGTCAACGAGATCAAGCCGTTCGCCCCGGCGGGCGGTGAGGCCGAGGAGGACGAGAGCGGCCGCGAGACGATCGTCGTCGAGGTCGGCGGCAAGCGTCTTGAGGTCTCCCTGCCGTCCTCGCTCGGCATGACGCTGGCCCGCACCGGTCTCGCCGCCGGCGCCAAGCCGAAGCGCCGCGCCGCGAAGAAGTCCGGCCCGACCGCCTCCGGCGACACCCTCGCGTCCCCGATGCAGGGCACCATCGTCAAGGTGGCCGTCGAGGAGGGCCAGGAGGTCAAGGAGGGCGACCTGATCGTCGTCCTGGAGGCCATGAAGATGGAGCAGCCGCTGAACGCGCACCGTTCCGGCACCGTCAAGGGCCTGTCCGCCGAGGTCGGCGCCTCGATCACCTCCGGCGCCGCGATCTGCGAGATCAAGGACTGAACCGGGGCCCCGGACACCGGGGTACGGTACGAAGGGCCCGCAGGCGTCGACCGCCTGCGGGCCCTTCGTCGAACCGGCCCCAGGCATGGAGGAGTACGGATGCGTGCCGACGCGCGCCGGAACCACGAGCGGCTGCTCGCCGAGGCCCGCGCCGCTTTCGCCGCCCACGGGACGGACGCGTCCCTGGAGGACATCGCGCGCCGCGCCGGGGTCGGCATCGGCACCCTGTACCGGCACTTCCCCAGCCGTGAGGCCCTGCTCGGCGCCGTCTTCCAGGACGCCCTGGCCGCGCTCCTGCGCCACTCGGCGGAGCTCGCCGACGCCCCCGAGCCCTGCACGGCCCTCGTCGCCTGGCTGCGCACCCTGATCACCCACGCGGGCGAGTACCGCGGCCTCGCGGTCGCGCTCATGTCCGCGTCGCACGACCGGAGTTCGGCACTCGCCGAGTGCAGCGAGCCGCTCCGGGCGGCGGGCCTGCGCCTGCTCACCCGCGCGCAGGAGGCGGGCGCGGTGCGCGAGGACGTGTCGATCGGCGACCTGATACAGCTCACCAACGCCATCGCCCTGGCCGCCGAACGCTCCCCGGAGGACCCGGAGTTGGCGGACCGACTACTCACGCTGACGTTGCGGGGCATCAAGAGCTGAGCGCGGCATCAAGAGCTGAGCGGCACGGCGGCGGCCGGGGCCCGCACGGACCCCTCGCCGCTCAGCGCCGCCGCATGTCCGCGACCCGCACCGGCCGTTCGGGCGCGAGCACCTCGCCCGCGAGACCACCGGGGCCACCCGGTCCGCCGGGCCCGCCGGGGCCGCCCCGGAACTGCCCGGCCTGCACCCGGCCGCGCTGCCCCGGCAGTGGGACGTCACGGCGCGGGCGGCCGCCCGGGGGGTGCTGGTCGCCTCCGTGCGCCGTGCCCGTGCCGGCCACCGCGATCTGCACGCCCTGGTCGGCCAGGGCCTGGAGCTCGGTGGCGGCCCGCTCGTCGTGGGCGGGGGGCTCGTCGGTGACCAGGCGGGTGATCACGTCGGTCGGCACCGTCTGGAACATGGTGTCGGTACCCAGCTTGGTGTGGTCGGCGAGGACCACCACCTCCGCCGCCGCTTCCACCAGCGCCCGGTCCACGCTCGCGGAGAGCATGTTGGAGGTGGACAGGCCGCGCTCGGCGGTCAGCCCGCTGCCGGACAGGAAGGCCCGGGAGACCCGCAGCCCCTGGAGCGACTGCTCGGCCCCGCTGCCCACGAGCGCGTAGTTGGAGCCGCGCAGGGTGCCGCCGGTCATGACGACCTCCACCCGGTTGGCGTGGGCGAGGGCCTGGGCGACGAGCAGGGAGTTGGTGACGACGGTGAGCCCGGGCACCCGGGCGAGCCGGCGGGCCAGCTCCTGCGTGGTGGTTCCCGCGCCGACGACGATGGCCTCGCCCTCTTCGACGAGGCTCGCGGCCATGTCGGCGATGGCGGTCTTCTCGGCGGTCGCGAGATGGGATTTCTGCGGGAAGCCGGACTCGCGCGTGAATCCGCCCGGCAGCACCGCACCGCCGTGGCGGCGGTCGAGGAGTCCTTCTGCCTCAAGCGCCCGCACGTCTCGCCGTACGGTCACTTCTGAGGTCTGGACGACGCGGGCGAGCTCACGGAGCGACACTGCTCCATTGGCCCGCACCATTTCGAGGATCAACTGGCGACGTTCTGCAGCGAACACGAAACTGACAGTAACGTGAGCGGCCGATACTTTTCAGCACTATGCGCCGAATTGCAGAAGATGCGCACAGGCGGGGTCCCCAAGTGGTATGGGAGACCCCGCCTTTGATGTGTCCACCGCCAGGACTATGCCCCGCCTTGCCGGGGGTTGTCCGACTCGGCGAACCGTTCCCGCAGGCGGGAGCGGTGCCGGGCCGTCCCGGAGCGGGACGCCGGGAGGGTGTTACGCCTCGGCCGTCGTCTTTCGGGTGTGCAACTGCCGTGCCACTTCCGCGATCGAGCCCGACAGGGAGGGGTACACGGTGAAAGCATTTGCGATCTGTTCGACGGTCAGATTGTTGTCGACCGCGATCGAGATCGGGTGGATCAGCTCGCTCGCACGGGGCGCGACGACACAGCCGCCGACCACGATGCCGGTGCCCGGGCGGCAGAAGATCTTGACGAAGCCGTCCCGGATGCCCTGCATCTTCGCGCGGGGGTTGCGCAGCAGCGGCAGCTTGACGGCCCGGGCGTCGATCTTGCCCGCGTCCACGTCGGCCTGGGTGTAGCCGACGGTGGCGATCTCCGGGTCGGTGAAGACGTTCGAGGAGACCGTCTTCAGGTTGAGCGGGGCCACCGCGTCGCCCAGGAAGTGGTACATGGCGATGCGGCCCTGCATGGCGGCGACCGAGGCGAGCGCGAAGACGCCGGTGACGTCGCCCGCCGCGTACACGCCGGGGGCGGAGGTGCGGGAGACCTTGTCGGTCCAGATGTGACCGGAGTCCTTCAGCCGGACACCGGCCTCCTCCAGGCCCATGCCGGCCGAGTTCGGGATGGCGCCGACGGCCATGAGGCAGTGGGTGCCGGAGATGACCCGGCCGTCCGAGAGGGTGACCTCGACGCGGTCGCCGACCCGTTTGGCGGACTCCGCGCGGGAGCGGGCCATGACGTTCATGCCGCGGCGGCGGAACACGTCTTCCAGGACGGCGGCGGCGTCGGGGTCCTCGCCCGGCAGCACGCGGTCGCGGGAGGAGACCAGGGTGACCCGGGAGCCGAGCGCCTGGTAGGCGCCGGCGAACTCGGCGCCGGTGACGCCGGAGCCGACCACGATGAGCTCCTCGGGGAGCTCCTTGAGGTCGTAGACCTGGGTCCAGTTCAGGATCCGCTCGCCGTCCGGCTTGGCGTCGGGCAGCTCGCGCGGGTGGCCGCCGGTGGCGATCAGGACCGCGTCGGCGGTGATCGTCTCCTCGCTGCCGTCGGCGGCGGTCACGATCACCTGGCGGGAGCCGTCCATGGCCTGCCGACCGGAGAGCCGGCCGCGGCCGCGCAGCACCCGGGCGCCGGCCCGGGTGACGGAGGCGGTGATGTCGTGCGACTGGGCGAGCGCGAGGCGCTTCACCCGTCGGTTGACCTTCCCGAGGTCGACGCCGACGACCCGGGCCGCCTGCTCCAGGTGGGGGGTGTCGTCCGCGACGATGATGCCCAGCTCCTCGTACGAGGAGTCGAAGGTCGTCATCACCTCCGCGGTGGCGATGAGGGTCTTGGAGGGGACGCAGTCGGTCAGGACGGACGCCCCGCCCAGACCGTCGCAGTCGACGACGGTCACCTCCGCGCCGAGTTGGGCGCCCACGAGGGCCGCCTCGTAGCCGCCGGGGCCGCCGCCGATGATCACGATCCGGGTCACTGGGATCTACGCCTCGCGCTCTCGTTCTGCCGGGGGGTCCCCCGCTGGGCTGCAGTGCGTACGCCATTGTCCCGCACGCTTCAAGTGCGTACCCCATTGTCCCGTACGCGCCGGGGAGCCACGCGCCGGGGGCGCACCGGCGGCCCATCGCACCCCCGGGCCGCCCCTGTCGGACCTCCCGCGGACCCCCCCGGGGACCTCCCGCAGGCTCCCCGCGGACCTCCGGCCGGCCTCCGGTCGGGCCTCCCCCGGACCTCCGGCCGGCCTCCGGAGCCGTCCCGGGCAAGCCCCCTACCACGGACTTCGTCATCCACCCCGCCCCCTCCCGTACCCTCGGTCCCATGTCGCTCTACGCCGCCTACGCCGGCAACCTCGACGCGCGGCTCATGACGCGCCGCGCACCGCACTCGCCGCTGCGCGGCACCGGCTGGCTGAACGGCTGGCGTCTGACCTTCGGCGGGGAGCAGATGGGCTGGGAGGGTGCGCTGGCCACGGTCGTGGAGGCGCCGCGCTCCCAGGTCTTCGTCGCCCTGTACGACATCGCGCCGATGGACGAGGACTCGCTGGACCGCTGGGAGGGCGTCGGCCTCGACATCTACCGGCGGATGCGGGTGCGGGTGCACACCCTGGACGGCGAGGAGCCGGCCTGGATGTACGTGCTCAACGCGTACGAGGGCGGGCTGCCGTCCGCGCGCTACCTGGGCGAGGTCGCCGACGCGGCGGAGTCGGCCGGCGCGCCGCACGACTACGTGATGGAGCTGCGCAAGCGCCCGTGCTGACGCCGGGCGCCGGGGTGCTCCGGGACTCCGCGGAGCACTCCCCCGGGCCCGCGCGTCCACACGCGCCGGGAACCCGCCTGTCGGAAACGCGCCCTTCCGCGACGCGTGCGCGGGAAACACGCGCGCGGGAAACACGTTCGTGGGACGTTCGTGGGAAACGACAAGACAACGATCGCAGCTCCGTCCGCAACGTCATCTACGCGCGTAGGGATTCTCCGGCTAGGCTGCTGCGCGTATCAAATCCGTCCGGGGCTCCCCTCGGACCCCCCTCCCCGAGGCGAGAGAGCCAGTGAACGCAACTGCCACCCCGTACGAGGCCGCCGAGGCCGCTGCCACGCGCCTTCGCGAGCTGACCGGAGTCGAGAACCACGACGTCGTCCTGGTCATGGGCTCCGGCTGGGCGCCGGCCGTCGACGCGCTGGGCGCCCCCGAGGCCGAGTTCCCCGTCACCGAGCTGCCCGGCTTCCCGCCGCCGGCCGTCGAGGGCCACGGCGGCAAGGTCCGCTCGTACAAGATCGGCGAGAAGCGCGTCCTGGTCTTCCTCGGCCGCACCCACTACTACGAGGGCCGTGGCGTCGCCGCCGTCGCCCACGGCGTCCGCACCGCCGTCGCCGCGGGCTGCAAGACCGTCATCCTGACCAACGGCTGCGGCGGTCTGCGCGAGGGCATGCGCCCCGGCCAGCCGGTCCTGATCAGCGACCACCTCAACCTGACGGCCGCCTCCCCGATCGTCGGCGCCAACTTCGTCGACCTCACCGACCTGTACTCGCCGCGCCTGCGCGCGCTGTGCAAGGAGGTCGACGAGACGCTGGAGGAGGGCGTGTACGTCCAGTTCCCCGGCCCGCACTACGAGACCCCGGCCGAGATCAACATGGTCCGCGTCATGGGCGGCGACCTGGTCGGCATGTCCACCGTCCTGGAGGCCATCGCGGCCCGTGAGGCCGGCGCCGAGGTCCTGGGCATCTCCCTGGTCACCAACCTGGCCGCCGGGCTCTCGGGCGAGCCGCTGAACCACGAGGAAGTGCTCCAGGCGGGGCGCGACTCCGCCGCCCGCATGGGCGAGCTGCTGACGCGGGTCCTCGACCGGATCTGAGTTTCTCCCCCCACCCGCCCCTTCCCGTAACCGGGGGCTCCGCCCCCGGACCCCCGCGCCTCGAACGCCGGCGTGGCTGAATGTGGTGGGCCATCCAGCCCGCCCGGCGATCGAGGGCACGGCCGCAGGCCGTACGGGGGTCTGGGGGCCCGCCCCCAGTTCGGGAAGGGGCGGGGTGGGGAAAGAACACGCCCTGCCCTCTCCGCCGTACCCTCCGAAAGGCACACCACCGTGACGACGCAGGACGACCTCCTCGCCCGGGCCCAGGCGTGGCTCGCCGAGGACCCCGACCCGGAGACCCGCGAGGAGCTCGGCGCGCTCCTGGACCGCGGGGCCGTCGACGAGCTCGCCGACCGTTTCGCCGGCCGGCTCCAGTTCGGCACCGCCGGCCTCCGCGGCGAGCTGGGCGCCGGCCCGATGCGGATGAACCGCGCGGTGGTCATCCGCGCGGCCGCCGGGCTCGCCGCGTACCTCAAGGCGAAGGGCGAGAGCGGCGGCCTGGTCGTCATCGGCTACGACGCCCGCTACAAGTCCGCCGACTTCGCCCGTGACACGGCCGCCGTGATGACCGGCGCCGGGCTGCGCGCGGCCCTCCTGCCGCGCCCGCTGCCGACGCCCGTCCTGGCGTACGCGATAAGGCATCTGGGCGCCGTCGCGGGTGTCGAGGTGACCGCGAGCCACAACCCGCCGCGCGACAACGGCTACAAGGTGTACCTGGGCGACGGCTCGCAGATCACGCCGCCCGCCGACGTGGAGATCGCCGCCGAGATCGACGCGGTGCGCGCGCTGGCCGACGTGGACCGTCCGGAGGCCGGCTGGGAGACCCTCGGCGACGAGGTCCTGGAGGCGTACCTGGCGCGTACGGACGCCGTGCTGACCCCCGGCTCCCCCCGTACCGTGCGGACCGTCTACACGGCCATGCACGGCGTCGGCAAGGACGTCCTGACGGCGGCCTTCGGCAGGCACGGCTTCCCGCCGCCGGCGCTGGTCGCGGAGCAGGCGGAGCCGGACCCGGCGTTCCCGACGGTCGCGTTCCCCAACCCGGAGGAGCCGGGCGCCATGGACCTCGCCTTCGAGGCGGCCAGGGCCGTGGACCCCGACATCGTGATCGCCAACGACCCGGACGCCGACCGCTGCGCGGTGGCCGTGCCGGACGCGTCGGTGGAGGGCGGCTGGCGGATGCTGCGCGGCGACGAGGTCGGCGCGCTGCTGGCGGCGCACCTCGTGCACAAGGGCGCGCGGGGCGTGTTCGCCGAGTCGATCGTGTCGTCCTCGCTGCTCGGCCGGATCGCGGAGGCGGCGGGCGTCGGGTATGAGGAGACGCTGACCGGCTTCAAGTGGATCGCCCGTGTCGAGGGCCTGCGGTACGGCTACGAGGAGGCGCTGGGCTACTGCGTCGACCCGGACGGCGTCCGCGACAAGGACGGCATCACGGCGGCGCTGCTCGTCGCCGAGCTGGCCTCGGTGCTCAAGGAGCAGGGTCGCACCCTGACCGACCTGCTGGACGACCTGGCGGTGGCCCACGGGCTGCACGCCACGGACCAGCTGTCGGTGCGCGTGGAGGACCTGAGCCTGATCGCCGACGCGATGGCGGCGCTGCGCGCGAAGCCGCCGGTGCGCCTGGCGGGCCTGACGGTCGTCTCGGCGGAGGACCTGACGAAGGGCACGGAGTCGCTGCCGCCGACCGACGGTCTGCGCTACCACCTGGAGGGTGCCTACAAGGCCCGGGTGATCGTCCGCCCGTCCGGCACCGAGCCGAAGATCAAGTGCTACCTGGAGGTCGTGGTCCCGGTCGCCGACGCGAGCGAGCTGGCGGCGGCCCGGGCGACCGGCGCCGAGGTGCTGGCCGCGATCAAGAAGGACCTGGCGGAGGCCGCCGGCCTGTAGCGGCCGCCCCGGAGGGGCCCGTACGGATCGTTTCCGTACGGGCCCCTCCGGCGTTCGCTCCGGCATTCCCTCCGGCGTTCCCCCGGGGGAGCTTCCCGCGGCTCCCCCGGCACTCCCCCGCGACTCCCCTTTCGGGTGAACCGGGTACGGCAGGTGACGTAAGGCGCGCCCCGCGTCCGCGCGCGCGGGGCGAGGGTGACCCGGTGTCCCCCGTGCCGTCCCAGCTGACCCCCCGTCCCCGCCCCCGCCGTACCGTCCCCGCCGCGCGCGGCCCCGCTCCCCTGCCGAACCGGCGGCTGCCCGGTCTGCTGCGGCACGCGACCCCGGCGCTGCTCGGCTATCTGGCGGTACGGCTGCTCGGTCTGCTGGTGCTGGCCCGCTGGGCGCACCTCAAGGGGCACGGGGTGTGGCCGACGCTGGCGACCTCCTGGGACTCGCACTGGTACCTGGGGATCGCCGACCACGGCTACGACGCCGAGCTGGGCACCCGTACGAACCACAACAACCTGGCGTTCTTCCCGCTGTTCCCGCTGCTGATCAAGGCCGTCGCGGGGGTGACCCCGGGGTCGCGCGCCTCCGTCGGCCTGGTGCTCGCGTGGGGGTGCTCGCTGGTCGCCGCCTGGGGGGTCTTCGCGGTCGGCGACCGGCTGCACGGGCGCCGTACGGGCACGGTCCTGGCGGTGCTGTGGGGGGCGCTGCCGGTCGCGGTGGTGCAGTGGATGGGCTACACCGAGTCGCTGTTCACGGCGCTCGCCGCCTGGGCGCTGTACGCCGTCCTGGCGGGCCGCTGGGCGTGGGCGGCGGGGCTCGCGGTGGCGGCGGGGCTGACCCGGCCGACCGGGGTCGCGGTCGCGGCGGCGATGTCGGTGGCCGCGCTGCTCGCGGTCCGGCGCGGCGAGCGACGGGCACTGCCGGCCGCTCTGGCGGCTCCGCTGGGCTGGTTCGGCTATGTGACGTGGGTCGGGGTGCGGCTGGGTCGCTGGGACGGCTACTTCGCGGTGCAGCGGCTGTGGACCAACGAGTGGGACGGGGGCGCGGACACCTTGCGGGAGCTGCGCGGGCTGCTCGTCTACGCGCGCCATCCGCAGCTGTTCCTGGTGGTGGTCTCGCTGGTCCTGGTGGTGTCGGCGGGTCTGTTCCTGCTCTGCGTGGCGTACCGGCAGCCGCTGCCGCTGCTGGTCTTCTCGGGGGTGCTGCTGCTGGTCGTCCTGGGGAGCGGCGGTGTCTATTTCCCGCGCGCCCGCTTCCTCCTGCCGGGTTTCCCGCTGCTCCTCCCGGTGGCCTTGGCGCTGGCCCGCGCGCGGCGCCCGGCGGCGGTCCTGGTGCTGACGGGGGCGGCCCTGTCCTCGGCGTGGCTGGGGGGCTACATGCTGCTGGTGTGGCCGGGGCCGCCGTGAGGGGCGGGCCCCGCAGCGGGCCCGAGTGGTGTCGCAAGCCGCCACGGATCCCTGTCACAGAACTGTGACGAACAGGGACGAGGTTGTGACGATCGACCTGGGGTTCGAACGGAGACGGAGGTTTTAACCTCGGGAGGTTGACACGTGAACGACTAGTGACTCTGAGGGGGGACACTGTGCGTGACACACGATCAGGCAGGTCCGGAACGGCCCGCGGCAGACGTCTGACGGCGACCACGGTCGCCGTGACGGCGGCCGTCGCCTCGCTCGCACCGCTCGCCGGGGGGACGGCGGTCGCGGCGGAGGCGACCACGGCACAGGCACAGGCCCAGGCACCGCTGACGATCGCGCCCGAGCACTTCCCGAGTCCGGGCAAGCTGCGTTTCGCCGGGGCGACCGGCTTCCTGCACGAGGACTCCCGCGGCTTCTCCTGGGTGCCGTACGCGGGCGGGAAGACCACCCGGTTCGCCCCCGACCGCTCGTACGCGCTGCACGGCGGCGGCGGTGACGTCATCGCGCGCCAGTACAACGACAGGGTCGTCCTCCAGGACGGGCCCACCGGCCCCGAGCGGACGGTGACGATCCCGCAGCGGCAGTACTTCGCGAGCGTCCAGGGCGGCAAGGTCATCACCAACGGCGAGGACAAGGCCGTCCACGTCCTGTCGGTCGAGAACGGCGTCCAGAAGGACGTGAAGGTGCTCTCCCCGGCCGGATCGGCCTGGATCTCCACGGTTTCACTGCGCTCCGGCCGGCAGGGCGACGGGCAGGGCTTCTTCGTCGCCTACTCACTGAACGGCAAGACGCTCCTCGGCTGGGTCGCCTTCGCCGATCCGGTCGTCAAACCCACCGCGATCCCGTTCGACACCACCGGCTACGCCCCCGACGTCTCCGGGACCCGCGCCTCCAGCTGGGACGGGAGGACCAAGCAGCTCAAGGTCTGGGACCTGACCGGCGACCTCACCCGGCCCACGGCGGAGATCCCGGTGCCCGAGGGGAACCCGGTGGCGCTGGTGGGCCAGGACGTCCTGGTGGTGACGAAGGTCGAGCTGGGCGACGTCCCGTACGTGCTGTACCCGCTGGCGGGCGGGGCGCCCCGCCCGGCCTTCGACGCGGCCGACGTCGTCCCCACCGCCGACGGCGGCGTCCTCGCCACGGTCACGGGCGCGGACGAGCGGCCCGCCGTCCACAAGGTCACCGTCCCCGGGCCCGGCTCGGCGCCGGTCCTCACCAAGCTCTACGACACCCCGGACACGGTCGCCCAGACCCGGCGGCTCGCCGTCGCCCAGGGCGAGCTGCACGCGGCGGAGCACCGGGGCCTGGACGACATGTACGGCCGGGTGACCAGCCGGAAGCTCACCGTCGCCGGCGAGCTCTCCGTGGGCCCGAAGACCGACCGGGGGTACGAGCACGAGACCGCCATCCCCGGCAGCTGCCTCCCGGGGTGCGTGCCCGTGAAGCCCACCGGCGACGGGCGGCTGGTCTTCCAGGCGTACCCGGGCAGCCTGTACGTGGTCGACCCGGGCGGCGGCCTGGACGACCGCGACTGGACCGGTGCCGAGCCCGAGAAGTACGGCGAGGAGTTCCTGCTCTCGGGCCGCTACGTGTCGTACATCGCGCGCGTCAACTCGGGCCCGGCCGTCACCCGCGAGGTCCTCGACCTCGACAGCCGCAAGGTCGTGTTCCGCCGCGACCTCGGCACCCGGCAGACCTCGCTCGACGGCGACACCCTGTGGGCCGAGTCCACCGCCACCGGCACCGTCGACGCGGTCGACGTCCGCACCGGCACGACGAGGCGCACGGTGAAGCTGGCCGGCTGCGACCTCACCGGGCTCCAGGTCGTGGGCTCCTTCGCGTACTGGAAGTGCGCGTCGAGCACGGGCGTGAAGAACCTCGACACCCTCGCGAACGTCTCCCTGCCGGCGCACACCAACGCCCTGCTCGGCGACGGCTACCTCGCCCACGAGAAGGGCGGCACGGTCTCCGTCACCCCGCTGCGCGGCGGCGGCGCGACCCGTGCGGTGGGGACCGTGGCCGACTCCCGGCCGAACTACGGCTGGACGGTCGACCGCTTCGGCGGCCACGTGAGCCTCGTGGACGCGGACCAGAACATCCACGTCGTGCCGACCGGCGTCCCCGCCTCGCCGCTTCGTCTCCTCGACGCCGAGGAGACGAAGATCCTCGACCGCGGGGCGGCGAAGCCGACGTGGGCCGCGAAGTGGTGGCTGAACAAGCCCGCCGCCTCCTGGCGGATGGACGTCCGCGACAGCGCGGGCACCGTCGTGCGCACCCTTGAGGGCGGCGAGGCCCGCGGCCTGGTGAAGCCCGACTGGGACGGGAAGGACGCGGCCGGGAACGCGCTGCCGGACGGGCTGTACGACTGGACCCTGACGGCCGCCCCGGCGGACGGCGTGGGCCCGGCGCTCACCCGGACCGGCGACGTGGCGCTGGTGCGCGGGCAGTCCACGCTGGCCACCGGGCGGTACGAGCCGGTGACGCCGACGCGCGTGATGGACACCCGCTCCGGCGTCGGTGTCGCCAAGGCGAAGATCGGCGCCGGCAAGACGGTCACCCTGACGGTCGCGGGCAGGGGCGGGGTGCCCGCGAAGGGCGTCTCGGCCGTGGTCCTGAACGTGACGGCGACCAACGCGACGGCGTCGACGTTCGTCTCGGCGTACCCGTACGGGACGACCCGCACCAGCGCGTCGAACCTCAACGTGGTCGCCGGCCGGACCGTCCCGAACCTGGTCGTGGTCCCGGTCAAGGACGGCAAGGTCACCTTCTACAACCGCAACGGCTCGCTCGACCTGCTCGCCGACGTCGCCGGGTACTACACGCTGTCGGGCAAGGGCTCGCTGTACGAGCCGGTGACGCCGAACCGCCTGATGGACACGCGCTCCGGCATCGGCGTGCCGAAGGCGAAGCTGGGCGCGGACAAGACGGTCTCCCTGACGGTCGCGGGCCAGGGCGGCGTCCCCGCCACGGGCGTCACGGCCGTCGTCCTCAACGTCACGGCCACGAACCCGACGGCGTCGACGTTCGTGTCGGCCTACCCGTACGGGACGACCCGCACCAGCGCGTCGAACCTCAACGTGGTCGCGGGCCAGACGGTCCCGAACCTCGTCGTGGTCCCGGTCAAGGACGGCAAGGTCACCTTCTACAACCGCAACGGCTCGCTCGACCTGCTCGCCGACGTCGCCGGGTACTACACCAGCGGCACCACGGGCTCCCTCTACGAGCCGGTCACCCCGGCCCGCCTGATGGACACCCGTAACGGCACCGGCGTCACCAAGGCGAAGGTCGGCGCGGGCGGGACGGTCACCCTGACCGTCGCGGGGAAGGGCGGCGTCCCCGCCACCGGCGTCACGGCCGTCGTCCTCAACGTCACGGCCACCAACCCCACGGCCTCGACGTTCGTCTCCGTCTACCCGTACGGCACGACCCGCACCAGCGCGTCCAACCTCAACGTGGTCGCGGGCCAGACGGTCCCCAACCTCGTCGTGGTCCCGGTCAAGGACGGCAAGGTCACCTTCTACAACCGCAACGGCAGCGTCGACCTCATCGCCGACGTCGCCGGGTTCTACGGCCCCTGACCAAGCGGCTTGGCGACAACGCCCGAGGGCCGGGTGCACACCGTGAGGTGCGCACCCGGCCCTCGGCCGTTCGGGTGGACGGCTCGGTCCGGACCCGCCTCAGCCGGTCACGGAGAGCACGATGAGCAGCACGAGCCCGGCCGCCGCGGGCGCGATGATCTCGTACGCCCAGCGGATCTGCGGCGCGCCCTGCGCCTCGGGGCGCCCGCCACGGCGCTCGGCCAGATCGCGCAGATCGGCGACGGTCTGGTCGGCGGGGGCGGTCCGGGCCTTGGAGTCGGTGACGTCGGCGGTGGCCGACGAGCGGCCGTGCGGGTCGTCCTGGGAGGCGCGCGCGGCCTGGCGGGCGGCGCGCTTGCGCTGGCGCAGGGAGACGGGGATGGCCCACAGCTGGTACGTGGCGCCGTCCTGCGTGAACACCTCGCTGGAGTAGCTGGCGCGGATGTCGGCGACCGAGCCCCAGGGCAGCACGATGCTGCGGAACGGGTTGCGGATCCGCAGCCGCTCGTCGTTGGCGAAGACGGCCGGCCGGATCGTGAAGGCGACGATCAGGGGGACCACGAGGACCAGACCGGCGAGCGCCATCCACGGGACGCGGCCCTCGCCGCGGAACAGCGAGTCGCCGCCGAGGAGCGCGGCGAGGACGAGCAGGGTGACCCCGCCCGCGATGCCCATGCCGGACCGGTAGACGCGGTCGGCGGAGGCGGGCTCGGAGGGCTGCTGGGAGGGCGGCTCGGGGGTCGTCATGGGGCCGATTGTGCCTCAGCGCTCCTCGTTCGGCTCACGCGGCTCGGGTGACCAGATCCGCGTACACGACGATGTTGTCGGGGCGGTGGCCGTCGACCAGCTCGCCGCCGCAGGTGATCAGCCGCAGCTCGGGCCGCCGGGTGTCCCCGTACACCTTGCGGGTCGGGAAGGCGTTCTTGCCGACCTGCTCCAGCTCGCGTACGCGGAAGACGGCGTCGGTGCCGTCGGCGCGGGTGACGGTGACGCGGTCGCCGACGCGGATCCTCGCCACGTCCTTGAGCACGGCGGGCCCCTCGGCGGTGTCGAAGTGCCCGATCAGGACGGCGGGGCCGGTCTCGCCGGGCGTGACGCCCTTGTCGTACCAGCCGATCCGGTCGGCCTGGGCGACCGTGGGCACCTGGACCGTGCCGTCCGGGTTGAGGCCGAGGTCCAGCAGCGGCCCGGCGTCGACGCCCGCCGCGGGCACCCGCACGCGCACCGGCTTCGAGCGCGGCATCGGCGCCGTGGCGAGCTGCGCGGCCGGCGCGGGTGCCGCGGTCGCCGTGACCCGCGGGGCCGGGACGGCGGGCCCCTGGGGCGCCTCGGCGGGCGCGGCGCAGCCCGCGAGCGCGACGGCGGCCGCGGCGAGGGTGAGCAGGAGGGGGCGGCGGTTCATGGGCGTGCTCCGGGAGACGGGAACGGGGTCCGGCGGGCCGCCGAGGAGGAGGGGCGGCCCGCCGTAGGGGTGTGGGGTGTCACGGGTGGGGCGTGGGAGGTGGAGGTGTGGGAGGTGGAGGTACGGGGCCGGTGTCAGCCGCGGGTGGCGGCGCGGCGGCGCCGGGCGGTGAACCCGAGGCCGGCGACGACCACGGCGGCTCCGGCGCCGGAGGCGAGCAGCGCGGTGTCGTTGCCCTGCTCGACGGTGCCGAACTCGGCCCCGGCGGCGACGCCGCCCTTGGGCACGACGGAGGTCTGACCGCCCTGGGTGCCGGCGCCCGTGCCGGTGGTGGGCGCGGGGGTGGCGGGCTTCTTGCCGCAGTCCTTCGGCAGCTTCGGGAAGTCGTTCCACTGGTACGGCGCGGTGTCCCCGCCGTTGGTGTGCTGCCCGAAGCGCGGGGCGCGGGTGCCGGGCCGCTCGATCTTCATGCCGAGTCCGGTCGGGCCGGGGTGGGCGCGGTCGACCGTCTCCAGGACCTTGCCCTTCTCGTCCTTGAGGACGGCCTTCGGGCCCTTCTTCAGGTCGTGGGTGAGGGCGACGGTCCAGCCGCCGCCGTAGACCGAGGCGATGACCTCGGTGACGGTGCACGGGGCGACGGTGGTGGGGCCGCTGATGATCCGGGCCGGCGGGCGGGGCTTCTCCGGGGACGGGGTGGGCTTCGGAGTGTTCCTGCCGAGGAAGACCGGGGCGGCCTGCCGGGCCGAGCCGGGGAGGTACGCGGCGAACTCGCCGCCGCCGGACCCCAGGACGACGACGGCCTTCCCGTACGTCCACACCGTGCGCACCGGGTCGTGGGTGTAGGTGAAGCCGCGGCCCTTGCCGTTCTCGACCAGCTGGAGGCCGAGGCGGCCGTCCTTCGGGTTCTTGCCGAGCTCCAGGACGGTGCCGTCGGCCAGCCGGTACAGGCCCAGCGGGGTGTCGTGGGCGTTGTTGCCCGCCCACGAGACCGTGCGGCCGTCCTCGAAGAGGACGAGGAAGGCTCCGTTGTTGTTGCTCGCCGCGGGGCGCCCGTTGGCGTCGATGGCGCCGACCGACTGCCCGTTCACGAAGGCCTCGGCGCGGTAGGACGCCGGGCCGAGCCGGTAGACCTTGACGACGGTGCCGTCGGCGAGGGTCTCGGTCCGGACGAGGGTGCCGTCGTTCGCCGCCGTGGCCGACGGGCCGTCCGCCGCGAAGGCGCTCGCGGTGGCGACGGCCGGGGTGATCGCCAGGCCCGTGAGGAGGGCGGTGGCGACGGCGGTGCGGAGGGCGGTGCGCATAACGACTCCCGTGAAGTCAGAAAGGTCGGGTGGGAAGAGCCGCATGCCGCTGACATCTCGTTCGGTCGGGGCCGGTGAGTTCTGGCTGGCTGCGGAAGCAACGTTATGGATCTCGGGTGAGGGACCTGTCCGCTCCGTGTCACAGGCATGTGACAGACCTCACCCGCCCCACCGCTCCCCCGCACCCACCTGCGCTTTCACCCGCTCGTCCGAGCGGCCCCCTGTACAGGCCGCTACGCGCGTAGATATGCTCGACTGGTGACCATGCCCACCACTGCAACCGCAGCACACGCTTTCGCCGACGTGACCGCGTCCGACAGCACGCTGCGCCGTTTCCTCCACGGGCTGCCCGGCGTCGACGCCGTCGGCCTGGAGGCGCGCGCCGCGTCCCTCGGTACCCGCTCGATCAAGACCACGGCCAAGGCCTACGCCATCGACCTGGCCATCTCCATGATCGACCTGACGACGCTCGAAGGCGCGGACACCCCGGGCAAGGTCCGGGCGCTCGCCGCCAAGGCCGTCAACCCCGATCCGACCGACCGCACCACCCCGACGACCGCCGCCGTCTGCGTCTACCCCGACATGGTGGCCACCGCCAAGGCCGCCGTCGCGGGCTCCGGCGTCAAGGTCGCCTCGGTCGCCACCGCCTTCCCGGCCGGGCGCGCCGCGCTGCCGGTGAAGCTGGCCGACACGGCCGACGCCATCGCCGCGGGCGCCGACGAGATCGACATGGTCATCGACCGTGGCGCCTTCCTCGCCGGCCACTACCTGAAGGTCTACGAGCAGATCGCCGCGATCAAGGCGGAGTGCGGCGACCGCGCCCGCCTGAAGGTGATCTTCGAGACGGGCGAGCTGTCCACGTACGACAACATCCGCCGCGCCTCCTGGCTCGGCATGATGGCCGGCGCGGACTTCATCAAGACCTCGACCGGCAAGGTCGCGGTCAACGCCACCCCCGCCAACACGCTCCTGATGCTGGAGGCCGTGCGCGACTTCCGCGCCCAGACCGGCGTCCAGATCGGCGTGAAGCCCGCGGGCGGCATCCGTAACACCAAGGAAGCCATCAAGTTCCTGGTCCTGGTCAACGAGACCGTCGGCGAGGACTGGCTGGACAACCACTGGTTCCGCTTCGGTGCCTCCAGCCTGCTGAACGACCTGCTGATGCAGCGTCAGAAGCTGGCGACCGGCCGCTACTCCGGCCCCGATTACGTGACGGTGGACTGATCAACATGGCATCTGCATTCGAGTACGCGCCGGCGCCCGAGTCCCGGTCCGTCGTCGACATCGCACCCTCCTACGGCCTGTTCATCGACGGCGAGTTCGTCGAGGCGGCCGACGGCAAGGTCTTCAAGACCATCTCCCCGTCGACCGAGGAGGTCCTGTCCGAGGTCGCCCAGGCGGGCACCGAGGACGTGGACCGCGCGGTGAAGGCGGCGCGGAAGGCCTTCGAGAAGTGGTCGGCACTGCCCGGCTCCGAGCGCGCCAAGTACCTCTTCCGGATCGCCCGGATCATCCAGGAGCGCAGCCGCGAGCTGGCCGTCCTGGAGACCCTGGACAACGGCAAGCCGATCAAGGAGACCCGCGACGCGGACCTCCCGCTGGTCGCCGCGCACTTCTTCTACTACGCGGGCTGGGCCGACAAGCTGGACCACGCCGGCTACGGCGCGGACCCGCGCCCGCTGGGCGTGGCCGGCCAGGTCATCCCGTGGAACTTCCCGCTGCTCATGCTGGCGTGGAAGATCGCCCCGGCCCTCGCGACCGGCAACACGGTCGTCCTGAAGCCGGCCGAGACGACCCCGCTGTCCGCCCTGTTCTTCGCGGACATCTGCCGTCAGGCGGGCCTGCCCAAGGGCGTCGTCAACATCCTTCCCGGGTACGGCGACACGGGCGCGGCCCTGGTCGAGCACCCGGACGTGAACAAGGTCGCCTTCACCGGTTCGACCGCGGTCGGCCGGGCCATCGCCAAGTCGGTGGCGGGCACGGACAAGAAGCTCACCCTGGAGCTGGGCGGCAAGGGCGCCAACATCGTCTTCGACGACGCCCCCATCGACCAGGCCGTCGAGGGCATCGTCAACGGCATCTTCTTCAACCAGGGCCAGGTCTGCTGCGCGGGCTCCCGCCTGCTGGTCCAGGAGTCGGTCCACGACGAGGTGCTGGACTCGCTGAAGCGGCGCCTGAGCACCCTGCGCCTGGGCGACCCGCTCGACAAGAACACCGACATCGGCGCGATCAACTCCGAGGAGCAGCTGGCCCGGATCACCTCGCTCGTCGAGCGGGGCGAGGCGGAGGGCGCGGAGCGCTGGTCCGCCGCCTGCGAGCTCCCGTCGGCCGGCTACTGGTTCGCCCCGACGCTCTTCACGGGCGTCACGCAGGCGCACACCGTGGCCCGCGACGAGATCTTCGGCCCGGTCCTGTCGGTGCTGACCTTCCGTACGCCCGACGAGGCCGTCGCCAAGGCCAACAACAGCCAGTACGGCCTGTCGGCGGGCATCTGGACGGAGAAGGGCTCGCGGATCCTCGCGGTCGCCAACAAGCTCCGCGCCGGGGTCGTCTGGGCCAACACGTTCAACAAGTTCGACCCGACCTCGCCCTTCG
This sequence comes from Streptomyces sp. NPDC023157, assembly GCF_055560575.1. Classification (NCBI taxonomy): domain Bacteria; kingdom Bacillati; phylum Actinomycetota; class Actinomycetes; order Kitasatosporales; family Streptomycetaceae; genus Streptomyces; species Streptomyces sp. NPDC023157. Next base: position 173,275 of record NZ_JBVHIL010000004.1, read on the forward strand.
GCGGCTACAAGGAGTCGGGCTTCGGCCGCGAGGGCGGCCGTCACGGTCTGGAGGCCTACCTCGATGTCTGAGCAGCAGACGCGGCTGAACGTCTTCAAGACCTACAAGCTGTACGTCGGGGGCAAGTTCCCCCGTTCCGAGAGCGGCCGGGTGTACGAGGTGACGGACTCCAAGGGCAACTGGGTGGCCAACGCGCCGCTCTCCTCCCGCAAGGACGCCCGTGACGCGGTCGTCGCCGCGCGCAAGGCCTTCGGCGGCTGGGCGGGCGCGACGGCCTACAACCGGGGCCAGATCCTCTACCGCGTGGCCGAGATGCTGGAGGGCCGCCGGGACCAGTTCGTGCGCGAGGTCGGCGAGGCCGAGGGCCTGTCGAAGTCGAAGGCGGCGGCGGTCGTGGACGCGGCGATTGACCGCTGGGTCTGGTACGCGGGCTGGACCGACAAGATCGCCCAGGTCGTGGGCGGCGCCAACCCGGTGGCGGGCCCGTACTTCAACCTGTCGACCCCGGAGCCGACCGGTGTCGTCACCGTGATCGCCCCGCAGGAGTCGTCCTTCCTCGGCCTGGTCTCGGTGATCGCCCCGGTCATCGCGACCGGCAACACGGCGGTCGTCGTCACCAGCGAGAAGGCCCCGCTCCCGGCACTGTCCCTGGGCGAGGTGCTGGCCACCTCCGACCTGCCGGGCGGCGTGGTCAACCTGCTCTCCGGCAAGGCCGCCGAGATGGGCCCGCACCTGGCGGCCCACCAGGACGTCAACGCGATCGACCTGACCGGCGCGGACGCCGGCCTGGCGCGCGAGCTGGAGATCGCGGCGGCGGACAACCTGAAGCGCGTCCTGCGCCCGCGCACCGAGGACTTCACCGCGTCCCCGGGCACGGACCGCATGACCGCGTTCCTGGAGACGAAGACGGTCTGGCACCCGACGGGTTCGCTGGGCGCGAGCGGCTCCTCGTACTGACGGCGGCCCGCACCGCGCGCGACGGCCCCCGGGGACACCCCGGGGGCCGTCGCCGTACCGGCGTCCCGTACGAGAGGTCCCGCCGGGCCGGCCCCGGCGCGGCCCCCGAGGCCGCGCCCGAGGCGCCCGTCGCGGCCGTCGCCGCCGGCGCTACGGAAGCAGCCCCTGGGTCAGCGGCCCCGCGACCGGAAGGTCGGCCAGCGCCCCGCCCTTCGTGACGTGGTCGGTGACCAGGTTGGTGCCGACCGGCTTGAAGTCGGCGATCTGGGTGCCGAGTCCGTTGTCGAGCGGGTCGACGCCGGTGTTGGCGAGCGGGTCGAGCTGGAGCCGGGTCAGCGGGGCGACGCCCTGGCCGACGCCCTCGACGGCGCCCGCGCCGGCGGCGGCGGCGTCCGTCCGGGTCAGCGAGTCGACCGGGAGCGGCAGCGGGGCGGCGGCCTGAGCCCCCGCGGCGCCCGCGCCGAGCACCGCCGCACCGGCCGCGGTGACGGTGAGTCCGGCCCTCAACAGGGCGCCGCGGCGGGTGGTCCGGGTTTGTGCGTGCCGTGCCATGAAGATCCTTCCGTAAAGTGAGCGAGCGGGCACAGACAGTAGTGGAGGTGTGATGCTCGATACCAACGGGCCGCCTCGGTGGTCCCCTTTACGGGGTAATGGTTCACACTGGTGTCCCGTGAGTTCCCAACCGATCCCGACCCGTGTCGTCCTGCTCGCGGGCCCCTCAGGTTCCGGCAAGTCGTCCCTCGCCGCCGTCACCGGACTGCCGGTGCTGCGCCTCGACGACTTCTACAAGGAGGCCGACGACCCCACGCTGCCGCTGGTCGAGGGCAGCGCGGACATCGACTGGGACTCCCCGCTCTCCTGGGACGGGGACGCGGCGGTCGCCGCGATCGTCGAGCTCTGCCGCAGCGGCCGGACCGCCGTCCCCGTGTACGACATCGCCACCAGCTCGCGCGTGGACCACGAGACGCTCGACATCGAGCGGACCCCGCTGTTCGTCGCGGAGGGCATCTTCGCCGCCGACATCGTGGAGCGCTGCCGCGAGCTCGGCGTCCTCGCCGACGCGCTCTGCCTGCGCGGCCGCCCGTCGACGACCTTCCGCCGCCGGCTGCTCCGCGACCTGAAGGAGGGCCGCAAGTCGGTGCCCTTCCTGCTGCGCCGCGGCTGGCGCCTGATGCGCGCCGAGCGCTCCATCGTCGCCCGCCAGACCGCCCTGGGCGCCCACCCCTGCGCCAAGGACGAGGCCCTGGGCCGCCTGGCCGCCGCCGCGGCCGGCCGCTGCCGCACCCCCGCGACCCGCTGACCCGGCCGACCGGCCGATCCGGTCGCCCGCGCGCCGAACGCCCGCCGAACGCGCCGAGGGCCGGACAGGATCCCCCGATCCTGTCCGGCCCTCGCCGTTCTCCCCCGTACCCGGTCGCCCGGTTACCCCGTTACCCCCGTACGGTCCCCCGTTTTCCCCCGTGGTCCCCCGTTTCCCCCGTGGTCCCCCGTACCGCCTTCAGGCGACAAGCTGCCCGAAGGACTCCTCCTCGTCACGGCCGAAGCTCAGCACCTCGTCCTCGCGCAGCCTCCGCAGCGAGCGCCAGATGCTCGACTTCACCGTGCCGACACTGATGTCCAGGATCTCCGCGATCTCCGGATCCGTACGGCCCTCGTAGTAGCGCAGCACCAGCATCGTGCGCTGGAGCTCGGGCAGCCGGGCCAGGGCCTGCCACAGGACCGCGCGCAGCTCGGTGCCCCGCATCGCGTCCGTCTCGCCCACCGTCTCCGGGAGCTCCTCGGTCGGGTACTCGTTGAGCTTGCGCCGGCGCCAGGCGCTGATGTGCAGGTTGGTCATGGTGCGCCGCAGGTAGCCGCCGACCGCGGCCTTGTCGCTGATCCGGTCCCAGGCGCGGTACGTGGAGAACAGCGCGCTCTGCAGCAGGTCCTCGGCCTCGAACCGGTCACCGGTCAGGTGGTAGGCGGTGGCGTACAGGGAGGCCCGGCGCTCCTGGACGTAGGCCGTGAACTCGGCCTCCGAACAACCGGAGCGCTCCCCCGTGACCTCCCCGTACACCGCTGCCCCGTCAGCCACGGCGACCATGTACGGCGCCTTGTACTGACGCCCGACGCCGCGAACGCACCCCCGTCCGTTCACCGCGCCGGACTTCTCCGTGCTCCGCGTGACGTCGTGGAGACGCGTGACAACTGCGCTTGAGGTGGTGCTGTGCAGTGCGTTCATTCCGCGCCCCCCGTCGTTCGGAGTCCGTAGGTCCTTGATGTCGAAAAGCCTGCCCGGCCCACTTCATCGCGGTGTCCCCCGACTGTCACAGGCGTGTCACAGGCGGGGGGTCGCACCGCCTCACGGCCGGACGGTCGAACTCGGACGGCCGATGGGACAGAATGAGTCCGTGCCTTTCCTGTTGCTGATCGAGGACGACGACGCCATCCGCACGGCCCTCGAACTCTCCCTGTCCCGCCAGGGCCACCGTGTGGCCACCGCGGCGACGGGAGAGGACGGCCTGAAGCTGCTGAAGGAACAGCGGCCCGACCTGGTCGTGCTGGACGTGATGCTGCCCGGTATCGACGGTTTCGAGGTGTGCCGCCGGATCCGGCGGACGGACCAGCTGCCGATCATCCTGCTCACGGCCCGCAGCGACGACATCGACGTGGTCGTGGGCCTGGAGTCCGGAGCCGACGACTACGTGGTCAAGCCCGTCCAGGGCCGGGTGCTCGACGCCCGGATCCGGGCCGTGCTGCGGCGCGGCGAGCGGGAGTCGACCGACTCGGCCAGCTTCGGCTCGCTGGTCATCGACCGCTCGGCGATGACCGTCACCAAGAACGGCGAGGACCTCCAGCTCACCCCGACCGAGCTGCGGCTGCTCCTGGAGCTGAGCCGGCGGCCCGGACAGGCCCTGTCGCGCCAGCAGTTGCTGCGGCTCGTGTGGGAACACGACTACCTGGGCGACTCGCGCCTGGTGGACGCCTGTGTGCAGCGGCTGCGCGCCAAGGTCGAGGACGTGCCGTCCTCGCCGACCCTGATCCGCACGGTGCGGGGCGTCGGTTACCGGCTGGACGTCCCTGCGTGAGCAAAGGGATCATCGCGGGGCTCCGGCTCACCAGCCTGCGGCTCCGGCTCGTCGTCGTGTTCGCCCTCGTCGCGCTCACCGCTGCCGCCGCCGCCTCCGGCATCGCGTACTGGCTGAACCGCGAGGCGGTGCTCACCCGCACCCAGAACGGGGCGCTCAACGACTTCCGGCAGGAGATGCAGAACCGGGCGGCGACGCTGCCGCCGCGGCCCACCGAGGAGGAGCTGCGGCGCACCGCCGAGCAGATGGCGAGCGGCAGCGCCGGTTACAGCGTGCTGCTCATCGGGGAGCGCGACGCGGGCAAGCCGATCGTCGGCGCCTCCGACCCGGACGCCTTCACGCTCGCTGACGTGCCGCGTCCGCTGCAGACCGCGGTGGAGACCAAGCGGCCGGTGACGGACGCCAACGACTTCCCGTACCACCTGTTCTGGCAGCGGACACAGCGCGGCTCGACGCCGTTCCTGGTCGGCGGGACGAAGATCGACGGCGGCGGGCCGACCGGCTACATGTTCAAGTCGCTCGCCGCGGAGAAGGCCGACCTCAACTCCCTGTCCTGGTCCCTCGGGATCGCCACCGGGCTCGCGGTGATCGGCTCGGTGCTGCTCGCGCAGGTCGCCGCCGCCACCGTGCTGCGGCCGGTGCAGCGGCTCGGCGAGGCCGCCCGGCAGCTCGGCGAGGGCAAGCTGGACACCCGCCTGCAGGTCTCCGGCACCGACGAACTGGCCGACCTCTCCCGTACGTTCAACGGCGCCGCCGAATCGCTGCAGAAGCGGGTCGCGGACATGAGCGCCCGGGACGAGGCGAGCCGTCGCTTCGTCGCCGACATGTCGCACGAGCTGCGTACCCCGCTGACCGCTCTGACGGCCGTCACCGAGGTCCTGGAGGACGAGCAGGACACGCTGGACCCGATGATCGCCCCGGCGGTGGCGCTGGTGGTCAGCGAGACCCGGCGGCTCAACGACCTGGTGGAGAACCTGATGGAGGTGACCCGCTTCGACGCGGGCACCGCGCGGCTCGTCCTCGACGACGTGGACATCGCCGACCAGATCACCGCCTGCATCGACGCGCGGGCCTGGCTGGACGCGGTGGACCTGGACGCCGAGCGCGGGATCGTGGCGCGCCTCGACCCGCGCCGGCTCGACGTGATCCTGGCCAACCTGATCGGCAACGCGCTCAAGCACGGCGGTTCGCCGGTGCGGGTCTCGGTGCGGACCGAGACGCCCGAGCACGGCGAGCAGGGCGGTGACGGCGGCGACGGCGGGGGCCGCGAGACCGGTGAGGACGGCGAGCGCGGCGAGCCCGGCGAGGACCTGGTCATCGCGGTGCACGACCACGGGCCCGGCATCCCCGTGGAGGTCCTGCCGCACGTCTTCGACCGCTTCTACAAGGCGAGCGCCTCCCGGCCGCGCTCCGAGGGCAGCGGCCTCGGCCTGTCGATCGCCATGGAGAACGCGCTGATCCACGGCGGTTCGATCAGCGCCGCCAACTCGACGGACGAGGAAGGCCGGGTGGACGGCGCGGTGTTCGTGCTGCGACTGCCCCGGGACGGCTCCGGGATCGCGCGCGAGCTGCAGACCCGCAGCAGCCAGGGCGAGGTGGAGGAGCGTTGAGACGTCACCGTACGGGTGCCCTGCTCGTCATGGGCGTGGCCCTTGCCGCCGGGCTCGTCTCCGGCTGCGGGATCAGGACGACCTCGGTGCCGGTGGACGCGGGCGCGGCGCCCTCGCGGGTGCCGTGCGACGTGAGCGGTGAATCGGAGGCGTCCGGCACGCAGGGCGTGCCGCTGCGCGTGTACCTGCTGTGCGGGGCACAGCTGGAGCGGGTGGACCGCCGCTCGCCGCTGCCGGAGGAGAAGGCCGTCGGCGATCCCGTCCGCACGGCTTCCGCACTGCTCGCGCAGCTGGAGGGCGAGCCGTCGGAGGACGAGCGGCAGGCCGGCTTCGCCACGGCCGTGAAGGGCCCGCTCGCGGTGACCGCCGGCCACCGGGGCGACCCGAAGGGCACACTGCGGCTGAGCCGCCAGCCGGAGGACCTGCCGCCGACGGCGTTCGCGCAGATCGTGTGCACCTTCGCGGAGAGCGCGGCGGGCGCGGGCGAGGACACGGTGGTCCTCGGCGGCCCGGGCGCGTACGAGCCGCGTCGCTACCGGTGCACGCAGGAACTGAAGGAACGCCCGGACTCGACGGTGCCGACGGCCCCGATCGGCTCACCGGGCACGCCGACGGCCTCCTGAGCGCGGCTCGTCGGTCGCGGCTTCCGGCGCGGGGCTCCCGAGCCCGGGCCGCCGATCACGGCCCCTGCCCCCGCTCCCCTGCCCCCGCTCCCCTCCCCCCGCTTCCTCATCGGCTTCCGGCGCGCCCCTGACCTCGGTCTTCGGGGCGGCGGAACCGATTCCGCCGGGGCGCGCGTCTTGGGGGGCGTGCAGCGTCAAGGTTCGGGTGATTCCGACGGTTCGGGCGGCAGTGCCGCCGTGGTCGTGCGTGCGGCGGGGTTCGCCCTTCTCGTCGCCCATCTGCTGTTCGTCGCCTGGGTGACGCTCCGCCCACGGGACGTGGCCTGGGTGACCGCGCCGAACCTGACCCCGCTGGCCGGGATCAGGGTCGATCTGGCGCTCGGCCCGGCCGAGGCGGTCCGGCGGATCGCCGGGGGGCTGCTGCTCCTGGCGCCGCTCGGGGTGCTGTTGCCGATGGCCGACGGGCGGCTCTCCGTGTCGCCGTGGGCGTCGCTGGTCCGTACGACGGCGGCGGGGGCGTTGCTGTCGACGGCGATCGAGCTGTTGCAGACGGCGGTGCCGGGGCAGGTCGTGGACGTGGACTCGGTGCTCCTGAACACCGCGGGCGTGGCCCTCGCCCATCTGCTCGTGGTCCCGGCCGGGCGGGCGCGGCTCCGCCGCAGGTCGGGGGCGCGGTCCTCCTCGGGGAGGAGACGGGGGCGTTCCCCCCAGGGGGCGACCCCGACGATTCCCAGGGTCGGGATCGCCCCGTAGACCGACGCTTTGTCCCCGGGCCGGGCACGAGGATGGAGTCACATCGGGGGCCCGACGAAGCGGCCCCCGCGAGACTCCGAAGGAGCCCACCATGGCCGCACTTGCCCGCCCCCGTGACGGACGCATGATCGGCGGAGTGTGCGCGGCGCTGGCACGGCGCTTCGGCATCTCCTCGGGGACGATGCGCCTGATCTTCCTGGTGTCGTGTCTGCTGCCCGGCCCGCAGTTCCTGCTCTACCTGGCGCTGTGGGTGCTGCTGCCGGCGGAGAAGTCGCCGAGCACCGCCTGGTAGGCGGCCCGCACACCGGCCACGTACGCCTGACATACGCGTGACACACGCCTGAGGGCGCCTCTCCCGGTCCGGGAGGGGCGCCCTCAGGCGTCGTACGGGGGGATCCGGCGGGATCCGGGGGGGCGGGGGCCCAGGGGGCCGGGGGCCCGGGGGCCCCGGGGATCAGACCGGCAGGCCCAGGCCGCCGGTGGGGAGGCCGCCGGTGAGCTGGCCGACCGGGAGGCCGCCGAGGAGGCCGGTGAGCTGGCCGGCGGGGGTGTGGGCGAGGCCGGTCTGCACGCCGTCCATGGGGACCTTGGTGGCCTGCTCGGTGACCGGCGGGAGCGCCTTGCCGGCCTGGTCGGTGATCTGCGGGAGCGTCCCGACACCCTGCTCGGCACCGACGTTGAGGGCGCCCTGGCCGGCCCCGAGGGTCTCGGCGACGCCGGAAGGGAGGTCGGTCACGTCTTCGCCGAGCGGCACGATGCTGGTGACCGTGCCGAGCGCGTCGGCGCCGAGCGGCAGCGAGGGCGCGGCGGAGGCCGTGCCGGCGGCGGCAGCGGCGAAAGCGGCACCGAGGGCGGCGACACCGAGCGTCTTGGCGGCAGACTGCTTCATCAGAAAATCTTCCTCAGGAATCTCAGTGGGGAATGCAGAGTGGCTACGCAAACTAATCAGCGAAAGCCCCGGCCGCAAACACCGAAAGGCGGCCGGGCGTGGTGGGCCCGGCCGCTCCGATGATCATCCTGGGGAAGGAGTTCAGCCCGCCCGGCGGGAAGACTCGCTGGTCGCAGCCGTCTGCTGGAACAGCCATTCGGACTTCAGCTCGGCATAGCCGGGCTTGATCACGTCGTTGATCATTGCGAGGCGTTCATCGAAAGGAATGAACGCTGATTTCATCGCATTGACCGTGAACCACTGCATGTCGTCGAGCGTGTAGCCGAACGCCTCGACAAGGAATTCGAATTCCCGGCTCATGCTGGTGCCGCTCATCAGGCGGTTGTCGGTGTTGACCGTGGCCCGGAAGTGCAGCTTGCGGAGCAGCCCGATGGGGTGCTCCTTGTACGAGTCGGCGGCGCCGGTCTGCAGGTTGGAGGTGGGGCACATCTCCAGCGGGATGCGCTTGTCCCGCACGTACGCGGCGAGCCGGCCGAGGGTGACCGAGCCGTCCTCGGCGACCTCGATGTCGTCGATGATCCGCACACCGTGGCCGAGCCGGTCGGCGCCGCACCACTGGAGGGCCTGCCAGATCGACGGCAGACCGAAGGCCTCGCCGGCGTGGATGGTGAAGTGGTTGTTCTCCCGCTTCAGGTACTCGAAGGCGTCGAGGTGCCGGGTGGGCGGGAAGCCCGCCTCGGCGCCCGCGATGTCGAAGCCGACGACCCCGGTGTCCCGGTAGCGGTTGGCGAGCTCGGCGATCTCCAGGGCGCGGGCGGCGTGCCGCATCGCGGTGAGCAGGGCGCCGACGCGGATGCGGTGGCCGTTCTCCCTGGCCTGGCGCTCGCCCTCGCGGAAGCCCTCGTTGACCGCCTCGACGACCTCTTCGAGGGTGAGACCGCCCTCCAGGTGCTGCTCGGGGGCGTACCGGACCTCGGCGTAGACGACGCCGTCCTCGGCGAGGTCGACGGCGCACTCGGCGGCGACCCGGACCAGGGCCTCGCGGGTCTGCATGACGGCGCAGGTGTGCGCGAAGGTCTCCAGGTAGCGCTCCAGGGAGCCGGAGTCGGCGGCCTCCCGGAACCAGATGCCCAGCTTGTCGGGCTCGGTCTCGGGAAGGCTCTCGTAGCCCTGGGCGCGGGCGAGTTCGATGATCGTGCCGGGGCGCAGACCACCGTCGAGGTGGTCGTGGAGAAGCACCTTCGGGGCACGGCGGATCTGGTCCGCGGCGGGAGTGCTGGGGATCTGGCTCGTCATTTTCGCACTGTAGCGCCTACGCGCGTAGAGCGCGCCCCTTCCGCACCATTCCCCCGGCCCGAATTTCCGGTGCGGACGGGCGGCCCGGCCGCCTAGCCTGGGGGTATGCCGCCCGCCCCGCCCGCACCTGCGCCCGCGCCCGGGACCCCCGCGTCCGACGCCGCCGAACTGCGCCGGATCCACGCCTTCCTGTCCTCCTTCACCCGCCGGCAGGCCGAGCGGATCGTCCCGGTGCCCGGCGGTTTCGCCGCGCTCGACGACACGTACGCGCTCTCCTACGGGAACAACTACGTCCTGATCGACGGCCCGACCGATCCCGAGGCGCTGCCCGGCCTCGCGGACGCGGCGATGGCCCCCCTGGCGCACCGGGCCGTGTACGTGCTCGACGCGGCGACCGGGGAGGCGTGCGCGGAGCCGCTGGCCCGGGCCGGGTACACCCTCACGCGCACCGTCGTGATGCGCCACACCGGCCCGCCGCCCGAGCGCGGCGGGGCCCGCGAGGTGGAGCTGCCGGCGCTGCGCGGGGCGCTCACCGAGAGCCAGCGGCGGTTCCTTCCGGACGCCCCGGACGAGGTGATCCACACCCTGGTGGAGCGGCGCGCGGCCCGTCGCCGGGGCGCCGCCGACGTGCGTTTCCTCGCCTCGCACGACGAGTTCGGCGAGCCGGCCTCCTGGGCCGACCTGTACGTGGACCCGGCCGCCGGCGTCGCCCAGATCGAGGACCTCGTCACGGCCGCGTCCCACCTGGGGCAGGGCCACGCCGGCGTCGTCCTGGACACCGCCGTGCGCATGGGCGCCGAGGCGGGCTGCACCACCACCTTCCTGATCGCGCTGGCCGACGACTGGCCGCGCCACTGGTACGAGCGGCGGGGCTTCGTCCCGGTCGGCAGCGTGCACTGCTTCGAACGGACGTGAGGGAAGCGGCCGTTCGGCCGAGGTGACGCGCCGGACGATACGTAACAGTGACCGCGCGTACGGATGGCGTACACCTCGGCTTCTGAGACTGTTCTGCCATGGCGCACTACGCACTCGTAGGGACGGCCGGCTCCCGGAGACCCCGGCTCGGGCGGCCCGCAGGAGCGACGACCCCGGTCACCGAGGCGGGCGGGGTGGTCCTGCTGCTCCCGGACGGCGAGACCTCCTCCGCACGCGGCCCCTCGCCCCTCTCCCACGCGACGGCGCTGCCGCTGGCGCGCCGGCTGGCCCGCGCGGGCCGGGCCGACGGCCTGGTCGCGCACGTGGTCCGCTACCGGGGCCGCGGCTGGAACGGCACGGACGCCCAGCTCGCCGAGGACGCCTCCTGGGCGGTCTCCGAAGCGGTACGGCGCTACGGCGACGTCCCGGTCTGCCTCCTGGGCCGCGGGATGGGCGGGCGGGCGGCCCTGCGGGCGGGCGGGCACACGGCGGTGACGGCGGTCCTGGCGCTCGCGCCCTGGCTGCCCGAGGAGGACCGGGCGGCCGAGCCGGAACCGGTGCGGCAGCTCGTCGGGCGGCGGGTGCTGATCGTGCACGGCACGAACGACGCCCGGACCGACCCCGAGCTGTCCTACCGCTTCGCCGAGCGGGCCAAGAAGTCCAACCGGGACACCTGCCGCTTCGAGGTGCACGCCGACGGGCACGCGCTGCGCCAGTACCACGACGAAGTCGGCGCCCTGGCGGCCGACTTCGTCCTCTCCACGCTCTTCGCGCACCCGCAGAGCCGGCCGCTCGCGGACGCGATGGCCGCGCCGCCGCCGCTGGGGCTGCGGATGCCGCTCGCGGCGGGCTTCGGACGCTCGCTGCGGTAGGGGCCCGGCGGACGCGGACCGGCGTACGGGGCCCCTGGCCCGTAACCTGCCGGCACCCGCCGTCACTCGGGCAGCAGCGTGCCCCGCTTGCCCAGCAGGAACTTCTTGAAGGCGGCCACCGGAGGCGTGTCCGGGTGGCCGTCGAGCCAGGCCACGCCGATCTCGCGGACCGCCCGCGGGGAGGTCACGCCCAGCTCGACGACGCCCGGGCGGGCGACGGCCGGCGGGGGCAGCAGGGCGACGCCGAGGCCCGCGGCGACCAGGCCGCGCAGGGTCTCGGCCTCCTCGCCCTCGAACGCGATCCGGGGCGTGAACCCGGCCTGGGCGCACAGGTCGTCGGTGATGCGGCGCAGCCCGTACCCGGGTTCCAGGGTCACGAAGGTCTCGTCGGCGGCCTCGGCGAGGCGGATGCGCTTGCGGCCCGCGAGGCGGTGGTCGTCGGGGACGACGAGCCGCAGCCGCTGTTCGTCGAGGCGGCGGCCGACCAGGTCGGGCGCGTCCGGCACGGGCGAGGTCAGGCAGAGGTCCAGCTCGCCGGCGCGGAGCCGTTCGATCATCGCCTCGCCGTAGTTCTGCACCAGGGTGAAGCGGACCCGGGGGTGGTCGACCCGGAAGGCGCGGATGAGCCCGGGCACGGTCTCGGAGCCCATGGTGTGCAGGAAGCCGAAGGCGACCCGCCCCGCGGTGGGGTCGGCGTCGGCCCGTACCGAGTCGGCGGCCTTCTCGACCTCGGCGAGCGCCCGCTCGGCGGAGGCGAGGAAGCGGCGGCCGGCCGGGGTGAGCGCCACCGTGCGCCCGCGGCGGGCGAAGAGGGCGACGCCGAGGTCCTCTTCGAGCCGGACCACGGCCCGCGAGAGCGTCGACTGGGGTACGCCCATCTCGGCGGCGGCCCGGGTCACGTGCTCGTGCCGGGCGACGGCCGCGAAGTACGCGAGCCGCGGCGCGAGCAGCAGTCCCATGTCTTCTTCGTTACTGTTCGGTGACAGCCGAGGCTGTGACCTGTACTCATGCAGCATGGGAACGATTACAGCAGTTCCGTGCATTGGACGCATGAACCCGGCCGCCCTACGTTCGAGGCATGCCTTCCGCCAGTACCAAGGCGGCCGCCACCAGCCCGGCCGCCGACACCCGCCTCTCCCCCGGTGCCCCCGGCTACCGCCGGATGAGCCTCGCGCTGTTCGCCGCGGGAGTGGCCACCTTCGCCCTCCTCTACTCCACCCAGGCCCTCCTCCCCGCCGTCTCGGCCGAGTTCGGCGCCAGTGCGTCGGCCGCCTCCTGGACGGTCTCCGCCGCGACCGGCGCGCTCGCCCTGTGCGTCCTCCCCCTCAGCGCCCTGTCCGAGCGCTTCGGGCGGCGCTCGATGATGACGGCCTCGCTCGCGGTCGCCGTCGCCGTCGGACTCCTCGTCCCGCTCGCCCCCAGCCTGGAGAGCCTGGTCGTGCTGCGCGCGGTGCAGGGCGCGGCGCTGGCCGGCGTGCCGGCCTCGGCGATGGCCTTCCTCGCCGAGGAGGTGCGGCCGAGGGCGCTGATCGCCGCGATCGGCCTGTTCGTGGCGGGCAACTCCATCGGCGGCATGAGCGGGCGGATCGTCACCGGCTGGGTCGCCCAGCTGTGGGGCTGGCGGGCGGGCCTGGCGGCCGTCGGCCTGATGGCCATGGTCTGCGCGATCGCCTTCCGGGCGCTGCTGCCCAAGGCCCGGCACTTCACGCCCGGTTCGCTGAACCCGAAGGCGCTCGGCCGGACCGTCCGGGGACACCTCGCGGACCCGCTGCTGATGCGGCTCTACGTGATCGGCGCGCTGTTCATGACGGTGTTCGGCGCGGTGTACACGGTGATCGGCTACCGGCTGGTCGAGGCGCCGTTCTCGCTCCCGCAGGGCGTGATCGGCTCGATCTTCCTGGTCTACCTGGTCGGCACGGTCTCCTCGGCCGCCGCGGGCCGGCTGGTCGGCCGGATGGGCCGCCGCGGGGCGCTGTACCTGGCCGTCTCCACGACGGCGGCGGGCCTGCTGCTCTCGCTCGCCGACTCACTGCCCGCCGTCCTCGCGGGCCTGGTGCTGATCACGGCCGGCTTCTTCGCCGGGCACGCGGTCGCCTCCTCCTCGGTGAGCCGCACGGCCACGACGGGCCGCGCGCAGGCCTCGGCGCTCTACCAGTCCGCGTACTACCTCGGCAGCAGCGCGGGCGGCACGCTCGGCGCGATCGCCTTCCACGCGGGCGGCTGGGCCGGGACGGTCCTGATCGGTCTGGTGGCGGTGCTCGGCGTCGTGTCGGTCACCCTCTACGGCTCGCACAGCGCGCGGGCCGAGGCCCGCCGGGTCGAGGCGCGCCGACTGCGGGTCGCCTGCTGATCCGTCGTCCGCCCGCTGCAACTGTCCGGCTCCCCCGAGCGTCGTAAGGGACAGGACTCTAGGGGGAGTTGACGATCATGAATGCGATACGGCGGAGGGCCGGCATCGGCCTCGCGGTGACGGCCCTGGTGGTACCCACCACGGTGGCGCTCGGCACCGCGCCCGCGGCGGCGGCGTCCTGCAACGTGACGACCGGCCCGTACCAGAAGCAGGTCGAGAAGTTCCTGGGCCGGCCGGTCGACGGGCGCCAGTCGCTCGCCGACTGCAAGGCGACCCAGGCCTTCCAGGCCAAGCACGGGATCACCCCGGCGCAGGGGTACGCCGGGACGGTCACCTGGCGCACGATGTCCACCATGCTGGCGCAGCGGGCGGCCGGGACCAATCCCAACAAGGACCGCAAGTGTCCGACGAACAAGGGCCGGATCGCCTGCGTCGACCTGACCCGGCAGCTCACCTGGATCCAGGACGGCTCCCGGCTGAAGTACGGCCCGGTGCCGGTGCGCACGGGCAAGGCGAGCACGCCGACCCGCACCGGCGCCAAGAAGATCTACTGGCGCAACATCAACCACTGGTCGACGCTGTACAACGTGTCGATGCCGTACGCCCAGTTCTTCGACGGCGGGCAGGCCTTCCACTCGACCACCAAGTCCATGTGGAACCCGCCGGGTTCGGGCGGCTGCGTGAACATGCGGTCCGCCGACGCCAAGGCGTACTGGAACCTGCTCAGGAACGGTGACGACGTGTACGTGTACGGGCGCAAGCCGGGCACGTGACACGGAAGGCCCGCGCGCTGTCGGTGCCCTGCGATAGCTTCCCCTCATCGGCTCCGAAAACCGGCGGCCGGTGAGGGGCGAGTGGGGTGGAACCGATGGACGTGCTGACCGATGACCTGGAGAAGTACCGTACGGAACTCACGGGTTACTGCTACCGGATGCTGGGCTCCGCCTTCGAGGCGGAGGACGCGGTGCAGGACACCATGGTGCGCGCCTGGCGCGCGCTCGACTCCTTCGAGGGGCGTTCCTCGCTGCGCTCCTGGCTGTACCGGATCGCCACCAACGTGTGCCTCGACTCCCTCAACGCGGGCAACCGCCGGGCGCGTCCGATGGACCTGACGGAAGCGACGCCGGTCGCGCAGGCCCGGCTCAACGAGCGCCCGGAGATCACCTGGCTGGAGCCGGTGCCGGACGGGCGGGTGCTGCCCTCGGTGGCCGACCCGGCGGAGACGCTGGTCTCCCGGGAGACCGTGCGGCTCGCCTTCGTGGCCGCGCTCCAGCACCTGCCGCCGAAGCAGCGGGCGGTGCTGATCCTGCGCGAGGTCCTCGCGTGGAAGGCGAGCGAGGTGTCCGAGCTGCTCGACACGTCGGTCGCGTCGGTCAACAGCGCGCTCCAGCGGGCCCGGGCGACGCTGGCCGAGCAGGCGCCGGCCGCCTCGGACGCGGCGGATCCGCTGGACGAGGAGCAGAAGGCGCTCCTCGACCGCTATGTGGCGGCCTTCGAGGGCTACGACATGCAGGCCCTGACCGCGCTCCTCCACGAGGACGCGACGATGACCATGCCGCCTTACGACCTGTGGCTGCGCGGCCACGAGGACATCGTGGGCTGGATGCTCGGGGTCGGCGAGGTGTGCCGGGGCTCGAAGCTGGTGCCGACCGTGGCGAACGGTTCGCCGGCCTTCGCGCACTACCACCCGGACCCGGAGGGCGGTTTCGCCCCGTGGGCGCTGATCGTGCTCCAGCTGAACGACGGGAAGATCGGCGGGATGGACTTCTTCCTGGACACCAAGCGCTGGTTCCCGCTGTTCGACCTGCCGCCGCGGCTGGAGGCGTAGCCCTCAGAGCAGCACGTCGAGGCCGACGAGGCCGAGCAGCCCGCGCAGCTCGGGCCCGGCTCCCCGGAAGGTGAGCCGGTGCCCGTGCCGCCGGGCGGTCAGCCGCAGCCGGGCCAGGGCGTCGACGGCGGCGAGGTCGGGCCGGCCGAGGCCGTCGAGCTCGCAGACGACGTCGGCGGGCTCGGCGGCGGCGAGCAGGGCGCAGAGCCGGCCGACCTCCTCGGGGGCGGGGCGTCCTGTGAGCCGTAGTTCGAGAGTGCGAGAGGTGTCCACACCAGGCAGACCGCCGCCGCCCCCGTAACTCATCGCGCCGCCCCTTAGGCTCGGCCCATGACTCATGATCGTGTCGAACTGGTGATCTTCGACTGTGACGGTGTTCTGGTCGACAGCGAGCGCGTCTACTGCCGGGTGGACCGGGAGGTCTTCGCCGAGGTGGGCGCGGAGTTCACCGAGACCGAGATGGCGGACCTGTTCATCGGCGTCTCCCACAAGCGCCTCACCGTCCTCGTCGAGGAGCGGGCCGGCCGCACCCTGGCCCCGGACTGGCAGCACGCCTTCCGGCACCGCTACGAGGAGGCGCTGGACGCCGAACTGACGCTGGTCGAGGGCATCACGGACGTCCTCGACGCCCTCGACGTCCCCTTCTGCCTCGCCTCCAACGGCAGCCCCGAGAGCATCCGCGCCAACCTCACCCGCACCGGCCTCCTCGACCGCTTCGAGGACCGCCTCTTCAGCGCCCGCCACGTCCCCCACCCGAAGCCGGCCCCCGACCTCTTCCTGCACGCCGCCGCCACGATGGGCGTCCCGCCCGAGCGCTGCGCCGTCGTCGAGGACAGCCCGTACGGCGTCCAGGCCGCCCGCGCGGCCGGCATGCGCGCCTTCGGCTACTGCGGCGGCCTGACCCGGGCGGACCGCCTGATGGGCCCGGCCACGGTCGTCTTCGACGACATGCGGGAGCTGCCGGGGCTGCTGGGCGTACGGGTCTGACCCGGGCCCCGGGAACGCCGAACGGGACCAGTGGAGGTCCACCGGTCCCGTTCGGGCGCGTCCGGCCGGGCCTTACGCGATGCGGTCCAGCACGATCGGGTTCGCCGTGAACGAGGTGCCCGCCGGGGCGATGTCCCAGGCGCCGGTCAGGGACTTCAGGGCGTAGTCGAACTTCTCCGGGGTGTCCGTGTGGAGGGTCAGCAGGGGCTGGCCCGCCGTGATCGTGTCGCCCGGCTTGGCGTGGAGTTCGACGCCCGCGCCGGCCTGCACCGGGTCCTCCTTGCGGGCGCGGCCGGCGCCCAGGCGCCAGGCGGCGACGCCGATGTCGTACGCGTCGAGGCGGGTCAGGACGCCGGAGGACGGGGCGGTGATGACGTGCTGCTCGCGGGCGACCGGGAGGGTCGCGTCCGGGTCGCCGCCCTGGGCGGAGATCATGCGGCGCCAGACGTCCATCGCGGAGCCGTCCGCGAGCGCCTTCGCCGGGTCGGCGTCCTTGATGCCGGCCGCGGTCAGCATCTCGCGCGCGAGGGCGATGGTGAGGTCGACGACGTCCTGGGGGCCGCCGCCCGCGAGGACCTCGACGGACTCACGGACCTCCAGGGCGTTGCCCGCGGTGAGGCCGAGCGGGGTCGACATGTCGGTGAGCAGCGCGACGGTCTTCACGCCGCTGTCGGTGCCGAGCTGCACCATCGTGGAGGCCAGCTCACGGGCGTCCTCGATGTTCTTCATGAAGGCGCCGGTGCCGACCTTCACGTCGAGGACGAGCGAGCCGGTGCCCTCGGCGATCTTCTTCGACATGATCGAGGAGGCGATCAGCGGAATGGCCTCCACCGTGCCGGTCACGTCGCGGAGCGCGTAGAGCTTCTTGTCCGCGGGGGCCAGCCCGTCGCCCGCCGCGCAGATGACCGCGCCGGTGGTGTCGAGGACGTGCAGCATCTCCTCGTTGGAGAGCAGCGCCCGCCAGCCCGGGATGGACTCCAGCTTGTCGAGGGTGCCGCCGGTGTGGCCGAGGCCGCGCCCGGAGAGCTGCGGCACGGCCGCGCCGCAGGCGGCGACCAGCGGGGCGAGCGGCAGGGTGATCTTGTCGCCGACGCCGCCGGTGGAGTGCTTGTCGGCGGTGGGGCGGGAGAGGGCGTCGAAGTTCATGCGCTCGCCGGACGCGATCATCGCCGCGGTCCAGCGGGCGATCTCGTCCCGGTTCATGCCGTTGAGCAGGATCGCCATGGCCAGGGCGGACATCTGCTCGTCGGCGACCACACCGCGGGTGTAGGCGTCGATGACCCAGTCGATCTGCTCGGGGCTCAGCTCGCCCTTGTCCCGCTTCGTGCGGATGACGGAGATGACGTCCATGGTGGTGCCTCTTTCTACGCGCATAGAGGGGGAAAGGGGGGAGCGACCCTTCCCATCGTGCCGGAAGGGCCGCTCCGAGGAACTACTTGGCGAGGTGGTCCGGGCCGAAGGCCTGCGGGAGCATCTCGGCCAGGGTCAGCAGACCGGCCGGGGTCTCCAGCACGAGTTCGGGGCCCCCGAACTCGTACAGCAGCTGGCGGCAGCGCCCGCACGGGACCAGGGACTCGCCCCGCCCGTCCACGCACACGAAGTGCGTCAGCCGTCCGCCGCCGGTCGCCTGGAGCTGCGAGACGAGCCCGCACTCGGCGCACAGGCCGAGGCCGAAGGAGGCGTTCTCCACGTTGCAGCCGGAGATCACCCGCCCGTCGTCCACGAGCGCCGCCGCGCCGACCGGATAGCCCGAGTACGGGGCGTACGCGCGGGACATCGCCTCGCGGGCCGTCTCCCGGAGGAGGTCCCAGTCGGGCGCCGTCGTCACTTGCCCTCGCCCTTGCGGTACGGCAGGCCGTCCGCCTTCGGCATCCGCAGGCGCTGCGCCGAGAGGGCGAGCACCAGCAGGGTGGTGATGTACGGGGCGGCGTCGACGAACTGGCTCGGGACCTCGTCGGTGAGGAAGTACCAGAGGAAGAACGCGGCGGAGAAGGCGGCGGAGATGGCCGCGGTCACGTACTTCTTCCGGTACAGCTGCCACAGCGCGGCGATCACCAGGAGCACGGCGACGAGCAGCAGCAGCGCGTGGACGTTCTCGGCGCCGCCGCGCAGCTTGAGGCTGTCGGTGAAGCCGAAGAGGCCGGCGCCCATGGCCATGCCGCCCGGCATCCAGTTGCCGAAGATCATCGCGGCGAGACCGATGTAGCCGCGGCCGCCGGTCTGGCCCTCCTGGTAGATGCCGGTGGAGACGATCGCGAGGAACGCGCCGCCGAGGCCGGCGAGGCCGCCGGAGACGACGACGGCGATGTACTTGTACTTGTAGACGTTGACGCCCAGGGACTCGGCCGCGACCGGGTTCTCACCGCAGGAGCGCAGCCGCAGGCCGAAGGCCGTGCGCCAGAGCACCCACCAGGTGGCCGGGATGAGGAGGGCGGCCACGACCGTCAGCAGCGACAGGTTCGTGACCAGGCCGCCGAGGATGCCGGCGATGTCCGAGATCAGGAACCAGTGCTTCTGCTGGAGGTCGATCAGCCACTCGGAGAGCCCTGGGACGGTGATGTCGGTGATCGGGTCGATGCGCGGGGACTGCTTGGAGGAGCCGCCCTCGGCCTTGTCGAAGGTGAAGTTCGACAGGTACTGCGTGAACCCGACCGCCAGAATGTTGATCGCCACACCGGAGACGATGTGGTTCACGTTGAACGTGACGGTGATGATCGCGTGCAGCAGACCGCCGAGCGCGCCGCCGAGGATGCCGACGACGACGCCCGTCCACGGGCCCCACTGGTAGCCGGCCCAGGCGCCGAACCAGGTGCCGAGCACCATCATGCCTTCGAGACCGATGTTGACGACGCCCGCGCGCTCGGCCCACAGGCCGCCGAGACCGGCCATGCCGATCGGCACGGCGAGCTGGAGCGCGCCGGAGATCTGGCCGACGGAGGTGAGGTCGTCGGCCCCGGAGACGACGCGGACGAGCGAGAAGAGCACGAGGCCGGCCGCGACGATCAGCAGGATCCAGGGCCAGGTCAGCTTGCGGCGGCCGGCCTTCTTGGGCGCGGCGCTCGGCTTGGCAACGGTGCCGGTGCTCATGCCGCCACCTCCTTGTCGGTCTTGATGGCGCCGCCGGCGGCGAGCTCCTCGCCGACCTTCTGCTGCTGGCGGCGGAGGCCGTAACGGCGGACGAGCTCGTAGGAGACGACCACGGCGATCACGATGATGCCCTGCATGATCTGCGTGATCTCCTTCGGGTACCCGGAGACGTCGAGGTTCGAGGACGCCTTGTCGAGGAACGCGAAGAGGAGAGCCGAGAAGAGGATGCCGACCGGGTGGTTGCGGCCGAGCAGGGCGACGGTGATGGCGGTGAAGCCGACGTTGACCGGGAAGGCCAGGCTGTACGTGTGCGACTCGCCGAGCAGGATCGGCATGCCGGCCAGACCGGCGAGGCCACCCGAGATCAGCATCGCGGTGAGGATCATCTTCTTGGAGTCGACGCCGCTGGCCTGGGCCGCGGACTCGCTCTCACCGGTGGCGCGCAGGTCGAAGCCGAAGCGGGTGCGGTTGAGGACGAACCAGTAGACGACGCCGAGCGCGAGCGCGACGAAGGTGAAGCCGTAGATCTCGCCGCCGTCGCCCATGTCGATGCCGGGGAACCAGCCGGACTCGGCGATCTGGCCGGTGGTCAGGTCGTTGGAGCCCGCGGGCTGGACACCGAAGTTCTTCGGCAGGATCAGCCAGGCCACCAGGGAGGTGGTGATGGCGTTGAGCATGATCGTGGAGACGACCTCGGAGACACCGCGGGTGGTCTTCAGGATGCCCGCGATGCCGGCCCAGAGGGCACCGGTCGCGATCGCGACGACCACGATGAGCAGGATGTGCAGCGGACCGGGCAGCTCGACGGCGGCGCCGACCAGCGCCGAGACCATCGCGGCGAGGCGGTACTGGCCCTCGACGCCGATGTTGAAGAGGTTCATCCGGAAGCCGATGGCCACGGCCAGGGCCGCCAGGTAGTAGATCCCCGTCTGGTTGACGATGAGGACCTGGACGTCGGAGTACCCGGCGTTCTCGATCATCAGCCGGATCGGCTCGATCGGGTCGAGGCCCGTCGCGAGCAGCACCAGGACGGTGAGCACGAAGGACGAGACCAGCGCGAGCACGGGGCCCGCGGCCCCGATGATCAGCTTGTCCTTGTCGATTTTCATCATCGGGCGTCACCGTCTTCGGGCTGCTCTTCGGTGCCTTCGAGCCGGCCGGTGGCTGCGCCGGTCATGGCGGAGCCCAGCTGCTCGGGCGTGATGGTGGCGGGGTCGGCGTCGGCGACCAGCTTGCCGCGGTACATGACCCGGAGGGTGTCGGAGAGACCGATCAGCTCGTCGAGGTCGGCGGAGATCAGCAGCACCGCGAGGCCGTCGCGGCGGGCGTCCCGGATCGCGTCCCAGATCTGCGCCTGCGCGCCGACGTCCACACCGCGGGTGGGGTGGGCGGCGATCAGGAACTTGGGGTTGTGGCTCATCTCGCGGCCGACGATCAGCTTCTGCTGGTTGCCGCCGGAGAGGGAGGACGCGGTCACGTCGATGCCGGGCGTGCGGACGTCGTACTCGCGCACGATCCGCTCGGTGTCCTTGCGGGCGGCCTTCGGGTCGAGGATCCCGCGCTTGGAGTTGGGGGCCTCGGTGACGTGGCCGAGGATGCGGTTCTCCCAGAGGGGGGCCTCCAGGAGCAGGCCGTGCCGGTGGCGGTCCTCGGGGATGTAGCCGATGCCGCCCTCGCGGCGCTTGCGCACCGAGACCTTGGAGATGTCCTGGCCGTCGAGCGTGATGACGCCCGCGTCGGGGCTGGCGATGCCCATCAGGGCCTCGATGAGCTCGGTCTGGCCGTTGCCCTCGACACCGGCGATGCCGAGGATCTCGCCCTTGTGGATGGTGAGCGAGATGTCGTCGAGGAGCTTGCGGCCGGCGGCGACCTCCTCGTACACGGTGACGGTGGCGGAGGGGTCGGCCGGGGCGGCGGTGGTCAGCGGGGCGGCGGCGGCGCCGCTCTCCAGCAGCGTCAGGCCTTCGACGTTGAGCATGGCCACGTCGGTGACCGTCGACTCGCGGGTCTCCGGCGAGGGCAGCTCGCTGCCGACCATCAGCTCGGCGAGCTGCTTGGTGGTGGCGGTCTTCGGGTCGGCGGTGCCGACCGTGGTGCCCCGGCGGATGACGGTGATGTCGTCGGCGACCTTCAGGACCTCGCCCAGCTTGTGCGAGATGAAGATGACCGTGAGGCCCTCGGACTTGAGCTCGCGCAGGTTGTCGAAGAGCGCGTCGACCTCCTGCGGGACGAGGACGGCGGTCGGCTCGTCGAGGATGAGGATCCTCGCGCCGCGGTAGAGGACCTTGAGGATCTCCACGCGCTGCCGGTCGGCGACGCCGAGGTCTTCGAGGAGGGCGTCGGGGCGGACCCCGAGGCCGTACGCGTCGGAGATCTCCTTGATCTTCCTCCGCGCCTTGGCACCGATGCCGTAGAGCTTCTCGCCGCCGAGGACGACGTTCTCCAGGACGGTGAGGTTGTCGGCGAGCATGAAGTGCTGGTGCACCATGCCGATGCCGCGGGCGATGGCGTCACCGGGGCTGGAGAAGGTGACCTGCTCGCCGTCGACCGCGATGGTGCCCTCGTCCGGCTTCTGCATGCCGTAGAGGATCTTCATGAGGGTCGACTTGCCGGCACCGTTCTCGCCGATGAGGGCGTGCACGGTGCCCTTGCGGACCGTGATGGCGATGTCCTTGTTGGCGACGACGCCGGGGAATCGCTTGGTGATGCCGTGCAGTTCTACGGCAGGGGGGCTGGACGCGTTGATGACGCACTCTCCTTGGCCGGAAGGAGTGAGGAGCGGGGAGGGCAGGGCGGGGCGAAGCTATCGTGCCAGGGAGACATCTACACGCGTAGCGCTGCCGGAAAGTGAAAACCCGTACGGGAATGGGGCCGGGGCCCGGGTCCGGTGGGGGTGCCACCGGACGCCGGGCCCGGGCTCAGGTCGTGACCTGCGTGTCCTTACGGAGTGGTCTTGACCGTGATCTTGCCGTCGACGATCGCCTGCTTCGCCTTGTCCACGGCGGCGGTGACGTCGGTCATCTTGACGTACGCCGGGTTGGAGTCGGCCAGGCCGACGCCGTTGGTGGCGAGGCCGTAGCGGATCTCACCGCTCTGCGGCTTGCCGTCCTTGACCGACTTGATCACGTTGTAGACGGAACCCGAGACGTCCTTGGTGACCGAGGTCAGGATCTGGTTCTTGTACGCGGCGAGACCCGCCTGCTTGTACTGGTCGGAGTCGACGCCGATGGCCCACTTGCCCGCGGCGGAGGCGGCCTCGATGGCGCCGGAGCCGGCGAGACCGGCGGCGGCGTAGATCACGTCGGCGCCCTTGTCGAGCTGGCCCTGGGCGGCGGCCTTGCCGAGGTCGGGCTTCGAGAAGCCGTCGAAGTTCGGCGGCTGGGTCAGGTACTGGGTGAGCACCTTCGCCTTGGGGTTGGTGTCCTTGACGCCCTGGGTGAAGCCCGCCTCGAACTTCTTGATCAGCGGAACCTCGACGCCACCGATGAAGCCGACCGTGCCGGTCTTGGACGCCTTGGCGGCGGCGACGCCGGCCAGGTAGGAGCCCTGCTCCTCGTTGAAGACCAGGTTGGCGATGTTCGGGGCGGTCACCGAGGTGTCGTCGATGAGGCCGAACGTGGTCTTCGGGAAGGTCTTGGCGACCTTCGCGATGGCCGGGGCGTAGGAGAAGCCGACGCCGATGACCGGGTTGTTGCCGGCGCGGGCCAGCGAGGTGAGGCGCGCGACCTTGTCGGCGTCGCTCTCGCCCTGCGACGGCTCGGCCTCGGAGCCCTTGACGCCGAGCTCGTCCTCGGCCTTCTTCAGGCCCGCGTAGGCGGCGTCGTTGAAGGACTGGTCACCGCGGCCGCCGATGTCGTACGCGATGGCGACCTTGGTGGCGCCCGCGGACGAGCTGGGGCTGGAGCTCGAACCGCTCGACGACTTGCCACAGGCGGTGGCGGAGAGCGCGAGGGCCGCGGAGGCGATGCCTACCGTGGTGATCCTGGTGATCCGGCGCAAGAGGAGGGTCCCTTCGAGACTGACCGAAAGCGCCTCTTCCGGCGCTGGTTTCGCGGCGATCGTAACGCGCGTAGATGTCAGTTAAAGACCCGTTCATGAGTCGTTATCGGATCGTCGCGAACCGGCCAACTCGCAACCCCCGGCATCCGGCCCGATACGGCCCGTCATACACGCTGGTACGGACCCACGGGCCGGGCCCCGAATCGACACGCCGGGGGCTGGGCCGGACGGACCAACGAAGGCCGGCCGGCCATTAAGTCGTACTTAAAGTCCGGGATTCGGCGCTTCTGTGAACAGCGGGTGTCGGCTCACGACGACCCGCTCCGGAGGACCGCTCCGGACGTCCGCTCCCGGTGTCAGCTCCCGGAGGCCCCGTCGAGCAGGGCCGCCGCCGTGAAGAGCTCCACGCCGACCGTGATGGCGCGCTCGTCCACGTCGAAGTCGCCCGCGTGCAGGTCGCGCACCCGGGTGTCGCCGGGGACGCGGACGCCGAGCCGGGCCATGGCGCCGGGGACGTGCTCCAGGTACCAGGAGAAGTCCTCGCCGCCGAGGGACTGCTCGGTGTCCTCGATCGCGGCCGGACCGAGGCGGGCGGCCATCGCGTCGCGGAGGAGTTCGGTGACGACCGGGTCGTTGACGACCGGGGGGACGCCGCGGACGTACTCGACGGTCGACTTGGCCCGGTGCAGGGTCGCGACCTCGTCGATCGCCGCGTGCACCAGGTCCGGGGCGTCCCGCCAGGACGGCAGGTCGAGGCAGCGGACGGTGCCGGCGAGCTCGGCGTGCTGCGGGATGACGTTGGGGGCGTGCCCGGCCTCGATGCGGCCCCAGGTGAGCGAGAGGCCCGAGCGGGCGTCCACCCGGCGGGCGAGGACCGCGGGCACGTCGGCGGCGACCCGGGCGACGGCGGTGACCAGGTCGGTGGTCAGGTGCGGGCGGGCGGTGTGGCCGCCGGGGCCGTCGAGGGTGACCTCCAGGCGGTCGCAGGCGGAGGTGATGGGCCCGGCGCGCAGCCCGATCCGGCCGGCGTCGACCCTCGGGTCGCAGTGGACGGCGATGATCCGGCCGACGCCGTCCAGGACGCCGCACTCGATGGCGTCGGCGGCGCCGCCGGGCAGCACCTCCTCGGCGGGCTGGAAGATCAGGCGGACGGGGGCCGGGAGGCGGCCCTGCCGGTCCAGCTCGGCGAGGACGAGTCCGGCGCCCAGGACGGCGGTGGTGTGGACGTCGTGGCCGCAGGCGTGGGCGCGGTCGGGCACGGTGGAGCGGTATGCCACGGACTTGGTGTCGGGAATGGGGAGCGCGTCGATGTCGGCGCGGATCGCCAGCAGGGGGCGCCCGCGGTCCGGGGTGCCGATGTCGCAGGTCAGACCGGTGCCGGTGGCGAGCACCTTCGGGGCCAGGCCGGCCGCCTCCAGGCGCTCCTTGATCGCCGCCGTGGTGCGGAACTCCTGTTTCCCGAGCTCGGGGTGCATGTGCAAGTCCCTGCGGAACGCGATCAGTTCGCCGCGCAGGGGGTCGGACAGCGTTCCGGGCAGCGCTGCGGGCGCCGCGTCGGGGCCGGGCTCTCGGGACTTCAACTGGTTCACCTTTTGAAGGATAGGCCCCAAGAAAGATCAACTGCCCGTTGATCACGAAAAGTTCAGCCCGTTAGGGGAAAGAATCCCGGTTCCCCGGGCATGGGGGTCACCCTCTGTGGGTATGGTTACCCGAATTCGAGCCTTTCGGTGCGGGTCGCGGTCCCGGCGACGCCCGCGAGGAAGCCCTGGGCGCGCGGTGAGGCGTTCTCCCGCAGCCACTCGGGGGCGATCTCACAGACGGCCACCTTCACGCCCGTGCCGGCCAGGGCCAGCGGCAGGGTGTGCACGACCGTGGACGGGAAGCTGACGACCGTACGCCCGATGGGGCCGCGCCGGGCGATCAGTTCCAGCGGCAGATCGGGGCGGACCACCTCCAGGCCGGTCTCCACCGCGATCCGGTGCAGCTTCTCGGCGCTCTCGCGGCGGTGCGCGAAGTAGCGGGTGGCGCCGTGGGTGCGGGCCAGCACGGTCACGGCCCGCAGGTACTCGTCGGGGTCGACGACGCCCGTCTCCACGAGCGAGGTGCCGACCAGGTCGGCGCCGCGGGTCAGCCGGGGCGGGCCGAACCGGGACCGGGTCCAGGAGAAGTCGTTGACGAGCACGGTGGTGCCCGGCGGCGGCTCGACCGGCAGCGAGGTGAAGATCTCCACCGTGCGGTGCCGGCCGGGGGCCAGCTTGCGGCGGGCCATCGAGGTCACCGGGGCGAGCACCAGTTCGCGCGGGCCCCGGCTGCCCCGCCGGTGCCAGCGCACCAGGCGTTCGCCGCGCGCCAGTTGGGCGGCGAACTCCATGGTGGCGGTGCCGTCGTCGACGACGGTGACCCGGCGGGGGCCGAAGAGGGTGAGCAGCAGCTGGACGTAGCGCGAGAACGGGTCCCCGATGATCACCCGGTCCGCCGCGCGCAGCGGACCGGCGAGCTCCCGGAGCGTCCGTACGACGGCCCCCCGGCCCTGGCGGGCGTCCTGCCACTTCACGGTGACGCCCTCGTCCCGGGCGAGCTGGGCCATCCGGCGCAACTGGCCCCGGGACATGGGGTCGGTGGGCGAGAGGACGACGACGGTGAGGTCGCCGGGGCCGGTACGGCCCGGCCCGGCGGCCGGGCCGGCCGGGACGGCCGGGACGGACACGCCACCCCGGTCGCCGCCCCGGTCGCCGCCCTGGCCGCCGCCCTGGCCGCCCGTCGGGCCGCCGGTCGCCGGGCCGCCGGTCGCCGGCACGGGTGCGCGGCGGGTCGGCTGGGGCGGGACCGCCTGGAGGCGGGGCGGGTCCTGGAGGGCCGCCGTGTGGGCCCATTCCAGGACGTTCAGAAGCTGGACCGGGCTCTCGACGAACGCCAGCTGCCCGGTCATGCGGCGACGAGCCCCTGGACCCGGCGGAGCTTCTTCATCGGGCCGAGCTCCGACTCGTAGACCTTCTTGACGCCGTCGCCGAGGGCGGCCTCGATGGTGCGGATGTCGCGGACCAGGCGCTGGAGGCCCTGTGGCTCGACGGAGGCGGCCTGGTCGGAGCCCCACATGGCGCGGTCGAGGGTGATGTGGCGCTCGACGAAGGTGGCGCCGAGGGCGACGGCGGCCAGCGTGGTCTGCAGGCCGGTCTCGTGGCCGGAGTAGCCGATCGGGACGTTCGGGAACTCCTCCTGGAGCGTCTGGATGACGCGCAGGTTGAGCTCCTCGGCCTTGGCCGGGTACGTGGAGGTGGCGTGGCAGAGCAGGATGTTGTCGCTGCCGAGGACCTCGACGGCGTGCCGGATCTGCTTCGGGGTGGACATGCCGGTGGAGAGGATCACCGTGCGGCCGGTGGAGCGCAGGGCGCGCAGCAGCTCGTCGTCGGTGAGGGAGGCGGAGGCCACCTTGTGGGCGGGGACGTCGAACTTCTCCAGGAAGGCGACGGCCTCGGTGTCCCACGGGGAGGCGAACCAGTCGATGCCGCGCTTCGCGCAGTGCTCGTCGATGGCGCGGTACTCGTCCTCGCCGAACTCCACGCGGTGGCGGTAGTCGATGTAGGTCATCCGGCCCCAGGGGGTGTCGCGCTCGATGTCCCACTGGTCGCGCGGGGTGCAGATCTCGGGGGTGCGCTTCTGGAACTTGACGGCGTCGCAGCCGGCCTCGGCGGCGGCGTCGATGAGCGCGAAGGCGTTGTTCAGGTCGCCGTTGTGGTTGATGCCGATCTCGCCCGTGATGTAGACGGAGTGGCCCGGGCCGGCGGTCTTGCTGCCGAGGGTGCGGAGGCGGGTGCTCATGAGGGTTCCTTCGGGTGATCGGGAGATCGGGGGGATCAGCGTGCGGAGGTGTCGGGGGTGCGGAGCTCGGGTCCGAGGAGCCAGGCGGCGATCTCGCGGATCGCTCCGAAGCCGCCGGGGGTCTCGGTGACCGCACGGGCGGCGGCCCGTACGGAGTCGTGGGCGCTGCCCACCGCGACGGGCCAGCCGACGAGGTGGAAGCAGGGCAGGTCGTTGACGTCGTTGCCGGCGTAGAGCACCCGCTGCGGGTCGATGCCCTGTTCGTCGCACCACTGCTTGAGGGCGAGGTCCTTGCGGTCCACGCCGTGCAGTACGGGGATGCGCAGCTTGCGGGCGCGGGCGGCGACGACGGGGTTCTGCTCGCTGGACAGGATGAGCAGCGGGACGCCGGCCCGGCGCAGGGCGGCGATGCCGAGGCCGTCGCCGCGGTGGACGGAGACGAACTCGCGTCCGTCGGCGTCGATGTGGACGCGGTCGTCGGTCTGGGTGCCGTCGAAGTCGAGGACCACCGCGTCGACGTCGCCGAGGGCGGGGGCCGCCGTGGTGTCCAGGAGCGGGGCGAGGGCGCGGGCCCGGGCGAGGTCGTGCGGGTCGTCGATCTCCAGGACCCGGGCGGGGTCGGTGACGACGAGGGCGGTGCGGCCGAAGAAGCGGTGCCGGTGGGTGCGGAAGCCCTCGGCGGCCATGGCGTAGACGGCGCCGGTCTCCAGGTACTCGGGCGTGCGGTCCTGGCGGCGGGGGCGGTGCGCCTTGTCGTGGTTGACGCCGGTGGCGGTCGCGCCGTCGGGGCCTTCGGGCTCCTCGCGCCACAGGAAGCCGTGCGAGGGGGCGGCGGTGAAGGCCGTGTCGGCGGCGCCGGAGGTGATCCTCGCGGCCGTGCCGTCGATCTCTTCCGCGGTGAGGAAGGGGCTGGTGCACTGGACGAGCAGGACGACGTCGGGGCGGCGGCCCGTCGTGGCCTCGAAGGCGTCCATGGCGTGCAGGACGGCCGCTTCGCTGGTGGCGGTGTCGCCGGCGAGGGCGGCGGGGCGCTGGACGGCCTCCGCGCCGAAGGAGCGGGCGGTGTCGGCGATGCCCGGGTCGTCGGTGGAGACGACGACGTCGGTGACGCGCGGGGCGGCGAGGCAGGCCCGGACGGCGCGGGCGACCAGCGGCAGGCCGGCGACGGTGGCCAGGTTCTTGCCGGGGACGCCCTTGGAGCCGCCCCGGGCGGGGATCACGGCGAGGACGGTCGGCGTCGGCGGTGTCATCAGATCTCTCCCAGACGGCGGATGACGGGGGCCACGCGCTGCACGCCGTGGCGGTAGGCGCCGCGCGCGGCCTCGCGGACGATCCGGCGCACCCCGCTCTCGCGGGGCTCGGGCGCGGTGAGGTCGAGCCGGTGGCGGGCGAGGACGGTCGGCAGGTAGCCGCCCGCGGTCTCGGCTGTGTAGTACGGGGCGAGCGGGGGCAGCGGGGGCCCGTCGAGCAGTGCGGCGACCCGGGCGCGGGCGGCGTCGAAGGCCTTCTCGTACGGGGAGTCGGCGGCGACGCCCTGGCGGGCCAGCCACTCCTCGTCGGGGCGCGGGACGGTCCGCGTGTCGAGGCGGTCGAAGGAGGTGAGCAGGCCGGAGCCGATGAAGTGGTGGTTGCCGAGCGCCTCGCGCACGCCGAGGTCGGTGAGGATCGCGGTGGGGATCCGCCGGTGCAGGGCTTCGAGGGCGGCCGTCGAGGAGACGGTGACCAGCAGGTCGGTGCGGTCCAGGACCTCGCCCATGTGCCCGTACACGAGCCGGAAGTTGGGCGGCAGGGTCAGGTCGCGCACCAGCTTCTGGTACGGGAACTCCTCCAGGTGCGTGGTGTGTTCGCCGGGCTTGGAGCGCAGCTTCAGCAGCACCTCGCGGTCCGGGTGCAGCCGGGCGTGCTCGACGAGCCGGCGCAGCACGTAGGCGCGTTCGTTCCTGGTGACGGGCACGGAGGGCTGGGCGGCGAAGACCAGGGTGTCGCGGCCGGGCTCGGGGGTGTGCGGGGCGCCGCCGAGGAAGGGCAGGGCGGCCTCCACGACCGAGTCCGCGTCGGCGCCGACTCCCTCGTAGACGGCGCGGAAACGCTCGGCGTCGTGGCGGGAGTTGGCGAGGACGACGTCGGCGCCGTGGCGCAGCAGCAGTCCGTCGGCCAGCTTCTCGTAGACGACGCCGACATAGCCGGTGACGATCACCGGGCGCCGGGCCTGGGCGAGTTCCGCGAGGCCCTGGAGCATGGCCCGGACGGTGCCGCCGACGAGGGCGAGGACGATCACGTCGTAACCGCCGTCGCGCACCTCGCGCAGGAACTCCGCTCCCGTGACCTCGCGCGGGGCCACGTCCGACACGCCGGTCTCGGCGAGCTGCCGTGCGGTGGGGGTGGCCCGGCCGCGCAGGACGAATCCCGTGGGGCCTTCGGATGCGGCGCTCGCAGGACTTCCGGTGGTGATTCTGCGGGCGGTGAGCACGCCCCATTTCCACCGGGTGTCGGAGTCGGCGAGTACGGCGACGCGCGCCGCTCGATCGGTACGTGATGGCACGTCGAGGACGCTAGGAGGACCGGGGGATTCGCGGCCCAACTGGGCCACAACAAATGGTTAACAGCACCATGACGCATTGCGGGAAACGGACAGAAAGGGGATCGGGTCCGGGGTGGTTAAGGGGCCCGCCGCTTTGTGTTCACCGGGCATCCCTCTCGCGGTCAGGACGAATGCCGGGGCGGCGCCTAGCGTCGGCCGGGTGGTCAAGCTCTCCGTCGTCGTGCCGTTCTACAACGTGCAGACATACGCCCCCGACGCCCTCAGAAGCCTGCGCGCCAACGCCCGCGAGGACTTCGAGTTCCTGCTGGTCGACGACTGTTCGACCGACGGGACCGCGGAGCTCCTGGACCGGGCCGAGCGCGAGATCCCCGGGGCGGTGCTGATCCGGCACGCGCGCAACGAGGGTCTCGCCACCGCCCGGAACACCGGACTCGACGCGGCCCGCGGCGAGTACCTGGCCTTCCTGGACGGTGACGACTGGGTGGCGCCGGGCGTGTACGAACGGCTCGTGGACACCCTCGACGGGCTCGGCTGCGACTTCCTGCGCACCGACCACGTCCGGGTCACCGGCCGGAACCGCTCGGTGCGGCGGGTGCCGGTGGGGCGGCGCGGCGAGGTGCTGCGGCCGCGGGACGCGATCCTGCCGGCGGACCGGACGACCTCGGTGGACTACCCGTACGCCTGGGCCGGGCTCTACCACCGGCGGCTGCTCGACCGGGGGCTGCTGCACTTCCCGCACGGGCTGCGGACGGCCGAGGACCGGCCGTGGATCTGGCGGCTGCACCGGGAGGCGGAATCCTTCGCCGTCACCGGTGAGCTGGGAATCTTCTACCGGCGCGGGGTCGCCACCTCGCTCACTCAGATCGGCGACGTGCGGCAGCTCGATTTCCTTCGCGCATTCGACCAGGTGATCGAAGAAACAATGAGCGACCCGGATGCCGACCGACTTCTCCCGAAGGCCGTCCGCACCTATTGCGCGGTGATTTCCCATCACCTCGGGAACATGGCCAAATTCGAACCGGAAGTGGCGCGGAAATTGCGGTCGATGAGCGCGGGGGCGCTGCGGCGCCTCCCCCAGGACGTCCTCGGCGAGGCCCTCACCGCGATGGGCGACGACCGGGCGAGCGCACTGCGGCGCCTGAAGCGGCGCCGCCCGTCGGGTCCGGCCGCTGCGGCCCCGTCGGCCGCCACGGCCTCTCCGGCCGTCAAGGAGGCCGGCGCCGCATGAGCACCACCCAGATCTTCTGCGCCTCCACCCTCTACGGCGCCGCCACCCTCGCCGCCGCCCTCGACAGCGGCTGTTTCCGGCCCGCCGACCGGCGCCTGCTGCTCGTCACCACCAACGCCGCCGTCCCCGAGACCGCCACCCCGCTCGACCGGATGCCCGGCTTCGAGCGGCTGCGCGGCCGCTTCGACGCCGTCCTGGACTGGAACGAGACGATCGAGCCGCTGCACCCCGGCGGCTGGACGCCCCGCGCCGACGACCTGCCCCTGCTCCAGCGCCACCTGCGGCTGCTGTGGGGGCTCGGCACCGACCGGGTCGAACTCGTCCTGGAATCCCTCCAGGTGGCGCCCGCCCTCACGATCGCCCAGCTCTTCCCGGACGCCGCCCTCGACGTCTACGCGGACGGCCTGATGAGCTACGGGCCGACCCGCAACAAGATCGACCCGCTGGTCGGCGAGCGGGTGCGCCGGCTCCTCCACCTCGACCTGGTGCCGGACCTCGCCCCGCTGCTGCTCGCCGAGTTCGGCGCCGTCGCCGAGACCGTGCCGACCGAGGCGTTCACCAAGGTCGTCGAGGAGCTGGCCGGGCCCGCCGCCGCGCAGGAGGGCCCCGCGCTGCTGCTCGGCCAGTACCTCGCGGCGCTCGCCCTCCTCACCCCCGAGGAGGAGGGCGAGCTGCATCTGCGGATGGTGCGCGGCGCCGTCGCCCGCGGCCACCGGCGGCTCGTCTTCAAGCCGCACCCGACGGCACCCGACGCCTGGTCGCGGGCCCTGGTCCGGGAGGCGGAGGCGCTCGGCGCCGAACTGACCGTCCTGGACCGCCCGGTGCTCGCCGAGGTGCTGTACCGGGAGCTGCGGCCCGCGCTGGTGGTGGGCTGCTTCTCCACGGCGCTGCTCACCGCGAGCGCCTTCTACGGGATCGCCACCGCCCGGGTCGGCACCCGCCCCCTGCTGGCCCGGCTCACCCCGTACCAGAACAGCAACCGGATCCCGGTGGCCCTGGTGGACGCGCTCGTCCCCGCCCTGGAGGACGGTGAGGAGACCGCCCCGCTGACCACGGAGGAGCTCGCGGGCCTGGTCGCCGCGGTCGGCTTCGCGATGCAGCCGAAGGTGCGGGCGGACCTGCGGGAGACGGCGGTGCGGCACCTGTCCGGCCCGCTGGCGGCCCGCACCCGGTACCACTTCACCCGCCGCCGGCTCACCTCCCTGGGCCTCCCCGGCGGCCTCCCGGTCCCCCGCCACCCGAAGATCCGCCGCCTGGCCCGCCGCGCCCTGAAGCTGAAGCGACGGGCCCTGGGCGGTTAGGGCCTGTCGTTCGGATCAGGCCGGGCTCGCGGACCCCGGCCGGTCAGCCCCGGCGGACCGGCTCCTGGAACTCGGTCACCCACTTCGTCCGGTCCTCCGGGCACTCCAGGTACAGCTCGCGGGCGTAGCCGGTGGAGGTGTAGCCGTTGGTGTCGATCCAGGTGGCCAGGGTCTGCACGGTCGGCAGCAGGGTCTCCATCGGCCCCCGGTGCACGACCGTCGCCGCCTCCTCGATGCCGGGCAGCACCAGCACCTCCACGCCCTCGACGGCGGTGCCCTCGGGCACCGTCATCGCGGCGTGCACGACGACCGAGCCGTCGCCGCGGCCGGCGTCCTCGTAGTAGGCGATGCCCGGACCGAAGCCGGTGACCCCCGCCCCCTCCAGACGCCCGCACAGCTCCTCGTACAGCGGTCCGATGACCGGCGTGATGTGCTCGGGCTCGAAGCCGGCCGCGACCGCGCTCAGTTCCGCGATCCGCACGGCCGGGACCTTCTTGACGACGACGTCCTGCGTGGACATGTGTCCCTCGCTCTCGATGGCTCGGAGCCGCGCACCGACCTGCCCGAGGCGCGCTCGCGCCTGCTCCAGTGCCGATTCCAGTTCGGCCTGGCGCAGCCGCAGCATCCCGCGCAGCTCCTCCGCGCCCACCTGCTCGTCGAGGATCGACTGGACCTGGTCGAGCGTGAAGCCGAGGTCCTTGAGCGCGATGACGCGGTTGAGCCGCGCGAGCTGCGCCGCCTCGTAGAAGCGGTAGCCGCTGTGCGGGTCGACCCGGGCCGGGCGCAGCAGTCCGATGGCGTCGTAGTGACGCAGCATGCGGACCGACACCCGCCCGTGCCGGGCGAAGTCTCCGATGGTGAACATGACGCCTCTGAGAGAACGGCCTCACACGGTGTGAGGGTCAAGCGGTGGTCAGGCCCCGGCCGTCGACAGCTTGACGGCGAAGCCGAGGAAGAGGGCGCCCGCGGCCGTGGTGGCGCCCGCGGAGAGGCGCTTGCGGCGGCGGAAGGCGGCGGCCAGGCGGGTGCCGCCGAAGATGAGGGTGGTCAGGTAGAGGAAGCTGCCGAACTGGAGCAGGGTGCCGAGGACCAGGAACGACAGCGCCGGGTAGGCGTAGGACGGGTCCACGAACTGCACGAAGAAGGAGATCAGGAAGAGGATCGCCTTGGGGTTGAAGAGGCTGATGATCAGCGCCCTCCGGTACGGGTGCTCGGACGGGCCCGCGTCCGGCTCGGCGGCGGCCTCGGCGGCGGCCTCGTGGCGGGTGCGCCACATCGCGAGGGCGGAGCGCAGCATCCCGTACGCCATCCACGCCAGGTAGCCGGCGCCCGCGTACTTCACGACCGTGAAGAGCAGGGGCGTGGTCTGGAGCAGCGAGGCCGCGCCGAGGGCGGCCAGCGTCATGAGGACCGCGTCGCCGGTGAAGACTCCGGCGGCGGCCCGGTATCCGGTCCGCGTGCCCTTGCGGGCGGCGACGGACAGCACGTACAGCGAGTTCGGCCCCGGGAGAAGGATGATGAGGACGAGTCCCGCGAGGTAGGTCGGTAGATCGGTGACACCCAGCATGAGGCGGATCCTCGCACACGGGTGCGAGGAGCCGCCTCGGGGTTCCGTATGCCGGAAGATCAGAAGGCGTCGGTCGGGACGTACGTGCCCCAGACCGCGCGCAGCGCGTCGCAGACCTCGCCGACGGTGGCCCGCGCCTTCAGGGCGGTCTTCATCGGGTAGAGGACGTTGTCCGTCCCCTCGGCGGCCTTCCGCAGCTCGGCCAGGGCCGCGTCCACGGCCGCCTGGTCGCGCTCGGCGCGGAGCCTGGCCAGGCGGTCCGCCTGCTGGGCCTCGATCGCCGGGTCGACCCGCAGCGGCTCGTAGGGCTCCTCGACGTCGACGGTGAAGCGGTTGACGCCGACGACGACCCGCTCGCCGCTGTCGGTCTCCTGCGCGATGCGGTACGCGGAGCGCTCGATCTCGCTCTTCTGGAAGCCGCGCTCGATCGCGTCGACGGCGCCGCCCAGGTCCTCCACCTTCGCCATCAGCTCCAGCGCCGCGGCCTCCACCTCGTCCGTCATCCGCTCGACGACATAGGAGCCGGCGAAGGGGTCGACGGTGGCGGTGACGTCGGTCTCGTACGCGAGGACCTGCTGGGTGCGCAGCGCGAGGCGGGCCGACTTGTCGGTGGGCAGCGCGATGGCCTCGTCGAAGGAGTTGGTGTGCAGGGACTGGGTGCCGCCGAGGACGGCGGCCAGGCCCTGGACGGCGACCCGGACCAGGTTGACCTCGGGCTGCTGCGCGGTGAGCTGCACGCCGGCGGTCTGGGTGTGGAAGCGGAGCATCAGCGACTTGGGGTTCTTCGCGCCGAACTCCTCCTTCATCACCCGCGCCCAGATCCGGCGCGCGGCGCGGAACTTGGCGACCTCCTCCAGGATCGTCGTGCGGGCGACGAAGAAGAAGGAGAGGCGGGGCGCGAAGTCGTCCACGTCCATGCCGGCGGCGACGGCCGTGCGGACGTACTCGATGCCGTCGGCGAGCGTGAACGCGATCTCCTGCGCGGGCGAGGCACCGGCCTCGGCCATGTGGTAGCCCGAGATCGAGATGGTGTTCCACTTCGGGATCTCGGCCTTGCAGTACTGGAAGATGTCCGCGATCAGCCGCAGCGAGGGCTTGGGCGGGAAGATGTACGTGCCGCGGGCGATGTACTCCTTGAGCACGTCGTTCTGGATGGTGCCGGTCAGCCGGTCGGCCGGCACGCCCTGCTCCTCGCCGACGAGCTGGTAGAGCACGAGCAGCAGCGCGGCGGGGGCGTTGATGGTCATCGACGTGGAGACCTTGTCGAGCGGGATGCCGTCGAAGAGGACCCGCATGTCGTCGATCGAGTCGATCGCGACGCCGACCTTGCCGACCTCGCCGTGCGCCAGGGGCGCGTCCGAGTCGTGGCCCATCTGGGTGGGCAGGTCGAAGGCGACGGACAGGCCCATCGTGCCGTTGGCGATGAGCTGCTTGTAGCGGGCGTTGGACTCGACGGCGGTCCCGAAACCGGCGTACTGACGCATGGTCCAGGGCCGGCCGGTGTACATCGAGGGGTACACACCGCGGGTGAAGGGGTAGGCGCCCGGCTCGCCCAGCTTCTCGGCGGGGTCCCATCCGTCCAGGGCGTCCGGTCCGTAGACCGGTTCGATGGGCAGCCCCGACTCCGACTCGCGCGCCATGTGGTGTGCCTCCCGATCAGCTTGCTACTCAGCGGTACGGTCCCGTCGCGACGGACTGTAACCCCGGCCGTACGACAGGGAGGAGAGCAGCCCGCTGGGACCTTCCTCACAGCATGCCCGTCTCGATTCGGTCACGTGCGCAACCGCGCGCGGCTGGGAATCATCCCTTGGGTACACACGACTTTCCCGGGGGGCACCGATGAAGCGATCGTCCGTCATACGCGGCGTGGTCATCCGCAGAGTGGCGTGGGGAGTGGCGGCCGTCGCGCTCCTCGCCGGCTGCGGACCGCAGGCCGTGGGTTCCGGCGGTACGGGTGGGGGCGGCACGACGGCGCCGCCGGCCGCGGTCACGAGCGCTCCCCCGGCGGGCTCGGCGACCCCGTCGTCGGACGACAAGCCGTCGTCCCCCGCACCCTCCGCCACCGACGGGACCCCGGCGCCCAAGGCCCTGATGGGCGACGGCGACGAGAACGAGCAGGTCCGCGAGCTCCAGGCGCGGCTGCGGCAGGCCGGCTGGTTCGACCGGGCGCCCACCGGCTTCTACGGGACGATGACCGCGGGCGCGGTGACGTCCTTCCAGAAGAAGCGGGGGCTGCCGCAGACCGGCTCGGTCGACGAGCTGACCTGGCAGAAGCTGGTCGCCATGACGCACAAGCCGACCGCCGACGAGCTGAAGCCGTCCACCACCAACAAGCTGGACACCCCGGACCCGCGCTGCATGACCGGGCGGGTGCTCTGCATCAGCAAGGAGAGCCGGACGCTGGCCTGGATGATCGACGGCAAGGTCGTCTCGTCGATGGACGTGCGCTTCGGCTCGGAGAACACCCCGACCCGCGAGGGCCTGTTCAAGGTCGAGTGGAAGGCGCGGAAGTGGACGTCGACGATCTACCACACGCCCATGCCGTACGCGATGTTCTTCAGCCGGGGCCAGGCGGTGCACTACTCGGCGGACTTCGCGGCCCGCGGCTACGCCGGCGCCTCGCACGGCTGCGTCAACGTACGGGACAAGACGAAGCTGTCGGAGCTGTTCGACCAGGTGCGGCCGGGCGACAAGGTCGTCGTGCACTGGTAGCCGAGGGCTGAGAGAGGAAGGGGCGCGGGTGGGACCGGGGGAACGTGTCCCACCCGCGCCGGTGCGCTGAGCCGAAGGTACGGGGGGAACCCCGGCTCGTTGCGCTCGCCGATGACCAGTCGGCTCATTCAGTACTGCGCCGGCGGGTCGAAAAGTGTCACACCTACTGGTGGGAGCCGTTCCGGCCGGGCTTCTCGCCGGTGCCCCCGGGCTTCTCGACCGGCTTCTTCCCGGGCTTCGCGTCCGGCTTTCCGTCGGACTTCCCGGGGGCTCCGGGCCGGTGCTTGTCGCCGTCTCGGTCACCCTTGTCGTCGCCGTCCGAGCCGCCCGAGTCGGAGCCGCCGCCCTTGTTCGTGTCGCCGTCGGCGCCGCCGCCCGAAGGGGTGCGGCCGGTGGCGGTGGAGCCGGTGGCGGGGGTGCCGGAGAGGACGCGGGTGCAGTAGCGCTTGACGGTCTCGCCGTTCTTGAGCGCGCTCAGGAGCCGCTGCCGGCCGCTGTCGGCCAGCTTGCCCTCCTGGAACTCACGGCAGGCCTTCAGCGTCTTCTTGCGTTCGGCGTCGTCGCCGCCGCTCTTGCCGGCCGCGGTCCGGTCCGGGGACGCGGAGCCGCCGCCGGGTCCGGCCGTGGCGGTCGCCGGGCCGTCGGTGGCGCCGGGGGTGGCGGTGCCGCTCTCCCGGTCCAGGGGCACGGAGGGGATCGCCGAGCCCGTGCCACCGCTGGGCGATCCGGAGTCGGCGGGCCCGGTGGAGCCGGGGCCGTCCGGGGTGTCGACGGCGCTCACGGAGCGGGCGGGCGCGGGGTCCCCGGTCAGCGGCAGCATGCCCGTACCGGCGGCGACGGCGACCCCGCCGACGGTGACGGCCGCGAGCGCGGCGGCCAGGCCGTAGCGCAGGGAGCGGCCCCAGCGGGGCCCGGAGGGGGCGGGCGCGATCCGTACGGTGCCGAGTTCGGGTGCGGCGGGGGGTCCGGCGGGCGTCGCGTAGCGGGCGGCGGTGGCCGCGGCGGCGCGCTCGGCGGTGGCCTTGCGGAAGGCGGCCAGGGCCGCTGCCTCGCCGGGGAGTTCGCCGTCCGGGCCGGGCGCGGCGACGGGGGTGCGGGCGGAGTCGAGGGTCCGCGCGAGGAGTTCGGCGTGCGCGCGGGCCGTGTCGTCGGCGGGGTCGACCGGCTCGCCGCGCAGCAGCCGCTCCGCGGCCTCCTGGTCGAGCCACTGGTACCGCTCGTCGGCCATCACATGTCCTTCTGCGTCCGCGCGCGCGATTGCGTCACACCGCCGGGGGTCGTGGCCCCTGGGCGGCGGCCGCGCTGCGGAGGTACGCCGTCCAGCGGGCCGGCGGGGTCGGCCTCGGGGTCCTCGGGGTCCGTGACGCCCGCCGCGCCGAGGAGTTCGGCCAGCTTCTTGAGGCCGCGGTGGGCCGCGGTGCGGACGGCGCCGGGGCGCTTGCCGAGGGTGTCGGCGGCGCTCTTGGCGTCCAGGCCGACGACGACGCGCAGGACGACGGCCTCGGCCTGGTCCTGCGGGAGCTGGGCGATGAGGTCCATGGTGCGGCCGGTGGCCAGGGCTTCCAGCGCCTCGCCGGCGGTGTCGGAGTCGGCGGGCTTGTCGGTGAGTTCGGTCTCGTCGCCGCCGATCGCGGGGCGGCGGCCGCGCATCCGGAGGTGGTCGAGGGCGCGGTTGCGGGCGATGCGGGCGGCCCAGCCCCGGAAGCGGTCGGCGTCGCCGGCGAAGCGGTCGAGGTCGCGGGATATCTGGAGCCAGCTCTCCGAGGCGACGTCCTCGGCGTCGGCCTCGCCGACCAGCGTGCGTATGTAGCCGAGGAGCCGGGGGTGCACCGCGCGGTAGACGGCCCGGAAGGCGTCCTCGTCACCGTTCTGCGCGGCGAGCACTGCGGCGGTCAGCTCCGCGTCGTCCCCCAGCACTCCCCACACCTGTTCGTCGTCGCGCCATCGCGGCTGGTCGTCACCGCGCGCCGCCCGGGCGCAGCAGAACGCTACGTCCTTTTCGGGCGCCGCGTCCACGCGGGTCCGCTCTTTGTACAGCGTGCAACTTCTGTCGGAGAGGGCGGGGTGTGACCGGGATGCGACGGGGCACGGCGAGGAGTGCTCCTCTGGTGTGACAGAAATCGCGGAGGCGGCGCTGTTAGGAGTACGGGGCCGTGCTGCGGCTCCGCGGACGACGACCGGGGCCTCTCCTGTGGGGGGTGGCGGCCCCGGTCGTCTTCCTTTCCGGGCGCCCTTCGTGGGCGCCTTTTCCTTTTGCCCGCCTGCTCGCCCGCACGCCCGGCCGCCCACTTGCCCGACACTTGCCCGGTGACTGTCAACCGACGGTTGACACCCTCGGACTGTCAACCTAGGGTTGCACTCATGACGAATCCACTCGGCGTGAGCAACCCCGTGCGGCTGGACGACCTGATCGACGCGATCAAGAAGTCCCACCCGGACGCCCTCGACCAGCTCTCCGGAGCGGTCATCGCGGCGGACCACCTCGGCGAGGTCGCCGACCACCTCATCGGCCACTTCGTGGACCAGGCCCGGCGCGCGGGCGCCTCCTGGACCGACATTGGCAAGAGCATGGGCGTCACCCGGCAGGCCGCCCAGAAGCGCTTCGTCCCCAAGGACGACAAGGAGGGCGACGCGACCAAGATGGACCCGAGCGCGGGCTTCAGCCGGTTCACACCCCGCGCCCGGAACGTCGTGGTGGGCGCCCAGAACGAGGCCAACAACGCCCGCAACGACCGGATCACCCCCACCCACCTCACGCTCGGCCTGCTCGCCGAGCCCGAGGGCATCGCCACCGTCTGGATCACCCGCCAGGGCGTCACCCCCGACGCGCTCCGCGCGGCCCTCACCCCCGCGCTGCCGCCGGCGGTGGAGGAGCGGCCCGCGCTCATCCCGTTCGACGCCGACGCCAAGAAGGTCCTGGAGCTCACCTTCCGGGAGGCCCTGCGGCTGGGCCACAACTACGTCGGCACCGAGCACATCCTGCTGGCCCTCATGGAGTTCGAGGACGGCAAGGGCACGCTCGCGGGCCTCGGCCTCGACAAGGCGGTGGCCGAACAGCAGATCACCGAGGCCATCGCGTCGCTGCGGATCGAGGAGCCGGAGCAGGAGGCCTGAGCACCTGGTACGGAAATAGGCGGCCGGGCCCTTGGGGTCCGGCCGCCTGTCTCAAGAGGTACGCGCCCAGCGCGAGACGACCGCCCGCAGCACCCGGCCGCCCTCGGTCGACAGCTCCCGGGCCCGGCGCAGCCCCGTCGGGCCGAGCGCGGCGGCTTCGAGCACGGCCTGCTGGCGCCGGAGTTCGCCCGCGTGGAGCGGGCCGTCCTCGTTCGCGTCGTACAGGCGGTGCACGGTCAGCGCGGTCACGGAGCACCGCCCGGCCCACTCCCGCAGCGGCCCCTCGGCCCACTCGGCGGGAAGGCCGTCGAGCATCACGCGCACCAGGGTGACGACCCCGCCGTCGTCCGCCGCCGCGCCGCCCGCGCCGTCCAGCTCGGCCCGGGCCTTGCCGACCGCCTCGCCCCACGCCCCGCCGTCGCCGCGCGCGACCGCGGCCCACACGGGCCGCAGCACCTCGGCGCCCGCGGGCGCGAGCAGCGGCAGACAGCGGTCCAGGCAGGCCAGCCCGGCGACGGCCAGGCTCCGTTCGTCGGCCCGGTCGATCAGTTCCAGCAGGCCCGTGCTCGTCGCCGACGTCATGGACGCTCCTCGCCACCCGATGCGGACGCAGTACTTCCACTACTGCGTCGTGCGGCGTTTTTCCGTCACTACGCGGCCGGAATCATGCCAGTCGCCTTCCGGTGCTGCATAGAGGTCAGACGCCGGACGAGCAGGATCGCGAGGGCGGCGGCGACGAGGTCGAGCGCGTCGCCCACCCGGATCCACTGCGTGGCGGCGACGAGCGTGTCCACGGTCCGCGCGTCCTCGAAGATCCGGCTGCCGACCTCGGTCGTGATCCGGGAGACGAGGAAGAACAGCCACCAGAAGTTGATCAGGGTGAACTCGCCCCCGCGGTCCGGCCCGTACGGCTCGGGGCGGCTCGCCCGCCAGATGTCCACGATCTGCCCCCGCGGAAACCAGAACGCGACGATCGGGACGAGCCAGCCGGCGATCATCCATCCCTTCGCCCGGCGCTGGAGGTCCGGCGCCCAGACGTCGGCGTTGCCCCGTACCCGGAACATCCAGACGACGAAGAGCACGGCGGTCGCGAGCAGCAGCAGGCCCTGCGCCGACCAGGCCACGACCGTGCCCAGGCTGCCCGCGTACCCCTCCGGGTCGGGGTGGTCCGCCAGCGGGCCGGTGAGGTCCGCGCGGACGGCGGAGGTGGCGATCAGGCTGCCGACGTCGGCGACGGCGGTGGCGCCGAGCAGGGACACGACGGCCACGGACAGGCCGTTGGGATTGCGGAGCATGGTGCGGACGGATCCCCCCAGGAAACGGACGACGCCCCTCCCCGAGGCGCCGGCGCGGCCGTGCGGCCGCGGCGGGGAGGACCGTACCCCGTCCCTCAGCGCACCTGACCCGCCAGGGCCTTGAAGCGGTCCCAGGTCAGCGCCGGACTCCGCGCGTCCCACAGCTTCTGCGCCGTCGCCGTCAGCGGCATCCGGATGCCGTCGGCCACCTGCGCCTGGGTCTGCGCGCCCGCGAGGTCGCACCAGACCGCGAAGCTGCCGCCGAGGATCTGCGGGTCGTAGCGGGCGGGCACCGGTGCGGTGCCGCGCAGGACGAGCGGGGTCCACTGCTCGTAGATGCGGCGGCCGGTCGGGTACGTGAAGTCGTTGGGCTGCCCGAGCACGTAGTAGAGGTACTCGTCGTTGTAGTTGAGCACCTTGCGGCCCGCGCTCAGGTAGGAGACGGGCTGCCGCGCGCCGATCTCCCTGCCGGTCCAGTAGGCGACCTGGAGGTCCTTGTCGGCGGAGGTCACACCGCCCGGGTAGAAGCCGTCGTTCCAGGCGCGCAGGGCCTTGCCGGTGGGCCGCACCACCGCCGCGCGGTCGTTCAGCCAGCCGGTGGCGAGGTCCTGGACCCGGCCCGAGGCGCCGTAGCGCGCGGTCGCGGCGCGGGCCAGCTGCGGGTAGCTCGCCTCGGGGTTCTTCGACATCAGGGCCACGTACTCGTCGCCGCCCAGGTGCCAGTAGGCGCCGGGGAAGAGGCCGGTGTACTCGCGCAGCAGCTCGTCGACGATCTTCGCGGAGGCCGGCTTCGAGATGTCGACGGCGCCGCGCGGGGTGCGCCCGGTGGCGCTGACCAGCTGGAGCTCCGGGTGCGCGTCGATGACCGCGCCGAGGTGCCCGGGCGAGTCGATCTCGGGGACGACGGTGATGTGCAGGCTCGCCGCGAGGTCGACGATCCGCCGCACCTCGGCCTTGCTGAGGTGCCGGTCGGAGACGATCTCGGGGTGGCTGTCGGAGGCGATGCGGAAGCCCTGGTCGTCGGAGAAGTGCAGGCCGAGCTGGTTCAGCTTGAGGTCGGCCATCTCGCGGACCCGGGCCTCGATCCAGGCGGCGCTGAAGTACTTGCGGGCGATGTCGACCATGAGCCCGCGCTGCGGTTTGGCCGGCGCGTCGGTGATCACGCCCTCGGGTATCGCCCCGGTGGAGCCGACGGACTGTTTCAGGGTGCGGGTGCCGTAGAACACGCCCGCCTGGCCGGGGCCGGTGATCCGGACCCCGCCGCCCTGGACGGCGAGGGTGTACGACTCGGCGTCGCCCTGACCGCCGAGGGCGAGGGAGACGTCGCCGGGGCGGGCGGCGGCGGTGCCGCGGTACGGGACGCGCAGTTCGCCCGCGATCAGCCGGGCCTCGTCGGCGAGGGCGCCCTCGTCCTGCGCGGCGACGACGACGCCGGTGTCCGGTCCGGGCTTCCAGCCGGGGCCGCGGGCCGCCTGGTGGGAGCGGACCGCCGGGATGGTGAGCGGGGCCGTGGAGAGCGGATACGTCCTGCTGGGCGTGGGGCTCGGCGGCGGGGGCTGGGGGGCCGTGGTGGGGGCGGTGGCCGTGGCCGTGGTGCCCGTGCCGGAGGCGGCGGGCGGACCGCCGCCGGAACCGCTCGAACAGGCCGTCACGGTGGCCAGCGCCACCGCGGCCGCAAGGAGTGCGGGGCCCCTGAGGGGCCCCCGTATGGAGTACCGCATCACTCGGAATCCTCCCTCACCGCGCGTTTCATGGCATCCCGGGTCTTCTGTCGTCGCCTGACCCGAAACCACTCGTCCAGGTGAAATTCGCGCATCCGTCGGACACTTCCCCCGTCCCGCCGATAGCGTGGCGTCACATCCACCCCACGGCTTTCGTTCCCGGAGTCCTTGCTGACCAGCACCAGCGACACTCACGCACCTTCCCGGACCCTGGGCTCCCCCGCCATACCTGCCCAGGCGGCGCGTCACTGGCACCCCGGCGGCCTCACCGGCTTCAACGCGGCCCCGCACGCCCTCGCCGAGGCCCTGCTGCTGCGCTGCTGTGGCAGCCGGCGCTGGGCCGAACGGGTGGCCGCGCACCGCCCGTACCCGACCCTCGACGCGCTGCTCGCCGCCGCCGACGAGGCCGGCTACGACCTGTCGGGTCCCGACCTGGACGAGGCGTTCTCCCACGAGACCCCCGTGCTGCCGCACCCGGACGCCCCGCCGGCCGCGCGGACGGCGCTGCGGGCCGCGCACGCCGCGTACGAGAGCGGCTTCGGGCACGCCTTCCTGATCAGCCTGGACGGGGTCCCCGCGGGCGAGCGGCTCGACCGGGTCCTCGCCGGGATCCGGTCACGTCTCGGCAACGATAGGGAGGAGGAGCGGGTGGTCGCCGCCGAGGAACTGCGCCGGCTGGCCCGCACCCGGCTCACCCGTTCGGTCGCAGGCGGGTGACTCCGCCCGCGATTCGCCCCCGAGGTGCTCTCGATTCCTCCACGAGCGCCCCAAATGCGGCGATTAGGGCCTGGATGGCGGCCCGGTCGGTAGCCCGTCCGTGCCTGTTTGATCACACCTATGGACCCCGCGCGAGCGAACCGACAACTCGTCGCTACGATGACCGGGGCCGGTGGACCGTACCCGGCCGGGCCAGACCGACAGAGAAGCCGGCCGGCCCTGATCCCCGCTCCCGGAGGGTTTTTCCGTGCCGGCTGGAACGCTGTACCGCGGCCGGGAAGGAATGTGGTCCTGGGTGGCTCATCGAGTCACCGGCGTCCTCATCTTCTTCTTCCTGTTCGTACACGTCCTTGACACCGCTCTCGTCCGCGTCTCCCCCGAGGCGTACGACGATGTCGTGGCGACGTACAAGACGCCGATCGTCGCACTCCTCGAGTACGGCCTCGTCGCCGCCATCCTCTTCCACGCGCTGAACGGTCTCCGTGTCATCGCCGTGGACTTCTGGTCCAAGGGCCCGCGCTACCAGAAGCAGATGCTCTGGACCGTCGTGGGCATCTGGGTCGTGCTGATGGCGGGCTCCCTGTACCCCGTCCTCGGCCACGCCGCACGTGAACTGTTCGGGAGCTGACGCCAGACATGTCTGCTGACACCACTTCCGCCATCGGTCCCGTCGAGGGCGCTGCCT
Source organism: Streptomyces sp. NPDC023157 (assembly GCF_055560575.1). Taxonomy (NCBI): domain Bacteria; kingdom Bacillati; phylum Actinomycetota; class Actinomycetes; order Kitasatosporales; family Streptomycetaceae; genus Streptomyces; species Streptomyces sp. NPDC023157. The sequence continues at coordinate 217,210 of NZ_JBVHIL010000004.1, forward strand.
ACGGCGTGGACAACCCGGCCCCGTACATCGAGGCCCCCCGCAAGCGCACGGGCAAGACCCCGCGGGCGACCCGGGGCAACTTCGAGATGGCCGCGTGGCTCTTCATGCGCCTCTCGGGTGTCGTCCTCGTCGTCCTGGTCCTCGGCCACCTGCTGATCCAGCTCTTCCTGGACGGCGGCGTCTCCAAGATCGGCTTCGCCTTCGTGGCCGGCCGCTGGGCGTCCCCGTTCTGGCAGGTCTGGGACCTGCTGATGCTGTGGCTCGCGATGCTGCACGGCGCCAACGGCCTCCGCACGGTCATCAACGACTACGCGGAGCGCGCCAACACGCGTCTGTGGCTGAAGGGCCTGCTGTACACCGCCACGGTGTTCACCATCCTTCTGGGCACGCTGGTGATCTTCACCTTCGACCCGAACATCCGCTAGGCACGGGGCTGAGGTAACCACGTCATGAAGATCCACAAGTACGACACCGTCATCGTCGGCGCCGGCGGCGCCGGCATGCGCGCCGCCATCGAGGCGACGAAGCGCAGCCGCACCGCCGTGCTGACGAAGCTGTACCCCACCCGCTCCCACACGGGCGCCGCGCAGGGCGGCATGGCCGCCGCGCTGGCCAACGTGGAGGAGGACAACTGGGAGTGGCACACCTTCGACACGGTCAAGGGCGGTGACTACCTGGTCGACCAGGACGCCGCCGAGATCCTGGCGAAGGAGGCCATCGACGCCGTCCTCGACCTGGAGAAGATGGGCCTGCCGTTCAACCGCACCCCGGACGGCACCATCGACCAGCGCCGCTTCGGCGGTCACTCGCGCAACCACGGCGAGGCCCCGGTCCGCCGGTCCTGCTACGCCGCGGACCGCACCGGTCACATGATCCTCCAGACGCTGTACCAGAACTGCGTCAAGGAGGGCGTGGAGTTCTTCAACGAGTTCTACGTCCTGGACCAGCTCATCGTCGAGGTCGACGGGGTCAAGCACTCCGCCGGTGTGGTCGCCTACGAGCTGGCCACCGGCGAGATCCACATCTTCCAGGCGAAGGCCGTGATCTACGCGTCCGGCGGCACCGGCAAGTTCTTCAAGGTGACGTCCAACGCCCACACCCTGACCGGTGACGGCCAGGCCGCGTGCTACCGCCGCGGGCTGCCGCTGGAGGACATGGAGTTCTTCCAGTTCCACCCGACGGGCATCTGGCGCATGGGCATCCTGCTCACGGAGGGCGCCCGCGGTGAGGGCGGCATCCTGCGCAACAAGGACGGCGAGCGCTTCATGGAGAAGTACGCGCCGGTCATGAAGGACCTCGCGTCCCGTGACGTCGTCTCCCGCTCCATCTACACGGAGATCCGCGAGGGCCGCGGCTGCGGTCCCGAGGGCGACCACGTCTACCTGGACCTGACGCACCTCCCGCCGGAGCAGCTGGACGCCAAGCTGCCCGACATCACGGAGTTCGCGCGCACCTACCTCGGTATCGAGCCCTACACGGACCCGATCCCGATCCAGCCCACCGCGCACTACGCCATGGGCGGCATCCCGACCAACGTCGAGGGTGAGGTCCTGTCGGACAACACCACCGTCGTCCCGGGTCTGTACGCGGCCGGCGAGGTCGCCTGTGTCTCCGTGCACGGCGCCAACCGTCTCGGCACGAACTCGCTGCTCGACATCAACGTCTTCGGCAAGCGCTCGGGCATCGCCGCGGCCGAGTACTCCGCCAAGCACGACTACGTCGAGCTGCCGGAGAACCCGGAGTCCCTCGTCGTCGCGCAGATCGAGAAGCTGCGCACCTCCACGGGCAGCGAGCGGGTCGCCGACATCCGCCGCGAGCTCCAGGAGACGATGGACGCCAACGTGATGGTGTTCCGTACGGAGCAGACCATCAAGACGGCCGTCGAGAAGATCGCCGAGCTGCGCGAGCGCTACGAGAACGTGTCCATCCAGGACAAGGGCAAGCGCTTCAACACGGACCTGCTGGAGGCCATCGAGCTGGGCAACCTGCTCGAACTGGCCGAGGTCATGGCCGTCTCGGCCCTGGCGCGCAAGGAGTCCCGCGGCGGTCACTACCGCGAGGACTACCCGAACCGCGACGACGTCAACTTCATGCGCCACACCATGGCGTACCGCGAGGTCGGCGAGGACGGCTCCGAGACCGTCCGTCTCGACTACAAGCCGGTCGTCCAGACCCGCTACCAGCCGATGGAGCGTAAGTACTGATGGCTACCCCCGTACTGGACAAGGTCGAGGCGGAGTCCGCCGCCTCCCCGTACATCACGGTCACGATGCGGATCCGCCGCTTCAACCCCGAGGTGTCGGACGCCGCGGTCTGGGAGGACTTCCAGATCGAGATCGACCCGAAGGAGCGTGTGCTCGACGCCCTTCACAAGATCAAGTGGGACGTCGACGGCACGCTGACCTTCCGCCGCTCGTGCGCGCACGGCATCTGCGGCTCGGACGCGATGCGGATCAACGGCAAGAACAGGCTCGCCTGCAAGACGCTGATCAAGGACATCAACCCCGAGAAGCCGATCACGGTCGAGGCCATCAAGGGCCTGACGGTGCTGAAGGACCTTGTCGTCGACATGGACCCCTTCTTCCAGGCGTACCGGGACGTCATGCCGTTCCTGGTCACCAAGGGCAACGAGCCGACCCGCGAGCGCCTGCAGTCCGCCGAGGACCGCGAGCGCTTCGACGACACCACCAAGTGCATCCTGTGCGCCGCGTGCACGTCGTCCTGCCCGGTCTTCTGGAACGACGGCCAGTACTTCGGTCCGGCCGCGATCGTCAACGCGCACCGCTTCATCTTCGACTCGCGTGACGAGGCGGGCGAGCAGCGCCTGGAGATCCTGAACGACAAGGACGGCGTGTGGCGCTGCCGCACGACGTTCAACTGCACCGACGCCTGCCCGCGTGGCATCGAGGTCACCAAGGCGATCCAGGAAGTGAAGCGCGCGCTCATCACCCGCCGCTTCTGACCCCTGGTCACCGCCCTGCGGGAGAGCCCGCTTCTGTACGCTGCGACGTGCAGGAGCGGGCTTTTTCGTATGCGGAGGACGGGGACTGATGAGCGAGCCGAACCCTTACAAGTCGGGGGAGTACGAGTGGGGCCCCGGCGGGCAGTCCGGGACGCCCGCGTACGGGTACCCGCAGCAGCCGCCGATGCCGGCCGGGGCGCCGGTGCCGCCGCAGCTGGTGCCGGCTCCGCTGGGGCCGCCCGGCGTGGGCACGGGGCCGCTGCTGAGCCTCGGTGACATCACCGTCGTCGGGGACCAGATCATCACGCCGGCCGGGCCGATGCCGCTCAAGGGCGCGGTGTGGAACGCGATGGACATGTCGCGGACCGAGGAGAAGATCTCCACGGCCGGGATCGTCCTCGCGATCGTGTTCTTCGTCTTCTGCCTGCTCGGTCTGCTGTTCCTGCTGATGAAGGAGAAGACGACGACCGGCTTCATCCAGGTCAGCGTCACCAGCGGCGGCCGGCACCACTCGACGATGATCCCGGCCAGTGGCCCGGAGACCATCCAGTGGGTCATGGGCCAGCTGAACTACGCGCGGTCGCTGAGCATCTGACCGTCGCCGAGCATCAGCATCCGCCCGTCGCCGGGCGTCCGAGCTAGCCGTGCCAGTGCTCCACGCCGGTGTTCTCCTCGGCGACGAGCATGATGCGCCGGAGCAGGTCGTTGAGCTGGGTGCGTTCCTCGGCGGTGAGGGTGCCGAGGAGGCGGTACTCCTCGTGGCCGAGGACGTCCATGGCGCCGAGCCAGGTCTCGTGGCCCGCGGGGGTGAGTTCGACGACCACCCGCCGCCGGTCGGTGGTGGACGGGGTGCGGCGGACGAGACCCCGCTTCTCCAGCGCGTCGAGGCGGCCGGTGACGGAGGCGGGGGCCAGGTCGAGGTCCTGGGCGAGTTCGGAGGGGGCGGCGCTGCCGCCGCGGCCGGCCAGCTTGTGGAGGGTCTCGAACTCGTGGCGTTCGAGGTCGAAGTCGGCGAGGGACTGCTCGCGCACCCGGCGCAGGTGGACGGAGAGCTTCTTCATCCGGGTGACCGCGCCTTCGACGACCGGATCGAGGTCGGGCAGCACGGGCTGCCAACGGGCCACGTGCTCGTCGGTCCAGTCGCGCGGTTCCTCGGTGGGTGCCATGGGCTGATCGTACGTCCGGAGGCGGGGCGCCGAGCCGGTGAAGTATTTCGTTGACGAATTATTCGTCAACGAAATACTCTTCCTGGCATGCCCCTGCCCAGCACCGCCCTGCCCGCTCCCCCGCCCGCCCCGGCCACCCCGCACCCTCTGCGCACCCGCTCCTTCCGGCTGCTCTTCACCGGCCGCACGCTCTCCCTCCTCGGCGACGCCGTCATCCCCGCCGCACTCGCCCTCGCCGTCCTGGAGGCGACCGGCTCCACCTCGGCCCTCGCCCTGGTCCTCGCCTGCTCGATGGTGCCCAAGCTGCTCCTGCTGCCGCTCGGCGGCGTGGTGGGCGACCGGTTCGACGCCCGGACCGTCGCCCTCGCCATGGACCTCGTCCGCTGCGCCACCCAACTCCTCGTCGGCATCCAGCTGTTGAGCGGCTCGCCCACGCTCTGGGTGATCGCCGCCGTCGAGGTGGCGGGCGGTGCCGCCGGGGCGTTCGCCATGCCGACCAGCGCGCCGCTCATCAAGGGCACGGTCTCCCCCGAAGCCCTCCAGCGGGCCAACGCGGCCATGGGCATCGCCCACAGCGCGAGCCGCGTCGGCGGCCCCGCCCTCGCCGGCGCGCTGATCTGGACCGTCGGCCCCGGCTGGGCGTTCGTCCTGGACGCCGCCACCTTCGCCGTCAGCGCCGCCCTGCTGTGCGCCGTACGGGTCGAACGGGTCACCGTCCCCCGCCGCGCCCTGCTCGACGACCTCAAGGAGGGCTGGCGGGAGGTCCGCACCCGCGACTGGTACTGGACCAGCCTCATCGGCCACAGCGCCTGGAACGGCGCCGCCGCCGTCCTCATGACCCTCGGCCCGGCCGTCGCCCTCGACCGGCTCGGCGGCAAGGCGACCTGGGTCCTGCTCCTCCAGGTCGGCGCCGTCGGACTGCTCGTCGGCTCCGTGGTCGCCGACCGGGTCCGGCCACGGCGCCCGATCCTCACCGCCAACCTCGCCCTCGCCACGTACGCGCTGCCCCTGGTCCTCCTCGCCGTGGCCGCCCCCGCGCCCCTCACCATCGCCGCGTACGGGCTCGCCCAGGCCGGCCTCGGCTTCCTCGGCCCCCTCTGGGAGACCGCGGTCCAACGCGCGGTGCCCGCCCACGCCCTGGCCCGCGTCACCTCGTACGACTGGCTCCTCTCCCTGGCCGCGATGCCCCTCGGCTACGCCCTCGCCCCCCTCGCCGCCTCCGCCTGGGGGCCGGAGGTCCCGCTGCTGATCGCCGCCGTGGTCGTCGGCGGGTGCTGCCTGGGGACGGGGCTCGTGCCGGGGGTACGGCGGTTCGGGAACGGCTGACGGGCCGTCGACGAGGGCGCCGCCCCGCGCTTCTCCGGCCCGTGGACGGCGGTTCGGGACATCCCGTACGGCCGACTAGGCTCAGGACCTGTGACGGACGCGAGTGAAGAGAAGCAGGGCACGCCCGCCGGCGGGCAGACGGCGGAGAAGCCCGCCAAGGCGCCCAAGAGCGAGCAGACCCGCGCGCTCATCCTGGAGACCGCGCTCCGGCTGTTCAAGGAACGCGGGTACGACAAGACGACGATGCGGGCCATCGCGCAGGAGGCCGGAGTCTCCGTCGGCAACGCGTACTACTACTTCTCCTCCAAGGAACACCTGGTCCAGGGCTTCTACGACCGGATCGCCGAGGAGCACCAGACGGCCGTCGAACCCATCCTGGAGAGCGGCGAGAAGGACCTCACGGCCCGGATCCGCGGAGTGCTCCTCGCCTGGCTGGACATCGCCGAGCCCTACCAGGAGTTCGCGTCCCAGTTCTTCAAGAACGCCGCCGACCCCGACAGTCCGCTCAGCCCCTTCTCGCCCGAGTCGGAGGGACCGCGCGAGGCGGCGATCGACGTGCACCGGCGGGTCATCTCCGGCGCCTCGGTGAAGGTCGACCCCGAACTGGCCGAGGCGCTGCCCCAGTTGCTGTGGCTCCAGCAGATGGGCCTGGTGCTGTTCTGGGTGTACGACCGCTCCGAGGGCGCCGCCAACAGCCGCCGCCTCGTGGAGCGCCTCTCCCCCGTCACCGCGCGGGCCATCCAGCTCTCCCGCTTCCGGATCCTGCGCCCGCTGGTGAAGGAGACCCACGAGCTGCTCGCCGACATGATGCCGACGGCCGCCGGGATGGCCGCCTCGGGCAAGCCGCGGCGGGCCTCCAAGTCGGGCTAGCGGTCAGGCGCCGGGGACCGGTGCCGGGGTCCGGCCGGCCGTCAGGCGACGGCGCCGAGGATCGGCGTCCAGGCGGCGCCGGTGAGCGCCTTCACCGCCTGCTCCTCGGAGAGCGGCGGGGCGGAACGGGTCGGCTTCGGCAGGTCGGCGCCGGTGCCGCCGCCGAGGCTGTTCCACTGCACCATCTGGAGCTGCGCGCCGGTCGACTTCAGGGTCACCGTCACCGTCCAGCGCTGCGCGGTGCCGGGACCGGCCGGCTGGGCGGCCGACGTCCGCTCCGACATCACCAGGGCCCCGCCGGGAACCGCCGCGCTGTTCGGCAGCTCGCTCATCGTGCAGGTGTCGCCCTCGGCGCGCGCGGGCGTCCGCTCGGCGTCGCAGCTCAGCCCGTCGCCGTCGGCCTCGGGGAGCGGCAGCTTGAGCCGTACGGCCGAGACGCCGACGCTGGCGGCGCCGTGCCCGTCGTCGACGACCAGTCCGGCCATGGCGACGTATCCGGCGGAGGGGTCCGAGGGGTTGTTGCTCTGCCCGTGCACCTGGCTGAACCGGCCCCCGGGGAACGTCGACTCCAGGGCCTTGATCATCTGCTTGTCGCTGATCGCGGACCGGGGCATCGCCAGCGCCACCGTCTCCAGGTCGGATCCTCCGGCGCGGGCCCCGGCGAGCGCGCCGGGGAGCATCAGGCCGGCGACCGCGACGGCCGCGCAGGCGCCCGCCCCGGCGACGAGACCGGCGGTACGGCGGCGCCGGCGGGTCCGGCCACGGGCGAGGGCTCCGTCCACGAGCGTGGTGAGATCGGGGTCGAGGGCGTCGGTCGAACGGTCCAGGGCGTGCGAGAACTCTGCTTCGAACGGCATGGTGGTGCCACCTTTTCTGACGTCGTCGATGAAGTGAAGGGGGGCGGCGCTGTTCAGCGCGGGACCAGGTCGGACAGGCTGTCGCCGAGCAGCGCGCGGACCCGCGCGAGGGCCCGGGTGCCCTGGGAGCGGACCGCGCTGCTGCTGAGCCGCATCATGCGGGCGGTCTCCTCGATGCTGCGGTCCTCCCAGTAGCGCAGCAGCAGCACCGCCCGGTCGCGGGGCGGGAGCTGGTGGAGCGCGTCCAGGAGGGTGAGCCGGAGCGCGGTGTCGGGACCGGCCTCCGGACGGTCGGGCAGGGTCCCGGTGGGCCGCTCGCCGGTGCTGCGCCGGCGCCGCAGGCTCAGGAAGGAGCGGACGAGGACCGTCTGCGCGTAGGCCGCGGGGCTGTCCGCGCGGGCCACCCGCTTCCAGTGCACGTACACCCGGCTCAGCGTCTCCTGGACCAGGTCCTCGGCGAGGTGCGCGTCACCGGCGGCGAGGACGTACGCCGAGCGGTACAGGGCCCGCGCTCTTTCGGCCACGAATTCCAGGTAGGCGTCCTCCTGTGCTGATGTCACGCGCTTTCCGCCCGTTCCCCTTGTTCCGATGGTTCGGATTGGTGTGGTGGTTCGGATGGCTCCGATTTCCCCGTGCATACCCCTCATGACTACGCGGGGCGGCGGGATGTCGTGCGGGGTGGGGAACTTTTTCCGGGGACACGACTCAGGGCCCGTCCGATGGACAGGCCCTGAGTCGTGTGCGGCGGTGCGGAGTCCGGCTGGATCCGGCGGTTCGGAGTCCGGCTAGATCCAGCCGAGTTCCCACAGGCGCCAGATGCCGGTGCCGTCCGAGAGGAACTGCGAACCGGAGACGTCCTCGGTCGACAGGACGTAGTCCTTCTTCTGCCACAGCGGCACCAGCGGCACGTCGTCGGCCACCTCGGCCTGGATGTCCCGGAAGTCGCCGGTGGCCCGGGAGCGGTCGCTGAACTGCTGCGTGGCGGCGATCAGCTTGTCGATCCGCGGGTTGGAGAAGCCGTTGTGCAGGGTGTTGTCGGTGCCGACGAGCGGGCCGGTGAAGTTGTCGGAGTCGGGGTAGTCGGGGAGCCAGCCGACGGTGTACGCGTCGTACGCGCCCCTCGCGTACCCCTTCTGGAAGGACTGCCAGTCGGTGGCGACGAGGTCGACCTCGAACAGGCCGGTCTCCTCCAGCTGCTTCTTCAGCTCGGCGGCCTCGGCGTCGTAGGTGGCGTCCGAGCTGTGCCCGAGGGTGAACTTCACCGGGGTGTCGATGTCGGCGGCCTTCAGCAGGCGCTTGGCCTTGGCCTTGTCCGGCTCCGGGGTGACGTCGTAGAAGGCCGTGCTGTGGCCGACGAAGCCCTGCGGGATGAGGGAGTAGAGCGGCTCGACGGTGCTCTGGTAGGTGCCGGTGGTGATGGCGGGGCGGTCGATGACGGCGGCGACGGCCTGCCGTACGGCCTTCTTCGCCATCGCGGAGCCGGGCCGGACGTTGAAGTTGAGGTTGCGGATCTCGGCGCTTGCCGCCTCGGTGATCCGGGTGCCGTCCTTCGTCGCGTCCTTCAACGTGTTGATGAAGGCCGGCGGCATCTGCCGGTGCGTCACGTCCACCTGCTGGGCCTTCCAGGCGGCGGCGAGGTCCCCCGACTGCTTGAAGTACTTCACGACGACCGGGCGGCCGGTCTTGGTGACGGCACCCCGGTAGTTCGGGTTCGGCTCCAGGCGGGCGCTCTCGCCCGGCTTGTACTCCTTGAGGACGTACGGCCCCGAGCCGTCGACCGTGGTGCCCGTACGCAGCGTCTTCGCCGGGTACGCGGTGCGGTCGACGATCGAACCGGCGCCCGTCGCCAGCTTCAGCGGGAAGGTCGCGTCCCGGCCGCTGAGGTTGAACGTGACCTTCTGCCCGTCGGCCACCACGCTCTTCAGGGTCGGGAAGAGGGGCTGCGGACCGACGTCCGTCTTGATGCCCAGCATCCGCTCGAAGGAGAACTGCACGTCCTCGCCGGTGACCTTGCGCCCGTTGGCGAAGGTGAGGTCGTTCCGGAGCGTGCACTGATACGTGGTCAGCTTCGTGCCGACGAACTTGCAGCTCTCGGCGGCGTCCGGGACCGGAGTGGTGAAGCCCGGCTTGAAGGTCAGCAGCGACTGGAAGACGTTGCTGTACATCGCCCAGGAACCGGCGTCGTAGGCGCCGGCCGGGTCGAGCGAGGTCACCTTGTCGGTGGTGCCGACGGCGATCGGCGCGGTCCGCACGTCATCGGAGGGCAGAAGCTGCCAGCCTCCGACCCCGGCGGCCACCAGAACTCCACAAGTGATCAGAATCCGCAGACGGACGGACGACCGCATGACACGTGCTTCCTTTATTTGTTCCCACCCCTGTCGCGACGGCGCCTGGCCTGCCGCGATGGCGTCAGCCAATCACACGGATTTCACAAGTGGAAGAGTAAACATTCACACGGCACACATATGTCCGGGATGAAGGGAATTAAGGGACGGAGCGGACGGAGCGGTACGTATCCGTAACGGTGCGCTCGGTCACATCTGCCCCATTCCCACCCCCGCTCCGCCGTCCTCCTTCCCCCCTCACGCCTGACGGGAAGCCAGCTCCACGACGGTGATGTCCGAGGGCGCGCCGACCCGCACGGGCGGCCCCCAGGCACCCGCGCCGCGCGAGACGTAGAGCTGGGTGTCGCCGTAGCGTTCGAGCCCCGCGACGGTCGGGTTGGCCAGCTCGGCGAGGTAGTTGCCGGGCCACAGCTGACCACCGTGCGTGTGGCCGGAGAGCTGGAGGTCGACGCCGTGGCGGACGGCGTCGTCGATGACGATCGGCTGGTGCGCGAGCAGCACGGCGGTGCGCGCCCGGTCCCGGTCCCCGAGCGCCCTGCCGAAGTCCGGCCCGTGCCCCTCGCTCTCACCCGCGACGTCGTCCACCCCGGCCAGGTCGAAACCGGCCCCGATCTCGACCCGGGCGTTGCGCAGCGGGTGCAGCCCGAGCTCACGGACGTGGTCGACCCAGGCGTCGGCGCCCGAGAAGTACTCGTGGTTGCCCGTCACGAAGAACGACCCGTCCCGGGCGCGCAGCCGCGCGAGGGGCTCGGCGGCGGGCCCGAGGTCCTGGACGGTGCCGTCGACCAGGTCGCCCACGACGGCCACGAGATCGGGCTGGGTGGCGTTGATGGTGTCGACGATCCGCTGCGTGTGGGCCCGCCCCAGGATCGGCCCGAGATGGATGTCGGAGACCACCGCGATCCGGTACCCGTGCGCCCCCCGCGGCAACTTCGCCAACGGCACCGTGACCCGCTTCACCCGAGGCCCCCGCAACACCCCGTACGCCCCGACCCCGACCGTCCCCACGGCGACGGCGGCGGCGGTGCCGGAGACGAGACGGTTGACGAAGAGACGGCGGGGGAGGTCGGGGGTGCGGGCGGGGTCGGGGGCGGTGGGGGCGTCTGGGGAGCTGGGGGCGTCCGGGGAGCCCGGGGAGCCGGGGGCGTCCGGGGACTCCGCCGCCTCCGCCGGGGCAGTGGCCTCGGCGCCCGGTACTGCCGGTGCCTGCGCCGGCGCCGACACCGGCACCGGCGCCTCGGCCGCCCCCGTCGCCGTGTCGCCGCCCGCCCGGCGCGCCAGCACCCGCCGCAGCAGGGGCCGCAGCGGTTCGGTCACCGCCAGGGCGAGGGTCACGTACAGGAGCACGGGCAGCCACAGGAAGCCGGGCCAGGCGACGGCCTGCTGGAGGCCGAAGGGGGCGCCCGCGCGGCCCGAGACCAGGGCGGCGACGGAGAGCAGCGGCAGGACGACGGCCGCGGCCGTGCCGGCCCGGCGGGCGGGACCACCCGGGGCCGTCAGGTCGCGCACCAGGCGCCGCCACACGTACCAGTGGACCGCCCCGAGGAGGGCGAGGACCACGACCAGCACCAGCAGGAAGACGACGACCACGCCCTACGTACCCCTTGTTCGATTTGTCCGCCGGCCCGCTGCCCCCGCGTCGGCCGCGTTATCCGCGCTCGCTCCGAAGGGCGCGCACACCACGCAACCCGATGCTCCCGACCACCGTCCCCAAGACAAAGGACGTAATCGCCAGCAGCAGGTGAACCCAGAAGTAGGCCGTCGGATCACCCGCGTCGTCGAACGCGAGACCGCTCCCGTCGTTCCACAAGTTCTTGACGAAAGTGATCCAGATGAACCAGCTCCACACGCCGAACGCGAGCAGGAACCAGGAGACAGGCCGACTGAGCTTCATGGTCCCAGTATCGCCGGGCGCCTCGGCGGGCCTGCGGACGGGTGGACGGGGCTGGGTGAACCGCCACGCGGTTCTCGGAACCCGCTTCCGGGCATGTACGTTCTCGATCGTGTCCGCATCGAAGATGACCGCTAAGGCCGCCGTGACGGTGACCACCGCCGCCGTGCTGCTCCCGCTTCTCGCCTCGGCTCCCGCGCATGCGGAGGACAAGGACAAGCAGCCCAAACCGCCGAACGCGATGTCCAGCGTCGGCGGCGCGCTGCTGTCCCGGCCGGGTACCCAGGTGCAGCTGGGGCCGGGTGCCCCGGTGCTGCCGAAGGAGCTGAGCGCGCGGGCCTGGGTGGTGGCGGACGCGGAGAGCGGGCAGGTGCTCGCCGCGCACAACGCGCACTGGCCGCTGGCTCCCGCCTCCACGCTGAAGATGCTCTTCGCGGACACCGTGCTGCCGAAGTTCCCCAAGACCGAGAACCACACGGTCACACCGACGGACCTGGCCGGCATGGGCGCGGGCTCCAGCCTCGTCGGCATCAAGGAGAAGCAGACCTACAGCGTCCACGACCTGTGGCTCGGCGTCTTCCTGCGCTCCGGCAACGACGCCGTCCACGTCCTGGCCGCGATGAACAACGGCGTCCCGCAGACCGTGCGCGACATGAACGAGCACGCCGTCGACCTCCAGGCGCTCGACACCCACGTCGTCACGCCGGACGGTTACGACGCCCCGGGCCAGGTCTCCTCCGCGTACGACCTCACCCTCATCGCCCGCAGCGGCATGCAGAAGGCCGACTTCCGGGAGTACGCCTCGACCCCCCGGGCCGCCTTCCCCGGGGAGCAGAAGCCCGGCAAGAAGCGCGAGACCTTCGAGATCCAGAACACCAACCGGCTGCTGACCGGCGACATCGGCGTCCCCGCCTACCAGGGCATCGCCGGGGTCAAGAACGGCAACACCACGCACGCCGGCGCGACCTTCACGGGCGTCGCCGAGCGCAACGGCCGGGTGCTGCTCGTCACCGTCATGAACCCCTCCTCCAAGGAGCAGCACGCCGTCTACAAGGAGACCGCCCGGCTGCTCGACTGGGGCTTCGCCGCCTCCGGCAAGGTGACGCCGGTGGGCGAACTGGTGCCGCCGAAGTCGGCCCGTACGGACACGGGCGCGGGCGCGTCGGCCGGCGCGGGCTCCGACGGCACGTCGCCCGCCCCGGGCAAGAACGCCCCGACGGGCGTGGAGAAGGCGGCCGCCGCGCAGGAGAGGTCGGGCGGCGTGGGGATCGCGCTCGCCGTGGCGGGCGGGGTGCTGGTGCTCCTCGCGGGCGCCGTCTTCCTCGTCAACCGGCGCTGGCCGCTCGCGGGTTCGGCCCGTCGTCAGGCGGAGTCGGGGGCGGAGTCGGGCTCGGGGGCGGGGACGGCTTCCGGGCGTCGGAGGGCCGGGAAGGACCGGAAGGGCCGGAAGAGCCGGACGGAGCCGACGGAGCCGACGGAGCCGACGGAGCCGACGGATCGGGCTGCCGCTCCCGTGGACGAGAGCGTGAACCCGTAGCCGTCCAGGCCGCGCAGAACAGCAGCAGCTTCGCGGTGAAGTTGATCCACAGCAGCAGGGCCACCGGCACGCCGAACGCCCCGTACATCGACTTCGACGCGACGCCCCTCATATAGCCGCCGAGCAGCAGTTTCAGCAGCTCGAAGCCGACCGCGCCGATGAGCGCCGCGACCACCAGGTCGCGGCGTTTCGGTTCGACGCCCGGCAGCAGGGTGAGCAGGTACGCCAGGAGCAGGAAGTCGGCGACGATCGCGACGAGCAGGGCGGCGATCTGGAGCAGGGTGCCGCCCGCGCCCGTGTTCTCGATGCCGAGCCGGTCGGCGCTCCAGCCGACGGCGGTGGAGCCGAGCCAGGACGCGGCGAGCGAGCAGAGTCCGACGCCGCCGAGGCCGAGCAGCACGAGGGTGTCCTTGCCCTTGCGCGCGAAGGGGTTGCCCTCGTCGACGCCGTCGAGGCCCCACACGGCGCGCAGGCATTCGCGCATCGACCCGACCCAGCCGATGCCCATGAAGAGCAGCACGGCGCCGGCGACGAGGCCGACGGTGGCGGCGTTGTCGACGAGGCCGCCGATGTCGAGCTGGTCGGAGATGCCGGGGACCTGGTCGGCGATCTTGCTCTCGATCTTGTCGAGCTGTGCGGTGCTGAGCAGCGCGGCGCCGATCGCGGCGGCGACGGTGATCAGCGGGAAGAGGGCGAGGAAGCTGAGGAACGTGATGGCGGCGGCGAGCCGGCTCCAGCGGACCTCGTCGAGGATCTCGTACGCCTTCCAGGCGTGGGTCTTCATCAGGCGGACGACCCAGGGGCCGATGACGGGCAGTTTGCTCAGCCAGTCCATGTCGTGCGCGTCCCTCCCTCGGTGGACGGGGCGGATGGGGCTCGGAACACCAAGGTCCGGTTACCCCAGAATCGCAGACAGGTGGCGAGTGCCATGCCGACACCGAGCCCTGACACCGTGTCGGCCCGCGCGGAGGTGAGCCCGAGGCCGTAGTGGGAGACGGCGAGACAGAGCAGCTGCACGCCCGCGCCGGCCAGGTTCACGCCGAAGAACGCCGCGTACTCGCGGGCGCCGACGGTCCGGCGCCGGTAGGTGCCGAACGCGTTGCCGAGGTACGCGACCGTGCAACCGGCCAGGAACGACACGCACTTGGCGGCGACCGGGCCGAGGGCGCCGTGCAGGGCCAGGAAGACGGCCAGGTCGGCGGCGTACGCGGCGGCGCCGGAGACGGCGAAGCCCAGCAGCTCGTGGCGACCGCCCGCGCCCCTCACAGGTCGACGACCGCCATCCCGTACATCGCCGCCCAGACCAGGCCGATGACGGCGAGCGGCCGGTCGCGCAGCACGACGTCCTCCGGCTCCCCGGCGGTGCCGCGGTCGGCGAAGACGGCGTACCGCAGGACGGCCAGGATGAAGGCGACGACGGAGAGCTGGCGCCAGGGCAGCAGCGAGCCGTTGGCGACGCCGCCGCTCTCCAGCGCCCACAGGCAGTAGCCGAGGACGGCGACCCCGGCGGCCAGCTGCCAGACGAAGCGCAGGTAGCCGGTCGTGTACTGGGTGAGCAGGGCCCGGGTGGCGCCCTGGGCGTCCTCCATCTGCACGGCCTCCGAGTAGCGCTTGGCCGCGACCATGAAGAGCGCGCCGAAACCGGTGGTGATGAGGAACCAGCGGGAGAGCGGGATGCCGAGCGCGATCCCGCCGATCATCGCCCGCATCAGGAAGCCGGTGGAGACGACGGCGAGGTCGACGACGAGGACGTGCTTGAGGCGTACGCAGTAGGCGAGTTGCATCGCGAGGTACCCGGTCAGGAGCAGCGCCGTCATCGCGTTGCACACCAGGGCGCTCGCGACCGCCGCGCCGAGCCCGAGCAGGGCGCCCGTCGCGTACGCGAGGGGTACGGGGACGAGGCCCGCGGCGACGGGGCGGTGCCGTTTCACCGGGTGGGCGCGGTCGGCGGTGGCGTCGCGGGCGTCGTTGACCAGGTACACGGCGGAGGCGGCGGCCGTGAACAGGGCGAAGACCAGGACGAGCCGCCCGGCGATGTGCCAGGAGACGAGCTGCCCGGCGGCGACGGGCGCGGCGACGACGAGCACGTTCTTGACCCACTGCCGGGGCCGCGCGGTACGGACCACACCGCGTGCGACGGCGAGGACGCCGGGGCGGGCGGGGGCCAGGGGCGCCGGGGCGGGCGGGGAGAGGACGGCCGTGGCGACGGGGCGGTCAGGCACGAGGGCCTCCGGGGGCGTTCGTCAGCCAGGTCCGGCCCGCTGCCGCCGTGGCCGCGCCGAGGAGGGCTCCGGCGGCGATGTCCGTCGGGTAGTGGACGCCCGCGACGAGGCGGGAGAGGCACATCGCGGTGGCGGCCGGCACGGCGACGGGGCGGGTGGCCGGGCTGAGCGCGGCGAAGGCGACGGCGGCCGCGGCGGCGGAGGCGGCGTGGGAGCTGGGGAAGGAGTGGCGGCCCGCGGTGCGGACGAGCGGCGGGTACGACTCGGGGCGCGGCCGGGGGCGCCGTACGACCCGTTTGACGCCCATGCTGGCGAGGTGCGCCGCCGCGATCAGCGCGGTGCCGCGCAGCCAGCCGGCGCGGCGCGGCGGGTCCAGGGCGGCGCCGGCGAGTCCGGCGGCGATCCACAGCGCGCCGTGTTCGCCGCCGAAGGAGAGCGCGCGGGCGGCCGCCGCCACGGCGGGCCGGCGCCCCTGGGCGTGTACGGCGGCCAGGACCCGGTGGTCGGTCTCGGCCCAGTCCCCGTATCGCATGCGTCTCGTCGCCTCCCCGGTTCGCCGTCGGCCAGGGGCGACTCTGACGCGCGAGGGCGGCGTACGGGGCGGCACGCTTTCCTGACACTCGTTTAATCACCCATTTCGACGAACCGCCCACCAATCCCGGCATAAGCGACACTCGCGGCGATACGGTCACCTCCATGGCTGCCGAGACGGACATCCCCACCGACATCGCGACCGATGTCGACACCGTTGTCCCCGCCGATGTCCCCGCCGATGTCCCCGCCGACATCCCGACCGACATCCCCACCGATGTCGACACCCTCACCGGGTGGGGCCGCACCGCCCCCACGCTCGCGCGCGTGATCCGCCCCCGCACGTACGAGGAGGCCGCCGCCGCCGTCCGTGCCTGCGGCGCCCGGGGGGCGATCGCCCGCGGGCTCGGCCGGGCCTACGGCGACGCCGCCCAGAACGCCGGCGGCTCCGTCCTCGACATGACCGGCCTCGCCCGGATCCGCGCGATCGACGCCGAGGCCGGGCTCGCCGTCTGCGACGCGGGCGTCAGCCTGCACCACCTCATGGAGGTGCTGCTGCCGCTCGGCTGGTTCGTGCCCGTCACCCCCGGCACCCGCTACGTCACCGTCGGCGGGGCGGTCGGCGCCGACATCCACGGCAAGAACCACCACGTCTCCGGCTCCTTCACCCGCCACGTCGTCTCCCTCGACCTGCTCACCGCCGACGGCCACGTGCACACCGTCACCCCCGGGCAGCCCCTCTTCGACGCGACCGCCGGCGGCATGGGCCTGACCGGCGTGATCCTCTCCGTCACCCTCCGACTGCTGCCCGTCGCGACCTCGCTGATGGCCGTCGACACCGAACGCGCCACCGACCTCGACGACCTGATGGACCGGCTGAACGCCACCGACCACCTCCACCGCTACTCCGTCGCCTGGATCGACCTGCTCGCCCGCGGCGCCGCGACCGGCCGCGCCGTCCTCACCCGCGGCGACCACGCCCCGTACGACGCCCTGCCCCACCGGGCCCGCCGCACCCCGCTCGCCTTCCGGCCGGGACAGCTGCCCGGCGCCCCCGCGTACGTCCCGGAGGGGCTGCTCGGCCGGCACACCGTCGGCCTCTTCAACGAGCTCTGGTACCGCAAGGCGCCCCGCCGCTCCACCGGCCGGCTCCAGCGGCTGACCTCCTTCTTCCACCCCCTCGACGGGGTCCCGCACTGGAACCGGGTGTACGGGCGCGGCGGCTTCGTGCAGTACCAGTTCGTCGTCGGGTACGGGCAGGAGGAGACCCTGCGCCGGGTCGTCCAGCGGATCGCCGGCCGCCGCTGCCCGTCCTTCCTCGCCGTCCTGAAACGCTTCGGCGACGCCGACCCCGGCTGGCTCTCCTTCCCGCTGCCCGGCTGGACCCTCGCCCTCGACATCCCGGCCTCGCTCAGCGGCCTCGGCGCCTTCCTCGACGAGCTCGACGAGGAGGTCGTCACCGCGGGCGGCCGGGTCTACCTCGCCAAGGACTCCCGGCTGCGGCCCGAGCTGCTCGACGCCATGTACCCGAGGCTGGCCGACTTCCGCGAGCTGCGGGGGCGGCTCGACCCCACGGGGGTGTTCGTGTCGGACCTGTCCCGCCGCCTGGCGCTCTGACCCGCACCCGTCCCCCTCCCCCCTCCCACCCCTTGAGGAGCGTGAACGCCATGAAGGACGCCTTCGGCGCCCCACAGTCCCTGCTCGTCCTCGGCGGCACCTCCGAGATCGGCCTGGCCACCGCGCGCCGGCTGATCGCCCGCCGCACCCGCGTCGTCTGGCTCGCCGGCCGTCCCTCCCCCGCCCTCGCCGCCGCCGCGGACTCGCTGCGCGCGCTCGGCGCCGTCGTGCACACCGTGCCCTTCGACGCGCTGGACACCGAGTCGCACGAGGAACGGCTCGGCAAGCTGTTCACCGAGGGCGACATCGACATGGTGCTGCTCGCCTTCGGCGTCCTCGGCGACCAGGCGCGCGACGAGTCCGACCCGCTGGCCGCCGTACGGGTCGCCCAGACCAACTACACCGGCGCCGTCTCGGCCGGCCTCGTCTGCGCGCAGGCGCTCCAGGCGCAGGGGCACGGTTCGCTGGTGGTGCTCTCGTCGGTGGCCGGGGAGCGGGCCCGGCGGGCCAACTTCATCTACGGCTCGTCCAAAGCCGGCCTCGACGCCTTCGCGCAGGGCCTCGGGGACGCGATGCACGGCACCGGGGTGCAGGTGATGGTCGTCCGCCCCGGCTTCGTCCGCTCCAAGATGACCGAGGGCCTGACGGAGGCCCCCCTCGCGACCACGCCCGAGGCGGTCGCGACGGCGATCGAGCTGGGACTGCGGCGCCGCTCCGAGACGGTGTGGGTGCCGGGCAGCCTGCGGGTGGTGATGTCGGCGCTGCGGCACGTGCCACGGGGGGTGTTCCGGCGGTTGCCGGTGTGACGCGTACGGGGCCGGGCCCGCGGATACGAAGCCTCCCGGGCTCGGCCCGCCCGGCTGGGCTCAGCCCGCCGGCGTCGCTGACGCTGACGCCGAGGCCGCCGTCCCCGACGAAGCCTCGATCGGGCTCCCGCTCTGCGACGGCACCGCCGACACCGTACGCCCGCTGCCGAACTCGTAATCGCACAGCTTGCGCCACACGCCGTCCGCGCCCTGCTCGTACAGCGCGAAGGAGCGGCAGATCCACTCCGCCGCGTAGCCGGCGAGCTCGGTGAACGCCCGGTCCATCGCCTCCTCGGAGATGCCGTGGGCGACGGTGACGTGCGGGTGGTACGGGAACTGCAGCTCGCGCGGGACCGGACCGTCGGCGTCGCGGACCAGTTCCTGGAGGCGGTCGCAGGCGGGGGTGCCCTCGACCAGTTTGACGAAGACGACCGGGGAGAGCGGGCGGAAGGTTCCGGTGCCCTCCAGGCGCATGGCGAAGGGCTCGCTGGCGGCGGCGATCGCGGCGAGGTGCGCCGCGATCTCCGGCAGCCGCTCCTCGGCGACCTCGGTCGGCGGGAGGAGGGTGACGTGGGTGGGGATGCCGTGCGCGGCAGGATCGCCGAAGCCCGCGCGCCGCTCCTGAAGGCGGCTGCCGTGAGGCTCCGGGACCGCGATCGAAACGCCGAGCGTTACGGTCCCCACGTCGTTCTCCTCCGTCGTCCGTCGAGAAATGTGCACGCGTGGTGCAGGCGCCAGTGTGCGGCCTGCACCACCCTTGTGGCCAGGGCCCCAGGACTCAGTGCTTCGCGGGCAGGAAGCCCATCCGGTCGTAGGCCTGCGCCAGCGTCTCCGCGGCGACCGCGCGGGCCTTCTCCGCGCCCTTGGCCAGGACGGAGTCCAGCGTCTCCGGGTCGTCCAGGTATTCCTGCGTACGGGTCCGGAACGGCGTGACGAAGTCCACCATGACCTCGGCGAGGTCGGTCTTCAGGGCGCCGTACATCTTGCCCTCGTAGCTCTTCTCCAGGTCGGCGACCGACGTGCCGGTGAGCACGGACATGATCGTGAGCAGGTTGGAGACGCCGGCCTTGTGCTCCGGGTCGAAGCGGATCACCGTGTCGGTGTCCGTGACGGCGCTCTTGACCTTCTTCGCGGTGGTCTTCGGGTCGTCGAGGAGGTTGATGAGACCCTTCGGCGTGGACGCCGACTTGCTCATCTTGATCGACGGGTCCTGGAGGTCGTAGATCTTCGCCGTCTCCTTGAGGATGTACGGCGACGGGATCGTGAACGTCTCGCCGAAGCGCCCGTTGAACCGCTCCGCGAGGTCACGGGTCAGCTCGATGTGCTGGCGCTGGTCCTCGCCGACCGGGACCTGGTGGGCCTGGTAGAGCAGGATGTCCGCGACCTGGAGGATCGGATACGTGAAGAGCCCGACGCTCGCGTTGCCCGCGCCCTGCTTGGCGGACTTGTCCTTGAACTGCGTCATACGGGAGGCCTCGCCGAAGCCCGTGAGGCAGTTCATCAGCCAGGCGAGCTGCGCGTGCTCGGGCACGTGGCTCTGCACGAAGAGCGTGCAGCGCTCCGGGTCGAGACCCGCGGCGAGCAGCTGGGCGGCGGCGAGCCGGGTGTTGGAACGCAGCGCGGCGGGGTCCTGCGGGACCGTGATCGCGTGCAGGTCCACCACCATGTAGAAGGCGTCGTGGGACTCCTGCAGCGCCACCCACTGGCGGACGGCGCCGAGGTAGTTGCCGAGGTGGAACGAGCCGGCGGTGGGCTGGATTCCGGAGAGCACACGAGGACTGTCAGAGGCCATGCCCATCATTCTCTCAGGTGCGCCACCCGGAACCGGACGTGGCATCGACCCCTGTGAGACGAGAAACACACTGCGCTCGTCGATCTCAGACAAGCGAGGGCAGCGCCCCCGTCGGCCAGCGCCCCAGCCAGAACGCGATGACCGACGGAAGGGCCTGCCCCTCGGTGGAGCCGTCGTGAAGCAGGTACTCGGTCGGGGCGACGTAGCCCTCGCCCGGGTCGATCCGGATGCGAAAGCAGTGGACGGGCAGCCGGGCAGCCGCGACGTAGGCGCGGCAGTCGCCAGTGTGCGGGTGCCGCGCGGCGAAGTCCGCCGGATGGACGCCCCGGCAGGCCGCCTGGGCGTCCAGCTGCGCGAGGACGAGGTAACGGGCGCCGGGTCCGAGGTTGAGTGCGATGCGGCGTCGGCCCCGCCCCGTCCGCTCATAGATCAGCTTGTCCCAGTTGTCGAGGTGAAGGCCCAGAAGACGGCCGCTGTTCCGGTTCACCGTCGTGGTGGGCATGCCAGGCGCGGCGAGCGCCTGCCCCAGGTAGCGCGCGTTCATGTCGCCCAGCCCGGCGGTCAGAGTCTCGAGCTCGAAGCCGCTCCGATCGGGCTCCGGAGGCCGCACGATCTCCACAGTCACATCGGACGCGGTCCCAAGGCGGGCGGCCAGGGCGCGGGCCTGTGCCTCCGTGATCGGCTGCCAGGCGCCCCTCGGGACCACGGCGCCGTCCTCGTAGCGCGGATCACCCTCGGCGTTCCGGATCGTGCTGTACTCACACCGCGCACGCAGGGCGCGAAAGTCCTCGAACGCCACGTGCAGAGGCACTGGTCCGTCCCCCTCTCGCTCCCCCTCAGCCGTCCCCGACGGTGATGCCGAGCTCGTTCACGAGGGCCTGGGCGAGGTCGCTCTGCTGCCCCGGCCCGATCCGTACCTTCGCGAGATGCGCCACTCCACGTACTGCCGAGAGGTCGTTGCCCCGCAGGTCGGTGCCCCGGTAGCGACCGGCTCCGAATTCGGTGAGCCTGAGCGTGCAGGCGGAGAAGGCGACGCCGGACAGGTCGCAGTCGGTGAAGACGGATTCGGTGAGGACGCACTCGTGGAAGGCGCCGGGGCCGGCGGCTCGGACCCTGTCGAAGGTGGCGTAGTCGAATCTGCACCGCTCGAACAGCACGTCGTCCAGGGTCAGGCCGCTCAGCGCGGCTCCCAGGAACCTGCAGTCGCGCACGAGGACGCGCGACAGCTTGCCCTCGATCCAGCGGGCCGTGCCCAGATCACTGCCGATGAACTCCACGTTGTGCAGGTTCAGCGCCTCGAAGGAGGTCTGCCGCGCTCGGACGCCATGGACGCGGCCGGTGACGAGCCGCAGGTCGGCGATATCAAGTGCACGCAGATCCACGCCGCCGTAGGTGAAGTCCTGGAGGATGCCACGGGGGCTTTCCAGGGTCTCGACGTGGGACAGATAGAGACCCGGCTCGTCCAGGTCGGGGGTCGTGACGGTGAGACGACCGAAGGTACGGGCGGCGGCCATGAGGCTCCTCTCGCGACGCCGGGGAGGGCCTGCTCGCCGGAACGGGCAGGACCTCCCGGTCAGGACGGGTCAGGACTTCTTGTTCCAGTCGTCCCACGTAGGACGGTTGTCGAACGCGGGCGTCGGGTTGTCCCAGGTGGGGCGGTTGTCGAACGCGGCAAGGGCCTGGCTGCCCGCGGCCTCCAGGAGGGACCGGAATCCCTCGGCCGAGTCCATCACGAGGTCAGTGGCGGTGTTCGGCGGCATGACGGGTGACTCCTTCGATGAGAGCGATCTTGGCGGTGCTGCAGTACCGGGTCCTGGTCCCGTCCATCCGGCCGCCGTGCTCGAAGTAGCGGTTGGCCGGATGGGCTCCGCCGCAGAAGGCGAAATACGGGCAGGTGGCGCGGCAGGCGTCCACGCCCTGCCAGAACTCGGTGATCCAAGGGGTGCGTTCCTCGGCCTCCGCCACGAGCACGTCGAGCCCGTCGCGGAGCACGTTGCCGGTGGTGAAGTCCCCGAAGCGGTCGTCGGTGAACCCGGCCAGCTCCGGAGAGAGCATGACCACCCCTCCGTCGTGGGCGACGGTGGGCAGTGGGTCCCATGGCGCGGTGGGAGGAGCCGCCGCCTGGGCTTGGCCGTCGAGCACGGCCCGGGCGAAGTTCATCACCCGCGACAGCTCACGAAGCCGCACGACGGGCGCGGCACTCCAGGCGTCGGCGAGCGCCTGCCAGAATTCCGTGGCGTGTCGGGGGTCGGCTCGTACCGCGCCACGGTTGACGCCTTCCTCCTCCTCGACGTTGACCCCGAGCGTGGTCACTCCCAGCTCCACGAAGAACTCGTAGAACCGGGCCGCGTGCGCGGGATCGGGGTCCGAGACGACAGCGATCGCGGAGAAGGGGATGCCGTGCCGCCGTAACCGGTCGATCCCCCGCATGGCGGGGCGGAAGCCGGGGCGGCCGGCGAGGGTGACCCGACGGGTGTTCATGTCCTCGGGGCCGTCGATGCTGACCCCGACGTGCACGTCGTGTTCGCGCAGGAACGCGCACCAGGCGTCGTCGATCAGGGCGGCGTTCGTCTGCAGCGTGTGCTTCACGCCGTCGAACGGCGTCATGAGCGCGGCCAGGTGCTCCCGGCCGGCGGAGAGGGGTTCGCCACCGTGCCACACGACCTCGAAGGCGGGGTCGTGCGCCGCCCATCCGTTGACCGCTTGGGCCACGGCCTCCGCGACCGTCTGGGGCATGAGGTGCTTGGTTCTGCGAAAGGGCAGGTAGCAGTAGGTGCAGTCCATCGGCTGGCACAGCGTGGTCGGCTGCATCACCACCGCCCGAGGCACCGGCGCGAGCCGTGGCCGATCGACGTTCGTGCTCATCTCGCCACCCGTGTGACTGGCGCGGACCTGTGGGCGGGCAGCCTGGATGTTGTCGGCGGCAGCCGTCCACTCGATGCCGTTCCCCGCCCGGATGTGCGCGATGCGGACCACCCGGCCGTCGCTGTGGAGTTCGTGCGTGACGGCGGTGAGCTCGCCCTCGGCTCCGCTGGCGGTGTCACGGACTCGTGCGTGCAGCAGCGGATGCCGCTCGTAGCCGTCCGGACCGGCCTCGTGGGCCGTCTGTTCCTCGGTACGGCGCATGAAGCGCTCCCAGCCCGCTGCGGCGCGGACGCGGAGCGCGCGGCTCGGTGCGCCGGGAGGTGGATCGGGAATGGTCATGCGGTGCTCCTCTTCAACCGGGTGATGTTCAGTCAACTGACGGACACGCAACGTGAGTACCGTTGAAGCGGTACGGGGCTGTGAAAGCCGTGAAAGTTCAGGGGGAATCCATGACGGCACGCACACCGAACACGTCTCTGGCCACGCTTTTCGAGGAGACCGGCTGGTCGCGCGGCCAGTTCATCCGCGCCATCGCGCGCGTGGGCGCGGAGGTCGGCATCCCCTTCGGATACGACGAGTCCGCCGTGCCGCACTGGCTGGCGGGGAGCCTGCCGAGGAAGCCCGTCCGGCCGCTGATTCTCGAAGCGCTCGCGCGCAAGGTGGGCCGGCCCGTCAGCGCGTACGCGGCGGGCTTCACGCGAACCCCTGACGACTTCGACGACGGGGCGGATACGGTGGCCGGGCTGTTCGACCTCGGGAGTGCGGACATGGACCCATCACGCAGGGGTGTGCTCGGCGCGGGACTGTTCTCGGCCGCGGCGGTGATTCCCGGGTGGCCGGATGTGCGGGATCGGCTGGAGAAGGTGCGGGCCGATCCGCACACCCGGATCGGGCGGGCCGAGGTCGAGGCGATCGTCGCGATGACCGAGCACGTCAGCGGTCTCGACGACAGGTTCGGTGGGCGGATGGCGCGTCCGATGGCGGCCGCGTTCCTGGTGAACACGATCGTTCCCGCGTTGCGGGCCACAGCTTCCGACGGGGTCAGGAACGCTCTGCGCACGGCTGCCGCCGATCACTGCTATCTGACCGGCTACATGGCGATGGACGAGCGGAAGGACGGCCTGGCCCAGCACTACTACACCAAGGCGCTCGAACTCGCCGGAGCGGCGGGCGACCATCTGACGTACTGCACCACCCTGCGTGGCATGAGCGTCCAGGCCGTCGATCTCGGCCACGGTCCGCTCGCCCTCCGCCTCGCCGACGCCGCCGCCTCTGCCTCGCCACAGGCCGGCCCGCGCATGCTCGCCTTCCTCACCGGGCAGCAGGCGCACTCCGCCGCTCGGACGGGCGACCGAGTGGGCGCACTGCTGCGGATCAAGGAGGCGGAGGCGGCGATGGAGAAGGCCGAGTCGCGGGCGAAGGCGTTCGGTTCCTACGATCCGTCGGCGCTCAACTACCACGTCGGGCAGGTGCGTCACGAGCTCGGCGACGTCGCCGGCTCGATCGAGTCGCTGGAGCTGGCCGACCGGTTGCGGGAGCCGGTCTACCGCCGCACCCGGGTGCGCTACAACGCGATGCTCGCGGAGCGGAAGTTGCGGATCGGGCGCCTGGAAGAGGCATGCGTCGACTGGCACCGGGTCCTGGACGACTACCCACGGGTCCAGTCCGGCCGCTGCGACGACCGCGTCCGCGTCATGCTCACCTCGCTCCGGCCGCACCTCGGCAATGCCCATGCCCGCGCGGTCTACGAGCGGGGGCGGCCCATGCTGCGGGCGGGTGGCCTGTGATCCCGTCCGGCCCACCGTGGGCCTCCGCGTCGCGGATCTCCGCGTCGCGGTCGTTCGCGACGTAAAGGCTTTAAAGGCTGGGGGAATTACCCTCCCCACCCCTCCAGCCTCCCCGGAGACCGGTGTCACCCGGGCGGGTGAATTGAGTCAACTGGGCTGGATTCCGAGCCGGTTCGCTGGCATATGCTCACGCCAGCACCACCCCACACAACTCCAGACATGCGTCGGCCCCCGGCCGGGACTGGCATCCCGATCGAGGGCCTGACCACCGAGGAAGGCAACACTTCCCGATGGGTACTACGCACACTAGCGCGCAGTCGCGCGCAGTACGCGGACTTCTCCACGTCAACGTCCGGCACACGACCCGCTACACGGTCGTCGGCAACCACCTCGCCCAGCACCGCGAGCTCTCCCTGCTCGCCAAGGGGCTGGCCCTGTACATCCAGTCTCTGCCCGCCGGGGCGAGCGTCGGCATCAAGACCATTGCCGCCCGGCATCCGGAGAGCGAGCTGCGCATCGCCGTCGGCCTGCGGGAGCTGGAGAAGCACGGCTACCTGAAGCGGACCAGGGAGCGGCTGCCCGACGGGACGTTCGTGCCGCGCACGATCTCGTACAACCGGCCGGGGGCTGAGCCCACGCCCGTACGCACGACGCACCCGGTGTCGCCCGAGTCCGCGCCCGCCGCGAAGCCGAAGCGGCCCGCTCCTCCCCCGCTGGAGGAACGCGACCGCCCCGCCGCCGTGCTCCTCGCGGAGCTCCGGATCCACGAGCCCCGCCTTCTCCTCGGCGCCCGCGACATCGAACGCCTTGCCCCGGACGTCACGGCCTGGCTGGACCGGGGCGCCCACCCCGACGCGGTGCGCCGCACCCTCTCCGCGAGCCTCCCGGACAACCTGGCCCACCCGGCCAGCCTCGTCGCCCACCGGCTCGCGGCACTCCTCCCGCCGCCTTTGCCCGTCTCCCTCTCCGCCCCCGTCTCCGCGCCACGCAGCCGCGTGACTCTGACGTCGCCGCGTTCCCCGTTCTCGGAATGCGAGGACTGCGGGCGCCCCTTCCGGGGCGCACCGCCGTCCGGCGGCCGGTGCCTCGACTGCCGGCACACGGCCGCCGGTACCGAGGCCGCCTGACTAGAGCGGCAGGCCCGGGGCCGGGTACGCGGACATCAGGTCGGCGACCTCGGCTCGGATGGTCTTCAGGGCGGCCTCGTCCGCCTTGTCGGCCGCCGTGACGGCTCGGGCGATCCAGTCGGCGAGCTGCGGCATGTGCGTGACGTCCAGGCCTCGGGAGGTGAGGGAGGGGGTGCCGATGCGGATGCCGGAGGGGTCGAAGGGCTTTCGGGTGTCGTACGGGACGGTGTTGTAGTTCACGACGATGCCCGCCCGGTCCAGGGCCTTCGCCGCGATCTTGCCGGGGACCTCCTTCGGGGTGAGGTCCATCAGGATCAGGTGGTTGTCCGTGCCGCCCGAGACCAGGTCGAAGCCGCGGGCCAGCAGGGCCTCGGCGAGCGCCTTCGCGTTGGCGACGACGGCGTGCGCGTAGGTACGGAAGGAGGGCTGGGCCGCCTCCTTCAGGGCCACCGCGATCGCGGCCGTGGTCTGGTTGTGCGGGCCGCCCTGGAGGCCGGGGAAGACCGCCTTGTCGAGGGCCTTCGCGTGCTCCTCGCGGGACATCAGCATCGCGCCGCGCGGGCCGCGCAGGGTCTTGTGCGTGGTCGTGGAGATCACGTCGGCGTACGGCACCGGCGACGGGTGCGCGCCGCCCGCGATCAGGCCGGCGATGTGCGCGACGTCCGCGACGAGCACCGCGCCCGCCTCCCTCGCGATCTCCCCGAACGCCGCGAAGTCGATCGTGCGGGGCAGCGCCGTGCCGCCGCAGAAGATCACCTTCGGGCGTTCCTTGAGGGCGAGGTCGCGCACCTGGTCGAAGTCGATCAGGCCGTCCTCATGGCGTACGCCGTACTGGACGCCCCGGAACCACGTGCCCGTCGCGGAGACGCCCCACCCGTGGGTCAGGTGGCCGCCCATCGGCAGGGCCATGCCCATCACCGTGTCACCCGGCCGCGCGAACGCCAGGTACACGGCGAGGTTCGCCGGAGAGCCCGAGTACGGCTGCACATTGGCGTGCTCCACACCGAACAGGGCCTTGGCCCGGTCGACGGCCAGGGTCTCGACCCGGTCGATGTTCTGCTGGCCCTCGTAGTAGCGGCGGCCCGGGTAGCCCTCGCTGTACTTGTTCTGCAGCACCGTGCCCGAGGCTTCCAGGACGGCGGCGGAGACGTAGTTCTCGCTCGGGATGAGGCGGAGGGTCTCCGCCTGGAGGCGTTCCTCCGCGTCGACGAGGGCGGCCAGGTCGGGGTCGGCGGCCGTCAGCGCGGGGTGCCGGCCGGCGGCGGGCTGGGGGGAGGCGGTGGGAGTCACGGTGTCGCTCCGGGGGTCGGGTGGACGGTCCCCCGAGCGCCGCGGCTCGTTCGTGCGGCGCCACGCGGGACCCGGTCGGTTCCCGTGATGCCCAGGCGGGCGGCACCTCGTGTGGTCTGCCGCGCGCGGCTCCCCCGGGGTCGCTTCCCCGTACGCCAGTCGCCGCGCGTGTTTCCAGCCTAGCGGGCGCGCCGTCAGCTCAGGTTTCCCCGTCCGGCATGCGAGCGACGATAAGAAAAGGGGGCCACACCCGCCCCTGGCCGCAGGACGATCGGAGATCCCGTGTCGAGAACGCAAGACGAGATCACTGCAGCGGACGCGCACAGCGCCCACAACTACCACCCCCTGCCCGTGGTCGTCGCCTCCGCCGAAGGCGCCTGGATGACCGATGTCGAGGGGCGCCGCTACCTCGACATGCTCGCCGGGTACTCCGCCCTCAACTTCGGGCACGGCAACCCGCGGCTCCTGGACGCGGCGCGGGCGCAGCTGGACCGGCTGACGCTCACCTCGCGCGCCTTCCACCACGACCGGTTCGGCGCGTTCTGCACGCGGCTGGCCGCGCTGTGCGGCAAGGACGCGGTGCTGCCGATGAACACCGGCGCCGAGGCCGTCGAGACGGCGGTGAAGACGGCCCGGAAGTGGGGGTACGAGGTGAAGGGCGTGCCGGACGGGCACGCGAAGATCGTGGTCGCCGGGAACAACTTCCACGGCCGCACCACCACGATCGTCAGCTTCTCCACCGACCACGAGGCACGGGACCACTTCGGGCCCTACACGCCGGGGTTCGAGATCGTTCCGTACGGCGACCTTACCGCCCTGGAGGCGGCGGTCACGGAGAACACCGTGGCGGTGCTCCTGGAGCCGATCCAGGGCGAGGCCGGGGTGCTCGTCCCGCCGGCCGGCTACCTGCGCGCGGTGCGGGAGCTCACGGCCCGGCGGAACGTGCTGTTCATGGCCGACGAGATCCAGTCCGGGCTCGGGCGGACCGGGCGGACCTTCGCCTGCGAGCACGAGGGGGTCGTGCCGGACGTCTACATCCTGGGCAAGGCGCTCGGCGGCGGTGTCGTGCCGGTCTCGGCGGTCGTCGCCGACCGGGACGTGCTCGGGGTGTTCCGGCCGGGTGAGCACGGGTCGACCTTCGGCGGCAATCCGCTGGCCTGCGCGGTGGCCCTCGAAGTGATCGCGATGCTGGAGACCGGCGAGTACCAGCAGCGGGCCACCGAACTCGGTGACCACCTCCACGCGGAGCTCGGGCTGCTCGTGGGCGGCGGCGCCGTGGAGGCGGTGCGCGGGCGGGGGCTCTGGGCGGGGGTCGACATCGTGGCCTCGCGGGGTACGGGGCGGGAGATCTCCGAGCGGTTGATGGGGCGGGGGGTGCTGGTGAAGGACACCCATGGGTCGACCATCCGGATCGCTCCTCCGCTGGTGATCAGCAAGGAGGATCTGGACTGGGGGCTTCAGCAGTTGCGGGAGGTGTTGGCCGGGGGGTGAGCCCAGGGGGGCGGCTGGCCGGGGGTGCGCGGGTGGGGGTGCGCGGGTGGGGGTGCGCGGGCGGGACCTTGTTCGGGCGGGGCGCCTGGCCGGGCGCCTGACCGGTGGGTGAGCCGGGGTGCCCCGCCGGGGGCCGGGGCCTCCGGGTGGGGGTGGCCGGACTGCGACCTTCACTTCGCTTCGCTCGTTACGGGCGCCGCCACGTCCGGACACCCCCACCCTCCGGCCCCGGCCCCCTCCCGCCTCGTCGGCGATCGGGTCAAGTCGGGGCATTGACACGGTAGTTGGTCTAGGCCAATGATTCGGCCATGTCCAGACCACGTCTGCATCGTGCCCTGCGTGGTGCGCTCGCCGCGCTCGTTCCCCTCGCGCTCTTCGGCGGCCTGGGCGGCTCCGCCCAGGCCGCCCCGCTCGCGGCCTGGCCCGAGCCCGTCCCGGTCGTCTCCCACGTGGAGACCGGCGACCCCGTCGTCTTCATCACCATCGACGACGGCTGGTATCACGATCCCGCCGCCGCCAAGCTGCTGCTCGACCGGCGGGTACCCGCCTCCCTCTTCCTGCTGCCGGGCGCCTACTCGTACGACTCCGGCTACTTCCACACCCTGCTCGACCAGGGGCGGTCCCGCGTCGAGAACCACACCGTCAACCATCCCGACCTCACCACCCTCGACGCCGCCGGGCAGAACGCCGAGGTCTGCGGGGCGCGCGACCAGCACCTCGCCCAGTTCGGGGACGGGCCGCGGCTGCTGCGTCCGCCGTACGGGGTGTACGACGCCACCACCCGGACCACGGCCCGCGCCTGCGGGGCGAAGGCCGTCGTGACGTGGACGTACGACCTGACCACCTGGGGTCAGTGGACGCCGCCCACGCCGCGACTGAAGGCCGGCGACATCATCCTGCTGCACTTCAACGAGACGCTGGAGCAGGATCTGCGGCGGGCCCTGGACCTCGCCGACGCGGCCGGACTGAAGCCGGCGCCCCTGCGGGAGTACGTCGCCGAGTAGCGTCGCTAGAGGATGACGTGGGGGATGAAGCGGGCGTATTCGTCCGTGATCAGGCCCGCCGACTCGCGGATGCCCAGGCCCGCCGCCTCGTCGCCGACCGTCCACGCGCCGAGCACCACCCGGTTGCCCTCGAAGTCCGGCAGCGGGGCCAGCTCCTGGTAGCAGCAGGGCTCGTCCCGTACGACGGGCGCCTCGCCCGGGGGGTGGAGGGTGACGCCCGCGCCCTCGCGGCCCAGCAGCGGCTTGGACACGTAGCCGGGGCCGGAGGCGGCGGCGAGTTCGCGGGGGCCGTCGAGGTAGGCGGGCAGCAGGTTGGGGTGGCCCGGGTGGAGCTCCCACAGGATCGCGAGGAGGGCCTTGTTGGAGAGCAGCATCTTCCACGCCGGCTCGATCCAGCAGGTGGTGCCGGTGCCGCCGCCGTTGTCCAGGGTGTCGAGGACGTGCGGGGCGAACCGGTCCGTGGTCAGCCACTCCCACGGATAGAGCTTGAAGCAGGCGCGGATGAAACGCAGCCGGTCGTCGACGAAGCGGCCCGAGATGCGGTCCCAGCCGATCCGCTCGACGGAGAGCGCCGCGGTGTCGAGGCCGGCCTGCTGTGCGGTCTCGCGCAGGTACGCGACCGTCATCAGGTCCTCGCCGAGCTCGTCGCCGTCGGTGTGCACGAAGTGCACCGGGCTGCCCGGCGGCAGCAGGTGGGCCTGGCGCCGCCACGCGTCGACGAGGCGTTCGTGGAGGGAGTTCCACTGGTCGGCGCCCGGGAAGCGCTCCTCCATCCAGAACCACTGCGGGCTCGCCGCCTCCACCAGGGAGGTCGGGGTGTCGGCGTTGTACTCCAGCATCTTCGCCGGGCCCGTGCCGTCGTAGCGCAGGTCGAACCGGGCGTAGATGGTGGGGAGCTCGGCCCTGCGGCGCCAGGACTCGGCGACCAGTGCGGCGAGCCGGGGATCGGTGATGCCGAGTTCGGCGAAACGGTCCTTCTCGACGATGTGCGCCGCCGCCGCCAGGCACATCGCGTGCAGCTCCTCGACGACCTCCTCCAACGCCTCCACCTCGGGCAGGCTGAAGGAGTAGTAGGCGCTCTCGTCCCAGTACGGGCGGAGCGAGTCGTCCGGGTAGCGGGTCAGCGGGTAGATCAGACCCTGCTCCTCGACGGTCCGTTGCCAGTCCGGGCGGGGGTCGATCCGGTGACGTTCCATCCGGGGATCAGCCGCCGCCGGAGCCCGAGTGGTGGCCGCCGAAGCCGCCCGAGTCGACGGCCGCCCTGTCGAAGCTGCCGCCGCTCGCCCTGCCGCTGCTGACCGAGCCGCCGTAGTAGTAGCGGCCGGTGGAGGTGGTGCTGCCGTCGCTGGAGCCGCCGCCGCCCGATTCGCACTTGTAGTCGGGCAGCTCCTTGTACGTCACCGGGTCGACGCAGCGGCGGTCCGGCTCCGAACCGCACGCCGTCAGGGTCGCCGCGAGCACGCTCACGCCGCCGAGTACCACCGTGCCCGACCTCAGCCTGCGCATGGCCCGTCCTCCCCCGCTCTCCCCGAAGTCTGTTGCGATCGCACAGTGTAGGCCCGGCCGGTGCGGCCGCCCGATCCCGCTCGCACTAGAGTCCCTTTCGTGCTTCTTGGGATGGTGTGTGCGCTCGGATCCGCGCTCTGCTTCGGAGCCGCGTCGGTACTTCAGGCGCTCGGCGCGCGGGCCGCCGAGCCCGGCACGGGCAGCGGCGTCGACGTGACCCTGCTGTGGCGGGCGCTGCGGCAGTGGCGGTACGTGGCCGGGCTCGGCATGGACGGCCTCGGCTTCGTCCTCCAGATCGTCGCCCTGCGGACCCTGCCGATCTACGCGGTGGGGGCCTCGCTCGCGGCCAGCCTCGCGGTGACGGCGGTGATCGCCTCGCGCGTCCTGAACGTCCGGCTGCGGCGGATCGAATGGGCGGCGGTCGGGGTGGTGTGCCTCGGGCTCGCCATGCTGGCCCTCGCGTCCGGGCGGGAAGGGCACGACGGGACCGACTCCGCGACGCTCCAGTGGGGGCTGCTCGCCGCCGCCTTCGCCGTCCTCGCGGTCGGCGCGGCGGCGGGACGGCTGCCGGAGCGGCCCCGCGCCCTCACGCTGGGGCTCGCGGCCGGCGCCGGCTT
Organism: Streptomyces sp. NPDC023157; assembly: GCF_055560575.1. Taxonomy (NCBI): domain Bacteria; kingdom Bacillati; phylum Actinomycetota; class Actinomycetes; order Kitasatosporales; family Streptomycetaceae; genus Streptomyces; species Streptomyces sp. NPDC023157. The sequence continues at coordinate 248,819 of NZ_JBVHIL010000004.1, forward strand.
CGGGGTGGTCGAGGTCGCGGTAAGGCTGATCGACTCGATCGACCTCACCAATCCGGCGCTGTACGCGTTGCTCGTCGGAGGCGGGGCGGCGTTCCTGCTGCTGACCTCGGCGCTCCACCGGGGGTCGGTGACGACGGCGACGGCGGGGCTGGTGCTCGGCGAGACGATCGGGCCGGCGGTGGTGGGCGTCGCCTGGCTCGGCGACCAGACCCGCGAGGGCTACGGCTGGCTCGCCATCCTCGGCTTCGCCGTCGCGATCGCCGGCTCCCTGACCTTGGCCCGCTTCGGCGAGGCCCCGGCCGCACCGGAAGCGGAGGCGGAGGCGGAAGCCGTGGGCTGAGCCTACGGAAGGACCCGGCACAGGGCTTCGAGCGCGCCCGGCCAGCCGCTGTCCGTCGGGGTGCCGTAGCCGACGATCAGGGCGTCGGAGGCCAGTGGCGTGTCCGGGTGGCGGAAGCGGTTGATGCCTTGGAGGGCCAGGCCTTGGAAGGCGGCGGCTCGGGTGACTGAGCGTTCGGTGCCCGGGGGGAGTTCGAGGACGGCGTGGAGGCCGGCGGCGATGCCGCTGATCCGGGTTTCGGGCGAGCGCGCGGCCAGCGCCTCGACGAGCTGGTCGCGGCGGCGGCGGTAGCGCAGGCGCATCGCCCGTACGTGCCGGTCGTACGCCCCTGAGCCCAGGAACTCCGCGAAGGTCAGCTGGTCCGTCACGCTCGACACCCAGTCCACCGCCCCCTTCGCCTCGGTCACCTCGCCGACCAGGTGTTCCGGCAGCACCATCCAGGCCAGCCGCAGTCCCGGCGCGAGGGATTTGCTCGCGGTGCCGAGGTAGACGACCCGCTCCGGGTCGAGCCCTTGGAGGGCGCCGACGGGCTGGCGGTCGTATCTGAACTCCCCGTCGTAGTCGTCCTCCAGGATCAGGCCCCCGGACGCCCGCGCCCAGTCGACCGCCGCCGCCCGCCGGTCCGGCTGGAGCGCGCCGCCCATGGGGAACTGGTGCGCGGGGGTCATGAGGACGGCCGCCACTCCGCTCATCGCGGTCAGCTCCTCCGTGCGGGTGCCGCGCTCGTCGAAGGGCAGCGCCGGCATGCGCAGGCCCGCGCGGGCCAGGATGTCCCAGTGGACGTCGAGTCCGTACGCCTCGACCGCCACCTCCCGCGCCCGCCGCGCCTTCAGCACCTGCCCCATGAGCATCAGTCCGTGCACGAACCCGGAGCAGACCACGATCCGCTCGGGCCGCGCGTACACGCCCCGCGCCCGCGCCAGGTACTCGGCGAGCACCGTGCGCAGTTCGATCCGGCCGCGCGGATCGCCGTAGCCGAAGGCCTCGTTGGGCGCGGCCATGAGCGCCTTGCGGGTGGCCTTCAGCCAGTCGGCGCGGGGGAAGGAGGCGAGGTCGGGGGTGCCGGGGCTCAGGTTGTAGGTGGGGGTGCCGGGTGGGGAGTGGGGTGGGGTGCCGATCCGGGGGTGCGCCGGGCGGCGCGGGACCGAGCGGCGGGCCACCCGGGTGCCCGAGCCCTGCCGGGCGGTCAGCCAGCCTTCCGCGACGAGTTCCGCGTACGCGTCGGCGACGGTGTTGCGGGCCACCCCCAGGTCGGCCGCGAGCGACCGGGAGGAGGGCAGCCGTACCCCTGCCTCCAGGCGTCCGCTGCGCACGGCCTCCCGGAGCGCGTCCATGAGGCCGTTGCGCAGGCCCTGTCCGCTCAGTTCCAGATGCAGGTCGGTCCCGAAAGTGGCCCACTCGTTTGCCATGGAAATGGACCATACCCGGGCGCCATCCGGACCGTACGGTGAACTTCATGACGACCACGACGCAGCACACCGAGAAGACCGCCTACGCCCACGAGCACGCGCCCCGCCTCGCGTTCGCCGAGCTGCACCCGGAGTTCTACAAGGCCATGGTCGGCCTGGAGATCGCCGCGTCGAAGCATGTCGACCCGACCCTCTACGAGCTGATCAAGATCCGCTCCTCGCAGATCAACAACTGCGGCTTCTGCCTGGACATGCACACGAAGGACGCGATCGCGGCCGGCGAGACGGTGCAGCGGATCGTCCAGCTCTCGGCGTGGCGCGAGTCGCGGCACTTCTACACCGAGCGCGAGCTGGCCGCCCTCGGCCTGACGGAGGCGGTCACCGTCCTCACCGACGGCTTCGTGCCGGACGCGGTGTACGCGCAGGCCGCCGAGCACTTCGACGAGACCGAGCTCGCCCACCTCATCGGTGCCATCACGGTCATCAACTCCTGGAACCGGATCGGCGTCAGCACCCGCATGGCCCCGGGCCACTACACCGCGGGGATGTACAAGCGGTGAGCCGCGCCGAGGAGCTGCGGGCGCTGCACGCGGTGCCGGCCGGCGGGCGGCCCCTGGTGTTGCCGGGGCCGTGGGACGCCGTCTCCGCGCGGGTCTTCGAGGAGGCCGGGTTTCCCGCCCTGGCCACGCCGAGCGCGGGGATCGCCGCAGCGCTCGGCCACGAGGACGGGCAGACCCCGGCCGACGAGATGTTCGCGGCCGTGGCGCGGATCGTCCGGGCGGTCTCCGTCCCGGTCACCGCCGATCTGGAGGCCGGGTACGGTCTCTCCGCGAAGGAGCTGGTGGCCCGGGTCCTGGAGACCGGCGCCGTCGGCCTCAACCTGGAGGACTCCGACCGTACGGACGGCCCGCGCGACCCGCGCGCACAGGCCGAACGGCTTGCGGCGGTACGGGCGGAGGCGGGGCCCGCGCTCTTCCTGAACGCCCGGGTGGACACGTACCTGCACGGCGGGACCGTCGACGAGGCCGCCGAGCGCGCCCGCCTCTACACGGCGGCGGGCGCGGACTGCGTCTTCCCGATCCTCGCGCCGGCCGCGGACCTGCCCCGGCTGCGGGCCGCCGGGGTCGAGGGGCCGCTCAACTTCCTGGCCCGGCCGGGCGATCCGTCGTTCGCCGAGCTGGGCCGGCTCGGCGCCACCCGGATCACCTTCGGGCAGGGCCTGCTCCTTCGCACCCTGGCCGGGACGAGGGAGCTCGCGGCGGGGCTGCTCACGGCCTGAAGAACTCCAGGGCCGTGGTCAGGTTCTCCCGCTGCTTGGGCCAGTCGGTCTCCGGCCCCGCGACGAGGATCGCGTACTGGCGTCCGTCGGTGCCGGTGAACGCCCGGTCGACCACCTTGCGGCGGCCTTCCTCCCGGTCGTACGCGTACACCAGCTCGGCCGTGTCGCCCTCGCCGGTCCGTTCCAGCGAGATCTCCTGGTAGCCGGGGTTCCCGGCGAGGTTCCGGGAGGTCTGCTGGAGCGATGCGTACGGGGTGGTGTCCGGGGACGCGAGGGTGAAGATCTGCACCAGGCTCTTCCCGTCGGGCGAGTTGTAGAAGACGCCCTCCTTGGAGGAGGTGCGGTTCCAGTTCTCGGGGACGGCGATGACGAAGCCCTCCGGGTCCTCGACCGCGTGGAAGCCGGGCGGCGGCATGTCGTCCATGGGGGCCGAACTGTCCGACGGGGAGGCCGAGTCGGACGGCGAGTCGGACGGCGGTCCGGAGCCCGGGTCGGTGGACTGTCCCGGATCGCCGGGCGCGCTGACCGAGGTGCCGGGTGAGCCCGCCGTCCCCTTCGTGTTCCCGTCGCGGCCCCACACCAGCCAGCCGCCGACGCCCCCGGCGACGAGGACCGCGACCACGACCCCGGCGACGACCACGTTCCGCGACCGCCCGGGCGCCGGAGCCGGGACGGAGCCGGGACCGAGGCCGCCGCCGGGACCGAGGCCCACGGTCGGGTCGTACGGCGGGGGCTGCGGCGGCAGGTGCGGCTGGGCCGGCGGGGGCTGGGCCGGAAGCGGCTGGATCTGGAGGGGCTGTGGCTGCGGCGCGGGCTGGGACGGCTGAGGGCCGGGGGGTCCGGTGACCGTCTCCCAGCGCTGCTTCTCGTCGTTCCAGCGCACCTCTCCCCCGTACCCGCTCATCTCATCCTCCGAGCAGGGCGCCGACGGCCTGGACGACCGCCACGCCCGAGGCGAGGATGCCGGTCACGGCACCGGCGTCGGTCAGGGCCTGGCGGAGCCGGGTCAGGCGGCCCGTGCCCGCGGCGCCCGTGCCCTCGATCTCGTCCTCGGCGTCGGAGAGTTCGGCGTCGAGGGCGGTCGTCTGCTCGGAGGCGACGACCCCACCGAGGTCGGCGCGGAGCCTGCGGATGGCCTGGAGCAGCTCCTCCTGCGCGGGGTCGCGGTCGGGCTGCGTGCCCTGCACCGTGTACGACACGGTGTTGTGGTCGCCGACGGTGACGTTGCCCTGGGTGTTGGTGATGCTGATGCCGCCCGCCGCGGGCCTGTTCCGGCCCTGGCCCTGGTCCTGACCCTGGTCAGCCACGTTCGCCTCCGCTCTTCGTCGTCTGGAAGGTCTTGCTGGTGACGGTGTTGTGGTCGCCGATGGTGACGTTCCCCTTGGTGTTCTCGATGAACGTCCCGCCCTCGGCGACGTGCACGATCTTCTGCTCGAACTCGGCGGTCTCGTAACCGGCCTGGCGCAGGGCGACGGTCACCCCGTTCGCCACCCGGTCCTGGATGCTCTTCAGGTAGCGGCTGACGTCCATCTCCTGGAAGAGGGAGGCCTCGTCGTCGGAGCCGAGCTCGCGGACCGAGATCCGCGGCCCCTCGGGCAGGGCTCCCGCGTGCCCGCCGGTGTTCTGCCGCCACACGTGGGCGAGGGCCCGGCCGAGCGTGACGAGGGCCTGTCCCGCGGAGCTGGGGGCCTGGCCGAGCGCCCAGACGGCCTTGCCGAAGTGGTGGTTGTGGCGGTAGCGGTGGGCGATCCGGTCGGCGTAGCGGTACAGCGGGGCGACCGGCCGCAGCACGTGCGGGGCGACCTCCAGCATGAGCATGCCGCCCTGGGTGTGGACCCGTACGAACACGGTCGTGACGATCTCCTCGCCCCAGCCGCCGACCCTGATCCGCAGGAAGTGCCGGCGGGGTTCGCCGCCCTCCTCGATGGCGGAGGAGCGGTGCAGTTCGAAGAACTCGGGGGTGTACGGGACGGAGGCCCGCGTCGTCTTCAGACCGTCGACGGGCAGGAAGACGACCTCGTCGATCTCCAGCCCGCGCAGCCGGTCCCGTACGGCGGCGGTGATCTCCGGCGTGCTGTGCGGGGACGGCACCCGCAGGGCCTCGACCAGCGGGACGATGTGCCGCATGATCGCGCTGTTGTCGAGCGGTTCGGGCGCCGCGCCCTCCAGGTTCTTGCGGGGGCGCAGTTCGACGGAGAGCGACCAGGGCTCGTACGCCTCGCCCGCGCCGCAGAACGGGTTCTCGGAGCGGTACATCACGAGCCGGGCGTGCTGTTCGGTCCTGATCCGGTCGCGCAGCCGCCGGAAGCGGGCGCCCTGGGCCTGCTCCGCCGGGTCCGCGGCGACGTTCGCGAAGTGGTCCTCCGACAGCTCGCCGGTGAGCGACCGGGCGAACTGGCCGCGCTGGGTGGCCACCGCCCAGGCGAGCAGCAGCGGGACGGCGATCGTGAGCCAGACCTCCAGGCGCCCGATGCCCCACATCTCCTGGGCGACGCCGCTGAGGACGAGGCCGAAGACCTCGCCCCACTCGCCGAGGTCTCCGAGGAGTTCCCAGCGGGTCTCCTCGCCGGCGAGCGCCAGGACGAGGAGGAGCAGGACGGACTGGATCAGGGTGAGCCGCCCGTACCAGCGCAGCAGGAAGGCGGGGACGGTCCGGTAGAAGGGCGCGCGGGCCGAGCGGCCGCGGACCCAGCGGGCGATCCCGAGCAGCAGGAAGGGCAGGACGAAGAGCATGACCAGGCCCTTGGTCACCGGGAAGGCGATGATCCACAGGGCCAGGATCGCGGCGGCCCAGCCGAGTTCGATGCGGCGGGCGCGCAGGGCGTGGGCGAGGACGCGGGCCGCGTCGAGTCCGAGGGAGGGCGCGACGACGCGCTCCTCGTGGACGTAGAGCTCGTCGATGACGGCGTCGCGGAACCGGTCGTCGAGGTAGGTCCCGGCGCACAGCAGCCGGGTGGCCTCGCTGGCCGCGGGTGCGGCGCGCGGGTCGGCGGCGGGTGGTGGTCCGGGCTGCTGAGGTACGAACGACTGCGCCATGGTTCCCCCGATGGTGTCGAACTCTGCTGACGCGCGGCGGTGTTGGCGACCGGTCCGCGCGAGGGGACAGCATAGAACGCACGACGCCCCCGGCCGAACGGGCCGGGGGCGTCGGGTGGGAAGGAACCGCGTGGGCTCGGATCAGCCGCGGACCGGATCCCTCTCGGGTCCGGATCCGGTTCAGATCAGGCCGAGCTCGCGGACCGCGTCGCGCTCCTCGACGAGCTCCTTGACGGAGGCGTCGATGCGGGTGCGGGAGAACTCGTTGATGTCCAGGTCCTGGACGATCTCGTACTGGCCGTCCTTGCAGGTGACGGGGAAGGAGGAGATCAGGCCCTCCGGGACGCCGTAGGAGCCGTCCGACGGGACGCCCATGGAGGTCCAGTCGCCGTCGGCGGTGCCGTTGACCCAGGTGTGGACGTGGTCGATGGCGGCGTTGGCGGCCGAGGCGGCCGAGGACGCGCCACGGGCGTCGATGATCGCGGCGCCGCGCTTGGCGACGGTCGGGATGAAGGTGTCGGCCAGCCACGCCTCGTCGTTGACCAGCTTGGCGGCGTTCTCGCCGGCGATCTCCGCGTGGAAGATGTCCGGGTACTGCGTCGCGGAGTGGTTGCCCCAGATGGTGAGGCGCTTGATGTCCTCGACGGCGGAGCCGGTCTTCTGGGCGAGCTGCGTCAGCGCGCGGTTGTGGTCCAGGCGGGTCATCGCGGTGAAGCGCTCGGCCGGGACGCCCTTGGCGGCCGACTGGGCGATCAGGGCGTTGGTGTTGGCCGGGTTGCCGACGACCAGGATCTTGATGTCGTCGGCGGCGTGGGCGGCGATGGCCTCGCCCTGCGGCTTGAAGATGCCGCCGTTGGCGGCGAGCAGGTCGCCGCGCTCCATGCCCGGGCCGCGCGGGCGGGCGCCCACGAGCAGGCCGATGTTGGCGCCCTCGAAGCCCGCGTTCGGGTTGTCGAAGATGTCGATGCCCTTGAGCAGCGGGAAGGCGCAGTCGTCGAGCTCCATGGCGGTGCCCTCGGCGGCCTTGACGCCCTGCGGGATCTCCAGGAGGCGGAGCTTGACCGGCACGTCCGCGCCGAGCAGGTGGCCGGAGGCGATGCGGAAGAGCAGCGCGTAGCCGATCTGGCCGGCCGCGCCGGTCACGGTGACATTCACGGGAGTGCGGGTCATGGCGATCTCCGTAAGACAGCTGGCGGTGGGGGGTCCCTGCCCCGGGTGCGGGATACCCCTCTTGATCGATCCTTGTCTCGACGTGAAGAGATATCCGTCGGTCAGGCTATCCGACCCGGGCCCCGGGGAATCCCCGACCCCTTGTGGGACGGCTCACTGCCACCCAAGTACCGGAACGGTCACTTCCGTGCCACAACGGTCCGGCAGCCCTTGAACGATATTGGCGCGTACATGACCCTTGATCACAGCGGCGCCCGTCCTCCCTCGGGGGAGAGGACGGGCGCCGTGATCTGTACGGGGGGCCGGGGACGGCTACGTCACCGTGAGGTGGAGGACGTCCTCCAGGAACGGGATCTTCAGCCAGGGCTGCGGCTGCACCATGAGCGCGAGCAGCACGATCAGGCCACCCATCACCCCGTACGTGATCATGTCGGTGAACCGCGAGCGGACCGCCAGCATGCCCACCGACGGCAGCGTGCGCCGCAGCACCGCGCCCGTCAGCAGCGCGACGCCCACGAGGAGCGTGCCGACCCGGAACGCCTGCGGGAACAGATCGGTGCCCACGACCAGCAGCCCGAGCGCGGCCAGCCCGAGCACGGTCAGCAACGGCCACTGCCGCGCGGGCGCCGAGGCGTCCCCGGGCGCCGCCCGGCCGCCGCCCTCGGGACGCGTGGTCCCGGTGGTGAGCGTCGCGCGGGGGTGGCGGCGGGAGGCGGGCGCGGGGTCCTCGGGCGGGGTGTCGCCGGGCGTGGCGTCGGCGGGCGCGGAGTTGACGGCCCCCGCGTCGCCGGGCGTCGCGTCACCGGACGCGGAGTCGCCGGACGCGGTGTCCCCTACAGATGGCGCGTCCGACGCCGGAGCATCCACCCCGAGCACGTCCACCGCGGGCACGTCCGCCCCGGGCACGTCCGCCCCGGCCGCGTGCGCCGACGCCGCGTCCACCGGCTCCGCGGCCCCGGTCGGCTCCTTCGGGGTGCCGGGGGGCGGCACGGTCAGAGCTCCCCGGCCGCGCGCTCGGCGGCCTCGACGACGTTGACGAGGAGCTGGGCGCGGGTCATCGGGCCGACGCCGCCGGGGTTCGGCGAGATCCAGCCGGCGACCTCGGCGACACCGGGGTCGACGTCGCCGAGGATCTTGCCCTCGCCGTTGCGGGAGACGCCGACATCGAGGACGGCGGCGCCCGGCTTCACGTCCTCCGGCTTGATCAGGTGGGGCACGCCGGCCGCGGCGACGATGATGTCGGCCCGGCGCAGGTGCGCGGCGAGGTCGCGGGTGCCGGTGTGGCACTGGGTGACCGTCGCGTTCTCGGAGCGGCGGGTCAGCAGCAGCGGCATCGGGCGCCCGATGGTGACGCCGCGGCCGACGACCACGACCTCGGCGCCGTTGATCTCCACGCCGTGCTCGCGCAGCAGCCGGACGATGCCGTACGGCGTGCAGGGCAGCGGGGCGGGCTCGTTGAGGACCAGCCGGCCGAGGTTGGTCGGGTGCAGGCCGTCGGCGTCCTTGGCCGGGTCCATCAGCTCCAGGATGCGGTTCTCGTCGATGCCCTTGGGCAGCGGCAGCTGGACGATGTACCCGGTGCAGTCGGGGTCCTCGTTGAGCTCCCGGACGACGGCCTCGATCTCCTCCTGGGTGGCGGTGGCGGGCAGTTCGCGCTGGATGGAGGCGATGCCGACCTGGGCGCAGTCGCGGTGCTTGCCGGCGACGTACTTCTGGCTGCCCGGGTCGTCGCCGACCAGGACGGTGCCGAGACCGGGCGTGACGCCCCGCTCCTTGAGGGCCGCCACACGGGCGGTCAGATCGGACTTGATCGCGGCTGCGGTGGCCTTGCCGTCGAGAATCTGGGCGCTCATACGGCCATCCTCCCGGATGACCCCCCGCTGTTTCCAATTCGGGACCGATGGTTGCACTTGCACAACTCCGCTGCGTATCGACTGGACAAGCAGTCGCCGCATTGAGGACGATGATCCGCGCAGTGCCGCGGGCAGTGCCGGGGGGCAAAACCGCTCATATGTGGTGAAACACGTGGTGCAACTTCCTCCGCGCGGACCGCGCCGTCCCCGCACAGAATTCACGGAGGAACACCTCGATGAGCTTCGGCGAACCGAACAACCCTTACGGCCAGCAGCCCCAGGGCGGCCAGCAGCCCGGCTACGGCTACCCGCAGCAGACCCCCCAGGGTGTCCCGCCGCAGCAGGGCTACGGCTACCCGGCCGCCCCGCCGGTCAACCAGTACGGCGGCTTCCCGGCCGGCCCGACGGAGATGCCGGGCGGGGTGAAGGCGGCCCGCGTGATGCTCTGGATCATCGGCGCCCTCAACCTGATCGGTGGCATCATCGCCATCGCCGTCTCCTTCGCGATCGACGGCGAGCTGGAGAAGTCCGGCGCGTCCACCGCCGACGCGGAGGCCTTCGCCAACCTGGGCCAGGGCCTGATGATCGGCGTCGGCATCTTCTCGATCATCTTCGCCGTCCTCGGCATGGTGCTCGCCGCCAAGTTCAAGTCCGGCGGCAACGGCGTGCGCATCTGCTCCATCGTGTACGCGGCCTTCATCGTGCTGTTCAGCATCTTCTCGCTGCCGCTCGGTGTCCTCAGCCTCGCGATGGGCGTCATCGTCATCGTCTTCTGCGCCAAGGCGGACGGCTCGGCCTGGTTCAACCGCCAGCGCCAGCAGTACTGATCCACGGCCGTACGGATCCCCGTACGGCGAAGGGGCCCGGTTCCGTCCTGGAACCGGGCCCCTTCGGCATGCCGCTCAGGCCCTCTTGAGCACCACGAACTGCCCCGACTGCGCGGCGATCGTGTAGCGCGTCTCCGGGTGGAGCTGGGAGGCCAGCTGGACCGGGTCGGTGACGGGCTGGGACCAGCCGGAGTTCAGGTCGAGGGCGAGGTAGTCGGGGCTGACGCCGGTCGCGCCGCCGACCCAGTAGACCTGGTGGTCCCCGGTGAGGTGCGCCATGAGCGTCACGTTCGTCTCGACGCTGGCCCCCTCCGGCACCGCGGCCACCGCGCGGCGGGCGTCCAGGGTGCGGGCGTCGGTGCGGTAGGTCTCGGAGCGGAGCAGCTCGCGCAGCGGCAGGTCGAGGGCGTGCACGACGGCGATCGCGGTGACGACGGGGACGACGACCTTCCCGTACGCGACGAGCCAGGGGCGCGGTGAGGTGCGCACCGCGCGGACCGCGTCGACCAGGGCGAGGAAGACGATCGGCATGAGGAGGGCGCTGTAGTGCCAGACCATGCCCCAGTGGTTGGGGTCCTGGGAGAGGAAGCGCCAGGCGAGCGTCGGCAGGACGAGCAGCATCAGCGGGGAGCGCAGGGCGAGGAAGCCGGTGATGCCGACGAGGAAGAAGACCATCTCCCACTTGTCGCCGGGGCCGAAGGCGCCGACGACCGAGTCGAGGAGGGAGACGTCCGCGCCCTCGCCGGTCTTCTCGATCTTGGCCCAGTAGTCGTACTGGCCGACCTTGCTGGCGGCCGGGATGAGGACGAGCACGGTGAGCGCGAAGAACGCCACGCCGAAACCGGCCAGCGCGCCGCCGAGCCGCTTCTGGCCCTTCACGAAGAGGACCGCGCCGACCATGGCGACGGTGAGCCCCATGTCCTCCTTGACGAGGACGAGCGGCGCGGCCCAGGCGGCCGCGGCGGTCCAGCGCCCGAGGAGCAGGGCCCGGCAGGTGAGGGCGAGCAGCGGGACGGCGAAGGCTATCTCGTGGAAGTCGGACTTGACGGCCTCCTGGAGGCCCCAGGAGAGCCCGTACGCCACGGTGAGGCCGATGCCGGCCGCCCGGCTGCCGAGCACCTGCTGGGCGGTGCGGCCGACGACGGCGGCGGAGGCGGCGAAGAGCGCCGCCTGGGCGAAGAGCAGGGCGAGGGGGGAGGACCAGACCCAGTAGAGCGGCGCGAGGAGCGCGGTCACCGGGCTGAAGTGGTCCCCGAGTATGAGGAAGCCGGGGCCCTTGATGTCGACGATCGGGGCGCGCAGCTCGGCGTAGGCCCGGACCGACTGCTCGAAGATCCCGAGGTCCCAGGACGGGTTGCGGAACTGCGTGTACTGGACCCAGGAGTACAGGAAGTAGAGGGCGCAGAACACGCCCGCGAGGATCGCGTACGGGCGTGGGGGCGCCGCCGCGAGCCCGCCCGGCGGTCCGCCGCCCGCCTCGGGGGCGGAGGGTTCCGCCAGGGATCCGTTCCGGACATCCAACACCGCGCCCCCAGGGACCGCCGACAAAAGAGCAACCCATTAGACCAGAGTCCCCTAAAGAATGACCCGATGTGACTCAGATCACATTGACTCCGTACGGAATTCAATGCTCCACCCTCATGATCGTCACACCGGGGAGGAATTGGCGCTGGTGCGGGCCTCGGCGGCGGGCACCGCACACGGAATGCGCATGACCGGAATCCGATGGTCGATCTCGAATATTTCCAAAGTATTTCAGCCCCGCTGGCCCGAACTCGCCCTTCGGAGCAAACAGTTCCGAACAGGGACCGTCAACGCTGTGCTAGCTTCCTCGACCGCACGACCCGTTTCTCCCGACACTCCACGTGAAAGGAAGAGCACATGGTCAAGCGCAGAATGATCTCCGCACTCCTGGGGGTTTCCGCCGCGGCCGGCCTGACGATGGCCGTCACGTCCCCGGCCTCGGCGGTCGACCGCAACTGTTACGACGGCTACTTCTGCGTCTACCAGGCGCAGGAGTTCAACCAGAACTACCCGATGTACCGCTTCGGCGGCGCGGACTCCAACTGGTCCGACCAGTCCGCGATCTACGACAACGACAGCTCCTGGATGAACAAGTGGAGCGTCACGGTGAAGGTGTACGCCTACGCCAACTACTCCACCGTGAACACCTGCTTCAACCCCGGCTACCAGCTCGGCGCCGGCGGCAGCTCGCAGAACGACAACGGCCGCTCGCACAAGTGGGACGGCACCAGCTGGTGCTGACCCCGCGTCAGCGGTGAACACACGGGATGCCTCCCCCTCATCGCAGGAGGGGGAGGCATCCCGCCGCCACCATACCGCCCGGCACGACCGCTCGGCAGGACCGCCCGCAAGGGCCCGCCCGACAGCGCCGCCGGACCGGCAGGACCGCTCCGAAGGGACCCTCATGCTCCCCCGTCATCGGATCGGCGCCACCCTGGCCGCCGCCGCCCTCGCCCTGCTCACCGGCTGCGGATCGGGCCCCGACGCCGCCCCGGACGACGGCGCGCAGGCCGGCCCCGACGCCACCCGGGGCGGGGTGTCCGCGCCCGACGCGGCCGACGCCGCCAAGGCCAGGTCGGCCTTCGACTCGGCCAAGGAACTCTCCCGCCAGGTCGGCGCGATGGAGCTCCAGCTCACCCGCAGGTGCATGGTCTCCAAGGGCTTCACGGTGCACCCGCCGGACCCCGCGCCCATGCCCGACACCAGCGGCTCCGACGCCCCCGAGGGCCGGGTCTCCCCCACCGCCCAGGAGGCCGCGCGGCACGGCTACGGCGCCGCCCCGGACGCGCGCGGCGACACCGCCGCCCCCCAGGACTCGACCGGCGACAAGCCGGGGCCGTGGGCGGACCTGCCCGACGGCGAGAAGCGGCGGTACACCGAGGCCAAGAACGGCGCCCCGGACCAGCTCGTCAGCTACGAGACCGGCGAGGGCAAGTTCTCCTCGCCGAGCGGCGGTTGCATCGGCGAGACCCGGAAGGCGCTCTACGGCGACATGCCCAAGTACCTGCGCCTCATGTGGCTCACCGACAACGGCATGCGCCACGAGGCCGGCCGCCAGGCGGAGAGCTCCGACGCCTTCCTCAAGGCCGTCGGCACCTGGTCGAGCTGCATGGAGAAGGCCGGCTACGGCGGAATGAAATCACCGACCGAGGCCATCAAGAAAGCCAAGGGGTATTACGGCGGAAAGGACGCCGGAAAGAACCTGGACGCCGCCGCCGTGGAATCCGGCAGGAAACAGGAGATCGCCCAGGCGAAAGCCGACGCGCAGTGCGCCGACTCCGCGAAGTACGACGCGTTCTGGCGGTCCGCCTACCAGAAGTCCCTGACGGCGCTCTACGTGAAGAACGAACCCGATCTCGTCGCCTATCAGCAAATTCTGAACGAGGCTCAGAAGAAGGCCCAGAAAATGCTGGAGTCCTGAAATGGACGGCACGGACGCGGCCCCCGCGGCCCCCGACGGGCCCCCGAAGCGCCGCTGGGGCCGGTTGGCCGGCGCGGCCGGTCTGGTCCTCGCGCTCGCCGCGAGCGGCGGCGCCTGGATCGCCGCCTCCCAGGCCCGCACCCCCCAGCAGCGCGCCTCCTCGGCCGCCGCACCGCCGCGCTCCAGCGTCACCGTGCCCGCCGAGGCCGGCCCCCTGGTCGACCGCAGGCGCTGGGACGGCACCCTGACCCGCAGCAGCACCCTGACCGTGAAGGGCCCCGAGTCCGGCACGGGCGCCGCCCGGCAGGTCGTCACCCGGCTCTCCCTGAAACCCGGACAGCGCCTGGCGAACGGCGCCGTGGCCGCGGAGATCTCGGGCCGCCCCCTCTTCCTCCTGGAGGGCGCGTTCCCCGCCTACCGCGACCTGACCGAAGGCATGGAGGGCCCCGACGTACGCCAGCTCCAGCAGGCCCTGGAGCAGTTGTACGGGACCCCCGTGACGGGCGCCTTCGACGACCGGACGGCCCGGGACCTGAAACGGCTGTACCGCAGGGCGGGCTACCGGGCGCAGCTCGGCCCGGAGGGCGGGACGGGAACGGGGGCCTTGGGCGGAGGGGCGGCCACGGACGGCGGGACGGGGGCCGGGAGCGACGGCGGAGGCCGGACCGGGAAGGGGAACGGCGGCGGGACCAGCTCCGGCACCGGCGGCGGCTCGTCCGCACCGCCGCCGCCCCCGGCCCGTACCGTCGTCACGTTCCCCATGTCCGAGGTGACGTACCTGGGTTCGCTCCCCGCCGTCGTCGGCGACGTGCCCGGCCGGGTGGGGACGGGTGCCGCCGAGGCGCTGTTCACCGTCACCGGCGGCCACTGGCAGGTCAAGGTCCCCGTCACCGAATCGGACCTGCCCGACCTGACCGCGCTGCCCCGGGGCACCCGGGCCGAGGCGCACGGCGAGGGGGCCGGGCTCGGCAAGGGACGGCTCCAGGGCTCGTACGACCGGCTGAGCACCGGCGGCACCGCGCGGACCGCGTACTTCGACATCGGCGGGCGCGTCCCCGACGGCGCGCTCGGCAGTTCCGTCACGGTCGAGGTGGTCCGGCGCACCAGCCCGCCGGACGCGCTCGTCGTCCCGGTCTCCGCCCTGTGGACCGACCCCGCCGGCGTCGTCTCGGTGACCGTCCTCCAGGGCGACCGGCGCCGGCACGTGCCCGTCGAGGTGGCCCTCACCGTCGGCGGCCGGGCGGCGGTGACCTTCAGCGACCCGGTCCTCAAGGCCGGGGCGCCGCTGCTCGTCGGCTACGCGTACCGGGAGGCCGGCCTTGGCTGAGACCCCGTCACCGGCCGGGCGGCGGGTGGTGATCTCCATGGCGGGGGTCTCCAAGACGTACCCGGCGGCCCGCCCGGTGACCGCGCTGGTCGACGCGACGCTGGAGATCAGCACCGGGGAGATGGTCGCCATCACCGGCCCCTCCGGTTCGGGGAAGTCGACGCTGCTCAACATCCTCGGGCTGCTCGACACCGCCACCGGCGGGCGGTACGCGATGGACGGCGTCGACGTCCGCACGCTCGGCGAGCGCGAGCGGACCCGGCTGCGGGCCACCCGGCTCGGCTTCGTCTTCCAGTCCTTCCACCTCGTGCCGTACCTGAGCTGTCTGCGCAATGTGCAGCTGCCGCTCGTGCACACCCGCCACCCGCGCGCCGAGCGGCGCGAACTCGCCGAGCGGGCGCTGCGCTCGGTCGGCCTCGGGCACCGGATCACGGCCCGCCCGACGACGCTGTCCGGCGGCGAACGCCAGCGGGTCGCGCTGGCCAGGGCCGTCGTGCACCAGCCGTCGGTCCTGCTGTGCGACGAGCCCACCGGCAACCTGGACTCAGCCAACACCGGACAGGTGATGGAGCTGCTGCGCGCACTGGTCACCCCCGAGCGGACGGTGGTCGTCGTCACCCACGAACGGGACGTGGCCGAACGGGCCGACCGGGAACTGCGGGTCGTGGACGGCCGCGTTGTCGGCTGAGCGGCGCCGGGGACGCGGCGGGCGGGGTCGCGACGGGCGGTGGCGCCGCGGATGGGGACGCGGCGGGCGGGCCAGGGCCGGTACGGCGTTCACGGACATCGCCGTCCAGGCCGTGTACGCCGTGCTCGGGCGCCGGCTGCGCTCGCTGCTCACCGTCCTCGGGATCGCCCTCGGCATCGCCGCCGCCCTCGCCACCACCGGCATCACGGCGAGCGCGGCGGACGCCGTCTCCGGCCGCTTCGACGCGCTCAAGGCCACGGCCGTGACCGTCCGCTTCCACAACGAGGCCGTCCGGCCCGGCGCGGCGGCGGTGACCCGGGCCAGGAAGCTCAACGGCGTACGGTCGGCGGGCCTCCTCTGCGCCGCGGACGAACGGCCCGCCGTCTCGGCGCTCGACCCCCGCTTCGACCGGGCCACCCCGCAGGAGCTGCGGGTGCTGGCCGCCGACGAGGGGGCGCTCGCCGCCCTCGGGGTGACCGCCCGCTCCGGGCGGCTCCCCGACGCCGGGCACAACGCGCGCGGGGACGCGGTCGCCGTCGTGGACACCGTCGCCGCCAAGGCCCTCGGCCTGGACGCCCTGCTCGAACAGGACCCGGAGGCCGCCCCCGCGGTCTACCTCGCGGGCCGCCCCTTCACCGTCATCGGCACCTTCCGCGCCCCGGCGGGCGAGACCCGGCTCACCGGCAGCGTCGTCGTCCCGTACGCGAACTGCGCGGGCGACGGCGGGGTCCTGGCCCGCCCCCAGCCGCCGTCCGGCGCCGACGCGGCCGACGGCAAGGAGGGCGGGCGGCTGGTCTTCGGCCCCACCGAGGCCGTCCTGCGCACCGCACTCGGCGCGGCCCAGCAGGTCGGCGTGGAGGCACCCCTCGCCCTCTACCCCGAGGGCCCCGACCGGCTCGCCGCGATCGTCCCCGCCGACCTGGGCAGCTTCCGCGGCGGCGTGGAGAGCGAGACCCGGGCCCTGTTCCTGGGCCTGGCGGGGGTGTCGCTGCTGATCGGCGCGCTGGGCGTCAGCAACACCACGTACGTCTCGGTCGTCGAGCGGCGCTCCGAGATCGGCCTGCGCCGGGCGGTCGGCGCGGGCCGGGCGGCGGTGTCGGCGCAGTTCCTCGTGGAGTGCGGGCTGCTCGGCCTGGTCGGCGGGGTCCTCGGCACGGCCGTCGGCGTGGACGTGACGGCCGGCACCGCCCTCGCCAAGGGCTGGCTCGTGGTCCTCGACCCCCGCCTGACCCTGGCGGGGCCCCTCCTCGGCCTCGCCGTCGGCATGCTGGCCGGCGTCTACCCGGCCCTCGCGGCGGCCCGGGTGGCCCCGGCGGAGACGCTGCGGGGGTGAGCGGACACGGCGGAGGGCCCGCCGGTACGCGAGGGCGTACCGGCGGGCCCTCCTCGCTCAGCCCACGGGCTCAGCGCTCACTGCTCAGTGGAAGAAGTGGCGCGTCCCCGTGAAGTACATCGTCACGCCGGCCTTCGCCGCCGCCTCGATCACCAGCTCGTCGCGGACCGAGCCGCCGGGCTGCACGACCGCCTTCACGCCCGCGGCCGTGAGGATCTCCAGGCCGTCGGGGAAGGGGAAGAAGGCGTCCGAGGCGGCGTACGAGCCGGCGGCGCGCTCCTCGCCGGCCCGCTCGACGGCCAGCTTCGCGGAGTCGACGCGGTTGACCTGGCCCATGCCGACGCCGACCGAGGCGCCGCCCTTGGCGAGCAGGATCGCGTTGGACTTGACCGCGCGGCAGGCCTTCCAGGCGAAGGCGAGCTCGGCGAGCTCTTCGGCGGAGAGCGCCTCGCCGGTGGCGAGGGTCCAGTGGGCCGGGTCGTCGCCCTCGGCCTGCAGGCGGTCGGTGACCTGGAGCAGGGCACCGCCGTCGACGGGCTTGACCTCGACCGGGTTGGCCGGGGCGCCGTCGGCGCGCAGCACACGGATGTTCTTCTTCTTGGCCAGGACCTCGACCGCGCCGTCCTCGTACGCCGGGGCGACGATGACCTCGGTGAAGATCTCGGCGACCTGCTCGGCCATCGCGACCGACACCGGGCGGTTGACGGCGATGACGCCGCCGAACGCGGAGAGCGGGTCGCAGGCGTGCGCCTTGCGGTGCGCCTCGGCGACGTCCGCGCCGATCGCGATGCCGCACGGGTTGGCGTGCTTGATGATCGCGACGCACGGCTCGGCGTGGTCGTACGCGGCCCGGCGCGCGGCGTCGGTGTCCGTGTAGTTGTTGTAGGACATCTCCTTGCCGTGCAGCTGCTCGGCCTCGGCGAGGCCGCCCGTGCCGTCGACGTAGAGCGCGGCGCCCTGGTGCGGGTTCTCGCCGTAGCGCAGGACGTTCTTGCGCGCGTAGGTGGCGCCCAGGAAGTCGGGGAAGCCGCTGTCGTCGGCCGCGGCGTAGTCGTCGGCGAACCAGGAGGCCACGGCCACGTCGTACGCGGCGGTGTGCTGGAAGGCCTGGCCGGCGAAGCGCTTGCGCTGCGCCAGCGTGAAGCCGCCCTCCTTGACCGCGTCGAGGACCGCGGCGTAGGCGCCGGGCTCGGTGACGATGGCCACGGACGGGTGGTTCTTGGCGGCGGCGCGGACCATGGAGGGGCCGCCGATGTCGATCTGCTCGACGCACTCGTCCGGGGTGGCGCCGGACGCGACGGTCTCACGGAACGGGTACAGGTTCACGACGACCAGGTCGAAGGGCTCGACGCCCAGCTCGGCCAGCTGCTCGCGGTGCGACTCCAGGCGCAGGTCGGCGAGGATGCCGGCGTGCACGCGCGGGTGGAGGGTCTTGACGCGCCCGTCCAGGCACTCCGGGAAGCCGGTGAGCTCCTCGACCTTGGTGACCGGGACGCCGGCCGCGGCGATCTTCGAGGCGGTGGAGCCGGTGGAGACGAGCTCGACCCCGGCCTCGTGCAGTCCACGGGCCAGCTCTTCGAGCCCCGTCTTGTCGTAGACGCTGACCAGCGCGCGGCGGATGGGCTTAACGGTGTCGTTCACCGACATGAACCTTTCGTCCCTCAATGCTGTAGCCGTTACGGGCGAGGCGCCCCACGACCTCGACGAGCAGCGAGCGCTCGACGTCCTTGATGCGCTCGTGGAGCGCGGCCTCATCGTCCTCGTCCCGCACCTCGACCACGCCCTGGGCGATGATCGGGCCGGTGTCGACGCCGTCGTCGACGAAGTGGACGGTGCATCCGGTGACCTTCGCCCCGTAGGCGAGTGCGTCGCGCACCCCATGGGCACCGGGAAAACTGGGGAGCAGCGCCGGGTGGGTGTTGACCACGCGGCCGCCGAAGCGGGCGAGGAACTCCTTGCCGACGATCTTCATGAAACCGGCCGAGACGACGAGGTCCGGCTCGTACGCGGCGGTGGCCTCGGTGAGCGCGCGGTCCCACTCCTCGCGGCTGCCGTGGTCCTTGACCCGGCAGACGAAGGTGGGCAGCCCGGCCCGCTCGGCCCGCTCCAGGCCGGCGATCCCGTCGCGGTCGGCCCCGACGGCGACGACCTCGGCGCCGTACCCCTGGGGGTCGGCCGCGATGGCGTCGAGCAGGGCCTGGAGGTTCGTGCCGGAGCCGGAGACCAGGACGACGAGGCGGGCGGCAGCCACTGGGTCACTCTTTCCGTGGTGTTTGTGCGGTCGTACGAACGAATCGCATCCCGCGATACGGGGAACCCTACGAAGGGCTCGGCCGTCAGCAACGATACCGGCACACCGGACGGCCCCCACGGGACGGGGGCGGGGCCGGGGGGTAGCGTCAAGGTCCGACGACACGCCACAGCACGCCACAGCCACGCGACAGCAGGCCACACCCGCGCACGACAGACAGAGGGAAGACGTCCAGCACATGCCGGATCGCCAGTCCACGAACGACAACAACCCGTTCGCGCCGCCGCCGGAGGGGCAGCCGGACCAGCCGTGGCAGCCGAGACGCCCAGAGGGCTCGGACCACGCCGACGGCCCGGCGGACGGTTCGACGTCCGGTCCTGGCTGGAGCAGCAGCCAGCCGGGGCGTTCCTCCGACGGCTTCGGCCGCCGCCCCGAGCAGCCCTCGGGCGGGCAGGGCGGCGGACCGGGCGGGCCCGAGGGCGGCCAGGGCCCCGGCCTGCGCTGGGATCCGACCGACCCGGCGCAGCGGCGGGCGCGGTACGCGGTGCTCTCCGGCATGTGGGCGTTCTTCTTCGCGATCTTCAACATCCCGGAGCTGGCCCTGCTCCTCGGCACCCTCGGCCTGTACTGGGCGATCAGCGCCCTGCGCGCGCGGGTGAAGGCCCCGGAGAACGTCGACGGCCCGCCGACGCCCGCCCAGATCGCGGCGGCCGCCGGAGCGGCCCGCTCGAAGCGGACGTCGGCGATCAGCGGTCTGGCAGCGTCCGCGGTGGCCCTGGCGATCGTCGCGAGCGGCTTCGCGATGCACCTCGTCTACCGGGACTTCTACGAGTGCCGCGACGACGCCCTGACCAAGCAGGCCCAGCTGGCCTGCAACGACCTGCTGCCGAAGCCGCTGCAGGACACCTTCGGGGTGCGGGAGTAGCGGGAGCGGTCGCAGGAGTCGGAGCGGGGGGACAGATCAGGGGGCGGCTTCCGGAGCCGGCCCCTGTTCCCGTTCCTGTTCCCGTTCCTCTTCCTGCTCCTGTTGCTGCCCCCGTTCCTGTTCCCGTTCCCGTTCCGGAGCCGTCTGCTGTGCGGGGGGTTCCCAGGCGGCGGGCAGGAAGCCGTACGCGCCGCCGCCGGTGCCCTCGTCGAGGTCGTCGAGATCGTCGAGGGCTTCCAGCGCGTCCAGGGCGGCGAGCGCGCCCAGCGGGGCCGCGGCGGCCGGGCCCTCGGCGGACCAGGTCGCGTCGGCGGGGTCGGCAGGGTCGGCGGGCTCGGTGCCCGCGCCGGCGCCCCGGGGGTCCCGCGCCGCCTCCGCCGGTACGGGGAGGGGCAGCGGCAGCAGCGCGAGGACCGCCGCTCCGGCCGCGACCGGTACGCCCTTGGCCGCCGCCAGGGCCGCCGCTCCGCGCCCTCGGCCGCGCAGGCCCCAGGACCGTACGGCCAGCGCCGTCGGCACGCCGAGCACCGAGCCCCACAGCACCGCCGCCGCGCCCGCCTGCCACCACACCGGGCCGAAGGAGGCGAGCCGCCCCACGCCGAGCGGGCCGCCGGCCGCCGCCGCGAGCAGCGCCACCACCGCCCCGCACGCCCAGGAGGCGACGAGCCCGGCCCGGACCGCCTCGCGGGCCGGCCAGGCGCGGGCCGCCCGCCCCACCCGGTGCCCGAGCAGCAGCGAGGCGGCGACCGGGACCGCCGCGGCCGTCCAGTGCAGCCACATGCCCCGGCCCTCGGCGGGCAGCGCGGCGAGCAGCGGGAAGTCGGGCACGGCGGGGGTGCCGGCGAATCCGAGGGGGGTGACCAGGGCACCCGTACCGACGGAGAAGCCGGGGCCGAGGCCGTACGCCATGCCCCAGACGACCGCGTTCGGCAGCAGCGCCAGGACGAGCAGCAGGACGGCCACGCGCCCCGACCACTCGCCCGCGAGGCCGTTGAGGGAGGCCTGGGCGTCGCCGGCGTGCCAGAGCAGCGAGGCCGCCGCGAGCGCCGCGCCGCCGCCCAGCAGGACGGTCAGCGCGCGTCCGGCGGCGCGCAGGGCCACGACGGTCTCGACCCGGCACGGCAGCGGCCTGCCGTGCGCCGTCCAGGCGCCCGCGGCGGCCGCGGCGAGCACGGTCAGGGGCGTCCACACCCCGGCGGTGAGCAGGTCGGCGGGCAGTGCCCCGCTCTCCGTGTAGACCACGACCACGGCCGCGACCAGCAGATATCCCCCCGACACGGCGGCCACGGCCCCCGCGATGGAGGGGGTGGGGCGCCCGCCGGCGGCGTCGAGGGTGTCCCGGGCGGCCCGGTGCGCGAGCCACAGCGGCAGGGCCGTGAGCAGCAGCGGGGTGACGCCGAGGGGTGCGAGGGTCCCGCCGGCCGTGTCGGTGCGGAGCAGGTCGGCGCCGTGGGCCAGCAGCCAGAGGCCCGCGGCGGCGTGCAGGGCCCCGCCGGGGCCGCTGTCCGGGAACGGGGAGGCGATCCAGGCGCCCGTCACGAGGACGGCGAGCGCGCCGAGCCCGAGGCCCGCGGCGACCCCGCCGCGCACGAAAGCCGTGGCCAGGGCGGCGGTACGGGCCCCCTGGACCGGGGCGTCGGGTGACAACGGCGGGCGGTGCTCGGTCACTTGCGTCACGGGGCCCATGCTGCCAGCGACACGCGGTTTGCCCGCGTAACAGGCGAATGGCCGTTGTGTCGCTCAAGATACGTTTATGTACTTTTCGGCCCAGAGCCGCATCGGCCGCACCGCGGGAGGTCGACACCGATGAGCCCCACGAGCCCGACCGCCTCGCTGCCCTCCCCCAAGGAGCGGCGGCGCCTACGCGAGGCCCTCTCCTTGACCGAGGAGCAGGTCGCGGAGGCCATGGGCGTCACCCGCGCCACCGTCCGCGCCTGGGAGACCGGCCGCAGCGCCCCCAGGGGACGCAAGTGTGAGGCGTACGCGAAGCTGCTCGGCGTGTACGAGGAGCCCGCCACGCCCCGTACCGAGAAGCCCACCCGGCCGGCCCCCACCGCCACCCGCCCCCGCCCGGCCGCCAAGGGCCCGGCGCGGCCGCCCAAGTCCCCGGCACCGGCTCCGGCGCCCACGGGGAAGGCCCCGGTGGGCGCGGCGAAGGCGGCGCCGGCCGTGGCACCGGCCGTGGCGCCGGCCATGACTGCCGCCGCGCACTCGGCCGCGTCTCTTGAGGACCCTCGGGCGCCTGGGGCGCCTCAGGCGCCCCAGGTCACCCAAGTCACCCAGACGGCCCCCTGGACCCCCGCGTCCCACCAGGAGCGGCTGAAACCGGCTGCGGAGGCGGTCCCTGAGCCGGTCACGGAACCGGTCACCGAGCCGGTCGCGGAGGCGCTGGAGGCCGCCGCACCCGTCACCGACGCCCCGCTCGTCGACGCCCCGCTCGTCGTCGAGCCCGGGCTCACGCCCGAGCAGGCCTTCGACGCGCTGTACGCGCACGCCGCGCCCGGCCTCGTCCACCAGACCTATCTGCTCACCGGGCGCCGCGGCCTCTCCCGGGAGTCCGTGGAGCAGGCCTTCCACCACGCCTGGCAGCACTGGCCCGAGGTCGCCGTCGACCGGGACCCGGTCGGCTGGGTGCGCGCCGCCGCGTACGAGTACGCGCTCTCGCCCTGGCACCGCTTCCGGCGCCGCCACCGGCACCCGGACTCCGCGCCGACCGAGGCCTCCCGGCGCGCCCTGCTCACGGCGCTCCTGGAGCTGCCGGCCCCGTACCGCCGGACCGTCCTGCTCTACGACGGGCTCGGTCTCGACCTGCCCGAGACGGCGGCGGAGACCGAGGCCAGCACCCCGGCGGCCGGCAACCGGCTGCTGCACGCCCGTACCGTCATCGGGCAGCGGGTCCCCGGCCTGGCCGACCCCGAGGCCCTGCAACGGCGCCTGAGCGCCCTCGTCGCGGAGGCGCCGACGGCGACCCTGCCGGCGGCGCGCAGTGTGCGGAGCGGCAGCGAGCGGCGCACCAGGCTGCTGACCAGGGCCGTCTTCGGGGTGACGGCGGTGCTGATCGGTGTCACGGCCTTCACCGTGTCGACGGCGCCGACCCACTACATCCCGGTGAACGCGCCCGGCGAGCTCGTCGAGGGCGTCCCGGTCCGCGGCGGCCCGCAGAAACTGCGCCCGGAGGACAAGGAGCTGCGCGACCGGCTGCGGTCCGAGCCGAACCCCGGCCCGGAGCGGCTGATCCCCCGAGCGGAGTAACGCCACGCGAAAACGAGCGGGCCCCGCCCCCACCCGGTCTCCCGGGAGGGGCGGGGCCCGCTCGCGTACGGCGGGACCGGCCGGACAGGCCGCCTACCGCTGTGCCTGGATTCAGCCCGCGAGGATCGCGCGCGCCAGCTTGGCCGTCTCGGTCGGCGTCTTGCCGACCTTGACGCCCGCGGCCTCCAGGGCCTCCTTCTTCGCCTGGGCGGTGCCGGAGGAGCCGGAGACGATGGCGCCGGCGTGGCCCATGGTCTTGCCCTCGGGCGCGGTGAAGCCCGCGACGTAGCCGACGACCGGCTTGGTGACGTTGGCCTTGATGTAGTCGGCCGCACGCTCCTCGGCGTCGCCGCCGATCTCGCCGATCATGACGATCAGGTCGGTGTCGGGGTCCGCCTCGAACGCCGCGAGGGCGTCGATGTGCGTGGTGCCGATGACCGGGTCGCCACCGATGCCGACGGCGGAGGAGAAGCCGAGGTCACGGAGCTCGTACATCATCTGGTACGTCAGCGTGCCGGACTTCGAGACCAGGCCGATGCGGCCCGGCTTCGTGATGTCGCCCGGGATGATGCCGGCGTTGGACTGGCCCGGGGTGATGAGACCGGGGCAGTTCGGACCGATGAGGCGGGTCTTGTTGCCCTTCTCCACGGCGTACGCGTAGAACGCGGCGGAGTCGTGGACGGCGATGCCCTCGGTGATGACCACGGCGAGCGGGATCTCGGCGTCGATCGCCTCGACCACGGCGGCCTTGGCGAAGGCCGGCGGGACGAAGAGGACCGAGACGTTGGCGCCGGTCTCCTTCATCGCCTCGGCGACGGTGCCGAAGACCGGGATCTCGGTGCCGTCGAAGTCGACGGAGGTGCCGGCCTTGCGCGGGTTCACGCCACCGACGATGTTGGTGCCGTCACCCAGCATGAGCTTGGTGTGCTTCATGCCCGTGGCACCGGTCATGCCCTGGACGATGACCTTGCTGTCCTTGTTGAGGAAGATAGCCATGGCTGTGTCCTCGTCCCTTACTTCGCAGCCGCGAGCTCGGCGGCCTTGTCGGCCGCACCGTCCATGGTGTCCACGCGCTGAACCAGCGGGTGGTTGGCGTCCGACAGGATCTTGCGACCCAGCTCGGCGTTGTTGCCGTCGAGGCGCACGACCAGCGGCTTGGTGACCTCTTCGCCCTTCGAGGCGAGCAGCTCCAGGGCCTGGACGATGCCGTTGGCGACCTCGTCACAGGCGGTGATGCCACCGAAGACGTTGACGAACACGGACTTGACGTCCGCGTCGCCCAGGATGATCTCCAGGCCGTTCGCCATGACCTCGGCGGAGGCGCCGCCGCCGATGTCGAGGAAGTTGGCCGGCTTCACGCCACCGTGGTTCTCACCGGCGTACGCGACGACGTCCAGGGTCGACATGACCAGGCCGGCGCCGTTGCCGATGATGCCGACGGAGCCGTCGAGCTTCACGTAGTTGAGGCCCTTGGCCTTGGCGGCAGCCTCGAGCGGGTTGGCTGCGGCCTTGTCCTCGAGCGCCTCGTGCTCGGGCTGACGGAAGTCGGCGTTCTCGTCGAGAGACACCTTGCCGTCGAGGGCCAGGACGCGGCCGTCCTTGGTCTTGGCCAGCGGGTTGACCTCGACGAGGAGGGCGTCCTCGGCGACGAAGGTGTCCCACAGGGTGACCAGGACCTCGGCGACGCCCTCGGCGACCTCGGCCGGGAACTTCGCCTGGGCGACGATCTCGCGGGCCTTCTCGATGTCGACGCCCTTGTTGGAGTCGACCGGGACCTTCGCGAGGGCCTCGGGGGTCTTCTCCGCGACCTCCTCGATGTCCATGCCGCCCTGCACCGAGGCCATGGCCAGGAAGGTGCGGTTGGTGCGGTCGAGGAGGTACGAGACGTAGTACTCGGCCTCGATCTCCGGGGACAGCTCGGCGATCATCACCTTGTGGACCGTGTGGCCCTTGATGTCCATGCCCAGGATGTCCGTCGCGCGGGCGACGGCCTCGTCCGGGGTGGCGGCCAGCTTGACGCCGCCGGCCTTGCCGCGGCCGCCGACCTTCACCTGCGCCTTGACGACCGACTTTCCGCCAAGCCTCTCGGTGGCCTCGCGCGCCGCCTCAGGCGTGTCGATGACTTCACCGGCCAGCACCGGTACACCGTGCTTGGCGAAGAGGTCCCTCGCCTGGTACTCGAACAGGTCCACGCGCGTCCCTTTTCTAGATGATCGCGGTTCGTTGTCTGCGTGGGCGTGCCGCGAAGGGCAACGTGACTGCGCTGTCACAAGGGAGGCGTACACGGTGTCCGTGGACGCGGCATGTCCGTCTCGCAGGTTATCCCCGTGGGACGTTGGTCCCTAAATCGCAGATCACAACGGAGCGGTGATACGGGTCACAGAACGTAGGGGGGAAGGGGCGTTCCGTGGAGGGGGCCGCGGGTACCCCGGACGCCCTTGTGGCAGGCAGGGAGCGGGGGTTGCGCCCCTCACGGCGCGCCGGGGCGCGAGGTGAGGGGCGCCCGGACCCGACTGTGATATGGACCTCAGTGGGGTCACGCGCACCCGTCCGGGTGGCACCCGCACGACGGAATCCGCACCTCTTCGCGTACCTCTTCCCGCTCCCGTCCCGGTCAGGCCTCGGGTATCGGGAGCGGACGCTTCTCCAGGGCGGCGGCCATGATCTCCGGGAAGAGGTCGGGGGTGCAGGCGAAGGCGGGGGCGCCGAGCGCGGCGAGCGCGGCGGCGTGCTCCCGGTCGTAGGCGGGCGCACCCTCGTCGGAGAGGGCGAGCAGGCACACGAACTGCACTCCGGAGGCCTTCATCGCGGCGACCCGCTTCAGCATCTCGTCGCGGATGCCGCCCTCGTAGAGGTCGCTGATGAGGACGACGACGGTGTCGGCGGGGCGGGTGATCCGCGACTGGCAGTAGGCGAGCGCCCGGTTGATGTCCGTCCCGCCGCCGAGCTGCGTGCCGAAGAGGACGTCGACGGGGTCGTCGAGCTGGTCGGTGAGGTCGACGACGGCGGTGTCGAAGACGACCAGGCGGGTCGCGATCGCGCGCAGGGAGGCGAGGACGGCGCCGAAGACGGAGGCGTACACGACGGAGGCGGCCATGGAGCCGGACTGGTCGACGCAGAGGACGACCTCCTTCTTCACCGACCGCGCGGCCCGGCCGTAGCCGACGAGCCGCTCGGGGACGACCGTGCGGTGCTCGGGGAGGTAGTTCTTGAGGTTGGCGCGGATGGTGCGGTCCCAGTCGATGTCCCGGTGGCGGGGCCGGCTGATCCGGGCCGAGCGGTCCAGCGCCCCGGTGAGGGTGGCGCGGGTGCGGGTGGCGAGCCGCTTCTCCAGGTCGTCGACGACCTTGCGGACGACGGCCCGCGCGGTCTCCTTGGTGGTCTCCGGCATCGCCTTGTCGAGGGAGAGCAGCGTGCCGACGAGGTGGACGTCCGCCTCGACGGCCTCCAGCATCTCGGGCTCCAGGAGGAGCGTGGCGAGCCCGAGCCGGTCGATCGCGTCGCGCTGCATGACCTGGACGACGGAGCTGGGGAAGTACGTCCGGATGTCGCCGAGCCAGCGGGCGACGGAGGGCGCGGAGCCCCCGAGCCCCGCCGAACGGTCCCGGCCGGCGTCCTGGTCCCCCTTCTTCCGTTCGTAGAGCGCGGTGAGCGCGCGGTCCATGGCGGCGTCGGTGCCGGTGAGGGCGTGGCCGGTGCCGTCGGCCGCGCCGCCGAGGACGAGCCGCCAGCGGCGCAGGCGCTCGCTGTCCGGTCCCTGCCGGTCGGGGCTGAGGGTCATGCGGGGGCCTCCGTGCCGAGGATGAGGTGCAGCAGGGGCAGGACGCCGTCGGCGCGCTCCTGGTCGAGGGCGGTGGCGAAGCCGGGGGTCTCGGCGGTGGCCCGCGCGGGGCCGCCGGCCGCGGGGCCCCGGGCGGCGAGCTCGCCGAGGGTGCGGCGCACCCCGGGCTCGTACGCCGAGAACGTACGCCGCAGCAGCGGCAGCACGTCGGTGAACGCGTCGGCCGGTACGGAGCCGAGCCAGCCGTCGACGAGGGCGAGCAGCCGCTCGTCGTGGACGAGGAGCAGTCCGCCGCCGGAGGCGCCCCCGACGAAGCCCTCGATCCAGGCGGCCGCGTCGGCGGGCGGGGTGCCGGGCGAGAGCGCGAGCCCCATGAGCCGGGCCGCCTCGTCCTCCCCGAGCCGCCCCTCGTCGAGCAACAGCCGCGCGGCCCGCCCCCGCAGCACCCCGGGCACCCGCTCCCGCCCGGCGAGCCGCCGCAGGACACCGGCCCAGCGTTCGATCAGTGGGGGGCCGGCGGGGGTGGGCGCCGACTGGGAGGCGGGGCGGGTGTCGTCCGCCCGGGGGCCCTCCGGCAGGAGGGCGATCGCCGTGTGGACGTCGTCCAGGCGGGCGCGCATCTCGGTGGCCGCGTCCGTGTCGAGGCCGGTGCAGGCGGGTGGGAGGCCGACGCATATGCGTGCGGCGAGTCCGGCGGCGACCTGGCGGAGGGCGGTGGTGTCGGTGGCGCGTACGTCGCCGTAGCGGAGGGAGCGGGCGAGGGCGGGCAGGGCCTGGGCGAGGTGGGCGACGTCGGTGTCGAGCGCGGCGCGGTCGGCGAGCGCCCCGAGGACGGCGGGCAGGGCGTCGGTGAGCCCGGCGAGGAGGCACTGCTCGGCGAGGGCGGTGAGCGCGGCGAGGTCCCGCGCGGCCACGGCCCGGGCCTCGGCCCTGGCGGTCGCGGCGGCCTCGACGGTGGTGCCCCACACGCCCGCCTCGGCGACCTGGACGTGCAGCTCGGGCTCCCAGCGCAGCCGCCAGCTCTCCCGGAAGGTGCCGGTGGAGCCGCGCCCGGCGGCGGGGGTTCCCCAGTCGACGCCGAGCAGCCGGAGCCGGTGGAGGAGCCTGCTGCGGGCGGCGTCGTTGTCCTTGCGCAGGTCGAGCTCCAGCTCGCGCGGCTCGGCCTCGGGCTTGAGGCGCAGGCCGCGCTGGAGCCGGGCGAGGTCGCGCTGGAGCGGCACGGCGGGGGCGCCGTCGGGGACGCCGCCGAGGACGTCGCCGACGACGAGCCGGTCGCGGACGAGGTCGAGGGGGACGTCGGAGCCGTCGCACATCACGGCCCGGATCGCGTCGGTGGTCTCGCCGAGCCCGGCGAGCGGGCGTCCGCGCATCGCGGCGAGGGTGTCGGCGAGCCGGACGGCCTCGATGACGTGGGCGGAGGAGACGGGCAGGTCCTCGGCCCGGAGCAGTCCGGCGACCTTGGTCATCCACCGTTCGAGCGGGCGGTCGGGGGCGGTGAACAGGTGCGCGTACCAGCCGGGTGCGTCGATGCCCGCGCCGTAGCCGGAGCGCCGGGCGAGCCGGCGGTGGGTCCAGGGCACCCAGGTCAGCTCGGTCCTGACCTTGGGCAGTCCCTTGAGGAGGGCGCGGTCGGCGGTGACGGTGGTCGCGCGGCGCAGCGCGGGGACGTGCCAGGCGCCGCAGACGACGGCGAGGTCGTCGCCGTACTCCTTCCGCGCGGCGCGCAGGCTCAGCCGCATGTACGCCTCGCGGACCAGGTCGCGGGGGTGTCCGCCGTGTCCGTACGCCTCGCGCAGGGCGCCCATGGCTTCGGCGAGGGCTTCGAAGGGGGCGAACGGGTCGGTGGTGCCGCGCAGTTCGACGACGTCCTCCCACCAGCGTTCGGCGTCGTCGTATCCGGCGGCGCGGGCGAGTTCGGCGACGGGGTCGACGCGCGGGCCCTGGCCCCTGCCCTCCTCCTCCGGGGCCGGTTCGGGGGCGGCGAGGGTGTGGGCGGCGGGCAGGTCGACGAAGCGGACATCGGCGCCGTGGTCGAGGGCCCAGCGCAGGGCGGTCCACTCGGGCGAGAACTCGGCCATCGGCCAGAAGGCCGCGCGTCCCGGGTCGTCCACGGCGTGCGCGAGCAGGGCGACGGGCGGCCGCATCTCCTGGTCGGCGGCGAGCGCGACGAGGGCGTCGGCCTCGGGCGGTCCCTCGATCAGGACGGCTTTGGGCCGCCCCGCGTCCAGGGCGGCGGCCACGGCCCGCGCGGACCCGGGCCCGTGGTGCCGCACCCCGAGCAGGAGGGGCCCGGGGGCGGGCCCCGCCGGGGCGTCGGGTCGGGTCACGCCGTCACCTCGCGGCAGGCGCGGTAGAAGTCCTTCCAGCCGTCTCTCTCGCGGACGACGGTCTCCAGGTACTCCTGCCACACGACGCGGTCGGCGGCCGGGTCGCGGACGACCGCGCCGAGGAGGCCGGCGGCGATGTCGGCGGAGCGGAGCACGCCGTCGCCGAAGTGGGAGGCGAGGGCGAGGCCGCCGGTGACGACGGAGATCGCCTCGGCGGTGGACAGGGTCCCCGAGGGGGACTTGAGCTTGGTGCGCCCGTCGGTGGTGACCCCGTCGCGCAGTTCGCGGAAGACGGTGACGACCCGGCGGATCTCGTCGACGCCCTCGGGTACGGCGGGCAGGTCGAGCGAGCGCCCGATCTGGTCGACGCGCCGGGCCACGATGTCGACCTCGGCCTCGGGGGTGGCGGGCAGCGGCAGCACGACGGTGTTGAAGCGGCGGCGCAGGGCGCTGGACAGCTCGTTGACGCCGCGGTCGCGGTCGTTGGCGGTGGCGATGAGGTTGAACCCGCCGACGGCCTGCACCTCCTGGCCCAGCTCGGGGATGGGCAGGGTCTTCTCGGAGAGCACCGTGATGAGGGTGTCCTGCACGTCGGCGGGGATGCGGGTGAGTTCCTCGACCCGGGCGGTCATGCCCTGGGCCATGGCGCGCATGACGGGGCTGGGCACGAGCGCGTCGCGGCTGGGGCCGTGGGCGAGGAGCCGGGCGTAGTTCCAGCCGTACCGGATGGCTTCCTCGGGGGTGCCGGCGGTGCCCTGGACGAGCAGGGTGGAGTCGCCGCTGACGGCGGCGGCCAGGTGCTCGGAGACCCAGGTCTTGGCGGTGCCGGGCACCCCGAGCAGGAGCAGGGCCCGGTCGGTGGCGAGGGTGGTGACGGCGACCTCGACGATGCGGCGCGGGCCGACGTACTTGGGTGTGATGACGGTGCCGTCGGGCAGCGTGCCGCCGAGGAGATAGGTGGCGACGGCCCACGGCGAGAGCCGCCAGCGGGTGGGGCGCGGCCGGTCGTCGGCGGCGGCGAGCGCGGCGAGTTCGTGGCCGAAGGCGTCCTCGGCGTGCGGCCGCAGCACCTCGCCGGCGGTGCCGTCGGCGGTGGTGTCCGTGGTGGTCTCGGGCAGCGTCATGGGTCCCCCTCCAGATCGTTCGACCTGCTGTGCGAACCACGGTGCACCATGCCACTGACAATCGGCCCCGGCCGCCGGACCCGCTGAGGAATCCGCAGGTGGGAGCGTTTGTCAGTGGAGGGTCGTACGGTCGTTCCCATGGACGAACAGGGGGCGCTCTGGACGGCTGATCAGGTGCTGGCACTGGCTCCTGACGAGGCCTCACGCAGAGCGGGAAGCAAGCTGGGTGCGGCCGGTCCGTGGTCCGGCGCGGGCAGCGGCGGCCAGGGGGCCGTGTGGGGCCTGTGCAAGGGCAGCGGCAGCACGCCGTACCGGACGGTCGTGGACACCACGGGCCCGGCGTACCAGTGCAGTTGCCCGAGCCGGAAGTTCCCGTGCAAGCACGCGCTGGGGCTGCTGCTGCTCTGGTCCGGCGGCGGCGTGCCCTCGGGCCCGGGCGCCGCCGAGGCGCCGGAGTGGGCCGAGACGTGGCTCGCGGGCCGCCGGGAGCGGGCGGAGGCCGCCGGGGCCGCCTCGGCGGAGTCGGGTCCGGCGGACCCGGAGGCGGCGCGTCGCCGTGCCGAGCGGCGGGCGGCCCGGATCAGCGCGGGGGCGCGGGAGTTGGAGCAGCGGCTGGCCGATCTGCTGCGCGGTGGTCTCGCCGCCGCGGAGCGGTCGGGGCCCGCCCTGTGGGAGGAGACGGCGGCCCGCATGGTCGACGCGCAGGCGCCGGGCCTGGCGGGCCGGGTGCGGGAGCTGGGCGCGGTGGCGGGCTCGGGTCCCGGCTGGCCGGTGCGGCTCCTGGAGGAGTGCGCGCTGACCCATCTCCTGGACCGGGCGTGGCTGTCGGCCGACCGGCTGCCCGCCCCGCTGGCGGCGACGGTGCGGACCCGGGTGGGGCTGACGGCCCCGCCGGACGGCCCGGTGCTGCGGGACCGCTGGCTGGTCCTCGCGCAGTACGACACGGCGGACACCAGGCTGACGACCCGGCGCATATGGCTGCACGGGGAGTCGAGCGGCCGTACGGCCCTGCTGCTCGCCTTCGGCGCGGCGGGCCGCGCGCCGCAGCTCGCCTTCCCCGTCGGGGCGGTGCTCGACGCGGCGCTGCGGCCGTACGAGGGCGGGGGCGGGCTGCGGGCCGAGCTGGTCGAGCAGTTCGGCGTTCCCGTGCCGGCGGGTCCCCCGCCGCGCGGCGGCACGGTCGGCGCGGCCCTCACGGCGTACGGGCGCGCGCTGCGCGACGATCCGTGGCTGGACGCCTGGCCGGTGACCCTGGCCGAGGTCGTGCCGGCCCGCGCGGAGTACGGCTGGCAGCTGGCGGACGCCCGGGGCACGGAGCGGGAGGCGGTGCCGCTGACCCGCGCCGCGCAGGCCCGGCCGGGCCTGTGGCGTCTGGTGGCCCTGTCGGGCGGCGCGCCGCTCACGGTCTTCGGCGAGTGCGGCCACCAGGGCTTCACCCCGCTGGCCGTCTGGTCCCGGGACGCCCCCGGGGAGACGGTGCCGCTGGTCTGACGCCCGGCACCCGCCCCGAACCGTCTCGGAACCCACTTCTGGAGGAGGCCATGGTGGCCAAGGACGCCTGGGAAGAGCTCGTCACGTCGGCGCTGCTGGGCACCGACCGCAGACCGCACGGGGGTGCCTCCGGGGACGCGGCGCCCGTCGCGCTGCTCGGCGCCGCCGCCGTGCACACCGTACGGCGCCGGGCGGGGCTGCGGCCCGGTCCCGCCGCGCCGCCGCTGGAGGCGGCGCCGGAGGACGGGCGCAGACCGCTGCCCGAGGCGGCCCGGCGCCGGCTGGCCCGGCTGCTCGCGGGCCGGGCGGCGCCCGCGCCCTCCGGGGGGCGGCGCGGGGCGGCGCCCGATCTGACGGAGCTGCTGCCGCAGTGGCTGGCCGCCGCGCACGAGCGGGGGTACCGCGCCCCGGCGGCGGCCCTGCCGGCGCTGCTCGACGCCGCCCGCGCCCGGACCGATCTGCGGCCCCAGGCGCTGGCCTTCGCCGGGCCCCGGGGGCTGTGGCTGGCCCGGCTCAACCCGGAGTGGAAGTTCGCGCTGCGCGGTGCGGGCGGCGGCGGCGCGCTGCCCGACCCGGGGGACACGGGGGCCGTGTCGGCCCTGTGGGAGGAGGGCCTGTTCGCGGAGCGGGTGGCGCTGCTGACCGCGGTGCGGGCGCGGGACGCGGCGGCGGGCCGCGCGCTGCTGGCCTCGACGTGGGGGGCCGAGCGGGCGGAGGACCGGCTGATGTTCCTGGACTCGCTGCGCGCGGGCCTGTCCGGGGCGGACGAGGAGTTCCTGGAGGCGGCGCTCGGCGACCGCAGCCGCAATGTGCGCACGACGGCCGCCGAGCTGCTGTCGGCCCTGCCGGGGTCGGCGCTGGCCGCGCGGATGGCGGTGCGGGCCGCGTCGTGCGTCTCCCTGGACCGTACGCGGGGGGCGGCGACGGTCGTCGTGGAGGCGCCGCACGAGTGCGACGCGGGCATGCAGCACGACGGGGTGACGGCCACGCCGCCGACGGGCCGCGGCGAGCGTTCCTGGTGGCTCGGCCAGCTCGTCGAGGCCGCGCCGCTGGACTGCTGGCCGGCCCGGTTCGGGGGGCGGCGGCCCGAGGAGATCGTGGCGCTGCCGGTCGCCGACGACTGGCAGGGCGAGCTGCACGCGGCCTGGTGCCGGGCGGCGGTGCGGCAGCGGGACGCGGACTGGTCGCGGGCCCTCCTGGGCGCCCCGGCGGCCCCGCAGGCCACCGGTCCGGGCACGTCCTCGCTCGCGGAGCGGGCCAAGCTGCTGTCGACGCTCCCGGAGGAGGAGCGGGCCCACTGGGTGGCCTCGTTCATAGCGGCGCACGGCCTGTCGGAGGCGTTCCAGCTGCTCGGGGTGTGCACGGTGCCGTGGTCGGGGGCGCTGGGCCGGGCGGTGGTCGACGCCCTGGACATCGCCCGGGACGCCGGCAGCTACCCGTGGAGCTTCAGCGGCGTGATGGGCCTGGCCGAGCGCTGCCTCTCCCCGGAGACCGTGCCGCAGCTCGCCGCCCTGACCACCCTCCCCGCCGAGACGGAGGACGCCTCCCCGGGCGCCGGCGGCTACTGGTCGGAGGCCTTCCAGCGGCTCGTGGCGACGCTGGAGCTGCGGGCGGCGATGCACGCGGAGCTGGCGGAGGCGTGACGGCGTGACACGGACGCGGTAACGGGGGCGGGAAGCGGTGGAGGCATGAAAGGAGCGGGCGGCGCGTCCCACGCGCCGCCCGCCCCGGGCCCTCGGGTCCTCGGTTCCGTCGGTTCCGTCGGTTCCGTCGGCGGTGTTACGCCGCCACGCGGACGTTCGCGTTGACCCACTCCACGATGGAGCCGGTCGTCGCGCCCGGGGTGAAGATCTCGGCCACGCCCTTCTCCTTCAGCGGCGCGATGTCCGCCTCGGGGATGATGCCGCCGCCGAAGACCTTGATGTCCTCCGCGTCGCGCTCCTTCAGCAGCTCCAGCACCTTCACGAACAGCGTGTTGTGCGCGCCCGAGAGGATGGAGAGGCCGATCGCGTCGGCGTCCTCCTGGATCGCGGTGTCCACGATCTGCTCGGGCGTCTGGTGGAGCCCGGTGTAGATGACCTCCATGCCGGCGTCGCGCAGCGCCCGCGCGATCACCTTGGCCCCGCGATCGTGGCCGTCGAGACCCGGCTTGGCCACCACCACTCGAATCGGACCGGTCACACCCATCAGTGCCTCCACATGCGACCCCCGCGCCTGGCCGCGGGAAAGTGAACGAACGTTATCGCCAGCATCCCGCAAGCGGCCGTTTCGCGGTGGACAGCGAGGGGGAAATCACACGTGGGACATCGTTCGCCCCGCGGAGGAGTCGCCACGGGGTCGCCGTATCACCGCGCCGCCAGCCGCACGGCACGGAGGTGCGGCGCACCTTCGTCCCGGGACGGAGGCCGACGATGGAGTTCACCCCGACCGACGTCGCCGACCGCGTGAAGGCCGCCGCCCTGGAGCTGGCGGTCCTCGCCGGACATCTGGTCCTCTACCCCTCCGGGCTGGTCGCCGAACGTCACCCGCGCCGCGCGGCCGCCACCGGGCCCGCCGAGGGCCCCGGGAGCGCCGAGGGAGCCGCAACCAGCCGCCCGGTCGTGCTGCTGCACGGTTTCGTCGACAACCGCTCGGTCTTCGTCCTGCTCCGCCGGGCCCTGGCCCGGCACGGCCGTGACTGTGTCGAGTCGCTCAACTACTCCCCGCTGACCGGCGACCTGCGGACCGCCGCGGAGCTGCTCGGGCGCCGGGTGGCGGAGATCCAGGCCCGGACCGGCCACACGGAGGTCGACCTCGTGGGCCACAGCCTGGGCGGTCTGATCGCCCGCTATTACGTACAGCGGCTCGGCGGTGACGCCCGGGTGCGCACGCTGGTCATGCTGGGCACCCCGCACTCCGGCACCACCTTCGTGCCGCTGGCCGACGCGCACCCGCTGGTGCGCCAGATGCGGCCGGGTTCGGAGGTGCTGCGCGAGCTGGCCGGGCCCGCGCCGGGCGTCCGTACCCGCTTCGTGAGCTTCTGGAGCGAGCTGGACCAGGTGATGGTGCCGGTCGAGACGGCCCGCCTCGACCATCCGGACCTGATCGTGCACAACGTGCGGGTGAGCGGAATCGGCCATCTCGCGCTGCCGGTGCACCCGACGGTCGCGGCCGGCATCCTCGACGCGCTGGACGACGACGGCCCGGCCGCCGGGGCCGCGGGCGCCGCGCCCGGGGCGAGCTCCGTGGCCTGACGGACGCCCGCCGAACCCCACCCTTCGAACGCTTCTCGAACACAGGGCCAAAGCTCTCTCCGCTACCCGCCGAAAGACGGCCGATTGCCCGTTTCCTGGCGGCTCGAAACCCGCGGAAGATTGTCGGGCGCGCATACCGCCGGGTACAGTCACGCCACTGCTTGACCCCCCTGCTGCCGAGGCGAGAGAGAAGTTGGTGAACGACCAGCACCCCCACGCCGGGTACGTCACGGACGCCACCCAGACCACCGGGAGCTTCACCGTCGACCCCCTGTTCGGCGCCTACGACGCCGGTTACGCAGCAGGTCACAGCGCAGGTCAGAGCACGTACGGCGAGTACGCCGAGTACAGCGGCCACACCAGCCACGCAGGTCACACCGAGTACACCGGGCACACCGATTACGCCGGGCAGCCCGAGTACACCGCGCACCCCGACCCGAACGGGTACGGCGGCTACGCCGGTCACACCGACCAGGGCGGCCACACCGACCCGAGCGGCCACTCCGGCCAGTGGGACACCGGCTCCTGCGGCTCGTACACCACCACCGGCCAGTGGGACGCCACCGCCTGGACCGAGGCCCAGCAGACCGGCCCGTACGAGGCCGCGGCCTTCGCCTCGTACGACACCACCGGGCAGTGGACGACGCCCGGGTTCGAGACCGGCGCCTATGGCATGGCCGCCATGACCGACACGGCCGCGGCGACCGCCTGGAACCAGGCCGAGACGCCCGAGCCGGTCGTCCCCCAGCAGTACACGCCGGGCCCCGAGCACACCGCCGAGTTCGACTTCGACGCGTACCCCGCGTACTCCGAGACCGTGCAGGTCGCCGCGT
Source organism: Streptomyces sp. NPDC023157 (assembly GCF_055560575.1). Taxonomy (NCBI): domain Bacteria; kingdom Bacillati; phylum Actinomycetota; class Actinomycetes; order Kitasatosporales; family Streptomycetaceae; genus Streptomyces; species Streptomyces sp. NPDC023157. The sequence continues at coordinate 284,743 of NZ_JBVHIL010000004.1, forward strand.
ACGACCTCGGTCACGAGGCCGACGCGGACGTGGACGCGGAGGCGGAGGCGGAGACCGGGGTGGAGCCGGAGCCGGAGTTCCACGCCTTCCACGACGCCGAGACGATGATCGGCCTCGAAGTCCTCCCCGAGGGCGCCGCCGACGAGCTTCCGCCCGTCGCCGCCCGCCCCGCGCGCCGCTCCTCCGGCGGCGGCAGCCGCGGCCGGCGCCGTACGCCCGCCAAGCGGTCCGCGCTCCTCACGGTCGCCGTCCCGTCCGCCTGCGTGATGGGCGTCGCCGGCATCGCCGCCGCCTCGGTCGGCGGGCTCACCGACCCGGGCGCGGACACGAAGGACGACACGACGTCCCTCGCCGCCGCCGACCCGGCCTCCGTCAAGCAGGTCGCCGCCAACAGCAAGCTGGACACCCAGCTCGCCGCGCTCAGCGCCGACGCCCGCGACTTCGGCGACCGCGCCAGCCGCACCCAGGAGCGCATCGACCTGCGGCTGCGCCAGGAGACGGAGAAGAAGAAGCGCGAGGAGGAGGCGGCCCGCAAGGAGGCCCTGCGGCCGAAGTTCCTGCTCCCGGTCAAGCTGCACCAGCTCAGCGCCCGCTTCGGCCAGTCCGGCGTCAACTGGATGTCCGTGCACACGGGCATCGACTTCCCGGTGCAGTACGGCACTCCGGTGATGGCCGCGACCGACGGCACCGTGCGCACCCAGTGGAACAGCGCCTACGGCAACATGGCGATCGTGACCATGGAGGACGGCACGGAGACCTGGTACTGCCACCTCAGCAGCACCAAGATCCGCTCCGGCAAGGTCAAGGCCGGCGAGGTCATCGCGTACTCCGGCAACTCCGGCAACTCCACCGGCCCGCACCTCCACTTCGAGGTCCGGCCGAACGGCGGCGTGGCGATCGACCCGCTGCCCTGGCTGCTCAGCCGCGGTCTCGACCCGACCAGCTGACACCACCCGCGTACGCGTAAGAGAAAGGGCCCCCGCCGACATCCGGCCGGGGCCCTTCTCGCTGGGCCGAGGTGTCCGCCCTACAGCTTCTCGACCGGCGCGTACCGCAGCAGGAGCCGCTTCGGCTTCTCGTCGCCGAAGTCGATCGTCGCCTGGGCGTCCGCGCCCACGCCCGTCACCGCCATGACCGTGCCCAGGCCGAACTGGTCGTGGGTGACCCGGTCGCCGACCTGGAGCGAGATCACCGGCTTGTCGCTCGTCCGCCGGGTGGCGAAGCCCGAGGGGCCGGAGCGGGAGCGCGAGGAGGACAGCGAGGAGGTGATCCCCGAGGTCGGCCCGGCGGGCTTGGCCATCGGGCCGGTCCGCTTCCACTCCAGATACGTGGCGGGGATCTCCTCCAGGAAGCGCGAGGCCGGGTTGTACGAGGGCTGGCCCCAGGCGCTGCGCATCGAGGAGCGGGTGAGGTAGAGCCGCTCGCGGGCGCGGGTGATGCCCACGTAGGCGAGGCGGCGCTCCTCCTCCAGCTCCTTGGTCTGGCCGAGCGCGCGCATGTGCGGGAAGACGCCGTCCTCCATGCCGGTGAGGAACACCACCGGGAACTCCAGGCCCTTGGCGGTGTGCAGGGTCATCAGGGTGATGACCCCGGAGCCGTCCTCGTCCTCGTCGGGGATCTGGTCGGAGTCGGCGACGAGGGCGACCTTCTCCAGGAACTCGGCGAGGGTGGCGGGCTCTTCACCGCGCTCCTGCTCGAACTCCAGGGCCACCGCCGCGAGTTCCTGAAGGTTCTCGATGCGGGTCTCGTCCTGCGGGTCGGTGGAGGCCTGGAGCTCCGCCAGGTACCCCGTCCGCTCCAGGACGGCTTCCAGGACGACGGCCGGGCCGGCGCCCGACTCGGCGATGGTGCGCAGCTCCTCCATGAGCGTGTTGAAGCGCTTGACGGCGTTGGAGGAGCGGGCCGCCATCCCGTACGCCTCGTCGACGCGCTTCAGCGCCTGCGGGAAGGTGATCTTCTCGCGCAGGGAGAGGGCGTCGATCATCGCCTCGGCGCGCTCGCCGATGCCCCGCTTGGGGACGTTGAGGATGCGGCGCAGCGGCACGGTGTCCTCGGGGTTGGCGAGGACGCGCAGGTAGGCGAGGACGTCACGGACCTCCTTGCGCTCGTAGAAGCGCACGCCGCCGACGACCTTGTAGGGCAGTCCGACGCGGATGAAGATCTCTTCGAAGACGCGGGACTGGGCGTTGGTGCGGTAGAAGACGGCGACGTCGCCGGCCTTGGCCGCGCCGGTGTCCGTGAGCCGGTCGATCTCGTCGGCGACGAACTGCGCCTCGTCGTGCTCGGTGTCCGCGACGTAGCCGGTGATCTGCGCGCCGGCGCCCGCGTTGGTCCACAGGTTCTTCGGGCGGCGGGACTCGTTGCGCTCGATGACCGCGTTGGCGGCGGAGAGGATCGTCTGGGTGGAGCGGTAGTTCTGCTCCAGCAGGATCGTGGTGGCGTCCGGGTAGTCCTCCTCGAACTGGAGGATGTTGCGGATGGTCGCGCCGCGGAAGGCGTAGATCGACTGGTCGGCGTCGCCGACCACGCACAGCTCGGCCGGGCCGAGGTCCTCGTACCCGGTGCCGACGAGCTCGCGGACCAGGGTGTACTGGGCGTGGTTGGTGTCCTGGTACTCGTCGACGAGGACGTGACGGAAGCGGCGGCGGTAGTGCTCGGCGACGTCCGGGAAGGCCTGGAGCAGGTGGACCGTCGTCATGATGATGTCGTCGAAGTCCAGCGCGTTGGCCTCGCGCAGCCGGGACTGGTACATCCGGTACGCCTCGGCGAGCGTCTTCTCAAAGCCGTCCGCGGCCTGGTCGGCGAAGGTCTCCTCGTCGATCAGCTCGTTCTTCAGGTTGGAGATCTTGGCGCTGAAGGACTTCGGCGGGAACTTCTTCGGGTCGAGGTCCAGGTCGCGGCAGACCAGCGCCATCAGGCGCTTGGAGTCGGCGGCGTCGTAGATCGAGAAGGACGAGGTGAAGCCCAGCTTCTTCGACTCGCGGCGCAGGATCCGCACGCACGCGCTGTGGAAGGTCATGACCCACATGGCGTTGGCGCGCGGGCCGACGAGCTGCTCGACCCGCTCCTTCATCTCACCGGCGGCCTTGTTGGTGAAGGTGATCGCCAGTATCTGCCCGGGGTGGACGTGCCGGGTGCCCAGGAGGTGGGCGATGCGGTGGGTGAGCACCCGGGTCTTGCCGGAGCCGGCGCCCGCGACGATGAGCAGCGGGGTGTCCGTGTGCACGACGGCGGCGCGCTGCTGCTCGTTGAGCCCGTCCAGGAGCGCGGCGGCGTCCACGACGGGCCGGTGGGCACCGTCGCGGTAGTACGCGTCCCGCTCGGGCGGGGGCGTGTCCCAGTCCTCCCCGAAGAGGGCGTGCGGGACCTCCTCCGCGGCCGGGGCACCGGGCTCGTGGTCCTCGGGCGGGGGCGGGGGCTCCTCCGAGGAGTGGTTCTGGAGGCCGGCCAGGAAGCTGTCGTCAAAGAGGCTGCTCATCGCCTCCCGAGTCTAGGACGCCGGACCGACAGTCCGCCGCCACCTCCGGAAGTGACCGGGAAAGCGCGGAGGGTGAGCGTCCCGGCCGGCCGGGCACCAGGTCACGGAAATGTATCGGGCATATCGAACACCGGCCTTCCCAGCCGCCCCACGGCTCGCTAGCGTGCACGCCCAAGCAGCCCGTCCCCCGCTCTCCCCACCGTCGGCGAACCGCGCCGAGCGGGCGGCCCACGCCGAACGCCGGCGCCCCCCGGCCCCCGGCCACCCCCGGCCCCCCGGTCACGCCCCACGGCCGTCGGTGCCCCTCGGCGTCCACGGAAGGAGATGCCGGTCTTGGCGTCCCACCGCAAGCCGCGCACCACCCGCCCCCACTCCCCCGCCGTCGGCGTCACGACGGCCGCCCTCGCCTCCGTCACCCTGCTGTCCGCGCAGAGCGCCCTGGCCGCCCCGGGCCCGCCCGCCGCGCCGGCGGAGCCCCGGCCGACGGTCGAGGAGGTCCGCGCGAAGGTCGACCGGCTGTACCAGGAGGCCGGCACGGCCACCCAGGAGTACGACCGCGCCAAGGAGGCCACCGACCGCAAGCGGCACGAGGTCGGCCGGCTCCTCGACGACGTGGCCCGCCGCACGGAGACGATCAACGTCTCGCGCCGCGCCCTCGGCTCGTACGCGGCGGCCCAGTACCGCGCGGGCGCCGTCGGCCCGACCGCCACCCTGATCTTCGCGGACAGCCCGCAGGACTACTTCGACCAGTCGCACCTCATGGACCGCCTCTCGGACCGGCAGCGCACCGCGATCGCCGCGTACGAAACGCAGCGCGCCGCCGCGGCCGGGCAGCGGGCACGGGCGACCCGGAGCCTGACGGAGCTGACCGCCTCGCAGACGGCGCTGCGGACCAGCAGGCGCGCGGTACAGGGCAAGCTGGCGGAGGCGCGGACGCTGCTCGCGCGGCTGACGGCCGAGGAGAAGGCCCGGCTGGCGGAGCTGGAGCGCAAGCGGGAGGCCGAGGCGCGCCGCAAGGCGGAGGAACGGGCCAAGGCGGAGGCTGCCGAGCGACGGCGCCGGGCCGCGACGAAGCCGGCCCCGACGACACCCGCACCCCCGCCGCCGCCGTCGGGCTCCTCGTACGCGGCCAAGGCCGAGCAGGCGCTGGCGTTCGCCCGCGCCCAGATCGGCAAGCCGTACGTCTGGGGGGCGACGGGCCCGAGCTCGTACGACTGCTCCGGCCTGACCCAGGCCGCCTGGCGCGCGGCCGGCGTCGACCTGCCCCGGACCACCTGGGACCAGGTGAAGGTCGGCACCCGCGTGTCCACGACGGACCTGCTCCCCGGCGACCTCGTCTTCTTCTACGACGACATCAGCCACGTGGGGATCTACATCGGCGGCGGGAAGATGATCCACGCGCCGAAGCCGGGCGCGTACGTGCGCGAGGAGTCGATCTACTACATGCCGATCTACGGCTCGGTGCGCCCGGTCTGACGGGGCATCCGGGACCGCCTCCGGATCAGACCCAGAGGGTCGCGATGAAGATGTTCGCCATGGTGAGGCCGCCGACGGCGCCGAAGACGGCCTTGTCGACCTTCTCCTCGTCGCGCTTCACGTAGACCAGGCCGAGGATCACCACGAGGATCGCCAGCTTGATGCCGACCTTGAGGTTGTTGACCGTGTGGTCGTCGGCCTGGTTGAGCCCGACGAGGGCGACGCCGGTGACGAGCATCGTCAGGGCGCCGTGCAGCATCGCCGGCACGAAGCGGGCGGTGCCCGTGCCCATCGCCTTCATCTGGGTGAGGAAGCCGCCGAGGAGGCTGGCGATCCCGATGATGTGCAGGGCGACGAAGACATTGATGAGGGCGTCCATGAGGCGGAGCCTAACCGGGCCATAGCACCGGCCTCCGGCCGGGTCCACCTTGTCCCGGGCTTCGGTCAGCAGGCGCCGCGAGCGCCGCCCGACCCCTTCCCAGGGCGAACGGGAACGGTCGGAAAGCATCAACTGATGCCAATAGCGGTCAACTCCCCGCAGCCGTACGGCGGCCAGGTTTAGCGTCCTGCCCCAGGTGGCCGGCTCCCCACCTCCGCCACCGCGGCGGCTGCCGGTCGCCCCCGCCGAGAAAGACCGGCGGCGGTCCGTCCCCCTGTGCGGACCGTCGCCGGCCCCGGCGGGCAGCGTCCCCCACAGGGAGAGGATGTGACCCGCCCTCGTGGCAGCGCACCGCAAGCCCAAGCAGTCCCCCCTCGGCGGCCAGGCGGCCCGCACGGCCGTCACGCTGGCCCTCGCCTCCGCGGCGACCGCGACCGTCTTCGAGGGGTCCGGGCACGCCGCGCCGCGGCCCACCCCCGCGCAGGTCACGTCCGAGGTCGACCGGCTCTACGAGCAGGCCGAGGCCGCCACCGAGAAGTACAACGGGGCGAAGGAAAAGGCGGGCCGGGCACGCGCGGCCTTCGACCGGCTGCGCGACGAGGCGGCCCGCAGGACCGAGCGGCTGAACCGGTACCGGGACGCGCTGGGCGCCGTCGCCGCCGCGCAGTACCGCTCCGGCGGGCTCGACCCCGCCCTCCAGCTCGCCCTCACCTCCGACCCCGACCAGTACCTGGAGCGGGCCTCGCTGGCCGAGAAGGCCGGGAACCGGCAGGCCGCCGCCGTCACCGCCGTACGGCGTGAGCTCGGGGCCGTACAGAGGCTGCGCGGCGAGTCCGAGGCCCGGCTGCGGGAGCTGCGGACGCAGGAGGCGGAGCTGCGGCGCCAGAAGGCGACCGTGCAGGGGAAGCTGAACGCCGCGCGGACGCTGCTCGCCCGGCTCACCGCCGAGGAACGGGCCCGTTACGAGGCGGCCGTCGCCGCCGGCGGGCACGGCGACGGGGCCTCCGGCGGCTCCGCGACGATGGCCAGGGCCGACCGCTCCTCGGCGATCCGCGGGCCGATCACGGCACCCGACGCGCGCGCGGTCGAGGCCATCGCCTTCGCCCAGGCCCAGCTGGGCAAGCCCTACGTCTGGGGAGCGACCGGGCCCTCCGCCTACGACTGCTCCGGGCTCACCCAGGCGGCCTGGCGCGCGGCCGGGGTCTCGCTGCCGCGCACCACCTACACCCAGATCAACGCCGGCCGCCGGGTCTCCCGCTCCGAGCTGGCCCCGGGCGACCTGGTCTTCTTCTACTCCGGGATCAGCCATGTCGGGCTCTACATCGGCGGCGGGCAGATGATCCACGCCCCCCGGCCGGGCGCCCCGGTCCGGATCGCCCCCATCGACGAGATGCCGTTCGCGGGCGCGACCCGGGTGGGATGACCGTCAGGCCCTAGACCAGCCGGCGGGCGGTCGCCCAGCGGGTCAGCTCGTGCCGGTTGGAGAGCTGCAGTTTGCGCAGCACCGCCGAGACGTGGGACTCGACCGTCTTCACCGAGATGAAGAGCTGCTTCGCGATCTCCTTGTACGCGTAGCCGCGGGCGATCAGCCGCAGCACCTCGCGCTCCCGCTGGGTCAGCCGGTCCAGGTCCTCGTCGACCGGCGGCGCGTCCGTCGAGGCGAAGGCGTCGAGGACGAAGCCCGCGAGGCGCGGGGAGAAGACGGCGTCGCCCTCCTGGACCCGGAAGATCGAGTCGACCAGGTCGGTGCCGGTGATCGTCTTGGTGACATAGCCGCGGGCGCCGCCCCGGATGACCCCGATGACGTCCTCGGCCGCGTCGGAGACCGACAGCGCCAGGAAGCGCACCGGGTCCTCGGCCGCCGCCATCAGGCTGGCGCAGCGGCGCAGCACCTCGACCCCGCCGCCGCCCGGCAGGTGCACGTCGAGCAGGACGACCTCGGGGCGGGTGGCGGTGATCACCGTCACCGCCTGGTCGACGTCCGCGGCCTCGCCGACCACCTCGACGCCCGTCACGTCGGTCCGGCCGATCTCGGCCTGCACCCCCGTGCGGAACATCCGGTGGTCGTCGACGAGCACGACCCGCACCCGGCGCTCCGTGCCCTCCGCCACCCCGCTCCCGGTCCCGGTCCCGTCGCTCATCCGTCCGCCCTCTCCATCTCGAGCTCCACTTCGGTGCCCCCGCCCGGCACGGACCTCAGCCGCGCCGATCCGCCGTTGCGCTGCATCCGGCCGATGATCGATTCTCGTACGCCCATGCGGTCGTCGGGGACCGCGTCCAGGTCGAAGCCCGGGCCGCGGTCCTTCACCGAGACGAAGACCGTCCGGCCCTCCACCTCCGCGAAGACCTGCACCGCCCCGCCCTCGCCACCGTACTTGGCGGCGTTGACCATCGCCTCGCGCGCGGCCTGCATCTGCGCGCCCAGTTTCTCGTCGAGCGGGCAGTCGCCGACGACCACGACCTCCAGCGGCACGCCGTGCTTGTCCTCGACCTCGGCCGCGGCCCGCTTGACCGCCTCCGCGACGGTGGCCGGCTCCTCGTCCTCCTCCTTGCCGGTGCCCTCCGGCTTGTACAGCCAGTTGCGCAGCTCCCGCTCCTGGGCACGGGCCAGCCGGCGGACCTCGCCGGGGTCCTCGGCGTTGCGCTGGATCAGGGTCAGGGTGTGCAGGACGGAGTCGTGGACGTGGGCCGCGACCTCGGCGCGCTCCTGGGCGCGGATGCGCAGCGTGCGCTCCTCGCTGAGGTCCTGCGACATGCGCACCAGCCAGGGCCCGGCGAGCAGCGCGATGCCGGTGAGGACCGCGACGGCGGCGGTGAGCGCCGTGCCGAGCTGGGCGACGGAGCCGCGGACCACGAGGAAGACCGTGAGGCCCGTGCCGACGAGCGCGACGCCGACGAGCCCGCGGACGAGCTGGAGGACGCGTCTGCGGTGGCCGGTGTCGGTCCAGCTGGCGCGGCGGGCGTTGTCCGCCTGCCGCCAGACGAGGACGACTCCGATCCCGATCAGCAGCGAGGGCCACACATAGCGCCCGGCCTGCTTGTCGACGTTGATGCTGCCGACGAACGCGGAGATGCCGACCGCCAGCGCGATCAGCGCGAAGACCTGGCCCTTGTCGGGCTTGCGGAGGCGTCTGCGGCCGTCCGCGGTGGTCTCGAAGACGGACCGGGGCGCGGCCCGGCCGCCGACCCCGAGCGGGACGACGATCCAGAACACCGCGTACAGCAGCGCGCCCAGACCGTCCGTGAGGAGCAGGACCACGAAGAACGCGCGGACCCAGATCACCGGCAGCCCGAGATGACCGGCGAGACCGCGCGCGACACCGCCGAGCCACCGGCCGTCGGCGCTCCGGTAGAGCCTGCGGACGGGCGGTTCGTCGGTCTCTGCGACACGGGCGGCTGCGGACATGCACTGATCGTCACACGCCGGGCCCACCCGGGACATCAGGGTCCGCCCGGATATCGGCCCCGGAACCGTCTCGGGGTCGGAGCAGGTTCCAGGGCCGGCGGAAGATCAGGGTCAAGGCAGGGTCGGTCCCGGTGCCGCCGGGCGTCACGGGCGGTCACCATGGACCCATGACGCGTTCGATGCCTTCGCCCCCCGAGGCCCCGCCGCCGGCCGAGGCCGCCCCGCCCCTGCGCAGGTCGCGCGGGCACAAGGTCGTGGCCGGCGTGTGCGGCGGTCTCGGCCGGCACTTCGACCTCGACCCGGTGATCTTCCGGGTCGTGCTCGGCGTGCTCGCGGTGACCGGCGGCGTCGGACTGCTCTTCTACGGCTTCGCGTGGCTGCTGGTCCCGCTCGCGGGCGAGGAGGAGAGCGAGGGGCGCCGGCTGCTGACCGGCCGGGTGTCCGGCTCCTCGCTGACGGCGGTGCTGACGGCCCTGGTGGGCTGCGGCATCTTCCTGTCGATGCTGCACAACAGCGGGACGCTGGCGTTCGCGCTGGTCCTGACGGTCGCGGTGAGCGGGGCGGCGGTGTGGTCGCAGCGGCGCCCCTCGGTCGCCGCGACCGCCGAGGAGGGCGGCCGGATAGACGCGGCCGCCGCGCTCGCGGTCGCCGAGGCGCCGCCCGAGACGAAGGCCCCGCCACTGGTGGAGTTCCCGTCCTGGTGGCGCGACCCGATCGTCAAGGACGGCTCGACCGGCAAGGTCGCCATCGGCTACATGTGGGGGCCGCACAGCGCCCTCGACGAGGACGGCACGACCGGCGGCGCGGGGCCGACGCCCGGCAGCCCGTGGGGTCCGCCGCCCGCCGCGCCCGAACGGCCCACGCCCTCCACGCGGGTGCGGACGGGTCCGCCGTCCATCGGCGGTCTGGTGTTCCTGCTCGCCCTGGTGGCGGGCGGGCTCGGCACGGGGCTCTCGTGGCAGGGGCATCCGCTGGGCACCAGCCTCCAGATCGGTCTGGTCGCCGCGCTCGCGGTGTTCGGTCTCGGCCTGGTCGTCAGCAGCCTGATCGGCAGGACCGGCTTCGGCACGGTGTTCCTCACGCTCGTGACGGCGGGCCTGCTCGCGGCGGCCTCCTCGCTGCCGAAGGAGATCTCGACCGAGTGGATCCGCGAGACCTGGCGCCCGGCGAGCGTCGCGGCCGTGCAGCCGCGCTACGAGCTGGGCCTCGGCGTCGGCACGCTGGACCTGTCGGGCCTGGCCGTCCCCGCCGGGACGACGGTGGTGACGCAGGGCGAGGTCGGCGCGGGACAGCTGAAGGTGATCGTCCCGAGGAACGTGACGCTGAAGGTGCGGGCCCAGGCGGGCCTCGGCGACCTCCAGCTGCCGGACCAGGGGGCGGCCACGGCGCCCCCGGCGCCGTCCACGGCCCCCGCCTCCCCCGCGCCGCCGGCGTCCCACCAGCCGGTCCGGCCCCCGGCGCCCCCGTCCCCGCAGCCTTCGCGGGACGACATCGACATCGCCCCGGACCTCGACGAGACCCGGACGTTCCCCCCGTCGCCGGGCGTCACCCCGGGCGGCACCATCGACCTCTTCCTGAAGGTCGGGCTCGGACAGGTGGAGGTCATCCGTGCTGGTTCATGAGTTCCGCCCCGGCCGCCTGGTCCTGGGCCTCGCCGCGCTCGCCCTCGCGGCGCTCTACGCGGGCGACGCGGCCGGCCACTGGTCGGTCCCCTGGTACGTGGTGTTCCCGGTGCTCGGCGGCGCCCTCGTGGTCGCCGCGCTCACGACCTGGATCGCCTACGGGATACGCCGGCGCTCGGAGAGCAGGGCGTCGAGCGAGAGCACGGAGGCCCCGGCGAGCAGCAGCGGAAGCCAGGACATCAGATAGGCGAGGTCGTTGCCGAGGTAGTACGGGTTCACCTGCCAGCTCACGGTCAGCCAGAGGCTCAGCGAGATCAGCGCCCCGCCGAGCGCGGCGACCCGGGCGTACAGGCCGAACAGGGTCCCGAGGCCGACCAGCAGCTCGCCGAGCGCGATGGCGTAGCCGAAGCCGACGGGGCTCTTGAGGGCCAGGTCGACGAGGGCCGGCAGGGCGGAGGTGTCCCGGACGCCCCGCATGACCTCGCCGATCGAGCCGGGGCCGGTGTCGGCGAGGAAGCCGGAGGTGGTCAGTTTGTCGAGGCCGGCGTAGATGAAGGTGATGCCGAGGAAGATCCGCAGCGGCACGAGCGCGTAACGGGCGGCGAGCGCCTTCCAGGCGCCGTCCCCGCCGCCCCCGCCGTATCCGCGCAAGCCGCCGAGGCCACCGGTCCGACCGGAGCCGCCCGGCCCCGTCGTTCCCGGTCCCGTTCCCGATCCCGTTCCCGTTCCGTCGTCCGCCCGTCCCGTCATCTCCGGCCGCCTCTCCACGCCCCACGCCACTGTCCGCACCACAAGGTCCGAGGAACGATTCTCCCCGGATTCCCTGTGCGCGGGCAGGGGGCTCAGTCGACGACGTCGATCGTGACCCGGTTGGTCTCGACCCCGGCGGCCGTCACGACCGACACCTCGACCCGGCCCGGCTCGACGTCGACGGGGAGGGGCACGGTCAGGGCGGTGTCGGTCGGGTTGGCGAAGCCGCCGGGGACCGGGACGAGCGGGACGTGGGCGTGGACCGGGCCGATCCGGACGACCAGCCGGGTCAGCGGCTCGGGTCCCGCCGCCCCGGGCGGGACGAAGCCGGAGCCGCGGATCTCGATGTCGTCGCCGGTCCGGATCGGGGCGTCCAGGTCGCCCGCCTCGCGGGCCCGGACCACCGAGAAGACCTTGGGCCGGCCGCCCTCCGCGCACTTGCCGGCGAGGTAGACCGCGGCGGAGACGGCGAGGAGGAGGACCAGGGCCCAGGGCAGTTCGGGCAGCCGGTCGGGGGTGCGGCCGAGCCGGACGGCGGCGAGGAGGAGCACGGCGCCGGAGACCAGGACGTACTGGACGTCGGTGAGGCAGGCGTGGCCGTCGTCGTCGCAGAGCAGGTCGGCGGGGCGCGGCCGGTCGGCGCGCACCTTCTGCAGGCGCCGGGCCGCGACCCGCAGGGAGACGATCAGCCGGGCGGTGACGGTGACGCCGGAGACGAGGGCGAAGACGGTGAGCAGCCCGGCGCCGCGCCGGAGGCCGAGGTCCACCCCGGGGGCCCCGACGGCCAGCAGGAGGGAGAGCTGGAGCACGGCGAAGAGGCAGAGGAGGAGCCAGCCGGCGGCGACGGTGCGGGAGGTGGAGAAGCGCCGGTCCTCGCCGACGAGCGGGGCGAGGACACCGCCCCGGTCGCGGTGCAGCCCGGCCGCCGCGGTGAGGGCGAGGGCGGGCAGGACGGCGGCCCCGAGCGCGGCCGTGCGGGTCCCGGTCCAGCCCGCGCCGACGGCGGTGAGGGCCTGGCCGAGGAGCAGGGCGAGCACGGCGCCCCACACGACGCCGAGGGTGGCGCGGCGCACCCGGCCGAGCCGGGCCGCGCCCGCCTCCCGGCCGCGCGCGGTGACGGTGACGGTACGGGCGGACTGGGCGAGTTCGTCGGAGACCCACTGGCGGGAGGCGACCGGCGAGTGGGCGAGGGCGGCCGGCACGCCGTGGCCCGTGGCGAGTTCGTCGCGCCGGGCGAGGAAGGCGGCGACGGCACGCCGGTGCCCGGAGCCCTCGCAGTGCGGACAGCCGCCGCCGTCCGTATCGGCCCCGCACTGTCTCGCCTCTTGCACCGCCACGGCGCCGCCCACTTCCCGGTCCTCGTCAACTCGTAGTTGATTCTTGGGAATTGTGCCGCACCGACCGTGCGCCCGGAGGGCTGTGCACACCCCGCGCGGGAGTGATTGAAGAGTCATCACATTGACGTAAGGACGCCTTCTACGACAGGAGTTCGGGCTCCGTGCGGCTGATCCGGCGCCAGAGCGGCTGGTAGTTGATCCAGGCCACCAGGTCACTGCCGAGCTGTTCGCGGGTGGCGACGGCGTCCCGGTGGTCGATCAGGACCGGTTTGCCCGCCGCCCGCGCGGCCAGCTGGACCTGGGCGCAGCGCTCCATGGCGATGAACCACCAGGCCGCCGCGTCGACCGTGGAACCGACGGTGAGCAGCCCGTGGTTGCGCAGCACCATCCCCTTGAAGGGGCCCAGGGCGACCGCGACCCGGCGGCCCTCCTCGGGGTCGACGGTGACGCCGGTGTAGGCGTCGTAGAGGACGTGGTCCTGGTAGAAGGCGCAGGCCTCCTGGGTGATCGGGTCGATCAGCTCGCCGAGCGCGGCGAGCGCCCGCCCGTGCACGGAGTGGGTGTGGGCGACGGCGACGACGTCGGGCCGGGCCCGGTGGACCTCGGCGTGCGTGGTGAACGCGGCCTGGTTGACGTGGTGGGCACCGTGGACCACCCGCCCGTCGCCGTCGACCAGGATCAGGTCGCTCGCGGTGAGTTCGGCGAAGGGGGCGCCGAAGGGGTTCACCCAGAAGCAGTCGGGGTGCTCCGGGTCGCGGGCGGTGATGTGCCCGGAGACCCCCTCCTCGTACCCGAGCCGCCCGAAGACCCGGAGCGCGGCGGCGAGTCGCTGCTTGCGGTGGGCGCGCTCCTCGGCGGCCGTCGCGTGGACGGGCGGCATGGCGAAATGGAGCTGCTCGACGGGGACGGGCACCGGTATCTGGGTCATGCGCCGGAAGGTAACGCCCGCTCCCACAAGTCACCAGAGCCCGTACGGGCCAAAGCGAAACCGCCGCCCCCTGACGTACGGGGACGGCGGTCTCACACGCTCACGCGCGGGGCGGCGGGGAGGAGTCGCTCCTCGCCCGCTCACAGACGGGGAGGGGTCACTCCCACTCGATGGTGCCCGGCGGCTTGCTGGTCACGTCGAGGACGACGCGGTTGACGTCGGCGACCTCGTTGGTGATCCGGGTCGAGATGCGGGCGAGCACCTCGTAGGGCAGGCGCGACCAGTCCGCGGTCATGGCGTCCTCGGAGGAGACCGGACGCAGCACGATCGGGTGGCCGTAGGTGCGGCCGTCGCCCTGGACGCCCACGGAGCGGACGTCGGCGAGCAGCACGACCGGGCACTGCCAGATCTCGCGGTCGAGACCGGCGGCCGTCAGCTCCTCGCGGGCGATGGCGTCGGCGTCGCGCAGCAGGTCCAGGCGCTCCTTGGTGACCTCGCCGACGATGCGGATGCCGAGGCCGGGGCCGGGGAACGGCTGGCGCTGGACGATCTCCTCCGGCAGGCCGAGTTCCTGGCCGACCATCCGGACCTCGTCCTTGAACAGCTGGCGCAGCGGCTCGACGAGCTCGAACTCGATGTCGTCGGGGAGGCCGCCCACGTTGTGGTGGGACTTGATGTTGGCCGTGCCGGTGCCGCCGCCGGACTCGACGATGTCCGGGTAGAGCGTGCCCTGGACGAGGAAGGCGACCTCGGGGCCCTCCTCCTGGAGGATCTCCAGCTGGGCCTGCTCGAAGACGCGGATGAACTCGCGGCCGATGATCTTCCGCTTGGTCTCCGGGTCGGAGACGCCGGCGAGCGCGTCGAGGAAGCGCTCCTGCGCGTCGACGACGACCAGGTTGGCGCCGGTGGCGGCCACGAAGTCCTTCTCGACCTGCTCGGTCTCGCCCTTGCGCATCAGGCCGTGGTCGACGTACACGCAGGTGAGCTGCGAGCCGATGGCCTTCTGCACGAGCGCGGCGGCCACGGCGGAGTCGACGCCGCCGGACAGGCCGCAGATGGCGCGCTTGGTGCCGACCTGGGCGCGGATGGCCGCGACCTGCTCCTCGATGACGTTGCCGGTGGTCCAGCTGGGCTCGATGCCGGCGCCGCGGTAGAGGAAGTGCTCCAGGATCTGCTGGCCGTGCGTGGAGTGCAGCACCTCGGGGTGGTACTGGACGCCGTACAGCTTCTTCTCGTCGTTCTCGAAGGCGGCGACGGGCACCACGTCGGTGGACGCGGTGACGCTGAAGCCCTCGGGGGCGGCGGAGCAGGCGTCGCCGTGCGACATCCACACCGACTGCTCGACCGGGGTGCCCTCGAAGAGGGTCGAGCCGGCCTTGGAGACGTGCAGCGGCGTACGGCCGTACTCGCGGGCGCCCGTGTTGTCGACGGTGCCACCGAGGGTGGTCGCCATCAGCTGGAAGCCGTAGCACATGCCGAAGACGGGGACGCCGGCCTCGAAGAGGGCGCGGTCGAGGCGCGGGGCGTTCTCGGCGTACACCGAGGAGGGGCCGCCGGAGAGGATGATCGCCTTCGGGTTCTTGGCCAGCATCTCGGCCACCGGCATGGTGGACGGGACGATCTCGCTGTAGACCCGGGCCTCGCGGACGCGGCGGGCGATGAGCTGGGCGTACTGGGCGCCGAAGTCGACAACGAGGACTACGTCCGGGTTGGTGACGTCGGGCGCGGCAGCGGTGGTCGCTGATGACACTACGGCGGCCTTCCGGCGGTAGGAGCGGTTCCCCCGAAGGGGGGCTATTTGTCGATTCTACCGGCGAGCCGCGGCCGGTTTTCGTCTCACCATCCGAACCCGGATTGCTCCGCGGCACCCAAAGGGGTCCATACTGTCCGCATGCGCAAGCTCATGACCTACGTCTTTACCTATGGCAACCGGCCCACCGGCTGCCATGGTCGTGCTGCTTGAGCAACTGACAAGCGACTTCCCAGGCGCCCCGGGCCGACAAGGCCCGGGGCGTCTGTCGTTTCCGGGCCGTAGCGCCCGAGGGCCTCCCCGACACCACGCAGGAGCCCCGCCATGACCGCCATGACCGCTGTGACCCAGACCGCCGTCACCCAGTCCGCCGCCACGCAGACCCCGCTGACCCCCCAGACCCCCCAGACCCCGCTGACCCCGACCGAGAAGACCGGTGCCCGCACCGACGAGGCGGCCGCGCTGATCGGCGACGCCCGGGAGCGCATCGACACGCTCGACGACCGGATCATCGGTCTGATCCAGGAACGGGTGGCCGTCTCGGCCCTGATCCAGGAGGCCCGGATCTCCTCCGGCGGGCGCCGGGTGAACCTGGCCCGCGAGATGGAGGTCCTCGCCCACTACCGCGACGCGCTGGGCAAGCCGGGCACCACGCTCGCGATGACGATGCTGGAGCTGTGCCGCGGCCGCATCTGACCGGCGGGTTAGCGCTTGGGGGCCGCCCGGGACGCCCGCCCGGGACACCCGCCCCCGGACCGCGTCCCCGGACGCGGGGGTGCACCCCCGCACCCGAGTTCGGTCGCGGCCTCACCCGTACGGCGCGTGACCGGGCCGGGCGCCGCTTCGTTGGGCGTGTTGTCCGTGCCAGCCAGGGGCGGGCCCGAACAAGACCACGCGTGGCTTCGCTGGGGCGTGTGACGTACCTCTGGTGCGTCGTGGGACCTCGCACCAGCGCATGTGACCGGACGGCAGGGGACAGCAGTCCGGTCACCCAGAAAGGGCGGTCGGTCCCGGGGACGCCCGGGGCCGACCGCAACCGGCCGACCGACCCGAGACCCCCCACCGTCCCCTCCCCCCCACGCCCTCCGCTTTCCTCCTCCGCGGCGCACTCCACTCCCCCGGCGCCGCGTTCCCCAGGGGCCCCGCGACCGCGACCGGAATCGCCACGCGGGGCCCCTGCGCTGTCCGGCCCGGGATAAGTGACGCGCGTCACATAAAGATCTCGTGAGAACGCTACAACCAATCCCCCAGGTCACCGGTCATCTATGCAGCACCACCCAGAAGCTGGAGGGGCGCTGCACTCGGAGGGGGGTGCAGCGCCCCTTCGCTTATCTGGAACGGCCTCAGGCCTTCTTCGGCGGCACCGCCGGCATCCCCAGGAACGGGAGCCTGAGCGCGCCGAAGGCCTCCGCCGGGACCGCCGGGGACTTGGGCTCGACGGCGGCCAGCCGTACGTACGCCTCCCCCTGGCGCGGCCGCGGGTCCTCCTCGCCCTTGTTCGGCCAGAACGACATGGCCCGCTCCGCCTGCGCCGTGATCGTCAGCGACGGGTTGACGCCGAGGTTGGCGGAGACGGCCGCGCCGTCGACGACGGAGATGCCCGGGTGCCCGTAGAGGCGGTGGTACGGGTCGATGACGCCCGACTCCGCGTCCGCGCCGATCGGGCAGCCGCCCAGGAAGTGCGCGGTGAGCGGGGTGCCCATCAGTTCGCCGATGTTGGAGCCGGCGAAGCCGTTGATCTCCTCGGCCATCAGGGCGGCGGCCCGGGTGGCCGCCTCGATCTGCGTCGGGTTGGGCGCGCCGTGACCCTGCCGGGCGGTGAGCAGGCCCTTGCCGAGGCCGCCGGGCTTGCGGAAGGTGGTGAGCGAGTTGTCCAGGGACTGCATGACCAGGCCGATGATGGTCCGCTCCGACCAGCGCCGGTTGGAGAGCGAGCGCAGGGCCAGCGCGGGGTGCTTGACCAGCTCGCCGAGCCAGTTGCGGACCCGGTGCGCGCCGTAGGGCACCTGGAGGACGGTGAGGCCGCCCATGGAGTTGGAGCCCTTGCCGTAGCGGACCGGCTCGATGTGGGTGTTCTCGTCCGGGTGGATCGAGGAGGTGATCGCGACGCCCTGGGTGAAGTCGACCCGGTCCTTGCCGTGCCGCTTGCGGTAGCGGCGGTCGGTGGTCTGCGAGCCGACCAGCGCCTCCGAGTTGGTCCGGGTGAGCTCGCCGAGCCGGTTCGTGATCCGGGGCAGCAGACCGGTGTCCTTCATGCGGTGCAGCAGGGTCTGGGTGCCGTACGTGCCGGCCGCGACGACCACCCGGCGGGCGGTGAAGGTGCGGCCCGCGCCCTTCTTCCGGTTGTCGGTCGGCAGGGTCTTCACGGCGTAGCCGCCGCGCGAGTCCTCGGTGAGGGCGACGACGGAGGTCATCGGGTGGACGACCGCGCCGGCCTTCTCGGCGAGGTAGAGGTAGTTCTCGTTGAGGGTGTTCTTGGCGCCGTGACGGCAGCCGGTCATGCACTCGCCGCACTCGGTGCAGGCCTTGCGGGAGGGGCCCGCGCCGCCGAAGTACGGGTCGGCGACCTCGCCGCCGGGCTTCGCCTTCGTCTGCTCCGCGCCCGACGCGTCCTTGCCGTCCCCGAAGAAGACCCCGACCGGGGCCATGTGGAAGGTGTCGCCGATGCCCATGGCCTGGGCGGTGGCCTTGAGGTGCACGTCGGACGGGGTCATCGTCGGGTTGAGCCGGACGCCCAGCATCCGCTTGGCCTGGTCGTAGTACGGCGTGAGCTCGTCCCGCCAGTCGGTGATGTCCTTCCACTGCGGGTCCTCGAAGAACGGCGCGAGCGGCTCGTAGAGGGTGTTGGCGTAGTTGAGGGAGCCGCCGCCGACGCCCGCGCCCGCGAGCACCATGACGTTGCCGAGCAGGTGGATGCGCTGGATGCCGTACAGGCCGAGCGAGGGGGCCCACAGGAAGTTCTTCAGGTCCCAGGAGTTCTTCGGCAGGGTCGCCCGGGTGAAGCGGCGGCCGGCCTCCAGGACGCCGACCCGGTAGCCCTTCTCGGTCAGGCGCAGGGCGGTGACCGACCCGCCGAAACCGGAGCCGACGACGATGACGTCGTAGTCGTACGCGTCGTCGGACGAGCCGTCCTCGGCCTGATTCTGGGCAGGGGGTACCGCGGTCATGGCTCTCCTCGTACGAAAGGGGACGTCGAAAGGACGGAGAAGGGACGAAGACGGGACGGAGACGGGACGGCGAACGGGGTGCGGGGTGCGGGTCAGCGCAGGCGGAGGGCCTTCATCACCTTCAGGGAGGTGCTCATGAAGGCCGCGTACTTCTCGTCGTCCATCCCGAAGGACGGGGCGAGCGGCATCAGCCGCTGCTGGGCGACGGTCTGCGCCTCGGTGAACTTGAGGATGCCCTCGGAGCCGTGGCGGCGGCCGAGGCCGGAGTCCTTCATGCCGCCCATGGGGGCGCGGACGCTGCCGTACGCGGGCGCGTAGCCCTCGTTGATGTTGACGGTGCCGGTGCGCAGCCGGGCGGCGATGGCGTGGCCGCGGCGGGAGTCCGTGGTCCACACGGAGGAGTTCAGGCCGTACGGGGTGCCGTTGGCCCGCTCGACGACCTCGTCCTCGTCGGAGAAGCGGTAGATCGAGACGACCGGTCCGAAGGTCTCCTCGGTGCACACGGCCATCGGGGCCTCGACGCCGTCGAGGATGGTCGGCTCGTAGAAGAGGGGGCCGATGTCGGGGCGGGCGACGCCGCCGGCGACCAGATTGGCGCCCTTGGCGACGGCCTCGTCGACGTGCCGGGTGACGGTCTCCAGCTGCCGCTCGCCGACGAGGGAGCCCATGTCGGAGCCGTAGGCGAGGGAGTTGCCGAGCCGCATGGCCTTGGTGCGGGCGGCGAAGCGGTCCAGGAAGGCGTCGGCGATCGACTCGTGGACGTACAGCCGCTCGATGGAGATGCAGAGCTGGCCGGCGGAGGAGAAGCAGGCGCGGACGGCGCCGGCGGCGGCCTTCTCGATGTCGGCGTCCTTGAGGACGATCATGGCGTTCTTGCCGCCGAGCTCCAGGGTGACGCCGACGAGCCGGGCGGCGGCGCCCTGGGCGACCTCGCGGCCGGTCCGGGTGGAGCCGGTGAAGGACACGTAGTCGGCGTGGCGGACGACCTCGGGGCCGACGACCGGGCCCTCGCCGATGACGACCTGGAAGACCTCGGCGGGCAGACCGGCCTCGATGAGCAGGTCGCGGGCCCACAGGGCGGTCAGCGCGGTCTCGGTGTCGGGCTTCATCACGACGGCGTTGCCGGCGACGAAGGCGGGCAGCGCGTCGCCGACGGACAGCTCCAGCGGGTAGTTCCAGGGCGCGATCTGGCCGACGACCCCGCGCGGCTGGCGCAGCTCGGTGACCTTGGTGAGGGTCGGGACGACACCCGTGTGGTGCTTGGGCCGCAGGTACGCGGGGGCCGTGCGGCCGTAGTGGCGGGCGGCGACGGCGACCGACTGCACCTCCTCGTGGCCGTGCAGGCGCGCCTTGCCGGTCTCCAGCTGGATGAGGTCGAGGATCTCGCCCTGGCGCTGGAGGATCAGGTCGTGGAAGCGGAGCAGCACGGCCGCGCGGACCTTGACCGGGGTCGCGGCCCAGGCGCCCTGGGCGGCGCGGGCGCGCGCGAAGGCCTCGGCGACGTCCTCGGGGGTGGACTCGGGCAGATCCGCCAGCTTCGCCCCGGTGAAGGGGGTGTGGTTGGCGGTACGGCCGGAGCCCGCGACCCCGCGGGTGAGCCGGGCGACCAGCGCGGGCGTGACCACGTCGGCGGCCGTGCGCGCCCCGGCGGGCGCGGCGGCGACGGGGTTGGTACCGAGGGGGGCGGGGGCCGCTGTGGTGAGCGCCTGCGAGTCCGTCATGAGCCCGAGCGTAGGCCGCATTCCCGCCTTTGGGTACCCGTGAGTAACGCGTTTTCACCGGGTACGCACAACCACGCCAGTGTTTGCTGGCACATAAGTCCTGATCAGGGGCTTACGTCGGGGCCCGGGGCCCGCCAGTACTTCTTCACTATGTCGAACTGCTCACGGGTCCGGCTCCAGCTCTCCTCCGGCGAGGACATGTACACGGCGTACTCGGTGCCGTCGTCGCCGTAGTACACCTGGTCGATCGCGTGCCGGGGCCCGGGGAAGGTCTTCCGCTCGGTCCAGGTGAACTCCCACACGCACGAGTCGACCTGGTCACGGAAGGTGTTCTGGGTCAGCCGGATCCGCTGGTACTCGGGCAGCCGCTTCTCCAGGCTCTTCTCCACGTTGAGCATGTGCATGTACGGATTCTCGAAGTCCGGCGACGGGTCGACGCTGATCCGGATGCGGTGCCGGCCGTCGTCCGGCGTGTAGTCGATCTGGTCGCCGTCCGTCTGGCGCTTCCAGCCGTCCGGGACCAGCAGGCTGAAGCCCTCCGGGTCCTCGACCCGGTGCCAGCCGACCGGGAGCCCGCCCTTGACCGGGTTCTTGGCGCTCTCGGTGGTGGGCGCGCCGGTGCCCTTGCCGCCACCCCCGTGCCCGCCCCCGTCGGGCCGGGTCATCACGAAGAACACCGCGCCACCGGCCACCAGACCCGCCAGCACGGCCGCGAGCAGCACACCGCGCCACCGGCCCCGGCCCTGCACCCGCACCCCGGCGGACAGCGTCGCCCCGGCGCCCCGGGCCGGCGCCTCCGAAGGCGCCGTGGACCCGTCGTACGGCGTGGGCAGCTGCGCGGTCGACGAGGGGGCGGCGGCGACCAGCTCCTCCGCCTGGACGCGCTGCGTCGGCACGTACGCCTGCGCGGCCTGCGGCGAACGCCCCTCCATCGCGTCGAGCAGCATCCGCTCGGCCTCGTCCACACGCGGGCGCTGCGCCGGGTCCTTGCGCAGCAGCGCCACGATGACCGGCGCGAGCGGGCCGGCCTTCTCGGGGTACGGCGGCTCCTCCGTCACCACGGCCTGCATGGTGCTGATCGGCGAACCGCGGCGGAACGGCGAGCCGCCCTCCACCGCCGCGTACAGCGTGGCGCCCAGGGACCACAGGTCGGAGGCCGGGCCCGGGTCACCGCCCTGCACCCGCTCGGGCGCCAGATAGTCGATGGAGCCGACGAGTTCACCCGTCCGAGTGATGGACGAATCGCCTTCGATCGCCGCGATCCCGAAATCGGTGATCAGGACGCGTCCGTCGCGCGCGAGCAGCACGTTGCCGGGCTTCACGTCACGGTGCAGCACACCGGCCGCGTGCGCGGCCCGCAGCGCGCCCAGGACGTGCAGGCCGATCCTGGCCGCCTCGCGCGGCTCGATGGTGCCGGCCTCCTTGGCCGCGTCGGCCAGCGAGGGCCCGTCCACGTACTGCATGACGATCCACGGGCGGTCGTCGTGCTCCAGGACGTCGTGCACGGTCACCACCCCCGGGTGCGTGATCCGGGCCGCGGCACGCGCCTCCTTCTGCGTCCGGGCGTGCAGGACCAGCCGGTCGGCCTCCGCCACGAACCGGCCCGCCGTCAACTCCTTGACGGCCACCACGCGGTGCAGCACCTCGTCATGGGCGCGCCAGACCTTGCCCATGCCGCCGCGCCCGATGGACTCGCCCAGCCGATAGCGGCCGGCGAGCAGAAGTCCGGTGCCGGTGCTCTCAGAATGTTCCACGTGCCCCCGCCTGTTTGCTCGGAAGCAAGGTTACGGAGGGGGGTGCGGGGCACGGAACCTCGGGGCGGGTTGTGGAACAACACTGTGACCGGCGGGGCGTCGGGTGCTCGGCGGTTCGTTCATCCCCTCGCCCGGCGGTTCGATCAGCGCGTCGCCCGGTAGGCCTTCACCGCCTGGTCGTAGATCTCGGACACCTTGTCCCGCTCGTTCTCCGGCCCGATGACCTGGACGACGTGGTAGCGGCCGCGGTCGATCAGGGCCAGATTGCGCACGAACACCTCACGGCCGGTGCTGTCCTGCCAGGTGAACTGGCCCACCGCCATGGCCTGTCGGCCGATGTCGATGCGGCGCAGCCCCGAGGCGCCGGACCACGAGGAGTCCCGCCAGGGCTGGAGCTCGCGCTCCTTCGTGCGCTGGTACGCCATGGGGTCGGAGCCGTTCGCCCGGACGGTGTCCCGGCCCGGGACCACGATCAGCATGAAGTCGCCGCCCGTGTAGCGCACTTGCCCGGCGTCGTTGATCGGGCTGCGCCGCCAGTCGCGCGGCACGCCGACCTCGAAGCCCTCGGTGTCCTTGCGCACCACGTACCCGGCGGCGAGCACGGGACCGGTGGCGGACGTCGGGGGCGGGACGGTGGACGGCTTGGCGGAGGGGGTGGCCGACGGGGTGGCCGGCTTCGTGGACGCGGGCGGCGGGGTGGTGCTGCCCGCCGGCGGCGGCGTCGCCGTCGGGTTCTTCCCCTCGCCCTTCCCGGGCAGGAACAGCACGGCGTACGCGACGGCTCCGGACAGCAGCAGGAGGATCAGGACCAGCAGGATCCGCCCGAGCGAACGCGGGGCACCCGAACCGCGCGCAGCGGCGGGGCCGCGGGCGGCGCGCTGGGGGATCTCCTCGCGGAAGTCGTCGTCGGGGTGGTCGGTCCAGCTCTCGCCGCGGTGGTCGGTTCGGAAGTCGTTCTGAAAGCCGGACGGGAAGCCGGACTTGGCCTCGTCCCGATACGGGTACGGGGGCTGCTGGGGCTCGCGGACGTCGTGGGCGTCGTGGGCTCCGCGGACGCCGTGGGCGTCGCCGTGAGGGCGGCCCTGGCGCGGGACGGCACCCTTCGCGTGCCGGTGGCGGCCGCCCGCCGCGCCCCCGCGCCGCCGGCGCACCAACTCGCCGCGGCGGCGCACGATGGGCAGCCGGGTCGCGTCGGGGGACACCGGCGGCATGACACCGAACCCGGCCTCCGGCTCGGGCGCCGAGCGCACCAACGAGCGCAGCCAGCCGCTCAGCACCTCGACGTCGGGCCGCTCCGTCGGGTCCTGGTGCAGCAGCGACTCCACGACCGGCCGCAGCGGGCCGCACTCCTCGGCGAAGGCCGGGGGCTCGGCGCAGACCAACTGGACCAGCTCGGCGGCGCTGTCCTCCGGGTACGGGGCGTGGCCCTGGACGGCCCGGTAGAGCAGCGCGCCCAGCGCCCACAGGTCGGTGGCCGGGCCGATCGGCGGGGCGAGCCGCCAGTGCTCGTGGACCGGGCCCGCCTGCTCGGGCGCCCAGCGCTCGGTGACGGCGCCGACGACCGCGATCCGCGCCTGGCGGGCCCGCTCGGCCGCGAGCCGGGTCACCGGGCCGCGGTACGCCGGGGCGCCGCCCGTCGGGGCGCCCGGGGCGGGCGCGGGCAGGGGCGCGGGGGCCGCCGCCGTGTACCCGGCGGGGAGCGCGGGCAGCGCGCCGCCGCCCGCCGGGACGGAGCGGCCGCTGTCGCGCGAGGCGTGCGGGCCGTCGCTCCAGGTCCCGGAGAGGTACGCGCGCGGCGGCGGCGTCCCGCCGTACACGCCACCGGTCTCGTCGTCGCCGTCGTCCTCGTCGTCGTCCTCGTCGTCCCCGTCGTCCCCGTCGTCCGTCCGCGTCCACCACTGCGGCGCGGGATACACGGCAGGGGGGTCCGGCGGGCCGGAGGGCTGCACGGGGAGGGGCTCGGTCGGCTGCTCGGCGGAGCGTTCGGCGGAGGGCTGGGCAGGGTGTTCGGCCGTGGCCTCGGCGGGGGGTGCTGTCGCCGCCGGGCGCTGGACGGGCAGCGCCCCGGTCTCGCCGAGCCGGGCGGCGGCGCGGGCCCCCGCCCGGTACGCGGCGATGGCCCCGGCCCGCGCCGCGCGCACCTCCGCGGCGGAGGGCGTGGCGGGCGCGGGCACGACGGGCGCGGCGGACGACTCGGGGCGCGCGCCCGCGCCCTCGCCGGGCCCGTAGGGGGTACCGGCGGGCTCGGGGCCGTAGAAGGAGGTGTGCGGGTCCTGGTCGTGGGGGGCGTCGAGGTCGGCCTGTTCCTCGGCCTGTTCCTCGGCCTCGTGCGCCTCGTGCGCCTCGTGCGCCTCGTGCGCCTCGTCGGAGCCGGTCTCGTCGAGGCCCCGCGCGTACCCGCCCGGCGGAAGTGCCTCCGGCTCGTGGGCGGCCACGGGCTCGTAGACGGGCACGGGCTCCCAGGGGACGCCGGTCGCGTACGCACCGCTCGTCCCGTAGAGCGCGGCCCGGTGGTCCCCCGACCCGACGTCCTCGCCCACGTACGGCCCCGGCTCGTACTCCTCGGTCGCGTACGTCTCCGGCTCGTACCCCGACTCCCCGCCCGCGTCCTGACCCTCGGCCGGATCCTCGTCCTGGTCCTCGTACGCGTCCCCGGCCTGGTCCCCGTACGCGTCCCCGTACTCGGCCTCGTACGCGCCCTCAGCCTCGCCCCCGTACCCGTACCCGTACTCGTCCTCGCCCTCGTCCTCCCGGCCGGTCGGGCGCGGGCCGAAGGTCAGTTCCTCGTCGTCCGGGAAGGGGACCGGGGCGTAGCCGCACAGGGCTTCCTCGGCGGCGCCGGCGGCGAGGCCGGTGAGGACGACGCGGCCGTCGTCGCAGACGAGGACCGTGCGGGGGGTGACGTTCCGGTGGGTCCAGCCGTGGGCGTGCAACGCGCGCAGGGCGGTGAGCAGGTCGGAGCCGATCTCGGCGGCCCGGTAGGGGCTCAGCGGGGCGTCGGCGAGGAGTTCGGAGAGCGGGGTGGCCGACACGAACTCGCTCACTATCCACAGCGAGCCGGCCTCGGCGAACACGTCGAAGACCTGGTCGAGGCGCGGGTGGTCGGGTATCTGCGCGGCGGCCTGGGCGGCCTCCAGGGCGCGCCGGACGCCGGGGTCGGCGGGGCGCCGGGTCGCCCGGCCCGGTGCCTCGTAGGGTTGGTCGCCGACGAGTTCGGCGTCGACGATCTCGGGCAGGGGCACCTGCCGGATCCGGACTTCCTGTCCGCTGTAGGTGTCGAAGGCGCGCGTCTCGACGAGGTCGTACGCGTCGGCCGGCGGCACGGGCAGGCGGTAACGGTCCGCCAGCACCCTTCCCGCGTACTCGTCCACGACGCCTCCCCCCGCGCCTGCCGTCCCCCGTCGCCCCGGACCGCAGGGCCCGGGGCCTTTCACGATACGTGCGCCGGTCAGTCCTTGGGGCTGAACGTGGCGAACGCCGTCTCACGCAGCGTCTTGCAGTCCGCCGCGTCCCATGCGTCGGCCTTGCAGCTGATCATGATCGAGTAGCCGTGTCCGGCGTCGACCTTGAAGCCGCGGTTGAGTATCCGGATCCGCATGCCGTTCTGGTTGCGCTCGAACTCCCAGTCGGCGACGGTCGGGTACCCCTTGTAGTCGACCGGGCGGATCGCGATGTGCTTGTAGTCGTTGCTCGACGCGGCCACCGCGGCGACGGCGGCGCGCCAGGCGCTGGCGGCGTCGTCGCGGGGGCTGTCGTTGAAGTCGACCTGGACGCGCGGGAAGCCGCTGCCGCCGGCGTGGAAGATGCCCCCCGAGTTCCGGCCGGCGATGGCGGCCAGCTTGAAGGAGGCGGGCATCGCCATCTGGAAGTGGAAGCGGCCGTTGGTCACCATCACGTAGCCGGCGGGCAGCTGCGGGCCGGCGGGCTTGTCGCCGCCGGGGGTCCCGCTGGGCGTGCTGCCGCTCTGACCGCCGCTGTTGCCCGCGGGCTTGTCGCCGCCGCCCTGCTGGTCCGGGTCGCCACCCGACGTGCCGGTGTCGGTGCTCGGGTCGCTGCCGCCGCCGGCCGTGGATCCGGCCGAGGCCGTCGTCCCGCCGGAGGCGGCGCCCTTGCCCTTGCCGGTGGCGCCGTCCTGGCCGCCGCCGAGGGCGACGTACAGGATCGTGCCGAGCAGGGCGGCGAGCACGACCGCGGCGATGATCACGAGGGTGCGGCGCGGGACGACGTCGGTGAGCGAGGCGCGGGTCTGCGCGGGCCGGGCGGGGGCTCCGGCGCCGGGGCGGCGCTCGGGCTCCGGCTTCGCCGCGGCGTTCCGTACGGACTTCAGGGCGCCGCGCACGCGGTCGGCCGCGTCGCCGGTCTTCTCCCGGGCCGGCTTCTCCCGGACGGGCGTCGCCGGGGCGACCGGCGGGCGCTCGGGGAGCGGCGGCAGCGGGACGACCCTGGTCGCCTCGGGGGACGGCTCGGGCGGGGCCTCGGGCGCGTCGAGGACGGCCCGCAGCAGCACCCGGGCGCCGGCGTCGTCGAGGCGCTGGTCGGGGTCCTTGGCGAGCAGCCCGTAGATGACCTGCTCCAGCCCGGGGCCCGCGTTCTTCGGCGGGTCGACCGGCTCGGTCATCACCGCGGTGAGCGTGGCGATGGCGGAGCCCTTGTCGTAGGGCGGGCTGCCCTCGACGGCGGCGTACAGCAGTCCGCCGAGCGACCAGAGGTCGGCGGCCGGGCCGGGCTTGTGGCCGCGGGCCCGCTCGGGCGAGATGTACGAGGGGGCGCCGACGAGCATGCCGGTGGAGGTGATCGAGGGGTCGCCCTCGACCTGGGCGATGCCGAAGTCGGTGAGGACGACCCGGCCGTCCTCGGCGATCAGCACGTTGGACGGCTTCACGTCGCGGTGGAGGATGCCCTCGCGGTGCGCGGAACGCAGCACGTCGAGGATGGCGAGGCCGACCTCGGCGGCGCGGCGCGGGGTGAGCGTGCCGTCCTCGCGGACGGCGTCGGCGAGCGACTTGCCCTCGATGAGCTCCATGACGATCCACGGCCGGTCGTCCTCGTCGACCACGTCGTAGACGGTCACGGCGCCGTTGTTGCGGATCCGGGCGATGGCCTTGGCCTCGCGCAGGGTCCGGGTGATGAGGCGTCGCTTCTCGTCGTCGTCGATGCTGGTGGGGAAGCGCAGCTCCTTGACGGCGACGGTCCGCCCGAGGGTCTCGTCGACCGCCCGCCACACGGTGCCCATGCCGCCGCGGCCGAGGACCACGCCGAGGCGGTAGCGCCCGGCGAGCAGCCGTCCTTCGGTGGACGCCGCGTCAGCACGGCCGGTGCGCCCGCCCGTTCCCGCGGCGCGTTTCGGGTCGACGTCCGCCACGTCCGCCCCGAATCCGGTGGCGGGCGCGGCCCCGTCGGTCGATCCGCCGCCGGCCGGGGTGCTCGTGGCCGCCGGCTTCTTGGTCAGGTCGGCGCCGGTCCGCGCACCCGTTCCGCTCCGGGCCCCGGAGGCCGCCGAGGTTCCGGCCGCGGCGTCCTTCTTCGGGACGTCCCGCTCCGGGCCCCGGGGGTCCCGCGACGCGTCCGGCGTCGTCCCGGTCTGTGCCGCCTCGTCACGGTCCGCCGTGCGCGCGGCCGGAACCGCGCCCCGGTCGCCGTCGGTGGCGGCCCCCGCAGGGGCGTCCCGCCGGGGATCCTGCCCCGTGTCCCGCGACTGCTCCGCCTCCGACATGCGTCCCCTCGTCGATCCCTGATCTGCGCCCGCGTCCGCCGCTCCCGCACGATGCGGCAACCCGCCCTGGAAGAGAGCTCATTGTCCCTCACTCCGCGACCGATGCCTCCCCCGGGTCCGAACTCCGAGAAGCGTTCCCGTGCCCGCGCCGGTCAGATCGGCACGATGTCGGGCGCCCCCAGCCTGGCCGCGTCCGCCGTCAGGTCGTCGGGCTGGCGCTGCGATTCGCGTTCCGCCTGGACCCTCTTCTCGTAGTGCTCGACCTCCTTGTCGACCTGGTGAGCGTCCCAGCCGAGGACCGGCGCCATGAGTTCGGCGCACTCGCGGGCGCTGCGGGTGCCCCGGTCGAAGGTCTCGATGGAGATGCGGGTGCGCCGGGTGAGGACGTCGTCGAGGTGGCGGGCGCCTTCGTGCGAGGCCGCGTAGACGATCTCGGCGCGCAGGTAGTCCTCGGCTGCGGGCAGCGGCGCGCCGAGGGAGGGGTCGGCGGCGATCAGGTCGAGGATCTCCTCCGTCAGGGAGCCGTAGCGGTTGAGCAGATGCTCGACCCGGGCCACGTGCAGCCCGGCGCGGGCGGCGATCGCGGCGCGGGCGTTCCACAGGGCCCGGTACCCCTCGGCGCCGATGAGGGGGGTGTCCTCGGTGACGCAGTCGGCGACCCGCTTGTCGAGGCCGTGGACGGCCTCGTCGACGGCGTCCTTCGCCATCACGCGGTAGGTCGTGTACTTGCCTCCGGCGACGACCACGAGTCCGGGGACGGGGTGGGCGACGGTGTGTTCGCGGGAGAGTTTGCTGGTGGCGTCGGACTCGCCGGCGAGCAGCGGGCGCAGGCCCGCGTAGACGCCCTGGACGTCGTCCCGGGTGAGGGGGGTGGCGAGGACCCCGTTCACATGCTCCAGGAGGTAGTCGATGTCGGCGCTGGAGGCGGCGGGGTGGGCCTTGTCGAGGTCCCAGTCGGTGTCGGTGGTGCCGATGATCCAGTGCCGGCCCCAGGGGATGACGAACAGCACGGACTTCTCGGTGCGCAGGATGAGTCCGCTGGTGGAGTGGATGCGGTCCTTGGGCACGACCAGGTGGATGCCCTTGGAGGCGCGGACGTGGAACTGGCCGCGCTCGCCGATGAGGGCCTGGGTGTCGTCGGTCCACACGCCGGTGGCGTTGACGATCTGGCGGGCCCTGATCGCGTACTCCCCGCCGGTCTCGACGTCCTGGACGCGGGCGCCGACCACCCGCTCGCCCTCGCGCAGGAAGCCGACGACGCGGGCCCGGGCGGCGACCTGCGCCCCGTAGCTCGCGGCGGTGCGGACGAGGGTGGTGACGAAGCGGGCGTCGTCCATCTGGGCGTCGTAGTACTGGAGGGCGCCGACGAGGGCGTCCTTCTTGAGGCAGGGGGCCACCCGCAGGGCGCGGCCCCGGCTGAGGTGGCGGTGGACGGGCAGGCCGCGCCCGTGGCCCGAGGAGACGGACATCGCGTCGTACAGCGCGACGCCCGAGCCCGCGTACCACCGCTCCCAGCCCTTGTGCTGGAGCGGGTAGAGGAACGGGACGGGTTTGACCAGGTGGGGTGCGAGCCGTTCGAGGAGCAGGCCGCGCTCCTTCAGGGCCTCGCGGACGAGGGCGAAGTCGAGCATCTCCAGATAGCGCAGGCCGCCGTGGATCAGCTTGCTGGAGCGGCTGGAGGTGCCGGAGGCCCAGTCGCGCGCCTCGACGAGGCCGGTGGAGAGGCCTCGGGTGACCGCGTCGAGCGCGGTGCCCGCGCCGACGACTCCGGCGCCGACGACCAGCACGTCCAGCTCGCGCTCGGTCATCGCCGCGAGCGCCGCCGTGCGCTCGGCCGGTCCCAGTGTCGCTGTCCTCACCGCTGCCTCCCGTCGTCCCCCTGTGTGGTCGGGCTCACGGCTTCGATTCTGGCCCGGCCCCGCGACTTCAGCCACCGCCTGGACCGGGACCTGTGGATAACAC
Organism: Streptomyces sp. NPDC023157; assembly: GCF_055560575.1. Lineage (NCBI taxonomy): Bacteria > Bacillati > Actinomycetota > Actinomycetes > Kitasatosporales > Streptomycetaceae > Streptomyces > Streptomyces sp. NPDC023157. Next base: position 314,186 of record NZ_JBVHIL010000004.1, read on the forward strand.
TCGCGATCTTCGGCCCCACAATGCCGCATATCGGTCATATTTACGCCTAGTCTGACATTGCACTCGCCCCGTTCTGTCCACAGGGCTTGCGCCTCGTGACCCCTCCGGCTAGAGGCCCCCGGTCTCACACCCCCCTCCGGCACCAGGGAAGGACGGCCCACCTCCATGCCCGCTGATCTCGCCGTCATCGGCCTCGGCCACCACGGTCTCCCCCTCGCCCAGGCGGCCACCACGGCCGGCGTCGACACCATCGGCTACGACACCGACCCCCGGCCCGTCACCGAACTCGCCGCCGGACGGCCCCCCGTCGACGGCTCGCTCACCGCCGCCGAGATCCGCCGGATGCTCGCCGCGGGCTTCCGCCCCGCCACCGACCCCGCCGAACTCGGCCGGGTCCGCACCGCCGTCATCTGCGCCCCCACCCCGCCAGGACCGGACGGCGCCCTCGACCTCACCGCCGTCACCGACGCCGCCCACGCCCTCGCCGCCCGGCTGCGCCCCCACACGACGGTCCTCCTGGAGTCCCCCGTGCCCCCCGGCACCACCGAAGGACCGCTCCGCGAACTCCTCGAAACCGGCTCCGGACTCCGCGCCGGGCGCGACTTCCACCTCGCCTACTCCCCCGGCCGCCTCGACCCCGGCAGCCGCACCCACGGCTTCACCGGCACGCCCAAGGTCATCGGCGGGCTCACCCCCGCCTGCACCGAGTCCGCCGCCGCGTTCTACGGCCGCCTCACCGACAAGGTGGTCCGCGCCCGCGGCCCGCGCGAGGCCGAGACCGTGAAACTCCTGGAGACCAACTTCCGGCACGTCAACATCGCCCTCGTCAACGAGATGGCCGTGCTCTGCCACGAACTCGGCGTCGACCTCTGGGACGTCATCCGCTGCGCCGAGACCAAGCCCTTCGGCTTCCAGGCCTTCCGCCCCGGCCCCGGCGTCGGCGGCCACGGCGTCCCCGTGGACACCGTCGGCGCCCACCGCCCGCTGCGCCTGGTCGAACTCGCCGGCCAGGTCAACGAGCGCATGCCCCAGTACGTCGTCCAGCGCTGCGCCACCCTCCTCAACGAGCACGGCAAGTCCGCCCGCGGCGCCCGGGTCCTTCTGCTCGGCATCACGTACAAACCCGATCTCGCCGACCGGCAGGGCTCCCCCGCCGACGAGATCGCCCGCCGCCTGATGGACCTGGGCGCGGCGGTCAGCTACCACGACCCGCACGTCCTCGACTGGCGCGTCCGCGACCGGCCGGTCCCCCGCGCCGACTCCCTCTACGAGGCCGCCGCCCACGCCGACCTGACGATCCTGCTCCAGCACCACCGCACGTACGACCTCCAGGGCCTGTCCGTGAAGGCGCAGCTGCTCCTCGACACCCGGGGCGCCACCCCGGGGGGAGCGGCGCACCGGCTGTGAACAGAGCCGGCACCCGCGTTGCACACCTGTTGCACAAGTGTGCAACAGGCCGCTAACCTCAGAGGATGGCGACGACCATAGGGTTCAGGCCCACCGAAGAGGACGAGCGCATCATCAAGACCTCGATGCGCGAGGGCGAGGCCACCAGCGACGTCATCCGCCGCGCGCTGCGCCTGCTGGAACGCGAGTCGTGGCTGGTCCAGGCCCGCGCCGACGCCGAACGGCTCGCGGACGAGGACCTCGGTTCGGAAGCGGACGCCTGGTGATCCGAGGCGCCGTCTACCGGGTCGACCTCGGCGACACGAAACGCGGACACGAACAGCGCGGCAAGCGGTACGGGCTCGTCCTGAGCCCAAGCGGCATGCCGTGGAACGTGGCCACCATCATCCCCACCTCCACCAGCGCGCAGCCGTCCGTCTTCCGGCCCCGGCTGGAGATCGCGGGCGCTGTCACCCATCTGCTCGTGGACCAGATCCGCACCATCGACGTCCGCTTCGTCCACGGCGACCCCGTCCACTACCTCGACCACCACGAACTCGCCGAGGTGGAACATGCCGTGAGCCGGTACCTCGGCCTCTGACCGACCCCCGTACGCGAGAGGGCCCCGCACCACCCGGTGCGGGGCCCTCTCGTACGTACGGAAGACGCGTACGGATCCGACGACGTCAGCGCTTGTGCTGCGCGTCCGCCACCGTCACCTCGACGCGCTGGAACTCCTTGAGCTCGCTGTAGCCCGTCGTGGCCATCGCGCGGCGCAGGGCGCCGAAGAAGTTCATCGAGCCGTCCGGGGTGTGCGACGGGCCCGTGAGGACCTCCTCGGTGGTGCCCACGATGCCGAGGTCGACCAGCTTGCCGCGCGGCACGTCCTCGTGGACGGCCTCCATGCCCCAGTGGTGGCCCTTGCCGGGCGCGTCCGTGGCACGGGCCAGCGGGGAGCCCATCATGACCGCGTCGGCGCCACAGGCGATGGCCTTCGGCAGGTCGCCGGACCAGCCCACGCCGCCGTCGGCGATCACGTGCACGTACCGGCCGCCGGACTCGTCCATGTAGTCGCGGCGGGCCGCGGCCACGTCGGCGACGGCGGTGGCCATCGGGACCTGGATGCCGAGCACGTTGCGCGTGGTGTGCGCGGCGCCGCCGCCGAAGCCGACCAGGACACCCGCGGCGCCGGTGCGCATCAGGTGCAGGGCCGCGGTGTACGTGGCGCAGCCGCCGACGATGACCGGGACGTCGAGCTCGTAGATGAACTGCTTGAGGTTCAGCGGCTCGGCCGCGCCGGAGACGTGCTCGGCGGAGACGGTCGTGCCGCGGATGACGAAGATGTCCACGCCGGCGTCGACCACGGCCTTGGAGAACTGCGCGGTGCGCTGCGGGGAGAGCGCGGCGGCGGTGACCACACCCGAGTCGCGCACCTCCTTGATGCGCTGCCCGATCAGCTCCTCCTTGATCGGAGCCGCGTAGATCTCCTGCAGACGGCGGGTGGCGGTCTCCTCGTCCATCTCCGCGATCTCGTCGAGCAGCGGCTGCGGGTCCTCGTAGCGGGTCCACAGGCCCTCGAGGTTCAGCACGCCCAGGCCGCCGAGCTCGCCGATGCGGATGGCGGTCTGCGGCGAGACGACCGAGTCCATGGGGGCGGCCAGGAACGGCAGCTCGAAGCGGTAGGCGTCGATCTGCCAGGCGATCGAGACCTCCTTCGGGTCCCGGGTGCGCCGGCTCGGTACGACGGCGATGTCGTCGAACGCGTACGCCCTGCGGCCGCGCTTGCCGCGCCCGATCTCGATCTCAGTCACGTTGTGTGGCCTTTCCCTCTTGGTCTGCGCCTACCAGTATCCCCGACACGCGCCGAAGGGGCGGCTCCGGCCACATGCCGGAACCACCCCCTGCGGATGCCGCTGACAGCGCTCTGTTACTTACGGCTGTAGTTCGGCGCCTCGACGGTCATCTGGATGTCGTGCGGGTGGCTCTCCTTGAGACCCGCCGAGGTGATCCGGACGAAACGGCCGTTCTGCTGAAGCTCCGGGACCGTGCGGCCGCCGACGTAGAACATCGACTGACGCAGACCGCCGGTGAGCTGGTGCACGACCGAGGCGAGCGGGCCGCGGTAGGGCACCTGGCCCTCGATGCCCTCGGGGATCAGCTGCTCGTCGGAGGCGACGCCCTCCTGGAAGTAGCGGTCCTTGGAGAAGGACTTGCGGTCGCCGCGGGTCTGCATGGCGCCCAGCGAGCCCATGCCGCGGTACGACTTGAACTGCTTGCCGTTGATGAAGAGCAGCTCGCCCGGGGACTCCTCGCAGCCCGCGAGCAGCGAGCCGAGCATCACCGTGTCGGCGCCCGCGACGAGCGCCTTCGCGATGTCGCCGGAGTACTGCAGGCCGCCGTCGCCGATGACCGGGATGCCGGCCGCCTTGGCGGCGAGGGAGGCCTCGTAGATGGCCGTGACCTGCGGGACGCCGATGCCGGCGACCACGCGGGTGGTGCAGATGGAGCCGGGGCCGACACCGACCTTGATGCCGTCCGCGCCGGCGTCGACGAGCGACTGGGCGCCGTCGCGGGTGGCGACGTTGCCGCCGATGACGTCGACCGAGGAGTTCGACTTGATCTTGGCGATCATGTCGCCGACCAGCCGGGAGTGGCCGTGCGCGGTGTCGACGACGACGAAGTCGACGCCCGCCTCGATCAGGGCCTGGGCGCGCTCGTACGAGTCGCCGGCGACGCCGACGGCCGCGCCGACGAGCAGCCGGCCGTCCTTGTCCTTGGCGGCGTTCGGGTACTTCTCGGCCTTGACGAAGTCCTTGACCGTGATGAGGCCCTTGAGTAGCCCGGCCTCGTCGACCAGCGGCAGCTTCTCGATCTTGTGGCGGCGGAGCAGCTCCATGGCGTCCACGCCGGAGATGCCGACCTTGCCCGTGACCAGCGGCATCGGGGTCATGACCTCGCGCACCTGGCGGCTGCGGTCCGACTCGAAGGCCATGTCACGGTTGGTCACGATGCCGAGCAGCTTGCCGGCCGGGTCGGTGACCGGGACGCCGCTGATGCGGAACTTGGCGCAGATCGCGTCGGCCTCGCCGAGCGTGGCGTCCGGGTGCACGGTGATCGGGTCGGTCACCATGCCGGACTCGGAGCGCTTCACCAGGTCGACCTGGTTGGCCTGGTCGGCGATGGAGAGGTTGCGGTGCAGGACGCCGACGCCGCCCTGACGGGCCATGGCGATGGCCATCCGGGACTCGGTGACCTTGTCCATCGCGGCGGAGAGCAGGGGGATGTTCACCCGCACGTTCCGCGAGATGTACGAAGAGGTGTCGATCTGGTCGGGCGCCATGTCGGACGCGCCCGGCAGCAGCAGTACATCGTCGTAGGTCAGCCCGAGTGTCGCGAATTTCTCGGGCACTCCGTCGATGTTGGTCATGACACCTTCCCCAATGGCCTTGATCGGTGCGGATGTCCATGCTAACGGGCCGCGGCCGTGTCTCATTCCACGATCAAGATCAGCGAGCAGCTTTGGACGTTCGTACGTGTACGTGAGGGACACCTGCCCCCGCGAACCCTTACTGCTCGGCCAGCGCCCGCAGCCGGCTGAGCGCACGGTGCTGCGCCACCCGGACCGCCCCCGGGGACATCCCGAGCATCTGCCCGGTCTCCTCGGCGGTCAGCCCGACGGCCACCCGGAGGACGAGCAGCTCGCGCTGGTTCTCCGGGAGGTTGGCGAGCAGCTTCTTGGCCCATTCGGCGTCGTCGCTGAGGAGCGCCCGCTCCTCGGGCCCGAGCGAGTCGTCGGGCCGCTCGGGCATCTCGTCGGAGGGCACGGCCGTCGAACCCGGGTGCCGCATGGCGGCCCGCTGGAGGTCGGCGACCTTGTGTCCGGCGATCGCGAAGACGAAGGCCTCGAAGGGCCGCCCCGTGTCCTTGTAGCGCGGCAGCGCCATCAGGACGGCGACGCAGACCTCCTGGGCGAGGTCCTCCACGAAGTGACGGGCGTCGCCGGGCAGCCGGTTCAGCCGCGTACGGCAGTAGCGCAGGGCTAGGGGGTGCACGCGCGCGAGGAGGTCGTGCGTCGCCTGCTGGTCCCCCTCCACGGCACGGTGAACGAGTGCACCGATCTCCCCCTGCCCTGCGGGCACGGGGGACCCACTGGTCTCGTCGTCGCGCATCGCTCCATGGTGCCTTGACGCCTGCTCGTTCGCGGCACCGCGTCCGTAGTTGTGCACCGAAGCGTTATGAGCAGGTGCGCCGGCACTCATCTCCTGCGCCCTCCCCTTCCGCTCGTTGTCCGCTGGCTCGTTCGTCTCGTCCCCGAGGAACTCCACACCATCAAGGATGCGGCATTCCGCGGAGAAGTGACACAAGCCCACCCCGTCCGCCGCTCGGCGGACGGGGATGCGGCCGATGGCCGCAGGTCAGCGCACCAGGCCCCAGCGGAATCCGAGCGCGACGGCGTGCGCCCGGTCGGAGGCGCCCAGCTTCTTGAACAGCCTGCGCGCGTGCGTCTTCACCGTGTCCTCGGAGAGGAAGAGCTCGCGCCCGATCTCCGCGTTGGACCGGCCGTGACTCATCCCTTCGAGCACCTGGATCTCACGGGCGGTGAGGGTGGGCGCGGCACCCATCTCGGCCGAGCGCAGCCGGCGCGGGGCCAGCCGCCAGGTCGGGTCGGCGAGGGCCTGGGTGACCGTGGCCCGCAGCTCGGCGCGCGAGGCGTCCTTGTGCAGGTAGCCACGGGCACCCGCGGCGACCGCGAGCGCGACACCGTCCAGGTCCTCGGCGACGGTGAGCATGATGATGCGGGCGCCGGGGTCCGCGGAGAGCAGCCGGCGGACGGTCTCCACGCCGCCCAGGCCGGGCATGCGCACGTCCATCAGAATCAGGTCCGAGCGGTCCGCTCCCCAGCGGCGGAGGACTTCCTCGCCGTTGGCCGCGGTGGTCACGCGCTCGACGCCGGGCACGGTCGCGACCGCCCGCCGAAGCGCCTCTCGGGCAAGCGGGGAGTCGTCGCAGACGAGGACGGAAGTCATGCGTGACCTCCGCGGCTCTCGCAGCTGAAGCGCGTCACCTTGAGCCTCCAGGGCTGGTACGTATCGTCACCTGTGCGGTTGACACCCCCGGACATCTGTCCGAGCGCTTGTTCCTTCAACCGCCTCCGCACTCTCAACGACGGTCACTCGAAAGAGTTACGGGTCGGACGGCCGCCTTCGGCACTCTACGTGAGGGCTCGTATGCGGAGGAGAGCGTCGCAGGTCATCCGTCCTTCACTCGAAGGTATGCCCCATTTAGCGGGTTTTCTTCCCTTTTCGCGGTGTCTGTGGCTAGATTCGCAATGAGTCATATTTACATCTACTTAGACAGTAGTTGTACGGTCGGATCGAACCCGCGAGAGCGGGTACGCGACACCCGACGGGGGACGAAGGGCCCCGTCGATCAGCCATCAACCCGCCCACCAATCCGTTCGACACGGTTTCAAGGGGACTAGCGCAATGGCAGATTTCTCCCGCCTTCCCGGACCCAACGCCGATCTGTGGGACTGGCAACTGCTCGCGGCCTGCCGCGGGGTCGACAGCTCCCTGTTCTTCCACCCCGAGGGAGAGCGCGGCGCGGCACGGAGTGCGCGCGAGAACTCGGCGAAAGAGGTCTGCATGCGGTGCCCGGTACGCGCGGAGTGCGCGGCACACGCGCTCGCCGTACGGGAGCCCTACGGCGTCTGGGGCGGCCTCACCGAGGACGAACGCGAAGAGCTCATGGGTCGAGCCCGCAATCGCCTGGTCACGACGTCCGCCACCGCGCGGGCGTCCCACACGAGCACGGCAGGCGTGGGTCACGCCTGAAGTAACGTTTCTGCACCACGACTTGGGACATTCGAACGACACGGGCCGGGCCCCCACCCCCGGCCCCGGGGAGCCGCGCCGCACGCGGCGCGGGGGCGTGCGGCCCCGGCGACCGCGCCGTCCCGCACGCCCGCCGCGCGGAACGCCCACCGGAGAGGCCACGGGCCGGACCCGTGCCCCGGACGGCGGGCGCGTACCGCGCACCGCCCGCACGCGCTCGCCCGGCCGATACCTTCCCCGTCACCCACACGGTCCCGGCGCTCTCACTCCCCCGGCCCAGCGCACTCACCCCGACGGGCGTGCGCCCACACCCGTACGGCCGGACCCTGTTCACCCGGACGGCGCACCCCGTCCCGTGCCCCGGTCCCCCGGACGGCGGTGCGCGGACCACCCGTACGGCGGCGCCCCTATCTCACTCGTACGGCCTAAGCGCGTGTCGGCGCCGACCGCTCGGCGGCGCGGGCCGAGGCCCGGGTCAGCTCGTCCAGGGTGGCCGCGACGGCCGGGACCTGGGCCAGGTCCGGAAGGGTGAGCGCCACGATCTCGCGCTCCACGGCGGGCTCCACCGTGACGGTGACGGCGCCCTTGGGCCGTACGGACTCGATGGCGAGCTCCGGCAGGACGGCCACGCCGAGACCCGCGCCCACCAGGCCGATCACGGCCGGGTAGTCGTCGGTGGCGAAGTCGATGCGCGGGGTGAAGCCGGCCTCCCGGCAGACGTCCACCAGCTGGCGGCGGCAGCGCGGGCAGCCCGCGATCCACGGGTCCTCGGCCAGTTCGCCCATGCCCACCGACTCCGCCCCGGCCAGCCGGTGCCCCTCGGGCACGAGGCCGACGAGCCGGTCGGCGAGGAGCGGGCGGACCACCAGGTCGTCCCAGCTGTCCGGGCTCGCCCCGTAACGGAAGGCGAGGGCCACGTCGCAGTCGCCCTCGCGCAGCATCTCCACCGAGCGCGGCGGCTCGGCCTCCACGAGGGAGACGCGGGTGCCGGGATGGGCGGCGCGCAGGGCGGCGAGGGCGGTGGGGACGAGGGTGGAGCTGCCGCTGGGGAACGAGACGAGCCGCACCCGTCCGGCCCGCAGCCCGGCGATGGCCGCGACCTCCTCCTCGGCGGCGGTCAGCCCGGCCAGGATCCCGGACGCGTGCCGCACCAGGGCCTCGCCCGCCTGGGTGAGGCGCATCTCGCGGCCGGTACGGATCAGCAGGGGCGTGCCGGCGGAGCTCTCCAGCGCCTTCATCTGCTGGCTCACCGCGGGCTGGGTGCAGCCCAGTTCGCGGGCGGCGGCGGAGAAGGAGCCGGTGGCGGCGACGGCGCGCAGGACACGAAGGTGGCGGGCCTCGATCATGGCCCAAGCATAAGCCCTCCTTGGGCATAACACGGAATTTCTATACCAACCTTTGAGGAAGTCCGCGCCCGGCCTAGGCTGCCCCCATGGAACTCCTGAGCGTGAACGTGGGCCGCCCCAAGACCGTCGACTACACCAGCGCCCCCTCCGGCCGGACCGGCATCGACAAGCGCCCGGTCGACGGCCCCGTACGAGTCGCCGCCCCCGCCCCCGGAGGAGCCAGCGGCGTCGCCGGCGACACCGTGTGCGACCTGCGCTTCCACGGCGGCGCCGACCGCGCCGTGCACGCCTTCGCGCGCGAGGACATGGAGAGCTGGGAGCGCGAACTCGGCCGCCCCCTGCCCCCCGGCTCCTTCGGCGAGAACCTCACCACCCGCGGCCTCGACGTGAACGGCGCCCTCATCGGCGAGCGCTGGCGCATCGGTCCCGACCTCGTCCTGGAGGTCACCGGCGGCCGCATCCCGTGCCGCACCTTCGCCGGCTTCGTCCAGGAGACCGCCTGGGTCCGCCGCCTCAACCAGTCACCGGCGGGCCCCGGCGCCCTGCTCCGCGTGATCGAACCGGGCGACATCCGCGCGGGCGACCCCATCACCGTCATCCACCGCCCCACCCATCCCATCACCATCGCCCGCCTCCACCACGCCGCCACCACCGACCGCTCCCAGCTCCCGAGCACGCTGGTGGCCGCCGAGTGGATGGAGTCGGGGCTGCTGGCGCTGGCGCGGAACTACGCGGAGAAGTACGGGGAGAAGTAGAGGGAGACGCAAGGGGAGACGTAGGGGGGCCGGGGCGGGCCGCTTTCCCACACACGGCGTTCACACGGCGCGGGTTAACGTGCCGCGTATGACGACTGCACTGATTACGGGCGCGACCGCCGGCATCGGCGCCGCCTTCGCGCGGCGGCTGGCCGCGGACGGGCATGACGTGGTGCTCGTGGCGCGCGATGTGAAGCGGCTTCGGGAACAGGCGACGGAGTTGCACGACCGGCATGGCATCGAGGCGGAGGTGCTGGCGGCGGACCTCTCCGAGGAGGAGGGGATCGAGGCCGTCGTGGCGCGGCTCTCGGACGCCAAGCAGCCGGTGGACCTGCTGGTGAACAACGCCGGGTTCGGCAACAAGGGCCGGTTCCTGGAAGTCTCGATGGCCGACGAGCTGAAGATGCTGAAGGTGCACTGCGAGGCGGTGCTGCGGCTGACCTCGGCGGCGTCGGAGGCGATGCGGGCCCGGGGGCGCGGCGGGGTGGTGAACGTCGCCTCGGTGGCGGCGTTCCTGCCGCGGGGCACCTACGGGGCGTCGAAGGCGTGGGTCGTGCAGTTCACGCAGGGCGCGGCGCGGGACCTCGCGGGCACGGGGGTGCGGCTGATGGCGCTGTGCCCGGGGTTCGTGCGGACGGAGTTCCACCAGCGGGCGGGGATGGGGACGGACAACATCCCGGGCTGGATGTGGCTCGACGCGGACAAGCTGGTCTCCGCGGCGCTCGCCGATCTGGCCCGGGGACGGACGCTGTCCATCCCCGATCCCCGTTACAAGGCCCTGATGGGCGTGGTGAAGCTGGCTCCGCGCGGGGTGCTGGGCGGGGTGTCCTCCCGGGCGGGGCGCAAGTACGGGCCCAAGTAGGGGAGTAGGGGCCCGAGTAGGGCTCCGAGTAGGGCCTTCGGGCGCTAGTTCTCGCCCGGGCCTTCGTACGCCCCGATGTTCGGGGGCGATGTCGCCGACACCTCGTTCCCGAACCAGTCCCTGCCGCCGTTGTTCTCGACGGGGGTGCCGGCGGACAGGGCCGGGGAGTCGGGGGACAGCGTCAGGTCGGGGTTGAGGAGGGGGTTCGCGGTGAGGCCGCCGGGGTTGGGGCGGGCCATGGGGATGTTGTGGAAGAGGTTGTTGGTGAAGGTGAGGGCCGGGGTGGGGTTCTTGAAGGCGTAGCCGCCGGGGGTGCCTTCGTTGACGAAGAGGTTGTTGGTGAGGGTGAGTTCGTGGCGGGTGGTGGCGGGGCTGCCCGCGTCGTCCTGGACGAGGTAGGTGGGGACGGTCGTCCGGTTGACGAAGGTGTTGTTGTAGATACGGGTGTTGAGGATGGGGCCCCAGCAGTTCTGGATGAGGCGGGCGCCGTCGTCGACGCTGAGGTTGTAGCGGACGACGGTGTCGAGGGTCTGAGCGCCGCTGTACGGGCAGATCAGCAGGAAGCCGCCGGCGTTGTCGTGGCTGTGGTTGTACTGGAAGACGGTCCCCTTGGAGGCGCCGTCGGCGTCGAAGGACATGCCGTCCTTGGTGTTGCCGCCGCCTGAGACCTCGTTGTACTCGACGGTCGTGTCGTCGGTGTTGAAGGTCCAGATGCCGGCGTTGGCGGCCTGGGAGCGTAGTTGGAAGCCGTCGACGCGGTTGTGGTCGACGCGGGCGCCGCTGGTGGTGTCGATCTTGATGCCGTCGCCGGCGATCGAGGTCAGGGTGTTGTGGTGGACGCGGACCCGGAGGCTGGGGGTCCAGGGGCCGGGGAAGGCGACCGGGTCCTGCTGGTTTCCGACCAGGTCGCGCCTGGAGAAGCGGGATTTGAAGTAGACGCCCTCGCGGTCGACGTCGCGGATGTCGTTGTGGCCGATGTCGAGCCCGTCGTACCAACTGGGGACGGTGGTGCCCTCGACGGCGACGTGGATGGCGCTGGATCCGGTGAGGGTCTTGGCGTCTCCGCCGCGTATGTCGTGGAGGGCGAGGTGGTCGAGGGTGATGCCCTTGGCGGCGCCGTAGTCCGCGAGGCGCAGCCGCACGCCGTTGCGTTCGGTGCCGGGGGCGGCGGCGTTGGTGATCTCCAGGCGGGTGAGCCGGAGGTACTGGGTGTTGGCGAGGAGGACGGCGTCGTGGGCGCCGTTGCCGTCGATGACCGCGCGGCCGGGCGCGTCGCCGTAGTCGGCGATGGTGAAGGGGGCTCCGGGCGCGCCCGCGCCCTGGGGGGCGAGGGTGCCGGCACAGGTGGTGCCGCGCTTGAACAGGAGGCGGTCGCCGGGCCCGTAGGGGTGGGCGTTGGCCTCGGCGAGGGTGGTCCAGGGGCGTCGGGCGCTGCCGTCGCCGGGGGCGGTGGCCGAGCAGTCGACGTAGTGGCGGTCGCCGGTGCGCGGGGCGGCCGTGGCGGGGGCGGTGGTCAGGAGCGGCAGTGCGAGGGCGGCGGCGGTGAGGGCCGCGTACGTACGGCGCTGGGTCACTGGTCCTCCGGGTCGGGGGCGTCGAGGGTGAGGCGGGAGGTGGTGCCGTTCTGCCAGGTCACGTGCAGGGTGCGGGCGTCGCTGACCTGGACGTTCGCGAGTTCATGGACGGGGGCGGGGCCGGTGCCGGGGCCGGTGCCGGGGCCGGTGCCGGGCCCGGTGCCGGGCCCGGTGCCGGGCCCGGCTTCGGCGGTGAGGGAGGCGAGGGCGACGAAGAGGGTGGCGGGGCCGCTGGTGGTGCCGTGCACGGCGGGGGTACGGGTGGGGGCCGGGCCCTGGAGGGTGCCGCCGGTGGGGAGTTCGGTGACGTCGGGGGCGTAGCCGTGGACGGGGTGGAGCTGGGAGGCGGGTCCGTCGGGGTGGACGGTCCAGCCGGTCTGCCGTACGGGGGTCCCTTCGGGGGCGCCCAGGACGAGGTGGGCGCGGACCTCGGCGCGGCCGTGGACGAGGACGGCGGAGACGACGTGGACGCCGGGGAGCGGGGTGTGCCGGGAGAGGGCCCGGTCGGGGCCGGTGCCGAGCGGGGTGACGGGCCCGCGGCGGGTGGCGTGGCCGTCGGCGTCGAGCAGGGCGAAGTGGTTGTCGGCGGGGTCGGGGGCGGTGGTGGGGCCGGTGCGGGTGGAGTAGGCGTGGCGGGAGTAGCCGGGGTCGTCGGTGCCGGGGTCTCCCACGTGGTTGCTGCCGTGGTTGTGGAGGCGGACCAGCCCGTCGGCGGCGGTGGTCTGGACGAGGAGGCCGGTGGGGCCGAAGGCCCGTACGGTGTCGGCGCGTTCGGCGGGCAGGGGTTCCTCGGGGTCGGTCCAGGCGGGGTGGTCGGCGGGGAGCAGCAGGCCGAGGAAGCCCTTGGCGGCCCAGTAGGGGGAGCCGGGGCCCGAGTAGCTCTGCAGGACGGGCTCGTAGGGGCCGTGCCAGCCGAGGGTGAGCAGGCCGCGGGTGTCGGTGGCGCCGCGGTCGAGGAAGTAGCGGAGGCTGCCGGAGGCGAGGCGGCGGGTGGCGCCGGGGGTGAGCGGGGTGTGGCCGGTGAGGGCGCCCAGCCAGGGGGCGGCGGCCGCGGCGAAGCGGTAGGTCAGGGACCTTCCGTACGGGAGGGGGGCGCCGTTCGTGTCGAAGAGGAGCGTGTGGGCGTCGAGCTGGGTGCGCAGCCGGGGGCCGTAGCGGTCGAGGAGGGCGCGGTCGCCGGAGAGGTGGGCGTGCAGGACGGGGTAGAAGTGCAGGGCCCAGGGGTTGTAGTGGTCGAAGGCGCGGTTGTCGCCGTCGCTGTACCAGCCGTCGCCGAGGTACCAGTGCTCGATCCGTTCGAGGGCGCGGTCGACGGTGGCGGCGGCGCGGTCGGTCTCGATGCCGGCGTCCTGGAAAAAGCCGGCGACGGTGAGGCCGAAGAGCCACCAGTTGTTGTCGACGGGCGAGGGGCCGAGGGCGGGGAGCAGCCAGTCGGCGATCCGTTCGCGGGCGCGGGTGTCGAGCTGGTCCCAGAGGCGGTGGCGGGTCAGGCGCAGGGCGAGGGCGACGGAGGCGGATTCGACGACGGCCTGCCGGGTGTCGGCCATGCGGGGCCAGGACTCGGGGCCCGTGGTGCCGGGGTGCCGCGTGCCGACGGCGAGTCCTTCGGCGTAGCGGTCGAGGTGCCCCTGCGGGTCGTCGCCGTGCGCGGTGCGCAGGGCGGCGAGGAGGAAGGTGCGGGCGTAGCCCTCCAGGCCGTCGGAGCGGGGGCCCGACCGGCTGGGGCGGGGGCCCGGCAGGTGGATGAGGGCGCCGCGGGGCGAGGTGTGGGGGCGTACGGCGAGCAGGAGGCGGTCGGCCGTGGTCTCCCAGTGGGCCCGGGTCCAGCCGGTGTACGGGCTGAGCTCACGGTTCTCGGGTGGCGTGGGCATGATGCTCCCTGGGATTCCGTGCTGCGGAGGGTGACGGCGGCGTCGCCCGGAATCCTGAAGACGCTTCGATCGAACGTCAAGAGGAGACGGAGCGAATGATCGAAACTCCCTCCGTTCGATCATTTCGGGCCGTGCTGCTCTAAGGTCGGGGAACGACCACCACCGCCAGGGGAACCGAGGGGAACCGCACCGTGCGCGAGAGTGCTGCCGAACGACACGACCGACTGCTGGCCCTGGTGCGCGAGCGCGGCACGGCCCGCGTCTCCGACCTGGCCGGACTGCTCGGGGTCTCCCCCGTCACCGCGCGCCGGGACGTCGAGGCGCTGGCCGCCAGGGGCCTGCTGGACCGGGTGCACGGCCAGGTCTCCTGGCCCCGCGGCCAGGGCCCGGCGGGCCCCCAGGGTGGCGGGGGCCTGGTGCTCGGACTGCTCGCGCCCTCCGCCACGTACTACTTCGCCGAGGTCATCCGGGGCGCGCACGAGGCGGCCGCCCGGGCCGGCGCCCGGCTCATCCTGCGGATCTCCGACTACCGGCCCGAGGAGGACCGGGCGCGCACCGAGGGCCTGCTCGCCGCGGGCGCCGAGGGCGTGCTCGTCGCGCCGGGCTGGCGGGGCCCGGAGGACCGGCTCGCGTACGGGGACTGGCTGGCCGAACTGCCGGTGCCCGCCGTGCTCCTGGAGCGCCGGGCCGACCCGGGCACGCCGCTCGACGGCCTGGACCGGGTGGCCTCGGACCACGCCCACGGGGTGCTGCTCGCCCTGCGCCACCTGCTCGGGCTCGGCCACGCGACGCCGCTGCTCGTGGCGCGCGGGGACAGCCCGACGGCGCTCGCCGTGCGCGCGGGGTACGCCGAGGCGCTGCGCACGCTGGGCCTGGAGGCGCCGCGGGCGGTGATCGACTCCGTACCGGCCGAGCGGGACCCCGAGGGCTTCGAGCGGGCGGTGCGGGCCCTGCACGAGGCGGTGGGGTCCGGGCGGGCGAGCGCGGCCCTGGTGCACAACGACGTGGACGCGATCCAGATCGTGCAGCGCCTGGCCGAGCTGGGGGTGCGGGTGCCGGAGGACCTGGCCCTGATCGCGTACGACGACGAGGTCGCCGCGCTCGCCGACACCCCGCTGACGGCGGTCGCGCCGCCGAAGCGGCAGGTGGGCCGGCATGCCACGGAGCTGCTGGTGGAGCGTGTTTCAGCGGCCGGTGCGGGCGGTGGCGAGGAGGCGGCGCGGCGGCATCTGAGCCTGCTGCCGAGCCTGCGGGTGCGGTCCTCGTGCGGGGCGCCCGCCCCCTCGGGAACCGGGGTGCCCACCCCCTCCGGATTCTGATCTTTTTTCGATCATTCAATCTTTCGCTCTTGACTTCGGTCATGAACGGTCACAGGATCACGGCCAACCCGTCCGTGCCGCCGTGTCAGGAGCCGTGCCGTGCCCCGTAGTCGGAGAACCCCCCGCGTCATAGCCGCCGCCACCGTCACCGCCACCGCCCTCGCCGCCCTCACGGCCTGCGGCGGCGGCGGTGACGACTCCGCGGGCAAGCCCGCAGGTCCCGTGACCCTCACCTTCTGGGGCTGGGCCAAGGGCTCCAAGGACGTGGTCGACGCGTTCAACGCCTCCCACAAGAACATCCAGGTGAAGTTCGAGGAGATCCCCTCCGGCACCGCCGGCGGCTACGCCAAGATCTCCAACGCCGTGAAGGCGGGCAACGCCCCCGACCTGGTCTCCATCGAGTACTCCTCGCTCCCCGAGTTCGTCTCCTCCGGGGCCCTCCAGGACATCGGCGACGCGTTCACCGAACAGGACCGCGCCAAGCTGCTGCCGCAGGCCGTGCAGCTGACCACCCTCGGCGGCAAGAGCTGGGCGGTGCCCTTCGACGCCGCGCCGCAGGCGTTCTTCTACCGCAAGGACCTCTTCGCCAAGTACCAGGTCGACGTCCCCACGACCTGGGACGAGTTCAGGTCCGCCGCCGAGAAGGTGAAGAAGGCCGACGCCAAGGCCCGGATCGCCACCTTCTTCCCCGACGACCCGACCACCTTCGAGGCCATGGCCTGGCAGGCCGGCGCCCAGTGGTTCAAGGCCGAGAACGACACCTGGAAGATCGACACCACCGACGCCGCCACCACCAAGGTCGCCGCCTACTGGCAGGGCCTCCTCGACGCCGACCTCGTCCACAAGAACGCCTCCTTCAGCCCCGAGTGGACCGGCTCCCTGAAGAACGGCACCACCATCGGCTACCTCGGCGCCTCCTGGGGCGCCGGCGTCCTCAAGGGCACCCTGCCCGAGCAGAGCGGCAAGTGGGCCGTCGCCCCCATGCCGAACTGGAACGGCACCCCCGCCAGCGGCATGCTCGGCGGCACCTCCTTCGCCGTCACCAAGGACAGCAAGAAGAAGGACGCGGCCGTCGAGTTCGCCGAGTGGATGTCCACCACCGAGGCCGGTGTGAAGGCCCGCATCGCCTCCGGCACCTCCAGCGCCTTCCCCGCCGCCACCGCACTGCGCCCGGTCGCCAAGCAGGTCTTCGACGCGAGCTACTACGGCGGCCAGGACATCTACGCCCTCTTCGAGCGGTCCGGCGCCTCCATCGCCCCCGGCTGGGCCTGGGGACCGACCACCGGCACCACCAACACCACCATCAAGGACCAGTTCGGCAAGATCGCCCAGGGCGGTCCCGGCATCACCGACGCGATCAAGGCCGGCCACGACGCCACCGTCGCCGAGCTCACCAAGCGCGGACTGAAGGTCGAGGGCTGATCCGGTGAAGGCCCGCACCCGCGCCGCCGCGACCCTGCTGACCCCGTTCTTCCTGCTGTTCACCGTGGTGATGGTGGTGCCGATCGGATACGCGGTCTGGCTCAGCCTCTTCACCGAGAAGCAGTCGGGGCTCGGCTTCGGCGGCACCGAGACCGTCTTCAGCGGACTCGACAACTACACCGCGGCGCTCGGTGACCGGGCCTTCCTCGAAGGCTTCGGCGTGCTGCTCGGATACTGCCTGCTCTACATCCCGCTGCTGCTCGCCGGAGCCCTCGGCCTCGCGCTGCTGCTCGACTCGGCGCTCGCCCGCGCCCGCCGCTTCTTCCAGCTCGCGCTCTTCCTGCCGCACGCCGTCCCCGGCATCATCGCCGCGCTGATCTGGGTCTACCTCTACACCCCCCAGCTCAGCCCGGTCGTCCAGGCCATGGAGGCCGGCGGCGTCGGCTTCGACTTCTTCTCCCCCGAAGGCGCCCTCCCCTCCGTCGTCAACATCGCGCTGTGGGAGTGGCTCGGCTACAACCTGGTGATCTTCTACGCCGCCCTCCAGGCCATCGACCGCTCCGTCCTTGAGGCCGCCACCGTCGACGGCGCCGGCGCCTGGCGGATCGCCTTCTCCATCAAACTCCCCCTGATCAGGGCCTCCCTGGCGATGGTCGCCCTCTTCACCGTCATCGGCTCGCTCCAGCTCTTCACCGAACCGCTGATCCTCAACAAGGGCACCGGATCCGCCGTCACCTCCACCTGGACGCCCAACATGTACGCGTACACCGCGGCCTTCGACCGCAACGACTACGGCCTCGCCGCGGCCGCCTCCGTCCTGCTCGCCCTGACCGCCGCCCTGCTCTCCTTCGCCGTCACGCGCCTCACCGGCCGTAGCGGCGGCCGCCGGAAGGGAAAGGCCGCATGAGCAAGACCCGTACGCCCTCCGTCTGGCTGTCGAAGACCGCCGTCAACGGCGCCCTCGTCCTCGCCGTCGTCTACATGCTCTTCCCGCTCGTCTGGCTGCTCACCGCCGCCACCAAGGACGCCGGCGGACTCCTCGCCGGAAACGCCTTCTCCTTCGAGGGCTTCGACCTCGGCGGCAACCTCACCCGCCTCGCCGACTACAACGACGGCATCTACTTCCACTGGTACCTGAACAGCCTCCTGTACGCGGGCATCGGCGCCCTCGCCTGCTCGCTCGTCAGCGTCGCCGCGGGCTACGCCTTCGACAAGTACGACTTCCCCGGCAAGGAGACGCTCTTCGGCGTCGTCCTCCTGGGCGTGCTCGTCCCCACCACCGCGCTCGCCCTGCCCATGTACCTGCTCGCCAGCGAAGTGGGCATCGTCAACACCTACTGGGCCGTGATCCTGCCCGTCCTCGTCAACCCCTTCGGGGTCTACCTCGCCCGCGTCTTCAGCGCCGGCTACATCCCCGACGAGGCCCTCGAAGCCGCCCGTATCGACGGGGCCGGCGAACTGCGCACCTTCTGGTCCATCGGTCTGCGCATGGTCATGCCCGGCTTCGTGACCGTCTTCCTCTTCCAGTTCACCGCGATCTGGAACAACTTCTTCCTCCCCCTCGTGATGCTCTCCGACCAGAAGCTGTTCCCGCTCAGCCTCGGCCTCTACTCCTGGAACAGCAACGCCCACGCCGAACCCGACTTCTACCCCCTCGTCGTCACCGGATCCCTGCTCGCCGTCGTCCCCCTCGTCGTCGCCTTCGTCTCCCTCCAGCGCCACTGGAAAGCGGGCCTGACCGCCGGCAGCGTCAAGTGAGGAGCACAGATCCCACGATGCACCCCGCCACTGACAACCGCCCCCGGCTCCTGCTCGCCATGGGCCCCGGCATCGCCGAACGCCTCCTCACCGACGCCCACCGCGACCGCCTCGCCGCCCTCACGCGCACCGACCCGCGGCTCGTCGCCCACGACCTCGCCGACCCCACGCCCGAGGTCGCCGCCGCCCTCGCCGAGGCCGAACTCCTCCTCACCTGCTGGGGCACCACCCCGCTCACCGCCGACGTCCTGGCCCGCGCCCCCCGCCTCAAAGGCGTCGTCCACGCGGCCGGCTCGGTCAAACACCACATCACCGACGCCTGCTGGGACCGCGGCATCCAGGTCACCTCGGCCGCCGCCGCCAACGCGCTGCCCGTCGCCGAATACACGCTCGCCGCGATCCTCTTCGCCGGGAAACGCGTCCTGCGCTCCGCCCAGCAGTACGCCGAGCTGCGCACCGACCAGGCCTGGCTCGACGAGTCCACCGCCTGGGGCAACTACCGCCGCACCGTCGGCATCATCGGCGCCTCCCGCATCGGCCGCCGGGTCATCGACCTCCTGCGCCCCTTCGACTTCGAGATCCTGCTGTACGACCCGTACACGACCGACCCCGGCCCCGGCGTGACACCGGTCCCCCTCGACGAACTCTGCGCCCGCTCCACCGTCGTCTCCGTCCACGCCCCCCAACTCCCCGCCACCCACCACATGCTCGGCGCCGCCCAGCTCGCCGCGATGCCCGACGGCGCGACCCTCGTCAACACCGCCCGCGGCTCCCTCGTCGACGAGACCGCCCTCCTCCCCCACCTCCGCTCCGGCCGCCTCCACGCCGTCCTCGACGTCACGGACCCCGAACTCCCCGCCCCCGACTCCCCCCTGTGGACCCTCCCCAACGTCCTCCTCACCCCCCACGTCGCAGGCTCCCTCGGCAACGAGCTGCACCGGATGGCGGACCGGGCGATCGAGGAGGTGGCGCGGTACGGGCGGGGGGAGCCGTTCGCGGAGGAGGTACGGGCGGTGGACCTCACGCGGTCGGCCTAGCGGTCGGCCTAGCCGAGGAGGGCCCGTAGCCGCTCGCCCTCCGCCGTGACCTGCTCCACCGCCCCCGGCTCGCGGGCCAGCACGGCCGGCAGTGCCTCGTACCAGGGCCCCAGGTGCAGGGCGAGGGCGGTCACCTCGCGGGCCCGGACCGGGTCGGGGTGCTCGACGGCCAGGACGGTGTACGCGGCGGCGCACTTGGGGCCCAGGTGGTGCAGGTCCGCGAGGACCGTCTCGGCGCGCTCGTACGCGCCGGCGCGGGCGAGGTCGGCGGCGAGGGGCGGCAGGGCCTTCTGGACGGCGTCCGGCTCCAGCTTCCACGCGAGGTCGAGGGCGTGGTCGTGGGCGCCGAGCAGGACCCAGGCGCGGAGGAGGTGCTCGGGCTGGGACGAACCGTAGTAGGTGAGCCAGGACCTGGTGGCTCGCTGCAGCAGCGCGGTCGCCTCGCCTTGGCGGCCGAGGGCGAGTTGGGCGCGGACCAGGTCGGGCAGCATGACGGCGGTGGTCGCTGCCCGGGGCCAGGCCAGTCCCACCGCCCGGTCCAACCACTGCTCCGCCTCCTCGCGGCGGCTCTGGAGGTCCAAGGCATGGGCGAGGGCGGTGGAGACCTCGATCACCTCCAGGTCGCCGGACAGCCCCGGTATGAGGTCGGCGGCCTTGTCCGGGTCGCCCGCCTCCGCGTACGCCACGGCCACGACCGCGGCGATCCGGTACTTGACGACGCGGGCCAGCGCATCCGCACGGGCGTAGCTCCCGCACGCGACCCAGGCGGCGCCGACCTCCAGGAGCCCGTCGGCGAACGGGTCGGCGCCCAGGGCGAGCTCCTCGGCCTCCTCGATCCGCCCGACGGCCAGCAGAGCCGACACCACTTGCCGGTCGTCGCCGTCCTCGGGGTCCAAGGCGTCAAGCACGGCCGAGGCCACCTCCGGGCGCCCCGCTTCTGCGAGAGCGTGGGCGACCCGCGCCAGCCGTTCCACGAATTCGTACCGGGGTGGCCTGCGGCTGCCCGCCTCGGCGGACACCAGCAGCTCCCGCGCCTCAGCGACGTACCCCGCGTCGTGCAAGGCCTCCGCTGCCGGTCCGAGCAGCGCGGAACTGAGCCGCAGCTCGTACTCGGGTCCGCTCATGCGCGCCAGCACGGCACGAACCTCATCGACTCGTCCCCGTGCGGCCAGTTGCCGCACGTACGCGCCGATGGCGGCGAAGCCACGGGCGCTGTGCGCCAGCCGGTCGAGCAGAGGCGTGACCGTGTCCGGCTGGCCCCGCCCGAGGCGGGTCTCCGCGATGACCTCCCACAGGTACTCGGAGAACTCGTCCTCGTCCAGCTCCCGGCCCATCTGCTCGGCCTCCACGTCCCGCCCGCGATCGGCCGTGACCCGGGCGAAGCGCACCAGGGTGCCCTCCACCCAGTCTTCCCGGACTCGGTCGAGCGCCTCCCAGGCCAGTTCCCACGCGCCGATCCGGGCCAGGGCCACGGCGTAGTTCTCCTCGTCGCCGAAGTCGAAACGCCGGTCCGGAGTCCTGCGCGCCTGGGCCGACTCCCCCGCCTCCACCAAGGCCTCGATCAGCTTGCGCCGGATCCCGGCCCCGTCCTCTTCCGGCTGCGTGGACCCCCACTCCCCCAGCCCCTCAGCCAGGAGCGCCTCCCCTATCCCGCCCTGGCCCGCCTCCCGGAGCGTGACCGCCGCCCGGATCAGGACCAGGGCCCGGACCGCGCGGTTCGCGTCCCCCTCGCGCGCCGCCCGCTCGGCGTCTTCGTACCGGCCCACTCTGATCAGGGACCGGACCGTCTCGGAGCGCGCGTTGGCACGCAGCCTGATGTTCGGCTCACCGCGCGCGAGTACGAGCGCACGCCCGTACTCCTCCCCTGCGCAGTACGCGCGGGTCAGGGTGTACAGCGGCCCGTAGCGGTCCAGCTCGCTGCCGATCCGATGGATCTGCCGCTCCGCCCGGTCATGGAGGCCGAGCGCGACCAGCAGCAGGGCCGTCGCCTCGGCCGCATCGTCCTGCCCAAGGCCCCCCCGTTCCCGCAGCGCCAGCCCCAGCTCCTCCGCCTCCTCCGCGAGAGCGACGGCCCTGTCCCGGTCCCCGCGCTCCAGCAGCTTCGTCGCCACCGCGCACAGCCCCGCCACCGCCCGCTCGTCGCCCGCCGCCCGCGCCAGCGCCACCGCCCGGTCGACCTCGCCGACCGCCGCCCACCCCGCCGCGAGCTCCGGCCGGACGAGCCCGCCGCTCAGCTCCAGGTCGTCGCGCCGGACCGCGAGCCGCAGCATCAGGGGGATCAGGTCCGGCCGGTCGCCGCCCGTGAGGAGGGCTTCCGACGCCGCCCGGACCTCCGCGAGGGCCGCCCCGTCGCCGCCGGTCGCCGCGAGCAGCCGGTCGTGGCGTACGGGGTCGAGGGCGCAGCCCACGAGCCGGTCGACGTCGCCGGCGGCGCGCAGGGTGGCCACGTACCCCCGGAGCAGGTAGTCCGGGGTGGCCTCCGGCCAGCCGCGCTCGCGCCAGCTCTCCGCCCAGGTGTGCAACCGGGCCCGGAAGCTGGCCAGTTCGCGGGTGCCGAGCATCTCCCGGGCCTGGGCGGCGAGTTCCTCGTGGGCGAGGAGGTAGGCGGGGCCGGCCGGGGCGAAGGTGCGCCCGGGCCCGGTGCGCAGCACGTCCCGCACCCGGTACGGGACCTCGTCGGTCAGCTCCGCGAGGTCGTCCGCCGTCAGGCCGCCGCCCGCGGCCGTGAGGAGGGCGAGCAGGTCGTACGGGAGGCCGCCGGCCGCCAGGAGGTGCTTCAGCTCGCGTTCCGCCTCCACCCGGATCGCGCGGGCGGACGGGGACGGGGCAAGGACGCGGACGGCGGCCGATGCGCGGAGGGGGTGGGCGTCGGGGACGTCCGGGGGGAGGGGTGGGTTGAGGCGGCCGGAGACGATCACCCGCGCGTCCGGCGGGAGGAGGGCCGCGATCGAGTGGGCGTCCGGCCCGGTGGTCACCCCCCGGTCCTCGTCGAGGCCGTCGACGAGGAGGATCAGGCGTTCGCCGCGCCCGGCGCAGGCGCGGGCGGCCGTTCCGTACAGGCGCAGCAGGTGGGTCTCGCGGGTGGCGGCGGTGAGGAGGGCGGGCAGCGGTTCGCCGGCCAGTTCGGCGAGCTGTTCCAGGACGACGTCCACGTACGCCGCCGCGTCGTTCTGGGCGGCCCAGCGGGCGGTGACGAAGAAGGGGACGATCCGCGCGCCCGGCGGCGGGTGCAGGGCGAACCAGGCCATGAGCGCCGTCTTGCCGGCCCACGCGTCCGCCCGCCACCACAGGTATCCGGGCCCGTCCGCGAGACAGAAGGTGGCGAGCTCCGCCAACTCCGTTTCCCGGGCGATGAGTTCGTCCGGGGCGATGCGGCGCACCTGTTCCCAGTACGCGGACCGGACGCCGGGCGCGGCGCCCACCACGACCCGGTTCCCGTCCCCGACGACGACGATCCCCGTGCCGTTCTCGACGGTGACCGGCCGCTCCCCCGGTTCCTCCCCCATGGCCCGCATGGCCCCCATGCTGCCAGGGCACCCCGCCCCCGCGGACCTAAACTGGAAGGGTCCGCCCCGGCCCGGGAGGCGTCATGAGTTTCGTACAGATAATCGACTGCAAGACCAGCCGGATCGACGACCTGAACCGGCTCATGGACGAGTGGGTCGAACAGACCAAGGGCAAGCGCACCGCCACCCACAGCATCGTCGGCACGGACCGATCCGACGCCTCCCATGTCGTGGAGATCGTCGAGTTCCCCTCGTACGACGTGGCCATGCGCAACTCGCAGCTGCCGGAGACCGACCGGATCTTCCGGGAGATGGTGGCGCTCTGCGACGAGATGCCGACCTTCACCGATCTGGACGTGGTCCGCGACGAGGCCCTGTACAAGGGGAACTCCCGCCGCTTCCTCGCGCTGCTCGGCGGCGGGGAGGAGCTGTCGGCGCTCGACCAGGTGGTCGCCGAGGGGTACCACGACCACGATCCGTCCAACCCGGCGGACGCCATCGGCATGGACGCGGTGCGGCGCGAGGTGGAGATGTGGCGGAGCGGCTTCGACTTCGCGTTCACCGTCGAGGACCAGATCGCCGAGGGTGACCGGGTGTGCACCCGCTGGACGTGGAACGCCACCCACACCGGCGATTTCATGGGGCTCCAGCCGAGCGGGATCGCGGTGGAGATGACCGGCACGCTGATCCAGCGGTTCCGGGAGGACGGGAAGGCCGTCGCGGGGTGGTGGCAGTACGACATGCTCGGGCTGATGGGGCAGCTCGGGGCGGTCGAGGCGTAGGACCGACGCGCCGAGGCCCGGTGCCCCCGCGACGGGGGCACCGGGCCTCGGCTGTGAGCTTCGGGGCTCAGCTACGCGTTACGGGACTCAGTGCGAGTGACCGTGGCCGTGCGAGTGGCCCGCGTCCGCCGGCTCCTCTTCCTTCTTCTCGACGACCAGGGTCTCGGTCGTGAGCAGCAGGGAGGCGATCGAGGCGGCGTTCTCCAGGGCGGAGCGCGTGACCTTCACCGGGTCGATGACGCCGGCCTTGACCAGGTCGCCGTACTCGCCGGTCGCGGCGTTGAAGCCCTGGCCCTTGTCGAGCTCCGACACCTTCGAGGTGATGACGTAGCCCTCGAGGCCGGCGTTCTCGGCGATCCAGCGCAGCGGCTCGACGGCGGCGCGGCGGACCACGGCGACACCGGTGGCCTCGTCGCCGGTCTTGTCGAGGTTGCCCTCGAGGACCTTGACGGCGTGGACGAGCGCGGAGCCACCACCGGAGACGATGCCCTCCTCGACCGCGGCGCGGGTCGCGGAGATGGCGTCCTCCAGACGGTGCTTCTTCTCCTTCAGCTCCACCTCGGTGGCGGCGCCGACCTTGATCACGCACACGCCGCCGGCCAGCTTCGCGAGGCGCTCCTGGAGCTTCTCGCGGTCCCAGTCGGAGTCCGTGGACTCGATCTCGGCCTTGATCTGGTTGACGCGGCCGAGGACGTCCTCGGAGGAGCCGGCGCCGTCCACGATCGTGGTGTCGTCCTTGGAGACGGTCACGCGGCGGGCGGTGCCCAGCACGTCGAGACCGGCCTGGTCGAGCTTGAGGCCGACCTCCTCGGAGATGACCGTGGCACCGGTGAGGGTGGCCATGTCCTGGAGCATCGCCTTGCGGCGGTCACCGAAGCCGGGCGCCTTGACGGCGACGGCGTTGAAGGTGCCGCGGATCTTGTTGACGACGAGGGTGGAGAGGGCCTCGCCCTCGACGTCCTCGGCGATGATCAGCAGGGGCTTGGAGCTGCCGGCCTGGATGACCTTCTCGAGCAGCGGCAGGAGGTCCTGGATGGAGGAGATCTTGCCCTGGTTGATCAGGATGTACGGGTCGTCGAGGACGGCCTCCATACGCTCCTGGTCGGAGACCATGTACGGCGAGAGGTAGCCCTTGTCGAAGGCCATGCCCTCGGTGAACTCCAGCTCCAGGCCGAAGGTGTTGGACTCCTCGACGGTGATGACGCCGTCCTTGCCGACCTTGTCCATCGCCTCGGCGATGAGCTCGCCGACCTGCTGGTCCTGCGCGGAGAGCGCGGCGACGGCGGCGATGTCGGACTTGTCCTCGATCGGGCGGGCGGTCGCGAGGAGCTCCTCGGACACGGCCTTGACCGCGGCGTCGATGCCCTTCTTCAGGGCGGCCGGGGAGGCGCCGGCGGCGACGTTGCGCAGACCCTCGCGGACCAGGGCCTGGGCGAGCACGGTGGCGGTGGTGGTGCCGTCACCCGCGATGTCGTTGGTCTTGGTCGCCACCTCCTTCACGAGCTGGGCGCCGAGGTTCTCGAACGGGTCCTCGATCTCGACCTCGCGGGCGATCGTGACACCGTCGTTGGTGATCGTGGGGGCGCCGAACTTCTTGTCGATGACGACGTTGCGGCCCTTGGGGCCGATCGTCACCTTCACCGTGTCGGCCAGCTTGTTGACGCCGCGCTCAAGGGCGCGACGGGCGTCCTCGTCGAACTTCAGGATCTTCGCCATGGGAGCGGTTCAGCCCTCTCGGAAATCGTGGAAAAAACCGCGCCCCTGAACGCCCGGAGAAACCAGGGGGTCAGGGGCGCGATTCGAAGCGTCTGCTTACAGGTGCTTCGGTGGACTACTTCTCGATGATCGCGAGCACGTCGCGAGCCGAGAGGACGAGGTACTCGTCACCGTTGTACTTGACCTCGGTGCCGCCGTACTTGCTGTACAGCACGATGTCGCCGGTCTTCACGTCGAGCGGCAGGCGCTCGCCGTTCTCGAAGCGGCCCGGGCCCACGGCGAGGACGACGCCCTCCTGGGGCTTCTCCTTCGCGGTGTCCGGGATGACCAGGCCAGAGGCCGTGGTCTGCTCGGCGTCGAGCGGCTGGACCACAATGCGGTCCTCAAGCGGCTTGATGGCAACCTTGGAGCTGGTGGTCGTCACGATCCGACCTCCCCCTTCGGAGATCTCACGGGGTTAACTGTCTGAGGTGGCGACCAGGTGGATCCGTCGTCGCGGGTGCCGGACCTGCCCGTCGCTGTGTTGGCACTCTCCGGTGGGGAGTGCCAGAGCCGAGACTATGACCGCGATTAGCACTCGGTCAAGCGGAGTGCCAATTCACGACCCCGTGGCGTGAGCCGGGGGCGCTCCGGGAGGAACGCGCGGACGGAGCCCGCGGTTCCGTACGAGGGGTCGCACCGGGACCGCGGAGCCGGACGGAGCGGCGGACGGCCCCCGGACGACGGAAGGCCCCCGGGTCGCGGAAGGCCCCCCGGCCGGGGACGGCCCGCGCGCCGCGCGCGGCCGGTGCGGCGGATGCGGCACCCGTGGCGAGACCTTCTCCGCCGCCTTGCGGCCCAGCCGTTCGATCGGGTCGATCGGGTCGGCCGAGGACGCGCAGGCGGTCAGGGAGAACAGCGCGCCGGTCAGGGCCAGGGCGGCTGCCAGCCGGCGCGCCCGGCTCATACGTAGTCCTCCAGCCTGGCCACCGCGTACCCCTTCGCCGTGATCGTCTTCATCACCCGGCGGATCATGTCCGGCATGGAGCCCTTCCAGTCCTCCTTGCCGCGGAAGTGTGTGAGGACGATGTCGCCGGGGTGCAGGTCCCGGTCCCACTCGCGCCACTCCATGTGGTCGGGGAAGGCCTCGGAGGCCCACAGCGGGACGGCCTTGACCCCGCAGCTCTTGGCCGCGCGCAGGGTGTCCTCGTTGTAGTTGCCGTACGGCGGGCGGAAGAGCTCGGGCCGCTTGCCGAACTGCTTCTGGATGACGTCCTGCATCCCGCAGATCTCGCGCTTCTGGTCGCCGTAGTCGAGCCCGGGCAGATAGCGGTGGTTGAGGGTGTGGTTGTGCAGGGCGACCCCGGAGTCGCGCATCTTCCGGAAGTAGCCGTAGTCCTCCTTGACCAGGTAGTCGCTGAGGAACGCGCTGTACGGGATCTTCAGCTCGCTCATCATCCGCAGCAGCGCGGGGTCCTTCTCGGCGCCGTCGTCGATGGTCAGGAAGACGACCTTCTGCTTCGTCGGCACGGTGGTGAAGACCGGCGGCAGCCCCTCACCGTCGGTCTCGAAGCCCTTGCGGGTGGTGATCTTCGGCTTCACGGCGGGCGGCGCCGGCGCTTCGAGCGGCGGCTGGGCCAGCCCCCACTTCTTGGCGGCGGCCACCCGGGCGGCGCGCGCCGCGCGGACCCGCTCGACGTACGCGTTCAGGGCGCCGGCCGCGTTCTGCGCGCGCGGCTGGCCGGCGGCGGGCTTCTGCGACGCGGCCTCGCCGTCGGCGCCGGGGCCCGCGCAGGCGGAGCCGAGGGCGGCGACGAGGAGGGCGGCACCGACCACCCGTACGGAGCGAAACGTACGCGTCTGTTCCTTTTGTCGTACTAGCTGCATGGCGCCGCATCCTGTCAGCGCCGAGCCCCTCCCGGGCCCCGACACCACCGGCGCCGCCCGCACGGTCCCCCGGGCGGCCCACACCGCCCGCGCCCCTCAGAATGGGACGGGTGACCGACCTCGCCGCCTTCGCCTCCCTGCTCACCCCCGAGGGGCAGGCCCTCCTCGCCGCCCTGCGCGACTACGACCCCGCCCAGGAGCTGGCGGTCGCCTCCCGGCTGCGCCGCGACCACCCCGCCGAACTGGTCTCGGCCGCGCTCGGCCAGGCCCGGCTGCGGCAGCGGGCGGTGGCGAAGTTCGGCGCCGAGGACGCGTACCGCATGTACTTCACGCCCCACGGCGTCGAGCAGTCCACCCGGGCCACCGTCGGCACCTACCGGGCGGCCCGCCTCAAGGAGCTCGGCGTGCGCAGCGTCGCCGACCTCTGCTCCGGCATCGGCGGCGACGCGCTCGCGCTCGCCCGCGCCGGGATCTCGGTGCTCGCCGTCGACCGCGACCCGCTCACCGTCGAGGCGGCCCGCGCCAACGCGGCGGCCCTCGGCCTCGACGGGCTGATCGAGGTGCGCCGCGCGGACGTGACGGAGATCGACACCAGCCCGTACGACGCCGTCTTCGTCGACCCGGCGCGGCGCGGCGGCCGGGGGCGGATCTTCGACCCGGAGGCCTACTCGCCGCCGCTGTCCTGGGCGGTCGAGGCGGCCCGCAAGGCCCCGCACGCGGCCCTGAAGATCGCCCCGGGCATCCCGCACGAGGCGGTGCCCGAGGAGGCCGAGGCGGAGTGGATCTCGGACGGCGGGGACGTGAAGGAGGCCGTGCTCTGGTTCGGCACCGAGCCCGGCGCCCGCCGCGCCACCCTGCTGCCCGGCGGCGCGACCCTCACCGGCGGCACCCTGCCCGACCCGGCGGTCCGGCCCGTCGGCCGCTACCTGTACGAGCCGGACGGCGCCGTCATCCGCGCCCACCTGGTCGCGGAGGTGGCGCGGGAGCTGGACGGCGGGCTGATCGACCCGACCATCGCGTACGTCACGGCCGACACGCTCACCCCGACGCCGTACGCCGCCGCCTACGAGATCACCGACGAACTCCCGTTCAACCTGAAGAAGTTGAAGGCCCTGCTGCGCGAGCGGGAGATCGGCGTGCTGACCGTGAAGAAGCGCGGCTCCGCCGTCGAACCCGAGGAGATCCGCCGCAAGGTGAAGCTCAAGGGCCCCCACTCCGCGACGGTGCTGCTCACTCGGGTCGCGGGAGCTCCGACGATGCTGATCGGGCACCCGGCCGGCCGGTGAGCCGGACGGCCATGCGGTAGTGCCCGACGGCCTTCGCGAGGCCGGTCAGACCCGTCACCCACAGGATGAGGGCGGCACCCATGCCGTAGGCGACGGCGCCGTAACCGCCGTCGTCCGGGCCGGTGTTGAGCGGGACGGCGAAGGCGGTCCACAGTCCGACCGCGCACATCGCGAAGGACAGCACCAGCCAGCTCGCGCTCAGCAGCGGCAGCCGCAGCCGCGCGTCGGACGGCCCGTGCCGGTCGAGCGCGGCCCAGCCCATGAGCCGTTCGCGCACCATCGCGTCCCGGCGCAGGCTCCGCACGGTCAGCCAGACGCCCGGGACGAGCACGGCGATCCCGGCGGCCCCGCAGAACAGCGCGAGCAGCATGCTGATCGGGTCCGCCACCCCGCCGGCCCCGCCGAAGGACACGAGCGGCACGCCCACCAGCGCCCAGCCCAGCTGGAGCACCCCGAACCAGACCAGGAACAGCACCAGCCGCCCGCCGCCGAGCAGCCGGCGCCCCAACTCGTCCATGGCGAGCGCCCGATCGGCCAGCCGCGCCTCCCGGTCGGGCCAGTTCCGTATCTCGGCGGGCGGCGGGGGCGGCGGAAGCGGGGTGCGGGGGGACATGCCGGGGAGCTTAACCGGCGGCCCTCACGCGGAACGAGCGCGGCGGCGTCCACCGGCGCGGAGGAGCCCGCCCGCCAGCCTCAGCCGGCCGCCCGCTTCAACAGCAGTGCCCGCTCCCGCTCGTTGCGCGTCAGCTCCGCCGCCCGCGCGAACTCGGCCCGCGCCTCCTTCTCCCGGCCGAGCCGGGCCAGCAGGTCGCCCCGGACGCTGGGCAGCAGGTGGTAGCGGTCCAGGGCTGGGGCGGCGGCGAGGGCGTCGACGAGGGCGAGGCCCGCCTCCGGGCCCTCGGCCATCGACACGGCGACCGCCCGGTTCAGCTCGACGACCGGGGAGGGCGCGACGGCGGCGAGCCGCCGGTAGAGCGCGGCGATCGTCGTCCAGTCCGTCTCCTCGTACCGCGTCGCCCGCGCGTGGCAGGCGGCGATGGCGGCCTGGAGGGCGTACGGGCCGGTGGCGCCGTCCGCCTCGACGGCCCGCCCCAGGGCGGCGTACCCGCGCCGGATCAGCAGCCGGTCCCAGCGCCGCCGGTCCTGGTCGGCGAGGAGCACCGGCTGCCCGTCCGGGCCGGTCCTGGCCGCCGTCCGGGAGGCCTGGATCTCCAGCAGGGCGGCCAGGCCGTGGACCTCGCCCTCCCGGGGCATCAGCGCGGCGAGCACCCGGGCCAGCCGCAGCGCGTCCTCGCAGAGGGCGGGGCGCAGCAGGTCGTCGCCGGCGGTCGCCGCGTACCCCTCGTTGAAGATCAGGTAGATGACTTCGAGGACCGAGCCGAGGCGGGCCGCCCGCTCCTCCCCGTAGGGCACCTCGAACGCGACCCCGGACCGGGCGAGGGTCCGCTTGGCGCGCGTGACGCGCGCGGCGACCGTCGGCTCGGGGACGAGGAAGGCGCGGGCGATCTCGTCGGTGCGCAGCCCGCCGAGCAGGCGGAGGGTGAGCGCGGTGCGGGCGTCGGCGGAGAGCACCGGGTGGCAGGTGGTGAAGACCAGCCGCAGCAGGTCGTCGTCGATGTCCCCGGGGCCGGAGGGCTCCGGGTCGTGCGCCTCCTCCGTCAGCTCGCGGCCGGCCTCCGCCAGCTTGCGGGCGTACGTCTCGCGGCGCCGGACGAGGTCGACGGCGCGGTGCTTGGCGGTGGCCGTCAGCCAGGCGCCCGGCCGGTCCGGGACGCCCGCCCGCGGCCACTGCTCCAGGGCGGCGACCAGCGCGTCCTGGGCGATCTCCTCGGCGATGCCGACGTCCCGGACGATCCGCGCCACGGTGGCGATGATCCGGGCGGACTCCATCCGGAAGACCGTGTCCAGGGTCTCCTCGACCGTCTGTGCCGTCACGCCTCACATGACAGCACAGACGACTGACAGGCGCCGGGGTTCAGCCGCCCGGCATCTCCTCGACCTCGCGGATCTCCAGGCCGACGGTCCACTGCGGCGGGTGGACCTCCAGGAAGCGCTTCCCCCACTCGATCGCCTCGGCCATGTCCTTGCACTGCATCATGGCGTAGCCGCCGACGACCTCCTTGGTCTCGGTGAAGGGGCCGTCGGTGTACGACAGCTTCCCGTCCTGCCAGGAGACCCGGGTGCTCTCGGAGGTGGGCTTGAGCCCGGCCGTGTCCAGCATGACGCCGGCCTTGGTGATCTCCTCGAAGAGCGCGCCCATGCGCTCCTCGAAGCCGGGGTCGGCGGACGCCATGTCGATGCTGTTCTCCTCGATGCGGACGAGGGAGAGGTAGCGGGGCATGGTGACTCCTCGGGTGCGGTGGCGGGGCCGTTCCCCGCCTTCACACTCATACGTCGAACGGGAGCCGCCCGCATCGACAACCGCGCCGGTGATTTTTTCGGGAGCCCGGACGCGGCGGCTCAGAGATAGTCCTCCAGGCGCGCCACCGTGTACCCCTGCTCCTGGATGTGGCGCAGCAGGTTGGCCGTCATCTCGGTCATCGACGTGCCCTTGAGCTCGGACGGGCCGCGGAAGTGGGCCAGGATGATGTCGCCGGGGTGCAGCTTCTTGTCCCCGCGCTGGTACTGCATGTTCTTGATCTGCATGGACTCGCGCCACAGCACGATCGCGTCGATCCCGCAGCGGGCGGCGGCGGCCCGCGTGGACTCGTTCCAGTTGCCGTAGGGCGGGCGGAAGAGCCGCGGCCGCTTCCCGTACTCCTTGGTCAGCTTCTCCTGCTGGCCGCAGATCTCCCCGCGCTGGGCGTCCTCGGAGAGGGTGCGCAGGTTGGGGTGGGTGAGCGTGTGGTTGGCGACGCCGTGGCCCTGCGCGACGAGCGGGGCGAAGTAGCGGTAGTCGGCGCGGATGGCCGCGTCGGTGAGGAACATCGTCACGGGGATCTTGAGGTCGCGCATCATCGCGACGAACTCGGGGTCCTTCTCGGCGCCGTCGTCGATGGTGATGAAGACGATCTTCTCGCGCGTGGGGACGTCGCTGACCACGGGGACGGGCCCGCCGGGCCCGCGGGTCACCGGCTTCTTCGCGGGTGGGGCCGGCGGCGCCGGGAAGGGCTTGAGTCCCCACTTGCGGTACGCGGCGGCCCGCGCGTCGGCGGAGTCGGGCGCGCCGGGCGTGTGCGAGGGCTTGGCGGAGGGCGTGACGGCCCCGGTGCTCGGAGCGGTGCTGTCCGCGTCGGCCGCCGTCGTGCAGCCGGTCGCCGCGAGCAGCGCGACGGTGGTCAGCGCGGCCCACAGCGCGATCTTCTTCTTCACACGCTGTGGGATGCGCCCACCGGTCGAACGGTTGCCCCAGTTACGCGGATTCGTTCGATTCGACCACTCGGAACGCTCGGACCACTCGGACCGCTCGGATCACGCTAAGCGGTCAGGTCGATTCGATCGATTCGAAGCGCCAGCGGTGCACCGGACGGGTGAGCAGCTCGGCCGCCGGCTCCGGCAGCTCGGGGAGCCCTGCCTCCAGGCCGTCCGCCGTCTCCCACCAGGTCAGCACGAGGACCCGGTCCTGCGGCGCGCGGAAGGTCTCGCGGCGCAGCGGCGCGGCCGGCAGCTCCTGGGCCCGCGCCCAGGCCAGCAGCTCGGCGCCGCGGCCCTCGGCGGCGCGGGCCTCCCACATGAGGGTCACCGTGGTCACGGGTACAGGTTCTCCTTGCTGACCTCGTGGACGTGGTCGTGGTCGTGGGCGTGCGCCCCGGGCACGTGCGGGTCCGTCACCGGCAGCGAGGAGTCGGCGGACAGCTCCAGGTCGGAGGCCGGCCGGTTGCGGGCGACCATCTCGGCGCCGAGGGCCGCGACCATCGCGCCGTTGTCGGTGCACAGGCCCGGCCGGGGCACCCGCAGCCGGATGCCGGCCCGCTCGCAGCGCTCCTCGGCGAGGGCCCGCAGGCGGGAGTTGGCGGCCACGCCGCCGCCGATCATCAGGTGGTCGACGCCCTCGTCCTTGCAGGCCCGTACGGCCTTGCGGGTGAGCACGTCGACGACCGCCTCCTGGAAGGACGCGGCGACGTCCCGTACGGGCACGTCCTCGCCCGCGTTCCGCTTGGCCTCGATCCAGCGGGCCACGGCGGTCTTCAGACCGGAGAAGGAGAAGTCGTACGCGGGGTCCTTGGCGCCGGACAGGCCGCGCGGGAAGGCGATCGCCTTCGGGTCGCCCTCCCGGGCGAGCCGGTCGATCACCGGTCCGCCGGGGAAACCGAGGTCGAGCACGCGGGCGATCTTGTCGAAGGCCTCGCCCGCGGCGTCGTCGATGGTCGCGCCGAGCGGCCGCACGTCGGAGGTGATGTCCGAGGAGAGCAGCAGCGAGGAGTGCCCGCCGGAGACCAGCAGGGCCATCGTCGGCTCCGGCAGCCGGCCGTGCTCCAGCTGGTCGACGCAGATGTGCGAGGCGAGGTGGTTGACGCCGTAGAGCGGCTTGCCGAGGGCGTACGCGTACGCCTTGGCCGCCGAGACGCCGACGAGCAGCGCGCCCGCGAGGCCGGGGCCCGCGGTGACGGAGATGCCGTCGAGGTCCTTCGGGGAGACGCCGGCTTCCTTCAGGGCGCGCTCGATCGTCGGGACCATCGCCTCCAGGTGGGCGCGGGAGGCGATCTCGGGCACGACGCCGCCGAAGCGGGCGTGGGTGTCGACGCTGGAGGCGACGGCGTCCGCGAGGAGGGTGGTCCCGTGGACGATGCCGACACCGGTCTCGTCGCAGGAGGTCTCGATGCCGAGTACGAGCGGTTCGTCAGCAGCCATCAGAATCAGTCTCAGTTCCTTGAACGGTCAGTCGCATCACGAGCGCGTCCACGTTTCCGGGCTGGTAGTAGCCGCGCCGGAAACCGATGGGCTCGAAGCCGAAGCGCTCGTAGAGCTTCTGGGCCCGGGTGTTGTCCACGCGCACTTCGAGCAGGACCTCGTCGCACTCGAAGGCCGTGGCGTGCTGGAGCAGGTCGGTGAGGAGGCGCCCGCCGAGGCCGCTGCCCCACTGGTCGCGGGCGACGGCGATGGTCTGGACGTCGCCGAGCCCGCCGGCCGCGGCGAGCCCCGCGTACCCGACGATCCGGCCCCGGGCGTCCTCGGCCACCACATAGCGGCGGGTCGCGCGCGGGCCGCGGGAGTGCGCGAGCTCCGACCAGAACATCCCCTCGGACCAGGCGTCCTCGGGGAACAGCTCGGCCTCCAGGGTGAGCACGGGCCCGATGTCCCACCAGCGCATCTCGCGCAGTGCCACGCCGCTCACTTCGGCGTGACCACCTTGTAGTTCTTCGGCACCTGCGCGTCGGGGCGGCGCAGGTACATCGGCAGCGGGTCGAGGAAGCCGCCGCCGCCCGCGGCGAGCCGCTCGGCCGCGAGGGCGGCGAGCGCGGCGGCGGACTGGTGCTCGGGGTCGCGGGCGTCGGGGAACGCCTCCGGGTACAGCCGGGCGCCTGCGCCGACCACGGGCAGCCCGGCGAGCTGCTCGGCGATGTCGGCGGGGCGGTCGACGGCCGCGTCGCCCACCCGGGTGCGGGCGTCGGCGTAGCGCGCCCAGTAGACCTCCTTGCGGCGGGCGTCCGTCGCGACGGCGAACGGCCCCTCGATGCCGGAGGCGTACGCGAGCCCGTCGAGGGTGCACAGGCCGTGCACCGGCACGCCGAGCGCGGAGGAGAAGGAGGCGGCGGTGACGAGGCCGACGCGCAGACCGGTGTACGGGCCGGGGCCGACGCCGACCACCAGTCCGGTCACCGCGTCCAGCGTCAGCCCGGCCTGCTTCAGGACCCGGTCGACGGCGGGCAGCAGCAGCTCCCCGTGCCGGCGGGCGTCGACCTGACGCGACTCGGCGACGACGGAGTCGCCGTCGTGCAGGGCGACGGTGACGGCGGGCGTGGCGGTATCCATGGCGAGCAAGAGCACGCGAACAGCCTACGGCGCCGGAGCGCAGGGCGTGTCCGGCGTACGGCGCCCCGCCCGCGCGGGGCGGCGGCTGCTACGGTCAGGCACCGATACGTAGGTACGACAGAAGGTGGGCACGCGGTGGCAAGGAGCAGCTCGGGATTCGTGGCCGGGCTCACCGTGGCGGCCGTGGCCGTGATCGGCTTCCTCGCCTACCAGGCCTCGGCCGCCGCGCCGTCGGCCACCGATCTGGCGGCCAAGCCGCAGGCCCCGAGCTCGGCCCCCTCGGCCACGGCGAGCGACAAGCCGAAGCAGCCGCCGAAGGACCCGCTGGCGGTGCCCGCGAACTCCGGCAAGGGCGAGCGCGTGGTCTACGCCCTCGACGCCCACCGGGTGTGGCTGGTGGACGAGAGGAACCAGGTCACCCACACGTTCTCGGTGATGCCGAGCACCGTCTCGCCGCCGCCCGGCGTGTACGCGGTGACCTCGCGCTCCGGTGCGGTGCGCGGCTCGGACGGGGTGCAGATCGAGCACGTGGTGCGGTTCGCGACCGTCCAGGACGTGTCGATCGGCTTCAGCGCGGCGGTGGACGGCTCGACGCCGAAGCCGGACCCGTCGAAGAAGACCGGCGGCGTGCGGATGAAGCGGGCGGACGGCGACGCGCTGTGGACGTTCGCGGTGATCGGCGCGAAGGTCGTCGTCGTCGCCTGACGCGGGCCCGTCCCGTAACCGCCTGAGCGGGCCCCTCGCGTTCCGCCTACGCGGCTTCCTCGTGCGCCGGAGGCTCCTGCTCGTCCGGCGCCTCGGACTCGCGCGGCGGCGTCGACACGGCGCTGGCCGCGGCGCAGGAGGCCAGCAGCTCTCTCATCGAGACGGCTTCCGCGGTGCGGTCCGTCCGAACGGCGTGCTCCGGCGTCGCCATGAATGCCTCCCGTAGGTTAGGTACACCTAACCAGCTCGTGATTCCATGTGACCACGGCGCGGAGCACTGACGCAACATTTTCCCGACACGTTGTCGGAACCTACGTACGTTCAGCCCAGCAGCAGGTCCTCGTCGGCCCACCGGGCGCCGATCCCGTTGAGCACGACGGTCCGGCGGTCGTCGTCGGCGGAGCCCTCGGTGGCGCCGACCACCCGGTGGATCAGCACGTGCAGCCGGTCGTCCGTCAGCTCCTCGACCTTGCCGTCGCCCCACTCCACGACGACGACCGAGTCGGGCAGCGATACGTCGAGGTCCAGGTCCTCCATCTCGTCGAGGCCGCCGCCCAGGCGGTACGCGTCCACGTGGACCAGTGCGGGGCCGCCGACCAGCGAGGGGTGGACGCGCGCGATGACGAAGGTCGGCGAGGTCACGGCCCCGCGGACGCCCAGGCCCTCTCCGAGACCGCGGGTGAGCGTGGTCTTCCCGGCGCCGAGCTCGCCGGTCAGCATCACGAGGTCGCCGGGGCGCAGCAGTTTGGCGAGGCGGCGGCCGAGCTCCTGCATGCGCTCGGGCGAGTCGACGTCGAGGGTGGCCTGGATGTGCGGAGTGTCCATGTCCGCCAACCTACCTACCCGCCGGCGGACCGGCCGCCAGCCTCCCTACCCGCCGACGGAGACCGCGCCCACCCTCCCGAGCAGGTCGGCGAGCCGGTCGGTGACCGCCTCCGGGTGCTCCAGCATCACCAGGTGCCCGGCGTCCGGCACGATGACCAGCTCCGCGTCCGGCAGCAGGTCGGCGATGGCCTCGGTGTGCGAGCTGGGCGTGACCAGGTCGCGGTCGCCGGCCAGCGCGAGCACCGGCAGCTCGCGGAAGGCCGCGAGCGCCGCCCCCTTGTCGTGCTCGACGAACGCCGGATAGAACTCGGCGACCACGTCGATCGGGGTCGACTCGATCATCCGCTCCGCGAAGCGGACGACCGCCGGGTCCACGTCCTTCGAGGAGAACGAGTACTTCTTGATGAGCCCGGCGAAGAGGTCGGCGGTGGCCCGCCGCCCCCGCTCCACCAGCTCCGCCTGCGAGCCGAGCGCCCGCAGCACCCCGGGCAGCACCCGGCGCACGGCGTTCACCCCGGCCATCGGCAGCCCGTAGCTGATCTCGTCCAGCCTCCCGGCCGAGGTCCCCACGAAGGCGGCGCCGGCCACCCGCTCGCGCACCAGCTCCGGGTACCGGTCGGCCAGCGCCATCATCGTCATCCCGCCCATGGAGTGCCCGACCAGCACCAGCGGGCCCTCCGGCGCGGCGGCGTCGAGGACGGCCTTCAGGTCGCTCCCCAGCCGGTCGATGGAGACGGGCACGCCGTCGGGACCCGCCTGCTCGACCCCGCGGCCGGACCGTCCGTGGCTGCGCTGGTCCCAGTACACGGTGCGGACCAGACCGCGCAGCGCGGCCCGCTGGAAGTGCCAGGAGTCCTGGTTGAGGCAGTAGCCGTGGCTGAAGACGACCGTGACGGGCGCGGGCGCCTTCCGCCCGAAGAGACGCCGCCGGCGCGGCGCGGGCGCGTCGCCCTCGACCTCGTCGACCTCGTAGTACAGGCGCGTCGAGTCGTCGGCGACCGCCCACCCCGGGGCGCCGCGCAGCGCCCCGTAGGGGCCCTCGGCGTCCAGCGCGAGCCGCGCCTTCTCCCGTACGGAACGCCCGACGGTCAGCCGCTCCACCGCGACCCCGGCGGCCGCCCCGGCCGCGAGCACGCCTATCGCGGCACCGGCCCAGCCGGCCCGCCGCCAGGTCTCCTCGCCCACGGCCGCCCCGCCCTCTCCTACGCGCCCAGGTAGACGCGCGGGACGCGCGCGCCGATCCGGGTGACGATCTCGTACGCGATGGTGTCGGCCGCGTCGGCCCAGTCCTGGGCCGTCGGCTCGCCCCGGTCGCCGGGCCCGAAGAGCACCGCCTCGGTGCCGGGCGCCGGGCGGTCGCCGCCGAGGTCCACCACGAACTGGTCCATGGCGACCCGCCCGGCCACGGTGCGGACCCGGCCGTCGACGAGCACGGGGCCGCGCCCGGAGGCGTGGCGCGGGACGCCGTCCGCGTACCCCAGCGGCACGAGTCCGAGGGTGGTGTCGCCCGGGGTCGTGTAGTGGTGCCCGTAGGACACCCCGTGCCCGCCCGGCACCTCCTTGACCAGGGCGACGCTCGCCTTGAGGGTCATCACCGGGCGCAGTCCGAGCTCGGCGGAGGTGCCGATCTCGGGCGCGGGCGAGACGCCGTACATGGCGATGCCGGGCCGCACCAGGTCGAAGTGGGTCTCGGGGAGCGTCAGGGTGGCCGGCGAGTTGGCGATGTGCCGCACCTCGGGCGCGACCCCGGCCTTCTCGGCGAAGTCCAGCATCGTGCGGAACACGTCGAGCTGCGCGGCGATCGACGGGTGCCCCGGCTCGTCCGCGCAGGCGAAGTGCGACCAGAGCCCGGTCACCTTGACCAGCCCCTGCGCCTCCGCCTTGAGCGCCTCGGTGACGAGCTCCGGCCAGTCGGCGGGCTGGCAGCCGTTGCGCCCGAGGCCCGTGTCGGCCTTGAGCTGGATCCTGGCCCGGCGCCCGGTCTCCCGGGCCGCCTCCACGACCTCGTGCAGGGCCCACATGCCGCTCACCGACATGTCGAGCCCGGCCTCGATGCCCTCCGCCCACGGATCGCCCGGCGTCCACAGCCAGCACATGATCCGTACGTCCGTCAGACCGGCCGCCCGCAGCGCGAGCGCCTCCTGTGGCGTCGCCGTCCCGACCCAGGTCGCGCCGGCCTCGACGGCGGCGCGGGCACAGGGCAGGGCCCCGTGCCCGTACGCGTCGGCCTTGACCACGGCCATGATCTGAACGTGCGGGGCGACCCGGGCGCGCAGCGTGCGGACGTTCGCGCGCAGCGCGCCGAGGTCGATCTCGGCGCGGGCCCGGCGGG
Source organism: Streptomyces sp. NPDC023157 (assembly GCF_055560575.1). NCBI lineage: Bacteria > Bacillati > Actinomycetota > Actinomycetes > Kitasatosporales > Streptomycetaceae > Streptomyces > Streptomyces sp. NPDC023157. Next base: position 352,281 of record NZ_JBVHIL010000004.1, read on the forward strand.
GCTGTGGTGTCTCAGTCATCGCCGCCCAGTCTCTCAGGTCCCCGGGCCCGCTCAGCCTTCCGGCCGCCTGCCCCAGATGTAGACCCGGTCCCCCTTGCGCAGGACGTCCCACAGCTTCCTGGCGTTCGCGTTGCTCAGGTTCACGCAGCCGCGGCTGCCGGTGGGCGTGGCGATCTGCCCGTAGACGGCGTGGAAGGCCTGGCCGCCGCTGAAGAACTGGGAGTACGGCATGGGCGTGCGGTAGATGGACGACCAGTGGTCCTTGTGGCGCCAGTACACCTCGTGCCACCCGGTCCGCGTCCGGTATCCGGCCCGGCCGCTGCGCACGTTCACCACCGCGTACGTGATCCGCTTCCCCTTCTGCACCCACATCAGCTCGCGGTCGAGGTCGACGCAGGCGACGGTGTAGGTGCGCACCGGGCACTTCTTGGCCGCGTTCGGGTTGGCGCGGGCGGCGAGCAGTTCGGCCCGGGCCCAGGTCACCGGCCCCGCGTACCCGTTGGCCGGCTTGATCTTCTGCGCCCGCTGGAACGCCCGGACGGCCCGGCAGTCCGCCGCCGACTGCTTCCCGTCCACCGTGAGCCGCAGCAGCCGCTCCACCCGCCGCTGATGGGGCCCGGCCTTCGCGGTGCAGGCGGCCCCGGCGGCACTCCGCGGCAGGAACTCGACGAGCTCGTCCACGTCCTCCGCGGGCTCGGGCACCGGCACCTCCCCGTCCGGCTGCTCCGGCGGCAGCACCTGATCGGGCGTGTCCATCGGATACTCGGCCCGCCCGGCCCCGGCCCCGCCCGGGAGCAGGACCTCCCCGGGCTCGGGCGCGACGGCGACCGCGGCCGACGGCGACACGAGAGCCAGGGCGAACAACAACACGGTGACGCCACGAGGACGCCTTCTGCCTCTGATCACCCACCCATCCCACGCGCCCCGAGGCGGGGGCGCCTGCGCTGCACCACGTGCGGAGCAACACGTTCCGCCGAGTGGCGGCGGGGCTGCGGTTTCCCCGTCGCGCGGCGGCGCCGATCCGCACGGCTTCCCCACCGAGTGGCGGCGCCGCTCCGCGTCAGCCCCCCGTGACGTCCCGCCAAGCCCCCGGCACCGCCGCCGCCACGTCCCCCGCCGCCACCGGCGCGCCCCGTGAGGCGCGACGGGCGGCGAGCCCGTGGAGGTACGCGGCGGCCGACGCGGCCTCCAGGGCGGGGAGGCCCGCGGCGAGCAGCGAGCCCGCCAGGCCCGACAGGACGTCGCCGCTGCCGGCCGTCGCGAGCCACGAGGTCCCCGTCGGGTTCACCCGGACCGGGCCCGTGCCGCCCGCCCCGCACACCAGCGTCGTCGACCCCTTCAGGAGGACCGTCGCGCCGAACCGGGCCGCCAGCTCGCGGACCGCCGCGAGCCGCCCCGCCTCGACCTCCTCGCGGGGGACGCCGAGCAGCGCCGCCGCCTCGCCCGCGTGCGGGGTGAGCAGGGTGGCGGCGGGACGGGCCCGGACGGTCTCCGGGGTCAGGTCCCGCAGACCGTCCGCGTCGACCAGGACGGGGACGTCCGTCGCCAGCACCTCCGCGACGCCCGGCCCGTCGCCGAGGCCCGGCCCGACGACCCACGCCTGGACGCGGCCGGCCTTCGCCGGGGGCCCCGCGTGCACCAGCGTCTCGGGGCGGGCGGCGATCACCGCCTCGCCGGCCGGCCCCACGTACCGGACGGCGCCCGCGCCGCCGCGCAGCGCGCCCTCGACGGCGAGGACGGCGGCGCCGGGGTAGCGGGCGGAGCCGGCGACGACGCCGACGACCCCGCGCCGGTACTTGTCGCTCTCGGCCCCGGGCACCGGCAGCATCCGCGCCAGGTCCTCGTGCTGGAGCGCCTCCAGGTCGGGGACCGAGGGGAGGGTGGCGGCGAGCCCGATGTCGACGAGCCGCAGCGCGCCCGCGTACTCCCGCGCCGGGTCGATCAGCAGCCCCGGCTTGTACGTGCCGAAGGTGACGGTCGCGTCGGCCCGCAGCGCCTCCCCCGTGACCTCGCCGGTGTCCGCGTCGACACCGCTCGGCAGGTCGACGGCGACGACGACCGCGTCGGAGCCGCGGGCCGCCCGGGCGACGGGCACGGCGTCGGGCCGCAGCCCGCCCCGCCCGCCGATGCCGGTGATCCCGTCGAGGACGAGGTCGGCGACGGCCAGCACCTCGTACGGGTCGTCGGCGACGCGTCCCCCGGCCGCCCGCAGCGCGGCGAGCCCGCCCTCGTGGGCCCGCGCCCCGAGCAGGACGGCCGTCACCCCGGCCCCGCGCCGGGCGAGCCGGGCCCCGGCGTAGAGGGCGTCGCCGCCGTTGTCGCCGCTTCCGACGAGGAGCACGACCCTCGCCCCGTACACCCGGGGCAGCAGGGCGCGGCAGGCGGCGGCGAGCCCGGCCGCGGCGCGCTGCATGAGCGCGCCCTCCGGCAGCCGGGCCATCAGTTCGGCCTCGGCGGCCCGTACGGTCTCCACACGATGAGCGGTACGCATGGCCCCACCCTCTCCGCTCGACACGCGCCCCGCCACCCTCGGTGCGGCGCGGCGGGCGCTCCCTCTCGCAGCGGCGGGCACCACCTCTCGGCGCGGCGGGCGCTACCCCTCCGCGATCACCACCGCCGACGCCACTCCCGCGTCGTGGCTGAGCGACACGTGCCAGTTCCGGACGCCGAGTTCGGCCGCCCGCGCGGCCACCGTCCCGCGGACCCGCAGCCTCGGCTGCCCGGTGTCCTCGACGTACACCTCGGCGTCCGTCCAGTGCAGCCCCGCCGGGGCGCCGAGCGCCTTCGCGAGGGCCTCCTTGGCGGCGAACCGGACCGCCAGTGAGGCGGTTCCCCTCCGTTCGCCGCTGGGCAGCAGCAGCTCGCGCTCGACGAAGAGGCGCGAGAGCAGCCCCGGTGTGCGTTCGATCGACGCCGCGAAGCGGTCGATCTCGGCCACGTCGATCCCCACCCCGATGATCATCTGTCCACTCACTCCACCGTCACGGATTTGGCCAGGTTGCGCGGCTGGTCGACCTCGTTGCCCCGTGCCGTCGCCAGTTCGCAGGCGAAGACCTGGAGGGGCACGGTGGAGACCAGCGGCTGGAGAAGCGTAGGCGTAGCCGGGATGCGGAAGAGATGGTCGGCGTACGGGGCGACGGCCTCGTCGCCCTCCTCGGCGATCACGATCGTCCGCGCCCCCCGCGCCCGGATCTCCTGGATGTTGGAGACGATCTTGTCGTGGAGCACGGACCGGCCGCGCGGCGACGGTACGACCACGACGACCGGCAGGCCCTCCTCGATCAGGGCGATCGGGCCGTGCTTGAGTTCGCCGGCGGCGAAGCCCTCCGCGTGCATGTACGCGAGTTCCTTCAGCTTCAGCGCGCCTTCGAGGGCCACGGGGTAGCCGACGTGCCGGCCGAGGAACAGCACCGTGTCCCGGTCGGCCAGCGACCGGGCGAGGGCGCGGACCGGCTCCATGGTCTCCAGGACCCGTTCGACCTCGTCGCCGATCCGGGCCAGCTCGCGGACGACGGCGTGGATCTCGTCGCCCCACTTGGTGCCGCGCACCTGGCCGAGGTAGAGCGCGAGCAGGTAGCAGGCGACGAGCTGGGTGAGGAAGGCCTTGGTGGAGGCGACGGCGACCTCGGGTCCGGCGTGCGTGTAGAGCACGGCGTCCGATTCCCTGGGGATGGTCGAGCCGTTGGTGTTGCAGACGGCGAGCACCTTGGCGCCCTGCTCGCGCGCGTGCCGCAGGGCCATGAGGGTGTCCATGGTCTCGCCGGACTGGGAGATCGCGATGACCAGGGTGCGCTGCCCGAGGATCGGGTCGCGGTAGCGGAACTCGCTGGCCAGCTCCACCTCGCAGGGGATCCGGGTCCAGTGCTCGATCGCGTACTTGGCGATGAGTCCGGCGTGGAAGGCGGTGCCGCAGGCGATGATGACGATCTTGTCGGCCTCGCGGAGCACGGCGTCGGGGATGCGCACCTCGTCGAGGCGCAGCCGCCCTTCGGCGTCGATGCGGCCGAGCAGGGTGTCGGCGACGGCCTTGGGCTGCTCGGCGATCTCCTTGAGCATGAAGGAGGCGTAGCCGCCCTTCTCGGCGGCGGAGGCGTCCCAGTCGATGTGGAACGCGCGCACCTCGGCGGGGGCGCCGTCGAAGTCGGTGACGGTGACGCCTTCGCGGGTGAGCTCGACGACCTGGTCCTGGCCGAGTTCGATGGCGGAGCGGGTGTGCGCGATGAAGGCGGAGACGTCGGAGGCGAGGAAGTTCTCGCCCTCGCCGACGCCGACGACGAGGGGGGAGTTGCGCCGGGCGCCGACGACGACGTCCGGCTGGTCGGCGTGGACGGCGACCAGGGTGAAGGCCCCGTCGAGCCGCTTGCACACGAGCCGCATGGCTTCGGCGAGGTCGCCGACGGAGGAGAACTCCTCGGCGAGCAGATGGGCGACGACCTCGGTGTCCGTCTCGGAGGTGAGGCGGTGGCCGCGGTCGGCCAGTTCGGCCCTGAGGGCGGCGAAGTTCTCGATGATGCCGTTGTGGACGACGGCGACGCGGCCCGCGTTGTCGAGGTGCGGGTGCGCGTTGGCGTCGGTGGGCCCGCCGTGGGTGGCCCAGCGGGTGTGGCCGATGCCGGTGGAGCCGCTCGACAGCGGGCGGTCCACCAGCGCCTTCTCCAGATTGACCAGTTTGCCGGCCTTCTTGGCCGCGGCGAGCCCCCCGTCGGAGAGCACCGCGACCCCGGCCGAGTCGTAGCCCCGGTATTCGAGCCTCTTGAGGCCGGCGATCACGACATCGAGTGCCGACTGTCCGCCTACATAGCCAACGATTCCGCACATACCGCGCAGCCTACGGCGGAACGGCCCCCACCGGCCGGACTCAGCGCAGCTTGGCCGCCTGCGCGTCGACGACGTCCTGCGGCAGCTCCTTGACCTTGCCGGTCAGGCTGATGGTGGAGAACGCGGCGACGTTGTTGCCCTTGCGGAAGACGGCCAGCGTGCTCATGAAGGGCTTGCCCTCCATCTCGCTGACGACGGTGAAGGCCAGCGCCTCGTCGCCCGCGGTCAGCGGCTCCGGGGTCACCTTGGCGACCTTCGTCTTCTCGCCGCTGGCACTGATGGTGAACCCGCCGCCGCACGCGTCGCCCGCCGCCTTGAGCGAGGCGAGGGCCTGCTGGGCGCCCTCCCCGGCGTACGAGCCGAGCGTGATCGCGGTCGCCGGTGCGCCGAGCGCGTTCCGGATGTCGGCCGGGGAGCCCCCGGTCGCCTTCTTCGCCTGGACGGCCTTGCGCTGCACGCTGGCCCCGGGGGTGCCGGGGGCCACCGCGGACAGGGCCTCGGCGAGCGGCTCGCAGGCCGCCTTGTCGGCGCCGACGTCCCCGCCGTTCACGACGTCCGCGGCGTCCGTCTTCTGCACGAGGTAGCCCGTGAGGTCGGCCTGCGCGACGACCAGCTTGTCCAGCTGGGCGGTGGTCAGCGCCTTCACGTCGGGCTTGGCCGCGGCGGACGCGGAGGCGTCGTTGTCCCCCTTCGGCTTGCCGTCACCCGCGTCTCCCCCACAGGCGGTGAGGAGCAGGGCCAGGGAGGCGGCGGTGGCGGCGGTCAGGGCGGTACGTACAGGCATGCGCATGACCGAATGATCACGGCCCGGGGCCGCGCCCCACAACCCGTGGCGCGCGTGACCCACCCCACCCCCCACGCCCGCCCCGCACCCAGGACAATGGCGGGGTGATCACTTCGCCGCCACGAAGCCCGAACGGTCCGCCAGGCAACGGTGCCAAGCGGGGGCCCGAGCCGACGCCGTATGTCGATCTCACTCGGGCCGAGTGGAGCGCGCTGCGGGACAAGACGCCGCTGCCGCTCTCCGCCGAGGAGGTCGAGCGGCTGCGCGGACTCGGGGACGTCATCGACCTCGACGAGGTGCGGGACGTCTACCTGCCGCTGTCCCGGCTGCTCAACCTGTACGTGCAGGCCACCAGCGGGCTGCGCGGGGCGCTCAACACCTTCCTCGGGGAGCGGGGCGAGCAGCGCGGCACCCCGTTCGTCATAGGGGTCGCCGGGTCGGTCGCGGTCGGCAAGTCGACCGTGGCGCGTCTGCTCCAGGCGCTGCTCGCGCGCTGGCCCGAGCACCCGCGGGTGGAGCTGGTGACCACCGACGGGTTCCTGTACCCGATGGAGGAGCTCAGGGCCCGCGGCCTGATGTCCCGGAAGGGTTTCCCCGAGTCGTACGACCGGAGGGCGCTGACCCGGTTCGTCGCGGACATCAAGGCGGGCAAGGAGGAGGTCACCGCGCCCGTCTACTCGCACCTGATCTACGACCGGGTGCCCGGTGAGCGGCTCGTCGTGCGCCGCCCCGACATCCTCATCGTCGAGGGCATCAACGTCCTCCAGCCGGCCCTGCCCGGCAAGGACGGGCGCACCCGGGTGGGCCTCGCCGACTACTTCGACTTCTCGGTGTACGTGGACGCCCGCGCCGAGGACATCGAGCAGTGGTACCTCAACCGCTTCCGCAAGCTGCGCGACACCGCCTTCCTGGACCCCTCCTCGTACTTCCGGCGCTGGACCCAGGTCTCCGAGGAGGAGGCCCTGGACTACGCCCGCACCATGTGGCGGACCATCAACAAGGTGAACCTGCTGGAGAACGTGGCACCCACCCGCGGCCGCGCGACGCTCGTGGTGCGCAAGGGGCCCGATCACAAGGTGCAGCGGCTGAGCCTCCGTAAGCTCTGAGGATGCTGCACCTACGGATGATCATCCCGGCCGACCGTACGGAGGCGGCCGTCGCCCTCATCGACCGCACGGTGGGCACCACCCACGTGGTGGTCATGCCGGGCGCCGCCCGCGAACCGGCCGGGGACGTCGTGATGTGCGACGTGGCGCGCGAGGCCGGTCACGAACTCCTCAACGGCCTGCGGGACCTGAGGATCGATCAGGACGGCTCGATCGCCGTCGACGACATCGACCTCTCGCTGTCGAGCCGGGCCACGGCCGCCGAGGAGGAGGCCCCCGGGCAGGCCGCGGACGCGGTCGTCTGGGAGCAGCTGGCCGACGCCACCCACGAGGAGTCGACCCTCACCATCACCTACAGCGCGTTCATGATCCTCGCGACGATGATCGCGGCCTGTGGTGTGGTCCTCGACAACGCGATCCTGATCGTGGGCGCGATGGCCGTCGGCCCGGAGTTCGGCCCGCTCGCCGGCATCTGCACGGGGATCGTGCGGCGCTCCGCCAAGCTGGTACTGCGCTCCTCGTACGCGCTGATCGTCGGCTTCGCGGCGGCGATCGTCGCGACGACCGTCTTCAGCCTGGGGATGGACGCGCTCGGCCTGTTCAGCCTGGACAAGCTGGACGCGCCCCGGGTCAACACCGGCTTCATCTGGAAGCCGGACCCGTTCTCCTTCGTCGTCGCCCTCCTCGCGGGCGCGGCGGGCACGATCTCGCTCACCTCGACGAAGTCGGGCGCGCTGATCGGTGTCGCGATCTCCGTGACGACCGTGCCGGCCGCCGCGAACGCGGCCGTGGCGCTCAGCTACGGGCAGTACGGGCAGATGTGGGGCTCGATCGAGCAGCTGGTCCTCAACCTGACCGGCATCATCCTCGCGGGCACGGTCACCCTGTTCGGGCAGGTGCTGCTGTGGCGCACCCAGCGCGGCCAGTGGGTCCGCAAGGCGAGGGGCGGCAACGGGGCGAACGGCGGCGCTCGCTGACACGGCGTCGGACCCTGTCCGGCGCGACGGTGACGGACCCGCTCCAGCCGACACGGCGTCACCCCCGCCCCCTGAAACGGCGTCGGCCCCCGCTCCCGGTGGACCGGGAGCGGGGGCCGACGTCGTGTCAGGGGCGGGCCGTCCGTCCCCGGACGGCCCGTCACCGGTTCTAGCCGAGCGCCGACTTCACGACGTCCGCGAGCCGGCCCGCCACCGAGCGGGCCTGCTCGATGTCGGCCGCCTCGACCATGACCCGCACCAGCGGCTCGGTGCCCGAGGAGCGCAGCAGCACGCGGCCGGTGGAGCCGAGCTCGCGTTCGGCGTCGGTGACGGCGTTGGCCAGCTCGGCCGAGGTGCCGACCCGGGACTTGTCGACGTCCGGGACGTTGACCAGGACCTGCGGCAGCCGCTCCATGACGGCGGCGAGCTCGGCGAGGGACTTGCCGGTGGCCGCGATCCGGGCGGCCAGCATCAGGCCGGTGAGGGTGCCGTCGCCGGTGGTGGCGTGGTCGAGCACGATGACGTGGCCGGACTGCTCGCCGCCGAGCGCGTAGCCGTGCTCCTTCATGGACTCCAGGACGTAGCGGTCGCCGACCGCGGTCTGGACGAGGGCGAGGCCCTCGCGCTCCATGGCGAGCTTGAAGCCGAGGTTCGACATGACGGTGCCGACGACGGTGTCGCCGCGCAGCGTGCCGGCCTCGCGCATGGCGAGGGCGAGCACGGCGAGGATCTGGTCGCCGTCGACCTCGTTGCCGGCCGCGTCCACGGCGAGGCAGCGGTCGGCGTCGCCGTCGTGCGCGATGCCGAGGTCGGCGCCGTGCTCGACGACGGCGGCCTTCAGCAGGCCCAGGTGGGTGGAGCCGCAGCCGTCGTTGATGTTGAGGCCGTCCGGCTCGGCGCCGATGGTGACGACGGTGGCGCCGGCCCGGGAGAAGGCCTCGGGCGAGACGCGGGCCGCGGCGCCGTGCGCCTCGTCGAGGACGATCTTCAGCCCGTCGAGCCGGTTGGGGAGGACGGCGATGAGGTGGGCGACGTACTTGTCGAAGCCCTCGTCGTAGTCGCGGACCCGGCCGACGCCGGAGCCGGTCGGGCGGTCCCAGGGGGCGCCGGTGCGGTGCTCCTCGTAGACGGACTCGATCCGGTCCTCCAGGTCGTCGGCCAGCTTGTGCCCGCCGCGCGCGAAGAACTTGATGCCGTTGTCGGGCATGGCGTTGTGCGAGGCCGACAGCATCACGCCGAGGTCGGCGCCGAGGGCGCCGGTGAGATACGCGACGGCGGGGGTCGGCAGCACGCCGACGCGCAGGACGTCCACGCCCGCGCTGGCGAGGCCGGCGACGACCGCGGCCTCCAGGAACTCCCCCGAGGCACGCGGGTCACGGCCGACCACGGCCGTGGGCCGATGGCCCTCGAAGGTGCCCGCCTCGGCGAGCACGTGCGCGGCCGCGACCGACAGGCCGAGCGCGAGCTCCGCCGTCAGGTCGGCGTTGGCCACACCGCGTACCCCGTCGGTGCCGAAGAGTCGTCCCACAGCTGTCCTCCGAAAGTGCTCAGAAAATGCGATCTCCTGACCGGCTGATGCCCGCTTTTACGTCCGAGCCGTCGCGAAGCCGTTCAGAAGTGCCCAAGTTTGTGCCCAGGTGGTGTCCGGGGTCCTGCCCAAGATTATGAAACCAAGGTGTGAAAAAGCCGTACGCCCCGGCAGCACGGACAGTGCCGCCGGGGCGTACGTACAAGCAGACCGAGCAGGCGATTAACGCTTGCTGTACTGCGGGGCCTTACGGGCCTTCTTGAGACCGGCCTTCTTGCGCTCGACCGCACGGTCGTCGCGGGAGAGGAAGCCGGCCTTCTTCAGCGCCGGGCGGTTGTTCTCGACGTCCGCCTCGTTCAGCGCACGGGCCACGCCGAGGCGCAGGGCGCCGGCCTGGCCGGACACGCCGCCACCCGCGATGCGGGCGATGACGTCGTAGCGGTTGTCGAGCTCGAGCACCTTGAAGGGCTCGTTGACTTCCTGCTGGTGCACCTTGTTGGGGAAGTAGTCCTCAAGGGTGCGACCGTTGATCTTCCACTTGCCGGTGCCCGGAACGATCCGGACGCGGGCGATGGCGTTCTTGCGACGGCCCAGGCCGGCGGCCGGCTGCGGGTCGCCGAAGCGGGACGCGAGGGACTCGGAGGTGTAGTCACCCTCGACGATCTCGGTCTCGGTGGTGTACTCCTCGACGCCCTCGAACTCGTCGACGGGGGTCTCGGGGGTGGTCTCGGCCACGATGCTCCTCAGATTTCTTTCGTTCTTAGGGGGTGTGGCCGGAACTACTGCGCGACCTGGGTGATCTCGAACGGGACCGGCTGCTGGGCAGCGTGCGGGTGGTTCTCGCCCGCGTAGACCTTCAGCTTCGAGAGCATCTGGCGGCCCAGGGTGTTCTTGGGGATCATGCCCTTGATGGCCTTCTCGACGGCCTTCTCGGGGTTCTTGTCCAGCAGCTCGTCGTAGCGGACGGAGCGCAGACCACCCGGGTAGCCAGAGTGGCGGTACGCCATCTTCTGGGTCTTCTTGTTGCCGGACAGGTGGACCTTGTCAGCATTGATGATGATGACGAAGTCGCCCATGTCCATGTGGGGGGCGTAGACCGGCTTGTGCTTGCCTCGCAGGAGGTTCGCAGCCGTCGTCGCCAGACGGCCCAGGACGATGTCCTGCGCGTCAATGATGTGCCACTGGCGAGAGACATCGCCGGGCTTGGGGCTGTACGTACGCACTTCGTAGCCTTCGCTTCTTCAGTGGATGGAGTCCAGACACACCTGAAGCGATCATGCAGCTGGGGCCTGCACTGCCGGGACACCGCCCGTATGCGAGCCACTGGTAACTGCTCCAGGGAACCTGCGTAGCGGCCGTTCGCGCGTGAGAACGACGAAACCAATACGCATAACAAAGACGGAGCCTACCCGGGCTCCCCCGGGCGGGTCAAAACGCGTCGGCGCCGCCGTCGTACGCCTCCCGCGCCGAGACGACCTCCTCGATGTGCCCGTCCGCCCACTCCTTCACGGCCCGCACCACCGGCAGCAGGCTCACCCCGAGCGGGGTCAGGGCGTAGTCGACCCGCACGGGCACGGAGGGGGTGACCGTACGGGCGACGAGGCCGTCCCGCTCCAGGCCCCGCAAGGTCTGCGTGAGCATCTTCTGGCTGACCCCGGCGACCTTGCGCCCCAGCTCGGCGTAGCGGCGCGGGCCGTCCGCGAGGGCGTTCAGGAGCAGCGTGACCCACTTGTCGGAGAGCCGGTCGAGGAGCTGCCGGGCGGGGCACTCGGCGAGGTACGCGTCATAGGCGCGCCGGGCCTCCTGGCGGCGCTCGGCGGCGGTGCGGGTGCCCATCGGCACGCTCCTTCCGGTGCGGTACGCACTCCCGGGTACGTACTTCCCCACGGAGAGTAGCTCTCCCTAGGTTCGTGAGGTCAGCACCACCACTCCCCCAGGGAAGGCCCCGGCCATGCGCGCTCTCGTCATCGACTCCTTCGGCGGCCCCGAGGTCCTGCGGATCGCCGAGGTCCCGGTGCCCGCCACCGGACCCGGAAGGGTCCGGATCAGGGTCGGGGCCGCCACCGTCCACCCGGTCGACCTCGCGACCCGCGCGGGCGTCCTCGCGGAGGCCGGCCTGATGGCCGGCCGGGGGCCCGTGGGCCTCGGCTGGGACGTCGCCGGCGTCGTCGAGGAGACCGGCCCGGGGGTGACCGGAGTCGCACCCGGCGACCTGGTCATCGGCATGAACGACCGCCTGGACGTGCCGCTCGGCACCCAGGCGGAGTACGTGGTCCTGGACGCCCACGCGGTGGCCCCGGCCCCCGTGGGGCTCGCCCCCGAGTCCGCCGCGACCCTGCCGCTGGCCGGGCTCACCGCCCTCCAGGCCCTGGACGCGCTGGACCTGCCCGCCGGGGAGACGGTGCTGGTCACGGGCGCGGCGGGGGCGGTCGGCGGCTACGCCGTGCAACTGGCCGCCGCGCGCGGCCTGCGGGTCGTGGCGACGGCCCGTCCGGGCGACGAGGCGCTGGTCCGGGGCCTGGGCGCCGGGCTCTTCGTGCCCGGCGACGCCCCCCGCCTCGGCGAGGCGGTCCGGGAGCTGGTCCCCGGCGGCGTGGCCGCGGCCCTGGACGGTGCCGTGCTCGGGGCGTCCGCCCTGGACGCCGTCCGCACCGGGGGCGCCTTCGCGGCCCTGGTGGCGGGCGGCGCCCCGTACCCCCTGCGGGGCATCCGGGTCGCCCCCATCTGGGTCCGCGCCGACCGGGCCGGCCTGGCCCGCCTCGCGGCCCTCGCCGGCACGGGAGCGCTCACCCCGCGCCTGGCCGGGACCCTCCCCCTCGCACAGGCGGCCCGGGCGCACCGGCGCCTGGCGGAGGGCGGCCTGCGCGGCCGCCTGGTGCTGGTCCCCTGACCGCGCCGCCCCAGGAGCGGCCGCCTACCGCGCCCGGTCGACCCGCCGCTCGTCCCACACCGGCTCCGCCGTCTCGCGGACCACGCCGTCGGACCCGAACACCAGGAACCGGTCGAAGCTCTTCGCGAACCACCGGTCGTGGGTCACGGCCAGGACCGTGCCGTCGTACGACTCCAGCCCGTCCTGCAGCGCCTCCGCCGACTCCAGGTCCAGGTTGTCCGTCGGCTCGTCCAGGAGCAGGGCCGTGGTGCCGGCCAGCTCCAGGAGCAGGATCTGGAAGCGGGCCTGCTGCCCGCCGGAGAGCCTGTCGAAGGGCTGGTCGCCCTGCCCTTCCAGCTCGTACCGGCGCAGCATCGACATCGCCCCGCCCCGGTCCTTGGCGTGCTCCGTCCACAGGATGTCGACGAGGGGGCGCCCGAAGAGCTCCGGGTGGGCGTGGGTCTGCGCGAAGTGCCCGGGCACGACCCGCGCGCCCAGCTTCCACGTACCCGTGTGGGCCACCGAGGGGTCACCGGCCAGCAGGCGCAGGAAGTGCGACTTGCCGGAGCCGTTGGAGCCCAGGACGGCGACCCGCTCCCCGTAGAAGATCTCCAGGGAGAAGGGCTTCATCAGGCCGGTGAGCTCCAGGTTCTCGGCCGTGAAGGCCCGCACCCCGGTGCGCCCGCCGCGCAGCCGCATCCGGATGTCCTGCTCGCGCGGCGGCTCCGGCGGCGGGCCCGCCTCCTCGAACTTCTTCAGCCGGGTCTGCGCCGCCGCGTACCGCGAGGCCATCTCGTGGCTGACCGCGGCCGCCTGCCGCAGGTTGACCACCAGCTTCTTCAGCTGGGCGTGCTTCTCCTCCCAGCGCCGCTTGAGCTCCTCGAAGCGGGCGAACCGCTCCCGCCGCGCCTCGTGGAAGGTGTCGAAGCCGCCGCCGTGCACCCACACGTCGGACCCGGCCGGGCCCGGCTCGACGGCCACGATCTTCTGCGCGCCCCGGGAGAGCAGCTCCCGGTCGTGGGAGATGAAGAGCACGGTCTTGCGGGTCTCCCGCAGCCGCTCCTCCAGCCAGCGCTTGCCGGGGACGTCCAGATAGTTGTCCGGCTCGTCGAGCAGCAGCACCTCGTCGTTGCCGCGCAGCAGGTACTCCAGGACCAGCCGCTTCTGCTCGCCGCCGCTGAGCGTGCGCACCTGACGGAACTGCGCCTTGTCGTACGGGACGCCCATCGCGGCCGTCGTGCAGATGTCCCAGAGGGTCTCGAACTCGTACCCGTGGACCTCCGCCCAGTCGCTGAGGGCCTGCGCGTACGCCATCTGCGCGGCCTCGTCGTCGACGGTCATGATCCGGTGCTCGGCCTCGTCGACCGCCTTCGCGGCGGCCTTGATGCGCGCGGGCGCCACCGAGACCAGCAGGTCACGGACGGTGGACTCGTCCCGTACGGAGCCCACGAACTGCGGCATCACGCCGAGCCCGCCGCTGACGGTGACGGTGCCGCCGTGCGGCTGGAGCTCACCGGAGATCATCCGGAGCAGTGTCGTCTTCCCGGCGCCGTTGGCCCCGACCAGGGCGACGACGGCGCCCTCTCCGACCCGGAAGGAGGCGTCCCCGAGCAGGACCCTCCCGTCCGGAAGGTAGTACTCCAGATGCGCGGCCTCGACATGTCCCATGAGGGGCATTGTCACCGCCGGACCCGTGTGATCCCAAGCGGATTAGGATGCGCGGCATGAGCTTTGGGGGACCACAGTGGCCGCAGCAGGGCCCGGAACAGCAGCAGCCGTACGGACAGCAGCCGCCGCCGCAGCAGTGGCAGAGCGGCCCGCAGGGGGGCTTCCAGGGGCCTTCGCAGGCCGGCCCGCCGCAGCCGAACCCGTTCCCGGGGGCGCAGGCCGGGCACACCCCGGACTGGGGCGCCCTCGCCGAGGCCTCCGCCGCCCGTAACAAGCGCAGGCGCGGCCTGCTCCTCGGCGGCGGCGCCCTCGCGGTCCTCCTCGTGGGCGCGGTCGTCGCCACCGCCGTCGTGCTGACCAACAAGAGCAACGACGAGGCCAAGAACGGCGGACCCACCCCGACCGGCCCGGCCGCCCCCACCGACACCGCCGGCCCCGCGCCGACCTTCTCCTCGGTCGCCCCGCTGCCCCCGCCGAACCCGATGGACTTCCTCTCCGACGCGAAGAAGGACAAGGCGCCGCTGAGCGCCGACGGCCTCTTCCCGGGCAAGAAGCTGACCATGAACGGACGCCCGTACCAGAAGGGCGCGACCGGCTCGACGACGAACTGCGCCGCCGTCACCCAGGGCGGCCTCGGCTCCGTCCTGAAGGCCAACGGCTGCACGCGCGTGATCCGCGCCACGTACGTGAAGGACGGCGTCGCCGTCACCGTCGGCGTCGCCGTCTTCCCCACCGACGACCAGGCCCTCAAGGCGAAGAAGCAGGCCGGCGGCGGCATCGCGCCGCTCACCGGCGCCGGCGTCGGCGACTTCTGCCACAAGACGGTCTGCCTGCGCCGCACCAACTCGGTCGGCCGGTACGTCTACCTCACCCAGACCGGCTTCACCGACGGCACCAAGGTCACCACCGGCGACAAGGCGGTCTTCCAGACCGCGGACGACCTGGGCACCTTCGCGTTCAACCAGATCTACGCCCGCGGCCGCGCCCAGGCCTCAGCAGCAGCCGGCGCTCCCCGGGAGTGACCGCTTGTTGCGCGCCTCCCTGTTCCGGGCGGCGAGCTGGTCGTCGGCCGGGTAGCCGACCTCTTCGAGGGTGAGGCCGTGCGGCCGTACGACATGCACGGCCGAGTCCCGCACCCCCGCGGCGAGCACCTTGCCGGGCCACTCCACCGGCCGGTGCCCGTCGCCCACGAAGAGCAGGGCGCCGACCAGCGAGCGCACCATGTTGTGACAGAAGGCGTCGGCCTTGACCGTGGCCTCCATCACCCCGTCCGGGCGCCGCTCCCACCGCAGCTCCTGGAGCGTGCGGATGGTGGTGGCGCCCTCGCGCTTCTTGCAGTAGGCGGCGAAGTCGTGCTCGCCGACGAGCCGCTCGGCCGCCGCGTTCATGGCGTCCATGTCGAGGGCCCAGTCGTGCCACAGGACGTGCCCGCGCAGCAGCGGGTCGACGCCGCCGGGGTTGTCGGTGACGCGGTAGGCGTAGCGCCGCCAGATCGCCGAGAAACGCGCGTTGAAGCCGTCCGGGGCCTCGGCCACCCGCCACACCCGTACGTCGTGCGAGAGGCGCCCCGCGAGCCGCCGCAGCAGCATCTCGCGGTGCTCCTGCCACAGCGCGACGGGCAGATCGACGTGGGCGACCTGGCCGCGGGCGTGGACACCGGAGTCGGTGCGGCCGGCGACGGTGAGCTCGAACGTCTCCTTGGAGCGCGTGACCGTCTTCAGGGCCTCCTCGATGTCGCCCTGCACGGTGCGCCGCCCCTGGGCCTGCTTGGCCCAGCCGGAGAAGTCCTTGCCGTCGTACGAAAGGTCCAGCCGTACCCGTACGAAACCGGGCTGTACGTCATCGCTCACGCGGAAATCCTCTCAAACACACGGGAACGGGCCCGCACCCCAAGGGGTACGGACCCGTCCACGAGAAATGCCGGAAGACGCTTACGCGTCCTTCGACTCCTCGGCCGGAGCCTCGGCGGCCGCGTCGGCCTCCTTGACGGCGCGCACGGTGGCGGCCTCGGCCTCGGCGACGGTCGCCTTCTTGGCGATCTCGCCCTCGACCAGCTCGATCACGGCCATCGGGGCGTTGTCGCCACGACGGTTGCCGATCTTGGTGATACGGGTGTAACCACCCGGACGCTCCGAGTAGCGCGGGGCGATCTCGGTGAAGAGGGTGTGGACGATGCCCTTGTCGGTGATCGTCTGCAGCACCAGGCGACGGTTGTGGATGTCGCCCTTCTTCGCCTTGGTGATGAGGCGCTCGGCGACGGGACGCAGGCGACGGGCCTTGGCCTCGGTCGTCGTGATGCGGCCGTGCTCGAACAGCGACTTCGCCAGGTTGGCGAGCAGCAGCTTCTCGTGAGCGGCGGAACCGCCGAGGCGGGCACCCTTCGCGGGACGCGGCATGGTGATTCTCCTAGTGATCTGCACCGGCCGTGTGAGGTACCGGTGTCAGTGTCCGAGCGGGCGGTCACCCGTCGGAGACCCGCGCCCCGTAAGGGGCGCGGGGAACTGCGCGACCAGCCGGAACCGGCCCGCAGACGATCTCTTAGTACTGCTCGGTCTCGACGAAACCGGCGTCCGCGTCGTCGTCGGCGCCAAAGGCGTCGGCAGCGGCGGTCGGGTCGAATCCGGGCGGGCTGTCCTTGAGGGCCAGGCCCATGCCGGCCAGCTTCGCCTTGACCTCGTCGATCGACTTCGCACCGAAGTTGCGGATGTCGAGCAGGTCGGCCTCGGAACGCGCCACGAGCTCACCCACGGAGTGGATGCCCTCGCGCTTGAGGCAGTTGTACGAACGAACGGTGAGCTCGAGCTCCTCGATCGGCAGCGCCAGGTCGGCGGCGAGGGCGGCGTCCGTGGGGGACGGGCCCATGTCGATGCCCTCGGCGTCGATGTTGAGCTCGCGCGCCAGACCGAACAGCTCGACCAGGGTCTTGCCGGCGGACGCCATGGCGTCACGCGGGCGCATGGCCTGCTTGGTCTCGACGTCGACGATCAGCTTGTCGAAGTCGGTGCGCTGCTCGACACGGGTCGCCTCGACCTTGTACGTGACCTTGAGCACCGGCGAGTAGATGGAGTCGATCGGAATGCGACCGATCTCCTGGCCCACCTGCTTGTTCTGCACGGAGGAGACGTAGCCGCGACCGCGCTCGACGGTCAGCTCCATCTCCAGCTTGCCCTTGCCGTTGAGCGTGGCGAGGACGAGGTCGGCGTTGTGCACCTCGACACCGGCCGGGGGCGCGATGTCGGCGGCGGTGACCAGACCCGGACCCTGCTTGCGCAGGTACATCACGACCGGCTCGTCGTGCTCCGAGGAGACGACCAGCTGCTTGATGTTCAGGATGAGGTCGGTGACGTCCTCCTTGACACCCGGCACGGTGGTGAACTCGTGCAGGACGCCGTCGACGCGGATGCTGGTGACAGCAGCGCCGGGGATCGACGAGAGGAGGGTGCGGCGGAGGGAGTTGCCGAGGGTGTAGCCGAAGCCCGGCTCCAGCGGCTCGATGACGAACCGGGAGCGGAACTCGTCGACGACCTCTTCGGTCAGCGAAGGACGCTGAGCGATAAGCATGTCTTCGTTTCCTTCGTTTGTGGACGCCCACTATTTGACGTCCGACTCACCGGGCGGCAGCCCGATACGGGTACTGCTGCGAGGTACTGCCAAGGGTACGGGCGGCACGCCCCCGTGAGGGGTCGTACCGCCCGGACTCTCAAAGACGCACAGGTGCGCCCGCTGCGTCAGACGCGGCGGCGCTTCGGCGGACGGCAGCCGTTGTGCGGGGTGGGGGTGACGTCCTGGATCGAGCCGACCTCGAGGCCGGTGGCCTGGAGGGAGCGGATCGCGGTCTCACGGCCGGAGCCGGGACCCTTGACGAAGACGTCGACCTTGCGCATGCCGTGCTCCTGCGCGCGGCGGGCGGCCGACTCGGCGGCCATCTGCGCGGCGAAGGGGGTGGACTTGCGCGAGCCCTTGAAGCCGACGTGGCCGGCGGAGGCCCAGGAGATCACGTTGCCCGAGGGGTCCGTGATCGAGACGATCGTGTTGTTGAACGTGCTCTTGATGTGAGCGTGCCCGTGAGCGACGTTCTTCTTTTCCTTGCGGCGCACCTTCTTGGCAGCGCCCTGACGACCCTTGGGGGGCATCTATTACTCCTACGGGAGGTGGTCGGTCCTACAGCGAAGACCGCTTGGTCAAGCGTCCGCTGAGGACTACTTCTTGCCCGGCTTCTTCTTGCCGGCGATGGCGCGACGCGGGCCCTTGCGGGTACGAGCGTTCGTGCTGGTGCGCTGGCCGCGGACGGGCAGGCCACGACGGTGGCGCAGACCCTGGTAGCAGCCGATCTCGACCTTGCGGCGGATGTCGGCGGCGACCTCGCGGCGAAGGTCACCCTCGGTCTGGAGGTTGGCGTCCACGTACTCGCGGATCTTGACGAGGTCTTCCTCGGAAAGATCGCGGACACGGGTGGAGGGGTTCACGCCGGTGGAGGCGAGAATCTCCTCGGACCGGGTACGCCCGATGCCGAAGACGTAGGTGAGTGCGACCACCACGCGCTTTTCGCGCGGGATGTCAACACCGGAAACGCGTGCCATTCAATGGCTCCTGTGTTCTCGGGGGTCTGCTGCAGAACCGCTCCCGATCGCCGACCGCCCTGTTTCCAGTGCAGTGGTACGACCCGGGTCCCCGGCCCCCGCCGGAGGTGCCGTCAACCGTGCGATCACGGCCCGACGGGCTCTGCGTATGTACGTATTGCTATGCGTCGCGCGAAGACTGCGAGATGCAGGTCGGTCGGCGTGCGTCAGCCCTGGCGCTGCTTGTGGCGCAGGTTGTCGCAGATGACCATGACCCGGCCGTGGCGGCGGATCACCTTGCACTTGTCGCAGATCTTCTTGACGCTCGGCTTGACCTTCATGGGATGTGAGGTTCTCCGGGTCAGTGCCATCACCCGCGCCTCAGGCGCGGGTGCGGGCAAGATCTACTTGTACCGGTAGACGATCCGGCCACGCGTCAGGTCGTACGGAGAGAGCTCCACCACGACCCGGTCGTCCGGGAGGATACGGATGTAGTGCATCCGCATCTTGCCGGAGATGTGCGCGAGGACCTTGTGACCGTTCTGGAGTTCCACCTTGAACATGGCGTTCGGGAGGGACTCGATCACGGTGCCCTCGATTTCGATGGCACCTTGCTTCTTGGCCACGCTTCGCCTTTCGAATCGGCTACCTTGATCGACTCTCGCTCCGAGTGCGGACACACGGGTACACGAGAGCCGACGCATCAGTCTACGTCAGGGCCTTCCAAAAGACGAATCCGGGAAGTCTGCCCACCGCAGAAGATCGTTACGCGGGGACGCGCGAAGCGTCCCCGCCCCCACTACGCCAGCGGATCCGGCGCCGCGACGACACCCAGCTCCGCCAGCTTCGCCTTGCCGCCGTCGACCGCCGTGAGGACCAGCGGGCCCTCCTCGGTCAGGGCGATCGAGTGCTCCCAGTGCGAGGACCAGGTGCCGTCGGTCGTGATGACCGTCCAGTCGTCGGAGAGGACCTCGGTGTGCGGGGTGCCGAGGGAGACCATCGGCTCGATCGCCAGGCAGAGGCCGGGGACCAGCTTCGGGCCCTTGCCGCGCTTGCGGGAGACGTAGTTCAGCAGGTGCGGGTCCATGTGCATCTCGGTGCCGATGCCGTGGCCGCCGTAGTCCTCGATGATCCCGTAGCGCCCGAGGCTGTGGTCGCCGACGGCCGGCCGCGGCTGGCGCTTGATGTACGTCTCGATCGCCTTGGAGATGTCGACCAGCCGGTTGCCGAGCTTCATGGCCGCGATGCCGGCCCACATCGACTCCTCGGTCACCCGGGAGAGCTCGACCAGCTCGGGCGCGTGCCCGGTGCCCACGAAGGCCGTGTAGGCCGCGTCGCCGTGCCAGCCGTCGATGATCGCGCCGGCGTCGATCGAGATGATGTCGCCGTCCTTCAGGACGGTCTTCTCGTCGGGGATGCCGTGGACGACGACCTCGTTGACCGAGGTGCAGATGGTCGCGGGGAAGCCGCCGTACCCCAGGAAGTTCGACTTGGCGCCGTGGTCGGCGATCACCTTGCGGGCGACCTCGTCCAGGTCGCGGGTGGTCGCGCCGGGCACCGCCGCCTCGCGGGTGGCCGCGTGGATGGCCGCGACGACCAGTCCCGCCTCGCGCATCTTCGCGATCTGCTCGGGGGTCTTGATCTGCACCATCGTGACGGGGGCCTTCCTTGCGAGTACTGCGGGTGTACGGGACAGAACAACGATACGGCCGCGGCGCCCCACAGGGCACCGCGGCCGTATCGGACCAACCGGGGGTTACTTCTTCAGCGCGTCCATCGCCCGCGCCGTGACCTCGTCCACCTTGCCGAGCGCGGAGATCGTCACGACCAGGTTCTGCGCCCGGTAGTAGTCGATGATCGGCTCGGTCTGCGTGTGGTAGACCTCCAGGCGCCGGCGGACGGTCTCCTCGGAGTCGTCGTCGCGCTGGTACAGCTCGCCGCCGCAGACGTCGCAGACGCCCTCGGTCTTGGGAGCGTTGTACGACACGTGGAACACGTGCGAAGAGTCGTTGCGGCAGATGCGGCGACCCGCGATCCGCTTCACGACCTCGTCCTCGGGGACCTCCAGGTCCAGGACCGCGTCCAGCTGCATGTCGTCGGCCTTCAGGACGACATCCAGGGCCTCGGCCTGGGCCACGTTGCGCGGGAACCCGTCGAGCAGGAAGCCGTTCACGGCGTCGTCCTGCTCCATGCGGTCCTTGGCCATCCCGATGGTCACCTCGTCCGGGACGAGGTCACCGGCGTCCATGAACGCCTTCGCCTTCAGGCCCAGCTCGGTGCCCTGCGAGATGTTGGCACGGAACAGGTCACCCGTGGAGATGTGCGGGATGTCCAGGTTCTTGGCAAGGAACGCGGCCTGCGTTCCCTTGCCGGCCCCGGGCGGTCCGACGAGGACGATTCGCATCAGCGGAGGAACCCTTCGTAATTGCGCTGCTGGAGCTGGCTCTCGATCTGCTTCACGGTCTCAAGACCCACACCCACGATGATGAGGATGCTCGTCCCGCCGAACGGGAAGTTGGCATTGGCGCCACCGAAGCCTGCCAACGCCATCGTCGGCACAAGAGCGATCAGACCCAGATACAGCGAGCCCGGCCAAGTGATCCGGTTGAGCACGTAGCTCAGATACTCGGCAGTAGGACGACCAGCCCGGATACCCGGGATGAAGCCACCATACTTCTTCATGTTGTCGGCAACTTCCTCGGGGTTGAACGAGATCGCCACGTAGAAGAAGGCGAAGAACACGATCAGGAGGAAGTACGCGGCGATGTAGTAGGGGTGGTCACCCTTGACGAAGTGGGCTTCGATCCAGGTCTTCCACCCGGCGGTCGAGTTCGAGAACTGCGCGACCAGCGCCGGGATGTAGAGCAGCGACGAGGCGAAGATGACAGGAATCACACCTGCCTGGTTCACCTTGAGCGGGATGTAAGTGGACGTACCGCCGTACGACCTGCGGCCGATCATGCGCTTCGCGTACTGCACCGGGATGCGGCGCTGGGCCTGCTCGACGAAGACGACGAGGGCCACCATGACGAAGCCGATGATGATGACGGTGCCGAACTCGATCCAGCCCTTGGCGAGCTTGCCGCTCTCCTTGATGGCCCAGAGGGCACCGGGGAAGCCGGCGGCGATCGAGATGAACATCAGGATGGACATGCCGTTGCCGATGCCGCGGTCGGTGATGAGCTCACCGAGCCACATGACCACACAGGTACCGGCGGTCATCGTGATGACCATGGTGGCGGTGGTGAAGATCGACTGGTCGGGAACGACCTGGTTCGCGACGGAGCAGCCGCTGAAGAGCGCTCCGGTGCGAGCCGTGGCGACGAGGCCGGTGCCCTGGAGGATGGCGAGGGCGACCGTCAGATAACGCGTGTACTGCGTGATCTTGGCGGTGCCGGACTGCCCCTCCTTCTTGAGGGCTTCCAGGCGCGGGATGACGACGGTCAGCAGCTGCAGGATGATGCTCGCCGTGATGTACGGCATGATGCCGAGCGCGAAGATGGTGATCTGCAGCAGCGCCCCGCCACTGAACATGTTGACCAGGCCGAACAGGCTGTTGTTGCCCTGCTTCGCCTGGTCCACACACTGCTGCACGGCCTCGTAGCTGACGCCCGGCACGGGGATGTGTGCCCCGAGGCGGTACAGCACGATGATGCCCAGCGTGAAGAGCAGCTTCTTGCGCAGGTCGGGCGTCTTGAACGCCCGGGCGAACGCGGTGAGCACGGTGCCTCCTGCGACCCCCGCGCACGTGCGTCAGAGGTGACGGTCTTGAGGTTCGACGAATATGAATCCGTCCGGAGAACCCGCGGGCATACCGCACGCACTCTAGACAGTGGACGCCACCTTACCGGCGACTATGGCCCCCTAGGAACGACCAACCGGGGATGCCCCTTTTGAGAGGCATCCCCGGTCGGATGTTCAGGCCATCGAGTCGTCTCAGACGAGCTCGGTGACAGTGCCGCCGGCAGCGGCGATCTTCTCCTTGGCGGAGCCGGAGACGGCGTCGACCGTCACCTGCAGCGCCACGGTGATCTCGCCGGTGCCGAGCACCTTGACGAGCTGGTTCTTACGAACCGCACCCTTGGCGACCAGATCGGCCACCGTGACCTCGCCACCCTGCGGGTAGAGCGCGGTGAGCTTGTCCAGGTTCACGACCTGGTACTCGGTGCGGAACGGGTTCTTGAAGCCCTTGAGCTTCGGCAGACGCATGTGGAGGGGCATCTGCCCACCCTCGAAGCGCTGCGGAACCTGGTAACGGGCCTTGGTGCCCTTGGTACCACGACCGGCCGTCTTACCCTTCGACGCCTCACCACGGCCCACACGGGTCTTCGCGGTCTTGGCGCCGGGGGCGGGACGGAGGTTGTGGGCCTTCAGCGGGTTGGTCTCCGCCATGTCAGTCAACCTCCTCGACCGTCACGAGGTGGCGGACGGTGTGCACCATGCCGCGGAACTCGGGGCGGTCCTCCTTGACAACCACGTCGTTCAGGCGCTTGAGCCCGAGCGAACGCAGGGTGTCGCGGTGGTTCTGCTTGCTGCCGATGTACGACTTCGTCTGCGTGATCTTGAGGCGAGCCATCAGGCACCCGCCCCAGCCCGCGCACGAAGCAGAGCCGCGGGGGCGACGTCCTCGAGGGGCAGACCACGGCGAGCCGCGATCTCCTCGGGACGCTGCAGGCCCTTGAGGGCCGCCACGGTCGCGTGCACGATGTTGATCGCGTTGTCGGAGCCGAGCGACTTCGACAGGATGTCGTGAACGCCGGCGCACTCGAGCACGGCACGCACCGGGCCACCGGCGATAACGCCGGTACCGGGGGAAGCCGGCTTGAGCAGGACGACGCCCGCGGCCTTCTCGCCCTGGATCGGGTGCGGGATGGTGCCCTGGATACGGGGGACCTTGAAGAAGTGCTTCTTGGCCTCCTCAACACCCTTGGCGATGGCGGCCGGCACCTCCTTGGCCTTGCCGTAACCGACACCCACGGTGCCGTCACCGTCGCCCACCACGACCAGCGCGGTGAAGCTGAAGCGACGACCACCCTTGACTACCTTGGCGACGCGGTTGATCGCGACAACGCGCTCAACGTACGCGGTCTTCTCGGCGGCAGCGCCACCGTCGCGGCCCTTCCGGTCCCGCCGCTCGCCGCCACCGGCACCGCTTCCGCGGCGCTGGGGTCCAGCCATTGGATTACCTCTCTCTGTTACGTCCGTTAGTCCCGGAACCGGGGCTTAGAACTTCAGCCCGGCTTCGCGGGCGGCGTCAGCCAGAGCGGCAATGCGCCCGGCGTACCTGTTGCCACCACGGTCGAACACGACGGTCTCGACACCGGCGGCCTTGGCGCGCTCAGCGACCAGGGCGCCGACCTGCTTGGCCTGCGCGGACTTGTCACCCTCGCCGCCACGGATCGACGCGTCCAGGTTCGACGCGGACGCAAGGGTGTGACCCTTGAGGTCGTCGATGACCTGAGCGGTGATACCGCGGTTGGAACGCGTCACGACGAGGCGCGGACGCTCCGCCGTACCCGACACGTGCTTGCGGATGCGCAGGTGACGGCGCGCCTTGGCAGCGCGCTTGTAAGCGTCGCCCTTGGCGATCTTCACACCGTATGCCATGGCTTACTTACCAGCCTTTCCGACCTTGCGGCGGATGACCTCGCCCGCGTACTTGACGCCCTTGGCCTTGTACGGGTCGGGCTTGCGCAGCTTGCGGATGTTGGCGGCGACCTCGCCGACCTTCTGCTTGTCGATGCCCTCGACCGCGAACTTGGTCGGCGACTCGACCTTGAACGAGATGCCCTCGGGCGCCTCGATCATGATCGGGTGGCTGTAGCCGAGCTGGAACTCCAGACCGGAGCCCTTCGCGGCCACGCGGTAACCGACACCGCTGATCTCGAGCGCCTTCACGTAACCCTGGGTCACACCGGTGATCATGTTGGCCACCAGCGTGCGGGACAGGCCGTGGAGGGCCTTGTTCTGACGCTCGTCGTTCGGACGGGTGACGTTGAGAACGCCGTCCTCGCCCTTAACGATCTCGATCGGCGCGGCGACGGTGTGGCTCAGGGTGCCCTTGGAACCCTTCACCGTGACCGTGCGGCCCTCGATGGTGACGTCCACGCCGGCGGGAACCTGGATAGGCAGCTTGCCAATACGCGACATTAGCTATTCCTCCGTTCCCGACTACCAGACGTAGGCGAGGACTTCCCCACCTACGCCCTTCTTGCCTGCCTGCTGGCCGGTCAGGAGGCCGTGGGACGTGGAGATGATCGCCACGCCCAGGCCGCCGAGAACCTTCGGCAGGTTGGTGGACTTCGCGTAAACCCGGAGGCCGGGCTTCGAGATCCGCTTGATGCCCGCGATGGAGCGCTCACGGTTCGGACCGAACTTGAGCTCGAGGACGAGGTTCTTGCCGACCTCGGCGTCCTCGACCTTCCAGCCCGTGATGAAGCCCTCCTGCTGGAGGATTTCCGCGATGTGAGACTTGATCTTGCTGTGCGGCATCGTCACGGTGTCGTGGTATGCCGAGTTCGCGTTACGCAGACGAGTCAGCATGTCCGCGATCGGATCAGTCATGGTCATGAATTGGCCTTCGGCCTCTCTCGCCGGGGTTTCCTGTATGCGCCATCCCTCTCCCCACACAGGGGCGGGACGGGTGCGGCGCGGGGACCTACGGCGTAGTAAGTCGTACGGGCGGCGGACGCCCAACCCCACTAGCCTAAGCCATGCGGGGCCGGACGGCCGCCAACCCAGTGCTTACCGAGAGACTCCGGTCATTCACCAACGCCCAAAGGGCGAAGGGGAATTACCAGGAGCTCTTGGTCACGCCCGGCAGCTCGCCACGGTGAGCCATCTCACGAAGGCACACGCGGCACAGGCCGAACTTGCGGTACACGGAGTGAGGGCGACCGCAGCGCTGGCAGCGGGTGTAGCCCCGCACACCGAACTTGGGCTTGCGGGCAGCCTTCGCGATGAGAGCCTTCTTCGCCATCTCGCTTACGCCTCCTTGAACGGGAAGCCGAGGTGACGGAGAAGCGCGCGGCCCTCGTCGTCGTTGGTCGCCGTGGTGACCACGGTGATGTCCATACCCCGGGTACGGTCGATCTTGTCCTGGTCGATCTCGTGGAACATGACCTGCTCCGTGAGACCGAAGGTGTAGTTGCCACGGCCGTCGAACTGCTTCGGGGACAGACCACGGAAGTCGCGGATGCGCGGAAGCGCGAGCGACAGGGTGCGGTCCAGGAACTCCCACATGCGGTCGCCACGGAGCGTGACGTGGGCACCGATCGGCTGGCCCTCACGCAGCTTGAACTGCGCGATGGACTTGCGGGCCTTGGTGACGGCCGGCTTCTGACCGGTGATGGTGGTCAGGTCACGGACGGCACCGTCCATGAGCTTCGAGTCACGGGCGGCGTCGCCGACACCCATGTTGACCACGATCTTCACGAGGCCGGGGATCTGCATGACGTTCTCGTACTTGAACTCGTCGTGCAGCTTGCCCGCGATCTCCTCGCGGTACTTCGTCTTGAGACGCGGAGTGGTGGTAGCCATCAGATGTCCTCACCCGTCCGCTTGGCAACGCGGATCTTGTTGCCCTCGTCGTCGAAGCGGTAACCGACACGCGTGACGACCTTCTTGCCGTCCTTCTCCACGACCAGCTGGACGTTGGAGACGTGGACCGGAGCCTCGGTCGTCACGATGCCGCCGGCCTGAGACGGGCCGGCCTTGGTGTGCTTCTTGACCCGGTTGACACCCTCGACCAGGACACGGTTCTCAGTAGGGAAGGCCGTGATGACCTTGCCCTGCTTGCCCTTGTCCTTACCGGTGATGACCTGGACCAGGTCGCCCTTCTTGATCTTCATGCTTACAGCACCTCCGGCGCGAGCGAGATGATCTTCATGAACTTCTTCTCGCGCAGCTCACGGCCCACCGGGCCGAAGATACGGGTGCCGCGAGGGTCGCCGTCGTTCTTCAGAATGACGGCGGCGTTCTCGTCGAAGCGGATGTACGAGCCGTCCTGGCGGCGGCGCTCCTTGACGGTGCGAACGATGACCGCCTTGACGACGTCACCCTTCTTCACGTTGCCACCGGGGATCGCGTCCTTGACGGTGGCGACGATGACGTCACCGATGCCCGCGTAGCGGCGACCCGAGCCACCGAGAACACGGATGCAAAGGATCTCCTTGGCACCAGTGTTGTCGGCGACACGCAGTCGCGACTCCTGCTGGATCACGTCTATCTCCTGATTGTCTGCCGGTTCCCCGCCAGGGGCCGATCACTCGGCCCCCGGCGGAGCCTGGCGGAACGAACCTGAGGGAATCCTCAGGTACTTACTTGGCCTTCTCGAGGATCTCGATGACGCGCCAGTGCTTCGAGGCGGACAGCTTGCGCGTCTCCATGAGGAGGACACGGTCGCCGACGCCGGCAGCGTTCTGCTCGTCGTGAGCCTTGAGCTTGTTGGTACGGCGGATGACCTTGCCGTACAGCGCGTGCTTGACGCGGTCCTCGACAGCGACGACGACGGTCTTGTCCATCTTGTCGCTGACGACAAGGCCCTCGCGGACCTTGCGAGCGTTGCGCTCGGTCTTCTCAGTCACGTTGTTCTCGCTCATCAGACGTTCTCCACCGTCTCGATGCCCAGCTCACGCTCGCGCATCAGGGTGTAGATCCGGGCGATGTCCTTACGGACGGACTTGAGCCGACCGTGGTTCTCGAGCTGGCCCGTCGCCGCCTGGAAGCGGAGGTTGAACAGCTCTTCCTTGGCCTCGCGGAGCTTGGCGACAAGCTCCTCGTTGCCCAGCTCGCGCAGCTCGGACGCCTTGGTACCGGCCGACATCACAGCTCACCTGCCTCGCGCTTGACGATCTTGCACTTCATCGGCAGCTTGTGAGCCGCACGGGTCAGAGCCTCGCGCGCGATCTTCTCGTTCGGGTAGGACAGTTCGAACATCACCCGACCCGGCTTGACGTTCGCGATCCACCACTCCGGAGAACCCTTACCGGAACCCATGCGGGTCTCGGCAGGCTTCTTCGTGAGCGGGCGGTCCGGGTAGATGTTGATCCAGACCTTGCCGCCACGCTTGATGTGGCGGGTCATCGCGATACGGGCCGCCTCGATCTGGCGGTTGGTCACGTACGCCGGAGTGAGGGCCTGGATGCCGTACTCGCCGAACGCAACCTGCGTACCACCCTTGGACATACCGCTGCGCTTCGGGTGGTGCTGCTTGCGGTGCTTGACCCTACGGGGGATCAGCATTTCGGTCAGGCCTCCGTTCCGGTGCTCTCAGCAGCCGGAGCGGCGGCGGGAGCGTCGGCCTTGGGGGCCTCGGCAGCCTGAGCCTGCTGCGGCTTGCGGCCGCGACCGCCACGCTCGCCACCGCGGCCACCGCGGCCGGCCGGACGGTCAGCGCCGCCACGGGCCGGGCGGTTGCCAGCGCGGGCAGCAGCGTTCTCGGCGCGGACCTCGGCGATGTTCTTGACGTCGCCCTTGTAGATCCAGACCTTCACACCGATACGGCCGAAGGTCGTCTTGGCCTCGAAGAAGCCGTAGTCGACGTTCGCGCGGAGCGTGTGCAGGGGCACACGGCCCTCGCGGTAGAACTCCGAGCGGGACATCTCGGCGCCGCCGAGACGGCCACCACACTGGATCTTGATGCCCTTGGCGCCGGCCTTCATCGTGCCCTGCATGCTCTTACGCATGGCGCGACGGAAGGAGACGCGGGAGGACAGCTGCTCGGCGACGGCCTGGGCCACCAGCTGAGCGTCCATCTCGGGGTTCTTGACCTCGAGGATGTTCAGCTGGACCTGCTTGCCGGTCAGCTTCTCCAGCTGGCCACGGATCTTGTCGGCCTCGGCGCCGCGGCGACCGATGACAATGCCCGGGCGAGCCGTGTGGATGTCCACGCGGACGCGGTCACGGGTGCGCTCGATCTCAACCTTCGAGATACCGGCGCGCTCCATGCCGGACGTCAGCATCCGACGGATGGCGACGTCTTCCTTGACGTAGTCCTTGTACAGCTTGTCGGCGTACCACCGGGACTTGAAGTCCGTGGTGATGCCGAGCCGGAACCCATGCGGGTTAACCTTCTGGCCCATTACCGGGTTCCTTCCTTGCTGCTGACGACCACGGTGATGTGGCTGGTCCGCTTACGGATCCGGTAGGCACGGCCCTGAGCACGCGGACGGAACCGCTTCAGGGTCGGGCCCTCATCCACGTACGCCTCGCTGATGACCAGCGAAGAGGCGTCGGTGTGGTCGTAGTTGTGCGCGGCGTTGGCAATGGCGCTGTCAAGCACCTTGCCAACCGGCACGCTCGCGGCCTGCGGGGCGAAACGCAGGACCGCCTGAGCCTCCGTGGCGTCCATGCCACGGATAAGGTCCACCACGCGGCGGGCCTTCATGGGCGTGACGCGGATGTACCGCGCCTGGGCCCTGGCTTCCATGGTTGTCCTTCCAGTGTCTGTCATGGTCATTCCACCCCGCTACTAGCGGCGCTTCGACTTCCGGTCGTCCTTCACGTGACCCCGGAAGGTGCGCGTCGGCGAGAACTCGCCGAGCTTGTGGCCGACCATCGACTCGGTGACAAACACCGGAATGTGGGTCTTGCCGTTGTGCACCGCGATCGTGTGGCCGAGCATGGCCGGGATGATCATCGAGCGACGGGACCAGGTCTTGATGACGTTCTTGGTACCGGCTTCGTTCTGGGCGTCCACCTTCTTGACGAGGTGGCCGTCGACGAAGGGTCCCTTCTTGAGACTGCGCGGCATCTAAACCCGCTCCTAGCGCTTCTTGTTCGTCTTGCGGCGGCGGACGATGTACTTGTTCGAAGCCTTCTTCGGCGAACGAGTACGACCCTCCTTCTGACCCCACGGGGAGACCGGGTGGCGACCACCGGAGGTCTTGCCCTCACCACCACCGTGCGGGTGGTCAACCGGGTTCATCGCCACACCGCGGACGGTCGGGCGAACGCCCAGCCAGCGCTTACGGCCGGCCTTGCCCCAGTTGATGTTCGACTGCTCGGCGTTGCCGACCTCGCCGATCGTGGCGCGGCAGCGGGCGTCGACGAGACGGATCTCACCGGACGGCATACGAAGGTGGGCCATCGTGCCCTCCTTCGCCAGCAGCTGCACGGAGGCACCAGCGGAACGCGCGAACTTGGCGCCGCCACCGGGGCGGAGCTCGATCGCGTGGATCGTGGTACCGACCGGGATGTTGCGGAGGGCCAGGTTGTTACCGGGCTTGATGTCCGCGCCCGGGCCGTTCTCGACGCGGTCACCCTGCGTCAGACCCTTGGGGGCGATGATGTAGCGCTTCTCGCCGTCCGCGTAGTGGAGCAGCGCGATGCGCGCGGTGCGGTTGGGGTCGTACTCGATGTGAGCGACCTTGGCCGGCACGCCGTCCTTGTCGTGGCGACGGAAGTCGATCAGACGGTAGGCACGCTTGTGGCCACCGCCCTGGTGACGGACGGTCACACGACCGGTGTTGTTACGGCCGCCCTTGCTGTGCAGGGGGCGGACCAGCGACTTCTCCGGCGTGGACCGCGTGATCTCGACGAAGTCGGCTACGGAGGAGCCACGACGGCCCGGCGTAGTCGGCTTGTACTTGCGGATTCCCATTTCTCAGTCCTCGTCCGATTCCGGACGATCCAGACCGCCCTTAGGCGGTCGGACCGCCGAAGATGTCGATACGGTTGCCCTCGGCAAGGGTCACGATGGCGCGCTTGGTGTCCTTGCGCTTGCCGAAACCGGCCTTGGTGCGCTTGCGCTTACCCTGGCGGTTGATCGTGTTGACCCCGGTGACCTTGACCGAGAAGACCGCCTCGACGGCCTGCTTGATCTGGGTCTTGTTGGAGCCAGGCGCGACGATGAACGTGTACTTGTTCTCGTCCAGCAGAGCGTAGCTCTTCTCCGAGACGACCGGCTTGACGAGAATGTCGCGCGGGTCCGAGAAGGTCTTGCTGGTGACGACGGCCTCAGTCATCAGGCGTCGCTCCCTTCGGTCTCAGCGGTCTGGGGGCCAGACACGAAGGACTCGAAGGCGGCCTTGGTGAAGACCACGTCGTCGGAGACGATCACGTCATACGTGTTGAGCTGGCCCGGCTCCAGGATGTGCACCTGGGGCAGGTTGCGGGCGGACAGCCACGCGGCCTCGTCGGAGCGCTCGACGACCAGGAGCAGGTTCTTGCGCTCCGAGATCTTGCCGAACAGCGTCTTCGCGGCCTTGGTGGAGATGCCACCCTCGACCACGTCGGTGACGACGTGGATGCGGGAGTGGTTCGCCCGGTCCGAGAGGGCACCGCGGAGGGCGGCGGCCTTCATCTTCTTCGGGGTCCGCTGCGAGTAGTCACGCGGCACGGGACCGTGCACGACGCCACCACCGGCGAACTGCGGCGCGCGGGTCGAGCCCTGACGGGCGCGGCCGGTGCCCTTCTGGCGGTACGGCTTGCGGCCACCACCACGGACCTCGCCACGCGACTTGACCTTGTGCGTGCCCTGACGGGCGGCGGCCAGCTGCGCGACGACGACCTGGTGGATCAGCGGGACGCTGACCTTGGCGCCGAAGATCTCCGAGGGGAGCTCGACGGTGCCGGCCTTGTCGCCGGAGGGCGACAGGATGTCAATGGTGCTCATCGGTTCCTCAAACCCCCTTGGCCGCGGTGCGGACCAGGACGAGGCCACCGTTCGGGCCGGGAACGGCGCCCTTGATGAGCAGCAGTCCCTTTTCCGCGTCAACGGCGTGGACGGTCAGGTTCTGGGTGGTCACGCGCTCGTTGCCCATACGGCCGGCCATGCGCATGCCCTTGAAGACGCGGCCCGGAGTGGCGCAGCCACCGATCGAACCAGGCTTACGGTGCACGCGGTGGGCACCGTGAGAAGCCTTGCCACCACGGAAGTTGTGGCGCTTCATGACACCGGCGAAGCCCTTGCCCTTGCTCTTACCGGTGACGTCGACCTTCACGCCGGCCTCGAAGAGCTCAGCGGTGATCTCCTGGCCGAGCGTGTACTCGGAGGCGTCAGCGGTACGGAGCTCCACCAGGTGGCGGCGCGGGGTGACGTCGGCCTTGGCGAAGTGGCCCTTGAGGGGCTTGTTCACCTTGCGCGGGTCGATCTCGCCGAAGGCGATCTGGACCGACTCGTAGCCGTCGTTGTCGTTCGTGCGGACCTGGGTCACGACATTCGGGCCGGCCTTGACGACGGTCACCGGGACGACCCGGTTGTTCTCGTCCCAGACCTGCGTCATGCCGAGCTTCTCGCCCAGGATGCCCTTGATGTTCTTAGCCATCTCGCGCGCCCTCAGAGCTTGATCTCGATGTCAACGCCCGCCGGGAGGTCGAGGCGCATGAGCGAGTCAACCGTCTTCGGCGTGGGGTCGAGGATGTCGATGAGGCGCTTGTGCGTGCGCATCTCGAAGTGCTCGCGCGAGTCCTTGTACTTGTGCGGCGACTTGATGACGCAGTACACGTTCTTCTCAGTGGGCAGCGGCACCGGGCCCGCGACCGACGCACCAGTGCGCGTCACCGTCTCGACGATCTTCTTCGCCGAGGAGTCGATGACCTCGTGGTCGTAGGCCTTGA
Organism: Streptomyces sp. NPDC023157; assembly: GCF_055560575.1. Taxonomy (NCBI): domain Bacteria; kingdom Bacillati; phylum Actinomycetota; class Actinomycetes; order Kitasatosporales; family Streptomycetaceae; genus Streptomyces; species Streptomyces sp. NPDC023157. Next base: position 384,150 of record NZ_JBVHIL010000004.1, read on the forward strand.
GCCGGATGCGGATCTTCTGTCCCGCCATGGCTACTTCGTAGTCCTGTCCTGTAGTAACGCTCTGGAACCCGGGCGGCTGCGTCTTCTCGCGAGAACGCGGCCCCTCCTCCGACCCACGCGGTCGGGCGTGTCGCACTCCCTCTACGAAGAATTCCCGAAGGAATTCCCAACCAAGGGGGTGCGGGCCATGGACCGCGAGGCGGGGGTGGAACACCCACCGGGTGCCTGGTAGGAGCCCCGCTGACACTTCCCGGAAGATTCCCGTACGTCCGCCCCTGGGGGGCGACGAGTACTGTGGGACTCGCTTCCGGTCCTCCCGGCGGGAGGCGCGCAGCATCGGCACTCAACCGAGCAACCCCGACAGTCTGCCATACACGGCCATCCCGCCGCCAATCGGCGGCGAAGACTGTACCCCACGTCACGTTGAGCCACACGCAGGGGCGCGACCGGAGGGTCGCGCCGCGTGACGGGCGGGTCAGGTACGGGTGGCCCGCCCGCACTCCCCCTGGGCATTCTTCCCGTCGGCCCGGTCCGGGCCGACGCTCCGGTCGTACGGATCGACCGCCTCGCCGGTCGGGCGCTCCAGCGGGTCCGGGGCGTCCTCCTCGAACTGCGGGTGCAGGTATCCGTCCTGGATCGAGCAGGAGCTGTTGGCGGCGTTGTACGTGGTGTCGCTCAGGGTCAGCGCGCCCGGCGTGACGTCCCACCGGCCGGGCTGGTAGACGCGGGTCTCCAGCGTGCGGCGGACGATCGTGCGCGCGACCTCGTCGGCCCCGGGACGGGACTTCACCAGCGGGTACACGAAGGTGTAGTCGGCCTTGATCACGACCATGCCGGGCCGGTCCCCGGCCGCGAAGGTCATGCGCCCGCGCGTCTTGACCACCTGGCCCGCCGGGCGGACCTCGGTGCCGAAGCGGGTGAACCAGAACAGCGGGTCCAGCTTCTTCGTCGGCTTGCGCAGCGCGGCCTCGAACCAGTCGTGCTGCTGCTTCTGCCGCGGCTCGATCAGCGCGATCGCGGCGGCCGGGCGCTCGCCCTTGAGGGTGCCGGGGTCAAGATTGGTCTCGACCAGAAAGCTCCTGGTTCCCTCCAGCCCCGCCGCCACCTGCGCCTTCGACAGGCCTCCCGTCGCCTTCGCCGGCGGCAGCTCGATCCCCGCCGCCCCGTCGGCCCAGCGCAGTGCCGGGGAGCCCTTGAAGGGCTCCTTCAGGGTCGGGCGGTGCGGGTCCACCGCGTCCGGCGCGGCGGTCGGGCGGGCCGTCTCGGCGGCGAGCGGGGTGGTGTCCTCGGGGCGGTCGGTCCAGCTGGACGGCAGCGCGGACGTGACACTCTCCGGGAGGTGGTCGGTCAGCAGCTGGGGGCGTACGGCGACCAGCGCGAGGGCGGCGACCAGGGTGATCCCGAGCGCGGCCTTGGCCCGGCCCCCGCGGCGGGCGGTGCCGTTCATCTCCTGCCAGGCGGGCCCGGTGCGCCAGCCTTCGGGCTCCTGGCGCTTCGGCGGCTTCGGAGCCCTGGGGGGCTTCGGCCGCTTCGGCCGCCTGGCCTTCCTCAGGGCCTTCTCCTGGGCCTCCGTGCCGAGCCCCTGCTCACGCGCGGCCTCGACGAACGAGGCCCATTCCTCGTCGGAGACCGACGGCTTCTCACTCATCTGCTTCCCACCCCGGGTGCTGCTGCGTCTGGTGCTGCGATCCGGACGTTCTCACGCCGCCGGACGGGCGGAAAAGCCTGGTCAGCGCCTCTTGATCAGTTCGTGACCGCGGGCGGGCCGCTTACCGTAGAACCCGGGCGTTCGAAAATCCGTCTAGTCGGACGCACGAGGCCCAGTACGCAGCACGACGCACGGGGGACGTACGACCGGTGGACAGCAGAAGAGTGGCGCGGCGCAGTCTCCTCGCGGGAGCGGTCGCGGTGGCGGCCGCGACGGCCGCCGGGTGTTCCGTACCGGCGCCGCCGCGCATCGAACGGAGCGCCGATCCGGCGCCGGGGCTGCCGGTGGCCGCGCACGGGGGCGGGGCGCTGCTGATGCAGTTCGCCGCGCACCCGGACGACGACCTGTACTTCATGAACCCCGACACCCAGCGGCTGCTCGACGCCGGGGTCCCGGTCGTCTCCGTGTACGTCACGGCGGGCGAGCACACGGGTGTCAACCGGATCAAGGGCATGCCCGAGACCCGCCCCGACCGCGCCGCCTACTCCTCGGCCCGCCACCAGGGCCTGCGGCAGGCGTACGCGGAAGCGCTCGGCGCGGACCGGTTCACCCCGTGGGAGAAACGAATCTCCACACTCGCGGGCGGGCGGCACGCCGAGGTCGACACGCTCGCGCACGGCGGGCGCCGGGTCGAGCTGGTCTTCCTCAACCTGCCCATGCACACCTCCCGCCGCTACATGGCGCTGCCCGCGCTGTGGGAGGACCGCGCCCTCGAACTGCGCACCCAGCTGTCCGCCGACTCCCCCGTGACCCGCGCCGACCGCTACGACCACGACGGCCTGACCGAGGTCCTCGCCGGGCTCCTGGCCACCTATCGGCCCACCGTCGTGCACACCCTCGACCCCGACCCGGACATCCAGCACAGCGACGAGGCCACCCGCGGGCGGGACAGCGAGCAGCCCGGCTACTCCGACCACGGCGACCACACCGCCGTCGCCTGCTTCACCTGGGCGGCGATGCTGCGCCGGGTCGCCGACGCCACCGCCGGCGGCGGGCCCGTCCCGGCGTTCACCGTCACGGCCTTCCGCGGCTACTACAACCGGCACTGGCCCAAGAACCTCCCGCCGCGGGTCCTCGCCGAGAAGGCCGCCCACCTCGTCCCGTACGGCGGCGACCCCTCCTGGGAGTGCGGCAACCCCTCCGGCTGCGGCGACTACGGCGTCGGCGGCGACCGGCCGCTGACCAACCGGAAGGGCTGGGTGCGCTCCACCCACTACCGCTGGCCCGCCCCGGCGCCCGCCGTGGCCGCCGAGCCGGACGGACGGCTCGCCGCGTACGGCGTGCTCGGGCTGCGCGCGGTCCGCTGGCGCGAGACGGCCCCCGGCTCCGGTACCTTCGGCGCGCCCGAGGACCTGGGTGGCGGCCCGCTGGCGCCCGCGCTGGGCCGGACGGTGCTGCGCGACGGCCGGGTCCTGCTCTTCGCGGTGCGCTTCGCCGCCCTCGCCGGCCGGGGCGGCCCGAACCGGCGCGAGCTCGTCGTCCTGGAGCAGCGCTCCCCCGGCGGCCCGTTCCTCGCCTGGCGGGGCCTCGGCGCTCCGGAGCGCGGCGACGACCGGAGCCGCCGGATCGGCGCGCCGGTGGCCGTCACCGCGCCCGACGGGCGGGTCCACCTCTTCGTACGCGACGCCGACCAGGGCGTCTCCACGCGGGTACGGGCCGCCGACGGCACCTGGGGCCCGTGGCGGGCGCTCCCGGCGCGGGGCGCGCTCCAGGACGGTCTGACCGCGCTGGCCGACGCCGACGGCCGGGTGCACGTCCTGGCCGCCGGCCGGGACGCCGTACGGCACTGGGTCGACGGCTCCCCCGCGGCCCCGCTCCCGCTCGCCGGCGACCCGGTCGCCGCGGTCCCGGCCCCGGGCGGCGTCCAGGTCCTCTACCGGCGCCCGGCGGAGGCCCGGCTTCGTACGACGAGCGCCACCGCCCCCGCCTTCGACGGCTACGGCCTGCTGTCCGCCGAGCCCGGCCCCGGCGGCCCGGTGCTCGTGGGCCGGGACGAGCGCCACCGGGTCCAGCTGTACCGCGAGGGGCGCGTGTACACCCGTACGGGAGGCCCCGTGCCGGTCGGCGACGCGGTGCCGCACGCGGGGGCGGCGGTCGGCCTGGGGGCGGACGCCCGGCCCTGGATCTGGCGCCCGTAGCAACGCCGAGGGCCCGCCTCCCCGAAGGGAGACGGGCCCTCAACGCAAGCCGTTCTCAGGTCACTTGGTGAAGTAGCCCGTGATGTCGGCGAGCAGGTCGACCGAGCCGGACCTGTTGTAGAAGTTCACCTTGCCGTTGACGACCGGCACGACCACCAGGTTGGGGATGGTCAGGCCGGGGGTGAAGTTCAGGTTCGACGCGCTGGTGCGCTCCGTGCCGTCCGGGTAGACGGAGACGAAGCTGCCCGAGGTCGGGTTGGTCGCCGTCACGTTGAGGACGACGGCCGTGACGCCGGTCGCCGGGACGCCCTGCACGCCCGCCACGTCCAGCGTGACGAAGCTGTCCGCGCCGATGGCGCCCTTGCGGACACCGAGGCCGGAGCGGGTGTCCATCAGGCGCTTCGGGCCCAGGTTGATGTGGGAGGCGCCGGTGGTCTCCGACGTGAAGTAGCCGGTGATGTCGGCGAGCAGGTCCACCGTGCCGAACTTGTTGTAGAAGCTGACCTTGCCGTCGACGACGGGGACGACCACGAGGTTCGGGATCGTCTGGCCGGCGGTGAAGTTCAGGTTCGACGCGCTGGTGCGGGCGGTGCCGTGCGGGAAGACCGACACGAAGCTGCCCGCGGTGGGGTTGGTCGCGGTCACGTTCAGGACCACGGCCGTGACCTTGTCGGCCGGGACGCCGCTGACGCCGGCGACCTGGAGGTCGACGGTGCTGTCCGCACCGACCTTCGCCTTGGCGACGCCGGTCCCGTACCGGGTGTCCATCAGCCGCAGCGGGCCGAGGTTCACATGGGTCGAGCCGCTGGTGTCCTTGGCGTAGTAGCCGGTGACGTCGGCGAGCAGGTCGACCGAGCCCGCGTGGTTGTAGAACCGCACCTTGCCGTCGACGACGGGGACGACGACCAGGTTCGGGATCGTCTTGCCCGCGGTGAAGTTCAGGTTCGACGCGCTGGTGCGGGCCGTCCCGTTCGGGTACACCGAGACGAAGCTGGTCGCGGTCGGACCGGTCGCGGTCACGTTGAGCACGACGGCGCCGACGCCGGTGGCCGGGACTCCGCCCTTGCCGGCGACCTGGAGGGTGACCTCGCCGGCCGGACCGACCTTGGCCTTGGCCACGCCGAGCCCGGAGCGGGTGTCCATCAGGCGGGTGGGCGTGAGCGGCTTGTACGTCTTCGGCCCGGGCACGGTCACGGTGACCGGCGCGGAGGTGGTGACCTTGCCGGAGGTGTGCGTGGCGCGGACGGCGACGGTGTGGTCCCCGTAGCCGCTGACGTTCACCGAGGAGCTGCGGATGTGACCCCAGCTCGTGGTGGCGACCTGGCCGTCGACGAGGACCTCGAACGTGTGGATGAGGCTGTTCGGGGCGGTGCTGGTCGACCAGTTCACGGTGACCGGCCCGGGGGTCTCGTAGCCGCTGCCGACCGGGGTGGCGCCGCCGGTGAGCGAGTCCACCTTGAGGTCGGCGACGGAGCCGGTCGCGTACGCGCGGATCTGCGGCAGCTGCGGGTACAGCATGGTGCCGGGGCACTCGGTGTTGAAGCCGTTGCGGTGCCCGGAGACGGCGTCGAAGCTGTACGTCTGGCCGACGGTGAACTTGTCGCCGAAGAAGTTGTTCTGCGTGGCACCGGCGGTCAGCGTGGCCTTGCCGGCGGGGTCGACGCCGTACTGGCCCAGCTTGTACGCGATGACCTTGGAAGCCGAGATCAGCGCGGCCTGGGGCGCGGCCTTGTCGGTGTAGTTGCCCATGATGGACACGCTGGTCGACTCGGAGTTCCAGCCGTAGGTGTGCGCACCCAGAACCGGCTGGTCGATGCCGCCCTGGCGGCCCTCGAAGATCGTGCCGCACTTGTCGACGAGGAAGTTGTAGCCGAGGTCGCGCCAGCCGTTGGTCTTCACGTGGTACACGTGGATCGCCCTGACCAGGGCGGCGGACTGGGCGCAGTCGTAGTCCGCGTCCGTCGTGTGGTGCACGAACGCGGCCTTGATCTTCCCGCCGGGCAGGTAGATCGGGCCCTCGTTGTTCAGGGACTCGTCGGCGCCCCACTCGGCGCGGGTGACGATCGTCGGCCGCGGGGCCGTCGACGCGGGACCGGTCGGGGTCGGCGGGGCGTCGGCCTTGAAGGCCGTGTTCTCCGCGTTCAGGTCGCCGGCGGCCTTCGCGGGCGCACCGGGGTCGACCAGGTCGAGCCGGAGGCCGGCCGGGAGCGTGCCGCTCGCGGCGCCGTCGGTGACCCGCACCTCGGCGCCGTCGGAGGCGCCGACCCAGATCGGCTCGGTGGAACCGCGGGCGCCGGCCCGCTTGCCGTCGAGCAGCGCCGGGTAGGGCTCCAGGTCCATCCACTCGGTCCACGCGCCCGTCTCGGCGTCGCGGGACCGGGCCTGGATCTTGCCCTTGATCTTCGCCTCGGGGTCCGTCCAGGACACGCCGAGGAGGCCGAAGCGCTGGGTGTCACGCTGGGACAGGATGGCTTCGCCGTGACCCTTGTCGGTCAGAGCCAGCTTCTGGACCTCGCTCTTGACGGGTCCGGTCTCCTCCCCCGTGGCGCTGTAGACGCTGGGCGGATTGGGCGTGGGGCCCTCCTCGCCGAAGACCGCGCCGTTCGCCGCGGCCTGGAATCCCAGCACCGTCGCCGCGGCGAGCGCTGCGGCCACCGCCGTGCGACGTACACGCTTGCTCTGTTTGCGACGTACTCCACGTCCCGAACTCAAGTCGTTTCCACCCCTGTATGTGGCCATGACACGCCTGACCGGCCGCATGCTACGGGACGTCAGGTTTGCGGTTGCCACCGGGGGGTACGCAGAAGGGCCCCGCGCCGCCGAAGCGGTGCGGGGCCCTCCCGAAGCAGCTCTGTCGAGCTACCAGGTCAAACCACCGAAGTTCGTGAGAACTACTTGGTGATCTTGACGACCTGGCCGGCGCCGACGGTCCGGCCACCCTCACGGATGGCGAACTTGAGGCCCTCCTCCATGGCGATCGGCTGGATCAGCGCGACCGACATGGCGGTGTTGTCGCCCGGCATGACCATCTCGGTGCCCTCGGGGAGGGTCACGACGCCGGTCACGTCCGTGGTACGGAAGTAGAACTGCGGGCGGTAGTTGTTGAAGAACGGGGTGTGACGGCCACCCTCGTCCTTCGACAGGATGTAGGCCTGGGCCTCGAACTCGGTGTGCGGCGTGACCGAACCCGGCTTGATGATGACCTGGCCGCGCTCGACGTCCTCGCGCTTGATGCCACGGAGGAGCAGACCGACGTTCTCACCGGCCTGGCCCTCATCGAGCAGCTTGCGGAACATCTCGATGCCGGTGACCGTGGTGGTGGTCTTCTCGGTCTTGATGCCGATGATGTCGACGGTCTCGTTGACCTTGAGGACACCACGCTCGATACGACCGGTGACGACGGTGCCACGACCGGTGATCGTGAAGACGTCCTCGATCGGCATCAGGAACGGCTTGTCGACGTCACGCTCGGGCTGCGGGATGGCCTCGTCGACGGCGTGCATGAGGCCGAGGAGCTTCTCGCCCCACTCCTTGTCGCCCTCGAGCGCCTTCAGCGCCGAGACGCGGACGACCGGCAGGTCGTCGCCCGGGAACTCGTACTCGGTGAGGAGCTCACGGACCTCGAGCTCGACGAGCTCCAGGATCTCCTCGTCGTCCACCATGTCGGCCTTGTTCAGGGCGACGACGATGTACGGAACGCCGACCTGGCGGGCCAGGAGCACGTGCTCCTTGGTCTGCGGCATCGGGCCGTCGGTGGCGGCGACCACGAGGATGGCGCCGTCCATCTGCGCGGCACCCGTGATCATGTTCTTGATGTAGTCAGCGTGACCGGGGCAGTCGACGTGCGCGTAGTGACGCGACTCCGTCTGGTACTCGACGTGCGCGATCGAGATCGTGATACCGCGCTGGCGCTCCTCGGGAGCCTTGTCGATCTGGTCGAAGGCCGAGGCCTCGTTCAGGTCCGGGTACGCGTCGTGCAGCACCTTGGTAATGGCGGCCGTGAGGGTCGTCTTACCGTGGTCGATGTGACCGATGGTGCCGATGTTGACGTGCGGCTTAGTCCGCTCGAACTTTGCCTTCGCCACTTGATCCTCCTGCGGAGTGGTTCTGTACGCCTTGCTTCATCGGCGCCAGGTGATCTTTGCTGGGATGCCAGTCGCCGGGGCCCGTTCCTCGGGGTTCCGGGGTGAAACCCCGGCGACTGGTGTCAAGCCTAAAGCGTGAACTCGGGAGAGTTACTCGCCCTTGGCCTTCGCGATGATCTCCTCGGCGACGTTCCGCGGAACCTCGGCGTAGGAGTCGAACTGCATCGAGTAGCTTGCGCGACCCGAGGTCTTGCTGCGGAGGTCTCCGACGTAGCCGAACATCTCCGAGAGGGGCACGAGGCCCTTCACGACGCGAGCGCCGCTGCGCTCCTCCATGGCCTGGATCTGGCCACGGCGGGAGTTGATGTCGCCGATGACCTCACCCATGTAGTCCTCGGGCGTGGTGACCTCGACGGACATCATGGGCTCGAGGATGACCGGCGAAGCCTTGCGCGCGGCCTCCTTGAAGGCCTGCGAGCCGGCGATCTTGAACGCGAGCTCGGAGGAGTCGACCTCGTGGTAGCCACCGTCGAGAAGGATGACGCGGACGCCAGTCATCTCGTAGCCGGCCAGGATGCCGAACTGCATGGCCTCCTGCGCACCCGCGTCGACCGAAGGGATGTACTCCTTCGGGATGCGGCCACCGGTGACCTTGTTCACGAACTCGTACGAGGCGTCGCCGCCCTCGATGGGCTCGATCGCGATCTGCACCTTGGCGAACTGACCGGTACCACCGGTCTGCTTCTTGTGGGTGTAGTCCAGTCGCTCGACGGCCTTGCGGATCGTCTCGCGGTACGCGACCTGCGGCTTGCCGACGTTCGCCTCGACCTTGAACTCGCGACGCATACGGTCGACGAGGATGTCGAGGTGAAGCTCGCCCATACCACCGATGATGGTCTGGCCGGTCTCCTCGTCCGAGTGCACCTGGAAGGAGGGGTCCTCCTCCGCGAGACGCTGGATGGCGACACCCAGCTTCTCCTGGTCACCCTTGGACTTGGGCTCGATGGCGACCTGGATGACCGGCGCCGGGAAGTCCATGGACTCCAGGATGACCGGGTTCTTGTCGTCGCACAGCGTCTCACCGGTGGTGGTCTGCTTGAGGCCCATGACGGCGACGATGTCGCCGGCGCCCACCGAGTCGATCTCCTCACGCTTGTTCGCGTGCATGCGGTAGATCTTGCCGATGCGCTCCTTCTTGCCCTTGACGGAGTTCAGCACCGCGGTGCCGGCCTCCAGGCGACCGGAGTAGATCCGGACGAAGGTGAGCTTGCCGAGGTGCGGGTCGCTCGCGATCTTGAACGCGAGCGCCGACAGCGGCTCGTCGTCGGACGGCTTGCGCTTGACGACGACCTCGGCGTCCTTGACGTCGTGGCCCTCGATGGCCTCGACGTCGAGGGGGGACGGCAGGTAGCGGACGACCGCGTCGAGCAGGGGCTGGACGCCCTTGTTCTTGAACGCGGTGCCACAGAAGACGGGGGTGACCGTCTTCTCGCCGCCACCCTTGCCGGAGGCAATGGTGATGCGACGGACGGCAGCGTAGAGCTGCTCCTCGGTGGGCTCGACGCCCTCGAGGAAGAGCTCCATGAGCTCCTCGTCGTTCTCGGCGACGGTCTCGACCAGCTTGGCGCGCCACTCTTCGGCGAGCTCGGTGTGCGAGGCCGGGATGTCGACGACGTCGTACATCTCACCCTTGCTGGCCTCGGCGGACCAGACGAGGGCCTTCATGCGGACGAGGTCGACGACGCCCTGGAAGTCCATCTCGGCGCCGATCGGGAGCTGCATGACGATCGGGGTCGCGCCGAGGCGGTCCACGATCATGTCGACGCAGCGGAGGAACTCGGCACCGGTCCGGTCCAGCTTGTTGACGAAGCAGATGCGCGGGACGCCGTAGCGGTCCGCCTGACGCCAAACGGTCTCGGACTGGGGCTCGACGCCGGCCACGCCGTCGAACACGGTGACAGCACCGTCGAGCACGCGGAGCGAACGCTCCACCTCGACGGTGAAGTCGACGTGGCCCGGCGTGTCGATGATGTTGATCGTGTGATCGACGTCCTCGAGCGGCCAGTGGCAGGTGGTGGCAGCAGAGGTGATCGTGATGCCACGCTCCTGCTCCTGCTCCATCCAGTCCATCGTGGCGGCGCCGTCGTGGACCTCACCGATCTTGTACGAGACGCCGGTGTAGAACAGGATCCGCTCGGTGGTGGTCGTCTTGCCCGCGTCGATGTGCGCCATGATGCCGATGTTGCGCACCTTGGCAAGGTCAAGCGAAGTGGTAGCCATATCGGCTCAGTCTTCTCTCGGTCTCGATGTGGGTTGCGACTACCAGCGGTAGTGCGCGAAGGCCTTGTTGGACTCGGCCATCTTGTGCGTGTCCTCGCGCTTCTTGACCGCAGCACCGAGGCCGTTCGAGGCGTCGAGGAGCTCGTTCATGAGGCGCTCGGTCATGGTCTTCTCGCGACGGGCGCGGGAGTAGCCGACCAGCCAGCGCAGCGCCAGGGTGGACGCGCGACCGGGCTTGACCTCGATCGGCACCTGGTAGGTGGCGCCACCGACACGGCGGGACTTGACCTCAAGAGACGGCTTGACGTTCTCGAGAGCGCGCTTCAGCGTGACGACCGGGTCAGCACCGGTCTTCTCGCGCAGGCCCTCCATGGCGCCGTAGACGATGCGCTCGGCGGTGGAGCGCTTGCCGTCCAGCAGGATCTTGTTGATCAGCGAGGTGACAAGAGGAGAGCTGTAGACCGGGTCGATGATGACCGGGCGCTTCGGGGCGGGGCCCTTACGAGGCATTCTTACTTCTCCTTCTTGGCGCCGTAGCGGCTGCGAGCCTGCTTACGGTTCTTGACGCCCTGCGTGTCGAGGGAACCGCGGATGATCTTGTAACGAACACCCGGCAGGTCCTTCACACGGCCACCGCGAACGAGCACGATCGAGTGCTCCTGCAGGTTGTGGCCCTCACCCGGGATGTAGGCCGTGACCTCGATGCCCGAGGTCAGACGCACACGCGCGACCTTACGGAGCGCCGAGTTCGGCTTCTTCGGGGTGGTGGTGAAGACACGCGTGCAGACGCCGCGACGCTGAGGGGAACCCTCAAGTGCGGGCGTCTTGTTCTTCTCGACCTTGTCCTGCCGGCCCTTCCGGACCAGCTGCTGGATCGTAGGCACTACTTCTCCGGTTTCTGTGTGCCGTCGGTAAAACTAACCTGGAACATCTCCGACCCACGCGGTCGGGTGTGTCGAACCCTGCACACCCCACCGCCAGAGGCGGAGAGGGGCGCGGATCACGGTGGCCGGCGTCGGACTCGGTCTGCGGTTGAGGACACGCATAAGAGTCCGGGCACACCCCAGGCACAAGGCATGAGCGTACCTATCGCATGGACTCCGGTCAAAACAAATGCCCACGCGCGGGCCGGCCCGGGCGACGCGGGAGCACGTCACCCGGACGGGCGGGCACCGCGAGGCGGTGGCCGCGGGTCAGTCCTGGGCGGCGCGGCGGGACTCGCCCGCGGTGCGGGCGTCGGCGCCGTCCGCGTCGGGCTCCAGGAACTGCGTGACGACCTTCACGAAGACGCCCATCCGCTCGTCGGGGACGCCGAGCCAGCGCGCGAAGTCCTCCATGGTCGGCTGCCAGTCGCCCGGCGCCAGGAGGTCCTCCGCGAGCGGCAGCTCCTCCGGGGTCACCCGGCCGGACCGGATGAGCATGTCGCGGACGGAGACCCCGAGGAGCGGGGCGATCCTGCGCATGGTCTCCAGGTCGGGCATGCTCTGCCGCTGCAACAGCCGGGTCACGGCGGCACGGTGCACTCCGGCCTCGTCCGCGATCCGGGACTTCCCGCCGCCGCGGGGGCTGTCGATGTCGTAGCCGCGCGCTCGCATCAGCCTCTCGACCCAGCCTGCGAACTCGTCGAGCCCTTGAGTGCTCATGTGTGTACCGCTCCCTTAACTCCCCCACCCTTCGAGCCCCTTACTTTAGCGTGCTTGCGCGCACGGAATTACGTGCTTTCGGGCACGCAATCGTGTCGAATCGGTGAAGGGCTCCCCACAAAGGTAGTTGCGAGCTCGCACGCAACATGTCAGTGTTCTCGCCGCCGCACTCGTCGGCCTCCTGAGTCCCAGGGGCCCCATCGGCCCCAGGGGCGTCTGGGGCCCCGGAACGTGGAGAACCTCCTTGCACCAGTACGACTCCTCCCCCTGGCAGGCCGCCGCCGCGTGTGCCGGCCTCTCCCCGTCCGTCGTGTTCTCGCGCCGCGGCAAAGAGGCGGCCCCGGCCCTGCGCGCCTGCGCCGCCTGCCCCGTCCGCCGCCAGTGCGAGACGGCCGTCGCCCCCGCCGAGAGCTGGTTCGACGGCGTCTGCGCCGGGCGCCTGTGGCGCAACGGACGCCCGGTGAAGCCCCGCCGCCGCCGCGGCGAGCCGGCCCCGGCGGACGCCGCCGCCCAGCCGGCCCCGGGTACCGCCCTCGCCGACCACGCCGCCCTGGACGCCGCCGGCGCCGCCCTCTCCGGAGGCGACCGTGGCTGAGCACACGCACGCCGGCCCCGCCGACGAGCGGGTGGTGCGGGACATCGTGCTCTGGACCGCCTCCCTCGCCCGCCAGTTCCCCGAGCTCGCCGAGGAGCTCACCCCCGGCCGCCGCTCCCCCGCCGGGACCGCGCCCACCGCCCCCCACCCGGGGCGGGACGAGCTGATCCGCGCCGAGCGCCGCGAGGCCCTGGAGCTCGAACAGCGGCACGGCCTCTCCGTACCGGGCCACGGCGCCGCCCCGATCCGGCTGCACATCTCCGACGCGATCCGCGACATCACCGACGGCGTGGTGGAACTGGAGGAGGCGGTCTGCGCCCGGCTCGGACTGCCCCGGCCGCGGCGCGCGGGCGTCGTGGAGCGCCTGCGCCGGGTCACCGGCACGCTCGACACGATCGCCGCCCACCCGGTGCTGGCCCGGCACGTACGGGACGAGATCCGCCGCATGGCCCGCCGCTGCGCGCGGACGCTGGGCGACGCGGAGACGGTCGTACGGGTGTCGGGGCGCTGCCCCTGGTGCGACTCGGTGTCGCTGCGGGCCTTCCCCGACCGGCGGGCGGTGCTGTGCGTGAACCCGGCGTGCCTGTGCACGGACGAGGCCTGCGGCTGCCAGGACGACCCGGCCTACCGGCACCTGTGGCCCGAGGACGAGTGGGCGGAGCTCGCGGACGCGTCGGGTGCGCGCACGGACGAGATCGAAGCGGCGATGGACGACACGAAGGAGACCTCATGCTGAGCTCGACCGCGCTTTCCCTGCCGGCGCTGATCCCGGGCCCGCTCGCCGCCGTGGAGGCGGGGGTCGCCCCGGCGACGATCCGCAAGTGGGTCCAGCTGGGCCACCTGCGGGCCGCGGGCAGGGCCGGCCGGGCGCAGCTCTTCCGCCTGGAGGACGTCTTCGCCGCCGAACGAGCGACCCGCCGCCGCCCACGTACCGCCTGAAGTAGCTGGACCACCCAGTCCACCCAGTCCACCCGGAAACGCAGAAGCGCCCCGCGTCTCGCAGAGAGACACGGGGCGCTTCTGCGTTTCCGCCGTTCTGTCGTTTCCTTCGTTTCCTTCGTTTCCGCCTACGCGTCGAGGAATCCGTGCAGCGACTCCACCATGGCGGCCACGAAGCGCTCGCGCACCGCCTCCGGTACGAGGTCGAGGGAGAGGTACGGGTTGAGGTCCTCCAGTTCGACCAGGAGCAGCTCGCCCTCGCGGGTGCGGCAGGCGTCGACGCGCTGGATGCCGTGGTCGAGGGTGTTCCAGTCGACGAAGCGGCGGGCGAAGCGCAGGTCGGCCTCGTCGGCCTCGTACGGCTCCAGCTCCCAGCGCTTCTCGGGGTCGGGGGCGTACAGGGCGTACTGGAAGCGGTCGTCGACGAAGTAGAAGGACACCTCGTGCCGGAAGTCGACGCGGGGCTGGACGAGGACGTCGCCGTACGCGAGCCCGGCGAGCTCCTCGTACGGGAGGAAGCGCAGCCCTATGGAGTCGGCGCCGGCCTTGGGCTTGACCGCGTAGGTCTTGGCGGCGGGCAGCCGGCCGAGGTCCTCGGCGCGGTCGACGGTGGGGATGACGGGCAGTCCGGCGGCGGTGAGGTCGAGGAGGTACTGCTTGCCGGCCATGTCGCCGCGCCCGTGCAGCGGGTTGTAGACGCGGGTGCCGAGCTCGGCCGCGCGGGCGCGGAAGGCGTCGTACGCCTCCTGGTAGTGGAGGACGGGCCCGCTGTTGCGGACGACGACGGCGTCGAAGGCGTCCATGAGGGCGGCGGCGTCGCGCGGGTGGCAGACGGCGAGGTCGACGTGCGCGCGGAGCCGGGCGGTGAGGTCGATGTCCTCGTCGCAGTAGCGCCGCCCGCGGGCCGGGTAGGCGAGGTCGCTGACATAGAGGAGACGGGGTCGGCGGGCGGTGGGCACGGGCGGCTCCTCTGGAGTGGGGGACGGCCCGGCCAACCCTATGCACTCCGCCGTTGACGCCCGGCCCTGGCGACGCGTCATCCCGGCGTGGTCGGCGGCCGTCGATCCGTCACCTGCGCAACCAGCCCTTCTTGGGGGGATCGGCGGGGGGCGCCTCCCGCGTGATCAGCAGTTCGGCGGCACAGATGCGCATGTGCCGGGAGAGCTCGGTCGGGCTGCTGGAGCCCTCGTACCAGACGGACCAGGTCTGCTCCACGAGCCAGCTCGTCGAGGACGTACGGAAGACGAGACGGCCGCACTTCTCGGCGGCGACGCCGCGCACATAGGTCCGGCTCATCTCCTCCGCCCGGGCGAGAGCCGCCTCCCTTCCGCCTTCGACGGGGATCTTCTCCACCAGGTCCCACGTCTCGCCGCCGCTGTGAAACTCGCCGGACTCCACCAGTACGTACCAGCTCATGGCCTCGCGCCCCCCTGTGCTCTGCGTGTGGCCACCAAGTTAGACGAGCCCCCTTCCGGCCGGGATTCCGAAGTCGCCCCCGAACTAGTTGCGTGCGCGCACGCTCTCTGTCACAGTTGGTGCAGCGGCGGAGCTGCGCCCGCGAGACGGGCCGCAGTCTTCGCCGTTCGCCGTCCGGGAGCGCTCCGCGCCCCCGCCCCCTTCCCCGCGTCGAGCGCCCCGGGCGGCACCCCGCACCACCCCGCCCTCCCTCCCGCCTTCCTTCGAGGAGAACCGTCATGACCACTCCCCCGAGTGCGTTCCCGGACGTCGAGAAGCTGGTCGTCGACGTCCTCAAGGCCGACCCGGCGCTGGCCGGTGCCACGGTCGCCGCCCAGGCCCCGGCAGGCTTCGACGGGGCCCAGAGCGCGGTCCTCGTCAACCGTCGCGGCGGCGCCTGGATCGGCGATCTGCACCTGGACAAGCCGCTGATCGAGTTCGAGGTCTACGCGCCGAACAAGCCCGCGGCCCATCTGCTCGCCAACGCCGCCCGGAAGTCGCTGCTCGCCACGCTCGGCAAGACGCTCGGCAACAGCGTCGTGCAGGACGTCGAGGAGATGGACGGGCCGCGCTGGACGCCCGACTACCTCTACCGGGGCGCCAGCCGCTACCTCTGCCTCATCCAGCTCTCGCTGACCGTCGCCCCGTAACGGTCCCGCGCCGGTCGTCACCCCGTGACGGCCGCACCCACAGACCAGGCCCTGCCGTCCGGCGGGGCCTTTGCCGTACCCGGGCCCTGGCGCCCGGGGCGGCGCCCTCACCCTCTCATCAAGGAGAAACCACCATGGCAGGCAACAACTCCGCCGAGATCCGCGTCGCAGGCTCGGGCAAGCTCTACGTCGCCACCGCCGGCAACGCCGCCCCGGCCTCCTTCGGCGCCGACTCCGCCGCCGACTGGACCACCGCGGGCTGGAAGGACCTCGGCTTCACCTCCGGCGACGGCGTCACGTTCTCGAAGAAGGACAAGCTGGAGGCCATCGACTCGTGGCAGTCGGTCTCCCCGGTCCACTACATCTACTCGGCCCGTGACCTGTCGCTGAAGTTCTCGATGCTGCAGTTCAACGAGGACACGCTGCCGTTCTTCATGGGCGGCGACGCCGTCAAGCAGGACGCGGCCCCGGCCGTGGACACCTACCGCTACGAGATCGCCGAGCGTCCGTTCGCGGACGTCCGCGCCCTCGGCCTGGAGTTCACCGACGTCAAGGCCGGCAGCTCCACCGTGGTCAAGTACCGCTTCATCATCCCGACCGGCCAGGTCACCGCGACCGACGACATCAAGCTGGGCCGCAAGGCCGCGGCGCAGCTGGGTGTCACCTTCACGGCCATGTCGAAGGGCGACGGCAAGCCGCTGGCGACCTTCATCATGAAGGACAGCCAGTACTCCGCGACCGTCTGATCCTTCTCCACCCGGGGCGGGACGGCCCACCGCCGTCCCGCCCCACCCCTTCTGCTCTTCATCCACGCGAACCACGCGATCAAGGAGTACGCACACCATGGCCCGTTTCGACGTCAACGCCGCTCGCGCCCAGCGCATGGAGGCCCAAGGCCGCACCTGGTCCTTCGAGTTGGACGGCGAGTCCTACACGCTGCCCACCGAGCTGTCCCGCAAGACCGCGAAGGCCCTGCGTCAGCTCGACGACAACGACGTGGACGGTCTGCTCGAGCTCCTGATGGGTGAGGAGCAGTTCTCCCGCTTCGAGGATCACGACCTCACGATGCAGGACATCGCCGCCATTCTGGAGGCCTACGGCAAGGAGACCGGGCTCGGCCTGGGGGAAGACTGAGCCTCGTCGAGTTCGTCGACGAACACGCCGAGGCCCTCGAAGCCGACCTGCTGCGGTACTACGACATCGACCTGCTCGACTGGTACCGCGGCGGTCTGACCAGCCGGCGACTCGCCGTGCTGATCACACATCTGCCGGAGAACAGCGCCGTGCAGCGGGAGCTGCACGGCGAGGCCGCGGAATGGTCGGTCACCGACCATCTCCTCGCGGCCGCGGTGGACCACCTGGCCGTCGCCAACTGGATGTTCGCCGCCGTCAACTCGGGCGAGGACGGCGACCAGCCCGAGCCGCCGAAGCCCGTCCCGCGTCCGGGTGACCCCGCCGAGGACGAGGAGGACGGGCACGGGCACGACGAGGACGGATCCGAGATGGTGTCCCCGTCCCAGCTCGCCCGCTTCTTCGGCTGAACCCGCGTCCGCCCACGCCAGCCCCCACGGCCCTCGGAGCCCGTTCCCCTCAGGGAGCGGGCTCCGGGGGCTCTTCCTGTGCTCGCTCGGAGGTCAGGTCCTTCTCCAGGGCCCTGGCCCGGTCGGAGAGGCGCCGGCCTCGCGCGCCCGCGCGCGCGTCCGGTTCGGCGGCCTCGCCGCCGCGCCGGTCGGGCCCGTGCCCCGCCTGGCCGGGAACGCTGGTGAGCGGCGGCACGATCGGGCGCCCGCCCTTGCCGCGGACCACCTTCCGTACCGGCTGGGCGTTCCTGCGGGCGCGGCTCTCCTGGGCGGTCACCAGGAGCTCGGCGTCCGGCTCGGAAGCCGGTGCGGGCTCGGGTGCGGGCCCCGGGTCCGGTTCGGGCGCCCGCTCGGGCTGCGGCTCGGGCTCGGGTACGTACTCGTGCTCGGCACGCTGTTCGAACTGCTCGCGCTCCCTGCGGACGCGTTCCTCGGCCTCGACCACGACGGCCGGGGGTTCCAGGAGCCGGGCGAAGGGCAGTGCGATGACGCGGGCGCCGTCCTGGGGGGTGTCCGTACGCCGCTGGGGACGCCGTATACCACGCGCGTCGCCCTGGCCCTGCGCGTAGGCGTCGGCGACGCGCTTCTCGTACTCCCTGCGGATACGTGGCAGTTCATCGGAGACGGCCTCCGCCCAGCCCGCGGTGAACGCGGCGGTCTCGCGGCGGTCGACCTCGGAACGGGGCAGTACGACGAGGTCCTCCGGTGCGTGTCCGGCGACATGGACCAGTTCGGCGAGGCGGGCGAACAGATGAGGCAGATCGGGATGGGATTCGAGCCAGTCGACGGCCCGATCCCGCCGGCTAGCCCCCGGCTCCGTGTCCATGCGTCAGCACTGCCTTCCAAGCCCCCTGGGGTCCCCGCGCGCCCCTCGCGCCCCGCCGCTCCTCGACTGTGTCAGGTCCGGGGAACGCGCCATCCAGAGTACCCCGGTCGAACACAAGATCCGGTCAAGGGCCAACCCCCACAGGAAAGCCCCGGGAAGACACACCGTCAGGCGTTTCACGCTCGACAAACACCGAGCAGGTGTTCCACACTCTGTTCGCACAGTAGTTCGAAAACGTGGTGCCCCCGCTCCTCACTCCGCGGCGCCGCCACGCTCGCAAGGGCAAGCAAACGGAAGGCAGGCGTCCATGACTCAGCAGGCCGAGGCAGTGCGACCGTACATCCCGCTCCAGGACCGCCTCCGCCAGCTTCTCGACGGACCCGTCGCCCTCGACAAGAGAGCGTTGCTCGGCACGTTGTACGCCGAGGTCAACCGCCGCGAGGCCGCCGCGTACGCGGCGGGCTGGAACGACGCCCTCGCCGACCAGCGCCGCCGCTGACCCCCACGCCACGCCTCGCCGGTGGGATAGCCCCCGCCGCCCGCGTACACGAGCCGCCTGCATCCCTCCGGGACGGGCGGCTTCGGCGTTTCCGGAGTCGGCTCGGCACCACATCTCGAATCGAGGACCACACATGGCCACACCCACTCCCCCCTCCCCGAGGAGCCCGTTCGAGAACTGGGTCGTCGACAACCTGACCTGGATCGATCCGGCCGACTACAAGCGCACCAAGGAAGCGGCGTTCGGGTGGACCAGCACGGCCACCGCGATCAAGACCGACCTCTCGCTCATCAAGGCGGAGCTCGCCGGCCTCTCCGTCTTCTCCATCGGCGCCAGCGTGATCAAGTTCGACTACACCTGGTTCAAGATGGACGAGAAGGGCGTCACGATCAACGGCCGCCAGCGCGTCGGCTGGCCGTGGGCCGACCCGGCGAAGGCCGCCAACCTCAAGGCCGAGAACCGCTTCCGCAAGCTGGACAAGAAGCAGCAGGACCTGAAGGACGCGATCAAGCGGCTCGAGACCGCCCGGACCGACGCGCCCCAGCGGAGAGCCGACATGGACCAGGCCCGCGCCGACATGAACGCCGCCCGGCGCTCCCAGCACACCGCGGCTTCGCTCGCGGCCTTCCACGCGGCCGAGAAGAAGTACCTCGCGGCGAAGAAGCTGTCCGAAAAGGCCGACAAGGAACTCAGGGACGCCGAGAAGGCGGCCAAGTCGCTGGAGCAGAAGGCCTCCAAGCGCTTTCAGGACGCCAAGAAGTTCGTAGACCGCGAGAACGAGATGAAGAAGAAGTGGGAGAACCAGGGCAACAAGGTCCTGACCGAGGACCTCAACCGACTGAGGACCGCCGTCGGCAAGGTCGAGCTCAAGTTGGACGGCACGGAGCAGTCCGCCTAGGCACCCACGGGCCCGCTCGCTCCCGCCCCCCTCTTCCGTCCCACTGAAATCAGGTGACCATGTCCCTCAAAAGCGCCCTGACCAATACCTCCAACGCGCTCAAGACCTTCAAGACCAACGCCGAACAGAGCGCGACCGCCGTCTCCCGCGTAGGCACCGGCGCCAACACCGCCTCCGGCAAGGTCAAGCAGCTCAAGTCGTCGGCCCAGTCCTCCACTTCACAGCTCAAGAGCCTCAAGACGGCCACGGACCAGGCCGAGAAGTCCATGTCCAAGGCCGGCCAGACCGGCCAGTCCGCCGGCACCAAGCTCGGCAAGTACGAGTCCGGCGCGGGCAAGGCCGCCAAGGGCCAGGACAAGCTCAACAAGTCCATGAAGGGCAACTTCCTGGCCCGCCTGATCGAGCTGTTCATGCCGCTCATCGAGAAGGTCGTCGAGATGGCGACCCGCTCGAAGGCGATGCAGACGATCATGAAGAAGGCCTTCGACGCCATCAAGGTCGTGATCAGCGCGGTCATGAAGGCCATCGGCCCGATCATGAAGAAGGCCGGCCAGCTGATCAAGACCGTCTGGAACGGCATCAAGCAGGCCATCACCGTCGTCGTCAAGGCCGTCGCCACGGTCGTCAAGACCTACGTGACGATCTGGAAGACGGTCATCACCACGGTCATGAAGGCGATCAAGACGGTGATCAGCACCGTCTGGAACGGCATCAAGGCCGTCATCACCCCGGTCGTCAACTGGATCAAGACGACGATCCCCGCCGCCTTCACCGCCGTGAAGGACAAGATGTCGTCCATCTGGAACGGCCTCAAGGACATCGCGTCCCGGGCGTTCAACGGCATCAAGAGCGGAGTGTCCGGCCCGATCAACTCCGTGATCGGCCTGATCAACCGCATGATCGGCAGCCTCAACCGGGTCAAGGTCAGCGTCCCCGGCTGGGTGCCGCTCGTCGGCGGCAAGACCTTCGGCGTCAGCATCCCCACCATCCCGATGCTCGCCACCGGTGGTGTCGTCATGCCCCGCAACGGCGGCGTCCCGGCGATCATCGCCGAGGCCGGCGAGGCCGAGGCCGTCCTCCCGCTCTCCAAGCTGGACCGGCTGCTCGCCGTCACCGCCCGGCGCGCCCGCATGTCGGCGCAGATGCAGGCCGGTGCCGGCGGCGCCGGGCTGCACATCGAGCACTACCACGCGGCCCGCAACAGTGACCCGCAGTCGACCGCGGACGCGCTGATGTACCTGGCGAAGGCACGCGGATGAGTGCCTTGGCACTGACCCCGATCTACACGAACCGCCTGCTCGCCGGGGTCCCCGCCGCCCTCGGCACCCTGCGCAACGCCGCCAACCCGGCCACCACCGCGCTCGGCAGACTGGTCAAGGCCATCGGCGACGCCGACGGCAAGACCGGCAAGCTGGCCTCGGAGACCCGCGCGGCCGCCACCGCCGCGGGGCGCCTGCGGTCCGACGCGACCTCCGCCGCCGGCTCGGTCGCCGCGCTGGGCAGGTCCTCCGCCCCGCGCGGGGTCAAGTCCTTCGGCGACCGTGCCGGCAAGGCGAAGTCGGTGCTCGCCAAGATGGGAGCCGGCGTCGCCGCGATCCTGTCCATCCTGCTGCCGATCCTTCCCTTCACCGATGTCATCACGGGTCTGATGGACAAGTACGGCACGGTGATGACGATCGCCTCCGTCGCCATGATGGCCATCAACATCGTCATGCGCGGAAACCCGCTCGGGTTCGTCGTGGGCATCATCCTGCCCGTCGCGGCGGCTCTCATCGAGTACGCGATGAACAGCGAAGCCGGCCAGCGGATCATGAAGCAGGTCTTCCAGCAGGCCCTCAAGGTCTTCCAGGACATCTGGAAGTTCATCCAGCCGGTCATGAAGGTGCTCGGCGAGGCCGTCATGACCTACTTCAAGGGGTACCTGACGCTCTTCACCGCCGCGCTGAAGATCATCGGCTCCGGCATCAACGGCTTCTCCGGCGTCCGCTCCTCCGTCAGCTCCGCCTCCAACGCGCTGCGCGGGATCGCCTCCGGCACCATCGGCGGGATCCGCGCCGCCATCCAGCCCTTCCTGTCCTTCTTCACCAGCTCCGTCCCCGGCTTCTTCCGCACCGCGAAGGACGCGGTCGGCGGGGCGATGCGCGGGATCGGCGAACTGATCAAAGGCGCCCTCACCGCCGTCATCGGCGTCGTCAAGGGCCCCATCGAAGGCCTCATCGCCTTCGCCAACTGGATCATCGACGGCCTCAACAAGCTGAGCTTCGACTTCCTCGGCAAGCACTTCGGCGTCGACATCCCCAAGATCCCGATGCTCGCCGAAGGCGGTGTCGTCTTCCCCGGCGCCGACTCCGCGCCGCGCATCGACCCCCTCACCGTCCTGGAGAACCGCAGCGTCCCGGCGATCGGCGAGGCGCCCCGGCAGCCCCACCGCATCCGGGACTTCCACGAGGACGCCGGCGCCGGCCCCCGCTCGACCGCCGAGGACCTGCTCTTCCTCATGGCCGCCCACGCCTGACGCCCGCCCCCACCCACCCGACACCCCCTCAGAAGTGAGGTGACGGCCTCATGGCCGAGACCACCACCACCTATGCCGGAAGCAACTTCACCGCCGACCTCGCGCCCGGCTCGCTGATCACCCAGGACGGGCAGCTGCAGTGGGCCGGGCTGCTCATCGGGCCCGGTACGCCGTTCGCCGTCGACCGGAGCGGGCTCCAGGGCTGGGAGGACCTGCCCGAGTACGACTCCTCCGACGCCGACCGGCCCACCTCGCACGGCGCCTGGCCCGGCTCCCGCTACGCCAAGCCGCGCAAGATCAGCGGCACGATCGTCCTGATGCCGGAGTGGAACCAGGCCGGCGACGCCATCCGCGCCCTGCGCCAGGCGCTCGCCCTGCTCGACGAGGAGCGCTGGCTCACCGTCCGGCTGCACGGCGAGCTGCTCGCCGTCCGCGCCCGGATCGCGCAGCGCGTGATCCCCGCCGACCAGGGCTTCGCCACCCAGGGCAGCTCCAAGATGTCGATCCAGTGGCTCGCGACCGACCCGCGCCGCTACGCCGTCGACGAGCAGTCCGCCTCCACCACCCCGCCGCAGCCGGAATCGGGCCTGGTCTGGCCCCTGACCTGGCCGCTCAACTGGGGCGAGGCCAAGTCCACCGGTGACGCCGTCGCCGTGAACACCGGCTCCGCCGCGACCCATCCGGTGATCGTCTTCCGCGGCCCGTGCTCCATGCCGACCGTCACCGAACGGGTCAGCCGGCGCCGCCTGCGGTACGCGATCGACCTGGCCGCCGGCGACGAGCTCATCGTCGACACCGCCAACGGCACGGTGATGCTCAACAACACCGCGTCCCGCCGCCACACCGCGATGGCCGACTCCAGCCCCGAGGAGCTGTTCCTCCTCGAACCCGGCCGCACCGAACTGGCCTTCCGGCCCGACGGGGCCACCCCCGAAGCCCTGATGACGGTCCGCTGGCGCAGCGCCGAGTGGTGACCGAAGGCCTGTGACCCACCCCGTAGAAAGAGGTGAACCATGACCGTACGGGCCGCCTGGCTCCAGCCCACGGGCCAGACCCGCGAGGACACCCGTCTCACCCTGGCCGCTCTGCTCACGCCGAGCGGCCAGAGCCCCGAGGAGACCCCGCTCCGCTCCCGGCAGGGCATCGTGCCGGGCGGCTTCGTGCTGACCGCGACGTCCGCCATGCAATGCGCCATCGGCACCGGCCGGGCGATCATCCAGGGCGACGAGACCCGTCAGGGCGCCTATCTGGTCGCCGCGATCTCACCGGAGACGATCACCGTCCCCGACGGTGATCCGCAGTACGACCGGATCGACCTGATCGAACTGGCCGTCATCGACGACGCCTACGACAAGACCGGTGTCACCGACGCCGTCGTCCGCCTGGTCAAGGGCACGCCGGCGGCCCAGCCGGTCGCCCCGGCGAGCGGCCCCGGCAGCACCCAGCAGCTCTACACGGTCCGGGTGCCGAAGGGCACCTCGGCCGGCACCGGCGGCATCGCCTGGACCACCGGCGGCGTCACCACCCAGCACTGGCCCGTGGTGGCGCTCGGCGGCATCCTGCCGACCAGCGGCTTCAAGGGCGCGTACGTCGGCCAGTACCGCGACACGAGCGGCATGCTCCAGCGCTGGGACGGCTCGACCTGGGTCTCGTACCCCCGGGCGAACGGCGGCATCGCGCCCGGCTCCCTGGTGTCCACCGGCAGCTACACCGGCCAGTACCGGGACAACGCCGGGATCCTGCAGCGCTGGGACGGCACCAACTGGCAGTACGCCGAGGGCTCTTCGAAGATCCTGCTCGGCGTCACGCAGTGGCTGTCCGCCGAACAGCAGACCGTGCCGCCCAACGTGTGGACCGCGCTCGTCCTGCCGACCATCGAGGTCGACGACGCCCGCGGCTGGAACGGGAGCACCACCTACGTCGTGCCGCGCACCGGCTGGTGGCGCGTCTCCGGCCAGGCCACCTGGGCCAACGACGCCCAGACCGGCATGCGCGGCGCCCGCATCGCGGTCAGCGGCGTCGGGCAGTCCCGCACGACCTGGCTCGTCCCCGCCGGCAACGGGGCCATCTCCGTCGGCGGTACGGGCGTGATGCGGCTCGTCGCCGGCGACACCCTCCAGCTCTCCGGCTACCAGAGCCACACCGCGCCGATCAAGACGCTCGGCGGCTCCGGCTACGCCTGCACCCTCACCGCCGAGTGGCTCAAGTCCTGATCCCCGCTCCCCCGCCCCTCCTGGATTGGAGAACCCCATGAACCTGCGCAGCAGCTGGGTCGCCGAGACCGGCCAGACCCGCGAGGACACCCGGCTCACCCAGACGCCGACCACGATGATCAACCCCGTACAGGTGCGCTCCGGCATCCTGCCGGGCTCCTACGGAGGCCAGTGGCGCCTCTCGGGCTTCTGGATGACCAACGCGTCCGCCATGGCCGCGACCGTCTCCGAGGGCCGGGCCGTCATCCAGGGAGACATCTCCCAGGGCGTCTACCCGGTCACCCTGCCCGCCGCCGAGCAGGTCACCTTCGCCGTGGGCAACGCCCAGTACGGGCGCATCGACCTGGTCGTCCTGAAGATCTACGACAACCTCTACGACGGCTCCACCCGTAACGAGGCCAAGCTCGAAGTCATCCAGGGCGTCGCCGAGCAGACCCCGAAGGCCCCCGTCGCCCCGCCGCGCAGCCTCCCGCTGTACGAGGTGACCGTCCCGGCCGGCGCCAGCGCGGGCAACGGCGGCATCCCGTGGAACAGCGCCCTGAAGGACCTGCGCACCCCGGTCGTCGCGGTCGGCGGCATCCTCCCGGTCGAGAACGCGGTGCTGCCGGGCGCCTACCCGGGCCAGTACCAGGACACCGCGAACGACCAGCTCCAGCGCTGGGACGGCGGCAAGTGGGTCGCGTACCCGCAGGCCATCGGCGGCATCGTGCCGAGCTCCGTGCCCGCCGCGAGCGCCGGCACCTACAACGGGCAGTACCGCGCCGGCACCGACGGCCCGCTCCAGCGCTGGACCGGCTCGGCGTGGGCTCCGGCGTACCCCGGCCCGTACTTCAACGACTCGCTGGACGCGGGCTACACGGTCTCCACGTCCTACGTGAACACGCTCGTCGAGCGCGCCGAGAACCCGCTCGTGGTGAGCTTCGTCGCCCCCGAGTCCAAGCAGGCCCTCCTCACCTTCGGCTCCCGGATGGAGCTCAGCCTGGCCACCGGCACCACCGGCATCGCCAGCTCGGCCTACATGTGCGTACGGATCACCCAGGGCGCCACCGTGGTCCGCGAGCTGGACGACGAGCTGTCCGCGATGTCCTCCAAGTCCGCCGACCCGACGGGCGCCGCGTCGGTCTCGACCATCCAGCGCCTCTACGCCCTGACGCCGGGTCTGACCTACACGGTCACCGCGTACTACCGGACCTCCAACGCCAACGTGCGGGCCTGGTTCGACAACACCTTCATCCAGGTCACCCCGCAGTACTGAGCCGCCCGCCCCCCTCCCGAGGAGAGATCCATGCCCGTACGCCCCGGCTGGCTGCTGCCCACCGGTCAGACCCGTCAGAACACCCGTATCACCGCCATCGGCGCCACCACCCCCGTCAACCCGCTCGGCGTGCGGTCGGGCATCCTGCCCGGCACGTACGACGGCAAGTTCCGCGTCGGCGGCCTGTGGATGAGCTCCAACGGCCCGATGACGGCCATCGTCTACCACGGCAAGGCCGTCATCCAGGGCGGCAACACCGACGGCGCCTACCCCGTCGCCCTCGACGAGGACGTCGTCATCACCTTCGGCGACGGCGACCCGCTCAACCCGCGCCTCGACCTGGTCGTCGTGCGCGTGTACGACAACGACGTCGACGCCCTCGGCAAGTACACGGCCGACATCGAGATCATCAAGGGCCAGCCGGCCGCCGTCCCGGTGCTGCCGACCGCCCCGGCGCGCTCCCTGGTCCTGTTCTCCGTCCTGGTCAAGAAGGGCGCCTCCGCCGGTACCGGCGGCATCGACTGGGTCGGCGGCGCCTCCACCGACCTGCGCCAGACCGTCGTCTCGTCCGGCGGCATCCTGCCCGTCTACAACAACGGCGGCGTGCCCGGCTCCTACCCGGGCCAGTACCAGGACAACGACAACGCCCACTTCCTCCAGCGCTGGGACGGCACCACCTGGGTCGCCTACCCGAAGGAGATCGGCGGCATCGCCCCCAGCGGCACCCTGTCGACCGGCTCCTACGCCGGCCAGTACCGCGACAACGTCGGCAACCTCCAGCGCTGGAACGGCACCTCGTGGGCGAACTACCAGCCGCCGCTCGAGAACGAGACCACCACCAGCGGGGTCACCCCGCTCCCCAACTGGGGGGTGGTCTCGTTCTACGGCCGCAGGACCAAGAGCGGTCTGTGCACCATGACCGTCACCGTCACCCGCACCGGCTCCACCGTCACCGCCGACAACACCGGCCAGATCAGCGACGAGCCGCTCTGCACCCTGCCCGCCGGCTGGCGCCCCGCCCTGTCCTTCGAGGCCAACGCCTGTGACGGCTTCGGCTCGGGCGGCGCCAACATCAACACCAACGGGCAGATCGACCTGCGCACCTGGTCCCCCAACGGCCAGCTGGCCGGCGGCCGCAACATCCGCGTCTCCGCCACCTACGTCCTGTAAGGAGGCCCGTGATGGCACTCGACACGCCCTACCGGGCGATCTTCTGCGACCTGATCACCGACCAGACCATCGACATCCTGCCGCTGCGCGACGTCTCCTTCGACGACTACATCGGCAAGGCCGGCTCCCTGTCCGGCACCATCCCCATCCCCAACCAGGAGATCGCCGAGCGGGTCAAGAAGGTCCGCGAGGGCCGCACCGCGATCTACCTGGAGCGCGGCGGCGACCTGTGGTGGGGCGGCATCATCTGGACCACCACGCTCCAGTCCAGCGGGCGCGGGGTGCTCACCCTGTCGCTGCAGGCCGCCACCTTCGACTCGTACGCGGCCCGCCGCCGCATCCGTACCGACATCGCGTACACGGACACCGACCAGCTGGAGATCGCCCGCAAGCTGTGGACCGAGCTCACCAAGGGCCCGGGCTGCTTCACCCTCACCATGGGCGAGGAGACCTCCGACATCAAGCGGACGGTCAACTACCGCCTCGGCGACGAGACGGTGTACCAGGAGGCCCTGGACCAGCTCGCCGGCCTCCAGAACGGCTTCGAGTACCAGATCCTGGTCTACCGGGACCCGGAGGACGGCAAGCGCGTCCGGCAGCTCCGGCTCGGCTCGACCAAGATCCGGACCGGCGCCACCGACCTGCTCTTCGACCGGCCCGGCGTCATCCTGTCGTACTCCTTCCCGTACGACGCGACCCGCGGCGGCACCACCGCGATGGCCCGCGGCGCCTCGGTGAACTCCAACGCCGGCGCCGAGTCCCGGCCGCTGTTCTCCGCCGAGCAGATCGACACCGGACTGCTCGTCGACGGCTGGCCGAAGATCGACCTGTCCTCGGACCACAACGAGATCGGCGACCAGCTCACCCTCAACCAGGTGGCCGCGGCCGAACTCGCCGAGGCCCGCGGCGCCGTCCTGATCCCCGCGGTCAGCATCCACCTCGGCGGGATCGTCCCGCCGGCGCTGCTCGGGCGGGTGGCCCGCATCCGCATCACCGACGAGTGGTTCTCCACCGGTCTCGACGCCCGCTACCGCATCATCGGCGTCAAGATCACGCCCCCCGAGCGGGGCCGCCCCGACACCGCCGAGCTCTACCTCGAGGAGGCCTGATGCCCCAGCTGCCCGAGGACATCATCGACCGGCTCAACCAGATGGAGCGCCGGCTGAAGGCACTGTCCACCGCCGTCAACACCCGGCCGCCGCTCAACGAGATCCGCCCCGACCCGAACACCGTGCCCGTCCGGCCGGTGATCCGGATGTACGACGGATACGTCCACGAGATCTTCTCCGACGACATCGTGACCGGCGGCCTCGCCCGGCCCTGGCTCGCGCTGATGCCGCCGAAGGACACCAACACGGCCCGCTGGCCGCAGACCGCCAACGGCTCCTTCACCACCGTCGCCCGGTCCTTCAACCCGATCTGGCAGCCGAAGATGCGCATCTCGCTGAGCACCGCGGCCGGCTCCGGCGCGACCGGCCAGGTCCGGGTCATGGTCGACGACGTGCAGTTCGGCCCCACCGTCACGGCCGGCACCACCTACGACTACACCGGTCTGCTGCCCGGCGACTTCAAGACCCGGTTCAGCCAGACCATGAAGATCGAGATCCAGGCCCTGGCCTCCGGCGGCACCGTCTACGCCCAGCCCGTCCTCATCTACGGCACCCAGAGCTGACCGGCCCCGTCCGGCCCGTCCAGGAGCAAGAGGAGCACCCATGAACATCGACCCCACCCAGCCGTGGGGCGTGGCCATCGACTACGCGGGCCGCGCCCGCGTGACCGAGAACGGCCACACCCTCGACATCCGCGTCTACGACAACAGCTTCGGCGGCGCCCTCGACCGGGACCCGGTCACCGGCCAGTACCCGTCGGTCCACGTCTCGGCCACGTTCAGCGAGAACGGCGCCGGTGACGCCGTCCTGCGCGGCAGCGCCCTGGTCGTCGTCACCGCCCAGGACGGCAACCCGGCCGTCCCCGACCCGACCGCCGTGCAGCGGGCCGTCACCGCGGCGCTCGCCGACTTCGACAACCGCCGCGCCTCCTACGCCGCGCTCTGCGCCACCTGGGCGCCGCCGGCCCCCGACCCCGCGCCGGTTCCTTAACCACCCGCGGGCCACCCCGCCCGCCCCCGTACGTCCCACGCCCCGTGCCGAACCGGCCGGGGTTTTCGCATGCCCGGAGGACACAGATGGCCACTCCCCTCTCCGCGGACCGCTTCGTCGCGGCGCTCCGCGCCGAAGGCGTCACCGTCGTCGAACACGACGGCTGGCGCACCCACAACCGCGACGGTCACGGCGCCTGGGGCCCCGTGACCGGCGTGATGATCCACCACACCGTCTCCGCCGGCACCGACAACACCGTCGCGCTCTGCTACGACGGCTACGCCGGCCTGCCGGGACCGCTCTGCCACGGCGTGATCGCCAAGGACGGCTCGGTCCACCTGGTCGCGAGCGGCCGCGCCAACCACGCCGGCGGCGGCGACCCGTCCGTCCTCCAGGCCGTGATCACCGAGACCTACGGGGACCGCCCGCCCGCCCCGCGCGCACACCAGGGCAGCCCCGGCGCCGTCGACGGCAACGCCCGCTTCTACGGCTTCGAGTGCATCAACCTCGGCAACGGCTCCGACCCGTGGCCGGCCGCCCAGCTCGACGCCATCGAGCGGGTCTCGGCCGCCCTGTGCCGCGCCCACAGCTGGGGCGCCAAGTCCGTGATCGGCCACTCCGAGTGGTCCGACTGGAAGAACGACCCCCGCGGCTTCGGCATGCCGGGCATGCGCGAGCGGGTCCAGAAGCGGCTCGGCTCCGCGCCGGCCGCCAAGCCCACCGCCCCCAAGCCGGCCACCCCGCGCTACCAGCCGTTCCCCGGGACCGCCTTCTTCCGGACCACCCCCAGCTCCCCCGTCGTCACCGCGATGGGCCGCCGGCTGACGGCCGAGGGCTGCGGCCGCTACCAGGTCGGGCCGAGCCCGCGCTGGTCCGAGGCCGACCGCCAGTCGTACGCCGCCTGGCAGCGGAAGCTGGGCTTCTCCGGCACCGACGCCGACGGCTGGCCGGGCCGCGCCTCCTGGAACGCGCTGAAGGTCCCCTACGTCCAGTGACCCCCTCGCACCGAACCCCCACGCAAGGAGAACCACCCATGTCCGAAGCCGCCAAGCGCACGGTCCGCACCGTGCTGCAGACCGCCGTCGGCATCGCCGTGGTGCTGCCGGCCCTGGTCGACGCCTCCGGCATCCCCGCGACCCTCCCCTGGGTCGCGGCGGCCCTGGCCGTCGCCGGCGCCCTCGCCCGGGTGATGGCCTACCCGGCCCTCCAGGCGCTGCTGCCGTCCTGGCTGCGCGTCGCCCCGGCGGCCACGCCCGTCCAGGAGCTCGCCCCGGTCCACGAGCTCGCTCCCGTGGCCGACCCGGAGGTCCGCCCGGATGCCCTTCCGGAGACGGCCGATGACCGAGTCTGACCCGAACGACCCGGTCGCCGTCGCCCTCGAACTGGAACGGCTGCGCGGCACGCTGGAGGCCGGCTTCGCCCGCGTCGACGGCTCGCTCGCCCTGCTGGTCCAGCGCAGCGACCAGACCGACAAACAGCTCGCCGACCACGAGGCCCGGCTCGACGCCCTGGAGCGCTCCCGCTGGCCGCTCGCCAGCATCGGCGCCCTCGCCGCGGTGGCCACGGTCGCCGTCACGGCCTGGGAGCTGACCGCGCGCTGACCCCCCTCGGGGGGAACGCCGAAGGGCGGCCACCCCTCACGGGGTGACCGCCCTTCGGTCAAGCGACTCGCTTACTGGTTGTACGGACCGTAGTCGTAGTCCTCCAGCGGAACGGCCTGGCCGGAGCCGGTGCCGAACGGCGAGTAGTCGATGTCGTCGTAGCCGACGGCCGAGTACATCGCGGCCTTGGCCTCCTCGGTCGGCTCGACCCGGATGTTCCGGTAACGGGACAGACCCGTACCGGCCGGGATGAGCTTACCGATGATGACGTTCTCCTTGAGGCCGATGAGGCTGTCGGACTTGGCGTTGATCGCCGCATCCGTCAGGACTCGGGTCGTCTCCTGGAAGGAGGCGGCCGACAGCCAGGACTCCGTCGCCAGCGAGGCCTTGGTGATACCCATCAGCTGCGGACGGCCGGAGGCCGGGTGGCCGCCTTCCTGGACCACACGACGGTTCTCGGTCTCGAACTTCGAACGCTCGACGAGCTCGCCGGGCAGCAGCTCCGCGTCGCCCGACTCGATGATCGTCACGCGGCGCAGCATCTGCCGGATGATGATCTCGATGTGCTTGTCGTGGATCGACACACCCTGCGAGTTGTAGACCTTCTGGACCTCGCCGACCAGGTGGACCTGGACGGCACGCTGGCCGAGGATCCGCAGCACGTCGTGCGGGTTGGTGGCACCCACGGTGAGCTTCTGGCCCACCTCGACGTGGTCGCCCTCGCCCACGAGCAGACGGGCGCGCTTCGAGATCGGGAACGCCGTCTCGTCGGTGCCGTCGTCGGGGGTGATGACGATCTTCTTGGTCTTCTCGGTCTCCTCGATACGGACGCGGCCGGCCGCCTCCGAGATCGGGGCGACACCCTTGGGCTGCCGGGCCTCGAAGAGCTCGACGACACGGGGCAGACCCTGGGTGATGTCGTCACCGGCCACACCACCGGTGTGGAAGGTACGCATCGTCAGCTGGGTACCGGGCTCACCGATGGACTGGGCGGCGATGATGCCGACCGCCTCACCGATGTCGACCAGCTTGCCGGTGGCCAGCGAGCGGCCGTAGCAGAAGGCACAGGTGCCGACGGCCGACTCACAGGTCAGGACCGAGCGGGTCTTGACCTCCTCGACGCCCGCGTTGACCAGCGCGTCGATGAGCACATCGCCCAGGTCGACGTTGGCCGGCGCGATGACCTTGCCGTCCACGACGACGTCCTCGGCGAGCATCCGTGCGTACACGGAGGTCTCGACGTCGTCCGTCTTGCGCAGGGTGCCGTCCGCGGCGCGCTCGGCGATCTTCAGCTTCAGACCGCGCTCGGTGCCACAGTCCTCCTCGCGGATGATCACGTCCTGCGAGACGTCCACCAGACGACGGGTCAGGTAACCCGAGTCGGCGGTACGCAGGGCGGTGTCGGCGAGACCCTTACGGGCACCGTGCGTCGAGATGAAGTACTCGAGGACGGAGAGGCCCTCACGGAAGGACGCCTTGATGGGACGCGGGATGGTCTCGTTCTTCGCGTTCGACACCAGACCACGCATACCGGCGATCTGTCGCATCTGCATCATGTTTCCTCGGGCACCCGAGTCAACCATCATGAAGATGGGGTTCGTCTTGGGGAAGTTCGCGTTCATCGCCTCGGCAACCTCGTTGGTCGCCTTGGTCCAGATCGCGATGAGCTCCTGCGTGCGCTCTTCCTTGGTGATCAGACCGCGCTCGTACTGCTTCTGGACCTTCTCGTCCTGCGCCTCGTAACCCTTGACGATCTCCTTCTTCGCCTCGGGAACGACGACGTCGGAGATGGCCACGGTGACACCGGAACGGGTCGCCCAGAAGAAGCCCGCCGCCTTCAGGTTGTCGAGCGTCGCCGCCACGATGACCTTGGGGTAGCGCTCGGCCAGGTCGTTGACGATCTCGGAGAGCTGCTTCTTGCCCACCGAGTAGTCGACGAACGGGTAGTCCTCGGGCAGCAGCTCGTTGAAGAGCGCGCGGCCCAGGGTCGTCCGGATGCGGAACGAGTCACCCTGCTGCCACTCCGGCTCACCCTCCTCGGCGACCGGGGGAACCCAGCCGCGCGGCGGGACGGTGCCGATCGGGAAGCGGATGTCGATCGGGGACTGCAGCGCCAGCTCGCCGGCGTCGAACGCCATGATCGCCTCGGCCGTGGAGCCGAACGCGCGGCCCTCGCCCTTGGTGTCACGGAGCTCACCGTCGGTGGTGAGGAAGAACAGACCGAGGACCATGTCCTGGGTCGGCATCGTCACCGGACGGCCGTCGGCGGGCTTGAGGATGTTGTTCGAGGACAGCATCAGGATGCGGGCCTCGGCCTGCGCCTCCGCGGAGAGCGGCAGGTGGACGGCCATCTGGTCACCGTCGAAGTCCGCGTTGAACGCGGTGCAGACGAGCGGGTGGATCTGGATGGCCTTGCCCTCGACCAGCTGCGGCTCGAAGGCCTGGATGCCGAGGCGGTGCAGCGTGGGCGCACGGTTCAGCAGAACCGGGTGCTCGGCGATGACCTCTTCGAGGACGTCGTACACGACCGTGCGGCCGCGCTCGACCATCCGCTTCGCCGACTTGATGTTCTGCGCGTGGTTCAGGTCGACCAGGCGCTTCATCACGAACGGCTTGAAGAGCTCCAGCGCCATGGCCTTCGGCAGACCGCACTGGTGCAGCTTGAGCTGCGGGCCGACGACGATGACGGAACGCGCGGAGTAGTCCACACGCTTGCCGAGCAGGTTCTGACGGAATCGACCCTGCTTGCCCTTCAGCATGTCGCTGAGGGACTTCAGCGGACGGTTGCCGGGGCCCGTGACCGGGCGACCGCGACGGCCGTTGTCGAAGAGGGCGTCGACCGCCTCCTGGAGCATCCGCTTCTCGTTGTTCACGATGATCTCGGGGGCACCGAGGTCGAGCAGACGCTTCAGACGGTTGTTGCGGTTGATCACGCGGCGGTACAGGTCGTTCAGGTCGGAGGTCGCGAAGCGGCCACCGTCCAGCTGCACCATCGGACGCAGGTCCGGCGGGATGACCGGCACGCAGTCGAGCACCATGCCGTTGGGCTTGTTGCTGGTCTGCAGGAACGCGGAGACGACCTTGAGGCGCTTGAGCGCACGGGTCTTCTTCTGGCCCTTGCCGGTACGGATGATCTCGCGGAGGCGCTCGGCCTCCTCCTCCAGGTCGAAGGACTCCAGGCGCTTCTGCAGCGCCGCGGCACCCATCGAACCGTCGAAGTACGTGCCGAAGCGGTCACGCAGCTCGCGGTAGAGGAGCTCGTCGCCCTCCAGGTCCTGGACCTTGAGGTTCTTGAAGCGGGTCCAGACCTCGTCCAGGCGGTCGATCTCGCGCTGCGCACGGTCGCGCAGCTGCTTCATCTCACGCTCGGCACCCTCGCGCACCTTGCGGCGCACGTCGGCCTTGGCGCCCTCGGCCTCAAGCTCGCCGAGGTCGTTCTCCAGCTTCTTGGCGCGGTTCTCCAGGTCGGAGTCGCGACGGTTCTCGATCTGCTGACGCTCGACGGAGACGTGCGCCTCCAGCGAGGGCAGGTCGCGCGTCCGGCGCTCGTCGTCGACGTACGTGATCATGTACGCCGCGAAGTAGATGACCTTCTCCAGGTCCTTCGGAGCGAGGTCGAGCAGGTAGCCAAGGCGCGACGGAACGCCCTTGAAGTACCAGATGTGGGTGACGGGAGCGGCGAGCTCGATGTGGCCCATCCGCTCACGGCGCACCTTGGCGCGGGTGACCTCGACGCCACACCGCTCGCAGATGATGCCCTTGAAGCGGACACGCTTGTACTTGCCGCAGTAGCACTCCCAGTCCCGGGTCGGACCGAAGATCTTCTCGCAGAAGAGTCCGTCCTTCTCGGGCTTCAGGGTGCGGTAGTTGATGGTCTCCGGCTTCTTGACCTCGCCGTGGCTCCACTGACGGATGTCGTCAGCGGTGGCCAGACCGATCCGGAGCTCGTCGAAGAAGTTGACGTCGAGCACTATGCGTCAATCCCTCTCAGGGTTGTAAGGCTGTGGGTCTGATACGGGGGTCTTGGGGCCGGCCGGGGACTCAGCGGCGTTTCGCCGAGTCCCCGACCGCACTCCCGTCAGACCTCTTCGACGCTGCTCGGCTCGCGCCGGGACAGGTCGATGCCGAGCTCCTCCGCTGCGCGGAAGACGTCCTCGTCGGTGTCGCGCATCTCGATGGACATGCCGTCCGAGGACAGCACCTCCACGTTGAGGCACAGGGACTGCATCTCCTTGATGAGCACCTTGAAGGACTCGGGGATGCCGGGCTCAGGGATGTTCTCGCCCTTGACGATGGCCTCGTAGACCTTCACGCGGCCGGTCACGTCGTCGGACTTGATCGTCAGCAGCTCCTGGAGGGCGTACGCGGCGCCATAAGCCTCAAGCGCCCACACCTCCATCTCACCGAAGCGCTGGCCACCGAACTGGGCCTTACCACCCAGCGGCTGCTGGGTGATCATCGAGTAGGGGCCGGTCGAACGCGCGTGCAGCTTGTCGTCGACCAGGTGGTGCAGCTTGAGGATGTACATGTACCCGACCGAGATCGGGTCCGGGAACGGCTCGCCGGAGCGGCCGTCGAACAGGCGCGCCTTACCGGTCGGGAGCACCATGCGCTCGCCGTCGCGGTTCGGGATGGTGTGCTGGAGCAGACCCGCGAGCTCGTCCTCACGCGCACCGTCGAAGACCGGGGTGGCGACGTTGGTGCCGGGGGCGACCTGGTCGGCACCGATGGCCTGCAGGCGCTGCGCCCACTCCTCCGCCAGGCCGGAGACGTCCCAGCCGCGGCTGGCGAGCCAGCCGAGGTGGATCTCCAGGACCTGTCCCGGGTTCATTCGGGACGGGACACCCAGCGGGTTCAGGATGATGTCGACCGGCGTGCCGTCCTCAAGGAAGGGCATGTCCTCGATCGGAAGGATCTTGGAGATGACACCCTTGTTGCCGTGGCGGCCGGCGAGCTTGTCACCGTCGGTGATCTTGCGCTTCTGGGCGACGTAGACGCGGACCAGCTGGTTCACGCCCGGGGGAAGCTCGTCGCCCTCCTCGCGGTCGAAGACGCGGACACCGATGACCTTGCCGATCTCACCGTGAGGAACCTTGAGCGAGGTGTCACGCACCTCGCGGGCCTTCTCACCGAAGATCGCGCGGAGCAGGCGCTCCTCGGGGGTCAGCTCGGTCTCACCCTTGGGCGTGACCTTGCCGACGAGGATGTCGCCGGCGACGACGTCCGCACCGATGCGGATGATGCCGCGCTCGTCGAGGTCGGCGAGGACCTCCTCGGAGACGTTCGGGATGTCCCGGGTGATCTCCTCGGGGCCCAGCTTGGTGTCACGGGCGTCGACCTCGTGCTCCTCGATGTGGATCGAGGAGAGGACGTCGTCCTGCACGAGGCGCTGCGACAGGATGATCGCGTCCTCGTAGTTGTGACCCTCCCACGGCATGAACGCCACGAGCAGGTTCTTGCCGAGCGCCATCTCGCCGTCTTCGGTGGCGGGACCGTCGGCCAGCACCTGGCCCTCGATGACCCGGTCGCCCTCGTTGACGACGACCTTCTGGTTGACCGAGGTGCCCTGGTTCGAGCGGGAGAACTTGTGCAGGCGGTACGTGATGTACGTGCCGTCGTCGTTGGCGACCGTGATGTAGTCGGCCGACAGCTCCTGGACGACACCGTCCTTCTCGGCCTTGAGCACGTCGCCGGCGTCGGTGGCGCAGCGGTACTCCATGCCGGTGCCGACGAGCGGGGCCTCCGACTTAATCAGCGGGACGGCCTGACGCATCATGTTCGCGCCCATGAGGGCACGGTTGGCGTCGTCGTGCTCGAGGAACGGGATCATGGCGGTCGCGACCGACACCATCTGGCGCGGCGAGACGTCCATGTAGTCCACGTCGGCCGGGAGGACGTAGTCGACCTCGCCGCCACGCTTACGGACCAGGACGCGAGGCTCGGTGAACTGGAGCTCGTCGTTCAGGGTCGCGTTCGCCTGGGCGATGACGAAGCGGTCCTCCTCGTCGGCGGTGACGTAGTCGACCTCGTCGGTGACCTGGCCGTCGACGACCTTGCGGTACGGCGTCTCGATGAAGCCGAAGGGGTTGATCCGGCCGTACGAGGCGAGCGAACCGATCAGACCGATGTTCGGGCCTTCGGGGGTCTCGATCGGGCACATGCGTCCGTAGTGGGACGGGTGCACGTCTCGGACCTCGAAGCCGGCCCGCTCACGGGACAGACCACCCGGGCCGAGCGCGGACAGACGACGCTTGTGCGTCAGCCCGGACAGCGGGTTGTTCTGGTCCATGAACTGCGACAGCTGGCTGGTGCCGAAGAACTCCTTGATGGAGGCGACGACCGGCCGGATGTTGATCAGGGTCTGCGGCGTGATCGCCTCGACGTCCTGGGTGGTCATGCGCTCACGCACGACGCGCTCCATACGAGCCAGACCCGTGCGGACCTGGTTCTGGATGAGCTCGCCGACGTTGCGCAGACGACGGTTGCCGAAGTGGTCGATGTCGTCGGGCTCGACGACGATCTCCGTGCCGTTGGCGCCGATCGTCTCGGTCTCGCCCGCGTGGAGCTTGACCAGGTACTTGATCGTGGCGATGACGTCGTCGGTGGTGAGGACGCCCGCGTTCAGCGGCTCGTCCGCACCCAGCTTCTTGTTGACCTTGTAGCGGCCGACCTTCGCGAGGTCGTAGCGCTTCGGGTTGAAGTACAGGTTCTCGAGCAGCGTCTGCGCGGCCTCGCGGGTCGGCGGCTCGCCCGGACGCAGCTTGCGGTAGATGTCGAGCAGCGCGTCGTCCTGGCCCTGGGTGTGGTCCTTCTCCAGGGTGGCGCGCATGGACTCGTACTCGCCGAACTCCTGCAGGATCTGCTCGGTGGTCCAGCCGAGAGCCTTGAGGAGGACGGTGACGGACTGCTTGCGCTTGCGGTCGATGCGGACACCGACCATGTCGCGCTTGTCGATCTCCATCTCCAGCCAGGCACCCCGGGACGGGATGATCTTGGCCGAGAAGATGTCCTTGTCGGACGTCTTGTCGATGGAGGAGTCGAAGTAGACACCGGGGGAACGGACCAGCTGCGACACGACGACACGCTCGGTGCCGTTGATCACGAAGGTGCCCTTGCTGGTCATGAGCGGGAAGTCGCCCATGAAGACCGTCTGGGACTTGATCTCGCCGGTCTCGTTGTTCGTGAACTCGGCGGTCACGAAGAGCGGGGCACCGTAGGTGAAGTCACGGTCCTTGCACTCGTCGATCGAGTTCTTCGGCGGCTCGAAGCGGTGGTCGCGGAAGGTCAGCGACATCGACCCGGAGAAGTCCTCGATCGGGGAGATCTCCTCGAAGATCTCCTCCAGACCGGACTTCGTGGGGACATCCCGTCCCGACTCCAGGGCGGCCTCGACGCGAGCCTTCCACGCGGCATTGCCGAGCAGCCAGTCGAAGCTCTCGGTCTGGAGCGCGAGGAGGTTCGGAACCTCGAGGGGCTCCTTGATCTTTGCAAAGGAGATGCGCAGCGGGGCGGTGCTGGCGCCGTTGTTCGTATTGGTCGAGGCGTTGCGCGAGGCGGCCAAGAGGGGGTCCTTCCGAGGGCTCGGACTCACTACGCGCGTACCGGTCCCTAGCGGAGCTTGTTGGAAGACGTTTCCCGATGTGGCTGAAAGGCCAGGTCAGAGTGGGTCGACCAGCGAAGCGGTTGCGAGGGGATGCCCCTGGTGACGGGCAGGGGGCAGTTAACAGGCAGCGCAAAGGGACAGTGTAGCCACTTGGCCCACTGATGTCCAGGGCGAGTTCTTCGCAACCCTCGTTGTTCTCAACTCCGCGGTACCTCGCGCCGTGTGGCGCACCTCGATACTGCCCGTTCAGTCGTCGATCCATGCCTCGGAAACGGATCGTTGTGACGACGCGTCCTGAGAATTGCGCGCTGCGTGCGGTTCGTCAAGACCCCGCCTCTGCGCGGCGCACGGCGAAGATCACCATACTCCGCATCCAGAGGCACGTAGGACCGCCGCCACGCGGTCCCGGGGAACGCCGAAAGGCGACCACCCAGATGGATGATCGCCTTTCGGTGCCTCCGCGTTACACGGGGGCAGGAGTCAGCTCAGCGAGCCGAAACGGTCTTACTTGACCGTGACGGAGGCGCCGGCGGCCTTGAGGGACTCGGCAGCCTTCTCGGCGGCCTCCTTCGCGACCTTCTCGAGGACCGGCTTCGGGGTGCCGTCGACGAGGTCCTTGGCCTCCTTGAGGCCCAGGGAGGTGAGCTCGCGCACGACCTTGATGACCTGGATCTTCTTGTCGCCGGCACCCTCGAGGATGACGTCGAACTCGTCCTGCTCCTCGGCGGCCTCGGCGGCGACCGGGGCACCCGGGCCGGCAACGGCGACGGCCGCGGCGGCGGTGACGTCGAACTTCTCCTCGAAGGCCTTCACGAACTCGGAGAGCTCGATGAGGGTCATCTCCTCGAACTGGGCGAGGAGGTCGTCCTGAGAGAGCTTCGCCATGATGGGCGATCCTTCCACTAATTCGGCAGGTGCCGGATGTATGTAAAGGCGGGCGTATCGGCCCGCTGCGACCCGCTCACACGCGTGAGCGGATCATTGCGCGAGCCGAATTACTCGGCACCGCCCTGCTCGGCGAGCTTGACGCGAAGCGCCTCCGCGGTGCGGACGAACTTCGACGGCAGAGCCTGGAAGAGCGAAGCAGCCTGAGACTGCTTGCCCTTGAAGGCGCCGGCCAGCTTGCTGAGCAGAACCTCGCGGGACTCGAGGTCCGCGAGCTTCTTGATCTCGTCGGCGGAGAGAGCCTTACCGTCAAGGACACCGGCCTTGATGATGAGGTTCGGGTTCTCCTTGGCGAAGTCACGCAGAGCCTTCGCCGACTCCACCGGGTCACCGGTGACGAAGGCGACCGCGGTCGGACCAGCGAAGTGCTCGTCCAGTGCGGTGATCCCGGCCTCGTTGGCCGCAATCTTGGTCAGCGTGTTCTTCACCACGGCGTACTGGGCGTTCTCACCGAGCGAACGACGCAGCGTCTTGAGCTGCGCAACGGTGAGACCCCGGTACTCGGTCAGCACAGCGGCGTTCGAGCCACGGAACTGGTCCGCGAGCTCGGCCACCGAGGCAGCCTTGTCGGGCCTTGCCATAGAGCGTCGGCCTCCTTCCGGGTGATGTGACCGCACGGAAGGGGCTGAACAAAACAGAACGCCCCGGGCGCAGGCGCACGGGGCTCAGCTCGACCGGATCGAAATCCGGGAACTCATCCACAGTCACCTGCGCGGGTCGTTCGCCACTCAGCGAATCCTTCGGCCACCGCACCTATAGGGGCGCAGCGACGACCAGCGGTCTTTGGCTTCTGTGGAAGAGTACGTGACAGAACGGGCAAGGCGCAAATCAGCCCTGGGGGGCGCCGCCCTTGAGGCCCTTGAGCATCTCGAAGAGGTCGAAGGTGTCCTTGGCCGGCGGGGCCTGGACGCTCGTCTTGGCGCCGTAGTCCGTGTAGTCGGCGCGCATCTTCATGGTGCCCTGGGCCATCTTCATGTCGACGATCATCCGGGCCGGGTAGCCGTCCTGGTTGACCCAGACCTCGGTGTCGTAGCCCTTCATGCCGAGCTTCTTCATGTTGGCCACGAGCGCGTCCCGCTCCTTGGGCGTCATGACCTCGGACTGCTTGTTCGCCTTCAGCATCTGCTCGAAGGTGAGCGTGCCCTTGTAGTGCTCGGTGTCGCCGCCGTTGATCTTCTCCGAGCCGACGTGCTTCAGGTTCGGAGACTCCAGGAGCAGGGCGAGCTGCTGCGCCGGGTCCTGGTTCATGTTCTCCAGGCCGCCGGTCATCTGCTTCTGCGCGGCCGGGTCGCCGGAGGCCTCGGCCGCGGCCTTGAGGTCCAGCTTCATCCAGCGCTTGCCGTCCATCTCGGCGGCCCGCTTGGCGCCCATGTCCACGTACATGATCTGGTCGAGCATGATCATGCGGGACTCCTTGGGAGCCTCCGGGTCGGCGGCGGTGAGCGCGGAGCCCGTCATGGTGATGTCCATGCCGGCCGGGTTCCACGACTGGATGCCGGTCATCTCCATGGTGCCGGAGTCCGCGGGGGCGGCCGGCATCTGCATGTCCATGGTCATCTTGACCTTCGCGGAGTTGGCGTCCGCGGTCTTGCGGTAGGCGGCCTGGATGACCTTGGTCATCTCGTCGCGCGTCTGGCCGGCCTGGTGCTTGCCCGAGCTCGCGCCCGCCGCCTTGCCGTCCCCGTCCTGGCAGCCGGCCACACCGGCGATGACCGCCACGGCCGCCACCGAGACGCCCGCGCGCTTCCATGCGGACATGCTCATGCGTCCCCACCCCTTGATCGTTAATGTGTTCGCAAAACTTGTCGGTCCCGAGCACCGTAACGCACGGCGCCGACAACCCAGGCACGAGAAAACCGCCCCCCACGGCTCCGGAGAGCCGTGAGGGGCGGTTTCAGGACGCTTGAGTCAGAGGACTCAGACCGCGGCCGGGTCCTCCTCGACGAGGAGGTTGCGGGTGCGGTTCGAGTCGACCGGAATGCCGGGGCCCATCGTGGTGGCGATGGCGGCCTTCTTGATGTAGCGACCCTTGGCGGCGGACGGCTTCAGACGGAGGATCTCCTCCAGGGCCGCACCGTAGTTCTCCACCAGCTGGGCGTCGTCGAAGGACACCTTGCCGATGATGAAGTGCAGGTTCGAGTGCTTGTCGACGCGGAACTCGATCTTGCCGCCCTTGATCTCGGTGACGGCCTTCGCCACGTCGGGGGTGACGGTGCCCGTCTTCGGGTTCGGCATCAGACCACGCGGGCCGAGGACGCGGCCGAGGCGGCCGACCTTGCCCATGAGGTCCGGGGTGGCCACCACGGCGTCGAACTCGTTCAGGCGGTTGCCCTTGGAGATCTCGTCGATGAGCTCGTCGGAGCCGACGATGTCGGCGCCGGCGGCGATCGCGGCCTCGGCACGGTCACCGGTCGCGAAGACCAGGACCCGGGCGGTCTTGCCGGTGCCGTGCGGAAGGTTGACGGTGCCACGGACCATCTGGTCGGCCTTGCGCGGGTCGACACCCAGGCGGAAGGCGACCTCGACGGTCGAGTCGAACTTCGTGGTGGAGGTCTCCTTGGCAATACGGACGGCCTCGAGCGGGGCGTAGAGCTTCTCCCGGTCGATCTTGCTGTCCGCAGCGCGGAGAGACTTGCTGCGCTTCACTTCTGCTCCTGTGTGTTTCAGGTGGGAGTCGTGGTGCGGGCCGGCGCAGGCCCTACCACTGGGGACGTACGGGGCTGATCAGCCCTCGACCGTGATGCCCATCGAACGGGCGGTGCCGGCGATGATCTTCGACGCGGCGTCCAGGTCGTTGGCGTTCAGGTCGGGCAGCTTGACCGTGGCGATCTCGCGGACCTGGGCGGCCGTGAGCTTCGCGACCTTGGTCTTGTGCGGCTCGCCGGAGCCCTTGTCCACACCCGCGGCCTTGAGGATCAGCTTGGCGGCCGGCGGAGTCTTGGTGATGAAGGTGAAGGAACGGTCCTCGTAGACCGTGATCTCCACCGGCACGACCATGCCACGCTGCGACTCGGTCGCGGCGTTGTAGGCCTTGCAGAACTCCATGATGTTGACGCCGTGCTGACCGAGCGCGGGGCCGACCGGCGGGGCCGGGTTGGCCGCACCGGCGTTGATCTGGAGCTTGATAAGCCCCGTGATCTTCTTCTTCTTGGGAGGCATGTGCTCTCTCCGGGTCCTAGTGAGAGTTTTCAGCCGTTCCGTCCGGTCTCCGGACGGAGGCATACCGCACAACGATAACGGGTATAGACGTGCGGCTAAAAACCGAGCAGGTCAGAGCGGCTCTGAGAGCCACTCTGACCTGGTCGGAAACCTGTGAGATCAGTTCTTCTGGATCTGGTCGAAGCTGAGCTCGACCGGGGTCTCGCGACCGAAGATCTCGACGAGGCCCTTGACCTTCTTCGAGTCGGCGTTGATCTCGTTGATCGTGGCCTGGAGGGTCGCGAAGGGGCCGTCGGTGACGGTGACCGAGTCGCCCACCTCGAAGTCCAGGACCTCGACGGTGACCTTGCGGGCCGGAACCGGCTTGCCCTCGGCCTCGGCGGCCTCGCGGGCGGCCTTCTCCTCGGCCTCCGGGGCGAGCATCTTGACGATCTCGTCCAGGGTCAGCGGGTACGGGTCGTAGGCGTTGCCCACGAAGCCGGTGACGCCCGGCGTGTTGCGGACGACACCCCAGGACTCGTTCGTCAGATCCATGCGGACGAGAACGTAACCGGGCAGCTTGTTCTGCCGGACGTTCTTGCGCTCGCCGTTCTTGATCTGGACGATCTCTTCCTCGGGCACCTCGGCCTGGTAGATGAACTCCTCGACGTTCAGCGAGACGGCACGCTGCTCGAGGTTGGCCTTGACGCGCTTCTCGTAGCCCGCGTACGTGTGGATGACGTACCACTCGCCGGGCAGGGTGCGCAGCTCCTCACGGAGCGCGGCGATGGGGTCGACCGGAGCGGCGGGCTCGGCCTCCTCGGCCTCGGCCTCGACGTCCTCGGAGTCGTCGCCCTCGTCCTCGGCAACCTCTTCGGCGTCCTCGTCGGCGGCCTCTTCGGCGTCCTCGGACTCGTCGGCGTCGTCGGCCTCGGCGTGGAGCGCGGCCTCCTCGGCGGCCTGGCCGGCCTCGGCGTCAGCAGCGTCGGCCTGGTCCTCGTCGGCCGCCTCGACGATGTCCTGCTCGTCCTCGACGGACTCGGACTCGAAGGCGTCGTTCAGGTTCGCGTCAGACACGGTGGCTGCTTCTTCCTGCGATACAGATGGGGTGGAACAAAAAGTCAGCCGAAGACGTACTTGACTGCTTCCTGGAAGCCATAGTCAATCACGGTCACGAGACCGATCATGATGACAACGAAGACAATCACCACAGTGGTGTACGTCGACAGCTGGCTCCGAGTGGGCCAGACGACCTTGCGGAGTTCCGCTACGACCTGGCGGTAGAACAGCGCGAGGCGGCCCAGAGGGCCCTTCTTTCCACGCTTGCCACCCTTGCGGGACTTCTTCGACTCAGGAGCGGCGTCTTCGGCATCAGGCATGTCGATGGAGCCTACGGCGTCCGTCACGATCTTTCACCTGATTCCGGGTCTGGCCGTGCCGCGCCCGGATGGGTGGAGCCGCACGGCGGTGCAATGAAG
The DNA here is from genome assembly GCF_055560575.1 of Streptomyces sp. NPDC023157. Lineage (NCBI taxonomy): Bacteria > Bacillati > Actinomycetota > Actinomycetes > Kitasatosporales > Streptomycetaceae > Streptomyces > Streptomyces sp. NPDC023157. Next base: position 427,463 of record NZ_JBVHIL010000004.1, read on the forward strand.
TAATGAAGTACGTACAACATGCGCACACCCTGGCGGTGTGTGTAGCAGGGCCGGAGGGACTTGAACCCCCAACCGCCGGTTTTGGAGACCGGTGCTCTACCAATTGAGCTACGACCCTTTGCGGTGTGCCCCAACCTACCGCATCGTGAGATGTGGTCGGTGCGGGCCAACGAGCAGTGAGTGTACGTGGTCATGGGGCCCCGCGTCGAACAGAAACGGCTCCGACCTGCGTCCGGCCCGCTCCGGACCCCTCAAGATCCCCCGGGGAACAGCGAGTACGACCGGGATTGACCGTTCCTGTCCGCTCCGTGAAACCTGTGTGCCGGGCCCGTTCGGGGTCTGGGACGATGGGCCGTATGAGCGCTGCTACCCCTCCCACCGAGCGCCGGGTCTCCGCCCGGATCGGTGCGATCTCCGAGTCCGCGACCCTCGCCGTCGACGCCAAGGCCAAGGCCCTCAAGGCCGCCGGGCGCCCGGTCATCGGTTTCGGCGCGGGTGAGCCCGACTTCCCGACGCCGGACTACATCGTCGAGGCGGCCATCGAGGCCTGCAAGAACCCGAAGTTCCACCGCTACACGCCGGCCGGCGGTCTGCCCGAGCTGAAGGCCGCGATCGCCGCGAAGACGCTGCGCGACTCCGGCTACGAGGTCGACGCCTCCCAGGTCCTGGTGACCAACGGCGGCAAGCAGGCGATCTACGAGGCCTTCGCCGCGATCCTCGACCCGGGCGACGAGGTCATCGTCCCGGCCCCGTACTGGACGACGTACCCCGAGTCGATCCGCCTCGCGGGCGGCGTCCCGGTCGAGGTCGTGGCCGACGAGACCACCGGCTACCGGGTCTCGGTGGAGCAGCTGGAGGCGGCGCGCACGGAGCGGACCAAGGTCGTCCTCTTCGTCTCCCCGTCGAACCCGACCGGCGCGGTCTACAGCGAGTCCGACGCCGAGGCCATCGGCCGCTGGGCCGTCGAGCACGGCCTGTGGGTCCTCACCGACGAGATCTACGAGCACCTGGTCTACGGCGACGCGAAGTTCACCTCGCTGCCGGCGATCCTGCCCGAGCTGCGCGACAAGTGCATCGTGGTCAACGGTGTCGCCAAGACGTACGCGATGACCGGCTGGCGGGTGGGGTGGATCGTCGGCCCGAAGGACGTCGTGAAGGCCGCGACCAACCTCCAGTCGCACGCGACCTCCAACGTGAGCAACGTGGCCCAGGCCGCCGCGCTGGCCGCCGTCTCCGGGAACCTGGACGCGGTCGCCGAGATGCGCACCGCCTTCGACCGGCGCCGCCAGACCATCGTGCGGATGCTCAACGAGATCGAGGGCGTGTACTGCCCGACGCCGGAGGGCGCGTTCTACGCGTACCCGTCGGTGAAGGCGCTGCTCGGCAAGGAGATCCGCGGCAAGCGCCCGCAGAGCTCGGTCGAGCTGGCCGCGCTGATCCTGGACGAGGCCGAGGTCGCGGTCGTCCCGGGCGAGGCCTTCGGCACCCCGGGCTACCTGCGCCTCTCGTACGCGCTCGGTGACGAGGACCTGGTGGAGGGCGTGTCCCGGATCCAGAAGCTGCTCGCCGAGGCGCGCGACTGACCTCACCCCGCCTGGGAACGTCACCAGGTGGTGCGGGCCCCCGGTTCTTCGGAACCGGGGGCCCGTTTTTGCGTTCTAGCAAGGTCCCGATCGGGGAAAGGGACTGTCTTCGTCCATTCGGGTGCGGCAAGATCAGTCGATGGAGCACGTCTACCGCGATCTCGCCACCCTCCCCAAGGCCCATCTGCACCTGCACTTCACGGGTTCGATGCGGCCCTCGACCCTGATCGAACTGGCCGACAAGTACGGGGTGCATCTCCCCGAGGCGCTCAAGAGCGGGACGCCGCCCAAGCTGCGGGCCACCGACGAGCGCGGCTGGTTCCGCTTCCAGCGGCTCTACGACCTCGCCCGCTCCTGCCTGCGCGAGCCCGAGGACATCCAGCGGCTGGTGCGCGAGGCGGCCCAGGAGGACGTCCGCGACGGCTCGGGCTGGCTGGAGATCCAGGTCGACCCCACGTCGTACGCGCCGCTGCTCGGCGGTCTGATCCCCGCCATGGAGGTCATCCTGGACTCCGTGGAGTCGGCCGCGCGGGAGACCGGGCTCGGGATGCGGGTGCTGGTCGCCGCGAACCGGATGAAGCACCCCCTGGAGGCGCGCACGCTGGCCCGGCTCGCGGTGCGGTACGCGGACCGGGGCGTGGTCGGCTTCGGGCTCTCCAACGACGAGCGGCGGGGCATGGCCCGCGACTTCGACCGGGCCTTCGCCATCGCGCGCGAGGGCGGGCTGCTCGCGGCCCCGCACGGCGGCGAGCTGACCGGCCCCTCGTCCGTACGGGACTGCCTGGACGACCTGCGGGCGTCCCGGGTCGGGCACGGCGTCCGGGCGGCCGAGGACCCGCGGCTGCTGCGCAAGCTGGCCGAGCGCGGGGTGACCTGCGAGGTCTGCCCGTCGTCCAACGTGGCGCTCGGGGTGTACGAGAAGCCGGAGGACGTCCCGCTGCGCACGCTGTTCGACGCGGGGGTGCCGATGGCGCTCGGCGCGGACGACCCGCTGCTGTTCGGCTCGCGGCTGGCGGCGCAGTACGAGATCGCCCGCGCCCACCACGGCTTCACGGACCTGGAGCTGGCCGAGCTGGCGCGGCAGTCCGTGCGGGGCTCGGCGGCCCCGGAGGACGAGCGGCGGCGGCTGCTCGCGGGGATCGACGCCTGGCTGGCGGCGCCGGCTAGCTGAGGCCGCGCATCAGGGTGCGGGCGATCGAGCGGGCGAACGCGTCGAGGGACTGCGGCGGCCCGTCCGGGGCCATCTCCCAGGCGAAGCAGCGTTGCACACAGGCGCCGAGGAGCAGGGCCGCGGCGGCCTCGGGGTCGGCGTCGGCGCTGATCCTGCCGTGCTGCCGCTCGGCGCGCAGATAGGCGGCGAGGCCCTCGATCGGCCGGTGGGGGCCGGTGCCGAGCTCGCGCATGCCCTCCTCGTGGCGGCGCTTGAGCTGCGGTTCGGCGTACAGGGAGGCGGCCATGGGAAAGGTCTGCTCGTAGAAGAGCGCGGCCTGGCGGGCGATCTCGACGAGGTTCTCCTCCACTCCGCGCCCCTGGGGGTCGACGGCGAGGGTGCCGAGCAGGTCGCCGAGGCGGGGCAGCCGTTCGTTGAGGACCGTGACGAACAGCTCCTCCTTGCTGCTGAAGTACTTGTAGAGCGCCGCCTCGGAACAGCCGGCCGCCTTGGCGATCTCCTTGGTGGTCGTGCGGGCCAGGCCGGCCGTGCGCATGAGGTCGCGGGCGGCGTCGACGAGCCGCGTCCGGGTCGGCTTCTGCTCCACGGGGACTCCTGAACTCCTGGAAACGCTTGACGGGTGAGTGAGTACCCACCCACCCTAGAGGTGAGTGAACACTTACCCACCCTGGAGGGGTGCGACATGAAGCTCACCGTCTTCGGTGCGACCGGCGGCATCGGCCGGGAGATCGTCCGCCAGGCCCTGGCCTCGGGCCACGAGGTGACGGCCGTGGTCCGCGACCCGGCCGGATTCGACGTCGTCGGCGACAGGCTGGAGGTCTTCCGCTCCGACCTCTCCGACCCCGAGGCCCTGCGCGGGGCCGTGGCGGGCCGGGACGCCGTCCTCTCGGGTCTGGGCGCCCGCTCCCGCGCGGACGCCGGCGTCGCGGCCCGGCTGACCCGCTCGGTGCTGCGCGCGATGGAGGCGGCGGGCACCCGGCGGCTCCTGGTGGTGAGCGCCGCCCCGGTGGGCCCGGTCCCGGACGGTCAGGCCGTGGTCGACAAGGCGATGCTCGCGATCATCAACTCGGTGCTGAAGGACGTCTACACCGACCTGCGCGCGATGGAGGCGGAGCTCGCGGCGAGCGCCACCGACTGGACCTCGGTCCGCCCGCCCAAGCTCACGAACAAGCCGCTGACCGGCCGCTACCGCTCGGTCGTGGGCGGCAACCCGCCCCGCGGCCGCTCCCTCGCGCGCGCGGACGTGGCGCACGCGATGCTCGCGATGATCGACGACCCCGCGACGGTGAAGCAGGGCGTGGGGGTCGCGTACTGAATCCTGGATCCAAAATCCCGGATCCAGGATTCAGAGCGCGACGCCGACCGTCACCGGCTCGTTGACGAGGGTGATCCCGAAGGCGTCCCGTACCCCGGCGACGACCTCGCGGGCGAGCGCGAGCAGGTCCTCAGTGGTCGCCTCGCCGCGGTTGGTGAGGGCGAGGGTGTGCTTGGTGGAGATGCGGGCGGGCCCGGAGCCGTAGCCCTTGACGAAGCCGGCCTTGTCGATCAGCCAGGCGGCCGAGGTCTTGACGGAGTGGTCGCCCGCGGGGAACGCCGGGGCCTTGGCGTCCGCGCCCAGGCGCTCGGCCACCCGTGCCTTGAAGGCCGCGAACTCCTCCTCCGTCAGGATCGGGTTGGTGAAGAAGGAGCCCGCCGACCACGTGTCGTGGTCCTCCGGGTCCAGGACCATGCCCTTGCCGGCCCGCAGCCGCAGGACGGTCTCCCGGGCCCGCGTGAGCGGCACCCGGTCGCCGGCCTCGACGCCGAGGGCGCGGGCGGTCTCCGGGTAGGCGATCGGCGCCGACATCCCGGCGGCGTCCTCCAGCTCGAAGCGGACCCGCAGCACGACGTAGCGGTCGGGCTGGTCCTTGAAGCGGCTGTGCCGGTACGAGAAGGCGCACTCGGCGTTGGTGAGGGTGACCGTCTCGTCGGCCCGCCGGTCGTACGCGACGACCTCGGTGACGGTGGCGGAGACGTCCTGGCCGTAGGCGCCGACGTTCTGGATGGGGGTGGCGCCCGCGGAGCCGGGGATGCCGGCGAGGCACTCGATCCCGGCGAGCCCGGCCTCGACGGTCCGCGCGACGGCGTCCGTCCACACCTCTCCGGCCGCCAGTTCCAGGCGGGTGCCGTCGAGGGAGAAGCCGGTGGTGGCGATGTGCAGGGCGGTGCCGTCGAAGCCCTTGTCGCCGATGACCAGATTGGATCCACCGCCGATGACGAGCAGCGGCGTGCCGGAGGCGTCGGCCTCGCGGACCGCGGCGATCACCTCGTCGTCCGTGGTGGCGGTGACGAGCCGGGTGGCGGGCCCGCCGAGCCTGAAGGTGGTCAGGGGGGCGAGGGGGGCGTCGTTGAGCTGCTGCACGGGCTCAAGAGTACGGGCCCCTTCCGTACGGAAGGGGCCCGTGCCGTCGGCGGTGTCAGGCGAGCTTGACCACAGCCCGGCTCATCCCGAGCACCTTCTGGCCCGCGGCCATGGCGGTGAGGTCCACGCGGACCTGCCCGTCGTCCAGCTTGGCCGCCACCTTGGCGGAGACCTCGATCACGGCGCCCTCGTCGTCGTTGGGGACGACGACCGGCTTGGTGAAGCGGACGCCGTACTCGACGACGGCGGCCGGGTCGCCGGCCCAGTCGGTGACGACGCGGATCGCCTCGGCCATGGTGAACATGCCGTGGGCGATGACGTCGGGCAGGCCGACCTCACGGGCGAACTTCTCGTTCCAGTGGATCGGGTTGAAGTCCCCGGAGGCACCGGCGTACCGCACCAGGGTGGCGCGCGTCACCGGGAAGGTCCGCGCGGGCAGCTCGGTGCCGACCTCGACCTCGTCGTAAGCGATCTTCGCGGTCACGGTCAGGCCTCCTCGGGGGCGCGGGACACCAGCTTGGTCCAGGCGGTCACGACGTGCTCGCCGCTCTCGTCGTGGACCTCGCCGCGGATGTCCAGGATGTCGTTGCCGGCGAGGGACTTGATCGCCTCGATGGTCGAGGTGACCGAGAGGCGGTCCCCGGCGCGCACCGGGCGGGTGTAGGCGAACTTCTGGTCGCCGTGCACCACCCGGCTGTAGTCCAGGCCCAGCTGCGGGTCGTCGATGACCTGGCCCGCGGCCTTGAAGGTGATCGCGAAGACGAAGGTCGGCGGGGCGATCACGTCCGGGTGGCCGAGCGCCTTGGCGGCCTCCTGGTCGGTGTACGCGGAATTCGCGTCCCCGATCGCCTCGGCGAACTCGCGGATCTTCTCGCGGCCGACTTCGTACGGCGCGGTGGGCGGATAGGTCCGGCCCACGAAGGACTGGTCGAGCGCCATGGCCTCGATACCTCCTGGTGTGTTGCCTGTACAAACGACACGAGGCCGTCCCCAAGGGGGACGGCCTCGTGTACGAGCCTGATTAACGCGTCTCGCGGTGCGCGGTGTGCGAGTTGCAGCGAGGGCAGTGCTTCTTCATCTCAAGACGGTCCGGGTTGTTACGCCGGTTCTTCTTGGTGATGTAGTTCCGCTCCTTGCACTCCACGCAGGCCAGCGTGATCTTCGGGCGGACGTCGGTGGCAGCCACGTGAGTGCTCCTTGACGGACGGGTTGACGGATGAACGCATAAAAGAGTAGCCGATCGTAGGACCGACCCCACAATCGGCTACTTCTTGTAGCGGTGACCGGACTTGAACCGGTGACACAGCGATTATGAGCCGCTTGCTCTACCGACTGAGCTACACCGCTTTGATGATCTGGATCCCACCCGAAGGTGGGATCCTTCTCACCAGAGCCCCAATACGGAATCGAACCGTAGACCTTCTCCTTACCATGGAGACGCTCTACCGACTGAGCTATTGGGGCGAGCGAGGAAGACATTACACGGTCCTCCGCCCATCACCCAAATCCGTTTCCCCGGCCACCTGCGCGGCCGCACCCCGCCCGCCACATAGGCCACTCGTGGCCTCATCGGTACGACTATTGCGCTCCTCCTCGAAGGCGGCTACGGGCCCCCCTAGGCTCGGGCCCACGCTGCGTGATCTTGATCTTGGGCAGCGGTGAACCCGGAGCCCGAGGAGCCCGATTGTCAGCCGACAGCAAGCAGCCCCAGCCGTCCCCCGAGGACGGGGCCGCGGCCACCGCCGACACCACGTCGCTGCTGCTGTGCAACGCGCGGCTGACCGACGGGCGCACCGTGGACGTGCGGCTCGGCGGCGGCCGGATCGAGGCCGTCGGCACGGCCGGCAGCCTCGTGGCCGTCGGCGCCCGGGTCGACCTCGCCGGCCATCTGCTGCTGCCCGCGCCGGTCGAGCCCCACGCGCACGCCGACACCGCCCTCACCGCGGACTCCCCCGGCCCCGTCTCGTACGCCCCGGAGGAGGTGCAGCGCCGGGCCACCGAGGCGGCGCTGTTCCAGCTCGGGCACGGCGCGACGGCGCAGCGCGCCCAGGTGCGGATCGGGGACGTGCACGGGCTCGGGCCGCTGGAGGCCGTGCTCCAGGCCCGGCGCTCGCTGCGCGGCCTGGTCGACCTGACGGCGGTGGCGGTGCCCCGGCTCCTGACGGGCGTGGCCGGGGCCGACGGGCTCGCGATGCTGCGGGACGCGGTGAAGATGGGCGCCGGGGTGGTCGGCGGCTGCCCGGACCTGGATCCGGATCCGACGGGGTACGTGGAGGCGGTGCTGGAGGTCGCCGCGGAGCACGGCTGCCCGGTGGACCTGCACACGGACGGTGACGACCCGGCGCGGCTGGCCCGGCTCGCGGCGATGGCCGGGGGGCTGCGGCCCGGGGTGTCGCTCGCGCCCTGCGCGGGGCTCGGCCGGCTGCCCTCGGACGCGGCCCGGCGGGCGGCGGACCAGCTGGCGGCGGCCGGGGTGACGGTGGTCGCGCTCCCCCAGGGCGGCTGCGGCGCGGCCGAGCGGCGCGGTGCGGCCCCGGTGCGGCTGCTGCGGGCGGCCGGGGTGCGGGTCGCGGCGGGCAGCGGGGCGCTGCGGGACGTGTGCAACCCGGTGGGGCGCGGGGACCCGCTGGAGGCGGCGTTCCTGCTGGCGTCGCTGGCGGGGCTGCCGGCGGAGGCGGCGTACGGGGCGGTGAGCACGGACGCGCGGGCGGCGCTGGGGCTCCCGGAGGTGCGGGTGGAGGCGGGCTTCCCCGCGGAGCTGCTGGCGGTGCGGGGCGAGCGGCTGGCGGGCGTGCTGTCCCTCGCGTACAGCCGGATCGTGGTGCACCGGGGCCGGGTGGTGGCCCGGACGAGCGCGGTGCGGGAGTACTGCGACTCGGCGGCGGCGTTGGACCTGCCGAGGCAGACACGCCCTGAGCGGCCCGATCCGGGAAGCCAGGGGGCGCGCTGAGTCGTACGGTCGGAGGTATGCGCGTAGTCATCGCTGGTGGACACGGACAGATCGCCCTGCGGCTGGAGCGGCTGCTCGCCGCGGGCGGACACGAACCGGTCGGCGTCATCCGCCGCCCCGAACACGGCGCCGCCCTGCGGGAGGCGGGCGCCGAACCGGCGCTCATGGACCTGGAATCGGCCACCGTTGAGGAGGTCGCCGGGATCCTTCAGGGCGCGGACGCGGCCGTCTTCGCGGCGGGCGCGGGCTCCGGCAGCGGGGCGGCCCGCAAGGACACGGTGGACCGCGCGGCGGCGGTCCTCTTCGCCGACGCGGCGGAACGCGCCGGCGTGCGCCGTTTCCTGGTGGTCTCGTCGATGGGCGCGGACGCCGACCACAAGGGCGACGCGGTCTTCGACGCGTACCTGCGCGCGAAGGGCGCCGCGGACGACTCCGTACGCGCCCGCCCGGGGCTCGACTGGACGATCCTGCGCCCCGGCATGCTCACCGACGACGCGGGCACGGGCCTGATCCGCCTGGAGGCCCGCACGGGCCGCGGCCCGGTCCCCCGCGACGACGTGGCGGCGGTCCTGGCCGAGCTCCTGGAGACCCCGGCGACCTCGGGCCTGACCCTCGAACTGATCTCGGGCACGGTCCCGGTGTCGGTGGCGGTCAAGGCCATCGCCGGCAACTGAGTTCCGGCGGGCTTACGTTGGACCCTCCACATCGTGTCGGGGGGTCCACCGCATGCGCGTCCTGCTCTACTACCCGCTCGTCTCGCCGCCGGTGGAGGTCATCCACCAGGCGCTCCTGTACTGGGACGCCCTCGCGTCCGTCACGCCGCTCGACCGCGAGATCCGGCGGGCCGCGACGAGTCCGGAGCTGGCGGAGCTGCGGGAGCGCGGTCTCTACCACGCGATGGACCACTTCCGGCTCTTCGACCGCGCGCTGCCCGACCAGGAGTTCACGGACCGGGTCCGGGCGGAGCTGCACCGGCTGGCGGCCCGTCAGGCGGCGGCTCCCGAGCCCTTCGACGCGTACATCAACTCCTCGAAGTGGTCGTGGTCCCTGGAGCAGCGCCTCGTCGAGCTCGGCCTCGGCACCCGGCTGCCGGGCCGCTGGTCCGTCGCCGTGACGGCCGAGACCGCGCAGACCGTCATCGGCGCGGCGGCGCGGATCGCCGCCGCGGAGGCGAGCCGTGACACCACGGCGTACATCCCGTACACCGACCGTCCCGCCGCGCACCGGGCCGCGCGCGAGCTGTCCCCCGGCACCCTGGCCGGCGGTTACGAGGTGGACCTCGGCCGCGTCCTGCCCCTTCCCGCCCCCGGCACCCCGCTCTCGGCGGTCCTGGCCTTCCGTGAGCGCCACGAGGACGAGCGGCACCGGCTGCTGCGGGCCGTCCACCGCCTCCTGGGCGAGCTGCGCCGCGACTACGCCCACCCGGCCGAACTGCTCGCCGAGCTGGAGCGCGAGCTGTCCGCGGCGGCCGCCGACTACCGGGCCGCCGGCACGGCCCTCCGGATGGCCTGGCGCACCCGCTTGATCACCGTCGCCGTCGCCCTCACGGGCACCGCCGGCGCCGCGTCGTCCCTCCCGGAGTGGGCCACCGTCACGGCGGCCACCGCGGGCGCCTACGCGATCAACGTCGCCACGGCCCCGATCCGCCCGCTGAAGACCCGCCGCGACGGACACGACTTCGCGTATCTGCACCACGCCCGCACGGAACTGGGCTGAGCCCGCGCGAGCGCATAAAACAGAACGGCCCCTGATTGCGTTTCCGCAGATCAGGGGCCGTTCTTCCATGTGGCGGCGCCAGGATTCGAACCTGGGTAGGCTAAGCCGACGGATTTACAGTCCGCTCCCATTGGCCACTCGGGCACACCGCCATGGGATCGCTGCTTCGGATGGCCGCTTTTCGGCGGTGCTCCTTGGCAACGACGTAAACGATACCTGATCCCCAGGGGTGCTCCGCCACCGGATTGATCACGGCTTCGCGGCGGCGCGGGTGGCTACGCTTTGTGCTGTACCGAACGCATCCGAGCAAGGAGCCTCACCTCATGGCCGACTCCAGTTTCGACATCGTCTCCAAGGTCGAGCGGCAGGAGGTCGACAACGCCCTCAACCAGGCCGCCAAGGAGATCCAGCAGCGCTACGACTTCAAGGGCACCAACGCCTCGATCGAGTGGTCGGGCGAGAAGATCCTCATGCAGGCGAACGGCGAGGAGCGGGTCAAGGCCATCCTCGACATCCTCCAGTCCAAGCTGATCAAGCGGGGCATCTCGCTGAAGTCGCTGGACGTGGCGGGTGAGCCGCAGCTGTCGGGCAAGGAGTACAAGCTCTTCGCCTCGATCGTCGAGGGCATCTCCCAGGAGAACGCGAAGAAGGTCTCCAAGGTCATCCGCGACGAGGGCCCCAAGGGCGTCAAGGCCCAGGTCCAGGGCGAGGAGCTGCGCGTCAGCTCGAAGAGCCGGGACGACCTCCAGGAGGTCATCACGCTCCTGAAGAACCAGGACTTCGACTTCGCCCTGCAGTTCGTGAACTACCGCTGACGCGAAGGTCCCGGGCCACGGCCCAGGACCCACGAACCACCCCTCCCCTTCGGCCGGAGGGGTGGTCGCGCCATGCCCGGCCGCGCTGTCGGTGCCGCCGCCTAGGCTTCCCGCATGGCCCAGAAACGCACCTCGGTGCCTCGCCCCTTGGCCCGGCAGCTCTTCGTCGAGGCCGGCCATCGCTGCGCGATACCGACGTGCCGCGCGACCCCTCTGGAGATCGCGCACATCGTGCCCTGGCGGCGCGTCCGCAGGCACGAGTTCCACAACATGATCGTCCTGTGCCCGAACTGCCACACCCGCTTCGACGGCGGGGACATCGACCGCCAGGCCATGTTCCGCTACAAGGAGCTGCTGCGGCTCCCGGACCCCAACCACGTGGCGCCCGAGGACCCCTCCCCGAGAGCCGGCCTGATCCGGGCCTACCGGCACTTCCAGACGGAGATCTCCGGATGGCAGAAGACCATCACCGAGCTGTCCGCGACGTTCACGTTCTCCTCCCAGGCCCTCCCCCCGACGCTCAACCTCCGGAGCTGCCTCAGAGCGGCCTCGCTCGCCCGCGCGGCCACCGACAAGCTGGGCGAGCTGGGCGGCGAGGGCACCTCCGAGGCCGCGGACCACGTCTTCGACTGGCACCGGCAGTGGGCCGACGACGTGTTCGACCTCAGCCCCGCCGCCTTCAACCGGAGCAGGGACGCCTACGAGGCCTGGAAGGAGGAGAGGTTCATGAACTTCGTCATGCTGCACGAGGAGATCTGCGAGGCGTTGGACCTGGAGCCCACGGAGCTGGCCTTCTTCGACACCGAGAGAAGTGACGAGGGTCTCCCCAAGGTCTCCCTCGGCACCCGCGGCCTCTGGGCGACCGCAGAATGACCGCATCGGTGCCACGTGACTCCCGGAGCCCTCAGGGCCGTGTCCGAAAGCCGCCAGCCGAAGGCCGGCGGGGCTCGCACACTGGAGGCATGGACCACATCACCGTGTACGCGTACACCGACGGCCCCCTGGGCGAGATGCTCCTGGTCGGAGAGCTCGCCGAAGAGGGCCGCACCGCGCTGCGCTCGCTGTCGCTGCCCGGTCAGAAGGGGGGCGCGACGGTCGAGGAGGGGTGGGTGCGCGACCCCGCGGCCTTCGAGGAGGTCGTACGGCAGCTGCGGGAGTACTTCGCGGGCGAGCGGGACTCCTTCGAGCTGCTCTTCGCCGGGGGCGGGACCGACTTCCAGCGGCGGGTGTGGGCCGCGCTGGAGGAGATCCCGTACGGGACGACCGTGTCGTACGGGGACGTCGCCCGGCGGGTCGGGTCCTCCGGTGCCGCCGTGCGGGCCGTGGGCACCGCGATCGGGCGCAACCCGCTGCTCGTCGTGCGGCCCTGCCACCGGGTGATCGGCGCGGACGGGAGCCTGCGGGGGTACGCGGCCGGCCTGGAGCGCAAGGAACGGCTGCTGGGGCTCGAAGGGGCGCTCGCCACCGGTGGGGCGATCGGATCCGGCGGGGCGCTCGGTGAGGCCCTCGGCGGGTGACGGGCGAGGGAGTGGCGTGTGAGTGACGGGCTCTTCCCTCGCGAGCGGAGCACGCCCGCGCCCGGGGCCGTGCACGTACCCGGGTGGCTGTCGTTCGCGCGGCAGCGGGAACTCGTGGACGCCTGCCGTGAGTTCGGGCGAGGCGGCGTCCCGTACCGGCAGACCGTGCTGCCCGGTGGCGGTGTGATGTCGGTGCGCTCGCTCTGCCTCGGGCGGCGCTGGGAGCCGTACCGGTATCTGGACGGCGTCGGCGTCGAACTGCCGGACTGGCTGGCGGAGCTGGGGCGGGAGGCGCTGGTCGAGGCGTACGGCGCGCACGGCGGGTTCGCGCCGGACACCGCGCTCGTGAACTTCTACGCCGACGGCGCGCGCATGGGCATGCACCAGGACAAGGAGGAGCGCTCCCCCGCTCCCGTGGTGTCGCTGAGCCTCGGCGACACCTGTGTGTTCCGCCTGGGGAACACCGAGGGCCGCGGGCGGCCCTACAGCGACGTGGAGCTGGTCTCCGGGGACCTCTTCGTCTTCGGGGGGCCGTCCAGGTTCGCGTACCACGGCGTGCCCAAGGTGTACGCGGGGACGGCCGACCCGGCGCTCGGGCTGGCCGGGCGGCTGAACATCACCCTGCGGGAGACCGGACTCTGACGTCGGGTCGGGCGGGGGGGTCGGGTCAGCGTCCGCGCGAGTGGCCGAAAAGAACCCGGTAGGCGATCAGCAGCACCAGAGAGCCGCCGATGGCCGAGAGCCAGGTCGCCCCGTCGTAGAAGTCCGTGGTGATCGGGCGGTCCAGGAATCGGGCCGACAGCCAGCCGCCGAGGAACGCGCCGACGATGCCGATCAGCGTCGTGCCGATCACGCCGCCCGGGTCGCGGCCGGGCAGCAGGACCTTGGCGATGACTCCGGCGAGAAGTCCGAGAACGATCCAACTGATGATGCTCATGCCAGGAAGGACGCCCTGTCGGCGCCGGTGGTTGCCGCGCTGGCTAGGGTGCGGCGCATGACACAGGAACTGCGGCGCTCGCTCGGAGTGTTCGACGCCGTCGTGATCGGGCTCGGTTCGATGATCGGCGCCGGGATCTTCGTGGCGCTCGGCCCGGCGGCCCGCGCGGCCGGCACGGGACTCCTGCCGGCGCTCGCGGCCGCCGCCGTCGTCGCGTACTGCAACGCCATGGCGTCGGCCCGCCTCGCCGCCCGCTATCCGGCCTCCGGCGGCACCTACGTGTACGGGCGCGCGCGACTGGGACCGTTCTGGGGGTACCTGGCGGGCTGGGCCTTCGTCGTCGGCAAGACGGCCTCCTGCGCGGCGATGGCGCTCACCGTGGGCAGCTACCTGTGGCCCGGGCAGGCGCACGCGGTGGCGGTCGCCGCCGTGGTCGCGCTGACCGCCGTGAACTACCGGGGCGCGCGGAAGTCGGCGCTCCTCACCCGGGTGATCGTGGCCCTCGTCCTGGCCGTGCTCGCCGCCGTCGTCGCGGTCTCCGCGGGCGCCGGCGAGGCGGCCCGGCTCGGGCTCGACGGGGACGTGCCGACGGGCGGGGTGCTCCAGGCCGCGGGGCTGCTCTTCTTCGCCTTCGCCGGGTACGCGCGGATCGCGACGCTCGGCGAGGAGGTCCGCGACCCGGCCCGGACCATCCCGCGGGCCGTGCCGATCGCCCTGGGCATCGCCCTCGCCGTCTACGCGGCCGTCGCCGTGAGCGTCCTCGCCGTCCTCGGCGCGCCCCGGCTCGCGGCCTCCGCGGCCCCGCTCGCCGACGCCGCGCGGGCGGCGGGCGCGGCGTGGCTGGTGCCGGCCGTCACCGTGGGCGCGGCCCTCGCGGCCCTCGGCTCGCTGCTCTCGCTGATCCTCGGCGTCTCCCGGACGACCCTCGCGATGGCCAGGGACGGCTACCTGCCGGCCTCGCTCGCGGCCGTCCACCCGCGCTTCCGGGTGCCGCACCACGCCGAGCTCGCGGTGGGCGCGGTGGTGGCCCTGGTGGCGGCGACTGCCGACGTGCGGGGCGCGATCGGCTTCTCGTCGTTCGGGGTCCTCGTCTACTACGGGATCGCCAACGCCGCCGCCTGGACGCTGGGCCCGCGCGAGCGCCCGCTCGCCGCGCTCGGGCTGCTCGGCTGCGGCGTGCTGGCCTTCGCGCTGCCCATGGGGGCCGTCCTGGCCGGGGTGGGCGTCCTGGCGGCGGGCACGGTCGCGTACGCCGTGGTGGGCGCCGTCAGGCGAACTCGACCGTGACGCCCGAGCAGGCCAGGCCGACGACGAGCTCCTCGAAGGTGGGCGGGCGGTCCCGCGCGCGCGGGACGACGCCGAGACAGGTGCGGGCGACCTCGGCGTCGTGCCAGACGAGGGTGGTGCCGGGGGCGAACGGCGGGCGCAGCTGGTCGAGGTCGTCCGCGAGATAGCCGCCGGGGCCCAGGAACGCCTCCCCCAGCGCGCACCAGAAGGAGTCCGCGTCGACGACGTGGGCGCCGTCCAGGTGGTACGTGTCGGCCGGCGGGTCCGGCGTCTCGGAGCGGCGCCTGGCCTGTTCCAGCCACGCGCCGCGGGTCCCGGAGGGGAAGCGGGCCCAGGTGCCGGGCTCCTCGGGGCGCGCCCACCACCACAGCTCCCAGATGTCCGCGACGGCCGGCGGGCGCAGGTCGCGGCGGTCGACGAGCACGGTCACGTCGAGCAGGCCGCGCTCGTGGCCGGACGGCGCCCAGCCGGTGACCCGGCCGCCCCGGAGGCCGAAGGCGGCCGTGCCCACGGAGGCGAGGCGCTGGTACGTCACGGGCGGGAGCTCCCCCGTGTCCGCCGCCACGGCCGCGCGGAGCGCACCGCGCGGGGCGCAGCCGAGGAACGTCACCTCGGTGTGCGTGGCCGTCTCCGGCTCCTTCGGGGAGACCCGTATGAGGTTGGCGCAGTCGACGGCGTCGCGCCGGTCCCGCTCCCGGAGGGGCGGGGTGCGGGCCTCGACGGTGACGACGTCGCCGCGGATGCCGAGGACACGGACGTCCCGCAGGCCGGAGACGCCGTCGGCGGTGCGCACGTACAGCTCGCCCTGGGGGGCGCTGCCCTCGACGACGGCCTGGGTGACGGCCCGCGCGAGGGGGCCGCGCGGCTCGCAGCCGCGCAGTTCGTAGCGGGCGCGGGCGGGCGGCGCGGGCTCGGCGAACAGGCCGTCGACGTCGGCGCACAGGGCGAGCACGTCGGCCCCGGCCAGCAGCGCGTACTTCGCGTTCCGCACTAGCGGGCGGGGTAGCCGTAGGCGGCCTGGTCCGTGGGGACGATCTCCTTGCCCAGCGGCATCAGCGAGACCGGCACCATCTTGAAGTTCGCGATGCCGAGCGGGATGCCGATGATGGTGATGCACAGGGCGAGGCCGGTGGTGATGTGGCCGAGGGCCAGCCACCAGCCGGCGAGGATCAGCCAGAGCACGTTGCCCACGCAGGAGGGCGCGCCCGCGTCGCGGCGGTCGACGACCGTCTGCCCGAAGGGCCACAGGGCGTACAGGCCGATCCGGAAGGCGGCGATGCCGAAGGGGATGCCGATGATCGTGATGCAGAGCAGGACGCCCGCCAGCATGTAGCCGAGGAACATCCAGAACCCGCACAGGACCAGCCAGATGACGTTCAGGATTGTCTTCACGGGCGTCGACCTGCCATCTGTTCGAGCCGGGCGATGCGCTCGCCCATGGGCGGGTGGGTGGAGAACATCTTCGAGAGGCCCTGTCCCGGGCGGAACGGGTTCGCGATCATCATGTGGCTCGCGGTCTCGATCTTCGGCTCGGGGGGCAGCGGGAGCTGTTTGGTGCCCGCCTCCAGCTTGCGCAGGGCGCTGGCGAGGGCGAGCGGGTCGCCGGTGAGCTGGGCGCCGGAGGCGTCCGCCTCGTACTCGCGGGAGCGGGAGATGGCGAGCTGGATGACGGAGGCGGCGATGGGCCCCAGGATCATGACCAGCAGCATGCCGAGCAGGCCGGGGCCGTCGTCGTCGTTGGAGCGGCCGACCGGGATCAGCCAGGCGAAGTTCACCAGGAACATGATCACGGAGGCGAGTGCTCCGGCGACCGAGGAGATCAGGATGTCCCGGTTGTAGACATGGCTGAGCTCGTGGCCGATGACCCCGCGCAGCTCGCGCTCGTCGAGGATCGCGAGGATGCCCTCGGTGCAGCAGACGGCCGCGTTGCGCGGGTTGCGGCCGGTGGCGAAGGCGTTGGGCGCCTGGGTGGGCGAGATGTAGAGCCGTGGCATCGGCTGGCGGGCCTGTGTGGAGAGCTCCCGGACCATCTTGTAGAGGGCGGGGGCCTCGAACTCGCTCACGGGACGGGCCCGCATGGCGCGGAGCGCCAGCTTGTCGCTGTTCCAGTACGCGTACGCGTTGGTGCCGATCGCGACGAAGAGCGCGACGATCAGGCCTGTACGCCCGAAGAAGCTGCCGATGACGATGATGAGGGCCGAGAGCCCTCCGAGGAGTACGGCGGTCCTCAGCCCGTTGTGCCGGCGGTGCACGGTACGCCCTCCAAGTGGTGCGGCAGGGGAACCCTTTGCTCTCCAAGGATCCACCGTCCAGTGGACCCTCCCCTCCTGGTCAACGCCAGGCGGGAGGCTCGGGTTCCCCGGACCGCACGGGACGCCGTGTGGGCCGTACGGGTGACTAGCGGGGCGTGGGGACGCCGAACGCCTCCAGCTCCGTCTTCTCCAGGGCGGCGGACAGCGGCTCGACCTCGCTGGTGCAGTGGGCGCAGCGGGAGGCGATGGCCGGGATCTCGGTGAAGCAGCGGGGGCAGTCTCGCTTCACGGACTTCGGGTCGGCCGCCTCCTCCTTGGCGAACTTCGTCTGGATCTTCGTCATGGGGACGACGATCAGGAAGTAGAGGACGGCCGCGGTGATCACGAACGCTATGGCGGCGGCGATGGCCAGGCCGTACGGGAAGACGGTCTTGCCGACGGTGAACCGCGCCTCGCTGAAGTCGCCGACCGAGCCGGTGGCCAGGCCGATGAGCGGGGTGATGAACGCCTTGCTGAAGCCGGTCACGACGGCCGTGAACGCCGAGCCGACAGCGAGGCCGATGGCCATCGTGACGACGTTCCCGCGAAGTATGAAGTCCTTGAAACCGTTCAGCACGGGGTACTGCTCCTTGGGTGTGTTCCGTGGGGGGATCAGAAGAGGCTGTTCGCCGCGAAGCGGAGGGCGATCTGCGGGTAGCCCGACAGGACGACGCCCGCGACGGCGGTCAGCGAGACCGCCAGGGTGACGGGGGTGGGGACCCCGGCGCGTGCCGTACGCGGCTCGCCCTCGGGCGCGGTGCCGGGCGCGGTCTCCGGTGTCTGGAAGAGCAGCGCCGTCCACCGCAGGTAGTAGTAGAGGGCGATCACGACGTTGACGCCCATGATCACGGCGAGCCAGCCGAGGCCGGCGTCGACGGCGGCCGAGAAGACGGTCACCTTGGCGAAGAGGCCGATGATACCCGGGGGCAGACCTGCCAGATTCAGCAGGAAGAACCCGAGCGCGAGGGCGGCGGCGGGGCGCTCCGCGTACAGGCCGCGGAAGTCGGAGATCCGCGCCTGGGGGTGCGTACGGGCGACGAGGACGACGACGGCGAAGGCGCCGAGGTTCACGACGGCGTACATCAGGGCGTACGCGACGGTGGCGCCGATCTGGTCGTCGCTGGAGTACGCGGCGGCGGCGATCGGCACCAGGAGGTAGCCGGCCTGCGCGACGGAGGACCAGGCGAGCAGCCGTACCGCGCTCCACGCGCGCGTGGAGACCTGGCGCAGGGCGGCCACGTTGCCGACGGTCATGGTGAGCGCGGCGAGCACGGCGAGCGCCGGGCCCCACACGTCCGCGTACGAGGGGAAGGCGACGACGGTCACCAGGATGACGCCGGTGAAGCCGACGGCCTTGCCGACCACGGACAGGTAGGCGGCGACGGGCAGCGGGGCGCCGACGTAGGTGTCGGGCACCCAGAAGTGGAAGGGGACGGCGGCGGTCTTGAAGGCGAACCCGACCAGGGTGAGGACCACGCCCGCCTGGGCGAGGATCTCCAGCTGCCCCGGGACCTCCGTGAGGCGCTGGGCGACCTCGGTGAGGTGGAGGGTGCCGGTCGCCGCGTAGACGAAGCTGACGCCGAGCAGGGTCACGGCGGTCGCGGTGACCGAGGAGAGGAAGAACTTGAGCGCCGCCTCGCTGGACATGCGGTCGCCGCGGCGCAGGCCGACCAGCGCGAAGGCGGGCAGCGAGGCCACTTCGAGGGCGACGACGAGGGTCGCCAGGTCCCGGGCGGCGGGCAGCAGCGCGGCGCCGGCCGCGGAGGACAGCAGCAGGAACCAGTACTCGCCCGCGGGCAGCTTCTCGCGGGTGTCGGCGAGCGACAGGAGCGCGGTCACGAGCGCGCCGCCGAGCACCAGGAACTGGATGACGACGGTGAAGTGGTCGGCGGTGTAGCTGCACGCCCGCAGGGCGGTGTCCGGGGTGAGGCAGAAGGTCGAGCGGTCGCCGGCGCGCAGCGGGACGAGCAGCGCGAGGGCGGCGACGAGGCCGCCGATCGCGATCCAGCCGAGCAGCTGCTTGCGGGCGGCGGGGACGAAGAGGTCGGCGACGAGGACGCCGACGGCGACCACCGCGGTGAGGGTGGGTGGGGCGATCGTGAGCCAGTCGACGGACTGGACGAGGGACGTCACGACTTTCCTCCGGCGAGCAGGCGCTGGACGGCCGGGTCGGTGAGGCCGAGGAGGACCGCGGGCCACAGTCCGGCGAGGACGGTGAGGGCGACGAGCGGGCTCCAGGCGGCGACCTCGTACCCCTGGACGTCGGCGATGGCGGCCTCGCCGGCCGGGCGGGGGCCGCCCATGCAGACGCGGCGCACGACGAGGAGCAGGTAGGCGGCGGTGAGGAGGGTGCCGAGGGCGCCGATCGCCATGAAGGTGAGGAAGGCTGGCCGGCTGAGCCCCTCGGCCGGGTCGAAGGCGCCGAACAGGGCGAGCATCTCGCCCCAGAACCCGGCGAGTCCCGGCAGGCCGAGGGAGGCGACGGCGGCGAAGGCGAGGAGGGCGCCGAGGCGGGGGGCGCGGCCGTAGAGGGCGGCGCCGGTGGCCCCGGCGAGGGTGTCGAGGTCGGCGGTGCCGTAGCGGTCCTTGACGGCGCCGACCAGGAAGAACAGCAGGCCGGTGATGAGGCCGTGGGCGATGTTGGCGAAGAGGGCGCCGTTGACGCCGGTGGGGGTCATGGTGGCGATGCCGAGCAGGACGAAGCCCATGTGGCCGACGGACGAGTAGGCGATCAGGCGCTTGAGGTCGCCCTTGCTGCCGGGCCGTACGAGGGCGAGGCAGGCGAGCGATCCGTAGATGATCCCGGCGACGGCGAACGCGGCGAGGTACGGGGCGAAGGTGCGCATGCCGTCGGGGGCGATCGGCAGCACGATGCGGACGAAGCCGTACGTGCCCATCTTCAGCAGGACGCCGGCGAGGAGCACCGAGCCGACCGTCGGGGCGGCGGTGTGGGCGTCCGGGAGCCAGCTGTGCAGCGGCCACATCGGGGTCTTCACGGCGAGCCCCAGACCGATCGCGAGAACGGCGATGACCTGCACGGACGTGGTCAGGCCCCGGCCGTTGTCAGTGGCCAGTGCCACCATGTCGAACGTGCCCGCCTTCACGCCGATGAGGAGGAGACCGAGCAGCATCACGACCGAGCCGAGCAGCGTGTAGAGGATGAACTTCCAGGAGGCGGCCCGCCTCCCCTCGCCGCCCCAGCGGGCGATGAGGAAGTACATCGGGATGAGGACCGTCTCGAAGGCCAGGAAGAACAGGACCAGGTCGAGGACGGCGAAGGTCGCGAGGGTGCCGGACTCGAGGACGAGCAGCAGCGCGACGAATGCCTTGGGTGACGGGCCCGCGGATCGCGGCGTCAGCCGCTGATGTTGCTGCTTGAAGTAGCTGTACAGCGCGCAGAGGAAGCTCAGCAGCGCGGTCAGGAGCAGGAGGGGGAGCGAGATGCCGTCGACACCGAGGTGGATGCGCACGCCGAGCGCGTGGATCCAGCTGATGTCCGTCGTGGCCTGCATCGTCGACGGGTGGGCGTGGTCGAAGCCGAGCGCGAGGACGATCGCGGCCAGCAGGATCACGCCGGTGACGAGGACGCCGTGCCGGAGCACGGCCTGGTCGGGCGACTTCCCCTTCAGTCCGGGCGGGGCAGGCAGGAGGGCGGCGACGGCGCCGACGAGCGGGCCGGCGACGATCAACGCGAGAAGGAACTGCATCACGGATTCGCTGATATCGATCACGGCTCACGCTCCGGCGACGTTGGCGAGGACGACGGCGACGATCGCCAGGACGACGGAGCCGGCGAGCAGGGCGCTGAGGTAGCTCTGCACGTTGCCGGTCTGGGCGCGGCGGACGAGCCGGCCGAGGCCCTTGGCGCTGCCGGCCGCACCGCTCACATAGGTGTCGACGACCTCGCGGTCCAGGAAGCGGACCAGGGAGGCGGCGGCGAGCACGGGGCGGACGAAGGCGGCCCGGTAGACGGCGTCCAGGTGGAAGCCGTCGGCGGCCGGGCGGTGCAGCGGCCCGAGCAGGGCGCGGCCGGGGTCGGCCGGGTCCCGCGCGGGGTGCGGCAGGTCCAGGGCCTCCGCCTCGACCGCGCCGCCCTCGGCGTCGGGGTGGGCGACGGTGGTCCCGGCCGGGACGGCGCGCTTCGGGGCGAGCGCCCGCCACACGGAGTAGAGGACGGCCGCGCCGACGACGGCGAGGCCGGTGCCGAGGACGGCCGTGGTGACGGTCGGGGTCAGCGGGTGCCCGTCGAACCAGTCGTCGAGGTAGGCGGCGGTGAGTCCGAAACCGAGGGAGGGGATCGCGAGCACCCACAGGACGGTGGTCATGGCGAGCGGCTGGCGTCCGTGGTCCGGGGCCTCGGTGCCACGGCCGCGGAAGGCGAGCAGCCACAGGCGCATCGCGTACGCGGCGGTGAGCAGCGCCGTGAGCAGGCCGGCGACGAAGACGATCCAGCCGGCCCCGGCGGGGGCGACGGTCATCTCCCCGGTGGCGGTGTGCTCGGCGGCGACGAGGACGGCTTCCTTGGAGAAGAAGCCGGCGAAGGGCGGGATCGCGGCGAGCGCGAGCAGGCCGACGGTCATCGTCCAGTAGGCGTCCGGGATGCGCTTGGTCAGGCCGCTCATCCGGGACATGGCCGAGAGCGAGTTGGTGCCGGCGGCGTGGATGACCGCGCCCGCGGCGAGGAACAGCAGCGCCTTGAAGGCGCCGTGCGACAGGAGGTGGAAGACGGCGGCCCCGCGGTCGCCGACGGCGAGGGCGCCCGACATGTAGCCGAGCTGGCCGATCGTCGAGTAGGCGAGGACCCGCTTGATGTCGTCCTGGGCGAGCGCGGCGAGCGCCGAGCCGACCATGGTGACCGCGGCCATCACGGCGAGCACGACGAGCGCGGCGGCCGACGCGGCGAAGACGGGCAGCAGCCGGGCCACGAAGTAGATGCCGGCGGCGACCATCGTCGCCGCGTGGATCAGCGCGGAGACGGGGGTGGGGCCGGCCATCGCGTCGGGCAGCCAGGTGTGCAGCGGGAACTGGGCGGACTTGCCGGCCACGCCCGCGAGGAGCAGCAGCGCGATCAGGGTGGGGTGGTCGAGGCCGCCGCTCGCGACGGCGCCGAGGACGCCCGTGATGCGGAAGGTGCCCGCGTCGGTGGCCAGGGCGAAGAGACCGATCAGGAAGGGGACGTCGCCCAGCTTGGTGACGAGGAAGGCCTTCAGGGAGGCCGAGCGGGCCTCGGGGGTCTCCCAGTAGTGCCCGACCAGGAAGTACGAGCAGATGCCCATGATCTCCCAGCCGACCAGGAGCACCATCAGGTCGCCGGAGTAGACGACGAGCAGCATCGCGGAGGTGAAGAGGGAGACGAGCGCCGCGTACGAGGGGTAGCGCGGGTCGTGGCGGAGGTAGCCGGTCGAGTAGATCTGCACGCAGGTGGCGACGGTGCCGACCAGGACGGCGACGAGGGCGGCGAAGCCGTCGATGTGCAGGGCCAGGTCGATCGGGACCGAGCCGGTGGGCGTCAGCTGGGTGGCGGCGTCGATCGCCTTCCCGCCGCCCTGCCGGGCGGCGACGGCGACCGCGAGGCCGGCCGCGGCGAGCGTCGGCAGCACGGCGAGCGGGCGGACGAAGCCGGGGGCGGTGCGGCCCAGGAACAGGCCGGCGACGGCGCCGAGGAAGGGGAGCAGGGGGACGAGGACGGCGAGGGTCGTGGTGGTCACGCGATGGCCTCGGCCTTCTCGTCCTCGGACGGCGTTTCCTTGGTGTCGCGGAGCCGGTCGACGTCCGAGGTGCCGCGGTTGCGGTAGACCATCAGGACGATCGCGAGACCGATGCCGATCTCCGCGGCGGCGATGGCGATGGTGAAGAGGGTGAGGGCCTGGCCCGCGTGCAGGGTGTCCCGGAGCCAGACGTCGAAGGCGACCAGGTTGAGGTTGACGGCGTTGAGCATCAGCTCGACGGACATCAGGACCAGGATCGCGTTGCGGCGGGCGAGCACGCCGTACACGCCGATGGAGAAGAGGAGGGCGGCCAGGACCGCCGGATAGACGAGGTGCATCAGTCCCGTTCCCCCTCGTTCTCGCGGGTGCGCTTCGACAGGACGATCGCTCCGACCAGGGCCGCGAGCAGCAGCACCGACAGCGCCTCGAAGGGCAGCACCCAGTGCCGGAAGAGGATCTCGCCGGTCACCGCGGTGGAACCCTGAACGGTCCCGCCTGGCCCGCCCAGCTCGATCCAGGTGGTGCGGAAGGCGTCCACGACCACCCAGACCAGGGCCGCCGCGGCGACGACCGCGACGGCCAGCGCGACCAGCCGGTTGCCCGAGTCGGAATCCGGGGAACGGCCGATGGGGGCCTTGGTGAGCATGAGCCCGAAGAGGAGGAGGACGACGACCGAGCCGACGTAGATCAGCACCTGGACCCAGGCGATGAACTCGGCGGTCAGCAGCAGGTACTCGACGGCGACGCCGCCGAGCGCCACGACCAGCCACAGGGCGGCGTGCACGAGCTGCTTGGTGGTGACCGTGACGAGGGCCGCGCCGACGGTGGCGAGGCCGACGAGGACGAAGGCGATCTCGACGCCGGTGGGCGACAGGAAGCCGTGGCTGTTCTGGGCGGCGAGGATCACTGCTGCTCCCCCTCGGCCGCTTCGGCGGCTTCGGCCGCGGCCTGGGCCGCCGCCTTCTCCGCCGCCTTGCGGGCCGCGGCGATCTCCTTCGGCTCCTCCGCGCGCGGGTCCAGCGCGGGCGGCTCCGGGACGGTCCACATCCACTCGCGCAGCCTGTCGCGCTCGTGGGTCAGCTCGTGGATGTCGGTCTCCGCGTACTCGAACTCGGGCGACCAGAACAGCGCGTCGAACGGGCACACCTCGATGCAGATACCGCAGTACATGCAGAGGGCGAAGTCGATCGCGAAGCGGTCCAGGACGTTGCGGCTGCGCTCGCGGCCCCCGGGGGCGGCCGCCGGGACGGTCTCCTTGTGGGAGTCGATGTAGATGCACCAGTCGGGGCACTCACGGGCGCACAGCATGCAGACCGTGCAGTTCTCCTCGAACAGCCCGATCACCCCGCGCGTGCGGGGCGGCAGCTCGGGCTGGGCGTCCGGGTACTGCGCGGTGACACTCTTGCGGGTCATCGTGCGGAGGGTGACGGCGAGGCCCTTGGCGAGGCCGGAGCCGGGGATCGGAGCCATGGTTACTGGATCGCCACCTTCACGATGCCGGTCAGCGCGATCTGCGCGAGGGCGAGCGGTACGAGGGTCGTCCAGGCCAGCTTCTGGAGCTGGTCCTCGCGGAGCCGGGGGTACGACACGCGCAGCCAGATCACGACGAAGGCCAGGACGGCGGTCTTGAGCAGGGTCCACAGCCAGCCGAGGCCGTCGGCACCGAACGGGCCGTGCCAGCCGCCGAGGAAGAGGACGGTGGTCAGACCGCACAGGACGACGATGCCCGCGTACTCGGCGAGCAGGAACAGCGCGAAGCGGAGACCGGTGTACTCCGTGTACGCGCCGAAGATGATCTCCGAGTCGGCGATGGGCATGTCGAACGGCGGGCGCTGGAGCTCCGCGAGGCCCGCGGTGAAGAAGACGAGCGCGCCGACGATCTGCCAGGGCACCCACCACCACGCGAAGGCGTTCAGGATGCCGGGCAGGGAGACCGTGCCGGCCGCCATCGCGACGGACGCGGCGGCGAGCAGCATCGGCAGCTCGTACGCGAGCAGCTGGGCGGCGGTACGGAGACCGCCGAGCAGCGAGAACTTGTTCGCCGAGGCCCAGCCCGCCATCAGGCTGCCGAGCACGCCGACGCCCATCACCGCGAGCACGAAGAAGATGCCCGCGTCGACGACCTGCCCGACCGCGCCCTCGCTCGGCCCGATGGGGATCGCGACGATTACGAGCAGATACGGGAGGAGCGCGACGGCCGGCGCGAGCTGGAAGATCCGCCGGTCGGCGGCGGCCGGCACGACGTCCTCCTTCTGCGCGAACTTCACCCCGTCCGCGACGAGCTGCGCCCAGCCGTGGAACCCGCCCGCGTACATGGGGCCGAGCCGGCCCTGCATGTGCGCCATGACCTTGTGCTCGGTCTGCCCGACGACGAGCGGCAGCACGAGGAAGACGCCGAAGACGATGAGCAGCCGGAGGGCGACGTCGAGTACGTCGTTCACGCGGGATCGCCTCCGGCGGGGGTGTCGGTGGGGTCGGGCTTGGGCTCCTCCGGAGCCTCGTCCTTGTCGGCCCCGGCCTTCTCGTCGAACGCCGGGCGGGCGTGGTGCCACGGGGCGTCCGCGCTACGGGTGCGGGGCGCGGGCTTCTCCTGCGCCTCGGGGGCCGGAGCAGCGGGCGCTTCAGGCGCCGGAGTTTCGGGCGCCTCGGGGGCCGGAGCAGCGGGCGCCTCAGGCGCCGGGGTCGCAGGCGTCTCGGCCGGCTCCGGGGTCTCCGCGCGCTGGCTCGCCGAGCCCGCGCTCGCGCTGCGGGAACGGCGGACCGGAGCGGACGGGTCCGCCGTCTGGCTCGCCGAGCCCTCCGACACCGAACGGGACCGCCGTACCGGAGCCGACGGATCCGCCTGGCTCGCCGAGCCCTCCGACACCGAACGGGACCGCCGTACCGGGGCCGACGGGTCCGGTTGGATCGCCGAGCCCTCGGCGGCCGTGCGGGTGCGGCGGGCCGGGCGGTCGCCGGTGGTCGCGCGGGCCGGGCGGGACGGGGCCGGGGGGAGCTGGCCCTTCAGGGGTCCCCACTCGTTGGGGTCGGGGACGCCCGGCGGGAGCATCTGGCGCCGCTTGGGCGCGTGGGGGTCGTGCGACTCGCCCGGTTCCTTGGCGCCGGGCCAGGCCTTGACCACGCGGGCGGCGAGGACGAAGTCCTTGCGGAGGGGGTGGCCCTCGAAGTTCTCCGGGAGGAGCAGGTGGACGAGGTGCGGGTGGTCCGTGAAGGTCACGCCGAACATCTCGTACGTCTCGCGCTCGTGCCAGCCCGCCCCCGCGTACACCGGGACGGCGGACGGCAGGGTGGGCGCCGCGCGCGGGACCGTCGTACGGAGGAGGAGGCGGCGGACGTGGCCGGTGCCCAGCGAGGCGACGTGCGCGCAGACGCGGAAGCCCGTGCCGGGCTCGTCGACGGCGCTGAGCCAGTCGAAGTAGGTGCAGCCCAGCTTGTCGCGGGCGATCTCCAGCGCGGCGATCCAGGAGGCCGTCGGGACGTCGACGGTCAGCAGGTCGTAGGCCCGCTCCGCCGTCGCCTCCTCGCCGAAGAGCTCGGTGACGGCGTCCGGGAGGGTGTCGTAGGCGTTCAGGTTCGGCGTCATGCCGTCGCTCCCGGCTTCGGGGGCCGCACGAGGTCGCTGGTGAGCTGCGCGACCGAGGGCGCGCCCGCGCCGTAGCGCTCGCCGAGGCTCTCGCGCGCGATCTTCTCCTGCAGCTTGAGGATGCCCTGGAGGAGGGCTTCCGGGCGCGGCGGGCAGCCCGGCACGTACACGTCGACGGGGATGATCTGGTCGACGCCCTTGGTGACCGAGTACGAGTCCCAGTACGGCCCGCCGCAGTTCGAGCAGGCGCCGAAGGAGATGACGTACTTGGGTTCCGGCATCTGCTCGTACAGGCGCTTCACGGCGGGCGCCATCTTGTCCGTGACCGTGCCGGAGACGATCATCAGGTCGGCCTGGCGCGGGCCCGGCGCGAAGGGGATCACGCCGAGCCGGATGAAGTCGTGGCGGGCCATCGACGCGGCGATGAACTCGATCGCGCAGCAGGCGAGGCCGAAGTTGAAGACCCACAGGCTGTAGCGGCGGCCCCAGTTCAGGACCACCTTCATCGGCTCGGGGGCCAGGCGGGCGAGCGGGCCCAGCTTGGGGGCCGGCAGGGGTGTTACGTCCATGCCAGGACGCCCTTCTTGTACGCGTAGAGCAGTCCCACGGCCAGGAAGCCGAGGAAGATGAACATCTCGACCAGCGTCGTCGCTCCGTAGCCGGGCGCGGCGAAGACCGTGGCCCAGGGGAAGAGGAAGATCGAGTCGACCGCGAAGATGACGTAGAGGAAGGCGTAGACGTAGTAGCGGACCTGGGTGTGGGCCCAGCCCTCGCCCACCGGGTCGACGCCGCACTCGTACGTCAGCAGCTTCTCGGGGGTCGGCACGACGGGCCGCAGCAGCCGGCCCGCGCCGAAGGCGACGGCGACGAAGAGCACGCCGACGACGGCCAGCAGGCCGACGACGGAGTACGTCTGAAAGTAGTCCGCCGCGACAACAACGGTCGGTTCCCGCACGTCCGCCCCTCGGTCTCGTTGTCTCATCCGCTTTGTTTACGCACGCGAGTCTAGGCCCTGCTAAAGGGACCGTAAGCAGTCCGGGGCGGGGTCCCCGGCCGCTTCCCGCCCGCTTCCCGCCCGCCTCCCGCCCGCCTCCCGCCCGCTTCCCGGCCGCTTCCCGGCCCCTTCCCGGGCGGGGCCGCGGGGCCGGATCGGGGGTGGCATGGCGGGCAGGGACCCGGGTGGGGTTATCCCCCCTCCCCTTCACCGACCTCCCCCATGGCGTGTCCGGGTCCCCAACCGGCA
The DNA here is from genome assembly GCF_055560575.1 of Streptomyces sp. NPDC023157. Taxonomy (NCBI): domain Bacteria; kingdom Bacillati; phylum Actinomycetota; class Actinomycetes; order Kitasatosporales; family Streptomycetaceae; genus Streptomyces; species Streptomyces sp. NPDC023157. Next base: position 454,665 of record NZ_JBVHIL010000004.1, read on the forward strand.
GCCTTGTCCTCATGAATGACCACACGGCCACCGACACCGACGCCGGCGCCCCTCCGCCGCCCGCGCGTCTCGCGTACAACCGGTACACCTGGAAGGAGGTCGCGCACCTCCTCGCCGATCTGCCCTGCGCGCTGGCCGGTTTCGTGTACTCCGTCGTGACGGTCTCGATCGGTGTGGGGCTCGCCGTGACCGTGATCGGTCTGCCGCTGCTCGCGCTCGGTCTCGCCGGGGCGCGCGGCATGGCGCGGGCGGAGCGGGCGCGGGCCCGCGCGCTGCTGGGCGTACGGGTCGACGAGCCGAGCCCGCTGCCCCGGCGGCACGGCTTCCTCCCGTGGCTGTGGGCGCAGCTGAAGGACCCGGTGGCGTGGCGGAGCCAGCTGTACGGCTTCGTCCGGCTGCCGTGGGGGATCGTGACGTTCACGGTGACGCTGGTGTCGCTGTTCGTGCTGTGGCCGGTGCTGCCGTTCCTGTCGCGCGGGATGAGCAACGTCGACCGGGCCATGGTCCGCGGGCTTCTCTCGCCCTCGGACGAGCTGGAGCGGCGGATCGCCGAGCTGGAGTCGGACCGGGGGGTCGTGGTCGACACCGCGGCCGCCGATCTGCGCCGGATCGAGCGCGATCTGCACGACGGCGCGCAGGCGCGGCTGGTGGCGCTCGCGATGGGGCTCGGGCTCGCGAAGGAGAAGCTGCTCGACGACCCGGACGCGGCGGCGGCGATGGTCGGCGAGGCGCACGGCGAGGTGAAGCTGGCGCTCCAGGAACTGCGCGACCTGGCCCGGGGCATCCACCCGGCCGTCCTCACCGACCGCGGCCTCGACGCGGCCCTCTCCGCGATCGCCGCGCGCTGCACGGTCCCCGTCAAGGTGGGGGTCGATCTGCCGGGCCGGCCCGCGGAGGCCATCGAGGGCATCGCGTACTTCACCGTCTCCGAACTCCTCCAGAACGTCTCCAAGCACTCCCGGGCCCGTGCGGCCTCGGTGGAGGTGTGGCGGTCCGAGGACCGCCTGATGATCCAGGTCCGCGACGACGGCGTGGGCGGGGCGCGCCTCGACGGCGGCGGTACGGGCATGGCGGGGCTCGCGGAACGGCTCGGCGCCGTCGACGGCCTCTTCGTCGTGGACTCGCCGGAGGGCGGCCCGACGGTGGTGACGGCGGAGCTTCCGTGGCGCGACCGGACGCCGGCGGGCGGTCGGTAGCGGACCAGGTGCCCGGCCGCCGGCCGCCCGGTAGGGAAAACCCCCCTCTCCAGACGCCGACCCTCCTCATGGTCCCGACCCCTCCCCTCCCGGGAGGCTGGAAGCGACCACCCGACCGCGTGAGAAACGGATCCTTCCGATGGCCTCCCCCCGTCTGCCCGCCGCCGTCCGCGCGCCGTTCGAAGGGCGTACCTGGCGCGAGCTCGGCTACGTCCTGCTCGGCTTTCCGCTGAGCGTCGTCTACTTCTGCTTCGCCGTGGCCTTCTTCTCCGCCGGGGCCGGGCTGCTCATCACCTTCCTGGGCATCCCGGTGCTGGCCGGCACGCTCGCGATGTGCCGGGGCTTCGGCGCGGTGGAGCGGGCGCGGGCGCGGGGGCTGCTGCGGCTGGACGTGGGGACGCCGGAGCCGGTGCGGGGCCGGACCGGCGGGGCGCTGTCGTGGATGGGGGCGATGCTGAAGAGCGGGGCGTCCTGGCGGCACCTGCTGTACGCGCTGCTGCACCTGCCGTGGGCCGTCTTCTCCTTCTCCGTGGCGCTCGCGCTGTGGACCTGGGGCTGGAGCCTGTTCACGTATCCGCTGTGGCAGTGGGTCCTCCCGATGTACGCGGGTCAGGCCGGGCTCCAGCTGTACGGCGACGACACGCACGCCTTCTACCTGGACTCGGGTTTCGAGATCGCCTTCACCAGCCTGGTGGGCCTGCTGTTCGTGCTGCTCGGGCCGTGGGTCCTGCGGGGTCTGGTGGCGGTGGACCGGCTGATGCTGTCGGGGCTGCTCGGGCCGTCCCGGCTGGCCTCGCGGGTGTCGGAGCTGGAGTCGGACCGGGGCGTGATGGTGGACACGGCCGCCGCCGATCTGCGCCGCATCGAGCGGGACCTGCACGACGGGGCGCAGGCCCGGCTGGTGTCCCTGGCGATGGACCTGGGCCTGGCGAAGGAGAAGCTGGCGCACGATCCGCTGGCCGCGGCGGCGATGGTCGACGAGGCGCACGGCGAGGTGAAGCTGGCGCTCCAGGAGCTGCGCGACCTGGCCCGGGGCATCCACCCGGCCGTCCTCACCGACCGCGGCCTCGACGCGGCCCTCTCCGCGATCGCCGCCCGCTGCGCCGTCCCGGTGACGGTGGAGGTGGACCTGCCGGCCCGCCCGGCCGCGGCGATCGAGGGCATCGCGTACTTCACGGTCTCCGAACTCCTCCAGAACGTCTCCAAGCACGCGCGGGCCCGGCAGGCCTGGGTGGACGTGTGGCGGACGGAGGACCGGCTGATGCTCCAGGTCCGCGACGACGGCGTGGGCGGGGCGGTGCCGGCGGAGGGCCGGGGTCTGGCGGGGCTCGCGGAGCGGCTGGACGCGGTCGACGGCGTCCTGGCGGTGGACTCCCCGGCCGGCGGCCCGACGACGGTGACGGCGGAGCTGCCCTGGCGGGCGTGAGTGCCGGGGACGCCGGCGGGGGCCGCCCGCCGGGGGCCCGCCCTCCCGCAGTGGGGCCCCAGTCCCCCTCCCCACCCCCGAGTTGAACCCCCGCGCCCCCTTCCGCGTCTCTTCTCCTGCGATGCTTGCGATGCTGAGGAGCTCTCAGCATCAGGCAGAAAGGCAGGGCCGTGACGGACAAGGGCACGGAGGCAGTACGGGTGGTCATCGCCGAGGATTCGGTGCTGCTCCGTGAGGGTCTGACCCGTCTCCTCACCGACCTGGGGCACGAGGTCGTGGCCGGGGTGGGTGACGGTGAGGCGCTGGTGAAGACGGTGTCCGATCTGGCGGCCGAGGGGGCGCTGCCGGATGTGGTGGTGGCGGACGTGCGGATGCCGCCGACGCACACGGACGAGGGCGTGCGGGCGGCGGTGCGGCTGCGGAAGGAGCATCCGGGGATCGGGGTGCTGGTGCTGTCGCAGTACGTGGAGGAGCAGTACGCCACGGAGCTGCTGGCCGGCTCCAGCGTGGGGGTCGGCTATCTGCTGAAGGACCGGGTCGCGGAGGTCCGGGAGTTCGTGGACGCGGTGGTGCGGGTGGCCCGGGGCGGCACGGCGCTGGATCCCGAGGTGGTGGCGCAGCTGCTGGGCCGGAGCCGTAAGCAGGACGTGCTGGCGGCGCTGACGCCGCGGGAGCGTGAGGTGCTGGGGCTGATGGCGGAGGGGCGTACGAATTCGGCCATTGCCCGGCAGCTGGTGGTGAGCGACGGCGCGGTGGAGAAGCACATCAGCAACATCTTCATGAAGCTGGGGCTGTCGCCGAGTGACGGGGATCACCGGCGGGTACTGGCGGTGCTGACCTATCTCAATTCCTGATTGCCTGACACCCTGTCAGATACCGGGAACGCCTCCGCGTGACCGACAATGGACGGAGTGTGACGTTCGGTGGACCCGCGGGTTCACAGAGCGCGACAATTGATAGGAAAAGGACGCCCCGGGCGTCTCAAAACAGCGTCCACCATGCGAGAAGTGCCGGGAGGGTCTCCCCCTCGGACGTAGGGTGGGCCACGGGACGACCGGTCGGCCGGGCGTCCTACGAGCCTTCTCCGCCCCTGCGGAGTAGAGAACCCCTGCCGCGAGGGAGGTCCAGTTCAGTGACCAGCCAGGTCAGTAGCGAGGCCGGTGAGGCCCTGGTCGGGGAGCAGCGCAGCGCCCCGGCGACGGTCGACCACGGTTCCGCGAAGGAAGTCCGCCGGCTCGACCGGGTGATCATTCGCTTCGCGGGTGACTCGGGTGACGGCATGCAGCTCACGGGTGACCGGTTCACCTCGGAGACGGCGTCGTTCGGGAACGACCTCTCCACGCTGCCGAACTTCCCCGCCGAGATCCGGGCCCCCGCCGGCACCCTGCCGGGCGTCTCCTCGTTCCAGTTGCACTTCGCCGACCACGACATCCTGACCCCGGGCGACGCTCCGAACGTCCTGGTCGCGATGAACCCGGCCGCGCTGAAGGCCAACATCGGGGACGTGCCGCGCGGCGGCGAGATCATCGTCAACACGGACGAGTTCGCCAAGCGCGCGATGGCCAAGGTGGGCTACGCGACCTCCCCGCTGGAGGACGGCTCGCTCGACGCCTACCGGGTCCACCCGGTGCCGCTGACCACCCTGACGGTGGAGGCGCTGAAGGAGTTCGGCCTGTCCCGGAAGGAGGCCGAGCGCTCCAAGAACATGTTCGCGCTCGGGCTGCTCTCCTGGATGTACCACCGGCCCACCGAGGGCACCGAGAAGTTCCTGCGCCAGAAGTTCGCGAAGAAGCCGCAGATCGCCGAGGCGAACGTGGCCGCGTTCCGGGCCGGCTGGAACTTCGGCGAGACCACCGAGGACTTCGCCGTCTCCTACGAGGTCGCCCCGGCGACCCGCGCCTTCCCCACCGGCACGTACCGCAACATCTCCGGGAACCTGGCCCTCTCGTACGGCCTGATCGCCGCCTCCCGCCAGGCGGACCTGCCGCTCTACCTCGGCTCGTACCCGATCACCCCGGCCTCGGACATCCTCCACGAGCTGTCCCGGCACAAGAACTTCGGCGTGCGCACCTTCCAGGCCGAGGACGAGATCGCCGGCATCGGCGCCGCGCTCGGCGCCGCCTTCGGCGGCTCGCTGGCCGTGACCACGACCTCCGGGCCCGGCGTGGCGCTCAAGTCCGAGACCATCGGCCTGGCCGTCTCCCTCGAACTGCCGCTGCTCGTCGTCGACATCCAGCGCGGCGGCCCGTCCACCGGTCTGCCCACCAAGACCGAGCAGGCCGACCTCCTCCAGGCCATGTACGGGCGCAACGGCGAGGCCCCGGTGCCGATCGTCGCCCCGAAGACCCCCGCCGACTGCTTCGACGCGGCGGTCGACGCGGCCCGGATCGCCCTCGCGTACCGCACCCCGGTCTTCCTGCTCTCCGACGGCTACCTGGCCAACGGCTCCGAGCCCTGGCGCATCCCGGACGTCGCCGAACTCCCCGACCTGACCACGCCCTTCGCCACCGGCCCGAACCACACCCTGGCGGACGGCACCGAGGTCTTCTGGCCGTACAAGCGCGACCCGGAGACCCTCGCCCGGCCCTGGGCCGTGCCCGGCACCCCCGGTCTCGAACACCGCATCGGCGGCATCGAGAAGCAGGACGGCACCGGCAACATCAGCTACGACCCCGCCAACCACGAGTTCATGGTGCGCACCCGGCAGGCCAAGATCGACGGCATCGAGGTGCCGGACGTCGAGGTCGACGACCCGGACGGCGCGAGCACCCTGGTCCTCGGCTGGGGCTCCACGTACGGTCCGATCACCGCGGCCGTGCGGCGGCTCCGGGTGGCCGGCCGGCCCATCGCGCAGGCCCATCTGCGCCACCTCAACCCCTTCCCGAAGAACCTCGGCGAGGTGCTGAAGCGCTACGAGAAGGTCGTGGTGCCCGAGATGAACCTGGGGCAGCTCGCCACCCTCGTCCGGGCCCGTTATCTCGTGGACGCCCGCAGCCACACCCAGGTCAACGGCATGCCGTTCAAGGCCGAGCAGCTCGCCGCCGCTCTCAAGGAGGTCATCGATGAGTGAGTCGCTGCTGCACCTGGTGCCCAAGGCCGAGGCCGCCCAGTCGATGAAGGACTTCAAGTCCGACCAGGAGGTCCGCTGGTGCCCCGGCTGCGGCGACTACGCCGTGCTCGCCGCCGTCCAGGGCTTCATGCCGGAGCTGGGTCTCGCGCGCGAGAACATCGTCTTCGTCTCCGGCATCGGCTGCTCGTCCCGCTTCCCGTACTACATGAACACGTACGGGATGCACTCGATCCACGGCCGCGCCCCGGCCATCGCGACCGGCCTCGCGACCTCGCGCCGCGACCTGTCGGTGTGGGTCGTCACGGGTGACGGCGACGCGCTGTCCATCGGCGGCAACCACCTGATCCACGCGCTGCGCCGCAACGTCAACCTGAAGATCCTGCTCTTCAACAACCGGATCTACGGTCTGACGAAGGGCCAGTACAGCCCCACCTCGGAGCTCGGCAAGATCACCAAGTCGACGCCGATGGGCTCCCTGGACGCGCCCTTCAACCCGGTGTCGCTGGCGATCGGCGCCGAGGCCAGCTTCGTGGCGCGCACGGTGGACTCCGACCGCAAGCACCTCACCGAGGTGCTGCGGCAGGCCGCCGACCACAACGGCACGGCCCTGGTGGAGATCTACCAGAACTGCAACATCTTCAACGACGGCGCCTTCGAGGTCCTGAAGGACAACGAGCAGGCCAAGGAGGCGGTGATCCGCCTGGAGCACGGGCAGCCGATCCGCTTCGGCGCCGCGCTCGACAAGGGCGTCGTCCGCGACCCGGCCACCGGCGACCTCAAGGTCGTCACCGTGACCCCGGAGAACGAGGCGGGCATCCTCGTCCACGACGCCCACTCCGCCTCCCCCACGACCGCCTTCGCCCTCTCCCGCCTCGCCGACCCCGACACCCTGCACCAGACCCCCATCGGGGTGTTCCGGTCCGTGGAGCGGCCGGTGTACGACACGCTGATGGCGGACCAGCTGGAGAAGGCCGTGGAGCAGCAGGGCAAGGGCGACCTGGGCCAGCTGTTGGCGGGCAACGACACGTGGACGGTGGTGGGCTGACGGGGGCGCGCGCCCCCGTCAGTCGCGCTTGGCTGCCTCGGCGAACGGGCCGAGGCAGCGGGGCTTTCCGGACCTGACCTGCCAGAGGGTCAGCCCTTCCAGGACGGACTTCGAGTTGTTGCTCGCCCTGGAGTCGTAGGACCTCGCCACCCCCCGGTACACCTTGTCCTCCTTCGTGAACGCGTTCGAGACCGCCGCGCCCAGGTGCCCCGCGTTCCTCTTGGTGGCGGTACGCAGCGCCTGCCCCGTCCAGTACAGGGCGTCGTACGTCTCCACCGCGAAGCGGTCGACCGGATCCGTGGCCGCGAGCCGCCAGCGCCTGCGGTACGCGGCCGTGAACTCCCGTGCGCCCGGGATCGTGTCGGGGTCGGTGTAGCCCGCCCCGAAGTACCAGCCCTCGGCGGCCGGGCCCGCCACGGTGAGGAACTCCGGTTGGAACGCGGGCTCGACGCTTCCGCACGGGCCCCGGTATCCCTGCTGCTTCAGGGCCTTGGCGCACAGGGCGGCCCGGCGCGGCGACTTCCCCAGGTACATCACGCCCGTCGGCGAGGTGGCGAGTGCGTCCCGGACCGCCGGGCCGAAGTCCTCGCTGTCCGCGGCGACCTGGTGCACGGTGACCGTGCCTCCGGCGGGCGGCGCGTTCTTCATGTTCCGGGCGGCGAGCCAGCTGTAGGTGCCGGCCGCCCGGTCCTCGATGACGGCGGTGCGACGCAGCTTGTGCTCGGTCAGGTAGCGGCCGAAGGGCACCATCATCACGTCGGCGTAGGGCCGCGCCTCGAAGTACGTGCGCAGCTCCGGCGACTGGCCTTTGATCACCCCGTCCGGGACCGACGCCACCACGCTCAGCACCGGCACCTTCGACTCGACGAGCACGTCCGCCGCCGCGATGGCCGTTTCGGTGGTCGTCGGGCCGAGAGCGGCGACGAAGGCCGGGTCCTTGAGGAGGGCGCGGGCCCCGGCGGCGGCCCGCTCGGGGTCGCCCCCGTCGTCCGTCACCGTGACGCGCAGGTCGAAGGGCCGGTCCGCGCGGGCGTTGAAGCCCTCCAGGGCGAGGCGCAGACCGCGTTCCTGGGCGCGCCCGTCCGCCTTGGTCGGGCCGCTCAGATCGGTCAGCAGGCCGAGCGTGTACGCCTGCCTCACGGCACCGGAGCCCGTGCCGCCGCCGGTGCCCGTTCCGGCGGGGCCGCGGCCGAGCAGCCAGGCGGTGAGTCCGCCGGCGCTCGCGACGGCGGCGGCGGAACCGGCGATCAGGAGCCGGCGGCGGGACGGGCCCGCGGGTTCCGCGCCCGCCACGAGGAGGGTCGGGTCGGCGACGGGCAGGTCGAGGACCTCGGAGGAGCTCCGGGCGATCAGGGCGGGCAGGCCGGCCGGGAGCCAGTCGCGGGCGGGCCCGTCGGCGGCGCCGAGCCGGTCCCGTACGTCCTCCGCGGTGGGCCGCTGTGCCGGGTCCTTGGCGAGGCAGGCGGTGACGAGCGGCAGCAGGGTGTCCGGTACGGCGTCGAGGTCGGGCTCCTCGTGGACGGTGCGGTAGACGACCGCGGCCACCGCGCCCGTGCCGAACGGGCGGCGGCCGGTCAGCGCGTACGCGAGGACGCAGCCGAGCGAGAAGACGTCGCTGGCCGGTCCGACCTCGCCGGCGCCGAGGGCGCGGGCCTGCTCGGGGGCGAGGAAGCCGGGCGTGCCGATCATCGCGTCGGTGGCGGTGAGCGCGGTGGCGCCGCTGACCCGGGCGATGCCGAAGTCGATGAGCCGGGGCCCGTCGAGGGCGAGGAGGACGTTGCCGGGCTTGACGTCACGGTGGACGAGCCCGGCCACGTGCAGGTCGGCGAGGGCGTCGGCGAGCCGTGCGCCGAGGGCGCGTACGGTCGGTTCGGGCAGTGCGCCGTGCACGGCGACGGCCTCGGCGAGGGAGGGCCCGGGCACGAACTCGGTGGCCAGCCACGGTTCGCGGGCCTCCGGGTCGGCGCCGAGGACCCGGACGACCCAGCGGCCGGTGATCCGCTCGGCGACCCGCGCCTCGCGGCGGAAGCGGGCGCGGAAGCCGGGGTCGGCGGCGTGTTCGGCGCGGATGAGTTTGAGGGCGGCGAGCGCGCCGCCGGCGGACCGGGCGAGGTAGACCACGCCCATGCCGCCGGCGCCGAGCCGCCCGAGCAGCCGGAACCCCGCGAGCGAGGAGGGGTCGGCCTTCTTGAGGGGCTGCACGCTCACGCCTTCTTGGGCTTGGTGGGCTGGTTGGGCTGCGGGGGCGCGTTCCCGATGAACTTGTAGGCCCCGTTCTGCACGCCGAAGACGAAGGTGCCGACACCGGAGAGCTCGCCGTACTCGGTGAACGCGTAACCGCCCATGGCCCCGGTGTACTTCTGCTTGCGCAGGTCCTGCCACAGGCCCTTGCGGGCGAGCGGGCCCTTGGCGGCGCTCTTGGCGAGCCAGGACGTGACCAGGTTGACCACGTCGAAGGACTCGCCGGTGTAGTACGCCGGGGTGGTGCCGTAGCGCTTGCGGTAGGCGTCCAGGAACTCCTGGGCGGCCTCGCGGTCGGCGGGCTTCTGCTTGGGGTCGGCGGCCCGCTGGACGGGGTCGACGACGGGCGCGCAGACGAACCAGCCCTCGGCGGCGGTCCCGGCCTCCTTCAGGAACTGCGAGCCGAAGACGTTCTGGCCGGTGAACCGGGGCCCGGTGAAGCCGAGTTGGTTCAGGGCGCGGGCGGCGAGCACGGCCGTGGAGCGGACCCCGCAGTGGATGTACGCGTCGATGCCGTCGTCGATCATCTTTCCGATGATCGTGCGGTAGTCGGTGACGCGGCGCGGGACCACCCGGAAGTACGGCTTGATGCCGGCCTGCTTGTAGCCGAAGCGGACGCCGCCGGTGTACTGCCAGGCGTACTGGTCGTCGGTGCGTTCCTGGAGGACGCCGGGGCGGCGGATCTGCGGCAGCAGCGTGGTGGACCAGGCGAGGTAGGTGCCCGCCACGACGTGGTTCGGGATGGCGCGCAGGACGGTCGTGTTCTGGGGGCCGGAGTCGCCCCGCAGGGCGAGCAGGTTGTGTCCGGCCGAGGTGGTGAGGAGCGGGATGCCGGCTTCCTCGAAGGCGGGGAGCACGACTTGGCCGGTGTCGTCGGAGGTGGGGCCGAGGACGGCGAGCACGGAGGGGTCGGAGGTGAGCCGGCGGGCGGCGGCGAGGGCGCCCGCGGTGTCCCCGCGGTCGTCGGAGACCTTGAGTTCGAGGGTGAAGGGCTTGCCCTTGTGCTGGGCGTTGAACCGCTCGACGGCCAGCCGGGCGCCGCGCTCCTGGGCCCGGCCGATCTCCTGGGCGGGCCCGGACAGGTCGGCGAGGACGCCGATGGCCCAGGTGTTCCGGGTCTTCGGCGCGGGCGGCTTCCCGTCGTCGCCGGTGCCGTCGCGCCCGGAGTTCCACAGGGCGAACGCGCCGCCGCCCGCCGCGAGTACGGCGGCTCCGGCGCCGAGCAGCAGGAAGCGGCGCCGGCCGGGGTTCGCGGGGGCGTCCGGGTCGGTGCCGGACGTGGTCGGGTCGATGTCGGGCAGCGCGAGCATGGCCGCCGAGCGTTCGGCGATCGTGGTGACGACGGGCGCGGGCAGCCAGTCGGCGGCGCCGGCGGGGGCGTCCTCGGTGAGCCGCGCGGCGATCTCGGCGACACCGGGCCGGGCGGCGGGGTCCTTGGCGAGGCAGGCCGTCAGGAGCGGGAGCAGGCCCTCCGGGACGCCGGCGAGGTCGGGTGCGTCGTGGACGGTCCGGTAGAGCAGGGCGTCGAGGGCGCCGGTGCCGAAGGGCGGGCGGCCGGTCGCCGCGAAGGCGAGGAGGCAGCCGAGCGCGAAGACGTCGGCGGGCGGTCCGATGGCGTCGGCGCGGGCCTCGGCCTGCTCGGGGGCGAGGAAGCCGGGTGTGCCGACGACCATGTCGGCCGAGGTGAGCCCGGCCTCGCCGGTGGTGCGGGCGATGCCGAAGTCGATCAGGCGGGGGCCGTCGATGGCGAGCAGGATGTTGCCGGGCTTCACGTCCCGGTGGACGATGCCGGCCGCGTGGACGGCGGCGAGCGCCCGGGCGACGGTGCCGCCGAGGATCCGTACGCTCCGCTCGGGCAGCGGCCCGTGCGCGCGGACGGCCTCGCCGAGGGAGGGGCCGGGCACGAAGGCGGTCGCCATCCACGGCTCGGGCGCGTCGGGGTCGGCGCCGGTCACGGGGACGGCCCAGGGGCTGACGACCCGGCGGGCGGCCTCGACCTCTCGGCGGAAACGGGCCCGGAAGTCGGCCTGGTCCGCCTGGTCGGCGTGGGTCACCTTGACGGCGGCGAGTTCGCCGGTGTCGGTGCGGCCGAGGTAGACCACGCCCATGCCGCCGGCGCCGAGCCGGCCGAGGAGGCGGTAGCCGGCGATCGTGGACGGGTCGGCGGGTAGGAGCGGCTGGAGCGCGCCGGGCCGCGGGGCGGGCGGGGGGCCGGGCCGGGGCTCGGGCTGGGGGTCGGGCTGGGCCATCGGGCTCACGAGGAGACTCCCAACTGCTTCTTGACGCGGTCCTGCATGATCACGTTGGCCCGGGCCTGGGCCTCGGTGACGTCCCCTTCGGTGTAGCCGGGGGCGCCCTTGACGACGACGGCGACGGTGACCTGCCCGATGCGGCTCTGCATCCAGCTGTAGAACTGCGTTCCCTTGAAGGCGTCGTCGAGGTACGAGCCCCGCTCCAGGAGGGTGTCGGTCGAGTACGTGTTGTTGGAGGTGCCGTAGGGGACGCCGAGGGACATGAGGCCGGTGATGCGCTCACCCTGGCGCAGTTGCTGGTCCGGGCAGCGCAGCGCCTCCTCCAGGGTCCCGGCCATCTCCCAGTCGGCGTCGGACTCGGTGCGGTGCACGGTGACGGTGGCGGCGACCTTCAGCACGCCCTTGCCGCCGGCGGCCGGGATCTCGCTGTAGGCGGTGACGCCGGCGAGGACGGAGAGGGGACGGGTGCCGGTCTCCCACTCGCAGTTCGCGTCGAGGACGGGCCAGTAGTCGGGGTCGCTGAGGTACCGGGTGCGCTTGACGTACTCGGGCCCCCAGTCGTCCGGCCCCGCCACCATCGCGAGCGCCATCCGCCGCGCGGAGGCCGTGTCGCGCGGCGCCTTCTTCGGGTCCGGGGTGAAGTCCAGCGCGGTCGGCGTCGGGGCCGGGGTCGCGCCCGGGGTCCCGGAGGCGCTCGCGCCCGGGGTTCTCGGGGACGGCTTCCCGTCACCCCCGCCGCCTCCGCCGCCTCCCGACGAACAGCCCGCCAGAAGCACCACGCCCGCCGCCGCCACCACGGCTCCGGTGCGCAGCACTCTTCCGCCTGTGTCCCTCACGATTCCCCCACGGTCGCTCACACGATCCCCCGGTCGGTGAGGGAGATCGTACGGCTCCGGGGATCAACTCGCCCGGACTACAACCTCATTGGGACGCCTCGCGGACCGTGTCGTAACGCTCCCGGGCCTCCTGGACGGCGGGCAGCCGGCGCTCGGTCCACAACGCCAGCGCGGCGACCTGCTCGGCGGCCTCGCGGCCGAGGGTGGTGAGGCTGTAGTCGACGCGCGGTGGGATCACGGGCTTGGCGTCGCGGTGGACGAGGCCGTCGCGCTCCAGGGTCTGGAGGGTCTGGGTGAGCATCTTCTCGCTGACCCCGCCGACGGCCCGGCGCAGCTCGCTGAAGCGGTACGAGCGTTCCAGCAGGGCGATGAGGATCAGCACGCCCCAGCGGCTGGTGACGTGCTCCAGGACGCGCCGCTCGGGGCACATCGCGTCGACCACGACGGTCCGCCTGACTCCGTCCACACTTACTTCCATACCAGTACCTTACTTCAAAGTGGGTACTTACGAAAGGTTAGTGCCAGCCGTACGGTGAGTGGAGCACGGACCGCACACCCCCGCCGCACCCCCGCCGCACCCACCAGGAGCCCCACCATGAGCATCGTCGTCACCGGAGCCACCGGCCAGCTGGGCCGCCTCGTCATCGACGCCCTCCTCGCCACCGTCCCCGCCGGGTCCGTCGCCGCGGTCGTCCGCGACAAGGAGAAGGCCACCGACCTGGCCGCGCGCGGGGTGGAACTGCGGATCGCCGACTACAGCCGCCCGGAGACGCTGGCCGGCGCCTTCGAAGCGGGTGACCGGGTGCTGCTGATCTCGGGCAGCGAGGTCGGGCAGCGGGTGGCGCAGCACACCGCCGTGGTGGCCGCCGCCAAGGCCGCGGGCGTCGCCCAGCTCGCGTACACGGGCGTCCTCGGTGGGCCCGAGGCCGACTTCCTGCTCGCCGAGGAGCACAAGGCGACCGAGGAGGCGATTCTCGGCTCGGGACTGCCGTACACCTTCCTGCGCAACGGCTGGTACACCGAGAACTACACGGCGAACCTCGCGCCCGTCCTGGCCCACGGCGCCGTCGTCGCCAACGCGGGCGAGGGCCGGATCGCCTCCGCCTCGCGCGCCGACTACGCCGCCGCGGCCGCCGCCGTCCTGACCGGACCGGCCGAGGAGCACCTGAACCGGGCGTACGAGCTGAACGGCGACGTGTCCTGGTCCCTCGCCGAGTACGCGGCGGAGGTCGCCCGCCAGTCCGGCCGGGAGATCACGTACACGAGCGTGCCCGCCGCGGCCCACCGGGAGATCCTCACCGGCGCCGGGGTTCCCGCGCCGTTCGCGGAGATCCTCGTGGACGTCGACCGGGCCGTCGAGCACGGCGCGCTCGCGAGCCGCGGCGACGCCCTCGCGCGGCTGATCGGCCGCCCGACCACCCCGCTCGCGGAGACGATCGGCGCCGCGCTCGCCGGCGCGTGACGGGGCCCGGACCCGCCTCCAAGATCGGTCAGGACCGTATGGCGATACGGACATGACAGCCCGCCCCGTGCGGCGCTACCTTCGACGGGACAGCGTGGCGCGGGGCGGGGAGGTTCGGTGAAGGACGACAACGAGGCCCGGGCAGGGCTCATCTACGGGATCGGCGCCTACGGGATGTGGGGCCTGGTCCCGCTCTTCTGGCCCCTCCTCAAGCCCTCCGGCGCGGTCGAGATCCTGGCCCACCGGATGGTCTGGTCGCTGGCCGTCGTCGCCCTCGCGCTGCTGGTGACGCGCCGCTGGAGCTGGCTGCCCGAGCTGATACGCAGCCCGCGCAAGCTGGCCCTCATCACCGTCGCCGCGGCCGTGATCAGCGTCAACTGGGGCCTCTACATCTGGTCCGTCAACAACGGCCAGGTCGTCGAGGCCTCGCTCGGCTACTTCATCAACCCGCTCGTCACCATCGCGCTGGGCGTCCTCGTCCTCAAGGAACGGCTGCGGCCCGCCCAGTGGACGGCGGTCGGCGTCGGCTTCGCCGCCGTCGTCGTCCTGTCCATCGGCTACGGGCGCCTGCCGTGGATCTCCCTCACGCTCGCCTTCTCCTTCGCGATCTACGGCCTGGTGAAGAAGAAGGTCAACCTCGGCGGCGTGGAGTCGCTCGCCGCCGAGACGGCCGTACTGTTCCTGCCCGCGCTCGGCTACCTCATCTGGCTCGGCACCCAGGGCACGCTCACCTTCGGCGCCCACGGCACCGGCCACGCGGCACTGCTCGCGGCCACCGGCGTGGTGACCGCCGTCCCGCTGATCTGCTTCGGCGCCGCCGCGATCCGCGTCCCGCTCTCCACGCTGGGACTGCTCCAGTACCTGGCCCCGCTCTTCCAGTTCCTGCTCGGCGTCGTCTACTTCCACGAGGCGATGCCGGCGGAGCGCTGGGCGGGCTTCTCGCTGGTGTGGCTGGCCCTGACGATCCTGACCTGGGACGCCCTGCGCACGGCCCGGCGCAGCCGGGCGGCGGTGGAGGCGGCGAGCCGGGAGGCGGCGGCGGTTGCGGCCACCGCCCCGGCGACGGCTGCGGCGCCCGCCGCGCCGCTTCCGGCGGCCGACCCCGCGTAGGCCCGTTCGCGGGGCGCGGGCTCCCACCGACTGTCGGACCCCTCCCGTATAAACGCACCCATGACCACTCCTGTGCACTGGAAGCTCGTCGTCGACTGCGCCGATCCGCACGCCCAGGCCGCGTTCTGGGCCGCCGCGCTCGCCTACCGGGAGGAGGACCACAGCGTCCTGATCGCCACCCTGCTGGACGCCGGAGCGGTCCCGCCCGAGGCGACGCTCACCGTCCGGGGCCGTGCCGCCTGGCGCGACCTGGCGGCCGTCCGGCACCCCGACGACCCGCACGACCCGGCCTCGGACACGGGTCTCGGCCGCCGCATCCTCTTCCAGCGCGTCCCGGAGCCGAAGACCGTCAAGAACCGGCTCCACATGGACCTGCACCCCGAGGCGGACGACCGGGCGGCGGAGGTGGCCCGGCTGACGGCCCTCGGCGCCTCGACCGTGCGGGACGTGGCGGAACCCGGCGGGAGTTGGGTCGTGATGTCGGACCCGGAGGGCAACGAGTTCTGCGTACATTGACCGCATGAACCGCATGATCCGAGTCTGTTTCGCCGGCGTCACCGGCTGGACCGCCCCGCCGATCCTCGCGGGCATCGCCCACGCCACCGACCTGGAGCTGGCCTCCGGGGTCTCCCGGTCGGCGGCCGGGCGCCCGCTGCCCGAGGTGACGGGGGTCCGCTCCGAGGGCACGGTGTACGGCTCGGTCGCCGAGGCCCTCGCGGCGGTGCCGGCCGACGTGCTGGTCGACTACACGAGCGCCTCGGCGGTACGGGCGAACGTGTGGGCGGCGGTCGAGGCGGGCGTCCACGTGGTCGTCGGCTCCAGCGGCCTGACCGCCGAGGACTACGCCGAACTCGACGCCCTGGCCCGCGCGCGGGGCGTCGGCGTGATCGCGGCGGGCAACTTCTCCGTGATGGCGGCGGTCCTCGCCCGCGCCGCCGAGCTCGCGGCGGAGCACCTGGACCACTGGGAGATCATCGACTACGCGAGCGCCACCAAGCCCGACGTGCCGAGCGGCACGGCCCGCGAACTCGCCGAGACCCTGGGCAACACCCGCACCCCCGAACAGGGCGTCCCCCTGGACGAGTTGCAGGGCCCAGTCGAGGCGAGGGGCGCGGACGTGGCGGGCAGCAGGGTGCACTCGGTGCGGCTCCCCAGCTTCGTGGTCAGCACGGAGGTCGTCTTCGGCGGCGACGGCGAACGCCTGACCCTCCGCCACGACGCGGGCCCGACCCCCGACCCGTACACGGCGGGCACGCTGCTCGCGGTGCGGCGGGTGGGCGAGGCGGTGGGGGTGCGGCGGGGGCTGGGGTCGGTGCTGTTCGGGTAGGGCACGCCCGGGTCAAGCGCGCCGCACCTCGAAGAGGAAGCACCCGTACTCCACGGCCCGCACGTGCACGCGCGTGACCTCTGGGTCCGCGAACGCCTCGGCGAAGCCCCGGTCGAAGCCCTCGGCCGGCTCCTCGGGGATCTCCAGGAGCCGCCCGCCGACGATCCGGCCCTGGGCGTCGTACCTGCGCAGGGTGCGCAGCGCGCCGGTCCGGTCGAAGGGGTACGCCTTCGGGTCCTCGTCCGGCCCCCCGCACTCCTCGGCGTGGATGAACACGGGCCCCTGCTCGTCGTACGCGCCCGGCTCGGCCCCCGTCTCGACCGCCCACCGCCGCAGCGGCGCGTACGAGACGAGCGCGATCCGCTCCCCCGCCGCCGCGCCGCGCAGGCAGCACCGCAGGGGGCTGCCGACGCCGTCGTCGTCGGTCACGGCGTAGGGGACGCAGCCCCGCCCGGCGTCGTCGGTACGGCGCAGCTCGGCGAGAGCGGTGGGCGGGATGGGCTGTGCGGTGTAGGTGGTTGCCATGCGTCCAGCCTCACGCGGGCGGGGCGTGGACGCTGGCGCTATTCGGACACGGAACTCACGAACACGGCCCAGACACCGGGACCGAGCGCGAGACGGGCGCCGTCGGCGTCCTTGGAGTCGCGAACGTGGACGATGCCGGGAGTAGCGGCAACCTCGATGCAGTCGTTGCCATTGCCGCTGTCGCTGTAGCTGCTCTTGAACCAGTCCAGTTCGGGGGTGCGGATCATGTCTCTCCCAGCAGTTGCTCGATGAAGTCCCGTGACTCCGCAGGAGTGAGGGCCTTGGATCGGATGATGCCATAGCGCAGATCCAAGATCCGGAGCCGTTTGAGGTCGGAGACCGGGCGGCCACCGAAGTCACCGTCCATGCGCCCGACGGCCGTGCCGTCCCCGAACTTCAGGACCGCGATCCGCCCCCCGGTAGCGGGGTGGTCGGCGCGCTCGGTCGGCATCACCTGAATTTCGACGTGCGGCAACTCACTCACCTCCAGCAGATGTTCGAGCTGGCGACGCAGCACCATCCTCCCCCCGATGGGCCGTCGCAGCGACACCTCTTCCTGGATGAAGCTGAACTCGGGTGCAGGGTCCTTCTCCAGCACCGCCCGGCGGGCCACCCTCGCCGCCAGATACCGCTCCAGCTCCTCCGCGCCGTACGCCGGACGCCAGGTCCGCAGGATCGCTCGCGAGAACTCCTCGGTCTGCAACAGTCCGTGGACGTCGAAGTTGGAGTACAGGCAGAACTCGACCGCCCGCGCCTCCAGCTTCGCCAAGTCGCGCACCTGCTTCGGGTAACGAACCTCCTCCACGTCCTTCTTCATCGCCGAGATCAGCCCGCCCGCACCCAGCACCTCGTCCGACCTGTCCAGGAACTCGGGACGCGGGATGCGCGCCCCGCGCTCGACCTTGCGCACCAGGTCCTCGCCGTAGCCGATCCGTTCCCCGAGTTCGACCGCTCCGAGTCCCTTCGCCTCCCGCCACAGCTTGAGCTGGCGGCCCACGGCGGCCACGACCGCCGCACCCGACTCGTCACCGGGCTCCACCTCCCAGCCCGCGTCCTCTGTCCCCGCACCGTCCACCTCGTCCACGCTCATGCGCGCCCACCTCCTTCGGCCCCGCCCTACCCCTGGGGTGGTCCCGGACAGTCGGGACAGGACCGGACAGTCGCGGGACAGTAACCGTACGTAAGGGCATGTTCGATGGGCAGCGTAAGCACGCGCCGCCACGCTGGGTGACATGAACGAAGAACCCACCCAACTCTTGGCGTCCGTACGCCAATTCGGAATCCAGCTCTCCGCCACCCGTCGCGGCGCCCGACTGGCCCGGCTCCTGGCCGTGGAGCAGCTGCGCTCCTGGGACCTGGTGTACGTGGCGGAGCCGGCGGCTCAGATCGTCGCCGAACTCGCGGCGAACGCCGTGACGCACGGCCACGTCTCGGGCCGGGACTTCCACCTCGCACTGTCCGCGCGGGAGGACGTCCTGCGGATCGAGGTCACGGACACGCGGGGTGACCGACTGCCCCGGCGCGTGAGTCCGGGCGCGGCCGAGTCGGGGCGCGGGCTGCTGATCGTGGAGGGGCTGGCGCGGGGGTGGGGGGTGCGGACCGGGCCCGTACCCCGGAAGACGGTGTGGGCGGAACTGGCCCTGAACTAGGCACTGTCCGGGCGACGGCTGCTACGCCTGCGGTTGCCGCACTGGCCGTGTTCTCGGTCAACAGGCGTGGATTTTCCGGTCATTCCGGCCGATAGGCCCTGCCGCACGGGCGCTGGCACCCTACCGTGGAAGGGCGTCCGCCCCGGTCCGGGGCGGAACGGGGTGATCGAAGCGCACGGGAAAAGGGGAGCCATGGGGGTACGTGCACGGCTGCGCGGGGGCGCGGTCGCGGCGGGGGCCGCGGTGCTGGCGATCGGGGCCCTGGGGGCCGGGGTGGCGCCGGGTCAGGCGGTGGCTGCCGACGAGTGGCGGCCGCAGCCGGGGACCCTGTACATCTCCGACTTGCCGAGGACCGAGTCGTGGCGCGCCCAGCCGACCGCCCGGGGGTGGGGTGACGATTTCGACTGTCCGGTGGGCTGGCCCGCCGAGCCGGCCGAAGTCAATGTGTGGCACCGGGACTTCTCCACCGCGGAGACCGCGTTCGCCCAGCAGAAGGTGGCGGTCTTCGGCACGGAGGCCGAGGCCATCGCCTTCGCGGACAAGGCACGGCAGGACTACATCGCCTGCGCGCACGCCCCGCAGCGGCCCGGCGTGACCGCAACCTACGTCGACCACGGGGTGATCAACGTCGAGGAGGGCGCCACCCTTCAGGGGATGCACACCTTCGACTCCAACGCCACCGAGCGCCCCGACTACAACTACCTGTGGGGCGTGGGCCGCGACGGCGACACGGTGACGCTGGTCCTGTGGCAGAGCTACTGGGGCGATCCGCCTGTGATCCCGTGGAAGAACACCCTGAACACCGCGGTGAAGAAGCTGTACTGAGCACCCGCTCCGACTCAGGTCACCAGGCGGCCCGCGTCGTGGACGCCCGCGACGCGGAGGCCCCCGACACAAAGACTTAAAGGCCTTGGGGAATCCCCCACCCAACCCCTCCAGCCTCCCCCGATCTCCCCGGGCGGGCCCATCACCCGGACGGGTGACTTGGGCCAACTGGACTGGATTCGGCGCAGGTTGCGTGGCATATGCTCACGCCACAACCCCAGACAGACGTCGGCCCCCGGCCGGGACTGCAATCCCGATCGAGGGCCTGACCACCGAGGAAGTAGACCCCTTCCCGATGGATACCCAGAAGACTAGCGCGCGCCCGCACGCCACCGGGCTCGTACACGTCAATGTCCGCCACACGACCCGCTACACGGTCGTCGGCAACCACCTCGCCCAGCACCGCGAACTCTCCCTGCTCGCCAAGGGCCTGGCCCTGTACCTCCAGTCGCTTCCGGCAGGGGCCAGCGTCGGCATCAAGGCGATCGCTGCCCTGCACCCGGAGAGCGAACTGCGCGTCGCGGCGGCGATGCGGGAGCTGGAGAAGCACGGCTACCTGGCACGGACCAGGGAACGCCTCCCGGACGGCCGCTTCGTCCCGCGCACGGTCTCGTACAACCGCCCGGGGGCTGACCCGGGAACGGCAGGCGAGACACCGACACCACCCAAGCCGCCGGCACGGGCACGGGCACGGGCACAGGCAGGGGACACCTCAGGGCGCCCGATGAGCCCGCCGAAGCCCCCGCCCCCGCCCCTCGCGGAACACAACCGCCCCGCCGCAGCGCTCCTCGCGAACCTCCGCGTCCGCGAACCCCGCCTGCTCCTCGGAGTCCGGGACGTCGAGCGCCTGGCCCCGGACGTCACGGTCTGGCTGGACCGGGGCGCTTCCCCTGACGCGGTGAGCCGCACCCTCACGGCGTGCCTCCCGGAGAACCTGGCCCACCCGGCCGGCCTCGTGGCCCACCGCCTGGCGAAGCTCCTCCCGCCCCCGATCCCGGCGCCGCCCCCCACTCCCCACCGCCGGATGACCCTGACGTCGCCACGCTCCCCCTTCGCGGAATGCGAAGACTGCGGCCGCCCGCTCCGGGGCACACCCGCACCCGACGGCCTGTGCCTGGACTGCCGCGAAGGCGAACCGGAGGCGGCCTAGAGCCCGCCTCCGGACGCCACACCATGGAAACTTTAGTTTCCACACGCACTCTCGTGAACTATAGTTGTCACATGATGGCTTCTGAGATCACTCCGGAAGAGCGTGCAGAGCTCGAAAAGGCCCTGTACGACGCCCTGAATCCCCTGGCCTCGGCCCTCCGCTCCCGAGCGACCGGGCAGACGACGGAAAGCATGTGGGACGCGGAACCTGTCGACGTGACCCTGTCCATCCTGGCCGCATGGAAGGTGATCGACGCCGAGGTGCGACGGCTCACCGCCAAGGCGGCGGCGACCGCCGGGTCCTGGGGCGCCAGCTACGAGCAGCTGGGAGCCGTCTGGGGCATCACCCGACAGGGCGCTCGCAAGAAGTGGCCCGACGCCGTCAGCCGCCCGGCCCCCACGACGACGGGCAAGAGCACGCTCGCGCTGTTCGGCGGAAACGCCGAGGTCGCGCAGTCGCCTTCCGGCGGGTGGGGCTGGACAGCCGAGGGCGCTGACGGAGCAACCGGCACGGCCACCGGCGAGACGCTCTACGCGACCGCCGAGGAAGCGGCGGCCCACGCGGGCGCGTTCCTCAACGCACACGCGCTCGACAGCGGCGACCAGCCCTAGAGCTGCCGAGCGGCCAGATCCCCGTTCCACAGCTCGGAGTTAAACAGAGGCGCCCCCTCGGCATCCTGTTCGAAAACCGAACACCCATGACCGAATTCCGCCCTTGACGCGATGTCAAACTCTCGCTGAACATTCGTCACACACAGCGCAACCGCACAGCTCCAACGCCTCGTGCCACCCCTGGTGCGAGGCGCTCGTACGTTCCGTACCATCCCCAGTTCGGAATCCGGAGCCCCCACATGAAACTCTCCGCGAGACTTTCCGCTGCCGTCGGAGCCTCCGCGCTCGTGCTCGGCGTGTTCGCCGGTGTCGCGCCGGTCGCCTCCGCCTCGGAGCAGGCCGTGACGCCGCCCGACATACCCGTGGCCAACGTCAAGCAGCACCTCGCCGACCTCCAGTCGATCGCCACCGCCAACGGCGGCAACCGGGCCCACGGCCGTACCGGCTACAAGGCCTCGGTCGACTTCGTGAAGGCCAAGCTGGACGCGGCCGGGTACACCACCACGCTCCAGTCGTTCAGCTACAACGGCGCCACCGGCTACAACCTGATAGCCGACTGGCCGGGCGGCGACCCCAACCAGGTCGTCATGTCCGGCTCGCACCTCGACTCGGTGACCGCCGGGCCCGGCATCAACGACAACGGGTCCGGTTCCGCGGCCATCCTGGAGACCGCGCTCGCCGTCTCCCGGGCCCAGCTCCAGCCCTCCAAGCACATCCGCTTCGGCTGGTGGGGCGCGGAGGAGTACGGGATGATCGGGTCGAAGTACTACGTCAACAACCTGCCCGCGGCCGAGCGTTCGAAGATCACGGGCTATCTGAACTTCGACATGATCGGCTCGCCCAACCCGGGCTACTTCGTCTACGACGACGACCCGACGATCGAGCAGACCTTCAAGAACTACTACGCCGGCATCGGCGTCCCCACGGAGATCGAGACCGAGGGCGACGGGCGCTCCGACCACGCGCCGTTCAAGAACGTCGGCATCCCCGTCGGCGGGCTCTTCTCCGGCGCCGACTACATCAAGACCGCCGCCCAGGCGCAGAAGTGGGGCGGCACCTCGGGTCTGGCGTTCGACCGCTGCTACCACGCGTCCTGCGACACCACGGCGAACATCAACGACACGGCCCTGGACCGCAATGCGGATGCCATCGCGTACGCGGTGTGGAACCTGTCGAGCGGCTCGACGACCCCGCCCACCGGGACCGTCTTCACCAACGACACCGACGTGTCGGTGCCGGACAACGGTGCCGCGGTGACCTCGTCGGTGACCGTCTCCGGTGTCACGGGGAACGCGCCGGCCACCCTCGCCGTCGGTGTGAACATCGTCCACACCTACATCGGCGACCTCGTCGTCGACCTCATCGCCCCCGACGGCTCGGTCTACAACCTGCACAACCGTGCGGGCGGCAGCACCGACAACATCAACCAGACCTACACCGTCAACGCCTCCTCCGAGGTCGCCAACGGCGTCTGGAAGCTGCGGGTCCAGGACAAGGCCTCGGCCGACACCGGCTACATCAGCCAGTTCAAGCTGACGTTCCCCTAAGGCCCGAAAGAACTCCCGGGTGGGTCGGTGACCATCGCCCCCGACCCACCCGGGGTCCCAACCAACCGCCTCGCTACTTCGCCGCGTTCGCGGTGTCCACCAGCTTCTGCGGGGTCACGGCGCCGACGTAGACCTTGCCGTCGTCCGTCATCAGCGCGTTGACCAGCTTCGTCTTGAAGACCGTGCCGGAGCCGAACTTCCCGCTCACCTTGTCGCCGAGCGCGTCCAGGAAGCCCTGGACCTCCTTCGGCGCCTCGTCCGTCTTCGGCGCGGGGGCGCCGGAATCCAGCTTGGCGATGGTGGTCCAGCCCTCGCCGATGACGTTGACGGAGCCGTCCTTGCCGTCGGGGCCGGCGCCGAAGCCGCCCAGGCCGGCCAGGTCGCCCAGGCCGCCGAAGGGCTTGTCCGCGCCCTCGTGGGCGCCCTTCTCGGCCGCGCCCTCGGTCACCTTCGCGCCCTTGGGGGCCTTGAAGTCGAAGGCCGAGGCCTCCGGCTTGCCGAAGTCGACCTTGGTGAAGCCCGCGTCGACGACCGGCTTGCCGCCGTCGACCGAGGCCAGCGTGAACTTCAGCGGCGTGCCGGTGGAGGCGTCCACCGAGATCTTGACCGACTCGACCATCGAGCCGGACTGCTTCGGCTTGATCACCAGCTGGTACGCGTCCCGGCCGGCCACCTTCGCCGTGCCGCCGACGGTGATCGAGGTGGTGTCGCCGGCCGCCTTCAGGACCTCGTCGGCGAGCTCCTTCGGGGTGCCGGGCAGCTTCGTGTCCTCGGGCTTCGGGCCCTTGCCGTCCGCCTTCTCGTGGAAGACCTCGTTCGACTTGCTGTCGTACGCCCAGACGTCGTTCCCGTTGTGGACCAGGCTGTACTCGTCGGAGCCGTCCAGCAGGGTCAGCTTCTGCCGGTCGGGGCCGTCCGCCGCGAGCCGCAGCGTGTGCGAGCCGGAGACCAGCTGGGTGAGCTTGTCGGCCGGGTCGGCGGACGAGGAGCCGGACGGGGCGGCGGGGAGCAGGCCCGCGAAGGACGGCAGGCCCAGATCGGTGCTGATCTTGAACGTGCCGGACAGGGTCTGCGTGTCCGAGGCGGCGATCTTCTCGATCAGCTGCTGCGCGGTGATCTCGGGCAGGTCAGGGTCGCCGGACGCCGCGAGTGCGGGGACGAGGCCGATCGTCGCCGCCGCCACCCCCGCCACGGCGACCGGGACGACGTAACGGCTCGCCTTACGCTGACGGTTTTCGTTCGTTGCCATGGTCTGCGCTACCTCCGTGGGCACCTTGGTCGATGGATCCATCTCACCAAACCGGCGGCCCGGAAACGTCAGCCCTCGGGATCAACCTGGAGTACCCCTCCAGGATGACCCCACCCCGAGAACCCCTGACGGAGGTCCAGGCCCCGCGAGCCCGGCATGATCCGAAAGACAGGCGCTAACCCGCCCGGTGCACCACGGCGTCGCACATCTCCGCCAGCGCCGACTTCGCGTACCCCTCGGGCAGCGGGGCCAGCATCGCGCGGGCCTCCTGCGCGTACCGCACGGTGTCGCGGCGGGCCTGCTCCAGGGCCGGGTGGACGCGGAGCCGGCGCAGGCACTCGGCGTGCCGGGCGTCGTCGGTGAGGTCGCCGTCGACGAGGGCGACGAGCTCCAGGTCCTCCGGGCGCCCGTGGGCGGCCGCGGCGGCGCGCAGGCGGAGCACCGGGAGGGTGGGGATGCCCTCGCGCAGGTCGGTGCCGGGGGTCTTGCCGGACTCGTGGGAGTCGGAGGCGATGTCGAGGACGTCGTCGGCGAGCTGGAAGGCCACGCCGAGCCGCTCCCCGTACTGGGTGAGGATGTCGACGACGCTCTCGTCGGCGCCGGACATCATGGCGCCGAAGCGGCAGGAGACGGCGACGAGTGAGCCGGTCTTGCCGGAGAGCACGTCGAGGTAGTGGTCGACCGGGTCGCGGCCCTCCTGGGGGCCCGCGGTCTCCAGGATCTGACCGGTCACGAGCCGTTCGAACGCCTCGGACTGGATGCGTACGGCCTCGGGTCCGAGGTCCGCCAGCGTGTGCGAGGCGCGGGCGAAGAGGAAGTCACCCGTGAGGACGGCGATGGAGTTGCCCCAGCGGGTGTTCGCGCTGTCGACACCGCGGCGCACGTCCGCCTCGTCCATGACGTCGTCGTGGTAGAGCGTGGCGAGATGGGTGAGCTCGACGACGACGGCCGAGGGCACGACACCCGGCGCGTACGGATCGCCGAACTGGGCGGCGAGCATCACGAGCAGCGGCCGGAACCGCTTGCCGCCGGCCAGCACCAGATGCTGGGCGGCCTCCGTGATGAACGGCACGTCGCTCTTGGTGGCGTCGAGGAGGCCGGCCTCCACCGCCGCCAATCCGGTCTGGACATCGGCTTCGAGAGCCTGGTCCCGCACGCTAAGACCGAACGGCCCGACGACGGTCACGAGGGGGTCTCCTGTCTGCTGACGCCTGCTGACGCTGTCCTTGACGCTGTCCGAACCACACGCCATCACTCGGATTGTCGATGTGTCGGTCGATTCACTCAAGCCAGCGTATCCGGTCACGTTTCGATCACCGTGGGCGCCTTCCCGTCACCCCCGGTATGTTCGTGATCAGCTCATACGACCAGGAGTGCACGTTTTGTCCCGAACAACGATCGACACCGACACGAACGGCGAGCAGCCGCCGCCCGAGGACGACACCGCGTTCCTCGGGCAGCCGAGGGGTCTGCTCACCCTCTCAGGCCTGGAGGTCTGGGAGCGCTTCTCGTTCCTCGGGATGCAGGCGATCCTCGTCCTGTACTTCGCCGACACCGTCGCGCACGGCGGCATGGGCATGGCCCCGGGCACCGCCGCCTCGGTCTCCGCCGCGTACGGCACCCTCGTCTACCTGGTCTCGGTGGCCGGCGGCTGGCTGGCCGACCGGATCCTCGGCTCGTACCGGGCGGTCCTCTACGGCGGCGTCCTGATCGCCTGCGGCCACTACGCGATGGCCGTCCCCACCCCCGCGATGACCTGGGTCGGCCTCGGCCTGATCAGCGCCGGCACCGGACTGCTCAAGCCGAACGTGGCCACCATGGTCGGCAAGCTGTACCGCACCGACGACGAGCGCCGCGACGCCGGATTCGCGCTGTACTACATGGCGATCAACATCGGCGCCTTCGCGGGCCCGCTGATCACCGGCTGGCTCGGCGACCACAAGGGCTGGCACTGGGGCTTCTCGGCCGCCGCGATCGGCATGACCTTCGGCCTGATCCAGTACGTGGCGGGCCGCCGTCACCTGGCCGGGCGCAAGCACTCCGCCGAGTACGCGCTCGCCCCGGAGGCCCTGCGCCGCGCGATCCGCACCATCGTCATCGGCGTGCTCGCCACCGCCCTCGTCGCGACCGCCCTCGCCATGGCCGGCTGGCTGACCATGGACCGCTTCGTCGACCTGCTCACCCTGATCTCGGTGATCGCACCGGTCGTCTACTTCTGGGTCATGTTCGCGAGCCCCCGGGTGACCGCCGAGGAACGGGGCCGCCTCAAGCCGTACGTCGTACTCTTCCTGGCCTCGGTGGCGTTCAACTTCATCCTCTTCCAGGCGTACTCGACGATGATGCTGCTGGCGTCCACCAACGCCCGCACGACCATCCTCGGCTTCGACTTCCCGGCCAGCTGGTACGCGTCCGCCCTCGGCGCCTTCGAGGTGCTCCTG
The DNA here is from genome assembly GCF_055560575.1 of Streptomyces sp. NPDC023157. Taxonomy (NCBI): domain Bacteria; kingdom Bacillati; phylum Actinomycetota; class Actinomycetes; order Kitasatosporales; family Streptomycetaceae; genus Streptomyces; species Streptomyces sp. NPDC023157. Next base: position 480,624 of record NZ_JBVHIL010000004.1, read on the forward strand.
GCGCCCGTGGTGGCCACCGTCTGGGCGCGGATGGGCCCCCGCCAGCCGCACGCCTCCAACAAGATCGCCTTCGGGGTGATCCTCGGCGGCCTGTCGTTCCTCCTGATGGTCCTGCCGACCTCCGGGCACGCCGACGACACGTACCAGATGGCCGCCTGGTGGATCGTCGGCTCGTACCTGCTGCTCGGCCTCGGCGACGTGCTCCTGGAGACCTCCGGGATGTCCGCCACCAGCAAGCTGGCGCCGAAGGCCTTCTCCAGCCAGACGATGTCGCTCTGGTTCCTCTCCCTCGCGCTCGCCAACGGCATCCAGGCCCAGACGGTGAAGCTCTACGACGACGTCTCCAAGCCCGTCTACTTCGGCGTCAACGGCGCCATCGCGGTCGCCGTCGGTCTCGCCGTGATCGCCCTGGCGCCGTGGCTGCGCCGCACCATGCACCCCGTCCACTGAGGCAGCCCGAGGTAACCGATGCACCCGACGCCGCAGACCCGTACCGACTTCCCGTACGAGACCCGCCACGAGGACATCCACATCCCGATGCCCGACGGGACACGGCTCTACGCCCGCGTGTGGCGCCCCCTCACCGACGAGCCCGTACCGGCGCTCCTGGAGTACCTGCCGTACCGCCTGACCGACTGGACCGCGCCCCGCGACTGGCAGCGCCACCCCTGGTACGCGGGCCACGGCTACGCCTCCGTACGGGTCGACGTCCGCGGCCACGGCAACAGCGAGGGCCTGCCCGGCGACGAGTACGACGCCCTGGAACTCGCCGACGGCGTCGCCGTCGTGAACTGGCTCGCCGAACAGCCCTGGTGCACCGGGAAGGTCGGCATGTTCGGCATCTCCTGGGGCGGCTTCAACTCGCTCCAGATCGCCGCGCTCGCCCCCGAGCCGCTGAAGGCGATCGTCACCGTCTGCTCCACCGACGACCGCTACGACAACGACGTGCACTACATGGGCGGCTCCGTCCTCGCCGTCGACATGCACGCCTGGGCGGCCACCATGCTCGCCTTCGTCTCCCGGCCGCCCGACCCGCTGTACGCGGGCGAGGAGTGGCGCGAGCTGTGGCTGAGGCGCCTGGAGGCCGTCGAACCGCTCGTCCACACCTGGCTCGCCCACCAGACCCGCGACGCCTACTGGCGGCACGGCAGCGTCTGCGAGGACTACTCCGCGATCAGGGCGGCCGTCCTCGCCGTCGGCGGCTGGCACGACCCGTACCGCGACACCGTGCTCCGGCTGGTCGAACACCTCCCCCAGGACCGGGTCCGCGGCATCATCGGCCCCTGGTCGCACCAGTACCCGGACCGCGGGCTGCCGCCCGGCCCGGCGATCGGCTTCCTCCAGGAGACCCTGCGCTGGTGGGACCACCACCTCAAGGGCGCCGACAACGATGTGATGGCCGAACCGCTGCTGCGCTCCTGGATCAGCGGCTCGCACCCGCCGGCCACCGTGTACGAGGAGCTGCCCGGCCGCTGGGTCACCGACCCCGCCTGGCCCTCCCCGCACGTCACCCCCGTCACGTACGGCTTCGCGGGCGCCCCGACACCGGTCCGCTCACCCCAGCAGACCGGACTGGACGCGGGCCGCTTCTTCCCCTTCGGCAACGACGCCGACCTGCCGCCGGACCAGCGCGCCGAGGACGCCCACTCGGCCTGCTTCGACTTCCTCGTGCCCACCGACGGCGAACCCATCGAGATCCTCGGCCGGCCCTCCGTCGCCCTGCGCCTGCTGGCGGACGCGCCCACCGGCCAGGTCATCGCCCGGCTCTGCGACGTCGCCCCCGACGGCTCCTCCACCCTGGTCACCCGCGGCGTCCTGAACCTCTCCGCCCGCTACGGCCGCGACCGCGCGGTGGAGGCGCAGGTCAGCGAATGGGAGGGCGTCGGCTTCGAGCTCAACGGCATCGGCCACACGTTCCCGCCCGGCCACCGCGTCCGGCTGGCCGTCTCCTCCACGTACTGGCCCTGGATCTGGCCCCAGCCCGACGCCGCCGGCTTCACCCTCGACCCGGCCGGCTCGTCCCTGACCCTGCCGGTCCGCGCCCCCACCGTGGACGCCGTCACCTTCGAACAACCCGAACAGTCCGAACCCCTCGGCGTCAGCTACCCCGCCACCCTGGAGGAGCCCCGCCCCGAGCGCCTCGTCGTCCGGGACGTCGCCAAGGGCGAATGGCGCCTGGAGGTCGACCCCCGCTACGGCGGCACCCGCGTCTACCCGGACGGCCTCGAATTCACCGAGGCCGCCCTGGAGACCTACACGATCGCCGAATCCGGCCCCCTGACCGCCCGCACCCGCTCCGACTGGTCGATCCGCCTGCACCGCCCGGACATGGCCTGGGACGTCACCATCGACACCCACTCCGAGATCCACTGCGACGCGGACACGTTCCTGACCACGAACGAGGTCATCTGCAAGGAGGGCGGCGAGGTCGTGTTCCACCGGACGTGGGAACGGGAGATCCCTCGGACGGCGGGCTGACGCCGAGGGCGCCGGCCCGCCGTGGCCGCGTTACGCGTCCGCGCCGGCCTTACGACGCCGCACGAGCACCATCGCGCCCGCACCCAGGACCACGGCCGCGCCGCCCGCGAGGGCGAGCGGCATGGTGGCGTCGCTCGAACCGGTGGTGGCGAGGCCGCCGCCGGTCGCCGAGCCGGTGGAGCCGCCCGTGCCGCCGGTGCCCTCACCCGGAGCCGGCTTCCCGGGCTGCTCCGGCTTCTCGGGCTTCCCGGGCTGCTCCGGCTTCCCGTGCTTCCCCGTGATGGTGAAGTGCTGGTGGCCGCCGACCGTGGAGTAACCGCAGGTCCCGTCCTCCTCGGTGAAACGGATCACGCCGATCTCCAGCTCGCCGCTGTCGGCCTCGGTCGCGGTGCCGACGCTGACCTTCAGCCTGAAGTCGAAGGACTCACCGGGCTTGAGCGCGGTGCCGCTGGCGAAGCCCTTGTCGGCCGGCTGCCACTTCGGGCTGTTCACGGAGGACCAGTCCACCTTCACGTGCCGCCAGTCCTGCTCGATCCGCTCCCAGCCGAAGGCCGTGGAGATCCCGCTGACCCCGCCCAGCGTGCGCTCGCTCGTGTTGGTGAGGCGGAAGACGTAGTCGCCGCTGCCGCCCGCCGCGATCGTGTCCGGGCCGGTCAGCGAGGCGGCGAGAGCGTCGCCCCGCAGGCAGCCCGTCCCGCCCGCCGCCTTCTCGGCGTCGGCGAGCGCCTTCCTGGCGGCGTCGAGGGCCTTGCGGGCGTCGTCCTTCGCCGAGCGGGCCACCGAGGCCTCGCGCGCGGCGGCGGCCTGCGCGTCCACCATGTCGTCGCTCGCGCGCCGGGCCTTCGCGTCCGCCTCGGTCTTCGCGGCGGCGGCCTCGTCGACGGCCTTCTGCGCGTCGTCCACGGCCTTCTGGGCCGCGTCCTCCTGCTCGGGGGTCGCGCCTTCGGGCAGCGCGTCCTGGTCGGCCCGCGCCTTCTCCAGCTTGGCGTCCGCCTCGGTCTTCGCGGCGGCGGCGGTCTCGGCGGCCTTCTCCGCCGCGGTGTAGACGACGGCGAGCGGATGGTCACCGCCCAGGGTCAGGGACTTGAGGGTGGCCAGGACCTTCTTCTGGACCTCGGCGTCGTTGCGGACCGCCGCGTCGTACACCGCCTGCGCCTTCGTCAGCGCGAGCCTCAGCTCCTCGACGGTCGGCTTCGCCGCCTGCCGGGCATCCGCGAACGCGGGCGCGGCGGAGAGGACCGCGACGGGTGCGGTCAGGGCCGCCGCGGCGACGGCGGCGGCGAGAATGCGACGGAACTTCATCAAATGCCCTTCAGAAGAAACAGCGGGCCCCGATCCCATGCGTGACGGAATCGGGGCCTTTTCACGCGGTACGGATCCGGTTACGCGTCCGCGCCGGCCTTACGACGCCGCACGAGCACCATCGCGCCCGCGCCGAGCACGACGGCCGCGCCGCCCGCGAGGGCGATCGGCATCGTGGAGGAGCCCGCGCCGGTCTTGGCGAGGGTGCCGCCGGTGGAGCCGGTGGTGCCGCCGGTGGTGACGGGGGTCTTCGACGAGCCGCCCTGCTCGGTGGTGTTGCCGTTGCCCTTGCCGTTGTCCTTGCCCGGGGCGGGCTTGGCGGGCTTGACGACGGTGAACTCGGCGTAGGCGCCCTCGTCGGTGAAGCCGCAGGCGCCGTCCTTGTTCTGGTAGCCGCCGCCACCGGCCACGACCGCGTCGGCGGCCTTGGCCTTGGCGTCGACGGTGACCTTCAGCTTGAAGTCGAAGGAGCCGCCCGGCTTGACCGCGGCGAGGCTGGAGAAGCCCTCCTCCTCGTCGACCGGCTGCCACTTCGGGCTGTTCACGGTGGACCAGTCCACGCGGAGGTACTTGTCCTGGCCGTCGTCCAGGGAGAACGCGTCCGCCCAGCCGCCGACCTCGTCGAACGTGAGGCCGCCGGCCTTGTTCTTGTTGGTCACGCGCAGGTTGAAGATCCCGCTGGTGCCGGCGGTGACCTTCGTCGGGCCCGTGAGGGTGGTGACGAAGTTCTTGTCGAAGTCGCAGTCGTCCTCGCCCGGCTCCTCCTGGGCGTCGGCCAGCTCCTTCTTGGCCGCGTCGAGGGCCTTGAGGGCGTCGGCCTTGGCCTTCTGGGCCTCGTTGATCTTGCGGGAGAGCGCGACGCCGGCGTCGTCGAATGCCTTGTCCGCGGCGGTGTAGGCCGCGGCCTTGGTGTCGGCGGTGGTCTTCGCCTCGTCGGCGGCCTTCTGGGCGTCGGCCACGGCCTTCTCGGCCGCGTCCTTGTCCGCCTGGGGCGCGTCGGCGGGCAGCTTGGCCTGGGCGTCCTTGGCCTTGGTCAGCGCCTCGTCGGCGAGGACCTTGGCGGCGGCGGCCTCGGCGGAGGCCTTCTTCGCGGCGGCGAGGGTGACGGCCAGCGGGTTGGTCGGCTTGTCGAACTCGTCCATGGCCCGCTGGGCGTCCGAGTCGGCGACGACGGCCGCGTCGTACACGGCCTGCGCCTTGGTGACCGCCAGGCGGAGCTCGTCCAGCGTGGGCTTCTTGTTGCGCGCCTCGGCGGTGGTGCCGGGCTTGGTGTCGGCGAAGGCGGGCGCGGCGGAGAGGAGCACGACCGGGGTGGTCACGGCAGCGGCCACGGCGGTCGCGAGAATGCGACGGATCTTCACGATGGACCTTTTCTCGTCAGGCGCATGAAATGAGGTGCGGGGGCCGCGACCGCGGCGAACTCACGCGGCGCGACGACCCCGTGATCGTATGGCTGGAAACGACCGCCGGAACAGAGGTCTGAACGCGTTCACCTCGGCACAGCGAACCCACAGCACAGGCAAACCACTCGAACCCGGACAGTTGCCCACGGAGGCCCCGCTTTCCGTGTGACACATGTCATCTGCGCCTCGCCGCCCGCCCCGTAACGTGTCCCCCACACACCTGGAAAGCGAGGCAAGCACCGATGCCCGAGCAGAGCCCGCTCGACCTGGCCGAGGGCGATCCCTTCGGCCCGCACAACCTTCCGTACGGCGTCTTCAGCACCGCCGACGAGCCCGGCCGGCGCCGGCTGGGCGTCCGGATCGGCGGGCACGTGCTCGACGCGGGGGCCGCGGCACGCGCGCTCGGCTCGCCGTACGCCGCGCTGCTCGCGCAGCCGAGCCTGAACCCGCTGCTCGCCGCCGGCCGCACCGCCTGGCGCGACGTGCGCCGCGCGCTCACCGGCTGGCTGACCGTGCCCGCGCACCGGGCGGTCGTCGAGCCGCTGCTGCACCCGCTGGACGCGGTCACCCTGCACCTGCCGTACGAGGTCGCGGACTACGTCGACTTCTACGCGAGCGAGCACCACGCCACCAACGTCGGCCGCATCTTCCGCCCCGACGGCGACGCGCTCACCCCGAACTGGAAGCACCTGCCGATCGGCTACCACGGGCGGGCCGGCACCGTCGTGGTCTCCGGCACCGACGTGGTCCGCCCGGCCGGTCAGCGCAAGGCGCCCACCGACCCGGCGCCGGTCTTCGGGCCCTCCGTGAAGCTGGACATCGAGGCGGAGGTCGGCTTCCTCGTCGGCACCCCGTCCACGCTCGGCAGCCCGGTCGCGCTCGGCGACTTCCGTGAGCACGTCTTCGGCGTGACGCTGCTCAACGACTGGTCGGCCCGCGACATCCAGGCCTGGGAGTACGTGCCGCTCGGCCCGTTCCTCGGCAAGTCCTTCCAGACCTCCGTCTCCGCCTGGGTGACCCCCTTGGAGGCCCTGGACGCCGCCCGGGTCGCGCCGCCCGCGCGGGACTTCGGCCTGCTGCCGTACCTGGACGACGCCGCCGAGGAGGAGCCCGGCGGCTTCGACCTGCGGATCACCGTGACGATCAACGGCGAGGTGGTGGCCGAGCCGCCGTTCTCCACCATGTACTGGACCGCCGCCCAGCAGCTGGCCCACATGACGGTGAACGGCGCCTCCCTGCGTACCGGCGACCTCTACGGCTCCGGCACGGTCTCCGGCCCCGAGGTCGGCCAGCGCGGCTCGCTCCTCGAACTCACCTGGAACGGCCGCGACGCCCTCGAACTGGCCGACGGCAAGCGGACGTTCCTGGAGGACGGCGACGAGGTCACGCTGACCGCGTGGGCGCCCGGCCCGGACGGCACCCGGATCGCGCTCGGCGAGGTCACGGGCCGGATCGCACCGAACGCGGGCTGAGTCCCCTCAGGAGCCCTCGGGAGCCCTCATACCGCCCGCCACAGCGCGGGCACCGTCGGCGGCTCCCAGCCGGGCTGGGCGGTGTGCGCCTGGAGGCACACATAGCCCCGCCCGGCGTAGGTGACCGCGTCCCCCGCCCGGTACGCGGTCCCCACGGCCCAGGTGCCCCCGGGCGTCGTCGGGGTCGGGGTCGGCGTGGGCGTCGGGCCGGGGGTCTGCGGCACGTCGAGGACGAAGTCGAACGCCGCCTCCTTGGCCCCGCCCGCGTCCCGCACGTTCATCAGGAGCCGCGCGTCGAAGATCGAGTCCGTGTTGTTGCGCGGCTCGCCCGGGAAGTACAGCTGGGTGGTCAGGATCGGCCGGCCCGGGGCCTGCACCTTGACGTGGAGGTGCCGGGTGCGGCCCGGGTAGAGCCCCGGCACGATGGTGCTGAGCTTGAACGAGCCGTCCGCGCCGGTGAACTGGTGGCCCCGGAAGCGGAAGCCCGTGTTGTCGTACGCGCCGTTGGTGTCGGCCTGCCAGAAGTCGAGCAGCGCCCCGGACACCGGCAGGCAGGCCCGCCCGAAGACGTAGCCGCTGACGGTGAGCCGCACGCCCGGCAGGCCCGGCTCCAACAGGCTCGACCGCAAGGGCGAGTTGGGCTTGAAGTAGGGTCCCTCGATCTGCTCGACGGTGGGGTGGTCGCCGTCGTCGCACTCCGGCGTCAGCGCGGGCCCGACCGGGCCGTCGGTGAGGGTACGCGCGAGCGCGGGGACGCCCATGAGCACCGTGGGGACGGCCATGCCGGCGGCGATCGCCGCGCGCAGCACCGCCTTCCGGGTGACGTGGCCGGTGCTGGTCTCGCTGTCCATGCCTGCTCCTCGGGTGGGGGGGGCTGAACGATCGACCAGAAACCTAGGCCGGTCCGGGGCCCGCTTCGATGGACGGAACACGGCGGTCGTGGTGCTTTCGGAACTCCCCCGGGCTCATCCCGGTCTCCCGGCGGAAGAAGCGGCTGAAGTACGCGGGGTCGTCGAAGCCGGTCCTGGCCGCGACCTGCCGGACCGACAAGTCCGTGCGTGCGAGCAGCCGTTGGGCCTCCTGGGTACGCGCCTCCCGCAGCATTCCGGCCGGGGTGCGGCCCAGCGCGGCCCGTACGGCCTCGGTGAGGTAGCCGGGGGTGACCCCGAGCCGCTCCGCGCACTCCCGTACGGAGACGCCGTCGGCCCCGGTACGGGCGGCCAGCCGGGCGAACTCCTCGGCGACCACCGCGTGCCGCCCGGCCGGCGGCCGGTGCCGTCCCGCCGACCGCCCCGGCGGGGACTGCCCCGGCGGGGACTGCCCGCCCCGCCCCGCCGTCCCGTCGCCGAGGCGCGCCGTCCGGTCCCCGAGCCGCGCCGCCCGCACCAGCAGGACGTGCAGCAGCGACCGCAGCACGGTCGCGAAGCCGGCGTCCACCTGCCCGTACTCCTCGCGGAGTTCGGCCATCAGGCGGGCGGTGCGGGCGTGTTCGGCCGGGTCGAGGCGGAGCCAGGGGTGTGCGCCCAGGCGGCGCAGCAGCTCGCGGTCGCCGGGGTGGTCGAGCAGGAACTCGGGGGTGAACAGGACGACGGTGCCGTCGAGGTCCCGGGCGTCCTCCCAGTGGTGCACCTGGCCCGGCAGGATCAGGCCCAGGTGCGGCGGGCGCAGTTCCCACCGGGCCAGGTCGACGACGTGGGTGCCGGTGCCCCGGGTGACGTGGACGAACTCGTAGAAGGTGTGGCGGTGCGGGAAGGCGGCCCGGGACATCGGGCCGATGGAGTCGAAGCTGCCGACGGCGAAGGGCACGTCGTCGGGGAGGCGGAGCTCCAGTCGGTGCAGGGGTAACGCGCCGCGCCGGGACTCGGCGCAGGGGGTGTCGGGCGCCACGGTCGTCCCGCGCATCGTGCGGCCTCCCTCAACTGGTCGAGTGGTCGAGACCAATCCGGTCCCTCACGATGACACAGGGGCCCCCGGCGGGTCACCCCGAGGGAGGGAAGGCCGACGCGTACGCGAAGGGGCCCGGCCACCAAGACGGTGGCCGGGCCCTCCCGGCGCAGTGCGGCATACGGCTACCGCACGAACACGCTCGCCTGGTTCGCCAGGTCCAGGAAGTACTGCGGCGCGAAGCCGAGCACCAGCGTGACCACCACACCGGCGGTGATCGCCACCGAGGTGAGGCCCGAGGGCACGGCGACCGTGGGGCCGTCCGCCTTCGGCTCGCTGAAGAACATCAGCACGATCACCCGGATGTAGAAGAACGCGGCGATCGCGGACGAGATCACACCGACCACGACCAGGGCGCCCGCGCCGCCGTCCGCCGCCGCCTTGAAGACGGCGAACTTCCCGGAGAACCCGGAGGTCAGCGGGATGCCGGCGAAGGCGAGCAGGAAGACCGCGAAGACCGCCGCGACCAGCGGCGAACGGCGGCCCAGACCCGCCCACTTGGACAGGTGGGTGGCCTCGCCGCCCGCGTCCCGCACCAGGGTGACCACGGCGAAGGCGCCGATCGTCACGAAGGAGTAGGCGCCCAGGTAGAACAGGACCGACGAGACGCCGCTGGGCGTGGCCGCGATGACACCGGCCAGGATGAACCCGGCGTGGGCGACGGAGGAGTACGCGAGCAGCCGCTTGATGTCGGTCTGGGTGATGGCGACGATCGCGCCGCCCAGCATGGTGACGATGGCGACGGCCCACATGACCGGCCGCCAGTCCCAGGTGAGCCCCGGCAGCACCACGTACAGCAGGCGCAGCATCGCGCCGAACGCGGCGACCTTCGTCGCGGCGGCCATGAAGCCGGTGACGGGGGTCGGGGCGCCCTGGTAGACGTCCGGGGTCCACATGTGGAACGGGACGGCGCCGACCTTGAACAGCAGCCCCATCAGCACCAGGGCGAAGCCGATGAGCAGCAGGACGTCGTTGCCCATGGTGTCGGCGAGCGCCGGGTCGATGCCGGGGACGTCGCCGTCGACGACGTCGGCGATCGCGGCGTACGAGACGGAGCCCGCGTAGCCGTAGAGCAGGGCGATCCCGAAGAGCAGGAACGCCGAGGAGAAGGCGCCGAGCAGGAAGTACTTGACCGCGGCCTCCTGCGAGAGGAGGCGCTTGCGGCGGGCGACCGCGCACAGCAGGTAGAGCGGGAGGGAGAAGACCTCCAGCGCGACGAACAGGGTCAGCAGGTCGTTGGCCGCGGGGAAGACCAGCATGCCGGCGACCGCGAACAGGGCCAGCGGGAACACCTCGGTGGTGGTGAAGCCGGCCTTGACGGCCGCCCGCTCCTGCTCGCTGCCGGGGACCGCGGCGGCCTCGGCGGCGAAGGAGTCGACCCGGTGGCCGTGGTCGGCCGGGTCGAGCCTGCGCTCGGCGAAGGTGAGGATCGCGACGACCGAGGCGAGCAGAATGGTGCCCTGGAGGAACAGCGCGGGGCCGTCGACGGCGATGGCGCCCATCGCCGCGAGGTGCGCCTTGGTGGAGCCGTAGCCGCCGGCGGCGAGGCCGACGACCGCGGCGAACGCGGCGACGAGCGCGAGGACGCTCAGGAACACCTGCGTGTAGTGGCGTCCCTTGCGCGGCACGAAGGCCTCGACGAGGACGCTGACGACGGCCGCGCCGACCACGATGAGCACGGGCGAGAGCTGCGTGTACTCGATGTGGGGTGCCGGGATCTTGTTGATCGGCTCGGCGGCCGTCGTCCACAGGGTGTGGACAGCCGTGGTGCTCACTTGGCCGCCTCCACTTCGGGGCTCGGGTCCTTCTGCTGGACATCGGACATGGTGTGCTGGACCGCCGGGTTGACGACGTCCGTCAGCGGCTTCGGGAAGACCCCGAGGAAGATCAGCACCGCGATCAGCGGGACGACCACGGCGAACTCGCGCGCCCGCAGGTCCGGCAGCTCGCGCACCTCCTCCTTCACCGGGCCCGTCATCGTCCGCTGGTAGAGGACGAGGACGTACAGCGCGGCGAGGACGATGCCGGTGGTGGCGATGATCCCGGCCACCGGGTAGCGCGAGAAGGTGCCGACGAGGACCAGGAACTCGCTGACGAACGGGGCGAGTCCGGGCAGCGACAGGGTGGCGAGGCCGCCGATCAGGAAGGTCCCGGCGAGCACCGGGGCCACCTTCTGCACCCCGCCGTAGTCGGCGATGAGCCGCGAGCCGCGCCGGGAGATCAGGAAGCCGGCGACCAGCATCAGCGCGGCCGTCGAGATGCCGTGGTTGACCATGTAGAGCGTGGCGCCGGACTGGCCCTGGCTGGTCATCGCGAAGATGCCCATGATGATGAAGCCGAAGTGCGAGATCGACGCGTAGGCGACCAGGCGCTTGATGTCCCGCTGGCCGACGGCGAGCAGCGCCCCGTACACGATGCTGATCAGCGCGAGGGTGACGATCACCGGGGTGGCCCACTTCGAGGCCTCGGGGAAGAGCCCGAGGCAGAAGCGGAGCATCGCGAAGGTGCCGACCTTGTCGACGACGGCGGTGATGAGGACGGCGACCGGGGCGGTGGCCTCACCCATCGCGTTCGGCAGCCAGGTGTGCAGCGGCCACAGCGGGGCCTTCACCGCGAAGGCGAAGAAGAAGCCGAGGAACAGCCACCGCTCGGTGCTGGTCGCCATCTCCAGGGAGCCGTTGGCCCGCGCCTCGGCGATCTCCGTGAGGGAGAAGTTGCCGGCGACGACGTAGAGGCCGATGACGGCGGCCAGCATGATGAGGCCGCCGACCAGGTTGTAGAGCAGGAACTTGACCGCCGCGTAGGAGCGCTGGGCCGCCGCGTTCTCGTCGGAGCCCGCGTGGGCGCGGTCGCCGAAGCCGCCGATGAGGAAGTACATCGGGATGAGCATGGCTTCGAACAGGATGTAGAAGAGGAAGACGTCGGTGGCCTCGAAGGAGAGGATCACCATCGCCTCGACCATGAGGATCAGGGCGAAGAAGCCCTGGGTGGGCCGCCACCGCTTGGAGGAGGTCTCCAGGGGGTCCGCGTCGTGCCAGCCGGCGAGGACGATGAAGGGGATGAGCAGCGCGGTGAGCGCGATGAGCGCCACCCCGATGCCGTCCACGCCGAGCTCGTAGCGGACGCCGAAGTCCTTGATCCAGGAGTGCGATTCGACGAGCTGGTAGCGGTCGCCGCCGGGCTCGAACCGTACGAAGACGACGGCGGCGAGCACGAGGGTGGCGAGCGAGACCAGCAGCGCGAGCCACTTGGCGGTGGTACGGCGGGCGGCGGGCACGGCGGCGGTGAGGATCGCACCGACCGCCGGCACCGCTGCCGTCGCCGTCAGGAGCGGGAAAGACATGGTGGTTACACCGCCCTCATCAGCAGGGTCGCGGCGATGAGCACCGCCGTACCTCCGAACATGGAGACCGCGTACGAGCGGGCGTAGCCGTTCTGCAGTTTGCGGAGCCGGCCGGACAGCCCGCCGACCGAGGCCGCGGTGCCGTTGACCACGCCGTCGACGAGGCTGTGGTCGACGTAGACCAGGGAGCGGGTGAGGTGCGTGCCGCCCCGGACGAAGACGACGTGGTTGAAGTCGTCCTGGAGCAGGTCGCGGCGGGCGGCCCGGGTGAGCAGCGAGCCGCGCGGGGCGGTGACCGGGACCGGCCGGCGCCCGTACTGGAGGTAGGCGAGGCCGACGCCCAGGACCATCACGGCGACGGTCGCGGCGGTGATCGCCCCGGCGCTGATCGGCGGGTGCCCGTGCTCGAAGGAGGTGACGGGCTCCAGCCACTTCACGAAGCGGTCGCCGATGCCGAAGAGGCCGCCGGCGAAGACCGAGCCGAAGGCGAGCAGGACCATCGGGACCGTCATGGACTTGGGCGACTCGTGCGGGTGCGGCAGCTCGCCCTTCTCGTCCGGCTGCCAGCGCTTCTCGCCGAAGAAGGTCATGAACATCACGCGGGTCATGTAGTACGCGGTGATGGCGGCGCCCAGCAGGGTGACCGCGCCGAGGATCCAGCCCTCGGTACCGCCCTTCGCGAAGGCCGCCTCGATGATCTTGTCCTTGGAGAAGAAGCCGGACAGGCCGGGGAAGCCGATGATCGCGAGGTAGCCGAGGCCGAAGGTGACGAAGGTGACCGGCATGTACTTCCGCAGGCCGCCGTAGTGGCGCATGTCCACCTCGTCGTTCATGCCGTGCATGACCGAACCGGCGCCGAGGAAGAGCCCGGCCTTGAAGAAGCCGTGGGTCACCAGGTGCATGATCGCGAAGGCGTAGCCGATGGGGCCGAGGCCGGCCGCCAGGATCATGTAGCCGATCTGCGACATCGTCGAGCCGGCCAGCGCCTTCTTGATGTCGTCCTTCGCGCAACCGACGATCGCACCGAAGAGGAGCGTGACGGCGCCGACCACGGTGACGACGAGCTGGGCGTCGGGGGCGGCGTTGAAGATGTCGGCGGAGCGGACGATCAGGTAGACGCCGGCGGTGACCATGGTCGCGGCGTGGATGAGGGCCGAGACCGGGGTCGGGCCCTCCATCGCGTCGCCGAGCCAGGACTGCAGCGGCACCTGGGCGGACTTGCCGCAGGCGGCGAGGAGCAGCATCAGGCCGATCGCGGTGAGCTTGCCCTCGGAGGCCTCGCCGGCCGACTCCAGGACCGGCCCGAAGGCGAAGGTCCCGAAGGTGGTGAACATCAGCATGATCGCGATCGACAGGCCCATGTCGCCGACCCGGTTGACCAGGAAGGCCTTCTTGGCGGCGGTGGCCGCGGTGGGCTTGTGCTGCCAGAAGCCGATCAGGAGGTACGAGGCGAGGCCGACGCCCTCCCAGCCGAAGTAGAGCAGCAGGTAGTTGTCGGCGAGGACCAGCAGCAGCATCGCCGCGACGAACAGGTTGAGGTAGCCGAAGAAGCGGCGGCGCCGCTCGTCGTGCTCCATGTACCCGATCGAGTAGACGTGGATGAGGGTGCCGACCCCGGTGATGAGGAGGACGAAGGTCATCGACAGCTGGTCGAGCTGGAAGGCGATGTCCGCCTGGAAGCCCTCGACGGGGATCCAGGTGAACAGGGTCTGGTGCAGGGCCCGGTCGTCGGCGCTCTTGGAGAGCATGTCGGCGAAGAGGACCACGCCGATGGCGAAGGTGACGCCGGCGAGCACGGTGCCGAGCCAGTGCCCGGTCTTGTCGAGCCGCCGGCCGCCGCACAGCAGGACGGCGGCTCCGAGCAGGGGCGCCGCGACGAGCAGCGCAATGAGGTTGTCCACGGTCAGCCCCTCACAGCTTCATCAGGCTGGCGTCGTCGACCGAGGCCGAATGGCGGGCACGGAAGACGGACACGATGATCGCGAGTCCGACGACGACCTCCGCGGCGGCCACGACCATCGTGAAGAAGGCGATGATCTGGCCGTCGAGGTTGCCGTGCATACGGGAGAAGGTGACGAACGCGAGGTTGCAGGCGTTGAGCATCAGCTCGACGCACATGAAGAGCACGATCGCGTTGCGCCGGATGAGTACGCCCACCGCGCCGATGGTGAACAACAGCGCGGAGAGATACAGGTAGTTGACGGGATTCACCGCGAAGCCTCCTCTGCGTCCCGGCCCAGCCGCTCCTCGGAGCGCTGTTCGAGGGCCTTGAGGTCGGCGAGCGCCTCGCTGGACACGTCCCGGATCTGGCCCCGCTTGCGCAGGGTCTGCATGACGCTCAGCTCGGCCGGGGTGCCGTCCGGCAGCAGGCCCGCGATGTCCACCGCGTTGTGCCGGGCGTAGACGCCGGGGGCGGGCAGCGGCGGGAGGTGCTTGCCCTCGCGCACGCGCTGCTCGGCCAGCTCGCGCTGGGTGCGGGCGCGTTCGGTGCGCTCGCGGTGGGTGAGGACCATCGCGCCGAGGGCGGCGGTGATGAGCAGCGCGCCGGTGATCTCGAAGGCGAACACGTACTTGGTGAAGATGAGGGTGGCGAGGCCCTCGACGTTCCCGCCGGCGGCGGTGTTGGCGGTGCCCAGGCCGTTGAACTCGGTGAGCGAGGCGTGGCCGATGCCGGCGAACAGGAGGACGCCGAAGCCGGCTCCGCACAGGGCGGCCCACCAGCGCTGCCCCTTGATGGTCTCCTTCAGCGAGTCCGCGGCGGTGACACCGACCAGCATGACGACGAAGAGGAAGAGCATCATGATCGCGCCGGTGTAGACGACGATCTGGACGATGCCGAGGAAGTAGGCGCCGTTGGCGAGGTAGAAGACCGCCAGGATGATCATGGTGCCGGCGAGGCAGAGCGCGGAGTGCACGGCCCGCCGCATGAGGATCGTGCACAGGGCGCCGACGACGGCGATCGTGCCGAGCACCCAGAACTGGAGGGCCTCACCCGTGGAGGTCGCGTAGGCGGCGAGTGTCACGCTCATGCGTCCGCCCCCTCCGGCTCGCCCTTCTCGCCCTTGGACACGGCGACCTGCTGGACGGTGCCGGGCGCGGCCTCGGTGACCAGGCCCCGGTAGTAGTCCTGCTCGTCCATGCCCGGGAAGATGGCGTGCGGGGTGTCGACCATGGTGTCGTCGAGGCCCGCGAGCAGCTGCTCCTTGGTGTAGATCAGGTTCTCGCGGGAGGAGTCGGCCAGCTCGAACTCGTTGGTCATCGTCAGCGCGCGCGTGGGGCACGCCTCGATGCACAGCCCGCACAGGATGCAGCGGGCGTAGTTGATCTGGTAGACGCGGCCGTAGCGCTCGCCCGGGGAGTAGCGCTCCTCCTCGGTGTTGTCGGCGCCCTCCACGTAGATGGCGTCGGCGGGGCAGGCCCAGGCGCACAGCTCGCAGCCGACGCACTTCTCCAGGCCGTCGGGGTGACGGTTGAGCTGGTGCCGGCCGTGGAAGCGGGGCGCCGTCGTCTTCTGCTGCTCCGGGTACTGCTCGGTCAGCCGCTTCTTGAACATGGCCTTGAAGGTCACGCCGAAGCCGGCCACCGGATTCTGGAAATCAGACACCGTCCGTCTCCTTTCCCTCTGTCGCGGTAGCGGTATCGGCGCCACCACTGGCGATCAGCTCCCGCTCGTGGCGGGGCCGACGGCGCGGCACGGGCGGCAGGGACTGTCCCGGCTTGGGCGGTACGGGGAAGCCGCCCGCCATCGGGTCGAACGCGCCGCCCTCGGCGGCCTCCGCCTCCGCCTCCGCCTTGCCCTTCTTGTCGCGGAAGACGTCGAAGACGAAGGAGAGCAGCAGCACTCCGAGGACGGCCCCGGCGACGTACAGCACGATGGTCTGGAAGTCGTAGTTCTCGTTGCGCAGCGCCCGGACGGTGGCGACCAGCATCAGCCAGACCACGGAGACCGGGAGGAGCACCTTCCAGCCCAGCTTCATCAGCTGGTCGTAGCGGACGCGGGGCAGCGTGCCGCGCAGCCAGATGAAGAAGAAGAGCAGCAGCTGCACCTTGAGGACGAACCAGAGCATCGGCCACCAGCCGTGGTTGGCGCCCTCCCAGAAGCCGGAGATCGGCCAGGGGGCGCGCCAGCCGCCCAGGAACAGGGTCACGGAGACGGCCGAGACGGTCACCATGTTCACGTACTCGGCGAGCATGAAGAGCGCGAACTTGATCGACGAGTACTCGGTGTTGAAGCCGCCGACGAGGTCGCCCTCGGACTCCGGCATGTCGAAGGGGGCGCGGTTGGTCTCACCCACCATGGTGACGATGTAGATGATGAAGGAGACCGGCAGCAGCACGATGTACCAGCGGTCGGCCTGCGCCTCCACGATCGTCGAGGTCGACATCGACCCGGAGTAGAGGAAGACGGAGGCGAACGCGGCGCCCATGGCGATCTCGTACGAGATCATCTGCGCCGCCGAGCGGAGTCCGCCGAGCAGCGGGTACGTGGAGCCGGAGGACCAGCCGGCGAGGACGATGCCGTAGATGCCGACGGAGGCGACCGCGAGGATGTAGAGCATCGCGATCGGCAGGTCGGTCAGCTGCATCGTGGTGCGCTGGCCGAAGATCGAGACCTCGTTGCCGGCCGGGCCGAAGGGGATCACCGCGATCGCCATGAAGGCGGGGATGGCGGCGATGACCGGGGCGAGGACGTAGACGACCTTGTCGGCCCGCTTGACGATCAGGTCTTCCTTCAGCATCAGCTTGATGCCGTCGGCGAGCGACTGGAGCATGCCCCAGGGGCCGTGCCGGTTGGGGCCGATGCGCAGCTGCATCCAGGCGACGACCTTGCGCTCCCACACGATGGAGAAGAGCACGGTCACCATCAGGAAGGCGAAGCAGAAGACCGCCTTGACGAGGACGAGCCACCAGGGGTCGTGCCCGAACATCGACAGGTCTTCGGCGGCGAGCAGCGTGTTCATGCCTCCACCTCCGTGAGGGTGGCCGGGCCGAGGCGGACCAGGTCGCCGGGGCGGGAGCCGGTGCCGGCGAGGACGCCGTGGCCGGCCGAGTTCAGCGGGAGCCAGACCACCCGGTCGGGCATCTCGGTGACCTGGAGGGGGAAGCGGACCGCGCCCGCGGGCCCGGTGACTTCGAGGAGGTCGCCGTCCTTGACGCCGGTGGCGGCGGCGGTGGCGGCGGAGAGCCGGGCGACGGCGGCGTGCCGGGTGCCGGCCAGCGCGGTGTCGCCCTCCTGGAGGCGCCCGAGGTCGAGCAGCATCCGGTGCCCGGCGAGAACGGCCTCGCCTTCGCCCGGGCGGGCGGCGGACTGGCCGGGCTCGGCGGGCTCGGTGGCCCGGTCGCCGGTCCAGCCGCCGAGCCGGTCCAGCTCGCGCCGTACGGACCGCAGGTCCGGCAGCGCCAGGTGGACGTCCATGGCGTCGGCCAGCATGTGCAGCACGCGGGCGTCGGCGGGCGGCAGCGTCCGGGTCATCTGCTCCGGCTTCAGCGCGGCCTCGAACAGCCGGGCGCGGCCTTCCCAGTTGAGGAAGGTGCCGGGCTTCTCGGCGACCGCGGCGACCGGCAGGATCACGTCGGCGCGCTCGGTGACCGCGCCGGGCCGCAGCTCCAGCGAGACCACGAAGGCCGCGTCGAGGGCCTCGCGGGCGCGGGCCGGGTCGGGCAGGTCGTCGACGTCGACGCCGCCGACGAGCAGCGCGCCGAGTTCGCCGGTGGCGGCGGCCTCGACGATCTGGCCGGTGTCGCGGCCGTAGCCGTGCGGGAGTTCGCGGACGCCCCACACCTCGGCGACCTCCTCCCGGGCGCGCGGGTCGGTCACGGGCCGGCCGCCGGGCAGCAGCGCCGGGATGGCGCCCGCCTCGACGGCGCCGCGCTCTCCGGCCCGGCGCGGGATCCACACCAGCTTCGCGCCGGTGGCGGTGGCGGCCCGCAGGGCGGCGGTGAGCGCCCCGGGGACCCCGGCGAGCCGCTCGCCGACGGCGATGACGGCACCGTCCTCGCGCAGCGCCTCGGCCGCGGCGAGGCCGTCGGCGGAGAGCCCGACCCGGGAGGTGAGGGCGTCGAGCCACTCGGTCTCGGTGCCGGGGGCCGCGGCGAGCAGGGTGCCGCCGGTCTTCTCCAGCCCGCGGGTGGCGAACGCGGCGACCGCGAAGGTCCGCTGGCCCTTCTTCTTCCAGGCCTTGCGCAGCCGCAGGAAGATGCCGGGGGCCTCCTCCTCGGACTCCAGACCCACGAGCAGCACGGCGGGCGCGGCTTCGAGCGAGGTGTACGTGACGCCCGTACCGTCCAGGTCGCGGCCCCGTCCGGCGACGGCGGAGGCGAGGAAGTCGGCCTCCTCGCCGGAGTGGACGCGGGCCCGGAAGTCGACGTCGTTGGTGTCGAGGGCGACCCGGGCGAACTTGGCGTACGCGTAGGCGTCCTCGACGGTCAGCCGGCCGCCGGCCAGGACGCCGCTGCGCCCGCGCACGAGCCCGCGGGCCGCGGCTTCGAGCGCCTCGGGCCAGGAGGCCGCCTCCAGGACGCCGGTCTCGGGGTCGCGGACCAGCGGGGTGGCCAGCCGGTCACGCTGCTGCGCGTACCGGAAGCCGAACCGCCCCTTGTCGCAGACCCACTCCTCGTTGACCTCGGGGTCCTCGGCGGCGAGCCGCCGCATGACCTTGCCGCGGCGGTGGTCGGTGCGGGTCGCGCAGCCGCCCGCGCAGTGCTCGCAGACGCTCGGCGTCGACACGAGGTCGAAGGGGCGGGAGCGGAAGCGGTAGGCGGCCGAGGTCAGCGCGCCGACCGGGCAGATCTGGATGGTGTTGCCGGAGAAGTACGACTCGAAGGGGTCGCCCTCGCCGGTGCCGACCTGCTGGAGCGCGCCGCGCTCGACCAGTTCGATCATCGGGTCGCCGGCGATCTGGTTCGAGAAGCGGGTGCAGCGGGCGCAGAGCACGCAGCGCTCGCGGTCGAGCAGCACCTGGGTGGAGATGGCGACCGGCTTCTCGTACGTCCGCTTCTTGCCCTCGAAACGGGACTCGGCCTGCCCGTGGGACATGGCCTGGTTCTGCAGCGGGCACTCGCCGCCCTTGTCGCAGACCGGGCAGTCCAGCGGGTGGTTGATGAGCAGCAGCTCCATCACGCCGTGCTGGGCCTTCTCGGCGACCGGCGAGGTCAGCTGCGAGCGGACGACCATGCCGTCGGTGCAGGTGATGGTGCAGGACGCCATGGGCTTGCGCTGGCCCTCGACCTCGACGATGCACTGGCGGCAGGCGCCGGCCGGGTCGAGGAGCGGGTGGTCGCAGAAGCGGGGGATCTCGATGCCGAGCTGCTCGGCGGCCCGGATCACCAGGGTCCCCTTGGGGACGGAGATCTCGATGCCGTCGATGGTCAGCGTGACGAGGTCCTCCGGCGGGACCGCCGCACCACCCCCGGAGGGGGCTGACGTGGTGACTGTCATGCGTTCACCTCCCGGTGCTTGTCCGCCCAGGCGGTGGACTTGGCGGGGTCGAAGGGGCAGCCCTTGCCCGTGATGTGCTGCTCGTACTCGGCGCGGAAGTACTTCAGCGAGGAGAAGATCGGCGAGGCGGCGCCGTCACCGAGGGCGCAGAACGACTTACCGTTGATGTTGTCGGCGATGTCGTTGAGCTTGTCGAGGTCGGACATGACGCCCTTGCCCGCCTCGATGTCACGGAGCAGCTGGACCAGCCAGTAGGTGCCCTCCCGGCAGGGGGTGCACTTGCCGCAGGACTCGTGGGCGTAGAACTCGGTCCAGCGGGTGACGGCCCGCACCACGCAGGTGGTCTCGTCGAAGCACTGCAACGCCTTGGTGCCGAGCATGGATCCGGCGGCGCCGACGCCCTCGTAGTCGAGCGGGACGTCGAGGTGCTCCTCGGTGAACATCGGGGTGGAGGAGCCGCCGGGGGTCCAGAACTTGAGCCGGTGGCCGGGCCGCATCCCGCCGCTCATGTCGAGGAGCTGGCGCAGGGTGATGCCGAGCGGGGCCTCGTACTGGCCGGGCGAGGAGACGTGCCCGCTGAGCGAGTAGAGCGTGAAGCCGGGGGACTTCTCGGTCCCCATGGAGGTGAACCAGTCCTTGCCCTTGTTCAGGATCGCGGGAACCGAGGCGATGGATTCGACGTTGTTCACCACAGTGGGGCAGGCGTACAGACCGGCGACCGCGGGGAAGGGGGGACGCAGCCGGGGCTGGCCGCGGCGCCCTTCGAGCGAGTCGAGCAGGGCGGTCTCCTCGCCGCAGATGTACGCGCCGGCGCCGGCGTGCACGGTGATGTCGAGGTTCAGGCCGCTGCCGAGGATGTCCCGGCCGAGGTAGCCGGCCTCGTACGCCTCGCGGACCGCCTCGTGCAGGCGGCGCAGGACGGGCACGACCTCGCCGCGCAGATAGATGAACGCGTGCTCGGAGCGGATCGCGTAGCAGGCGATGATCATTCCCTCGATGAGGGAGTGCGGGTTGGCGAAGAGCAGCGGGATGTCCTTGCAGGTGCCCGGCTCGGACTCGTCGGCGTTGACGACGAGGTAGTGCGGCTTGCCGTCGCCCTGCGGGATGAACTGCCACTTCATCCCGGTGGGGAAGCCGGCGCCGCCGCGGCCGCGCAGACCGGACTCCTTGACGTACGCGATGAGGTCGTCGGGCGACATCGCGAGCGCCTTGCGCAGGCCCTCGTAGCCCTCGTGCCGTCGGTAGGTGTCCAGGGTCCAGGACTCGGGCTGGTCCCAGAACGCCGACAGGACGGGCGACAGCAGCTTCTCGGGGCTGCTGTTGTTGATCTCGGCTGCCAAGGTCATCACTCCCCCTCCTCACTGGCCGCCTCGCCACGCGGGTGGACGATCCGGCGCTGTGGGGTCTCCCCCTTGGCCAGGCGCAGGCCGACCAGCGAGGCGGGACCCGCGCCGCCGGTGGCCTCGACGGCGCCCTCGCGCTCGTCGGGGAAGCCCGCGAGGATCCGCGCGGTCTCCTTGAACGTGCACAGCGGCGCCCCGCGGGTGGGGGCGACGGGACGCCCCGCCCGCAGGTCGTCGACCAGGGCCTTGGCGGAGTCGGGCGTCTGGTTGTCGAAGAACTCCCAGTTGACCATCACGACGGGCGCGAAGTCGCAGGCCGCGTTGCACTCGATGTGTTCGAGGGTGACCTTGCCGTCGGGGGTGGTCTCGTCGTTGCCGACGCCGAGGTGCTCCTTGAGCTCCTCGAAGATGGCGTCGCCGCCCATGACGGCGCACAGCGTGTTGGTGCAGACGCCGACCTGGTAGTCGCCCGAGGGCTTGCGCCGGTACATCGTGTAGAAGGTGGCGACCGCGGTGACCTCGGCGGTGGTCAGGCCGAGCGTCTCGGCGCAGAAGCGCATGCCGGTGCGGGTGACGTGGCCCTCCTCCGCCTGCACGAGGTGCAGCAGCGGCAGGAGCGCGGAGCGGGACCCCGGGTAGCGGTCGATGATCGCCTTCGCGTCCTCCTCCAGCCGGGCGCGGACCTCGGCGGGGTAGTCGGGCGCGGGCAGTTGGGGCATCCCGAGACTGGTGTGTCCGTCCGTCATCGGTCGACGCCTCCCATCACGGGGTCGATGGACGCGACGGCGACGATGACGTCGGCGACCTGGCCGCCTTCGCACATCGCGGCCATGGCCTGGAGGTTGGTGAAGGACGGGTCGCGGAAGTGGACCCGGTAGGGGCGGGTGCCGCCGTCGGAGACGACGTGCACGCCGAGTTCGCCCTTGGGCGACTCGACGGCCGCGTAGGCCTGTCCCGCGGGGACCCGGAAGCCCTCGGTGACCAGCTTGAAGTGGTGGATCAGGGCCTCCATGGAGGTGCCCATGATCTTCTTGATGTGGTCGAGGGAGTTGCCGAGTCCGTCCGGGCCGAGGGCCAGCTGGGCGGGCCAGGCGATCTTCTTGTCGCCGACCATGACCGGGCCGGGCTCCAGCCGGTCCAGGCACTGCTCGACGATCCGCAGCGACTGGCGCATCTCCTCCAGGCGGACGAGGAAGCGCCCGTAGGCGTCGCAGCTGTCGGCGGTGGGGACCTCGAAGTCGTAGTTCTCGTAGCCGCAGTACGGGTCGGTCTTGCGCAGGTCGTGCGGGAGGCCCGCGGAGCGCAGGATCGGTCCGGTGGCGCCGAGGGCCATGCAGCCGGTGAGGTCGAGGTAGCCGACGTCCTGCATGCGGGCCTTGAAGATGGGGTTGCCGGTGGCCAGCTTGTCGTACTCCGGCAGGTTCTTCTTCATGGTCTTCACGAACTCGCGGACGGCGTCGACGGCGCCGGGCGGGAGGTCCTGGGCGAGGCCGCCGGGGCGGATGAACGCGTGGTTCATGCGCAGGCCGGTGATCAGCTCGTACAGGTCCAGGATCAGTTCGCGGTCCCGGAAGCCGTAGATCATGATCGTGGTGGCGCCGAGCTCCATGCCGCCGGTGGCGATGCAGACCAGGTGCGAGGAGAGCCGGTTGAGCTCCATGAGGAGCACCCGGAGGATGCTCGCCCGGTCCGGGATGTCGTCGGTGATGCCGAGCAGCTTCTCCACGCCGAGGCAGTACGCCGTCTCGTTGTAGAACGAGGTGAGGTAGTCCATGCGCGTGACGAAGGTGGTGCCCTGCGTCCAGGTCCGGTACTCGAGGTTCTTCTCGATGCCGGTGTGGAGGTAGCCGATGCCGCAGCGGGCCTCGGTGACGGTCTCGCCGTCGATCTCCAGGATGAGCCGGAGCACGCCGTGGGTGGACGGGTGCTGGGGGCCCATGTTGACGACGATGCGCTCGTCGTCGGCCTTGGCGGCGGACTGGACGACCTCGTCCCAGTCGCCGCCGGTGACCGTGTAGACGGTCCCTTCGGTGGTCTCCCTGGGGGAGGCAGAGGGGGTGTTCACGAGTACGACCTCCGCTGGTCCGGAGCCGGGATCTGGGCGCCCTTGTACTCGACGGCGATGCCGCCGAGGGGGTAGTCCTTGCGCTGCGGGTGGCCCGGCCAGTCGTCCGGCATCATGATCCGGGTGAGGGCGGGGTGGCCGTCGAAGACGATGCCGAAGAAGTCGTACGTCTCGCGCTCGTGCCAGTCGTTGGTCGGGTAGACCGCGACCAGCGACGGGACGCGCGGGTCGCCCTCGGGGGCCGAGACCTCCAGGCGCAGCAGCCGGCCGTGGGTGAGCGAGCGCAGGTGGTAGACGGCGTGCAGCTCGCGGCCCTTGTCGCCGGGGTAGTGGACGCCGGAGACGCCGGTGCACAGCTCGAAGCGCAGGGCGGGGTCGTCGCGCAG
Organism: Streptomyces sp. NPDC023157; assembly: GCF_055560575.1. Taxonomy (NCBI): domain Bacteria; kingdom Bacillati; phylum Actinomycetota; class Actinomycetes; order Kitasatosporales; family Streptomycetaceae; genus Streptomyces; species Streptomyces sp. NPDC023157. The sequence goes on from NZ_JBVHIL010000004.1 coordinate 503,798, forward strand.
GGTGCGGGCGACCCGGACCAGGTGTTCGCGCTCGATGTGGAAGGTCAGCTCGCCGCGGTCGACGACCGTCCTCTCGATGGCGTTCGCGGGGAGCAGGCCCTGCTCCTCCAGGGCGCCCTCCAGCTCGTCGGCGACCTCGTCGAACCAGCCGCCGTACGGGCGGGAGGCCGGTCCGGGCAGGCGCACCGAGCGCACCAGGCCGCCGTAGCCGGAGGTGTCGCCGCCGTTGTTCGCGCCGAACATGCCGCGCTGGACGCGGACCTCCTCCCCGTGCTCGCCGCGCTGTCCCGGGAGGTTCTGCTCGCTGAGCTCCTTCTCGGGATTGGGTGTCTCGTCGCTCACCGGAGCAGACCCTTCATCTCGATCGTGGGCAGCGCCTTGAGCGCCGCCTCCTCCGCCTCGCGGGCCGCTTCCTGGGCGTTCACGCCCAGCTTGGAGCTCTGGATCTTCTGGTGGAGCTTGAGGATCGCGTCCACCAGCATCTCCGGGCGCGGCGGGCAACCCGGCAAATAGATGTCAACCGGAACAATGTGGTCAACGCCCTGCACAATTGCGTAATTGTTGAACATTCCGCCCGAAGACGCGCAAACCCCCATGGAGATGACCCACTTGGGGTTCGGCATCTGGTCGTAGACCTGCCGCAGGACGGGCGCCATCTTCTGGCTGACGCGGCCGGCCACGATCATCAGATCGGCCTGGCGCGGGGAGCCGCGGAAGACCTCCATGCCGAAGCGGGCCAGGTCGTAACGCCCGGCTCCGGTCGTCATCATCTCGATGGCGCAGCAGGCGAGGCCGAAGGTCGCGGGGAAGACGGAGGCCTTCCGGACCCAGCCCGCGGCCTGTTCGACGGTCGTCAGCAGAAAACCGCTGGGCAGCTTCTCTTCGAGTCCCATGGGTGCTCCTCAGCCCCTCAGTCCCATTCCAGGCCGCCGCGCCGCCACACGTAGGCGTAGGCGACGAAGACGGTGAGCACGAAGAGCAGCATCTCCACGAGCCCGAAAAGCCCCAGGGCGTCGAAGGTGACGGCCCAGGGGTAGAGGAAGACGATCTCGATGTCGAAGACGATGAAGAGCATCGCCGTCAGGTAGTACTTGATCGGGAAGCGGCCGCCTCCGGCCGGAGTGGGCGTCGGTTCGATGCCGCACTCGTAGGCCTCAAGTTTTGCCCTGTTGTACCGCTTTGGCCCGATTAGCGTGGCCATGACCACGGAGAAGATCGCAAACCCCGCACCCAGGGCACCGAGCACGAGGACGGGCGCGTACGCATTCACGCTCCTCGCTCCTTCCAGTCGTCCTTGACCGTTGGACCGCACGGTCGGGCCGCGACTCGACACGGAAGATCGCTCCCATGTGAGGCAGTTCACAAGCCCGACTGTCCCGCATCTTAAGCCCGCCCCTCTGTGATCTGCGACACGGGGTACGCCAACGACTTTGTGATCTCCACCACCTGACGAAGGATCATGAAGTCGGATGAGCGGTGATCTTGCCACTCGAAGCGCCCAGGTGATCACCAGATGTGACATCCGGACCGGTCACCGCTGGTCGGAGGGGGTGGCGCTCTATCAAGAGTTGGGCGGTACAAGCAAATTGGCAGCGAGACGCGTACGAGTGATAAAGGAACCGCCCGTCGCCCGGTCGGGGGGTCCGGCGTACCGCGGTGGACGTGTGCGCGCGTTCACGAGCCGGGATGTGACCTGCGTCACGTCAAGAACCGGCCGGGAAGAACGGGGCTTGGCCATCGAGGTGAAGAGGTGGTAGGTGACGGGCAATTCGGACTTTTCATTGAAAACACATGATCAAGGCCCGATTGAGTCATGCCCGTTTTGCCCGTTACGGCGTCAATAAGGGCGCCAGGGAGGCGGATTCAAAGGTTCCGAACGTAACTGTGGCGCAACCCACGTTTCTTGAAGGGAACCGTGAAGCCCTGATAGCGGTTGTACCCATGTCCCACACCGCTCACATACCCAGCCACCGGAAGCCCCGCCGCAGCGGCTCCAAAATGGCGTTCCGCGCCGGAGTTGCCGGTGGCGTCTTCAGCACCCTCGCGGTGGCCGGCGCCGCTGCCCCGGCGAACGCCGAGACGGTGACCGAGACGACCCTCGAGATGCCCACCCTGGGCTCCCTCGACGCCGACCTCGCCAGCGCTGTCTCCGCCTCCGCCGAGGCGACCCAGCAGGAGGCCCTCGACCAGAGCCTCGCCGCTCAGGAGGACGCCGCCCTCAAGAAGGCCGCCGCCCAGGCCAAGAAGGCCAAGGCCGAGGCCGACCGCAAGGCCGAGGCGGAGAAGGCCGAGAAGGCCCGCGCCGAGGCCGAGGAGCGCGCCTCCCGCACCGCGACGCGCACCCAGCTCTCCGCGAAGTCGTCCTCCGGCTCCTCCGACGCCGTCAGCAGCCGCTCCTCCAGCGGCAGCACGCAGGTCGCCACCGGCTCCGCCGCCGCGATCGTGGCCTTCGCCCGCGCCCAGATCGGCGACGCCTACGTCATGGGCGGCACCGGCCCCAACTCGTGGGACTGCTCGGGCCTCGTCCAGGCCGCCTACCGCCAGGCCGGCATCGACCTGCCCCGCATCTCCGGCGACCAGTCGAGCCGCGGCACCTCCGTCTCGCTGAGCAACCTCCAGCCGGGCGACATCCTGTACTGGGGCAGCCGCAGCGGCTCGTACCACGTCGCCATCTACGTCGGCGGCGGCATGTACGTCGGCGCGCAGAACCCGTCGACCGGTGTCGTCGAGCGCTCCCTCGACTGGGACACCCCGTCCGGCGCCGTGCGCATCCTCTGATCGCACCCCCACACGCGTGAAGGGCCGTCACTCCTCGGGGGAGCGACGGCCCTTCGGCCTGTCCGGCGAGATCCGGCCGAGGTGGCCGAGGGCCGTCCGGAGGGGCCCGACGCCTCGGTGGACCAGCTGGCGCGCCGGGCGCGGATGAGCGCGCGCACCTTCCACCGCCGGGTGCGGGAGGTGCACGGCACCACCCCGCTCCAGTGGCTCCTGGAGCAGCGGGTGGTGCGCGCGCAGACGCTCCTGGAGGCGACGGATCTGCCGGTGGAGCGGGTGGGCGAGGAGAGCGGCCTGGGTTCGGCGGCGAACCTGCGCCGCCATTTCACCCGGACGGTCGGGGTCTCCCCGACCGTCTACCGGCGCTCGTTCACGCCTTCGGGGCCACCTTCGAGAGCCCGTTGATGATGCGGTCCATCGCGTCGCCGCCGGTCGGGTCGGTGAGGTTGGCCAGCATCTTCAGGGTGAACTTCATCAGGAGCGGGTGGCTCAGGCCGCGCTGGGTCGCGATCTTCATGATCTTCGGGTTGCCGATGAGCTTCACGAAGGCACGGCCCAGCGTGTAGTAGCCGCCGTAGGTGTCCTTGAGGATCTTCGGGTAGTTGTGCAGGGCCAGTTCGCGCTGGGCGGGGGTGGCCCGGGCGTGCGCCTGGACGATGACGTCGGCCGCGATCTGGCCGGACTCCATGGCGTACGCGATGCCCTCGCCGTTGAACGGGTTGACGAGACCGCCGGCGTCGCCGACGAGCAGCAGACCCTTGGTGTAGTGCGGCTGGCGGTTGAAGGCCATCGGCAGGGCGGCGCCGCGGATGGGGGTGGTCATGTTGTCCGGGGTGAAGCCCCAGTCCTCGGGCATCGAGGCGCACCAGGCCTTGAGGACCTCGCGCCAGTCGAGCTCCTTGAAGGCGGAGGAGGAGTCGAGGATGCCGAGGCCGACGTTGGAGGTGCCGTCGCCCATGCCGAAGATCCAGCCGTAGCCGGGCAGCAGCCGGTCCTGCGCGCCGCGCCGGTCCCACAGCTCCAGCCAGGACTCCAGGTAGTCGTCCTCGTGCCGCGGGCTCGTGAAGTACGTGCGCACGGCGACGCCCATCGGGCGGTCCTCGCGCCGGTGCAGGCCCATCGCGAGGGACAGCCGGGTGGAGTTGCCGTCGGCGGCGACGACCAGCGGGGCGTGGAAGGTGACCTCGCGCTTCTCCTCGCCCAGCTTGGCGTGGACGCCGGTGATCCGGCCGGTGCGGTCGTCGATGATCGGGGCGCCGACGTTGCAGCGCTCGTAGAGCCGGGCGCCGGCCTTCTGGGCCTGGCGGGCGAGCTGTTCGTCGAAGTCGTCGCGCTTGCGGACGAGTCCGTAGTCCGGGTAGGAGGCGAGGTCGGGCCAGTCGAGCTGGAGCCGGACGCCGCCGCCGATGATCCGCAGGCCCTTGTTGCGGAGCCAGCCGGCCTCTTCGGAGATGTCGATGCCCATGGCGACGAGCTGCTTGGTCGCGCGCGGGGTGAGGCCGTCGCCGCAGACCTTCTCGCGCGGGAACGCGGTCTTCTCCAGGAGCAGGACGTCGAGTCCGGCCTTGGCGAGGTAGTACGCGGTGGTCGAGCCGGCCGGGCCCGCCCCGACGACGATCACGTCTGCGCTGTGCTCGGAGAGGGGCTGCTCGGTCACGGCGGATTCTCCCGAAGACTCGACGGTAGGGGACGGTACGGACGTACCGGGGCAGTCTATGGGGGGCGCGTCCGGGACCGTCCGAAGGGCCACCTCCGGTGCGCGGTCACCTCGCGTTGGTGCAAGATCACCTCCCGTGACCCTTACTCGCACACACATACGGAGAGGCACGCTGCTCGCGGCCCTCCTCGCCCTGCTCTGTTCGGCGTTCCTCGTCCAGACCGGGAAGGCCGACGCCGCGGACTTCCCCGACTGCCCGGCCGGACAGTTCTGTCTCTACGACGGCAGCGGGGGAACCGGCACCCGCGTGGACGTCGCCGAAGGCGCCAAGGCCGAGCGGGACGCCGGCACCATCCTGTCCGTGAAGAACAACACCGGCATGTGGGCCTGCATGTACGGCAAGCCCGAGTACGGCGGCGGCCTCCAGACCATCAAGCCGGCCAACGGCGACGAGTACGTCACCGACGGCACCCGCTGGGTCGTCGGCTCGTACAAGCTGGTGCCCACCCGCGCCCTGTGCTTCACCGGCTACGAGCGCTGCCAGGACGGCCAGGTCTGCACCTTCGCCGAGCGCAACGGGCGCGGCGCGATGACCGTCCACGCCCCGGCAACCGACGCCGCGACCCAGAACCACGGCAACAGCTACGGCCCCGAGGTCGCCCCCGTCTCCGTGTTCAACCGGACGGCCAAGCACCTCTGCTTCTACCCGAACCCCGACTACACCGGCACGTGGGACGGGGGCGCGTACGGCGCCTACGTCGTGCTGCGCGGCCAGAGCGTCACCGTCCCCTCACCCTTCACGGGCACGTTCCGCTCCCACGAACTCGTCAACGGAACCTCGGAGTGCCAGTGACCACGCCCCTGCGCCCGGCCCTCGCCGTCGCCGCCGCCCTCACCGCGACCCTCGCGCTGACCACCTCGAACGCCCCCGCCTCCACCGCGGTGGACGTGGTGCAGAGCCCGCTCGCCGCCCACTGGGAGCAGTCCCCGGTGCCGGGCGCCGCCGGGCTTCCCGCCGGCGTCACGGTCACCAACTGGACCGAGAAGGCGCCCCTGGAGAACCGGAGCAGACCCCGGCTCCTCCAGGTCGTCGAGATCGACCCCACCGCCGCCCCGCTCGACCTGCAGAGCACCGTCGGCACAGGCGACGGCCTGGCCGAGACGGTCGCCGAACAGCTCGCCGCGGTCAGCCCGACGGCCCCGGCAAGGCACCCTGTGGCGGGCGTCAACGGCAGCCTGTTCAAGTCGGAGACCCCGCACCCGGACCTGGCGGCCGCCGGGCCCGTGACCCTCCAGCACATGGGCGTCTCGGTCACCGACGGCGTCCTGCACGGCTCCAGCTGCTGGGGCGGCGGGCAGGGCACGTCGGGCGCCGTGATCCAGTACGGCGTCCCGTACATCACCAAGCTGCGCACGGATCTCAGCCTGACCGCGTCCGACGGGTCCCTCCCCGTGACCCTCGACGACATCAACCGGGACCCGGGCCGCGCCCGCGGCTGCGGCCGTGACAAGGAGGACAAGCTCCTCCCCGTGGACCAGGTCGGCGGTCAGAAGGGCGTCTACGTCGACCCCGACGAGATCGTCCTGTTCACCTCCGACTACAAGTACCCGGTGCCCAAGCCCGGCCTCGACCCGTACGTCACCACGGACGACGACGAGGGCTTCGAGGTCGTCCTCGACTCCACGGGCAAGGTGACGGCCGCCCGCGCGAGCCGCGGCGGCGGCAAGGGCAACACCGTCCAGGTCAGGGTGCCCTCCGGCGGCCGCATCCTGCAGGGCGTCGGCACCGGCGCCACGTGGCTGCGCGACCACGCCCTGCCGAACACCACGCTGCAGGTCTCCCAGAAGCTGACCGACACCCGGTTCAACCGTCCGGTCCCGCTGGACCCGTCGGTCGACGTCGTGAGCTCCTTCCACCAGCTCCTGCGCAACGGCGACATCCCGGCCGAACTGCCCGACACCTGCGGCGACACGGACACCGGCGTCGACGGCACCCCGATCTGCACCGACTCGCGGGTGGCCCTCGGCACGAACGTGCGCGGCCACACGGTCCTCGTCACCCTGACCGGACAGCCCCAGGCGACCAACACCACCACCCACGAGGACGGCGCCTGGCTGCACTCCTTCGGGGAGCTCCTGGACTCCGCGGAGCTCGGCCTGATCGACGCGCTCAACCTCGACGGCGGCGGCTCGGCGACCCTGATCACCGCCGACACCACCGGCGCCACCACGGTGCGCACTCCGCCGACGGACCGGGTGAACGGCGTGTACGTGCACCGGCCCGTCTCCGACGCCGTGTACGCGGGGATCAGCGGCTACGGCATGTACAAGAAGTAGCCCGGGGACGCCGTTACGGCCGCTACGCCTGCTTGAACCCGCGGTGCATCGCCACGATCCCGCCGGTCAGGTTCCGCCAGGCCACCTTGGACCAGCCGGCCTTCCGCATCAGGCCCGCGAGGGTCGGCTGGTCGGGCCAGGACTGGATGGACTCGGCCAGGTAGACGTACGCGTCGGGGTTGGAGGAGACGGCTCGCGCCACCGGCGGCAGCGCGCGCATCAGGTACTCCTCGTACACCGTGCGGAACGGCTTCCAGGTGGCGTGCGAGAACTCGCAGATGACGACCCGGCCGCCGGGCTTCGTCACCCGGTACAGCTCGCGCAGCGCCTGGTCGGTGTCCTGGATGTTGCGCAGCCCGAAGGAGATGGTGACGGCGTCGAAGACGTCGTCGCGGAACGGCAGCTTCGTGCCGTCGCCCGCGGTGAACGGCATCCACGGGTGGTTGTTCTTGCCGACCCGCAGCATCCCCAGGGAGAAGTCGCAGGGCACGACGTACGCCCCGGCGCGCGCGAACGGCTGCGAGGAGGTCGCGGTGCCGGCGGCCAGGTCGAGGATCTTCTGCGCGGGCCGCGCGTCGACCGCCTTGGCGACCTCCTTGCGCCAGCGCCGGTCCTGGCCGAGCGAGAGGACGTCGTTGGTGAGGTCGTAGTTCGCCGCCACGTCGTCGAACATCGAGGCGACTTCGTGCGGCTGCTTGTCCAGGGTGGCGCGGGTCACTGGCGTTCGCCTCACTTGGTTCGTACTGCGGGCTTGGTTCGTACGGCGGTCCGAGGGGCCGACGTTACGCCCGCATTGTCGCAGGGGACGGCGGCCACGACGGTCAGCGGGCCCGGTAGACCAGACGGCCGGCGATGATGGTGGCCACGCAGGTCGCGGGGCCCTGGCGCACGAGCGCCGCCCGGTCGGGCACGTCGAAGACGGCGAAGCGGGCGGGGCCGCCCGGCGCGAGCAGCGGCAGCATCACCAGCGGCGCCGGCGTCAGGGACGGCGGTCCCGGCAGGTTGGGCGGGCGCTGCCCCACCGCGAGCCCGGCGCGGCGCACCGCGTCCTGCGCGGCCCGGCCGCGCAGCTCCCCGCCGACGGCGACCACGCCGTGCGCGAGGAGCCGCTGCACCCCGCGGCGCGCGGAGGCGCCCCGGCGGGCGGGGTTCGCCTCGAAGATCTCGTGCGCCCGCTCGCCCATGATCGGCTCGGTGCCGAAGGTGTCGGCCTCGCGCGGGTCCGGGTGGTAGGTCGCTTCGAGCAGCTCGGGGCCGTACGGGTTGAGCAGCCCGGGGGTGAGGATGCCGGGCCAGCGGCGCAGCCGGGCGTCCTGGTTGGCGTCGGCGAGTTCCTCGTACGGGCCGACGGCCGCGACGAGCGGGCCGTCGACGAGGACGGCGAACTCGGGCGAGGCGTCGGCGGCGTGCAGCGTCAGCATCGGTGCCGTTCTCAGTGGGCGTCGAGGAGCTTCAGCTCGGGGTGGGCCGTGCCGCCCTCGATCGCGATGGACGAGATGTGGGAGGCCACGCGCTCGTCGACCGGGTCGTTCGCCGGGTCGTCGTGGACGACCAGGTGCTCGTAGGTGGTCGAGCGCTGCGCGGGGACGCGGTCCGCGGTGCGGATCATGTCGATCATCTCGCGCAGGTTGGAGCGGTGCTTGGCGCCGGCGGAGGAGACGACGTTCTCCTCCAGCATGATCGAGCCGAGGTCGTCGGCGCCGTAGTGCAGGGTGAGCTGGCCGATCTCCTTGCCCGTGGTGAGCCACGAGCCCTGGATGTGCGCCACGTTGTCGAGGAAGAGGCGCGCGATGGAGATCATGCGCAGGTACTCGAAGAGGGTCGCCTGGGTGCGGCCCTTCAGGTGGTTGTTCTCGGGCTGGTACGTGTAGGGGATGAAGGCGCGGAAGCCGCCCGTGCGGTCCTGGAGGTCGCGGATCATCCGCAGGTGCTCGATGCGCTCGGCGTTGGTCTCGCCGGTGCCCATGAGCATCGTGGAGGTCGACTCGACGCCCAGCCCGTGGGCGATCCCCATGATCTCCAGCCAGCGCTCGCCGCTCTCCTTCAGCGGGGCGATGGCCTTGCGGGGGCGCTCCGGGAGCAGCTCGGCGCCGGCGCCGGCGAAGGAGTCCAGGCCGGCCGCGTGGATGCGGGTGATGGCCTCCTCGACGGAGACGCCGGAGATGCGGGCCATGTGCTCGACCTCGGAGGCGCCGAGGGAGTGGATGACCAGCTGCGGGTACTCGGCCTTGATCGCGGCGAAGTGCTTCTCGTAGTACTCGACGCCGAAGTCGGGGTGGTGGCCGCCCTGGAACATGATCTGGGTGCCGCCGAGCTCCACGGTCTCCGCGCAGCGGCGCAGGATGTCGTCGAGGTCGCGGGTCCAGCCCTTCTTGGTGTCCTTCGGGGCGGCGTAGAACGCGCAGAACTTGCACGCCGTCACACAGACGTTCGTGTAGTTGATGTTGCGCTCGATGATGTACGTCGCGATGTGCTCGGTCCCCGCGTAGCGGCGGCGGCGCACGGCGTCGGCGGCGGCACCGAGGGCGTGCAGCGGCGCCGAGCGGTACAGGTCGAGCGCCTCCTCGGGGGTGATCCGGCCACCGGCGGCGGCACGGTCGAGAACGGACTGGAGTGCGGCCTTCTCGGTCACCGGGTGTCCCTTTCGGAGGCTGCGTACCCGCGGGCGGGCGCGTACTGGACGGACCGAGCCAGCCTACGCCAGCACCTCCGGCCGGATTCGTACCGGTCCCGAGCCAACCGATCGGGCGCGGGATCCCTCTCCTCTTCCGGAATCCGCCGTATGACCCGAAACGCACTCGGAGACCCCGCCATGACAGCTCGACGCCGCCGCCTCCACCGCAGCCTCGCGGCCGCCCTCGCCCTCGGAACGACGCTGGGCGCGGTCGCCGGCTGCTCGTCGGACCAGGGCGACCCGGTCTCCTTCGACACGCCGAGGAACGGCCGGCCCCAGCAGGCCGCCGCGCACACGCCGGGCGGGAAGAACGGCGGGACGAAGGGGGACCACGGCCCCGTGACCGTCTTCCCCACCGGGCCGAAGGCGGAGTTCACCGACGCGAACACCGTCGAGGACGGCACGAAGATCGGTGTCACGGAACTCCAGGGCGCGAAGTCCGGATTCACCGGCAAGGTGTGGGTGTGGGCGCCGAAGCAGTATTTCGACCCGAAGTACGCGAACAGCGGCTTTCCGGTCCTCATCTCGCTGCCCGGCGGCGTCGGCTATCCGACGAATTACTGGATGGGCACCGACCTCAAACTCCAGTCGAGCATCGCCCGCTGGTCCGAGGAGGGAAAGAGCCTGCCGTTCATCGTGGTGATGCCCGTCCTCAACCCGGACGACAAGCACTATTACGACGGCAGCGATATCCCGGGCCAGCCGCGAATGGGGACCTGGCTGACCGAGGACGTGCCGGACTTCGTGCGGGCGAATTTCCGCACCTTCAAGTCGCGGGACGGCTGGGCGTTCATGGGCTCGTCCTCGGGCGGCTTCGTGGGCCTGAAGTCGGTGCTCCAGAAGCCGGACAAGTTCAAGGGCGTCATCGCCTCGGGGCCGGACCTGATCCCGGACTCCCCGCTGTGGAAGGGGCACGAGCGGGAGCGGCGGGCGAACGACCCGGGCCGGCTCGCCGCGGCGCTCGGCCGGAAGCCGGACACCAAGGAGAACCAGCTCTTCCTGGCGTTCCAGCTGGGCACCAAGGAGACCCGGCTCTCCCCGCACGTGAAGGCCTTCATCAAGCAGTACACGAAGGGCCCGGTCAAGTCCCACCTGGAGATCATCCAGAACGGCGGGCACAACGCGCTGAGCTACATCCGGGGCATGGACGAGGGCTCGATCGCCTGGCTGAGCCGCCAGATGCAGGGCCCGATCGCGGGCCCCGTCACCGCCCCCTCGTCGTAGGGCGCTATCGGCCCGGCGCGAGCAGCTCCACGCGTACGTCCGCGGGGAAACCGGTCGTCGGGCCGGTCCTGCGGGCGAACTCGCGCACCCCGGCGAGCTGCTCCGGCCCGAAGCGGAAGTCGAGCGTCCGGAAGTACCGCTCCAGGAGCTCCGCGTCGAAGGCCTCCCAGCGGGCCGCCTGCTCCGCCACCTTCGCGACCTCCTCAAGAGAGAGGTCGCGCGAGGCCAGGAACGCCCGGTGCACGTCGTGGACGGTCTCCGGCTCGCGGGCCAGGAAGTCCTTGCGGGCCGCCCACACGGCGAAGACGAACGGCAGCCCCGTCCAGTCCTTCCACATCAGCCCCAGGTCATGGACCTGGAGCCCGAGCCGCGGCGCCTCGTGCAGGGAGGCCCGCAGCGCGGCGTCGCCGATCAGTACGGCCGCGTCCGCCTCCTGCATCATCAGGCCGAGGTCGGGCGGGCACGTGTAGTAGTCCGGCCGCACCCCGTACCGCTCGGCGAGCAGCAGCTGCGCCAGGCGCACGGAGGTGCGCGAGGTGGAGCCGAGCGCCACCCGCGCCCCGTCCAGCTGGTCCAGGGGCCGCTGCGAGACGATCACGCAGGACATGACGGGCCCGTCGCAGCCGACGGCGATGTCCGGCAGGGCGACCAGGTCGTCCGCGTTGCGGAGGTACTCGACGAGGGTGATCGGGCCGATGTCGAGGTCGCCCCGCACCAGCTGCTCGCTGAGCTTCTCCGGGGAGTCCTTCGTCAGCTCCAGATCGAGGAGCGTTCCGGTACGCGCCAGGCCCCAGTAGAGGGGCAGGCAGTTCAGGAACTGGATGTGCCCGACACGGGGCCGGCTGCGCTGGTGGTCATCGGTTGCATTGTCCACATCGCGAGGCTAGCCCCGTCTCGTACGGTGGACGTCGCCGGGGCACGCATCGGACATCCGTCCGAACTCGGGAGGGCCTCCGCGTCAGCACATCAGAAGCGCGTCAAACATGAGGGTGACGTGATCTTTCCCTCTACCGCTCTGACCACGCTGCGTGCTACGCTCAACGCAAGTTGCAGTTTGGTTTCCCTTGCAGTACAGAGCCTGCGGAGCATGTAACCCGCAGGCTTTTGTAGTTTTCAGACTTGGTTGCAGGTTCTGGAGCAGGGCGACCCTTTGGCCCATAGGAGGGCTCATGGCTACCGGAACCGTGAAGTGGTTCAACGCTGAAAAGGGCTTTGGCTTCATTGCCCAGGAAGGCGGCGGCCCGGATGTCTTCGTCCACTACTCCGCGATCAATGCCTCTGGCTTCCGCTCCCTTGAGGAGAACCAGCAGGTGAACTTCGACGTCACGCAGGGCCCGAAGGGTCCGCAGGCGGAGAACGTCACCCCGGTCTAAGTGACCCGGGTCGACAATCGCGATCTCTAGAGCTGTACCCAAGGAGCCCCGCTCCGTGCGTGTCGAGCGCACGAGCGGGGCTCCTGCCGTTTCGTAGTCTGGACACATGACCGAACGGAAACCGCCCGGCGTCAGCTTCGAGTCGTTCGTGGACAAGCAGATCCGCGAGGCCGCGGAGCGCGGCGAGTTCAGCCGGCTGAAGGGCTTCGGCAAGCCGCTGGAGAACGACACCGCGCCGTACGACGAGCTGTGGTGGGTCAAGCAGAAGATGCACAGCGAGGGCGCCTCCGTACTGCCCCCGTCGCTGACCCTCCGCAAGCAGGCCGAGGACGCGGCCGAGGCCGCCCGCGCGGCCGTCTCGGAGACGCAGCTGCGCCGGATCCTGGACGAGATCAACACGAAGATCGCCGCCGCCCTGGCCCGGCCGCCGGCGGGGCCGCCATTGAACCTGACGCTTTTCGACGTGGAGGCGATGGCTGAGGAGTGGCGGGCGGGACGTTCGGGGACTTCTTGAACCGGTTCGATTAGGATCACCCGATCCGGGGGGGACCTTCGTCACCGCCTACCCGGACGGCACCGCCCGCCCGGACACGTCCAGCGTGAACGCCCCGGCGGGCCGGACCGTCGCCGGCACGGTCGTCGTCCCCGTCGTCGACGGGAAGGTGACCTTCTACAACCACTCCGGCAGCGTGCAGCTGATCGCCGACGTGGAAGGCTGGTTCGCGTAAGGGAAACGTGTCGATCGGTGCCCCTGGAAACCAAGTGGGCTCCCGAGGCGTCCACTTGACGCGTACTCATCTAATCTGAGCGCGTTCCGCCGACCACGGGGCACTGTCACGACCAGGGGGAGTCAGATCGGCATGAGCGGCGAGAAGGGCAAGCGCGACAAGGGCGGCAGCGGCATGGAGCCGCTCGCCGTCGGCGATCCGCGGCTGATCGGGCCGTACCGGCTCCTCGGCCGGCTCGGCTCCGGCGGCATGGGCCGGGTGTTCCTGGCCCGGTCCGAGGGCGGGCGGACCGTGGCCGTGAAGGTCGTGCACGAGGAGCACGCCCAGGACCCCCAGTTCCGGGCGCGCTTCCGGCGCGAGATCGAGGCGGTACGGAAGGTCGGCGAGCACTTCACCGCGCCGGTCCTCGATGCCGACCCCGAGGCCGAACGCCCCTGGGTGGCCACCGGGTTCGTCCCCGGGCCCTCCCTGGAGCAGGTCGTACGGGAACACGGCCCGCTGCCCGCCGACTCGCTCCTCGCGCTCGCCGGCGGCCTGCTGCGCGCGCTCCAGGGCATCCACGGCGCCGGGATCCTGCACCGGGACCTCAAGCCGTCCAACGTGATGCTCACCGTCGAGGGCCCCAAGGTCATCGACTTCGGCATCGCGCGCGCCCTGGAGCCCTCCATCGAGTCGCTGCTCACCAGCACCGGCATGGTGGTGGGCTCCCCCGGGTTCATGGCGCCCGAGCAGGTCCGGGGCGAGTCCCTGGGCCCGGCCGCCGACGTCTTCGCCCTCGGCTGCGTCCTCATGTACGCGGCCACCGGCCGCCTGCCCTTCGGCCACGGGGCCAGCAACCAGCACGCGATCATGTTCCAGATCGTGGAGGCCGAACCGGAGCTCGACCGGATCGCGTCCGAGCCGCTGCGCGCCTTCATCGCCCGCTGCCTGATCAAGGACCCGGCGGGGCGCCCCGGGGTCGACGCCCTACTCGAAGACGCCGCCTTGACGGGTGGGGACGGGGAGGGTGGGGAAGGCGGGGAAGGTGGGGAGAGCGGTGCGGCCGGGACCGCCGGGGAAGGCGCTCCCGGAGCCGCCACGCCCCCCACACCCCCCAAGCCCACCCCCGCCCCCTGGGAAGACGCCCTGGCCGGCGGTGCCTGGCTCCCGCCCGTGCTCGTCGCGCGCCTCGCCCGGCAGGCCGCCCGGCTGCTCGATGTCGAGGCGCTGTCCGAGGAGCTGGCCCAGGAGGCCCGGGAGGCGCGGGAGGCGGCTGCCGGGGGGTCCGACACCGGGACGCTCGGGCTGCGGCCCCAGGCCGGTGCCGACGCGACTCCCGCGACGCCCGCGACCCCGGTCGCCCCCGCCGCCCGCGAGCCGCGTCGTTCCTCCCGGGTGTGGGCCGTCGTGGCCGCCGTCTTCGTCGTCCTCGGCATCAGTGGGACCGTCGTCCGGCTCATCGACAACGACCCCGCCACGCGTGACGTCCAGGGTGCGCCCGGCACGAGCAGCACCGCGCCCCCGGCGACCGCCTCGGCGGGCCCGTCGAGCGGGGCCCCGTCGGCGGGGCCGAGCAGTGGCGGGCCGGCGCCGACGAAGGCCGTGCCTCCGCCGGGTGTCGCCGACACGGCCGGCGGCGCGGCGGGTGCGGCGGGCGCCGGCGCGGGCGGGGCCGTCGGTGGCGGCTCGGTCTCCGGCGGCGGCGGGGCCGTGGGCGGCGGCTCCGTCTCCGGAGGGGCGGGCGGGGCCGTCGGTGGCGGGTCCTCGACCACCAGCTCCGGCGGTGGGGGCGGAGGCGGCGCCACGACCAGGCCGCCCGCCACCACCACCGCCCCCAAGCCGAAGCCCCCGGCCACCACCGACAACCGCGTCCCGTCGGCCTTCGTCGGCACGTGGAAGTACACGGCGCAGTTCAACATCGACCAGCCGGGGACCGTGTACATCTACCGGGTCGCCCCCGGCCAGATCGCCGCCAAGATGGTCAGCGACTCGCAGAGCGGGTTCCACTGCGAGTACGTGACGAAGCTGGTCTCGATCTCCGACGGCGGCAGCCGTATCAACCTGGGGACCGGGATCATCGACCGGGCCCGCTCGCACAGCCTCTGCCAGAACACCGACCCTTCCTACTTCGCACTCGCCACTCCGACGGGTCTGCGGCATGACGTGGGACCCTCGCACGGCGAGGGCTACCACTACGAGAGGGCCAGCTGAGGAAACGTTTCCGATAGCAATATGCTGGGTCCGCTCACGTCGGTATGCCGTGCATCTGCACGCCGTACACCGGTACTTGGAACCACACGGGGGTCTTGTGTCATTCGACGACGAATGGGCCGGCATCAGGTCGGCCGCGCATGAGGATCGGGCGGCGATGCAGCTCGCCCACGTCGACATCGACGGCGACGGCGGCTCCGTCCAGAGCGGCGATCTGAGAGTCGAGCAGACGGATCTGGCGGCCGTCGGGGACGCCGCCTTCAAGCTGCACACGCGTCTCGGCACGGAGGGCGACCACGCGAAGGCCAGCACGCGGGAGGCCGGCGCCGCGATGAAGGCGGACTTCGCGCTCGGCCCGGCCCTCACGACGGTGGCCGACAAGTGGAACGAGCAGGTGAACACGCTGCTCGACGCGTGCGCGCACATCTCGAACCACCTGGAGTACTCGAAGAAGACGCACGCGGAGGACGAGCACTGGATCGCCACCCGCTTCAAGTACGAGCAGCTCGACAAGGGCTTCGAGGAGAGGGCGGGCCACTGATGGACCTCGACGCACTCAGGTTCGCCGACTTCTCGAAGCTGGGCACCTCCGCCGGCGACTGGGACGCCATGGCGAAGAAGCTGTGGGAGCTGGAGTCGGACGCCCGCGACAACCTCGGCGGGAAGGCGCAGAAGGCCGACTGGAAGGGCGTGAACGCCACCGTCACGCGGGAGTTCATCGGCAAGACGGCCAAGGAGTTCGCGGACGCCGCCACCCAGGCGACGAGCATCGCCAACATCCTCCGCGACACCCACGGCGAGCTGGACGGCTACAAGAAGCAGCTGAACGAGACGATCAGCGCGGCCCTGACGCGGAACCTGACGGTGGTGGGGACCGGCGACGGCGGCTTCACCGTCACCATGAACATCCACCCCGACCGGGCCGCCAAGGGCACCACGGTGCCGGAGCACACCGAGGCCGACGCGATCAACCTGCGCAACGAGGTGCAGAAGATCCTCCAGGGCGCGACGGAGAGCGACTCCACCGCCGCCCAGGCGCTCACGATGCTGGTCAGCCAGACCCCGTACGGCTTCTCGGACGCCGCCTACTACGACCGGGACCGGGCCGCGCAGGCGATGAAGGACGCGGAGCGGATCGCGAACCTGCTGAAGACCAAGGGCGACGACCTGTCCCCCGAGGAGTTCGACCAGCTCAACAAGGATCTCGCCGCCTACAAGGACGACCGGCTCTTCCAGGAGAAGCTGGCCACCACCCTCGGCCCGCGCGGCGTCCTCGACTTCTGGGCGGACCTGTCCGACGGTTCGGACGGCGGCAGCCTCCAGCGGGCGCGCCTCAAGGAGCTGGGCGACTTCCAGCAGAACCTGTCCCTGGTCCTGGCCGGCGCGACCCAGTCGGACAGCCCCGCGATGCGCACGTGGGAGGACGACATGGTGAAGCTGGGCGAGGAGCGCGTCAAGACCCGGGGCGCCAACGTCTACGGCTACCAGCTCATGAGCAACCTGATGCGCACCGGCAACTGGGACGACCGCTTCCTCAACGCCTACGGCAACGCGCTCGTCGCGACCGAGAAGAAGATGAAGCTGCCCGACCACTACTGGAACGCGGGCATGCCGCCGACGCCGAAGATGAACTTCATCGGCGAGGACTTCGGCCGCGACCCGATGACCGGCTTCATGAAGGGGCTGGCCGCCAGCCCGGACGCGGCCACCGAGTTCTTCAACGCGACCCAGCCTGACGACAACGCCAAGTACGTCCTCGGCGACCGGCGCACCTTCGACGACACCCCGCTGAACCACAAGGACGGCAACTCGGCCTGGGACGCCACCGGCGCCGCCCTGGCCGCCGCCGCCACCGGCATGAACCCGAACGACCCGACCGCCCCGCAGGTCGACCTCACCCCGGAGCACCGCCAGGTCCTGGACCGCTCCCTGGAGTACCTGTCGGCGCGCGGCGACGACATGCCCTCGGAGATGCGCGACGACATGGCGAAGGTCCTCTCCCGCCACAGCGACGTCGTGCACCACTCGGCGAGCTCGCTCTCGGACGACGCGGCGGACCCGCGCCAGCTCGACCGCAAGCAGCTCCTGGAGGTCACGAAGCAGATCTCCCGCGACCAGGACTCCTACGGCGTACTGAACGACGCCATGAACCGGGAGATCCTCAACGACATCCACACGGACCACCCGAGCGACCCGAAGGAGACCCTCCAGCGCGGCGGCGCCACCATCGGCTTCCTCGAAGAGGCCCGCTACCAGGCCCTGAAGACCGACAAGGAGGACCCGTCCTGGAACGCGAAGTGGCTGTACCACGGCTTCGGCGGGGCGGCGAACTTCATCCCGGTGGTCGGTGACGCGGCCCAGCGCGGCATCGACGCCCTCGCCTACCAGTGGCAGCTGGACGAGCAGGCCCGCATCGAGAAGGGCATCCAGGAGCAGAACGGCAAGACGTTCGACTTCCGGGAGAACCAGCTGCGGGCCCTGTCGCAGGAGTGGGCGAAGGCCAACCCCGGCGGCGCCAACAACGCGTACACCCTGGAGAACGAGATCAACCTGTCCGCCCTGAACGGCAACAGCCGCGCCAAGGGCCTGGCGGGCGACCAGTGAGGCGGGGCGCGCTGACGGCCCTCGTGGTGGCCGGCGTCCTGGCGGCGGCGGGCTGTTCGAAGGGGGCGGATAAGGCGCAGCCGCAGATTCCGACCTCGCTGTGCGGGGTCACCGTCGACCCAGACGTCCTCCGGCCGGTCCTGGTGCCGGGCGACGCGGTGGCCACCTCTGGTGCGAACAGCCGTTGCGGGGTGCAGGTGGACGGCAAGAGCATCCTGAGCCTGCAGAGCGCGCCGTACCCGGCAAGCAAGGACTACCGGGCCACGTGGGACTGGCAGATGCCGCACGGCACACCGGTGAGCATCGGGGACGAGGGCCGGGCCGTCGACACGTTCGTGAGCGCCGCGCGGAAGTGCAAGGTGGGCGCGGAGAACCGGATCTTCGTCGCCTCGGTGGAACGCTTCTCCACGCAGGGCGGTGACGCGGCGGCCCGCAAGGAGGCGCTGACCCGCTTCATGGCCGCGTACTTCCCCGCCGCGCAGAAGGCGGCGGGCTGCACGGCCTGAGCCGCCGGCCGGGCGCCGTTCGGGTGAATTCCGCCCGTCCGGCGCCGGTCGGGGCCGGGCCGCGCGGCGCCGGACCGGAAGTCTGGCCCCATGAAAAGCGCCGACCTGCTCCTTGACGCGTTCGCCCGGATCCAGGAGACCGTGCACGAGGCCGTCGAGGGCCTGTCGGAGGACGATCTGGCCGTACGGGTCGACGCCGACGCCAACTCGATCGCCTGGCTCGTGTGGCACCTGACCCGCATCCAGGACGACCACATCGCCGACGCCTTCGGTACGGAACAGATCTGGCACAGCGAGGGCTGGGCCACCCGCTTCGGCCTGCCCTTCCCCGAACCGGACACCGGCTACGGCCACACCCGTGAGCAGGTCGCCGCCGTCCACGCCCCCGGGACCCTGCTCCTCGCCTACTACGACGCGGTCCACGCCCACACCCTCGCCCACGTCGGCTCCCTCACCAACGCCGAACTCGGCCGGATCGTCGACACCCGCTGGGACCCGCCGGTGACCCTGGGCGTCCGGCTGATCAGCGTGATCACGGACGACAACCAGCACGCGGGACAGGCGGCGTACGTACGCGGGATGGTGGAGCGGCGCTGACGGCGCGCGCCCTCCCGCCGGGCGTCTCTCCCCGGCCGGCCGGACACCACGAGGGCGGTGTCCGGCCGTTGGTACGCCGTCAGTCGTCGCGCGGGGCTCCGACCGTGCCCATCAGGGCCTGGACGGCCTCGACCGCGCTGCCGTCGTGGTCGCTGCCGACGGTGCCGCTGCTGCCGTACTGGAAGTTGGCGGCCCGGTCGACCTCCAGGACCGAGTCGGCCTGGGAGTTGTCGATGACGGTGACCAGGCTGCCGCCCGCGGCGGCGGGCGCGGCGGCCGCCGCCAGGAGGACGGCGGCCAGGCCGAGCACCTTGGCCGGGCGTGCCCCGCACTGCCGGGGGATCACACGCCCACCCGCTCGGGGGCGTCGTGGTGGCGGGCGATGTTCCGCTCCAGGAGCCGGGTCGAGGCGGCGACGCCGACGCCGTCGGCCGCGTCGAAGGTGGGGAGCCGCCCGTCGGCCCGCTTCAGTTCGGAGAGGGCCGAGTCCATGGCCTGGTGGGCAGCGAAGAGGCAGGGGGTGCTGTAGATCGCCACGTCGACGCCCAGGTCGGTCAGCTCGCCGAGGGAGAGCCGGGGGGACTTGCCGCCGGCGATCTGGTTGAAGAGCAGCGGCTTGTCGCCGACGACCTCGCGGATGCGCTGGATCCACTCCACGCTCCGTACGCCGTCGACGAGGACGACGTCCGCGTCGGTCGCGGCGAGGCTCTTCGCCCGGAGCAGGATGTCCTCCTCCTCCGTGGCGTCCGTACGGGCCACCACGACCATGTCCCGCCGGGTGGCCAGCACCATCTCCAGCTTGGCCAGGTACTCGTCCAGCGGCAGCACCTGCTTCCCGTCCGCGTGGCCGCACCGCCGGGGCCGCTTCTGGTCCTCCAGGATGATCCCGGACGCCCCGATCCGCTCCAGCCGCTCGACGACGTGGCAGGCCACCTCGGGGTCGACGTAGCCGTCGTCGATGTCCACCAGCAGGTGCTGGTTCGGGAACGCGCCGCGCAGCCGCTCCACGAAGGCGACCATGTCCGGCCACGCGATGAACCCGATGTCCGGCAGCCCGTAGTACGAGGCGGCGAAGCCGAACCCGGACACGAACATCCCGTCGTAGTGGTCGGCGGCGACCGACGCGGAGTACATGTCGTACACGCCGATCAGAGGCGTCGTCCCGGGGGCGGCGATCTGTTGGCGCAGTCGGTTTCCGTAGCTGGTCAACGTCTGACTCCTGGTCATCTCGGGGAATCGGAAGGAGCGTGGGGCGCCACAACACGACACGGCGCCCCTTTGCCAAAACCAGATGATTTCCTGAGAGTTCGCGGACGATCGCCATAGGAGCGCTTTACTCACTCTCCAGGCGTAGCGCATTCACCAGAGAAACGTCACCGCCGCCGTCTCAGGTGCCGACCGTCGCCCACACCGTCTTGCCGACGCTGCGGGTCTTCACTCCCCACGCCGTGGCGAGCGCGCCGACGAGGAGCAGGCCGTAGCCGCCCTCGTCCGGGGACGGGTCGGGGGCGGGCTCGCGTTCGGCGCGGGTGTCCGACACCTCGATACGGACGTGGTCGCCGGCCAGCGACAGGCGCAGCTCGAAGTCGCGGCCCGGCACCCGCCCGTGCCGCACGGCATTGCTCGCCAGCTCCGCCACCACCAGCTCCGCCGCGTCCGTCGCCGTCATCCCCCAGTCGCGCAACTGCTGCACCGCCAGCAGACGCGCCAAGCGTGCGCCCCGGAGCGTCGACGACAGGCGTTGCGTGAACTCGCCACCCGACTCACCGGAAGGGGTGGTCGGTGAGGTCATTTCCGTCTTCATGACCCCGAGCCTGGGGCGTCGGCCGTACGCTGACCAGGGGCTTCACCACGACGCTGAGTAGCGGTACGAGCACGCCAAAGGGCGGTACGGATGTCGGGGAACGAAGAGGAGCGGCCGGAAAGGCCCTCCGAAGTCGACGGTACGGCGCACCTGTTCAGGGCGCTGGGCAAAATCATCAAGGTGCTGCGCAAGAACGCGGGCCTGAGCCAGGCGGAGCTCGCCGACGCGACGCACTGTAGCGAGGACCTGGTCTCGTCGGTAGAGCGCGGGGTGCGGACGCCGCAGCCGGACTTCCTGATCCGGGCGGATCCGGTGTTGGGAGCGGGCGGGATTCTGATCGCGGCCGTGGACGACGTACGGGAGGCGTTGGCGCGGGCGCGCGTACGACATCCGGACTGGTTCAGGGACTTCGCCGACGAGGAGGCGAAGGCTGTGGCGCTGCACTACTACGAGGTGCAGGCCATCCCGGGCCTTTTGCAGACACGGCCCTACGCGGAGGCCGTGTTCCGCCACCGTCGCCCGCTGTACGACGAGGTGACCCTAGAGAAGCGCATCTCCGACCGAATCTCCCGGCAGACGATCTTCGACAAGTGGCCGGCCCCGACGATGAGTTTCGTCATCGAGGAGAGCGTCTTGCGTCGGCCGTTGTGCGGCCGGGACGCGTTCCGTGAGCAACTGCGCCGTCTGACCGAGGTCGCCCAGCTGCGGACCGTACACCTCCAGATCCTGCCTTTCAGCTGCCAGGAACACCCTGGCCTGGAGGGCGCGTTCACCCTCCTCACGCCCAAGGGGCGACGGGAAGTCGCGTACATCGAGAGCTACAGTCACGCCCGGCTGATCACCGACCCGGAAGAGGTACGCATGTACGCCGAGCGCTATGGGATCATCCGGGCACAGGCACTCACGCCTCACGAGTCCCTGGACTTGATCGAGAAGATGCTGGGAGAGCTATGAGCACCGCGGATCTGACCTGGTTCAAGAGCAGCTACAGCAGCGGCGAGGGCGGCGAGTGCATCGAAGTCGCCTACGACTGGCGCAAGTCCAGCTACAGCGGCGGCGAAGGCGGCAACTGCGTCGAGGTAGCCGCTCACCCCACCACCATCCACGTCCGCGACTCCAAGAACCCCCACGGCCCCCAGCTCGCCGTGACCCCCGCGTCCTGGTCCGCGTTCGTGGTCGTAGCATCTGGCGCGTGACCAGCAAGGACTTCGTTCTCTTCGACGTCGACGGCACCCTGATGGACGCCGTCGCCAACCAGCGGCGCGTCTGGCATGCCTGGGCCGCGCGGTACGGGCTCGACGGGGACGAGGTGTACGCCGTCGCGCTGCGGACGCGGCCGGTCGAGACGTTCGCGGCCGTGGCGCCCGGGGAGGACCCGGAGGCGTGCCTCGCCCTCCTGCACGCGCTGGAGGACGAGGACGTGCGGACGGGGACGTACGCGGCGTTCGACGGGGCGGCCGACCTGCTCGCCGCCCTGCCGGAGGGCCGGTGGGGCCTGGTGACGTCGAACTACGCGCACCGGGTGCGCGGGCGGTTCGAGCGGACCGGGCTGCCGGTGCCGGAGCTGCTGGTGGACGCGGCCTCGGTGGGCGAAGGCAAGCCGTCGCCCGTGCCGTACCTGCGGGCCGCCGAGATCCTGGGCGCGGACCCGGCCGACTGTCTGGTGATCGAGGACGCCCCGTCGGGCGTACGGTCCGGGCGGGCGGCCGGGATGACGGTCTGGACCGTGAACACCCCGGCTCCGGCGGAGGGTTCGCAGCGGCACTTCGCGACGCTCGCCGAGGCCGCGCCGGAGATCCTGGCGCGGGCGGGCGTCAGGCCCTGACGGTCGCCGCGTCGATGACCTCGTCCAGGACGTCACGGGAGCGGACGAGGTCGAGGATCATGCGGTCGATGCGGTCGCGTTCGACGATCAGTTCGTCGACCAGCTCGCCGGTGGTGCGCTCGGTCGGGCCGCCGTCGACGTCCCGCATGCACGGGAGCAGGACGGCGATCTTCTTGCTGCTGAGGCCCGCCGCGTACAGGGCCTGGATGCGGATGACGCGGTCGACGGCCCAGTCGCCGTAGGCGCGGTGGCCGCCGGGGGTGCGCTCGGAGCGCAGGAGGCCCTGCTGCTCGTAGTAGCGCAGGGAGCGCTCGCTCACCCCGGCCCGTCGTGCCAGCTCGCCGATCCTCATGTGCCGCCCCCGTACACGTCGTTCACGCTTGAATCTGACATTGATGTCAGGATCTACGGTACCGGCATGACGCAGAACACGAGCGGATCCCGCCTCTTCGAAGCCACCCACCTCGGCCCCCTCCCCCTCGCCAACCGGCTGGTCATGGCGCCGCTGACGCGGAACCGCGCGGCGGCCGACGGGGTCCCGACGCCGCTGATGGCCACGTACTACGCGCAGCGCGCCACGGCCGGTCTGATCATCGCGGAGGCGACGACGCCGAGCGCCGTCGGCCAGACGTACGCGCACATCCCCGCCCTGTACACGGACGCCCATGTGGCGGGGTGGCGGCGGGTGACCGACGCCGTACGGGACGCGGGCGGGCGGATGTTCGTGCAGTTGCAGCACGGCGGGCGGGTCGGGCACCCCGACACGAGCGGGGCCGTGCCGGTCGCGCCGTCGGCGGTCGCGCTGCCCGAGCCCATCCACACCGCCGACGGGCCGCAGCCGGCCGTCGAGCCGCGCGAGCTGACCGTGGACGGGATCCGGGCGACCGTGGCGGACTTCGCCGCCGCCGCGCGGCGGGCCGTCGACGCGGGCTTCGAGGGGGTGGAGGTGCACGCGGCCAACGGCTACCTGCTGCACCAGTTCCTGGCGAAGAACACGAACCTGCGGACGGACGGGTACGGCGGCACGGTCGAGAACCGCATCCGTTTCGCGGTGGAGGTCGTGGCGGCGGTCGCCGAGGCGATCGGCCCGGAGCGGGTCGGGGTGCGGGTCTCCCCCGGGGTCGGCGTCAACGGCATCGAGGAGGGCGACACCGAGGAGCTGTACCCGGCGCTCGTCGCCGCCCTCGCGGAGCGGGAACTCGCGTACCTGCACGTGGTGTTCGCAGATCCGGAGCAGCGCCTGTTCCAGGAGATCCGGAAGATCTGGCCGGGGACGCTGATCGCCAACCCCGTGCTCGGGTTCGGCGGCCCCCTGCCGGCCGACGGCGGCCGGGCGGCGGGTGAGCGGCTGCTGGCCGCCGGGGCGGACCTGGTCTCCCTCGGGCGTTCCTTCCTCGCCAACCCGGACCTGGTGGGCCGGATGCGCGCGGGGGCTCCGCTGAACGCCGTACGGGAGCAGTTCCTGATGTACACGGGCGGGGCGGCCGGGTACACCGACTACCCGGCCTGGGACGCGGACGCGGAGCCGAAAAGTCCGACTAGTGTGACCAATTAGCTCGTTCGTGCAAGATGTGCCCAATCCGTCGTAAGGGTGGGCGAAGTACCTGGATGATCTTGGCCGAGGTGCCTCCGCCCGGCGTCACGTTCGGCCCCGGGCGTCTTCCACGATCCCGGAGGATCCATGCGTCACCCTGTCTCCCGCCTGCGCACGCGCGTGCTGGCCGTGGGGCTCGCCCTGGCGGCGTCCGCTCTCTCGCTCTCGGGTTCCGCCGGTGCGGCTGATCAGTACGAGTGGGCCGCGCTGGGCGACTCGTACACCGCCGGCGGGTTCGTCGGGGACCCGCTGCCCCCGCTCGGCGACCCCACGCGGGACGGCTGTGACCGCACCACCAACGCCTACCCGGACGTCATCGACCGGGAGTTCGACGAGTTCCCGCCCGGCAAGCTGGTCCACCTGACCAACGTCAGCTGCGGCAACGCCACCATCGCCGACATCGCCGAGGCCAAGCAGACGCCGATCAGCCCGGTCCAGCCGCCCACCGGAGGCTGGCCCGCGGTGGACCCGCAGATCCAGCGGGCGAAGCTCAACGAGCAGACCGACATCGTCACCATCGGCATCGGCGGCAACAGCCTGCCGTTCGGCGGCATGCTCCTCAAGTGCCTCGAACGGGGCGCGACGATCGGCAAGACCTGTCGTGAGTACTACACCAGTCCTCCCGAGGGGGAGGAGAGCATCCAGGACAAGCTGGCCCGCGTCCAGGACGAGTACGTCCAGATGCTGGCCAAGGTGCACGAGGCCGCGCCCAACGCGAAGGTGATCACCGTCGGCTATCCGGCCGTCCTGCCGGAGGAGGGCAATGCCTGCAACCGCCTCTCCCTCACCGAGGTGGGCGGTATCAAGCACGCCGACATCGACTGGTTGCGTGAGCACGTCCTGAAGGAGCTGAACAGCACGATCCAGCGGGTCTCGTCGTTCTTCGGCGACCGCTACGTGGACGTCTACTCCTCCAGCGTGGGCCACGACGCCTGCCAGCCCGCCGGCACCAAGTGGGTCGAGGGAATCTGCGGCGACGCCGAGGACTACTGGCCCGCCAAGCTGGCCGGCACCCTGCTGAACTGCGCTCCCATCAACAAGCGCGTCACCCTCGTCCACCCCAACGCGGAGGGCTACGCCAACACCGCCGCCCACGTGGAGCGCGCCATCCGGATCGCCCTCCTCGAACGCTGACCGCTCAGCCGCGGCCCCCGGGGGCGGTGCGGAGGTGGGCGAGCAGCCCCGCCGCGCCGTCCTCGGCCGCGATCCCCCGGGCGAGTTCCGCCGCGCGCCGGCGGTGGGAGGGCTCGCTCACGGCGGCCGTGATCGCGTCGGCGAGGCGGGCGGCGGTGAGCTCCCCGAACGGGACCGGGCGGGGCGCGACGCCGAGTTCGTGCAGCCGGTTCGCCCAGAACGGCTGGTCGGCCATGACGGGGACCGGCACGGCCGGCACCCCCGCCCGCAGCGCGGCCCCCGTCGTCCCGGCGCCCGCGTGGTGGACGACGGCGGCGGTGCGCGGGAACAGCCAGTCGTGCGGGACGTCGCCGAGGGGCAGGACGTCCGGCCCGAAGCCGCTCAGCCCGGCCCAGCCCGCCTGCACCACCGCGCGGACGCCCGCCTTCCGTACCGCCTCCGCGACCAGCCCGCCGAGCCGCTCCCCCTCGCCGGGCAGCATGCTGCCGAAACCGAGGAAGACCGGGGGCGGGCCGGAGGCGAGGAAGTCGGCGAGGTCGGCCGGGGGCCGCCAGCCGTCGGGGCGGGCGGGCCACCAGTAGCCCGACACCTCGACACCGGACGGCCAGTCGTCCGGGCGGGGCAGGACCAGCGGGCTATAGCCGTGGAAGACCGGCCGGAGACCCCCGATCGCGGGCGCCTTCTCCGGCAGCCCGAGCCGGGCGCGCAGTCGCCGCACGGACCCCGCGAACACCCCTTCCGCCCGCCGCAGCACGTCCTGCCCGGCCGCGAGGTTGTCCTGCGGCCCGCCGTCCCCCGTGTTCCGGGCGTTGGGGAGCGGGAAGCGGGTCGTGGCGAACGACGGGGTGAGGTAGGTGCCGACGACGGGGATGCCGTACGCCTCGCCGGCCGCCCACGCGAGCGCCGCCGGGCCGAAGGCGGTGAGCAGCAGGTCCGTGTCCCCGCCCGCGACGGCCCCCGCCACACCGTCGGCGAGCCCGTCCGCGTACGCCCTGGTCAGCGCCTGCACCTCGTCCCGCGAGGCCGCCCGCGACCAGTTCCGGATCAGCTGCTCCGGGTCGCCCGGCATGGCCCGGAAGCCGAGCCCGCAGCCGCCGACCAGCCCCTCGAAGGAGGCGTGCGCGACGACGGTGACCTCGTGTCCGGCGTCTTTGAGGCGTCGGCCGAGGCCGGTGAAGGGGGCGACGTCGCCCCGGGAGCCGGCGGTGATGATCGCGATGCGCATGGCGGCGATTCTGCCCGTGCGGCCGGGCCGCCGCCTTCGCTTTCGCCTTCGCCTCAGCTCAGCCGCGTGTCCGCGTACACACCCATCGCGTCGCGCTGGTACGCGGCGAGCCCGGCCGCGATCCGGTCGAAGTTCTCCCGGAACCTCGGGTCCTCCACGTACATCGCCGCCATGCCCTTGTACGCCTCCGCCGTCGGCTTCCAGAAACGGCTCACGTTCCGGTAGTGGGCGTCGACCTCCGCCTGCACGGCCGGGTCGTCCACGGGCGTCCCGGCGGCCATGAACTCCGCGAAGCGGATCATCTGCGCGGTGACCTCGCGCTGCCAGCGCTCGATCTCCGCCTCGGTCATCCCCTCCGACGCCTGCCGGGACTCCTCCCAGGCCTCGGGCCAGCGCTCCTGCACCTCCGCGTCCATCTCGGGGTCGGGCTCGAAGCCCTCGAAGAGGTTCTCGGGCCGGTTGATCTGCGCCATGGGGGCGTCCCCTTCCAGTTCGGTGATCGTGCGGGCGACCGTCCGGGCGAGAGTGCCGAGACGGGCGCGTTCCGCGAGCAGCCGCTCGTGGTGCTCGCGGAGGACCGCCACCCGGTCGACCTGGCTGTCCAGGACCGCGCGGATCTCCTTCAGGCCCAGGCCGAGCTCCCGCATGAGCAGGATCTGCTGGAGTCGCAGCAGATCCTCCCGCTCGTAGTGGCGATGCCCGTTGGAACCGATCCACGCGGCCGGCAGCAGGCCGATCTCGTCGTAGTGGCGCAGGGTCCGGGAGGTCACTCCGGACAGGCGGGCCACGTCCGCGATCGACCAGGCCATGGTGGTGTCCTTCCGCCGCCGGGGCCGGTGTCTCCGGCCCCCACACCACGACCGTAGGAGTTGACGCTGCGGCAAGCGCAAGCGCGGCTGCTCCTCCGGGCCGCCGGGTTCGGCGCCCCGACCGTTCCGGGCACGGTTTGTCGGGTCCGGGGACACTGGTCCTTCCTACGGTGGAGACGTCAACAGGGAAGGACACCCCCCACGTGCTGGACCGGCTGAACCAGGCGCTCGACCACATCGAGACGCGGCTCGACCGCGAGCTCGACGTCGCCGAGGCGGCGCGGATCGCGACGACGTCGGAGTACCACTTCCGGCGTCTTTTCTCGGCGCTCGCCGGGATGCCGCTCTCCGTGTACGTACGGCGCCGGCGCATGACGCTGGCCGGGGCCGAGGTGCTGGACGGGAAGCGGACGCTGCTCGACGTCGCGGTGCGGTACGGCTACGGCTCCGGGGAGGCGTTCGCGCGGGCGTTCCGGTCGGTGCACGGGATCGGACCGGGCGAGGCCCGGCGCACCGGCGCGACGCTCACGGCGCAGCCGCGGATGTCCTTCCGAGTCGTCGTCGAAGGGAGTAGCACCATGAGGTATCGGATCGTGGAGAAGGACGCGTTCCGGGTGGTCGGCAGGAAGGCCCGGGTCCCGCTCGTCCACGAGGGGGTGAACCCGGCGATCGCCGCGCACGTGGAGAGCATCGGGCAGGCGGCGATCGAGCGGATGAAGGAGCTGTCCGACCAGGACCCGGACGGCGTCCTGTCGGTGGTGGAGCACCTGACCGACAGCCGGGAGGAGGGCGCCGAGCTGGACTTCTGGCTCGGCGTGGCCAGCGGCGCGGAGACCGTCCCGGACGACCTCGAAACACTGCCCCTGGCCGCCGGGACGTGGGCCGTCTTCGAGAACCACGGCCCCTACCCGCAGGCCCTCCAGGAACTGTGGCGGGACATCTTCACCCAGTGGTTCCCGTCCAACCCGTACGAGAGCCGTCCGGGCCCGGAAATCCTCCGGACCCGCCCGACCCCGGACGGCACGGAGTCGGAGTCGCAGCTGTGGATCCCGGTGGCGCGGCTCAGCGGGAGCGCCGGGGTCTGAACACCGGGATCCGGAGGTCGCCTTCCGGGCGGAAGGCGACCTCCAGGGCCATGTCCACGTGGAGGTCGGCCTCCGGGCAGTCGACGATCTCCGTCATCATGCGGGGGCCCTCCGCGAGGTCGACGACCGCCGCCACGTACGGGACGCGGTCGCCGAAGGGCGGGAGGTCGTTGCGGTGGACGACGGACCAGGTGTAGAGGGTCGCGTGGCCCGGGGACGGGCGCCATTCGACGGACTCGCTCCAGCAGTGGGGGCAGAACTCGCGCGGGTAGTGGTGGGCGCGGTCGCACGCGGTGCAGTGGCGCAGGAGGAGGCGGCCTTCGGCTGCGGCGTCCCAGTAGGTGCGGGTGAAGGCGTCGACATCCGGGGTGGCCGTCATCAGAAGAGTCCGATCGCGTGGTCGAGGGACCAGGTCTGCCAGGACACGGCGAAGAGGGCGACCAGGGAGATCAGCGCCATCATCGCGTTCTGCCCCTGCTCGGCCCAGTCGTGGATCATCAGGGCGAGGTAGAGGAGGTTGAGGAGCAGGCCGCCGACGAGGGCGACCGGGGTGAGGAAGCCGGTGACCAGGCCGAGGCCCAGGGCCAGTTCGGCGTAGACGACCACGTACGCCATCAGCTTGGGGTGGGGGGCGACGACGGCGTCGAAGCCCTTCTTCACGGGGGGCCACCTGTGCTTGCCCGCCACGTCCGCCGCCCAGGCGATGCCGGTGCCCCGCTCGAACCAGCCCTTCTTGTCCTTGTGCCGCCAGCTCTCCAGCCACCACAGGCCGAGGCCGATGCGGAGGACGGCGAGCCATTCGGCGCCCGTGAGCCAGATCGATCGCATGTGCCCCGCCGTCCTTCGGGAGGAAGTGAAATCTGACAGGCCGTCAGTTCAGCGGATCGGGTCGGGTCTTCGCAAGACCTCTGCACGCGTGATCGATTCGCAACCGAACCCCCTCTTGACCGAGACCCATCGCGTGTACGCGTCATTACGCTCAGCGTTCATGACCACCCCCCCGAGCCACCCCGTCTACGTCATCGGCGGCGGACCCGGCGGACTCGCCGTCGCCGCCGCCCTGCGCGAGCAGGGCGTGCGGGCCGTCGTCCTGGAGAAGTCGGACGCCGTCGGCGCCTCCTGGCGCCGCCACTACGACCGGCTGCGGCTGCACACCACCCGCCGGCTCTCCGCCCTGCCCGGCCTGAGGATCCCCCGCTCCTTCGGGCGCTGGGTGGCCCGCGCGGACGTGGTCCGGTACCTGGAGAAGTACGCCGAGGTGCTCGACCTGGAGATCGTGACCGGCGTCGAGGTCGACCGGGTCGAGAAGGGGGCGCAGGACGGGGAGTGGATCCTGCACGCCACCGGGGGGCGGCGGCTCGTCGGCTCCGCCGTCGTCGTCGCCACCGGCTTCAACCACACGCCCCGCGTACCGGACTGGCCCGGCCTCGGCACGTACCGCCGCGAGAAGGACCTCGTCCACGCGAGCGCCTACCGCAACCCGCTCCCGTACGAGGGCCGGGACGTCCTCGTCGTCGGCGTCGGCAACACCGGCGCCGAGATCGCGGCGGACCTCGCGGAGGGCGGCGCCGCCCGCGTGCGGCTCGCCGTGCGCACCGCCCCGTACATCGTCCGGCGCTCCACCGCCGGCTGGGCCAGCCAGCGCAACGGCATCCTCGTGCGGCGCCTCCCGGTGGGCCTGGTCGACCGGGTCACGGGACTGCTCGGGCGGTTCATGACCGCCGACCTCTCCGCGTACGGGATACCCCGGCCCCAGGGCGGGCTCTACTCCCGGGTCGGCCAGGGCGCGATCCCGGTCCAGGACGTCGGGCTGGTCGCCGCCGTCAAGGCGGGGAAGGTGGAACCGGTCGCCGCCGTGGACTCCTTCGACGGGGACGCGGTCGTACTCGCCGACGGTTCACGGATCACCCCGGACGCGGTGATCGCCGCCACCGGGTACGAACGGGCCCTGGAACCGCTGCTCGGACACCTCGGCGTGCTCGACGCGCGCGGGCGGCCGGTCGCGCGGGGGGCGAAGTGCCCGGAGGGGGCGCCGGGGCTCTACTTCACGGGGTTCACGAATCCGATCAGCGGCATGTTCCGGGAGATGGCGAAGGACGCCGAACGGATCGCGCGGCGGATCGCCAGGACCGGGAAGCGGGGGGCGCGGATCGCGCGGACGGGCGGGTAGCGGGGGCCCGCCCTGGCGCGCTCGGATCGCGCCGGCGGTCGGGTAGGCGGCGCCCACCCCCCTTCACCGCGCGCACGGTCGCGGGCCGGCCGCGTCAGGTCGTCGCTGCACGGCCATTCCTGACTCCCCGTCAGTTCTGTAATCTGACTATGCGTCAGGGATGAGGTAACGGACGGGCGGAGCTACCACGATGCTTGGATCGACTCACGGCACCTTCACCACGGACCTCCGCGCACGCGTCGTCGCCTGCGGCGAGCAGCCCACCCGGGTCGCGGTGCACGGCGTCACCGCCGTCGAGGGCGACAGGGACGTCAGCGGGCGGCCCCTGCACGCGCCCGTGCCCGAGCTCGACCGGTTCTTCCGGCCCGAGGTGGTGGCCGTCGTCGGCGCGTCCGACACCGAGGGGCGGCCCAACACCGGGATCACCCGCCAGCTCCTCGACTGGGCCGGGCGGGTCGGCGCCCGGGTGGTGCCGGTGCACCCGACCCGCACCTCCGTGTTCGGCATCGACTGCGTCCCCTCCGTCGCCGAACTCGGCACGCTCGGCGTCAACGTCGACCTCGCCGTACTCCTGGTTGCCGACCCGCTGCCGGTCGTCGAGCAACTGGCCGAGGCCAAGGTCCGGTTCGCCGTCGCCTTCGCGTCCGGCTTCGCCGAGACCGGCGAGGAAGGCGCCGCCGCACAGGAACGCCTCGCCGCCGCCGTCGGACGCTCGGGCCTGCGCCTCCTCGGCCCCAACACCAACCTCAACGCCTTCGAGCGCTTCCGCGAGGACCTGGACGGCCCCGCCGTCGCCCTCATCACCCAGTCCGGACACCAGGGCCGGCCCGTCTTCACCATGCAGGAGCTGGGCGTCCGGCTCTCCCACTGGGCACCCACCGGCAACGAGGCCGACCTGGAGACCGCCGACTTCCTCTCGTACTTCGCGCACCGGCCCGAGGTCGGCGCCATCGCCTGTTACGTGGAAGGGCTCAAGGACGGGCGTTCCTTCCTGCTCGCCGCCGACCAGGCCGCCCGGCGCGGGGTGCCCGTCGTCGCCGTCAAGGTCGGCCGCACCGAGGCCGGAGCCCGGATGGCCGCCTCCCACACCGGCAAGCTGACCGGCGCGGACAAGGTCGTCGACGCGGCCATGCGCCAGTTCGGCGTCATCCGGGTCGACGGGCTCGACCAGCTCCAGGACACCGCCGCCCTGCTCGCCCGCGCCCGCAAGCCGGTCGCGGACGGCGTCGTCGTCTACTCGATCTCCGGCGGCACCGGCGCCCACTTCTCCGACCTGGCGACGGCCGCCGGACTCACCCTGCCGACCCTGTCCGAGGCGAAGCAGGACGAGCTGCACCAGTGGATCCCCGACTACCTGAGCGTCGCCAACCCCGTCGACAACGGCGGGCACCCGGTCGGCGACTGGCGCGGCCGGAAGATCATCGACGCGATCCTCGCCGACCCCGAGGTCGGGGTGCTGATCTGTCCCATCACCGGGCCCTTCCCGCCGATGAGCGACAAACTGGCGCAGGACCTGGTGGACGCGGCCGAGGCGACCGACAAGCTGGTCTGCGTGGTGTGGGGCTCGCCCGTCGGCACCGAGGACGCCTACCGCACCACCCTCCTCGGCTCCTCGCGGGTCGCCACCTTCCGCACCTTCTCCAACTGCATCGGCGCCGTGAAGGCCTACCTCGACCACCACCGCTTCACCACCGGCTACCGCTCCCCCTTCGACGAGGCCCCGCGCACCCCGTCCCCCTCCTTCCGCAAGGCGCAGGCCCTGCTGCGGCCCGGCCACCGGCTGAGCGAACACGCGGCGAAGCAACTGCTGCGGGCGTACGGGATCCGGGTGCCGCGCGAGCAGTTGGTGACCAGCGCGGCGGCGGCCGTACGGGCGGCCGGCCTGGTCGGCTACCCGGTCGTCATGAAGGCCTCGGGCCCCCAGCTCGCCCACAAGACGGAGCTGGGCCTGGTGAAGGTCGGGCTCACCTCGGCGAGCCAGATCCGCGACACGTACCGCGAACTCACCGACATCGCCCGCTACGAGGGCATCGACCTCGACGGGGTCCTCGTCTGCCAGATGGTGCCGCACGGGGTCGAGATGGTGGTCGGCGTGACCCACGACCAGCTCTTCGGACCGACCGTCACCGTCGGACTCGGCGGCGTCCTGGTCGAGGTCCTGAACGACGCCGCCGTACGGGTGCCGCCCTTCGGCGAACGGGAAGCCCGGGACATGCTCGGCGAACTGCGCGGGCGGGCCCTCCTCGACGGGGTACGGGGAGCGCCGCCGGCCGACGTGGACGCGCTGGTCGAAGTCGTGCTGCGGGTGCAGCGCATGGCCCTCGAACTGGACGGCGACCTCGCCGAGTTGGACATCAACCCGTTGATGGTGCTGCCGCGGGGGCAGGGCGCCGTGGCCCTGGACGCGCTCGCGGTGTGCCGGTAGTCGCCCTCCGGAGGGAAAAGCATGTCGGACGTCCTGCACGCCGTCGAGAACGGCGTCTCGTGGATCACGCTCAACCGGCCCGAGGCGATGAACGCGGTCACCTGGGACCAGCGGGAACGGATCATCGCGCTCCTCGCGGACGCGTCCGCCGACCCGGCCGTCCGCGCGGTGGTGATCACGGCCACCGGCCGCGGCTTCTGCGCGGGCGCCGACCTGCGGGGCGGGCCGTCCGCGTCCGGGGATCGCGTACAGGGCGACGTGGCGCGCATGATCCGCGGGGGCGCCCAGCGCTTCATCGCGGCCGTCATGGACTGCGAGAAGCCGGTCATCGCGGCGGTCAACGGGACGGCCGCCGGGATCGGGGCACACCTGGCGTTCGCGTGCGACCTGGTGCTGGCCGCCGAGTCGGCGAAGTTCGTGGAGGTGTTCGCCCGGCGCGGGATCGTGCCCGACGGGGGCGGGGCGTACCTGCTGACGCGGCTGATCGGCCCGCAACGGGCGAAGGAGCTGATGTTCTTCGGCGACGCCGTCCCGGCGGCGGAGGCGCGGGCGCTGGGCCTGGTCAACCGGGTGGTGCCGGCGGAGGAGCTGGAGAAGACGGCCCGCGAGTGGGCCGAACGCCTGGCCCAGGGCCCGACCCGGGCCCTGGCCCTGACCAAGCGCCTGGTGAACGCGTCCCTGGACAACGACCGGGCATCCGCCTTCGCGGCGGAGGCCGACGCCCAGGAGCTGTGCATGACCACGCGGGACGCGCAGGAGGGGGTGGCGGCGTTCGTGGAACGCCGGACGCCGACGTACGAGGGGCGGTGAGGCCCGGGGGCGGTGAGGCCGGGGCGGATCCCTAACTGCGGTTGCGGGCACGGCAGGAGGCGTCATCCTGGAAGAGGGGCCAGGAGACGCCGCCATGAGCATCCTCACTTTCCGTGCCGTCCGGTTCGCGTTGGCCGCGCTGCTCGCCCTGGCGGGTGCGCTGGTGGCACCGGCGACCGCGGCACCGGACACGGCGCCCGCTCCCACCGCCACCGTCCAGGTCGGTGACTCCCCGTACGGCATCACGATGGCGCCGGACGGCCGGCACGCCTACGTCGTCGTCACCGGAACGGGCCGGATCGCGGTGATCGACACGAGCACCAGGACGGTGGTCGGCGGCTTCGGCGTCAGCAAAGACGCCGGCGACGTGGCCATCACCCCCGACGGGCGTCACGCCTACGTCACCGACGACACGTCGTTCTCCGTCAACGGAGCGGTGAACGTCTACAGCACGTCGACCGGGAAGAGGACCGGCACCATCGGCGTCGGCGAGGTCCCGTCCCGCATCGCGATCACCCCCGACGGCCGGCACGCCTACGTCGCCGACACGTGGTCGGGCTCGGTGGCAGTGATCGACACGGCCACCGGCACGCGTACGCAGGAGATCAAGCTCGGCAGCAACCCCGTCGACCTGGCGATCTCGCCGGACGGCCGGCGCGTCTACGTCGCCGGCTTCGCGAACCCCGGCTCCCTGTCGGTGATCGACACGGCCACCGGCGAGGTCGTCGGCCGGTACGACATCGACAACCTCCCCACCGGGCTCGCGGTGACACCCGACGGTCGGCACCTCTACGTCACGGACCGGTCGGGCACGGTCCACGTCGTCGACGCCGCGACCGGCAAGGCGACCGGCAGCCCCGTCACCGTGGGCGAGGGGCCGGCGGCCGTCGTGGTGAGCCACGACGGGCGGCGTGCCTACGTCGTCAACGAGCAGTCGGACAGCGTGTCCGTGATCGACACCCGTACGAACGCCGTGGTCGACACCATCCCCACCGGCACCGGCACCGGCCCGAGCCGCATCGCGCTGACGCCCGACGGCCACCACGCCTACGTCACGCTCTATTACAGCGACGGCGTCCAGGTGCTCGACTTCTGATCCCGACCGTCCGATCCCGACCGTCCGATCCCGACTGCCTGATCCCGACCGTCTCATCCCGACTGCCTGATCCCGACCCCCGCCGCGGGATCTACGCGACCGCGCCCGCCACGCCCGTACGCCCGTCCGGGACGCCCGCGATCGTGACGACGACCTGACTCCGTACGCCCTCGCCGAGCACTCCGGCGAGGGCGTCGGTCGTGGCGGCGACGAGGCGGGCGGGGGCGTCGGGGACCTCCGCGAGGTGGTAGGCGGCCTCGCGCATGCTGAGGGTGACGTGCGGTCCGTGCGCGTCGCTCAGGACGCCGCCGACGCCCCGGCGGCGCTGCGGGACACCGATCAGGTCGACGCCGACGAGACGGGCGAAACCGGCGCCGAAGACGGAGCCGACGGCGTCGGTGAGCGCGCGGATCAGGGGGGCCTCGACGGTGCCGTCGAGGGTCTCCTCACGGATGTGCAGGGTGAAGTGCGGCATGGCGGACCAACCTCCGTACGATGAGGGGGTTTAGCTTTGCCAGTAAAACACCTTTGGACTCAAAGGTAAATGAGGGAGACCGCCGCCGCATGCCCGAGAACGCCGACGACACCGTCCGCGAACTGCTGCTGCTCATGCCCCGCCTGATCGGCCGGGCCAAGCGGATCCCCGTACCCGAGCCGCTGCGCTCCCTCGACCTGGCCCCGCGCCACCTCTCCCTGCTCGCCCTGCTCCTCTTCGACGGGGCGATGTCCGTCAACGAGCTCGCCGCCCGGCTGGAGGTCGCGCCGACCACGGTCAGCCTGCTCGTGGGCGACCTGAGCCGGAAGGGCGTCCTGGAACGGCGCGAGGACGAGCGGGACCGGCGCCGCCGGATCGTCCGGATCACCGACTCCCACACCCCGGCCATCACCGCCTGGCTGGCCCCCGGCGCGACGGCCTGGCGCGCGGCCCTCGCCCCGCTGACGGCGGAGCAGCGGCGCCTCTTCGTGGACACCCTGCTCGCCTACGAGGCGGCGGTCGGCGAGGCCGACTGAGGCGCGGGGGTTCTCATCTGACACTCCGTCAGCTTCAATGGGCGGTGTGATGGGACACGCTGGGATGGCGGCCACCGCCGTCCGATACCTGAGATCGGCCGGTGCGCCCACGGCCGTGGAACCCCTGCCCCGCCCCGCGCTGCGCGCCGTACGGGACGACGAACGCCTGTCGGTCGACCCCGCCGAGTTCCGGCGCGTGCTCGGGCACTTCGCGAGCGGGGTCACGATCGTGACGGCCCTGGACGAGGAAGGGCCGACGGGCTTCGCCTGCCAGTCCTTCGCGTCGCTCTCCCTCGACCCGCCGCTGATCGCCTTCATGGTCGCCCGCACGTCGACGACCTGGCCCCGCATCGCCCGCGCCGGCACCTTCTGCGTCAACATCCTCGGCGCCGACCAGGGCGAACTGTGCCGCTCCTTCGCGGTGAGCGGCGCCGACAAGTTCGCGGGCGTGCCCTGGACCCCCGCCCCGGCCACCGGCTCCCCGCGCCTCCCGGACGCCCCGGCCTGGCTCGACTGCGCGATCACCACCGTGCACACGGGCGGCGACCACCTCATCGTGGTCGGCCGCGTGGAGACCCTCGACGCCACGGACGACACGGCCGACCCGCTGCTGTTCCACCGGGGGCGGTTCGGGCGGTTCAGCGCGTAGCGGGGGGCGCCTTGCGGAGCTCGTACAGGCGCGGCGCGTCCGGGTCTCCGAAGAGCTGGTAGAGCGCGGGTACGGCGTCGGTACCGCCCACCTCCCAGGCGGGCCAGAAGCAGCCGTCGACGCTGAGCTCGACCTCCTGGCGTCCGCTGCCGTCGGCGACCCGGTGGGCCCAGCCGCCCTCACCCGTGCACTCCGCGGTGAGGACGTTGTCGTACTCGTCGACGACCTCGCGGACGACGCCCTCGACCGTGACCCGGCCGTCCGCCGTGAACGTCAGCCTGCCGCCGCTGCCGTCCGTCCAGGTGCCGACCAGGGCCTTCCCGGAGAGGCGCGGCGGAGCGTAGGTCGGGATCAGCCCGGTGTGCCCGGCGACGCCGCCCGCCATGCCGACGCCCAGGACGGCGGCCGTGCCCCACAGGAGCACCGTCACGAACGAGCCGCGCCGCGCCCTGCGGGCGGCCAGCGCGGCCACGGTCAGTCCCGCCCAGCCGACGGGCCACCACCACCAGGCCCCGAGGAGCGGGACGAGCAGGGCGGCGGGGACGATCGCCACGAGCGCCAGCCAGCGCCAGGTCCGGCCCCCGAACCGGTCTTCCAGGGCCTCGCTCAGGCCCACCGCAGGAAGGACGAGGGCCAGGGACACCAGGGCCGTGCCGAACAGCCAGACCACCGTGAGGACCGGCAGGAACAGCGGGGCCATCGCGTCGTAGCCGCTGCCGTACGACGGCTGGGTGTCGCTCCACGTCTCGGTGCCGATCCAGACGGCGACACTCTCCAGACACAGCACCAGGACCGAGACCCAGAGCATCCGGCCGGAAGTCCGCCCGTCCTGCTCCTGCTCCCGTTCCCGCTCGTCCGCCATGTCCTCGTACGCCATGTACGGTCACCCCCCAGCCGCCATCATGCTCCTGCCGTAGCCACCGCCCCCGACTGGGGCCTGCGGATCACCAGGGCCATCAGCGCCGCCGCCGCGCACAGGGCGCCGGAGGCGTACCAGACGAGGTCGTAGGAGCCGAAGACGTCGCGGGCGACGCCGCCGGCGAAGGCGATGACGGCGGCGCCCACCTGGTGGGAGGCGAGGACCCAGCCGAAGACGATGGCACTGTCCTCGCCGTAGTGCTCGCGGCACAGGGCGATGGTCGGCGGGACCGTGGCGACCCAGTCGAGGCCGTAGAAGACGATGAAGAACAGCATCGGCGGGTGCACGGACGGGGCCAGCAGCATCGGCAGGAAGAGCAGCGAGATGCCGCGCAGGGCGTAGTAGACGGCGAGGAGGCGGCGGGCCTCGAAGCGGTCGGTGAACCAGCCCGAGGCGATCGTGCCGACCACGTCGAAGACGCCGATCACGGCGAGCAGTCCGGCCGCCGCGGTCACCGGCATGCCGTGGTCGTGGGCGGCGGGTACGAAGTGGGTCTTCACCAGGCCGTTGGTGGAGGCGCCGCAGATCGCGAAGGTGCCGGCCAGGAGCCAGAAGGGGCCCGTGCGGGCCGCCTTGAACAGGACGGTGAGGGCGCGGCGGGCCGCCCCCGTGACCGGGGCGGGCTTGGCGGCGTACTCCCCGCCGTACGGGGCCAGGCCCACGTCCGCCGGGTGGTCGCGCAGCAGCAGCCACACGAAGGGCACCACCGCGAGCGCGGACAGCGCGACCGTGACGGAGGCGGGGCGCCAGCCGTGGTGTTCGACCATCCACGACAGCAGCGGCAGGAAGACCAGCTGCCCCGAGGCCCCGGCCGCGGTCAGGATGCCGGTGACCAGGCCGCGCCGCGCGACGAACCAGCGGTTGGTGACCGTCGCGGCGAACGCAAGCGCCATGGAGCCGCTGCCGAGGCCGACGAGGACGCCCCAGAACAGGATCAGCTGCCAGGCCGCCGTCATCCACACGGTGAGGAGGGACCCGGCCGCGATGACCGTGAGGGCCACCGCCACGACCTTCCGGATGCCGAAGCGGTCCATCAGCGCCGCCGCGAACGGCGCCGTCACGCCGTACAGCGCGAGGTTCACGGAGACCGCCAAGCCGATCGTGCCGCGCGACCACTGGAACTCGCCGTGCAGCGGCTCGATGAGGAGACCGGGCAGCGAGGCGAAGGCCGCCGCCCCGATGATCGTGACGAAGGTGACGGCCGCGACGAACCAGGCGCGGTGCACGCGGGGGGTGGGACGGGGAGGGCGGAGGGCGGAGGGCTCGGGGGACGGTGCGGTCTCGGCTGTCTCGATTGACTGGGTCACGTCATACAGGATCCGGCCGCCGGGTCCCGGCCACCATTGGCCCGAAGGCCGCGTTTCCAACGGATCGGGCCACACTCCGATCCGAGGCCCGATCCGCCCGCCGCGGGCCACCCCCCGGGCCCGATTCACCCCTCACCGGACACCCCCGGGCCCCCGCCCCGCGCTACAGCCTCGGCAGCGTCCTGATCGGGCGCACCACCAGCAGCGCCGCCACCACGAGGACCGCGATGCCCGCCCCGGCCAGCAGCACCTGTTCCGTGCCCACCACGGCCGCCACCGGGCCCGACAGCGTCCGGCCGACGCCCATCATCAGCAGCGATCCGGCCACGTCGTACGCGTGCATCCGGTTCAGCGCGTCCTGCGGGACGTGCGTCTGGACCGCCGTGGACCACATCACCAGCCAGAAGGCGAAGGCCGCGCCGCCGATGAACTGGCCCGCGTACAGCAGCGGTACGGCCGCGTCGGTGCCGAGCAGCAGCAGGTTCACCGGGAGGCCGAGCAGGGCGACCGCGCCGGCGGCCAGCGGGCGGACCGGGCGGAGCCGCAGGGCGAGCAGGCCGCCGACGGCGCTGCCCGCGCCGTTGACGCCCATCAGGACGCCGTATGTCGCCGAGCCGTGCTGCCCGGTCACCAGGCTCGCGGTGAGCGGCACCGCCGGGCCCGCGACGGTCAGCCCGTACACCGTCCAGATGGCGATGACCCCCCACAGCCAGCTGCGGGCCCGGAACTCGCGCCAGCCGAGGGCGAGTTCGGAGGCCATCGAGCCGCGCCGGATCCCGTCGGAGGGGACCGGCGCGATCCGCAGCAGGGTGAAGCAGACGGCGCTGACCGCGAAGGCGGCGCCGTTGACGGCGAAGGCCGCGCCGGCGTTCCACAGGGCGACGAGCAGACCGGCGGCGGCCGGGCCCGCCATGGTCATCAGCGCCTCGACGACCCGGAGCACCGCGTTGGCCCGCTGCACGTCGGGGGCGATGCGGGGGATCGTGGACGCGACGCCCGGCTGGAACAGGGCGGCGCCGACGCCGCTGACGGCAGACAGCGCGTACACGGCCCACAGCGGCGGGCTGCCGAGCGCGAAGGTGACCCCGAGCAGCACGGCGCCGGGCAGCCGCAGGAGGTCGGCGAGGATCATCATGCGCCGCGCGGTGAAGCGGTCGGCGAGGACGCCTCCGAAGAGCACGAAGACGGCGAAGGACGCGGTCCACAGACCGAGCGCGTAGCCGACGGTGGATCCGGAGTGACCTGCGCCGATGAGTCCGGCGGCGAAGGCGACCGGGACCATGCCCTCGCCGAACACGGCGACCGCGCGGGCGACGAAGAAGAGCCGGAAGTTACGGTTCCAGAGCGCGGGCGGCTCGGTGGGGGCGGGGAACCCCTCGGCGGGTGCGGGCGGCTCGACGGGAGCGGGAATCCGCCCGTCGGCCTCAGACTTGTACGTGTTGTCCGTCACGAGCACACAGACGTACCAGTGGAATGGTCTGGACCACCACTGTATTTCGGAGGTCGAGCCAGCTTTGAACAGCCCACGCCCCCACCGGGTCGCCGTCCTCGCCCTGCCCGGACTGCTCCCCTTCGAACTGGGCATACCCCACCGCATCTTCGGCCGCGCCAGGGACGGCGAGGGGCGGCTGCTGTACGAGATCGTCACCTGCGCGACGGCCGCCGGGCCGGTCCAGACCGACGCCGACTTCTCCGTGCACGTCGAGCACGGCCCCGAGGTCCTCGGCACCGCCGACACGGTCGTCATCCCCGCCTCGTACGAACTCGGCCCCGTCCACGACGAGGGCCGCCTGCCCCCCGAGCTGGCGGCGACCCTCGCGCACATCCGGCCCGGCACCCGGCTCGTCGCCATCTGCACCGGCGGGTACGTGCTGGCCGCCGCCGGCCACCTCGACGGGCGCCCGGCCACCACCCACTGGGCCTCCGCCGAGCACTTCCAGCGCCTCTTCCCCCGGGTACGCGTCGACGCGGACGTCCTCTTCGTGGACGACGGCGACGTGCTGACCTCGGCCGGCGTCGCCGCCGGGATCGACCTGTGCCTGCACATCGTCCGCCGCGACCACGGCGCCGGCGTCGCCAACGACGTGGCCCGGCGCACGATCGTGCCCCCGCACCGGGACGGCGGGCAGGCCCAGTACATCGCGCGGCCGGTCCCGGAGTCCGGCACCTCGACCACGACCACGGCCCGCGCCTGGGCCCTCGCCCACCTCCACGAGCCGATCCAGCTGCGGGACCTGGCGGTCCGGGAGTCGATGAGCGTGCGCACCTTCACCCGCCGCTTCCGCGAGGAGGTCGGCATCAGCCCCGGCCAGTGGCTCACCCAGCAGCGCGTCGAACGCGCCCGCCACCTCCTGGAATCCACCGCCCTCCCGGTCGACCAGATCGCCCACGACGCGGGCTTCGGCACCGCCCAGTCACTGCGGGTGCACCTCCAGACGGCGATCGGCGTGACCCCCACGGCGTACCGGCGCACCTTCCGGACGGCGGGGGCCGCCGGCTAGCCGGGCCGGAAGGCCGGAGCCCCGGCCCGGAAGGCCACGCCCCCCGTCAGAAGGTCAGCACCCCCCGCGCCACCTTCCCCTGCTCCGCGTCCTCCACCGCCCGCGCGAACTCCTCCACCGGGTACGTCTGCGTGACGAGTTCGTCGAGGAGGAGGCGGCCGGAGAGGTAGAGGTCGGCGTAGAGGGCGATGTCCTTCTGGGGGCGGGAGGAGCCGTAGCGGCAGCCCAGGATCGACTTGTCCAGGAACATCGCGGCCGGCAGGAAGGTCGCCTCGGCCTTCGGGGCGGTCATGCCGAGGAGGATCGCCTGGCCGTGCCGGTCGAGCAGGTCGATCGCGGTGCGGACGAGGCCGGTGTGGCCCACGCACTCGAAGACGTGGTCCGCGCCGGTCGGCAGGATCTCCCGTACCGCGTCCGTCGAGGTGAGGAAGTGGGTCGCGCCGAACTCGCGGGCCACCTGCTCCTTCGCCGGGTTGGTGTCGACGGCGACGATCGTCGTCGCGCCCGCGATCCGGGCGCCCTGGAGGACGTTGAGGCCGATGCCGCCGGTGCCGATGACGACGACGGTCTCGCCGCGGTCGACCCTGGCCCGGTTGAGGACGGCGCCGACGCCGGTGAGGACGCCGCAGCCCATGAGGGCGGCGGAGGTCAGCGGGATCTCGGTGGGGATCCTCACCGCCTGGACGGCCTTCACGACGGTCTTCTCCGCGAAGGAGGAGTTCGACGCGAACTGGAACAGCGGCTGCCCGGCGCGGGAGAACGGCTGTTTGGGCATCCCGATGGCCTTGCGGCACATCGTCGGGCGCCCCCGGTCGCATTCGGCGCAGGCCCCGCAGTTGGCGAGGGTGGACAGGGCCACGTGGTCGCCCGGCACGACATGGGTGACGCCGGGGCCGACGGCCTCGACGATCCCGGCGCCCTCGTGGCCGAGGATGACGGGCGCGGGGAAGGGGATCGTGCCGTCGACGACCGAGAGGTCGCTGTGGCACAGCCCGGCCGCCGCGATGCCGACCAGCACCTCGCCGGGCCCCGGGTCGCGGACCTCCAGGTCGTCGACGACCCGGACCTGCTTCCCGTCGAAGACGACGCCTCTCATGATCCGTTCTCCTCACGGGAGTTGGGGCGGTCCTTGGCCGCCGCGGCGCGCGCCATCTCCTCCAGCTGCTGGAGCATCGGCATCGGGTCGGTGCCGACCGTGCCCGGGAGGAAGTCGGCGATCCGGTCCGGGGTCCAGGCGCCGCCCTCCGCGTACCCGGCGCGCAGCTCGCGGGGCTGGGCCCAGACGGCGATCTTGGGCCCGGCGATCGTGTAGACCTGGCCGGTGATCTTCTCGGCCCTGGCCCGTTCGGAGAGCAGGTAGACGACGAGCGCGGCCACGTCCTCCGGCTCGCCGATCTCCTTGAGCTCCATCGGCACGTTGGCCGACATCCGGGTGCGGGCGACGGGCGCGACCGCGTTGGCGGTGACGCCGTACTTGTGGAGGCCGAGGGCCGCCGAGCGGACCAGGGAGATGATGCCGCCCTTGGCCGCCGAGTAGTTGGCCTGGGCGACGGAGCCCTGGTGGTTGCCGCTGGTGAAGCCGATGAGGGTGCCGCCGCCCTGGCGGCGCATGACCGCCGAGGCGGCCCGGAAGACGGTGAAGGTGCCCTTGAGGTGGGTGGCGACGACGGGGTCCCACTCCTCCTCGGACATGTTGAAGAGCATCCGCTCGCGCAGGATGCCGGCCACGCACACGACGCCGTCGATGCGCCCGTACTCGGCGAGCGCCACGTCGACGATCCGCTGCCCGCCCGCCATCGTCGAGATGTCGTCGGCGACGGCGACGGCCGCCCCGCCGGCGGCCTCGATCTCCTTGACGACGGACTCGGCGACCTCGCTCGTCGGCTCGCCGCCCTCGATGGAGACCCCGTAGTCGTTGACGACGACCTTCGCGCCCTCCGCGGCGCAGGCGAGGGCGACCGCACGGCCGATCCCCCGCCCCGCGCCCGTCACGGCGACGACCTTCCCTGCCAAGAAGTTCCCCACGTCCGGCCCCTTCCCGCGGTTTCTGACGGTCCGTTAGATTCTTTCGTCGTCAGGATTCTACGGCCCGTCAGATACCGGAAAACAAGACCCCGGAGGCCCGATGTCTTCGCCCAGCGCCCTTCCGCCGGAATTCCACGAGATCGCCAAGCGCGTCAACAACTGGGGCCGTTGGGGCCAGGACGACGAGATCGGCACCCTCAACCTGATCACCGACGAGGTGGTCCGCGAGGCCGCCGCCACCGTCCGCACCGGCCGCCGCGTCCCCCTGGCCGTCGCCCTCGAACAGGACGGCGTGCAGACCGGCATGATCCCCGGCCGGGTCAACCCGCTGCACGTCATGGTCCAGATCAACCAGGAGCTCTTCGGCCCCGGCACCGTCGCCACCAGCGACGACGCCGTGACCCTCGGGCTCCAGGCCGGCACCCACTGGGACGCGCTCACCCACGCCTCGCACTCGGGGCGGATCTACAACGGGCGGCCCGCCTCCACCATCACCCCGCACGGGCGCTCACAGTTCAGCGGCATCCACACCGCCCGGCACCTGGTGAGCCGCGGGGTGCTGCTCGACGTGGCCGCCGCCAAGGGCCTGGACCGGCTGCCCGGCGACCACGCCGTCACGCCCGAGGACCTCGACGAGGCGGCGGAGTTCGGCGGGGTCACCGTACGGCCGGGCGACATCGTGCTCGTACGGACGGGGCAGATCCAGGCCTATCTGGCCGGGGACAAGCACGGGTACGCGTTCCCGTCGCCCGGTCTGTCCGTGCGGACGCCCGAGTGGTTCCACGCCCGGGACGTGGCGGCCGTCGCCAACGACACGCTCACCTTCGAGA
Organism: Streptomyces sp. NPDC023157; assembly: GCF_055560575.1. Taxonomy (NCBI): domain Bacteria; kingdom Bacillati; phylum Actinomycetota; class Actinomycetes; order Kitasatosporales; family Streptomycetaceae; genus Streptomyces; species Streptomyces sp. NPDC023157. The sequence continues at coordinate 547,682 of NZ_JBVHIL010000004.1, forward strand.
TCTTCCCGCCGGAGATCGAGAACCTGTGGCTGCCCGTGCACGCCCTCGACCTGGTCGAGATGGGCATGCTCCAGGGGCAGAACTGGAACCTGGAGGAACTGTCCACAGCCTGTGCACAAGAACGGCGGTACGCGTTCCTGCTCTCCGCGATGCCCGAGCCCTTCGTGGGCGGCACCGGCACACCGGTGGCACCGGTGGCCGTCCTCTGAGCCGGGGGCGCGACCTCGGGCCCGCGCGGGTCCGCACGGGACGGCGAGGTCCGCACGGGACGGGCCCGCGCGGGACGGCGTCGGGTGGCGGCGCACTCGCGCGCGCCCCGAGCACGGCACGAAGGCCGCCACCCGTCACGACCCGCGCCGGTCGAGGGGCGCGGTGCCCCTCGACTCCCCTCGCCGTACGAATCGCTCACCCAAGGGTGGTCAATTCGCCACGAACCGTCAACAGTGCACCCGGGCGGGTGAGCCCTGCGCGAGGGGACCCGCGGCCGGAGCCCGGTCCACCTCGCACCAGATGCTCTTGCCCGCGCCCTCGCGCTGCCAGCCCCACCGGTCGGCGAGCCCGTCGACCAGCTCCAGGCCGCGCCCGTTGGTGTCCTCGCCCTCCGCGTGCCGGGGTTTCGGCGGGCGGTCGCTGGTGTCGGCGACCTCGACCCGCACCCCGCCCCTGCCGAACAGCATCCGCAGCACGGCCGGGCAGCCCGTGTGGACCACCGCGTTGGTGACGAGTTCGGAGATGAGCAGCACCAGCGTGTCCGCCAGCGGCTCGTCGTCCCCTATCCCCGACCCCGCCAGCCGCGACCGCGCCCACCGCCGGGCGCGTCCCACCTCGGCCGGATCGGCTCCGACCTCCAACTGAACCTGAAGCACCTGCACCGTTCACACCATCCGAACCGGCGGACACATCGCCTCGCGCCTCACAGCCATCAGCGTCCTTACAGAACGTGATTCCCTTGCGAGACAGCATGGTTGACGTACAGTCACCGCAACAAGCGCTATGGGCATATTCCAGCGCGAAGGAGTACGCGTAGTCCATACTGTGCGACGCACTCTGCGGGGAGTCGAACAGGGGCGCGCACAGCGCCTCCGTGGGGCGCGAGCGGCGCGCATTCCCGGACCCGGAGCCACCGCGTCGGCAGCACCGGTGCGATCCGGGCTCACAAGCACTCGCATCCCACGGAGCGTACCGGAGCCGGAGGCCGACTCCGGGCCGTGACGGCCCCGCCGAAGGACACAACACGATATCGACGCTGTGTCACCTCCCCGCTACAACGAGCCCGCCACCAGCTCCTCCGCCGCCGCCCCCGAGAGTCCGCGCTCGGCCCGCACCCAGGCGCGCTTGAGGTGCAGATGCACATCGGCCTCCCAGGTGAAGCCCATGCCGCCGTACACCTGGAGGCAGTCCCGCGCACACGCGGTCGCGGCCTCGTCGGCGAGCAGCCGGGCCCCGGCGATCTCGACGGGATCGGCGGTCACGGCGGCGGCGTAGACGGCGACCCGGGCGACCTCTGTTCGTACGAGCATCCGCGCACACAGATGCTTGACGGCCTGAAACCCCCCGATCGGCTGCCCGAACTGCTCCCGGGTCCGGGCGTGGGCGACGGCCAACTCGGTGGTACGAGCGGCGGACCCGAGCTGCTCGGCGGCGGTGAGGAGGGAGACTTCGTGAGAAGCCGAACCCGCCTCCGTCTCCGCGGCCCCCGTTGTGGGCAGGCGTCCCGCGGGGCGGGACGGGTGGGCACCACCCACGACGGCGGGCGCCCGGTGCAAGGGCGTCAACGGATCGACGCTCCGCACGGCCACGGCCCCCTCCGCGTCACCGAGCACGACATCGGCGGCCTCCAGCCACTCGACGAGCCCGCTCGGATCAACGGCGGTGACCACGACGGCCCCCTCCCCGGCCCCCGACACCTCCCCCGCCGCCAGATGCGTAGCGATCAACGGCCCCGGCAGCAACACCCGCCCCGCCTCCTCGAAGAGGAGCACCGCCTCCGGAAGCCCGAGCCCGACGCCCCCGTCGGCCTCGGGCAGCCGGAGCGCGAAGAAGCCGGCGGCGCCGAGCTCGCGCCACAGCTCCCGGTCGAGCACGGCCGCCCCGCCCGCGCCACGACCGTCGACCGCGCCCCGCAGCGCCTCCCGGCCGAACCGCCGCTCCAGGAGTTCCCGTACGCCTCGCTTGAGCGCCCTCTGGTCCTCGGTGAGTCGGAAGTCCATGGACGGCTTCACCGGCCCTTCGGCAGGCCGAGGATGCGCTCGGCGACGATGTTCTGCTGGATCTGCGAGGTGCCGGCGGCGATGGTGTACGAGAGCGAGGAGAGCCGGTCCTGGTTCCATTCGCGGGCCAGGTCGAGCGCGTCGGGTCCGAGGACGGCGGCGGCCGCGTCGTACAGCTCCTGGCGGGCGTGCGAGTAGCGCAGCTTGAAGACGGAGCCCCCGGTGCCGGGGACGCCGCCGCTGGCCTGGGCCTCGCTGACGTTCCACTGGGTGAGCCGCCACAGCGCCTGGAACTCGGCGCCGAGGCGGCCGAGGCGGCGGCGCAGGACGGGGTCGTCCCAGGTGCCGTTCTCGCGGGCGGTGCGGGCGAGTTCGCCGAGGACGCGGCGGCAGGCGACGACCTCGCCGACGAAGGCGGTGCCGCGTTCGAAGGAGAGGGTGACCATGGTGACCCGCCAGCCGTCGTTCTCCTCGCCCACCCGGTTGCCGACGGGCACCCGTACCTCGTCGAGGAACATCTCGGCGAACTCGGTGGACCCGGCGAGGGTGCGCAGCGGCCGGACGGTGATGCCGGGGGCGTCCATGGGCATGGCGAGCCAGGTGATGCCCCGGTGTTTGGGGGCGTCCGGGTCGGTGCGGACGAGGAGTTCGCACCAGTCGGCGGCCTCGGCGTGGGAGGTCCAGATCTTCTGGCCGGTGACGACGTACGCGTCGCCGTCGCGGACGGCCCGGGTGCGGAGGGCGGCGAGGTCGGAGCCGGCGTCGGGTTCGCTGAAGCCCTGGCACCAGACCTCGTCGCCGCGCAGGACGGGTTCCAGCCAGCGGGCGCGCTGTTCGGGCGTGCCTTCGGCGGCGATGGTGGGTCCGGCGTGGAGGAGGCCGACGAAGTTGGCGCCGACGTAGGGGGCGCCGGCGCGTTCGGTCTCCTCCAGGAAGATCAGGCGCTGGGTCGGGGAGGCGTCCCAGTGGACGTGCCCGTATCCGGCGTCGTAGAGGCGCCGCTGCCAGCCGCAGTCGTAGGCGCGCCGGGCCGGCCAGTCGAGCGGGTCGGGCCTGGGCGGCAGGCCGGGCAGTTCGGCGGCGAGCCATTCCCGCAGCCGGGCCCGGAACTCCTCCTCCTCGTCGGTGCAGGCGAGCTCCATCAGACGATTCCGAGGCCGAGCATGCGGATGGCGTTGCCGCGCATGAGTTTGTAGACGGTCTCGTCGTCGAGGCCCTTGACGTGGTCGAGGGCGACGTCCTTGGTGTGCGGGAACGTGGAGTCGACGTGCGGGTAGTCGGTCTCGAAGGTGGCGTTGTCGCGGCCGACGACGTCGAGCGAGGCGATGCCGTGCTTGTCGCGGAAGAAGCAGCAGAAGATCTGCCGGTAGTAGTACGTGGAGGGGGGCTCGGGGATCAGGTCGCGGACGCCGCCCCAGGCGCGGTGCTCCTCCCACACGTCGTCGGCGCGCTCCAGGGCGTACGGGATCCAGCCCATCTGGCCCTCGCTGTAGGCCAGCTTGAGGCGGGGGAACCTCACCAGGACGCCGGAGAAGAGGAAGTCCATCATCGACGCCATCGCGTTGTTGAAGGAGAGGGACGCCTGGACGGCGGGCGGGGCGTCAGGGGAGGCGGCCGGCATCTGGCTGCTGGAGCCGATGTGCATGTTCACCACCGTCCCGGTCTCCTGGCAGACGGCGAAGAACGGATCCCAGTAGCCGGAGTGGATGGACGGCAGTCCGAGGTGGGTGGGGATCTCCGAGAAGGTGACGGCCTTCACCCCGCGCGCCGCGTTGCGCCGGATCTCGGCGACCGCGAGGTCGATGTCCCAGAGCGGGATGATGCACAGCGGGATCAGCCGGCCGCCGCTGTCGCCGCACCACTCCTCGACCATCCAGTCGTTGTAGGCGCGGACGCAGGCGAGGGCGACCTCCTTGTCGTGCGCCTCGGCGAAGGTCTGGCCGCAGAAGCGGGGGAAGGTGGGGAAGCAGAGGGAGGCCTCGACGTGGTTGAGGTCCATGTCCTTGAGCCGCGCGGCCGGGTCCCAGCAGCCGCGCCGCATCTCCTCCCGGGTGATGCCCTCCAGGGTCATGTCGTCGCGGTCGAAGCCGACGGCGGCGATGTTGCGCTTGTACGGGAACTTGAGGTCCTCGTAGATCCACCAGTCGGTGGGCGGACCGTCGGGGTCCATCGTGATCTGGTACTTCCCGGCGACGTAGGCGAGCTCGCCGATCCCGGCGGTGAGGGCCTTGGGTCCGCGGTCGCGGTACTTCGCCGGCAGCCAGGTCTCGAAGAGGTGGGCCGGCTCGATCACGTGGTCGTCGACGCTGATGATGCGGGGCAGTTCCGTCATGGAGCCCTCTCCCATTTCTGATGACCCGTCAGATCCGATGGGGTCAGGCTAGCCCCGCACCCCTGGACCGACAAGCGCCGGACCTCTACGCTCACCGCACCATCTGACGGAACGTCAGCCATGAGGAGTACGGGATGAACGAGACCGCACACGCCCTGGGCGAGTCCCGCACGCTCTGGGAGCTCGTCGAACGCCGCGCCGGACTGACCCCCGACCGCCCCGTCCTGCTCCAGGGCGACCGCACCCTGACCTTCGGCGAACTGCGCGACCGCGCCGAGCGCTGCGCGGCCGGACTGTACGGGGAGGGGGTGCGCCCCGGGACCGTCGTCGCCTGGCAGCTGCCGACCCGGATCGAGACGGCCGTGCTCTCCTTCGCGCTGGCCCGCCTCGGCGCCGTACAGACCCCGGTGATCCCCTTCTACCGGGACAAGGAGGTCGGCTTCGCGCTGCGCGAGTCCGGCGCCGAGTTCTTCGCCGTCCCCGGGGTCTGGCGCGGCTTCGACCACACGGAGATGGCCCGGCGGCTCGGCGCGCGCGGCATCCTCGAAACCTACGACGCCCTGCCCGACGGCGACCCGGCCGTGCTCCCGCCGCCGCCCGCCTCCGGCACCGACGTCCGCTGGATCTACTGGACCTCCGGCACCACCTCCGACCCGAAGGGCGTCCTGCACACCGACCGCTCCCTCCTCGCCGGCGGCTCCTGCCTGGCCCACGCCCTGCACCTCAGCGACGCCGACGTGGGCTCGATGGCCTTCCCGTACGCGCACATCGCGGGACCCGACTACACGGTGATGCTGCTGCTGTACGGGTTCCCGGCGGTCATGTTCGAACAGTTCGCGCTGCCCGAGGCACTGGAGGAGTACCGCAAGCACGGCGTCACGGTCGCGGGCGGGTCCACCGCCTTCTACTCGATGTTCCTCGCCGAGCAGCGCAAGCAGCCGGGCGAGCCGGTCATCCCCACCCTGCGCCTCCTCGCCGGCGGCGGCGCCCCGAAGCCGCCCGAGATCTACCACGCGGTCGTCCGGGAGATGGGCTGCCAGCTCACCCACGGCTACGGCATGACGGAGGTCCCCATGATCACCATGGGCGACCCCGGCGACACCCCCGAGAACCTGGCCACCACCGAGGGCCGCCCGCCCGCCGGCATGGAGATACGCGTCACCGCCGACGGCGAGGTCCGGCTGCGCGGCGAGGCCGTCTGCCGCGGCTACCTGGACCCGGCCCAGACCGCCGCAGCCTTCGACGAGGACGGCTTCCTCATCACCGGGGACGTCGGCCACCTCACGGAGGGCGGCCACCTCGTCCTCACCGGCCGCATCAAGGACATCATCATCCGCAAGGGCGAGAACATCTCGGCCAAGGAGATCGAGGACCTCCTCCACGAACACCCCGGCGTCGGCGACGCCGCCGTCATCGGCCTGCCCGACGCCGAACGCGGCGAACGCGTCTGCGCGGTCGTCGAACAGCCCGAGGGCGCCGAACCCCTCACCCTGGAGACGATGACCGCCTTCCTCCGCACGGCCGGCCTCTCCGTCTTCAAACTCCCCGAACAACTGGAACTCGTGGACGCCCTCCCCAGGAACGAGACCCTGCGCAAGGTCCTCAAGTACAAGCTGCGCGAGCGGTACGCCTGAGCGGCCGACCTGCGGGGGGGGGGGGCTGCGGGGGGCGGGCGGGGGCCCCGCGCCGGGGCGTAAATCCCTGCCGGAGGAAAACGGTCCTGTTAGCCTGGAACGGACGTTGACCGTGTAGCGAGGAGAGCGGCGGACATGGCGGGTGACGACGACATCTCCGGGTGAGACCCGGATGTGAGAGGCCACCGGAGGCGCGTGTGAGCGCCGGGCCCGTGGTCCCGCAGTCGTCCCCTTCTCCGCTTCCGCCAGGGCAGTGGATCCGTCCTGCCCGCCCTCCTTCACGTACGAGGTCACCTCCATGTCTTCTGCCGCCATCGTCGGCTCCCACCTCTCCTTCTCCTGGCCGGACGACACCCCGGTCTTCACCGACCTGTCCTTCGCCGTCGGCGCCGGCCGTACGGGCCTGGTGGCCCCCAACGGCTCCGGCAAGAGCACGCTGCTCAAACTGATCGCCGGCGTCCTGCGGCCCCGCGCCGGCACCGTGACCGTGGACGGCACCCTCGGCTACCTCCCGCAGAGCCTGCCGCTGACCGGCGAACTCACCGTCGCCGAGGTGCTGGGCGTCGACGCGGTGATCCGGGCCATCGACGCCGTCGAGTCGGGCGACGTGGCCGAGGAGCACTTCACCGCCATCGGCGACGACTGGGACATCGAGGAACGCACCCGCGCCCAGCTCGACCGCCTCGGCCTCGGCGAACTCGCCCTCGACCGGCGGCTCGGCACCCTCAGCGGCGGCCAGGCCATCTCCCTCGGACTCGCCGGGCAGCTCCTGAAGCGGCCCGACGTGCTCCTCCTTGACGAACCCACCAACAACCTCGACCTGACCGCCCGGCACCGCCTGTACGACGTCCTCGCCGACTTCAACGGCTGCCTGCTGCTCGTCAGCCACGACCGCGCCCTGCTCGACCGGATGGAGCGGATCGCCGAACTCGACCGCGGGGAACTGCGCCTGTACGGCGGCGACTTCACCGCCTACGAGGAGGCCGTACGGGCCGAGCGCGAGGTCGCCGAGAAGAACGTGCGCAGCGCCGAACAGGAGCTGAAGCGGGAGAAGCGGGAGATGCAGCAGGCCCGTGAGCGCGCCGAGCGGCGGCAGAGCAACGCCGCCCGCAACCTCAAGAACGCCGGCCTGCCCCGTATCTTCGCCGGGAACATGAAGCGCGGCGCGCAGGAGTCCGCGGGCCGCGCGGGACAGACCCACGCCACCCGGGTCGGCGACGCCCAGGCCCGGCTCGACGAGGCCGGGCGGGCCGTGCGGGACGAGCAGCGCCTCACCCTCGACCTGCCCGACACCGACGTCCCCGCCGGCCGCACCCTCTTCGTCGGCGAGCGGCTCCAGGCCCGGCTCGGCGACCGGCCCGTGTTCGCGGAACCGGGCGTCGACCTCACCGTCCGGGGCCCCGAACGCATCGCGCTCACCGGCCCGAACGGAGCGGGCAAGAGCACCCTGCTGCGCCTGCTCGGCGGCGACCTCGCCCCCGACGGCGGCGCGCTCAAGCGGGCCGACGGGCGGATCGCCGCCCTCTCCCAGCGCCTCGACCTGCTGGACCCGGCCCGCAGCGTCGCCGAGAACTTCGCCGACTTCGCGCCCCACCGCCCGGAGGCCGAGCGGATGAACCTGCTCGCCCGCTTCCTCTTCCGCGGCACCGGCGCCCACCTGCCCGTGGCCGACCTGTCCGGCGGCGAACGGCTGCGCGCCACCCTGGCCTGCGTCCTGTACGCCGAACCGGCCCCCCACCTCCTGCTCCTCGACGAGCCGACCAACAACCTCGACCTCGTCAGCACGGGCCAGCTGGAGAGCGCCCTGAACGCCTACCGGGGCGCCTTCGTCGTGATCAGCCACGACGAGCGCTTCCTGCGGGAGATCGGGGTGGAGCGGTGGCTGCGGCTGGCCGACGGGACGCTCACGGAGACGGGCGCGCCGACCCCGTAGGGCCGGCGGCCCTAGGAGGCCCGGGCGACGGGCCCCAGCGGCGCGGCCGCCTCGTCGAGGGCCGCGGGGAGATCCGCGTACACCTCGAAGAGGCGGCGTACGCCCAGGGCGGCGAGCACGCGGTTGACGTGGGCGCCGTCCTCGGCGCCCCGCGCGGGCAGGATCAGCCGGAGGCGCCCGCCGCAGGAGCGCATCAGACGCCGGGCGGCGACCAGCACGCCGACGCCGCTGGAGTCGCAGAAGCGGACCGCGGACAGGTCGAGGACCACGTCGCGCCGGCCGCCCGCCACGGCGTCGTGGACGCGTCTGCGGACCAGCGGGGAGGTGACCAGGTCCAGTTCGCCGCTGACGCGGAGCACGGTCCATGGGTTCTGCTCGTCCTCGTCGACCCGGATCGTCACGAGCGGCGCCTTTCAAACGGAGGCAGTGCTTCCTGTGCCCTCCCGCTGCCCCGTCGGAACGCCGCGAAACCCCCGGCGGCGAGGTTGCCCTGTTCCTTACCATCCGGTCATCCGTCAAGGGCGCACTTGCGGCAAAGAGGAGTGCGCCGGGTCCCCGCCCGTTACTTTGGAGGAGAACCCGGGTCAGGAGGGCCGGGCCGTCGGGGAGGGCTTCGGATGGCGAAGGACACACCACCGCGCTGGGACCGCAGGATGCAGCAGCGCCTCGCACGCGGCGAAGCGGCGGCCCTCGGCGAGCTGTACGACCGCTACGCCTCCCTCGTGCACAGCCTCGCCCACCGGGTCCTCGACGACGACGACGCGGCCGACCAGATCACCCGCGAGGTCTTCGGCTACATCTGGGAGAACCCCGACGCCTACGACCCCAAGCAGGGCAACATGCGCGCCTGGGTCGCCCGGCTCACCCAGCGGCAGGCCGTCCACCGGCTGCGCCAGTCCGAGGCGACGGCGTACGCGGAGCGCGGCGAGGGCTCGGCCGAGGAGCTGGAGCAGAAGGTGCGCCGGGCGTCGGTCGCGGCCCGCGCGGACTACATCGTCACCTCGATGCCGACGCCGCTGCGGCAGGCCCTGGAGCTGGCCTACTTCCAGCGCCGGGACTACCGGCAGACCGCCGCCGACCTGGGCGTCACCGAGGACGAGGCCCGCCGCAGGCCGCGGCTCGGCCTCCAGCTGCTGTCCACCGCCCACACCCGCGCGATCGAGGGCTCCTCGCCACCCGGCTCCTACGGGCGTCCGCTGTGACCGGGGCGAACGGCGATCCCGACGAGACCGCACGCGCCCCGCGGATACCCGGCCCCAGGTGGGCGGCGGACGACCACGCGGACCTGACGGGGTCGACGCCCGCCCCGGACCCGGCCCCGGACCCGGCCCCGGAGCCGCTCCCCCACCGGGTGCTCAAGTCCCTGCTCGGCGCCTGGGCCCTGTCCGCCTGCTCGGCGGAGGAGACCGAGGCCGTCGAGGAGCACCTCACCGAGTGCGCGCCGTGCGCCGACGAGGCGCTGCGGCTGCGCGACGCGGTCGGGCTGCTGCACGCCGAACGCGACCTGGACCTCGACCCGCTGCTGCGCTCGCGGGTCCTGGAGAACTGTCTGGGCCGGCGCCCGGCCCGTATCCCCGTGCCCGCCTGGGCCACCCCGTACGACGCCGAGACCGCCCGGCTCGACGCGCTGCTCCGCGACATCGGCGAGGCGGAGTGGCACGCGCCGGTGCGGCTGAAATGGTTCGAGGACGAGCGCCGGGTGAACCGGAAGACGACCGTGGCCGGGGTGATCGGGCATCTCCTCGCCGTCGACGGCCTGGTGGCCGCCTCGCTCGGCCTCGACGACCCGCTGGGCCCCGGCGGCGCGGGCGAACTCACGCCGACCGAGCGGACGGAGGCGTACTGGAACAGCTCGTCCCGGCCGCCGACCCGTGCGGTCCGCGAGCCCTGGCGGGAACAGAGCCACACCCTCATCCGCACCGCCTCCTTCGCGGGCCGCGGCGTCGCGGACCTCACGGTGACGTACGGGGACTTCGCGCTGCCGCTGCGGGACTCGCTCCTGGAGCGGGCCTTCGAGTGCTGGGTGCACGCCGGGGACATCGCGCGGGCGGTGGACTACCCGTACGAGCCGCCCAGCGGCGCGCACATGCACGGCATGATCGACCTCGCGGCCCGGCTGCTGCCCGCTACCCTCGCCGGGCGCCGCCGCACGGGCCTGGCGGCCCCGGCCCGCGAACTGGTCACGGCCGGCGCGCCCGGCCGCTCGCTCCACCTGGAGATCGAGGGTGCGGGCGGCGGGCACTGGTTCATCGCCCTGGACTCGCCCGCCGCGCTCGGCACCCGCGAGCGCGCGGTGGCCCAGGTGGCGATGGACGGCGTCGAGTTCTTCCAGCTGGTCGCCGGGCACGTCCCGCCGGAGGAGGCCGCGGCGGGGCAGGACGGCGACCGGGAGGCGATCCGCGACGTGCTGTGCGCGGCGGCGTCGCTGAGCCGGATGTAGCGGGCCACCGGGGGCTACGCGAAGACGACCGTGCGGCGCCCGTTGAGCAGGATGCGGTGCTCGGCGTGCCACTTCACGGCCCGGGCCAGCGCCTGGCACTCCACGTCGCGGCCGGTCGCCACCAGCTGGTCGGGGGTCACCTCGTGGCCGACCCGCTCGACCTCCTGCTCGATGATCGGGCCCTCGTCGAGGTCGGCGGTCACGTAGTGCGCGGTGGCACCGATCAGCTTCACCCCGCGCGCGTGCGCCTGGTGGTAGGGCTTGGCGCCCTTGAAGCTGGGGAGGAAGGAGTGGTGGATGTTGATGATCCGCCCGGAGAGCCGCTTGCACAGGTCGTCGGAGAGGACCTGCATGTAGCGGGCGAGGACGACCAGCTCGACGTCCTCGTCGCGGACGAGGGCGAGGAGTTCCGCCTCGGCCTCCGCCTTGGTGTCCTTGGTGACCGGAATGTGCCGGAACGGGATGCCGTACGAGCCGACCAGCTCCGCGAAGTCCGTGTGGTTGGAGACGACCGCCACGATCTCGACGGGCAGCGCGCCGATCCGCGAGCGGAAGAGCAGGTCGTTCAGGCAGTGGCCGAATTTCGACACCATCAGCACGACGCGCATCCGCTCGTCGGCCCGGTTGATCTGCCAGTCCATGACGAACGAGTCGCCCACCGCGGCGAAGCTGGCCCGCAGCTTCTCGACCGTGACCGGCGCCTCCGCCGAGAAGTGGACCCGCATGAAGAAGAGGCCGCTGTCCCGGTCTCCGAACTGCTGGCTGTCCTCGATGTTGCATCCCGTGATGAAGAGATAGCTCGACACGGCGTGCACGATGCCCTGCTTGTCGGGGCAGGAGAGGGTGAGGACGTACTGGTCGGTCATTGGCCCAGCCTGCCACACCGGGCGGACCGTCCCGCGCCGCCGTCCGTCAGGCGGAACGGGTCATGATGCGCAGGACCTCCAGGGAACGCGGCGGCACCTCGGGGTCCTCGCCGTCCGCCGTCGCCATCCGTACGTGTGCCTCGCGGGCGGCCCGCACCGCCTCCGGCCACCCGTGGTGCTCCATGTACGCGGAGACCTGGGCGTCCGGGCCGACCTGGTGCATGATCCGCAGCACCCGCAGCACGGCCACGTCCACGAGGGCGGCCTCGCCGGAGTCGCGGAAGATCGTTCCCACGTACTTCTCGGCGGACCAGTTGTCCAGCCAGGTGTCCTCGACCAGGCGGTAGACGGCGTCCGTGACGTCGCCGTACCCCTCCTGGCCGGCCAGCCAGGTCGTGTCGTGGAACCCCGGATCCGAAAGCATGTGCAGCGCCGAGCGCACGTTGCTGCGCCAGCGCCACCACGGCATGTCGTTGAGAGGCATGCCGCCCATGGTGGAGGAGCGACGGCCACGACGGGAAGAGTTCACCGAAGGGGAGGTGGTACCGGACATCGTTCGATCGTACGTTCACCCACTGACAGCGTCCTTTCCGGGCCCGGGCGACCCCCGTAATTCACCTTGACGTCACCCAGCGTTGAAGCACGCTCACTCCGGCGTTACCCGTGAGACGGAATTGTGCATGCCCATGACCGGTAGGCGACTCACCTCACTCCTCGCGTACGTCACGACAGCGGCGACCGGTGTGTCGCTGCTCACCGGCTGCGGCGTACTCCCTGGGGCCACGGGGGGCTCCAGGGAGCCCGTCACCGTCATGACCTGGGCTCCCGACCAGACCCGCGCCACCAACATGCCCGGCATGCCCGCGATGGCCCAGGCCTACGCCCGCTGGGTCAACAGCGAAGGCGGCCTCGACGGGCACGAGCTGCGCGTCCTGACCTGCAACGAACAGAACACCTCCGCCGGCGCCGCCGCCTGCGCCCGCCGGGCCGTCCGCGAGGGCGCCGTCGCCGTCGTCGGCTCGTACAGCCAGAACGGGCGCGCCTTCATGGCCCCCCTGGAGGCCGCCGGCATCCCGTACATCGGCGGCTACGGCATCGCGGAGGACGAGTTCACCTCCCCGCTCTCGTACCCCGTCAACGGCGGCCAGGCCTCCCTCATCGCCGGCCACGGCATGCAGCTCGGGGCGGGCTGCCGCAAGGTCTCGCTGGTCCGCCCCGACACGATCGCCGGCGACAAACTGCCCGACCTGCTCAACTCCGGCCTGCGCAAGGCCAGTCACCGCGAGGCCATCGACATCCCGGCCGTCGAGGACGCCGCCGAGTACACCCAGCAGGCCGACCGGGCCCGGACCCGCGCGGGGGACGAGGGCGGCTGCGTCACCGCCGTCCTCGGCGAGCGCACCCAGACCTTCTTCGACTCCTTCCGCCGCCTGCCCGAGGAGGAGAAGGAGGGGAAGAGCGGCGTACGGATCTCCTCCGTGCTCGGCAGCGTCGGGCAGCCCCTCATCGACCGCTCCGGCGGCGCGCACAGCCCCTTCGAGGGCGCGTTCGTCACCGGCTGGTACCCGGACGCCGACAACAAGAGCTGGGCGCCGATGCGCAAGGTGATCCAGGAGCACGCCTTCGTCGACAACCGGGTCGACCCCTCGGACGCCGGCGTGCAGACCACCTGGATCGCTTACACCGTGCTCAAGCAGGTCGTGGAGTCCCTCGACAGCGACAAGGTGACCGCCGTACAGCTCTCGCACGCGCTCGACAACGGCGTACGGATCGACACCGGCGGCCTGACCCCGTCGCTGCGCTGGCGGTACGACGACCTGCTCGGCGCCCCCGGCTTCCCCCGGATCGTCAACCACGACGTGACGTTCCAGGTGGTCCGCCAGGGGCGGCTGGTGGCACAGAAGCCCGGCTTCGTCGACGTCGGCGAGACCGTGCTGACGGCGCCGTAGCGCCTACAGCTGCGTCTGGCTGCGCTTCGTCAGCCCGTACTTCTCGGCGGTCGGGTTCCACAGCCCGGCCGCCTCGCGCTTGGCCGTGCTGGCCTCGCCGCTCTTCTTGTTGGCCTCGATCGTCTGCGAGGTCGAGCGGGCCCGGCCGCCCTTGCAGGTCTTCTTGCTCTTCGCCTGGTCCGCCCAGGCCGCGTAGTGGTCGTCGGCGGAGGCCGAGGCCTGCCAGGCCTTGGTGAGGGCGGCGGTGAGCGCGCCGCTGTCCGGGATCTTGTCCACGGACAGCGCCTGGAGCCGGGTGACGAGCCCGCGCCGCTGCTCGGCGGCGCCCCGCAGGTCCCCGGCGGCCTGGTCGAGGTTGGAGCAGGTCTTGATCGCCTCGACGGAACGGATCACCGCGTCGCGGCTGTTGTTGCTGTCGGCGAGCAGCTTGTCGAGCTGCTTCGCCTGCGCCTCGGCCGGGTCGGCGGCCTTCTCGGTCGCGCCGCCGCCGGTGGACGGCGCGGAGGAGCCGGCGGCCACGTTCTGGCTGCCCTTCTGGTCCTTCTTGGTGTCGTCGGAGTCCCCGCCACTGAGCAGCGCGCCCGCGCCGAGCCCGACCACGGCGCAGCCCGCGACGACGGCGGCGATCAGCGCGACCGGCGACTTCCGGCGGCGCGGCTCGGGCTCTTCGTACCCCTGCTCGTCGTAGTAGGCCTCCTGGAAGCCGTACTGCTGCGGGGGCTGGTGCTGCTGATGCTGCTGCTGGGGCGGCTGCGGCGGCTGGTACTGCTGCTGGTGCTGCTGCTGGTGCTGCGGCTGCTGGTGCAGCTGCACCGAGGGCTGCTGGTGCTGCACGACCGGCGGCACGGGCCCGGAGGCCTGCTGCGGGGTCTCGCTGCGGAACAGGTTCTCGAAGTCCGCGAGCGGCGGGCGCTCGGCGGCGGCCTGCGGACCGCCGTGCGGGGCCTGCGGGGGCGTCTGCTGCGGCGGTACGGGCGCGATGTACTGGGTCGCCTGCATGTCCGGGCCCGGGGCGGCGGGGCCCGGGGCGACCGGCGGGATCAGCTGCGTCGCCTGCGCGTCGGCCACCACCGGCGGCAGGTACTGCGTGGCCTGCGCGTCGGCGGGCGCCGGCGCGGGCGGGTAGCCGTAGCCGGGCTGGGGCTGTTGCGGCTGCTGGTGCTGCTGGGGCGCGGGCGGGTAGCCGTAGCCGGGCTGCTGCTGCTGCGGAGGCGCCGGCGGGTAGCCGTAGCCCGGCTGGGGCTGGTGGTGCGGGGGCTGCTGCGGCTGCTGGTGCTGCTGCGGCGCGGGCGGGTACCCGTAGCCCTGCGGGGCCACCGGCGGCTGGGCCGGGACCGGCGGCAGGTACTGCGTCGCCTGGGCGTCCGAGGAGCCGCCAGGGGTCACCTCAGGGGGGAGGGGCTGAGCGGCCGGATACTGCTGCTCCGGCCCCTGTCCGCTGTGCGTCACCGGGACTCCTACTGATGCCTGCTGATGGACCTGCGTACCTACGGAACCGTCGGCCCACGCTACCGGGTGCGCCCAGCGCCCCGCACACACGTGTGACAGAGGTGTGACGTAGGACGCGCCCCGGGAGCCGCCGCTATGCCGCGTGCAGCTCCAGCCTCGCCCCGAACTCCCGGACCACCGCCTCCCCCGCGTACGGCTCCAGGCGGTCCCGCAGGTCGTCCAGATACTCCATGCCGCGCGTGGAGCGCAGGGTCGTGAGGAGTTCGAGGGCCCGGGTGCCCGTCTGGCAGGCCTGCTCGACCTCACGCTGCTGGACCTGCGCCGCGGCGAGCAGCGCCAGACCGATCGCGCGCCGCCTGGCCCGGGTCTCGGGGTGCCCCGCCAGCGACTCCCGCGCCGCCTTGGCCGCCTCCCGCGCGTGCCCGAGGTCCCGGTGCCCGTGCGCCAGCTCGTCCGCCAGGTAGGCCCCGTCGAAGTGGGCGATCCAGTCCGGGTCGTCGCCCGACTCCGGGTCGGCCTGCCCCAGCGCCTCCGCCGCGCGCCCCGCGACCAGCTCGAAGGAGGACCCGTCGCCCAGGAGCGCGTGGCCGCGGGCCTCCGCCGCCAGGAACATCGCCTCCGCGCGCCGGGTCACCCGCCCCCGCGCGCCCTCCTGCGCGGCCCGCGCCAGCTGGGCGATCTCGCGCGGGTTGCCGAGCTGGGCCGCGAGGTGGCTCATGGACGCGGCCAGCACGTAGCCGCCGTAGGCGCGGTCGCCCGCGGCCTGCGCGAGGCGGAGCGCCTGGATGTAGTAGCGCTGCGCGAGGCCCGGCTGGCCGGTGTCCACGGCCATGTACCCGGCGAGCTCCGTCAGCCGGGCGACCGCCGCGAACAGCTCCCGGCCGACGGCCTCCCGGTAGGAGCCGGAGAGCATCCCCGACACCACGCTGTTGAGGTAGTGCACGACCACCGGGCGCACGTGCCCGCTGCCGAAGCGCCGGTCGAGGTCGACGAGCGCCGCGGTCATCGCCCGTACCGCGGCGACGTCCGAGAACCCGACCCGCGCCCCGGCGGCCCGCGCCACCTGGGAGTCGGCGCCGGTGATGAGCCAGTCGCGGCTGGGCTCCACGAGCGCGGAGGCGGCGACGGCGGAGCCGGACAGGAAGTCCCGGCGGCCCACGTCGCTGCGCCACAGCTCGCAGACCTGCTCGATGGCGCCGAGGACGGTCGGCGCGAACTGGAGGCCGACGCCCGACGCGAGGTTGCGGCCGTTGGCCATGCCCACCTCGTCGATGGTGACCGTGCGGCCCAGCTTGCGCCCGAGCGCCTCCGCGATGACGCCCGGGGCCCGGCCGCGCGGCTGCTGCCCGCGCAGCCACCGCGCCACCGAGGTCTTGTCGTACCGCAGGTCGAGGCCGCGTTCCGCGCCGACCATGTTGACCCTGCGGGCGAGGCCGGCGTTGGAGCACGCGGCCTCCTGGATGAGCGCCTGCAGCCGTTCGTTGGGCTGGCGGGCGACGAGTGGCCTGGCTGCCATGATGACTACCCCCTGAGGCCGTGCGGTGATCCGCGGTGCGGGCCGGTTCGAGTCGGGCCGAACCGAACCGAGTTGATCCGGTTGATCAACAGGACTGATCAATGCCCGGCAGATATCCGGTCAATGCCGATGTGAACACGCGAAACCGGACACGCCGGTCGCCGTCGCCCCACGGGCAGCCGGGACCGACGCCCCCCGCCTCCTGTCCTACCCGCCCACCGCTCTCCTGCCCCACGCGCGCCCCCGCCCGTGCAACCGTGCGCCCCGCATGCAGGATCGATGCTCCACACCGCTCACCGCCCCGCCCGTAACCCCGGGTGACGGCGGGAGTTGAGTTCGACGTGGAAGAGACCATGGGAGTCACGGAAGCCGCGCAGATCCCCAAGCAGCGTGGCGAGCCGCTGCTGGACAGCGCCGTGCGGTACGCGGAAGAGCGGCACTGGGACGTGTTCCCCGGGACCTGGCTGGAGGCGGTCGAGGGCAGGGAGCGCTGCTCGTGCGGCGCGGAGGCGTGCGCCTCCCCCGGCGCGCACCCCGCGCGGCCCGACTGGTCGACGCAGGCGACGGGCAGCGGTGTGGGGGCCCGGCGGATGTGGTCGAAGCAGCCCAAGGCCTCGATCCTGCTGCCCACCGGCCGCACCTTCGACGCCCTTGAGGTGTCCGATTCGGCCGGCTTCCTCGCACTGGCCCGCATGGAGCGCATGGAGCTGACGCTCGGCCCGGTGACCTGCACGCCCGACCGCCGGATGTTCTTCTTCGTGCTGCCCGGCGCCGCCGCCAAGGTGCCGGACCTGGTGCGCAAACTGGGCTGGATGCCCGCGTCGATCGATCTGGAGACGCGCGGCGAGGGGCACTTCGTGGCGGCGCCGCCGACCCGGGTCGGCGGTTTCGGGGCGGTGCAGTGGGCCCGCAAGCCCACGGCGGCGAACCGCTGGCTGCCGGACGCGGAGGAGCTGATCAGCGCGCTGGCGTACGCGTGCGGGCGCGAGGCGGCGGACGCGCGCGACCGGAAGGCCTGACCGTCGGCCCGGAACGCCTGACCGTCGGCCCGGGCCGGCCTGACCTTCGCCCCCGCCGCCGGGTCCTCCGGCCCTCGGGCCTTAAGGCCATATGGCCGGATCAGGCGCGGCCGTAAGGTGGTGCCCGTCAGACGGGGACCATCGAAGGGTTGACGCAACATGATGCCTGACCAGGCATTTGACGGAGTGTTCGAAACAGCGGGCAGTGCACCGGATTCCGGCGCGGTGCCCGCTGTTCGTGTCGAGGGGCTGTGGAAGCGTTTCGGCCAGCAGATCGCGGTGAACGGGATCGATCTGGTCCTGCCCGCGGGCAAGTTCATCGGTCTCGTCGGCCCCAACGGCGCCGGCAAGACCACCACCCTCTCGATGATCACCGGACTGCTCCGCCCCGACCACGGACGCATCCTGGTCGCCGGTCACGACGTCTGGGCCGACGCCGAGTCGGTCGCCCAGGTCAAGGCCAGGATCGGCATCCTGCCCGAGGGACTGCGCCTGTTCGAGCGCCTCTCCGGGCGTGAACTCCTCGCGTACAGCGGCCGGCTGCGCGGGCTGCCCGGGGCCGAGGTCGACAAGCGCGCCGCCCAGCTGCTCGACGTCCTCGACCTGGCCGGTTCGCAGCACAAGCTGGTCGTCGACTACTCGACCGGCATGCGCAAGAAGATCGGCCTCGCCGCGGCCCTGCTGCACAACCCGGAAGTCCTCTTCCTGGACGAGCCGTTCGAGGGCGTCGACCCGGTCTCGGCGCAGACCATCCGCGGCGTCCTGGAGCGGTACACCGCCTCGGGCGCCACGGTCGTCTTCTCCAGCCACGTCATGGAGCTGGTGGAGTCGCTGTGCGACTGGGTCGCGGTGATGGCCGCGGGCCAGATCCGCGCGCAGGGCCCGCTGGAGCAGGTGCGGGGCGAAGCGCCGTCGCTTCAGGCGGCGTTCCTGGAACTGGTCGGCGCGAACGGGCGGGACACCGGCGAGTCCCTGGACTGGCTGGGCGGTTCGGGCCGATGACCACCGCCACTCCGGCCGTCCCCTCGCTGACCGCCGTCTTCGTACGGCTCAAGCTGGCGCTCCTCAAGAACGGCCTGAAGCAGTCGGGCGGCCGGACGGCCGCCTATGTCATCTCGGTCGTGGTCGCCGCGGTCTTCGCCGCCGTGATGCTGCTCGGCTTCATCCTGATGCGCGGCAGCGTCAACGCGCCCACCGTCACCGTCCTGCTCGCCGGGATCCTGGCGCTGGCCTGGACGGTCATGCCGCTGTTCGTGCCGAGCGGGGACGAGACGCTCGACCCCTCGCGGCTCGTGATGCTGCCGCTGCGGCCCCGGCCGCTGGTCCGGGCGCTGCTCGTGGCCTCGCTGGTCGGCGTCGGCCCGGCGTTCACGCTGTGCGTGAGCGTCGGCGCGGCCGTCTCGCTCGCGCACGGCGCGGCCGGCACGCTCTTCGCCGTCCTCGCCGTGCCGCTGGTGGTGCTGGTGTGCGTGGCGCTCTCGCGGTCGGTGGCGGCGGCGAACGTACGCCTCCTCACCTCCCGCAAGGGCCGTGACCTCGCCGTCCTGTCCGGTCTGGTGATCGCGGTCGGCATGCAGCTGGTCAACTTCGGCGCCCAGCGGCTCAGCCAGGCCGGCGGGCTCAGCGCGGTCGAGCCCGCCGCCGAGGTCGTGGGCTGGCTGCCGCCGGCCTCCGCGATCTCCGCCGTGGACGCCGCGGGCGAGGGCGACTACGCGGTGGCCGCGGCCAAGCTGCTGCTCACCGCCGCCGCGCTGGTGGGCCTCGTCCACTGGTGGCAGCGGAGCCTGGTGCGCCTGATGGTCGAGCCGGACGGCTCCACGATCGGCGCGGCCTCCGACTCGGGCGCCAAGGACAAGGCGTCCTCCGGTCTGCTCGGCCGGATCCTGCCGGGCGGGCGCACGGGCACGGTGATGGAGCGCAGCCTGCGCTACATCTGGCGCGACCCGAAGACGAAGGCGGCGTGGGTGACCTCGCTCGCGATCGGCGCGATCGTCCCCGTCTTCAACGCGCTGCAAGGAACCGGCACCATCTATTTCGCCTGTTTCGCCTCGGGCATGCTCGGCATCCAGATGTACAACCAGTTCGGCCAGGACACCTCCGCGTTCTGGATGGTCGCGCAGACCATCGCGACGAAGGCCGACGCCTACGCCGAGCTGCGGGCCCGGGCGCTCGCGCTGCTGACCGTCACCGTGCCGTACACGGTGCTGGTGACGGCGGTGACGGCCGCGATGCTGGACGCCTGGCACCAGCTGCCGGAGGCGCTGGGCGTGGCCCTGGCGCTGCTCGGCGCGATGATGGCGACGGGTGCGGTGGCCTCGGCGACCTTCCCGTACTCGATCCCGCAGGACAGCGCGTACAAGAACGTGGCGCCGGGGCAGGGCGGGCTCGCCTGGATGTCCATCTTCGGCGGCATGGTCTCCGCGGCCGTGCTGTGCGCGCCGGTGATCGGCCTGACGCTCTTCCTCCACCTCGCGGACCACGAGGACCTGCTCTGGCTGCTGCTGCCGGGCGGCGCGCTGTACGGCGCGCTGATCGCCTGGGGCGGCCTGAAGGCGGCGGCGCCGCGGGTGTCGAAGCGGCTGCCGGAGATCCTGGCGGCGGTCAGCAAGGGCTAGCGCGGTCCGGCGTACGCGCCTGACGGCTGACGGCTGACGGCTGACGGCTGACGGCTGACGGCTGACGGCTGACGGCGAAGGGCCGGGCTCCTGTGACAGGAGTCCGGCCCTTTCGTGTGCCCGGGGGCGGGTCAGCGGGTGAGTGAGGTCTCCGCGCCGACGCGGGTGAGCTTGTGCGGGTTGCGGACGTAGTAGAGGCCGGTGATGCGGCCGTCCTCGACATGGGCCGCCATGATGCCGTCGATCTCGCCGTCCGCCAGGATGAGCAGCGCCGGGTTGCCGTTGAGCGTGACGGGCTCGCAGGTGACCGTGACCCCGGCCTTGGCGGAGCCGCCGAGGTAGAGGCGGGCGAACTTGTCGGAGCCGACGATCGGGCGGACCGCGGCCTTCCGGATGCCGCCGCCGTCGCTCAGCACGACGACGTCGGGGGCGAGCACGTCGAGGAGCTGCTGCGGGTCGCGCTCCTCAAGGGCCCGCTGGAAGGACTCCAGGACCGCGCGGGCCTCGCGCGGGGTGACCGTCTTGCGGGGGCGGCGCGCGTCGACGTGCTTGCGGGCCCGGTGGGCGATCTGGCGGACGGCGGCCGGGGTCTTGTCGACGGCGGCCGCGATCTCGTCGTACTCGATCTCGAAGACCTCGCGCAGCACGAACACGGCCCGCTCGGTCGGCGACAGTGTCTCCAGGACGAGCATCAGCGCCATCGACACGCTCTCGGCCAGCTCGACGTCCTCGGCCACGTCCGGCGTGGTGAGCAGCGGCTCGGGCAGCCACTGCCCGACGTACGCCTCCCGGCGGCGCTTCATGGAACGCAGCCGGTTGAGCGCCTGCCGGGTGGTGATCCGGACCAGGTAGGCCCGCCGGTCGTCGACCCGGTCGAGGTCGACCTTGCTCCAGCGCAGCCACGTCTCCTGGAGGACGTCCTCGGCGTCGACGGCCGAGCCGAGCATCTCGTAGGCGACGGTGAAGAGCAGGTTGCGGTGGGCGACGAAGGCGTCGGTCGCGAGGTCGGCGGTGCCGGCGGTGCCGGCCGGGGTGGCGGCCCTGTCGGCCATCTCGTCCAGCGCGTCCGTCTCGCCCGTCTCGTCCGGCGCGTCCGTCTCGGCCATGGTGGCCGGATCGACCGCTTGATCGTTCATGATCACATCCTGGGCCCAGGACCACATGGCGCGCTAGCCCGCCCGTCCGGCGGTCGCGGGCGTCTCGTCGCGCACGCCCTGGAGCTGCTTCGCGCGCGCGGCACCGCCCGACTTGCCGCGGTGCAGCGCGTAGGCGCCGGGCTTCTCGGCCTCGTCGGCCAGGTGCTTGACGACGCCCGTGCACACGGTCTCCTTCAGCTTCGCGCCCAGGCGGCCGTCGACCTTGAACCACACCGCCTGGTCGGACCGGTTGGCGAACTGGAAGATGCCGTCGGCCCGGCCGAGGCTGATGCACTGGGCGGCGAACGGACGGCCCAGCGTCTCGGGCCGCTCGTCCGCGATCCGGCTGAGGACCGTGTCGGCGGCGCGGGCGCCCATCGGCATCGCGGCCTGGCAGCTCATCCGCAGCGGCAGGCCCGAGGGCGCCGCCGAGTCGCCGGCGGCGATGACGCGGTCGTCGTCGACGCTGGTCAGGGTCTCGTCCGTGACCAGGCGGCCCAGGGCGTCGGTGCTCAGCCCGCTGCGCGCGGCCAGGTCCGGCACGCCGAAGCCCACGGTCCAGATCGTCACCGCGGCGGGCAGCTCGCGCCCGTCGGCGAGCTGAACGGCGTCGGCGCGCACGGCCGTCACCTTCGTGCCGGGGCCGTCGAGCACGGTCACGCCCAGCCGGGCCAGTCGCGCGGCGACCGAGCGGCGGCCCCGGCCGTGCAGGTACGGGCCGAGCACGCCGCCGCAGACCAGGGTCACCGCGCGGCCGGCCTCGGCGAGTTCGGCGGCCGTCTCGATGCCGGTCGGGCCCGCGCCGACGACGAGGACCGGGGCGGCGGCGGGAGCGGCGTCGAGGACCGGGCGCAGCCGCTCGGCCTCCTCCAGGGTGCCGACGGGGTACGCGAACTCGGCGGCCCCGGGCACCCGCGGGTCGGCGCTGCCGCTGCCCACCGCGTAGACCAGGTAGTCGTAGGAGAGCGTCCCGCCGCCCGCCAGGTCGACGCCGCGCCCGGCCGCGTCGATCCGGGTCGCGGTGTCGACCACCAGCTCGACGCGCTCGGCCAGGACGTCGCGGAAGGCGACGACGGCCTCGCCGGTGCCGCCGACCAGCTGGTGCAGGCGGATCCGGTGGACGAAGGAGGGGCGCGGGTTGACGAGCGTGACGGTGACGCCGTCGCGCAGGGTGAGGCGGTTGGCGGCCATGACGCCGGCGTAGCCGCCGCCGATGACGACCACGTGGGTGCTGGTGCCGGGGTTCGCGTTCATGGTGTCTCCTCCGTTGTGGTGGTTCGGCCTCAAGACACCGGGGGGCCCGGCCCTGTGACACGTTGTGGCCCGGATCACATTCCGGGAGGTGTCACGGCGCCACGCGGGGCTCTGAACGGAGGGTTCCGGTCGATGAAACTCGGGCGAGAATGCTCCAACTTGGAACATTTCCGAGATCGCCGCAGGTCAGCCGGTCGTTCTCGGTTGAACCACCGGCGCGCCCGAGTCGATCAAGGACCCCGCCGGAGCGCCGTACACCCGCCCCGAGCTGCCCGAACTACCGGTCGGTAGCCCGCGGTTCGCACGTACGGCCGGAAAGTGGCGAGCGGGTGTGCGATCACCCTCCGCGTCGACAAGACTCCCGTCCGTATCCGTACTCACACGCGAAGGGACACCCCCGTGCGTTACTTCCGGACCCTGGGCGCCACCGCGCTCGCCACCACCACCGGCCTCGCCCTCGTCGCCACCGCGATCACGAGCGACGCCGAGGCCGCGCCCGCCGGGCTCTACCCGCCCTCGGCGCTCGTGCTCACCGTCGGCAAGGGCGAGCGCGCCGCCACGGCCACGGTCGACCGCGCGGTCACCCTGGTCTGCTCCCCCACGCCCGGCGGCACCCACCCGGCGCCGGCGGAGGCCTGTTCGGAGCTGGCGGCGGTCGGCGGCGACCTGTCCCGGCTGTCGGGCGCCTTACCGGGTCAGCGCCCCTGTACCCGCGAGTGGGACCCGGTCGTGGTCACGGGCTCCGGCGTCTGGCAGGGCAAGCGGGTCAGCTGGACGGCGCGGTACGGCAACACGTGCGAGCTGCGGGCGAAGACCGGCGAGCGGACGGTCTTCGCGTTCTGACGTCCGGCCCGCCGGACGGAAGGGGGCCGGTCCCGCACGGGACCGGCCCCCGCCCCCTCAGGGGTCCTCGGGCATGTGCGCCTCGCCGCTCTCGATGACGTGGTTGCCGCCCGGATCCACGGAGTGGGTCCGGGCGTCCCCCGGGGAGCCGGATGTCGGCCCGCACGCGGCGAGCAGGCCCAGCAGCAGCACGGCGGCGAGCGGGCCGCGCCGGTCGCGTACGGTCCGGGTCATCAGTACGTCGAGTAGGTGTTGAACGCGTCGCCGACCCAGCCGGCGAAGTACGGCGAGCGCATCTCCGTCGGGCTGTTCCCGTTGTCGACGTTGCTGTTCACGCCGTTGACCCAGCCGCTGTAGTACACGTTGTCGTCCTTGCCGAAGATCCAGGGACCGCCGCTCGATCCCCCGGTCATGTTGCACGGGATCTTGATCTGGTCGGTGGTGAACCAGCTGCGCTGGGAGCTGGTCGCGGCGCAGAAGTACTGCCACTGCCCGTCGAAGGGCGGGGCCTGCGGGTAGCCCATGGCCGTCACGAAGCGGTCCTTGGACTGGTTCCACTGGAGGCCCATGCCACCCACCGCGTTGACCAGTTCACCGCTGGAGTTGGGCGAGGTGATGACGATGCCGAGGTCGTAGCCGAAGTTCCCGTCGTTGGTCCAGCCGTTGAAGGCGACGAGGGTCTCGGCCCACCAGGTGCCGTAGGGGCGGCTGCCGTGGTCGTAGTACGGCACGAACTGCCAGTTGGAGTTCCACGACTGACCGGGGCCGCCGTGGACGCAGTGCCCGGCGGTGAACACCATGTTCTTGTTGGTGCTGTTGACGGCCGAGCCGGAGCAGACGTAGTCCTTGCCGTCCGAGGCGGTGAAGAAGACCTTGCCCACGACCTGGGTCGCGGAGACCGTCGCCCGGAAGCCCTCGGCCGCGACCGCCTTCCCGAGCACCGGGTCGGAGCCCGTCGTCGGTGGGCCCGTCGGCGCCTGCGGAGCCGGGGCCGGGGCCGCCTTGCGGCCCACCCGCTCGGCGGGGATGGCCTTCGCCATCCGCTCGGGGGTCCAGTACTCGGCCGTCCGCGCCTTGGCGGTCGACGGGACCTTGTACTCCACGGCCTTCGTCGCGGGGGCGGCGGTCCGCCCCGTGGGGGCGTCCGCCGCCTGGGCGGCGGCGGTCGGGAAGAGGAGGAGGGTCGCTGCTGCGGCGATGCTCAGGGCGTACGAACGTCTGCGGCGTATGCCGGACACGTGATACCTCGATCTCCGTTGCTGGCATGGACACGTAATGCTTTGCGATCACATGACCATCGGTCAACGAGACGTCAGCGGAATGGCCGGTTCGCCGGTTCGGTTTTCGGCCCCCGGCGCGGAGCACCATCGCGCACAGCGATTCCGGTTCCACCTGCATCGAGGTCGCGTTTACCTGGACGAAGTCCTCGTACAGCAGCGAGCAGGGCGGCGACTGCATCGAAGTAGCCACCTGCCCCCACGCCATCCACATCCGCGACTCCAAGGACACCGCCCGCCCCGCCTTCACCGTCTCCCCCGCCGCTTGGTCCGCCTTCCTCCAGGCGACGGACGAGGCGCACGTCGGCTAGGCCGTCAACGCCTCGGCGACCGCGTGCGCGAACGCGTCGGGGTTGTCGAACATGATGTTGTGGCCGCAGTCGGGGATCGCCCGGACGGTCACGCCCGAGGCCCGAAGTCCCGCCGCGTCGGCCGGCTCACCGTCGGCCGCCGGGTGGAGGCAGGTGCGCGGGACGGACAGGCCCGCCAGATGCTCCCGCAGGGCCGGGGCGGTCCCCCTGGCCCGGTGGACCGTGGTCCGGTACAGCGCCTCGCGGCCGGCGAGGCGCATCGTGGACCACCAGAACGGGCCGACCCGTTCCTCGGTCCGCCGCCACCCGTCGGCCAGGAACTCCTCCTCCGTGTAGGCGGTGATTCCGCTGCCGCCGGGAGCGGGTGCCGGCGGGGCCGGGTCCAGGACGGAGTCCACGAGGACCAGGTTCGCGACGAGTCGCGGGTGCCGGGCGGCGAGCAGGATCGCCACGGCCCCGCCCAGGCTGTGCGCGACGACTTCGGCGCCCGTGACGTCGGCGGCCTCCAGTGCGGCCGCCACGGCGTCGGCGTGGGCCTCCAGGGTGTAGGTGAAGTCCGTGGGGCGGTCGCTGATGCCGAAGCCGATCAGGTCGAGGAGCAGCGACCGGCGGCCGGTCAGCAGGGGGTGCGCGGCGGCGGCGGCCCAGTAGACCGGCGAGGTGGCGCCGAGTCCGTGCAGGTAGAGCCGGGTGGGCTCGGCGCCGGGGATCTCCACCCAGCGGATCAGGTCGCCGTTCGGGGTCACGGGGGCATGGCGCATGGCCGAACTCCTTGCTCGTGGGATGACACCACGAGGCTACCTCGACATCGAGGTATAGCGATATCGATATACCTCGTCGGGTCGGAAGGTGGCAGCATGGCCCCATGCTCAAGCTCGCGATTCTCGGGTTCCTTCGGGACCGGCCGATGCACGGATACGAACTGCGCCGGCACCTGGCCGCACTGACCGGCCACATCCGCCCGCTCAGCGACGGCACCCTCTATCCGGCGATCAAGCGCCTGGAGACCGACGGCCTGCTCGTCCGCGAGACGGAGCCCGGATCGACCGCCGCCCCCCGGCACACCCTGCACCTCACCCCGGCCGGGCGGGCGGCGCTGCTCGAACGGCTCCGCACGCCCGAGCAGTTGGACATCAGCGACGAGAACCGCTGGTTCACCGTGCTGGCCTTCCTCCGCCATCTGGACGACCCCGCCGAGCAGGCCGCCGTACTGCGCCGCCGGCTCGCCTTCCTCGCCGAGCCCGCCAGCTTCTTCTACGAGGGCGACCGGCCGCTCGGCGCCGAGGAGATCACCGACCCGTTCCGCAGCGGCATCCTGCTGATCGCCCGGGCGACGTCAGGGGCCGAACTCGCCTGGCTGCACGACATGATCGCCACGCTGGACGCCCACCCCCACCCGTCGGTGCCCTAGGGTCGTCGACAGCCTCGCGCGATGCGGGGACAGCATGTTGGCATCGGCCGGGCAGTCGACGCAGAAGCCGCAGCCGTTGATCTGGCTGACGCGGATCATCACCAGGTCGCGGGTGGCGTGCGGCAGGGCCGAGTCGGCGATGGCCTTGCCGGCGGCGAGGATGTGCTTCATGGCCTTGCTGGTGGCGAGGGTGGCGGCGAGGTTCAGGCGGGGTTCCATGACGGCTCCTTGGCCTTGGTGGCGGGTGCCTGCACCCCTGGGACGAGATGGCCCCGACGGCTGTGACATGCCCGCGCCGACGATCATGCGATGCTCGGGGCTTCCTGCCGCTCATGAGGAGACATCCTTGATCAAGCTCGCTTCCGCCGTGACGCCCCCGCTGCTCACCGGCGCCACCCTCGCCTCGCCGGTCAGCGTCGCGCAGTCGGTGTTCTGGGAGACCATCGACCAGCTCTGGTACGTGTGCCAGCCCGACGGCACTCCGGAGGACATGGACCGGGTCACGGTCACCCGGCTCGGCGTGGACGGGACGATCGTCGACAAGATGTACCTGGGCAGGTCCGGGCACGGCACCGGCCTCTGCGTCGAGCGGACCGCCGCCGGGATCCACCTCTGGGCCGGCGCCGTGCCGAACGGCGGCTGGGCCACCGCCCTCGCGCGGATCCCGTACGTCCCGAACGGCACCGCCGACGCGTCCGACCCGGCCGTCGTCCGCACCCCGCGCACGGGCGTGTACCGGGTCTCGGCGACGATCGACCCGACCCGGAACCAGCTGGTCTTCCGCTGGCAGTCGAACAACGTGTCCTCGCCGACGGCGGTCGGCGGCGTCGACGCCTACGACCTGGGGCTCGCCGCCACCGGGATGTTCCAGCGGGTCCGGTCCACGACGTTCGAGGCCTCGGGCAAGACCCTCCAGGGCTTCACGAGCCTGGGCGACCAGCTCTACCACCTGTACGGCGACCAGAACGTCGACAACTTCGAGGTGACGTGCACGGACTGGGCCTCCGGGACCGTGCTCCAGTCGCGGAGCATCACCGCCTTCCCGGGCATCGCCAACCGCGAGCCCGAGGGCATATGCGTGTACGAGGACACCCTGGCGTTCGGGATCGCCGGGAAGCCGAACGGGGTGCGCCAGCTCAACGTGGCCCGCTTCCCGCACCCGGGGACCAACCCGTGGGTCGAGGTCCCGTACGACACCGCGCTGTACACCCCGAACAGCGCCAACTACGTGCCCCAGTACCGGATCGCCGGCGACCAGGTGCACCTGCACTTCTCGATGTCCAAGGCGGACGCCACCGCGTGGGGGCAGGGCGAGGTGCTGTTCACGCTGCCGCCGCGGGCCCGGCCGAACCGGACGCAGCGGCTCCTCGGCGTGGTCACCGGCGCCGCCGTCACCGCCGACACGATGGCCGTCCGCTTCGAGGTGGCGGCGGACGGCAAGGTGACCGTCTGGGACGAGCGCAACCTGGTGGGCTGGGTCGGGGCGGACGTCAGCTTCTGGGTCTGCTGACGCCCTCCCGCACCGGGCCGGCTACCGGAGCAGGCCGTCGAGGAGTTCGGCGGCCTCGCGCCGGGTCCGCTCGTCCGTGTGGCCGGGCTCGGCCAGCGCGAGCGGGCGGGGCAGCGCGGTGGCCGAGGGGTGCACGACCGCCGCGTAACGGTCCGGGCGGACCCTGCCCTTCCTGATGTCCTCCTCGGTCGCGTACGTGACGTCGTACCCGGCCTCCTCCAGCCAGCGGGCCGTGCTCGCGTCCGTCCCGAGGGTCCCGGGCATGCCGAGGCCCGGGTACGGGCGCCGGCCGGCGTAGCTCAGCGGGACGACGGCCAGGACGTCGGAGCGGCGGGCGGGCTCGCGGACCACGAAGGGCGTGTACGCGCGGTGCCCGTCGGGCGTGGTGAGGACGGCGAGGAAGAGGCCGGAGAGCCAGCTCGCGGGGACCCGCGTCTTCCAGGTCCGGCCGTCGGCCGGGACCTCGGCGGCGGTGAGCAGGTGGCGGGCGCGGTCGCCGCCGTAGTGGCCGAGGCGGTAGACCTCCACCGTGCAGGTGCGGTCGCCGCGCGCCGACACGCGCAGGGCGAGCTCCTGGCCCGGCTCGACGGAGGCGGCGGCCGCGTACCCCTGGATCCGGGGGTTCTCCGGGTCGACCCCGCAGGTCTCGCCGCAGCCGATGCCCCACTGGTCGGAGCCCTCCGCCAGGTTCTCCCGCACGACGGGGTTGTCGCCCGTGTGCGGACCGGCCGGGGGCAGGGGGCCGGCGGCCGCGGCCGTACCGGGGGCGGCGACGGCCAGGGCGGCGGACGCGGCTCCGGCCGCGAGCAGGACCGTACGGCGGGCGAGCTGCAAGGGGACCTCCGGGTCGGACGCCGGCGCCGCCGGCCGCCGTCACCGACACCGCCGACCCCGCCGGCATCGCTGATGCGGCGGGCGCCCTGGTCGGCGCCCGCCGGTGATCCTATAGACCCGGCGCCGGTGTCCGCCGGGTCGTCAGGACGCCTTCCAGGAAGGGCTCGACGGTCTCCCACCAGGCGTCGGCGTGCTCGTAGTGCAGCAGGTGCCCGGCGTCGGGGATCTCCGCGTACGCCCCCCGGGGCAGCACCCGGACCATCTCCTGCGCCTCGGCCCGGCCCAGCTCGCCGTCGAGGCCCCGGACGACGAGGGCGGGGCAGCGGACCTGGGCGAGGGACTCCCAGTGGGCGTCGTGGACCCAGGTCTCGCGGGAGGTGAGCATCTGGGCGGGGTCGAAGACGGGGCGCCAGCCGTCCGGCCGCTCGGTCATCACCTCGGCGAAGAACTCGCCCCGGGCCGGATGCGGGCGCTCCACCCAGGGGTCCGCGTCGCCGAACCACTGCCGGACGGCGTCCAGCGAGGCGAAGGGCACGGGCCAGCGGCGGAACCAGTCCTGCCACTCGCGCTGCGAGGCCGCGCCGAGGGCGGAGGCGCGCATGTCGCAGATGACGAGGGCGCGGACGAGGTCGGGACGCTCGGCGGCGAGCTGCCAGGCGGTGAGGGCGCCCATGGAATGCCCGATGAGGGTGACGGGGCCGAGACCGAGCCGCTCGACGACGGCCGCCGCGTCCGCGACGTACGCCTCGCGCGTGAAGGGCCCGGCCGCGGGCTTCTCGCTGTGCCCGTGGCCGCGCTGGTCGAGGGCGACCGTGCGGTGGCGCCGGCCCAGCCGGCAGGCGGCGTGGGTCCAGTGGGCGGCGTGGCCCATGAGCCCGTGCAGGAGTAAGACGCCGGAGCCGTCGGCGGCCCCCGGGGCGCTCTCCTCCGTGAAGTCCCAGGCCGCCAGCCGTACGCCGTCGGCCCCGGTGACGTCGAGTCGTCGCACCATGCTGCTCGGCACCCCCTCTTTCCCTTGGAACTGCGCCAGACTATCGAACCTGTATTCGAAAATGGGCTCCTGTCGCTCAACACCCCTCGTTCGAGTGACGGCGCTCAAGGATTGACGGACGCGGCCAAGGGGAGATCTTCAGCGGGAGGCGGACCGCTCGGGGAAAACGGTCCGTGGGGAATGACCCTGGGAGCTCGGGGCTCCGGGTCAGCACAGGGGAGGACAGGCCCCGGCGCCTCAGGGCGCCGGGGCTTTCTGTCGCGCTGGCGCGATACGCGTGGAGGACGACCCTCATCCCCCCAGCGTGGCACGGGCGGGGGCGCGGGCGTGGCGATTCCGCCGTAAACCGGGCCCCGTACGGGCCGGGAAGGGACGCGGGCGGACGGGGAAAGGGTGTGCGGGCGGACGGGATCCGGAGGGGTGGGCCCCCGGCCCGCGGCGGTCAGCGCTTGGCGCTCAGCGCTCGGCGGTCAGCGCTTGGCGACGAAGACGTGTGCGGCGACCTCGGCGTCCAGCTCGGCCGCCTCGCCGCTGCTGCCGACCAGGACGCCGCCGGGGGACTCGGTCACGGAGACCACCGAACCCGGCTGCACGCCCGCGCGGCGCAGCGTGTACATCAGCTGGGCGTCCGTCTGGATGGGCTCGCCGATCCGGCGGACGATCACCGTCTTGCCCTCGCCGCCCGCGTCCAGGTCGGCCAGCGAGACCATCGAGTCGTCCAGGAAGGACTCCGCCTCGGCCTTCTCGCCCAGCTCTTCGAGGCCCGGGATCGGGTTGCCGTACGGCGACTCCGTCGGGTGGCGCAGCAGCTCCAGGACGCGGCGCTCCACGGCCTCGCTCATGACGTGCTCCCAGCGGCACGCCTCCGCGTGGACCTGCTCCCACTCCAGGCCGATCACGTCGACGAGCAGACACTCGGCGAGCCGGTGCTTGCGCATCACGCGGGTGGCCAGGCGGCGGCCCTCCTCCGTGAGCTCCAGGTGCCGGTCGCTGGCGACGGCCACCAGGCCGTCGCGCTCCATGCGGGCCACCGTCTGGCTCACGGTCGGACCGCTCTGGTCCAGCCGCTCGGCGATCCGGGCGCGCATGGGGACCACACCTTCCTCTTCGAGCTCAAGGATGGTGCGGAGATACATCTCCGTGGTGTCGATCAGTCCGGACATACGTGCCCCTCGATGAGTCGTGCGCTGGCCCTGCCCCAATTCTGACGCATCGCGCGGACAACCGGGGCGCGCACGGGTGAGGCGGTATTGACAGAGCAATGGTCCAGACCGCACCGTGATCGGCGACCACGACGAGAAGGAGCCGCCGCCATGGGCGAGAGCAAGCTGGCCGGACAGTTCTTCGACGCCGCGATCGGCCTGCTCCAGAAGGTGCGGGACGAAGAGGCGGACGCCATCTCCGCGGCCGGGACGGCCATCGCCGAGGCGGTCGCCGCCGGCAACCGGCTCTTCGCCTTCGGCGCGGGCCACTCCTCGCTCGCCGCGCAGGACGTCGTCTACCGCGCGGGCGGCCTCGCCCTGATGAACCTGCTGGCCGTGCCGGGCGTCGTCGGCGTCGACGTCATGCCCGCGACCCTGGGTTCCGCGCTGGAACGCGTCGACGGCCTGGCCGGCGCCGTCCTGGACTCCTCCCCCGCGCGAGCCGGCGACGTCCTGATCATCATCTCCCTGTCGGGCCGCAACGCCCTGCCGGTCGAGATGGCGATGAACGCCCGGGCGCTCGGCCTCACCGTGATCGGGGTCACCTCCGTGGCGTACGCGACGGAGACCAGGTCGCGGCACGTGTCGGGGACGTACCTGAAGGACCACTGCGACGTCGTCCTCGACTCCAAGATCGCCATCGGCGACGCGGAACTCACCCACGAGGGCATCGAGGCCCCCTTCGCCCCCGCCTCCACCGTCGTCACCAGCGCCCTCATGCAGGCCACGATGGCCGCCGCCGCCGAGGAACTGGTCCGCCTCGGCATCGAGCCGCCCCTGCTCCGCTCGGGCAACGTGGACGGCGGGCACGAGTGGAACGGGCGCGTGATGACGGAGTACGGGGACCGGATCTTCTTCCGGCACTGAGACCGGCGAACCCACGCGGGGGCGGTGGCGAATCCTCGCCACCGCCCCCGCGCCGTGTCCGTCAGGTTCCGTCAGGTCCCGTCAGGTCCCGTCAGGTCCCGTCAGGTCCCGCCGGCTCCCGTAAGCGCCCGCTCGCGTCCAGCGCCGCCGCCACCCGCCCCCCGATCGTCTCCGCGTACACCGCGTCGTCCCGTTCGAAGGCCGGGCGGGACGGTGAGCGGAGGAAGGTCGCGACGCCCAGGGTGCGGGCGCGGGCGCGGAGGGGGACACAGAGGGCGTGGGTCATGCCGGGGGGCCAGAGGCGGTCGGTGGACCAGTCCTGGGCGTCGGGGGCGGCGCTCGCGCGGGTGCAGCCCAGGCGTTCGAAGGACTGGACGGCGGGGTGGGACGCGGCGTAGGGCAGCGGGATGCCGCCGCTCGCCGCCGGGGTCACCGGGCCGGGGCTGCCGGCGGGGGTCGCCAGCGTGCGGACCAGGCGGCCGTCGCCCGTGACGCGGTCGACCAGGACGTGGTCGGCGAAGCCCGCCAGGGCGAAGTCCAGCAGGACCGCGGCGGCCTCCGCCGGGTCCTCGCACTCCGCCGCCGCCGCGCCCGCGCGGTGCAGCTGGCTCCAGCGGAAGCGCAGCCGGTCCGCGCCCTGCTCGGCGAGGCGGGCGTCGGTGACGTCCTGGAAGAGCCAGCCGACGCCCAGCGGGACCGGCTCCGGCTCCTCGGCGAGTGGGGAGGCGAGCCGGACGAAGCCGGAGCGCCAGCAGCGGCGGCGCTCGCCGCGCGGGCCGCGCAGCGTCACCCACAGGTCGGTCGGCTCGGGCGGCGCGCCCGCGGCGAGGACGTGCTGGAGGGCGGACTCCAGCTGCTCGACGCCCTGGGTGACGATCTCGCCCAGGGGGCGCCCGAGCAGCGTGGTGCGGGCGGTGCCGAGCGCGCGGGCCGCGTACGCGTTGACGACCGCCGGGCGCAGGTCCACGTCGACCAGGACGACGCCCCAGGACGCCTCCTGGAACAGGGCCTCGCTCAGGGCGATCGACCGCTCCAGGTCGACCTGGACGTGCACCTCGCTGAACGCGCAGTACACCCCGGCCGGGCCGCCGTCGGGCGCGCGCACGCCCGCCGTCTGGGTGCGGACCAGGACCCGCCCGCCGTCCTTGCGCAGCAGCGCGAACTCGTGGACCTGGCGGCCGGGCGCGGTCATCGCCCGCATCAGCCGGGCCAGGGTCTCCTCGGCGTCGGCGCTGCGGGCCGCCCAGCCGTCGAAGCCGTGCCGTCCGACCGCTTCCCCGGCCGACCAGCCGAGGATCCGCTCGGCCTCCCGGTTCCAGTGGGTGACGGTCCCGTCGGCGTCGAGCGCGCACAGCGCCGCGTCCATCCCGTCGAGCAGGGCGGCCAGCAGGTCCGCCCCCGGCACCCCCGGAACCCGCGCCGTGTCACTGGCAGAACCCGTCGAAGCACTCATTCGACACCCCCTGCCTTATTCAACTGGAAACGTGACCCAGGACACAGCCCCTTCCCGAAAATAGGTTGAGCGGGGGCGCGGGGCTTCCTAAGGTGAAGTCACACGTGAAAGGAGGTGATCCGAAAAAATGATTTCTTTTCGGACTCGTGAGGTGACTGCGGGCTAAGGCCTGCCGTCGCACTCTTGTGCACCTCGGCAGGCCTTCTGCCGACGACAACGCAGTCACCCGACCCGTGGGCCGCCGGTCAGTCCGGCCGGCTTCCGTCCGAACTGCAGCGGACGGGACCAAGGCCCACGGGTCGTCTGCGTCCTCAGCCCCTCACGGCGAGAGGCGTTCCACCCGCCAGGTCGCGTCGCCCTCGCGTACGTACCGCAGGCGGTCGTGCAGCCGGTTCTCGTGGCCCTGCCAGAACTCCACCGTCTCCGGCACCACCCGCAGGCCTCCCCACTCCGGCGGCACCGGCACCTGCTCGCCCTCCGGGTAGCGGGCTGCCAGTTCCTCGTACCGGGTGAGCAGTTCGGCCCGTGAGCCGATCACCGACGACTGGCGGCTCGCCCACGCGCCCAGCTGCGAGCCGTGCGGGCGGGTGCGGAAGTACGCCACCGTCTCGTCGCGCCCGGTGCGCGCCGCGCGGCCGGTGACGATGACCTGGCGGGCCATCGGGTGCCAGGGGAAGAGCAGCGAGACGTACGGGTTGTCGGCCAGCTCCCGGCCCTTGCGGGAGCCGTAGTTGGTGAAGAACACGAAACCGGCCTCGTCGTAGTGCTTGAGCAGCACGGTGCGCGAGGACGGGCGGCCGTCCGGGGTGGCGGTGGAGACGACCATCGCGTTCGGCTCGTGGATCGCCGGCGTCGCGGCGGTCTCCTTGAACCAGCGCGAGAACTGTTCGATCGGTTCGGGTGCGAGGTCCGCCACGGTCAACTCCATGGTGCGGTACTGCTCGCGCATGTCGGCGGGATCGAGAGCGTCGGTCACGGGGCCATCCTGCCGTAGCGCCCGAGTCTGCCCGTCACCACGGGCCGCTAATCCTTCATCGCCGGTTCGGCGCAGTGTGCCGGATGTCACGCTTCCCCGCATCATCGGAACCGTACAGACTCATGCGCTGGATCACTGTTACGTCCCGCCAACCGGCCCGGACCTAATGATTGATCATCGATCAGGCAGGCATGCGTTCCGCACAGCGCATGCACCGCACACATCGCTAAAGAGGAGCCGCCTCATGTCTGACTTCGTACCGGGGCTCGAAGGAGTCGTCGCGTTCGAGACCGAGATCGCCGAGCCCGACAAGGAGGGCGGCGCCCTCCGGTATCGCGGGGTCGACATCGAGGACCTGGTCGGTCACGTCTCCTTCGGCAACGTCTGGGGCCTGCTGGTCGACGGCGCGTTCAACCCCGGCCTGCCGGCCGCCGAGCCCTTCCCCATCCCGGTGCACTCCGGCGACATCCGCGTCGACGTGCAGTCCGCCCTCGCGATGCTCGCGCCGGTCTGGGGCCTGAAACCGCTTCTGGACATCTCCGCCGAGCAGGCCCGCGACGACCTCGCCCGCGCCGCCGTCATGGCCCTGTCGTACGTGGCCCAGTCGGCCCGCGGCCAGGGGCTGCCGATGGTCCCGCAGAGCGAGATCGACAAGGCCGAGACCGTCGTCGAGCGGTTCATGGTCCGCTGGCGCGGCGAGCCCGACCCGAAGCACGTCAAGGCCGTCGACGCCTACTGGACCTCCGCCGCCGAGCACGGCATGAACGCCTCCACCTTCACCGCCCGCGTCATCGCCTCCACCGGCGCCGACGTGGCCGCGGCCCTGTCGGGTGCCGTCGGCGCCATGTCCGGCCCGCTGCACGGCGGCGCGCCCTCCCGCGTGCTCGGCATGATCGAGGAGATCGAGCGCACCGGCGACGCCACCGCGTACGTGAAGCAGGCCCTCGACAAGGGCGAGCGGCTCATGGGCTTCGGCCACCGCGTCTACCGCGCCGAGGACCCGCGCGCCCGCGTCCTGCGCCGCACGGCCAAGGAGCTCGCCGCGCCGCGCTTCGAGGTCGCCGAGGCGCTGGAGAAGGCCGCCCTGGAGGAGCTGCACAACCGGCGCCCCGACCGCGTCCTCGCCACCAACGTCGAGTTCTGGGCGGCGATCGTCCTCGACTTCGCCGAGGTGCCGGCGCACATGTTCACCTCGATGTTCACCTGTGCCCGCACGGCCGGCTGGTCGGCGCACATCCTGGAGCAGAAGCGCACCGGCCGGCTGGTCCGTCCGTCCGCGCTCTACAAGGGGCCCGGCCAGCGCGACCCCCGTGAGATCGAAGGTTACGAGGACATCGCCGGCTGATCCTGGGCCAGCAGCAGATCCGCGTGGTGGCGGGCTGCCGCCAGCGGATGGGCGCGCAGCTTGCCCTTCAGCTCGTTACGGCCGTACTCGGCGAACAGCGGGTTCGCCGGGTCGGTCGTGATCCCGGGCGCCGCCCCGGCGTACGGGAACTGGAGCGGGGCGATGCGGGCGTCGAGCCGCGGGTTGTAGAAGAACGGGACGGAGAACCGTTCCGTCGCCCCGGGCGGCGAGACCACGCGGTGGTTGGTGGCGACCAGATAGCCGTCCGTCGCCACCTCCAGGAGCTCCCCGAGGTTGACCACGAAGGCGCCCGGCAGCGGCGGCACGTCGTGGAAGAGCCCGTCCTCCCGCTCCACCTGGAGCCCGCCCACGTGGTCCTGCAGGAGCAGCGTCAGGAAGCCGTAGTCCTTGTGCGCGCCCACGCCCTGGTCGTCGCCCTCGCCGCTGCTGCCCGGGTAGCGCACCAGCTTCAGGTGCGGGTGGGCGCGCGGGCCGAACGCGTCGTCGTAGAAGTCGGGCGCGGCGCCGATCGACGTCAGCAGCTCGCGCAGCAGCCGCTCGGCGACGCCGCTGAGCCGCTCGATCCAGTTCAGCGCCGCGAGCCGCAGCTCCGGCAGGGCCGCCGGCCACTGGTTGGGGCCCTGCAGCCACCAGTACGCGGCCTCGTACGGGCCCGGCACGTGCGCGGGCCGCTCGGCCCCGATGTCCAGCTGGTCGCGCCAGTCGCGGGCGCCGCCGGTGCGCTCGTCGCCGATCCGGGTGTAGCCGCGGAAGTGCGGCGAGTTGGTGGTGTCCAGGGCGAGCCGGTCGGCCTCCGGCAAGGCGAAGAAGGCCCGCATGGCGCCGGTCAGCGCCCGCGTCTCGGCCTCGGTCACGCCGTGCCCGACGAGCTGGAAGAAACCCACGTCATGGGCGGCGGAGTGGAGCTGCGCGTGGAGCAGCCGCCGGGCCTGCGGGCCTCGGTCGGCGGCGGAGAGGTCGACGATGGGGAGCTGCGAGGTGTAACTCATGGTGTGCGTCCGCGGGGGTGTACGGCGCCCGGGAGACGGATGCGTGGCAGGTCGTGCCGTGTGGTTCCGTGCCGGGCGAAGGGGTGGGGCCTGGGGTCAGTGACGACCCGGACAGCCCATGCTCGCGACGCGGAGCAGATCCACGTGGCGGCGACGTACGAGCGAAAGCATGCGACCAGCGTACTGCGGGGGCGCGGGGGTGGCTGTGGCCCGCGTCACGGGTCGGGCGGGGAGGGCCCTCGCGGAGGGGCGAGCGGGATGCGCGGAGGCGCGCCCCGCTCAGCCCAGCGCCTCCTCCAGCAGCCGGGCCCACTGGGCCACCACCCGTTCCCGGCGGGCCCGGTCGTCGGTGAGGAGGGTGGCGAGGCCCAGGCCGCGGGCCATGTCGAGGAGGCCCTGGACGGATTCGCGGACGCCGGGGCGGGACTCGTCGGCGCCGAGGAGTTCGACGGCGATGCGGTGGGACTCGCGGCCCACGCGGGCTTCGAGTTCGGTGACGCGGGCGCGCAGCGGCTCCTCGGCGGCGGCGGCCACCCACAGGTGGAGGGCGGCGCGGAAGAGGGGGCCGGTGAAGAGGCCGACGAGGGCCGCGACGGCCTCCTGGCGCCCGACGGCGGGCAGCTCGCGCAGGGCCTGGGAGCGTTCCTCGGCGACGTACTCGACCGCCGCCGTGAACAGGTCCTCCCGGGTGGGGAAGTGGTGCTGGGCGGCGCCGCGCGAGACGCCGGCCCGTTCGGCGACGACCGACACGGTGGAGCCGGCCCAGCCGTGTTCGGCGAGGCAGGACACCGCGGCTTCCAGGAGCCGCTGCCGGGTGGCGCGGCTCCTGTCCTGCTTCGGGCCGGTCAGAGCCGCCATGCTGGGTCCCGTCGTTCGAGGAAGGCCGTCATCCCTTCGCGTGCCTCGGCCGAGGCGAACAGCGACGCGGACAGCTGGACCAGCTCCTCCGCGTCCCGCTCGAAGGCTTCCAGGACTCTAGCCGTGACCAGCCGCTTCGAAGCCCGCAGCCCCTGCGGGGACGCGGAGCGCAGCCCGTCGAGGATGGCGTCGAGCTCGGCCGCGCCGGCCGACACCAGGCCCATGGAACGGGCCTGCTCCGTCCCGAAGCGCTCGCCGGTCAGGTAGTAGCGGGCCGCCGCGCGCTGGTCCAGTCTGGGGAGCAGGGTCAGCGAGATCACGGCGGGCGCGACCCCGATCCGTACCTCCGTGAGCGCGAAGTCCGACGTCTCCGAGGCCACCACGATGTCGCAGGCGCCGAGCAGGCCGAGGCCGCCCGCGCGGGCGTGGCCGTCGACGACGCCGACGACCGGTTTGGGGAGCTCCACTATCTGTCGCAGGAGGTCGACGAAGGCGTACGGCCCGGGCGGGGCCTTCAGGTCGGCGCCCGCGCTGAACGTGGATCCGGTGTGGGTGAGCACGACGGCCCGGACCGCCGGGTCCTTGCCGCAGGCGCTGAGCGCGTCGGCGAGCTCGGTGACCAGGGGGGCCGAGAGCGCGTTGCGCGTGGGCGGGGAGTCCAGGGCGAGCGTGGTGACGCCCCGGTCGGTGGACACGTCGATCAGGTTCGGGTTCAGGCTCATGCGCGGTCCCTCGGTTCTCACGGGTGTCACGGCTGTCACGGCTGCCGGGGTTCGCGCGGGGCGCGCAGTTCTCGGCGGAGGATCTTCCCCGACGCTGCCCGCGGCACCGTCTCGATGAACTCCACCCGGCGGATCTTCTTGTACGGGGCGACCCGCTCGGCGACGTAGGCGGTCACGTCCTCGCCGGTCAGCTCCTTCGCGGCGGGCTGGCGCACGACGAACGCCTTGGGGATCTCGCTGCCGCCCTCGTCGGGCACCCCGATGACGGCCGCGTCGGCGATGCCCTCGTGGGTGAGGAGCAGGGCCTCCAGTTCGGCCGGGGCGACCTGGAACCCCTTGTACTTGATGAGTTCCTTGACCCGGTCGACGACGTACAGCCAGCCGTCCTCGTCGACCCGCCCGACGTCCCCGGTGTGCAGCCAGCCGTCCTCGTCGATCATGGCGGCGGTGGCCTCGGGCCGGCCCAGGTAGCCCTTCATGACCTGCGGGCCGCGGAAGGCGATCTCGCCCTCCTCGCCCGGTCCGGCGTCCCGCGCCGGGTCGTCGAGGGCGACGAGCCGCATCTCGGTGGAGGGCAGCAGCTTGCCGACGGTGCCGGGCGGCGGGTTCCCGGCGGCGAGCGGGACGAGGTGGGTGGCCGGGGACATCTCCGTCATGCCGTACGCCTGGCGGATCGGCGGCAGCCCGAGCCGGGCCGAGCAGGCGTCGGCGAGGGCCGCGTCCAGCGGGGCGGCGGAGGAGACGATGTAGCGCAGGGAGGACAGGTCGTAGTCGGCGACCGCCGGGTGCTTGGCCAGGGCGAGGACGATCGGCGGGGCCACGTACAGGGCGTTGATGCGGTGCTTCTCGATGGCGGAGAGGAAGCCGTCGAGCTCGAAGCGGGGCAGCACGACGACGGTGGCGCCGTGCCGCAGCGGGGCGTTCATCAGCGCCGTCAGGCCGTACACGTGGAAGAAGGGGAGGACCGCGAGGATCCGGTCCCCCGGCCCCATCGGCATCAGCGGTTCGAGCTGGGCGAGGTTGGTGGCGACGGAGGCGTGGGTGAGCATCACGCCCTTGGGGACGCCGGTGGTGCCGGAGGAGTACGGGAGGACGGCGAGGTCCGCGGCCGGGTCGACGTCGAGGACCGGCTCGGGCGCCGTCGAGCCGAGGAACGCCTGGAGCGAGCGGCACTCCTCGGCCGTGTCGCAGACGAAGATCTCCTCGACGCCGCCCGCCCGTTCGGCCGCCGCGCGGGCCGTCGCGAGCAGCGGCGACACGGTGACGATCCACCGCGCGGCGGAGTCGCGCAGCTGCTTGGCGAACTCCTCCGCCGTGGCCAGCGGATGCACGGTGGTCACGGCCGCCCCGGCGCGCGTGGCGGCGTAGAAGGCGACCGGGAACAGCACGGTGTTGGGACTGTGCAGGGCCAGCACGTCCCCCTTCCGGACCCCCGCCTCCGCGAGCCCGGCGGCGATCCGCCGGTGGAAGGCGTCGACCTGGCCGTACGTGAGCGCCGGCGCCCCCGCGCCGGCCGTCCCGTCGACGAGCGCGGGCAGGTCACCGAAGTCGGCGGCCCGTCCGAGGACGGCGTCGTGGATGGGGAGGGAGACGACCGGAACATCCGCGAACTCGCTGTGGAACACCATGCGTACGGGCCCCCTGATCGGTGGGTGGACGGCGGCGAGGAACGGCCAGGATGGCGCGTGTCAGTACGACTTGGGGAGACCCAGGGACTGGTGGGACACGAAGTTGAGGATCATCTCGCGGCTGACCGGGGCGATCCGGGCGACCCGGGCGGCCGTGATCAGGCGGGCGAGGCCGAACTCCTTCGTGAGGCCGTTGCCGCCCAGGGTGTGGACGGACTGGTCGACGGCCCGCACGCAGGCCTCCGCGGCGGCGTACTTGGCCATGTTCGCGGCCTCGCCCGCGCCCATGTCGTCGCCCGCGTCGTAGAGCGCGGCGGCCTTCCGCATCATCAGGCGGGCCAGCTCCAGTTCGATGTGGGCCTGCGCGAGGGGGTGGGCGATGGCCTGGTGGGAGCCGATGGGGGCCTTCCACACCTGGCGCTCCTTGGCGTACTTCACCGCCTGCGCGAGGGCGAAGCGGCCCATGCCGATCGCGAACGCGGCCGTCATGATCCGCTCGGGGTTGAGCCCGGCGAAGAGCTGGAGCAGGCCCGCGTCCTCGTCGCCGACGAGCGCGTCGGCGGGCAGGTGGACGTCGTCCAGGACCAGCTCGAACTGCTTCTCGTCGGCGGCCAGTTCCATCTCGATCTGCCGCCGCTCGAACCCGGGCGTGTCGCGCGGGACGATGAACAGGCAGGCCTTGAGGGTGCCCGTGCGGGCGTCCGAGGCGCGGCCGACGATCAGGGTGGCGTCGGCGATGTCGACGCCGGAGACGAAGACCTTGCGCCCGTTGAGGACCCAGCCGTCCTCGGTGCGGGTGGCGGTGGTGGTGATGCGGTGGGAGTTGGAGCCGGCGTCGGGCTCGGTGATGCCGAAGGCCATCGTGCGGCTGCCGTCGGCCAGACCGGGCAGCCAGGCCCGCTTCTGCTCCTCGGTGCCGAAACGGGAGATGACCGTGCCGCAGATGGCGGGCGAGACCACCATCATCAGGAGCGGCGCGCCGGCCGCGCCCGCCTCCTCCAGGACGATGGACAGCTCGGCCATGCCGCCGCCCCCGCCGCCGTACTCCTCGGGCAGGTTGACGCCCAGGTAGCCCAGCTTGCCGGCCTCGGCCCACAGGCTCGCCCGGTCGAAACCGGGGCCGTGGCGGTGGCCGAGGGCGGAGACGGCGGCGCGGAGCGCGGTGTGCTCCGGGGACTCGATGATGCTGCTCATGCGGTCTGGTCCTCCTGGGCTTCGGTCGGTACGTCGAGGGGTTGTACGACGGCGAGCAGAGCGCCGACCTCGACCTGGCGGCCGGGGACGGCGTGCAGGGCGGTGAGCGTGCCGGAGGCGGGCGCGGTGACCCGGTGTTCCATCTTCATGGCCTCCAGCCAGAGCAGCGGCTGCCCGGCCTCGACCGGGTCGCCGACGGCGAGGCCCTCGGCGACCCGGACGACGGTGCCGGGCATGGGGGCGAGCAGGGAGCCGGGGGCGGTCTGCTCGCGCGGGTCGGGGAAGCGGGGCGCGGCGGTGAGGCGGTGGCGGCCGACGAAGACCGCGTCGCCGTGCCGGGCGACCTCGAAGTGGCGTACGACGCCGTCGACTTCGAGGCTCACCCGGTCGGGCGCGACGGCCACCGCGCGGATCCCCGGCGGGGACGTCACCTCGTAGCCGCCGGTACGGGCCGGGCGGTAGCGGACCTCGTGGCTGCCGTGCCCCTCGTACGTACGGGACTCGTCCTGCGAGCGCACGTTGCGCCAGCCGCCGCCGAAGCGGCTCCGGCCGCGCGCCGCCGCCGCGAGCGCCGCCGCCACGGCGGCCCGCTCCTCCCCGGCGGGCGGCTCGGTCAGGGCGGCCAGGTGCCGCTCGTAGAAGCCGGTGCCGAGGCGGGCCGGGTCGGCGAAGTCGGGGTGCCGGAGGGAGGCGACGAGCAGGTCCCGGTTGGTGGCGGGGCCGTGCACCCGGGCCCGCTCCAGGACGTGGGCCAGCTTGCGGGCGGCCTCGGCGCGGGTGGCGGCGTGGACGACGACCTTGGCGAGCATGGCGTCGTAGTGGACGCCGACGGTGTCACCGGAGACGTATCCGGTGTCGACGCGGACCCGGGTGCGGGACGGGGCGTCGGCGCCCTGGGAGGCGCCGGGCGTGGCGGGCGCTCCGGGCATCCCCTGCGCTGCCGGCTCCTCGAACTCCAGCGCGTGCAGGACGCCCGTCTGCGGGGTCCAGCCGCCCGCCGGGTCCTCCGCGTAGAGGCGGGCCTCGATGGCGTGGCCCCGGGGCTCGGGGGGTGCGGGCGGGAGCGGGGCGCCCTCGGCCACCGCGAGCTGGAGGGCGACCAGGTCGAGGCCGTGGATCTCCTCGGTGACCGGGTGCTCGACCTGGAGGCGGGTGTTCATCTCCAGGAAGTGCGCGATGGGGGTCCCCCCTGCCCGAGCGGAGCCGGGAGCTTGGGGGACGTCGGCGACCAGGAACTCGACGGTGCCGGCGCCCACGTAGCCGACGGACCGCGCGGCGGAGGCGGAGGCCGCGTACAGGGAGTCGAGCAGGTCGGCCGGGAGTCCGGGCGCGGGGGCCTCCTCGATCACCTTCTGGTGCCGGCGCTGGAGGGAGCAGTCGCGGGTGCCGAGCGTCCAGACCGTGCCGTGGGTGTCGGCGAGGATCTGCACCT
This sequence comes from Streptomyces sp. NPDC023157, assembly GCF_055560575.1. NCBI lineage: Bacteria > Bacillati > Actinomycetota > Actinomycetes > Kitasatosporales > Streptomycetaceae > Streptomyces > Streptomyces sp. NPDC023157. The sequence goes on from NZ_JBVHIL010000004.1 coordinate 589,899, forward strand.
CGACGTGCCGGCCGTCCTCGACGTACGGCTCGACGAACACCTCGCCGTCCCCGAAGGCGCTCAGCGCCTCGGCGGAGGCGGCGGCCAACTCGCCCTTCAGGGCGTCGAGTTCGCGGACGATCCGCATGCCGCGTCCGCCGCCGCCCGCCGCGGCCTTCACCAGGACGGGCAGGTCGGCCTCGGTGACGTCGTCGGCCGCGAGCGGCGGGATGCCGAGGAGTTCCTTGGCGCGGGTCTTGGAGGCCATCGCCTCGATCGCGGCGGGCGGCGGGCCGATCCACACCAGGCCGGCCTCGATCACCGCCGCCGCGAATTCCTTGTTCTCGGAGAGAAATCCGTATCCCGGGTGGATCGCGTCCGCGCCCGCCGCGAGCGCCGCCTTCACCACGAGGTCGCCACGCAGATACGTCTCCGCGGGCGTCGCCCCCGGCAGCCGTACGGCCGCGTCGGCCTCCCGTACGTGCAGGGCGTCGGCGTCCGCGTCGGAGTACACCGCGACGGTCGCGATGCCCAGCTCACGGCAGGTGCGGAAGACCCGGCAGGCGATCTCGCCCCGGTTCGCCACCAGAACAGTCTTCATCACGAGAGGCCTCACATTCGGAAGACGCCGAAGCCGCCGCGCGCGCCCTCGACCGGTGCGTTGTGGATGGCGGAGAGGCAGAGTCCGAGGACCGTGCGGGTGTCCCGCGGGTCGATGACCCCGTCGTCGTACAGCCGCCCGGAGAGGAACATCGGCAGCGACTCCGCCTCGATCTGCGCCTCGACGAAGGCCCGCATGCCGGCGTCCTGCTCGTCGTCGTACGGCTGCCCCTTCGCCTCCGCCGAGGCGCGCGCCACGATGGAGAGGACGCCCGCGAGCTGCTGCGGGCCCATGACGGCCGACTTGGCGCTCGGCCAGGCGAAGAGGAAGCGCGGGTCGTAGGCCCGGCCGCACATGCCGTAGTGCCCGGCGCCGTACGAGGCGCCCATGAGGACCGAGAGGTGCGGGACCTTCGAGTTGGACACCGCGTTGATCATCATGGCGCCGTGCTTGATGATGCCGCCCTGCTCGTACTCCTTGCCGACCATGTAGCCGGTGGTGTTGTGCAGGAAGAGCAGCGGGATGTCGCGCTGGTTGGCGAGCTGGATGAACTGGGCCGCCTTCTGCGACTCGGCGCTGAACAGCACCCCCCGCGCGTTGGCGAGGACGCCGACCGGGTAGCCGTGCAGCTCGGCCCAGCCCGTCACCAGGCTCGGCCCGTACAGCGGCTTGAACTCGTCGAACTCCGAGCCGTCGACGAGCCGGGCGATCACCTCGCGCGGGTCGAAGGGGGTCTTCAGATCGCCGGGGACGATCCCGAGGAGCTCTTCCCCGTCGTACTTCGGGGGCGCCGCCGGGAGGGGATCCGGGTGCGCCTTGCGGTGGTTGAGGCGGGCGACGATCCGGCGGGCCTGGCGCAGGGCGTCGGCCTCGTCGACGGCGTAGTGGTCGGCGAGCCCGGAGACCCGGGCGTGCATCTCCGCCCCGCCGAGCGACTCGTCGTCGCTCTCCTCGCCCGTCGCCATCTTCACCAGCGGCGGCCCGCCGAGGAAGACCTTCGACCGCTCCTTGATCATCACGGTGTGGTCGGACATGCCGGGGACGTACGCCCCGCCGGCCGTCGAGTTGCCGAAGACGACCGCGACGGTGGGGATGCCGGCGGCGGACAGCCGGGTGAGGTCGCGGAAGAGCGCCCCGCCCGGGATGAAGATCTCCTTCTGGGAGGGGAGGTCCGCGCCGCCGGACTCGACGAGCGAGACGACCGGCAGCCGGTTGGCGAACGCGATCTCGTTGGCCCGCAGCGCCTTCTTCAGCGTCCACGGGTTGGAGGCGCCGCCGCGCACGGTCGGGTCGTTGGCGGTGATCAGGCACTCGACGCCCTCGATCACCCCGATGCCGGTGACGAGCGAGGCGCCCAGCGGGTAGTCGCTGCCCCAGGCGGCGAGCGGGGACAGCTCCAGGAACGGGGTGTCGGGGTCGACGAGCAGTTCGATCCGCTCGCGGGCGAGCAGCTTGCCGCGCCCGCGGTGCCGTTCGATGTACTTCTCGCCGCCGCCCGCGCACGCCTTGGCGTGTTCGGCGTCGAGCGCGGCCAGCTTCTCCAGCATGGCCGAGCGGTGCAGCGCGTAGTCGGGTCCGCCGGTGTCGAGGGCGGAGGCGAGGACGGTCACAGCAGTTCCTCCGGTAGGTCCACGTGCCGGGAGCGGAGCCATTCGCCGAGTCCCTTGGCCTGCGGGTCGAACCGGGCCTGCGAGGCGACGCCCTCGCCGAGCAGCCCGGTCACGGTGAAGTTGAGGGCCCGGAGCCCGGGCAGCAGATGCCGCTCGACCGTCAGTTCCTTCGTCTCCGGAAGCAACTGCCGGAAGAGGTCGACGGTGAGGGTGTGCGCGAGCCAGCGCCAGGCCCGGTCGTCCCGGACCCACACGCCGACGTTGGCGTCCCCGCCCTTGTCGCCGCTGCGGGCCCCGGCGACCAGCCCGAGCGGTGCCCGCCGCGTGGGCCCCGCCGGCAGCGGCTCGGGCAGCGGCGGCGCCGGTACGGGTTCGAGGGCCCGGCTCTCGGGCGGTACGGGCACGGCGACCCGGGTCCCGTCGGGCAGCACCGCCGTGTGCGGGACCTCCCCGGCGGGGACGTACGCGGTCTCGAACACCCCGTAGGGGGCGCCCTTGCCGGGCGGGGCGGTGACGTGGAAGCCGGGGTAGCTCGCCAGGGCCAGCTCGACCGCCGCCCCCGACAGGGACCGGCCGACGGCCTCGGGGTCCGGGTCGCGGACCACGAGCCGGAGCAGGGCGCTCGCGGTCTCCTCGGTGCCGGCGTCCGCGCGGTCGGTGCGGGCCAGCTCCCAACGCACCTGCGCGGGCGCCTGCTTCGGCCCGCGCGCGAAGGCGTCCTCGATCTGGTCGCGGACCAGCTCCGCCTTGGCCTCGATGTCGAGCCCGGTCAGCACGAAGACGACCTCGTTGCGGAAGCCGCCGAGCCGGCAGAGCCCGGCCTTGAGCGTGGGGGGCGGCGCCTCGCCCCGCACCCCGTCGATCCGGACCCGGTCCGGGCCCTCCTGGGTGAGCCGTACGGAGTCGAGCCGCGCGGTGACGTCGGGGCCCGCGTACCGCGCGCCGCCCGTCTCGTACAGGAGCTGCGCGGTGACGGTCCCGGTGTCGACGACGCCGCCCGTGCCGGGGTGCTTGGTGATCACCGCGCTGCCGTCCTCGCGGAGTTCGGCGAGGGGGAAGCCGGGGCGGCGCAGGAGCTTCGGGTCGTGGCCGGTGAAGAAGGCGTAGTTGCCGCCGGTGGCCTGGGTGCCGCACTCCAGGACGTGCCCGGCGACGACCGCGCCCGCGAGCCGGTCGTACTCCTCGGGGCCCCAGCCGAAGAACCACTGCGCGGGCCCGGTGACCAGGGCGGCGTCGGTGACCCGGCCGGTGACGACGATGTCGGCGCCCGCGTCCAGGCAGGCGGCGATCCCGGCCCCGCCGAGGTAGGCGTTGGCGGCGAGGACGCCGTCCCGGGCGGGCAGCCGGTCGCCCTCGACGTGCGCGACCCGGGCCGGGATCCCGAGCCGCCCGGCCAGCGCGCGCAGGGCGTCGGCGAGCCCGGCCGGGTTGAGCCCGCCCGCGTTGGCGACGACCCGCACCCCGCGCTCATGGGCGAGCCCGAGGCCCTCCTCCATCTGGCGCAGGAAGGTCTTGGCGTAACCGGTGGTGGGGTCCTTGAGGAGGTCGCGGCCGAGGATGAGCATGGTCAGCTCGGCGAGGTAGTCACCGGTGAGGACATCGAGGCCGCCGGAGGCGGGGCGGGCGGCGGGGGCGGGGCGGGCGGTGGAGGCGGGGCGGGCCGCGGAGCCGGGAGGGGCCGCGGAGCCGGGCCCCGTTGCATCGGTGCCGGTGCCGGTGCCGGTACCCGTGACGGCGCCCGTGGCACCGTCCGCCCCTCCCCCCGTGAGCATCTCGCGGACGGCGTCGAAGCGGTCGCCGTAGAAGCCGGAGGCGTTGCCGATGCGGAGGACCCGGCTCACTTGGCCGCCCCCTCGGGGTCGTCCTTCGGCGGGCGGCCCTGGCCGGCCGGGCCCGCGAAGGCCTGGGCGATGGTGAGCCAGTGCGTTGCTTCCGCTCCGAGCGGAACGAGGGCCGTGTCCGCGTGGTGCACCCGCTGCGTGACGAGCAGGCAGAAGTCGAGGGCGGGGCCCCGGACGATCTGGGTCGCGTCCTCGGGGCCGTACGCCCACAGCTCCCCCTCGGGGGAGACGAGTTCGAGGCGGAAGGGTTCGGCGGGCGGGGTGAGGCCCCGGACCAGGTAGGCGTAGTCGCGGGCGCGCAGCCCGATCCAGGCGACGTGCCGCAGCCGCGCCGTGGGCGCGCGGACGACGCCGAGCGCGTCGGCGATGTCCTGGCCGTGCGCCCAGGTCTCCATGATCCGGGCGGTGGCGAGCGAGAGGGCGCTCATGGGGGGCCCGTACCAGGGGAAGCGGGTGCCGGGCGGGGCCTCGCGCAGGACCCGGAGGAGCCGTGCGCGGCCGTCCCGCCAGTCCGCGAGGAGCTCGGCGGGCGGCAGGGCCGCGCCCTTCTCGGCGCCCTCGTCGACGAACGTGCCGGGCGAGGCGAGGGCTTCGGCGGCCTCGGCGGCGAAGGCCTCGGGGTCGGTGGCGGCGAGCAGCGCGGCCCGATCGGTCCAGGCGAGGTGCGCGATCTGGTGGGCGACCGTCCAGCCGGCCGCCGGAGTCGGCGCGGCCCACTGGTCCGCTCTCGACTCCCGTACGAGGGAGTCGACTTCCTCGCTCTCGGCGTTCAGGTCGTCGAGCACGGTGACGGGGTCGGACACGGGACGCTCCCCTCGGGGATCGGCGTTCACGGGCGTGCCTATGGGTGGTGCGCAGGCGTGGTGCAGGCGTGGCGCGAAGCGTGGTGCAAGGCGCGGCGCAAGGCGTGTTGCGGAGGAGCATGGCAGGACCAGAGGAAACAATCAAGCACGCTTGCATGATTTTTGGATGACCCGGCATCCTCCTCAGGAGGTACGCCTCCCGGGCGCCCGGGCAGACTCGGGGATGACCCCGAATCGTGCCTGATGGGGCCGGAAAACGCCCTCCGCGCTCCTAGCGTGGACGGCATGTCGTCATCCCTGTTCGCCTTCACCGTCAAGGACTTCCGGGCCCAGCTGCGCCAGCTGGTCCTCACGGGCGCCGCCGTCGCCGTCGGCGTGGCCTTCCTGGTCCTGTCCGTCGGCGGCGCGGGCGCGCTCGTCCAGTCCTACGAGCAGTCGGCGGCGGCCGACGTCGGCGGCGCGCCCGTCCAGGTCACCGGCCGCGACGGCGCCCCGCTGCCCGCCGGCGCGGCCGCCCGCGCGGCGAAGATCCCGCAGGTCAGCGGTGTCGCCGAACGCCTCGTCGGCCACGCCAACGTCCTCACCCCGGCCGGCCGCCCGCTCGACGACCGCGCCCTGGTGACCTCCGTCGCCGCCGACCCGGCGCTGCGCTGGCAGCGCCTCGACACGGGCCAGTGGCCCGAGCGCGCGGGCGAGATCGTCCTCGACCGGGACAGCGCGGCCCGCGTCGGCGCCGGGGTCGGCGACACCGTACGGCTCACCCGGGCCGCCGGCGGCACCGCCGACGTACGCCTCACCGGCCTGCTCGACACCTCCGCCTCCCAGGCCCTCGGCTCCCAGCCGGCGATCGGCATCCCGTACGCGCAGACCGCGACGTACGCCACCGGCCTGCGCGCCACCCACCTCGACCTGACCCTCCGCCCCGGCGCCGACGCGCTCGCCGTCGCGAAGGACGTCAAGAAGCGGCTCGGCGACGGCGTCACCGCCCGCACCCACGCCGGGGCGGTCGACGAGGCCAAGCAGAGCGGCCGGACGATGTACGCGATCGTGCTCACCGCCGCCCTCTCCTTCGTCCTCATCGCGATGGCCGTCGCGCGGATGGTCGTCACCAACACCTTCTCCGTCGTCCTCGCCCAGCGCGCCCGCCAGCTGGCCCTGCTGCGCTGCGTCGGCACCGACCGCGACCAGGTGCGGCGGATCATCCGCCGCCAGGGCCTGATGCTCGGCGTGCTCGCCTCCGGCGCCGGACTCGCGGCCGGCGCGGGCGCCTGCGCCCTCGGCACCGCCCTCCTCAACGGACTCGCCGACCTCGGCCCCCTCGACATCTCCCTGATGCCGGGCCGCTGGACCTTCGTCCTCGGCGGGCTCTTCGGCGTCCTGCTCACCCTGTGGGCCGTGCGCAAGCCCGCCCGGGCCGCCTCCGCCGTACCGCCCGTCGCGGCGCTCGCCGCCAGCGGCGCCGCGCAGCTGCCCGAGCCCGGCAGCCGCGCCCTGCGCGAGACCGTCTCGCTCCTCCTGCTCGTCTCCGGCACGGGCTTCCTCGCCCTCGGCGCGTTCGGCGGCTCGGCCCTCTCGCTGCTCGCGGTGACCCTCGGCGCGATCCTCACCTTCTTCGCGGTCCTGCGGTACGCGCGGTACGTGCTGCCGCCGTTCGTCGCCGTCATCGGCCTGGCCCTGCGCCGCCCCTTCGGCACCGTCGGCCGCCTCTCCGTCCAGCAGCTGCGCGCCAACGCGGGCCGCACCAGCGCCGCCGCCTCCGCGATGCTCGTCGGCGTGACGGTCGCCGTGTCGGCGGTGACGGCGATCGGCGTCACCAAGGGCGGCCTGGAGGAGATGCTCGCGGGCCGGATGCCGGCCGTGTTCGCCCTCGACAGCGACGCCGACCGCGTCCCGGCCGACGCCGTCGCCGCCCTGCGCGCCACCCCCGGCCTGACGGTCGCCCCCGTCCGTACCGCCACCCTGACCGTCGACGGGCAGCGCACCGTCGTCGCCACGGCCGACCCGGCCGCCCTCAACCCCGACGCGGAGGGCGTGGCGGCGGCCCGCACCCTGAAGGACGGCGAGGCACTGGCGTACGCCGGGCGGAGCGGAAGCCTGACAGTGAAGGGCACCCCGGCGACCTCCCCGGCCTCCCCTGGCTCCCCGGCCTCCACCCGGCTGACCGTCGTCGCCGGCGGCGGCGCACTGCCGCTCTCGCTCTTCCCCGAGGCCACGGTGTACGTCAACGGCGCCACCCTCGACCGGCTCGCCCCCGGCGGCGCCGCGCACACCTCGACGGTCCTGGTGAACCCGGCCGACGGCACCGGCCACGACGAGGCCCGCGCCGCCGTGGACCGCGCGCTCGCCGCCCACCCCGACATCCGGATCGCGGACACCGGCTCCGACGCGGCCCTGGTCCGCTCGATGCTGGACCGCATGATGCTGGTGGTCACCGTGCTGCTCGGCTTCTCGATGTGCATCGCCGCGCTGGGCGTCGCCGCCACCCTGATGCTCACGGTGGAGGAGCGCACCACCGAGTTCGGCATGCTCCGCGCGATCGGCCTCGCGGGCGACCAGCTCCGCCGCATGCTGACCCTGGAATCCGTCCTGCTCGCCCTCTCCGGCGCCCTCGCGGGCACCCTCCTGGGCCTGGTCTACGGCACCCTCGCCGCCCGCTCGGTGATGGGCGGCCGGGTCTCCCCGCTCGACATCCTCGCCTCCTCGGGCGGCACGGCCCTGACGGTCCTCGGCATCCTCACGGCCACCGTCCTCACGGGCGTCGCGGCCTCGGTCCTGCCGGCCCGGCGGGTGCGACGGATGGCGGTGGTGGACGCGCTGCGGGCATCGTAGGACCGCCCGCCCGTCCGCCCGCCCGTACGCCCGCCCGTACATCCGTACAACTCTTCGCCCCATGGGGCCGTCCAACCGTCCGTACCAGGCACTGGCACCTGTACGGAGAGACGGAGCAGCCCATGCGGTTCGAACCAGTACGCGCCCGTGCGGGCCTCGCGGGGGTCGGAGCGGCGACGGCCCTGCTCCTCGTCCTGCCCGGCGCGGCCCTCGCGGCCCCCGCCCCGGCCCCGGTGGACGTCGAGGCGCAGGCCCAGACCGAGCAGGCGCAGATCTACCCGGGCGGGACGGTCGAGATACGGGCCCTCGCCGACGTCACGTCGGGGGAGGTGGCGAAGCTGGGCCTGACGCTCGCGCTGCCCGCGGGCGTCACCTACGAACGATCGGGCGGGGACGACGGCGCGGCCGACGCCACGTGCACCCCGGCCGCCGACGGCCGCAGCGTCACGTGCGTGCCGCCGGACGGGCGGCGGAAGCAGGTCGGGACCTCGGTGTTCGTCAGGGTGGGCACGGACGTGGCACCGGGCACGTCCCTGCCGTTCACGGTGACCGCCGACATCGGCGACGCGGTCGACGGCAAACCGGAGAACAACACCTCGACCGTGAAGGCCGAGGTCCGCACGTCCGGCGACCTGAGCCTGGAGTGGAAGGTCCCGCCGGGCCCCGTACACCCCGGGGAGACGGTGGAGACCGAGGTCGTGGTCACCAACCACGGCCCGGGCCCCGTCGAACTCAAAGCCGTGGGGCTGGGCATCGGCGACTACTGGCCGAGCGGCTACCACGCGTCCTGCTGGCCCGATCCCGGCTCGCTGACCTGCGACCACTTCAAGGAGCTGGCCCCCGGCGCGACAGCCACGTTCCCCTTCACCTGGAAGTTCCCGGCGAAGGCGGCGGGGACGACGTACAAGGTCTGGTCCGGGCTGGTGCTGCCCAACCCCCTCGACCCGAACGAAGCCAACCACAGGGACCTCGCGACCTTCACGATCACGAAGGCGCCGGGCCCGGCCGCCGGCGGCCTCACGCCCACGAGCCCGGCCCCCCTGACGGCCCTCGCCGCCACGGTGGTCGCGCTGGCCGGCACGGGCGCACTGCTCGTGCGTACCCGCCGGGCGGGGGCCAGGCGGCGGTGACGCGGCGGCGGCGAAGCCCGGGGCGGCAGGCACCGCCCCCATCGGCGTCCCGCTTCCAGCCGTCAACAGCGGTACCAGCGCGGTACGTTGTCCCTCCCGTGGAGGCGGTGGACCGTGGGGACGTTGTCCTGGGGCGAAGGGAAGCAGGGCCATGGCCGCAGAGTGGCGGAGCGACATTCTGGGGGCTTCTCAGGTGCGGATGCTCTCGGTTGACGGTGACGTGGTCGGTGCCGGATTCCTGGTCGCCGCGGACCTGGTGTGCACCTGCGCACACGTCGTCGAGGAGGCCCTCGGTCTGCCGGCGCCCGTGGACGAGGCGCCCGACGGGTCGGTGAGCCTCGACTTCCCGCTCCTGTCCGCCGGTCCCTCCGCGCGGGCGAGTGTGGTCTCCTGGCGCCACGGAGGGGCCGATGTCGCCCTGCTGCGGCTCGACCGGACCGTCGAGGGCGCGCGGCCGGCGGGGCTCGTCGACGGCACCGCGGTCTGGGAGCATCCGTTCCGGGTGTTCGGACACCCGGTCGGCGCGGATGACGGAGTCTGGGTCCTGGGCACCCTGCGCGCCGGCATGGGGGCGGGGCTCCTGCAGATGGAGGCGCATCTGCCCGGGCCTCGCGTCACGGAGGGGTTCAGCGGGTCCCCGGTGTGGGACGACGCCCAGGGTGGGGTCGTCGGCATGACCGTCGCCGCGCACCGAGGGGAGAGCACCGCTTATCTGCTGCCGTCGTCCGATCTGATCGACGAGCGGACCATCCCGGCGCGTTGCCCGTTCCAGGGACTGGAGTCCTTCACGGAGGAACAGTCGGAGTTCTTCCATGGCCGTGACGCCGACACCAACCGGGTGGTGTCGGCCCTTCGCCAGAGGCCGGTGGTGCTGGTGGTGGGGCCCTCCGGATGTGGCAAGTCCTCCCTGGTACGGGCCGGGGTACTGCCCCAGTTACGCGCCGAACGTGTCGGCGCCTCCGAGTTGCGTCCCGTCCCGGGCGCTCGGGCGACCTCCGTTCTCGCCCGTGTCCTGACCGATGTCCTGGAACCGGGGCTCGGGGAGATCGACCGCCTCACCCGGTCCGAGCACCTGGCCCGGCTCCTCGCCGACGGAGAAGACGTCCTCGCGGAGCTGCGGGCCCGGGTCCTGGCCCGCGGCCCGAGCGCCGGTCACGTGCTCTTCGTGGACCAGCTCGAAGAGTACGCACGCGCCATGCCGGCCGAAGCACGTGAGCTGTTCCGCCTGCTGTCCGTTCTCGCCGGCCGGCGCGGTGCGGCAGCCCTGCGGGTCGTCGCCACGGCACGCCCCGACTCCCTCGACGCACTGGTGACGGTCGGCACGTCCGACATCGTCAGTGACGCCGTGGAGTTCCTCGCACCGTTGAGCGACGCCGACTTGAAGCGCGCGATCACGGCTCCCGTCGACGCCGTACCGGGGCTGTGGTTCGAGCCGGGACTGCCCGAGAGGATCGTCGCGGACGCGGGCGACGAGCCGGGGCGGATGCCACTGGTCCAGTTCGCCCTGACCGAGCTGTGGCACCGACGCGGCAACTCGATGCTCACCCATGCCGCCTACGACGCGTTCGGCGGCATCGCGGGGGCCCTGGTCGAACACGCGAACGGCGTCCATGCCGCGTTGACACGGAACCAGCAAGAGCTCGCGCCCCGATTGTTCGTGCAGCTGGCCCGGCCGGGAGACGGCGACACGTTCGTCCGCAGACCCGCCCGCACCGCCGCACTCGCTCCGGAGCTCCTCACCCTGGTCCGCGAGCTGACCCGATCAGGGAGACTCCTCGTCCTGTCGCACGCCCCGGGAGAATCCGGACAGGAGGAGATCGTCGACCTGGCCCACGAAGCACTGACCGAACTCTGGCCGCTCCTTCGGACATGGCTCGTGGAGTCCCGGGACTTCCGCGCCTGGCAGGAGCAGCTGCGCGCCGATGTGGGCCGCTGGCAGGCGCGGAGGAGCGATCCCGCGCGTCTGCTCAGCGGCGCGGACCTGACCGAGGCGGACCTCAAGCTCCAGGGGCACAGCCACGACGTCTCCGCCGAGGAGCGCACCTACATCCAGTTGAGCCGCCGCCACTCCCGGCGCAGGGTTCGCGCACGCAGGGCGGCGGTGGGCGTGCTCGCCGTGCTCACGGCGCTCTCCGTCGTCCTCGCGATCTCCACCTGGCGTGGCCTGCAACGTGCCGAACGGCAGCTCCGCGTCCAGGCGGCGGGCCTCCTCGCCCAGGCATCCGAGGCGCGCCCGTCGGACGATCCCGCCACGGCGCTGCAACTCGCGCTGGCCGCCTACCACGCCCGGCCGACTGCCACGACCCGCCAGGTCCTGCTGAACCAGTACGTCCGCGGACAGCACCTGATCGCCGCCCACCCGTCGGTCTGGAAAGGGCGTGCCACGGACATGACGTCCACCCCGGACGGTCGCGTCCTGGTGGTCACCTCGACGCGAAGCAGCGACAACCCCAGGTTCACCGTGGTCACCGACGCCCTGAGCGGCACGCCGCGCGCACGGGAGCTGAGCGGCGTTCCCAAAGGCCTGGTCCGCGAACAGGCCCTCAGCCCCGACGGCCGCTTCCTCGCCGTCACAAGCTCCAGTGACGCCGTGCTCCTGTGGCGCCTGGACGGTCCCCTCCGCCCCGAGCGGCTGTCCGTCGCCCACACCTCGGCCGGAGGGGTGAACAGCACTCTCGATTTCAGCAGCGACAGCAAGCGGCTCCTGCTCACCGTGAAGCCCTCGTCCCGCTGCGACCCCCTCCCCAAGTGCCCGCCCCCGTTCGCCGAGGCGTGGGAGACCGGGTCGGGTGCGCGCATCCACGTACCCGACGGGCTCGTCCCCGAGAGGGGAGCGCAGGAGGTGGCGTTCACCTCAGACCCGGATTCCGTCGTGACCATCAGCTATACCCCGGGCTTGGAGGACAAGCGGATCGAGATCAGAGACCTGCGCACCGCTCGGCTGCGGTACACCGCCACCGTCAAGGACAACCTGGTCTCAGGTCTTCATTTGGGGGCCGGTGGTGAACTCCTCATCAGCCGGAACGGTGACGACTCGTACGCACAGCCCCTCGGGACCGCCCCCGGCCGTCGTACCGAACTGCTCGGTGTCTCCTGGGGCACGGACAGCACCCGGCGTTTCCACGTGTCGCCGGACGACTCCTCCAGCGGCACCGACGCGGGACTCTACGACGAGAAGGTCCTGACCGACCTGGGCACCGGGCGAACCCACATCGCCCGCATTCCCAGCGCCCGGGACACGGACACCTCCAGCGCGGGCCTCGCGGTGGTGCGCCGCAAGGACGGCGAGGTGGTCGTCCTGGCGCCACTCGGCACCGCGCTCATGGTCGTACGCGCCGAGCGGTACGACCGTGGGCGGTTCGCCGCAACGGAGGGCGACGCGGCCTCCAGCGTGTCCCCGGACCGGCGCTTCATCGCCGTCGCGGACCAGCGCAGTCTGCGGGTCGTCGAGGCGTCCGGCGCCCGGCCGCAGTCCGTGCCGCTTCCTTTCCTCGACGACGCACCGTCCTGGTCGCTCACCTGGACCGCGGATTCACGACGGGTCGTGGTGTGGAGCAGGGACGGCAACCTGCTCGCCGCGTACCCGGCGGGGAGCCTGAAGGACAAGGTGCCGCTCGACGGTGCCCTGCCCGGGGCGAAGGCGGCGGAGAAGGCAGAAGGGCACCAGGGAGGCGAGGTGGAGGAAGTCGCCGCCCTGGGCGGCAGCGAGATCGCCCTGCTGACGATCGACGGACGCCTCGCCCGGGTCGATGCCGCCAACGGGGCCCTCCTGACGCGCCCGGTCCCCGCGCACCCCGATCCGGACCGGTCCGGCATGGGCACCATCGACGACATCTTCACCCGGGGCCGGCTCGTCCCCCGGCCGCACCACCCCGGTCAGGTCGTGGCGGTGACCCGGCGCGGCGCCGCGTTCGGCGACATCCTGCTGTGGGATCTGCGCGCGCCCCGGCACATCAGGACCCTGTCAGGGCTCCCGATCGCAGCGCCGTTCACCACCGGCGACGACCCGTCGACCGGTCCGCTCGTCTTCGACGGGCGTGGTTCCCGTCTGGCCGTCGAGACCAGAGGCAGGGAGGTCCGGGTGTGGGATGTCGAAGGGAGCGAACTGCTGCCCGGCAACACGTCGACCTCCGCCGACGGGTACGTGATCGGCGTCGGCGACGGGGACCGGGTCCTCACCTTCAGCAAGGGCCGGGTGACGATCCACGACCTGGCCGATGCCCGCGACTCGGCCACGCTGAACGTTCCTGAAGGAGCGGCTGCCTCCGTGTCGGGGAACCTGCTGACGGTGTTCCTCGGAGACGCGAGGGAGACCTTCAGCTCGCGCCGCCGGACCTTCGACCTGCGTCCCGAAGCCCAGTTCCGGGCTTTGTGCGATGCCGCGGGCCGCGACTACACCGCCGCCGAGCGCGCACTGCTGCCGGACGGCACCCCGTCACAGCCTCCTTGCGCCTGACCTGGGGATACCGGTCATCTCTCGCGAGAACACGACGCGGGTTCCGCGTACCTACCGGCGGCGGGGCCTGGGCACCAGTTCGCCGCCGCAGTTGGGGCAGACGTCGCGCATCTCGTCGGCGCAGGGCACGCAGAAGGTGCATTCGTAGGTGCAGATGCGGGCGGGGCCGTCGGTGGGCAGGGGGGTCGTCTCGCAGCGTTCGCAGGTGTCGCGCATGTCCAGAGCCATGCCTCCATCCTGCGGAAGGCCCGCGGGCCGGAAAACCGCCCGCGGGCCAAAGATCGACGGGATCAGGCCGTGAGGCCCGAGCGCTTCATCTGGGTCCGGACCGCGCCCATGCTCGCCGCGATGACCAGGGCGATGGCGAGCGCGTCGGTCAGGCCGAGGGCCTGGTGCAGGACGAGGAAGCCCGCGGTGGCGGCGATCGCCGGTTCCAGGCTCATGAGGATGGCGAAGGTGGGGGCGGGGAGGCGGCGCAGGGCGAGCAGTTCCAGGGTGTACGGGAGGACCGAGGACATCAGGGCGACGGCGAGGCCGAGTCCGATGGTCGACGGTACGAGGAGCCGGTCGCCGACCTCGATGATGCCGAACGGCAGGCTGATGACCGCGCCGACCGCCATCGCGAGAGCGAGGCCGTCGGCCTGCGGGAAGCGGCGGCCGGTGCGGGCGCTGAAGACGATGTACGTGGCCCACATGGCGCCCGCGGCGAGGGCGAAGCAGGCGCCGGCCGGGTCGAGCCGGTCGAAGCCGCCGCCGCTGAGCAGGACGACACCGGCGAGGGCGAGGCCCGCCCAGAGCAGGTTGGCCAGCCGGCGTGAGGCGATGACGGAGAGGGCGAGCGGGCCGAGCACTTCGAGGGTGACGGCGGCGCCGAGCGGGATCCGGTCGATGGCCAGGTAGAACAGGATGTTCATGCCGGACATGGCGGTGCCGAAGGCGAGCACGGTGCCCCAGTCGGCGCGGCTGTAGCCGCGGACCTTGGGGCGGCAGACGATCAGCAGGACGGCCGCGGCGAGCACGAGCCGCAGCGTGACGACGCCGAGGGCACCGGCCCGGGGCATGAGGAGGACGGCCACGGCGGAGCCGAACTGCACGGAGAGGCCGCCCGCGACGACGAGCGCGACGGGCCCGAGCCGGGTGCCCCGGGGGGCGCGGCCGGCGGGCCCCTTCGCGGCGGCGGGGCTGGGGGCGCCGGTGACCGGGGGGCCGGCGGCTATGTCCTTGACCGGGCTGTCCACCGGCGCGCTCCTTGCACTGAAAACGATCAAGAGTTCACTACTCTGAACCAACCAGTCCAGAGTAATGGACCGACCCCCGTGGCTCCAACCTTCACGCTAGGAGCCTCCGCGTGGCATGTGAAATGCCGATTGGTCTGCGGTTATGCTCCGAAGACATGAGCCGGACGAACATCGAGCTCCGCCACCTCCGCTGCTTCCTCGCCATCGCCGAGGAAGGCAACCTCACCCGCGCCGCCACCCGCCTCCACCTCACCCAGCCGGCCGTCTCCCGCACCCTCGCCGCCCTCGAACGGCACCTCGGCGCCCGGCTCGTCGACCGCAGCACCCACCACCTCGCCCTCACCCCCGAGGGGCGGAGCTTCCAGGACCGGGCCGCCGCCGCGGTCACCGCCTTCGACACGGCCGTCGACCCGGAACTCCTCCGGCACCGCCCGCTGCGCCTCGGCCACGCCTGGTCGGCCTTCGGCCCGTACACGACCCCCCTGCTGCGCCGCTGGCGGACCGAACACCCCGGCACCCCGCTCGAACTCCTCCGCGTCGACGACCGCACCGCCGGCCTCCTGCGCGGCGAGGTGGACGCGGCGCTGCTCCGCGGGCCGGTCGAACTCCCGGGCCTGGCGACCGAGGAGCTGCTCACCGAGGAGCGGGTGGCGGCGGTCCCGGCGGACAGCCCGCTGGCCGCGCGCACGTCGCTGACCCTGGCGGACCTCGCGACCGAGACCGCGATCCTGAACCCGGTCTCGGGCACCACCACCCTCGACCTCTGGCCCGCCACCGCCCGCCCCCGCACCACCCTGACCGTCGCCAACACCGACGACTGGCTCAGCACGATCGCCGCCGCCCGGGGCATCGGCGTCACCTCCGCCTCGACGGCCACCCTCCACCCCCACCCGGGCGTCGCCTACCGCCCCCTGACCGACACCCCGCCGGTACCGGTCCTGCTGGCCTGGCGGGAGGCCGACCGGCACCCGGCGGTGGGGGCGCTGGTGGAGCTGGCGCGGGAGATCGCGCGGGAGGGGCGGGCGGGCACCCCTTAGGCCCGCGTACGGAACCTCGGCCGCGCCCTCTGGGCGACGACACCCGTCAGGCCTCCCCCTCCCTACCTCTCCCCCTGCCGCTCCCTCTACCGCTCCCTCCGCCGCTCCCCCGGCCCCTCCTCCTCCAGCGCCTCCGCGAGGACCTCCGCCAGGTGGCGGGCGTGCCGGTCCGGGGCCGTGTGCGCGATCTGGGTGCGGCAGGAGAAGCCGTCCGCGAGGACGAGGGCGTGCGGCGGGGCGGCGCGCAGGGCGGGCAGCAGTTGGTCCTCGGCGCAGGCGGCGGAGACCTGCTCGTGGCCCGGCTCGAAGCCGAAGTTCCCGGCGAGCCCGCAGCACCCGCCCGCCAACTCACCGTCCATACCGGCCCGTTCGCGCAACCTGCGGTCGGCCGCGTCGCCCAGGACCGCGTGCTGGTGGCAGTGCGTCTGGCCGGTGACCGGGTGGGCGACCCTGGGCGGGACCCAGTCGGGGGCCAGTTCCTCCAGGGCCTCGGCGAAGGTGCGGACGGAGGCGGCGAGGAGGGCGGCGCGCGGGTCGTCCGGGAGGAGTTCGGGGAGGTCGGAGCGGAGGGTGGCCGCGCAGGAGGGCTCCAGGACGACGACGGGCCGGGGGACGGCGAGCCCGCCGGGAGGGGTGGTGCCGCCGCCCGGACGGGAAGGACCCGCCCCGTCCCCCGCGGCCCCCTCCCCGTCCCCCACCATCACGTCCAGCGTCCTGCGCATCACCTTCCGCGCCGCGTCCAAGCGGCCCGCCGAGACGTACGTCAGGCCGCAGCAGACCCTGCCGGGGGGCAGGGTGACGCCCAGCCCGGCGTCCTCCAGGACGCGGACGGCGGCGTGGCCGGCCTCGGGGGCGAGGTGGTCGGTGAACGTGTCGGGCCACAGGGTGAGGGCCGGGGCGCGGTCCGAGGCGCGTTCGCCGAACCAGGACGTGAACGACTCCCGAGCCACCCTCGGCAGGGCCCGTTGCGGTGTGACGCCCGCGAGCCGGGCCGCGAAGGGCAGCCGCGTCGCCGCGTTGAGGGCGGGGCCGAAGTGGTCGAGGAGGCGCGGCAGGCCGCCCATCGTCCAGTGCGAGCGGGGCCGCGCCCAGGGCCGTCCCGCGTAGTACTCCTCCGTGAACCGCGCCTTGTACGCGGCCATGTCGACGCCCGCCGGGCAGTCGCTGCGGCAGCCCTTGCAGGACAGGCACAGGTCGAGCGCCTCGCGGACCTCCTCCGAACGGGCGCCGTCCGTGATGATCTCACCGAGCGCCATCTCGTGGAGCAGCCGGGCCCGGCCACGGGTGGAGTGCCGTTCCTCTCCGGTCGCCCGGTACGACGGGCACATCACACCGGGCCCCGAACTCGGGCCTTCCGTCCGGCATTTGGCGACGCCGACACAGCGGGCGACCTCGCGGCCGAGGCCCACCACGGGCAGGTCGGGGAAGCGGAGCCCGGAGTCCAGCGGCTCGGGGCGGACCAGCATGCCGGGGTTGAGGCCGCCCGCCGGGTCCCACAGGTCCTTGACCGCGCCGAACAGGCCGACGAGCTCGTCCCCGTACATGCGCGGCAGCAGTTCGGCCCGCGCCTTGCCGTCGCCGTGCTCGCCCGACAGGGAGCCGCCGTGCGCGACGACGAGCTCGGCCACCGCCTCGGAGAAGCGGCGGAAGTCCCGTACGCCGTGGCCCGTGTAGAGGTCGAAGTCGATACGGACGTGGACACAGCCGTCGCCGAAGTGCCCGTACGGGGTGCCCCGCAGGCCGAATTCCTTCAGCAGCGAGCGGAACGCGCGCAGATACGCGCCGAGCCGCGCCGGCGGCACCGCGCAGTCCTCCCAGCCGGGCCAGGCCTCCCCTCCCCCTGGCATCCGGGTCGCCGTCCCCGCCGCGTCCTCCCGGATGCGCCACAGCGCCCGCTGCCCGGCCGGGTCGGCGACCAGCAGGGAGTCCAGGGCATCGGCCGCCCGGGCCAGTTCGGCGGCGGCCGGGGCCCCGTCGGCCTCGACGAACAGCCAGGCACCGCCCCGGGGCAGCCCGGCGGCCGCGCCGCCCGCGCCGCGTACGAGGTCGGCGGCCATGCCCTCCACGGTCAGCGGCCCGTACGGGAGCAGTCCCGCCGCCGCGTCCGCCGCCGCGCTCTCGTCCGGGTAGCCGAGCACGAGGAGGGTTGGTTCCGCAGGGAGCGGAACCAACCGCAGCTCGGCCTCCGTGACCACGCCCAGGGTGCCCTCGCTGCCGCAGAGGAAGCGGGCCACGTCCGCGCCCCGCTCCGGCAGCAGCGCGTCCAGGGCGTAGCCGGAGATCCGGCGGGGCAGGCCGTCGGGGTAACCGGTCCGCAGGGGCGCCAGGTTGCGCCCGATCAGCTCGCGCAGCCCGGCGGGCGCGCCCTGCCAGTCGCGGCCGGGCCGGAGGCGTTCGCCGCCGTACGTCAGGACGTCGAGGCCGCGGACGTTGTCGGCGGTCGTGCCCCAGGCCACCGAGTGCGAGCCGCAGGCGTTGTTGCCGATCATTCCGCCGAGCGTGCAGCGGCTGTGCGTGGACGGGTCGGGGCCGAAGGTCAGCCCGTGCGGGCGGGCCGCCTCGCGCAGCCGGTCGAGGACGAGACCGGGCTGGACGACGGCGGTGCGCGCCTCGGGGTCGAGGGAGACGAGGGAGCGCAGGTGCCGGGTGAGGTCGAGCACGACACCCGTTCCGGTGGCCTGTCCGGCGATGGACGTGCCCCCTCCCCGGGGGACGACGGGTACCCCGTACGTGCGGCAGACGGCGAGCGCCGCGGCCACGTCGTCGGCGTCCCGGGGGGCGACGACGCCGAGCGGGACCCGCCGGTAGTTGGAGGCGTCCATCGAGGTCAGGGCGCGGGCGGTGGTGCTGAAGTCGACGTCGCCGGCGACCGCCGCGCGCAGGGCGTCCGCCAGTTCCGGTGCCGCGTGTTCGTGTGATCCCACGACTACAGAGTGTCTCAGTCCTTGTCTCATCGGGCGGACATCCCGCAACCTCGGCTCCGCCGACCGGATACGCTCCGCCTCGTGGCCGATATCCAGATTCCCGCTGACATCAAGCCCGCCGATGGCCGTTTCGGCGCGGGCCCCTCCAAGGTGCGGACGGAGGCGCTGGACGCCCTGGCCGCCACCGGCACCTCCTACCTCGGTACGTCGCACCGCCAGGCCCGGGTCAAGGACCTGGTCGGCGAGGTGCGTACCGGCATCAGTGACCTGTTCTCGCTGCCCGAGGGCTACGAGGTGATCCTGGGCAACGGCGGTTCGACCGCCTTCTGGGACGTCGCGACCCACGGTCTGATCGAGAACAAGTCGCAGCACCTCACCTTCGGCGAGTTCTCCTCGAAGTTCGCGAAGGCCGCGAAGCTGGCCCCGTGGCTGGCCGAGCCGACCGTGATCTCCTCCGACCCGGGCACCCACCCGGAGCCGGTGGCCGAGGCGGGCGTCGACGTCTACGCCTACACCCACAACGAGACCTCCACCGGTGTCGCCGCCCCGCTGAAGCGGGTCGCGGGCGCCGACGAGGGCGCGCTCGTCCTGGTCGACGCGACCTCCGGCGCCGGCGGTCTGCCCGTCGACATCGCCGAGACCGACGTCTACTACTTCGCCCCGCAGAAGTCCTTCGCCGCCGACGGCGGTCTGTGGCTGGCGGCGTTCTCCCCCGCCGCGCTGGAGCGCGCCCAGCGCGTCCACGCCTCGGGGCGGCACATCCCGGAGTTCTTCAGCCTGCCGACCGCGATCGACAACTCGCTGAAGAACCAGACGTACAACACCCCGGCGCTCGCGACCCTCTTCCTGCTCAACGAGCAGCTGAAGTGGATCAACGGCCAGGGCGGTCTCGACTGGGCCGTGGCCCGTACGAAGGAGTCCTCGGACGCCCTGTACGGCTGGGCCGAGGAGTCGAAGTACGCGACCCCGTTCGTCACCGACCCGGCGAAGCGCTCGCAGGTCATCGGCACGATCGACTTCGCGGACGAGATCGACGCGGCGGCCGTCGCCAAGGTGCTGCGCGCCAACGGCATCATCGACACCGAGCCGTACCGCAAGCTGGGCCGCAACCAGCTCCGCATCGCGATGTTCCCGGCGATCGACCCGGCCGACGTGCGGGCCCTGACGGCCTGCGTCGACTACGTGATCGAGAAGCTGTAACGGGCGGCCCGCCCCACGTGCGAGGGCCCGGCGTCGGAGTCGTCCGACGCCGGGCCTCCGTCATGTCCGGTCCCGCCGCCCGGCCCGGACTCCAGGAGGAGCGGGGCCGGCCGGCGGTGGTCGCCGCCCGTCCGGGCGCCGGCTCAGTTCTTCCGCAGCAGGCGCTTGACGCCGACCACGAGGACGGTGGCGCCGGCGAGGACGAGGAAGCCGAGGGTGGCGTTGCCGGTGCCGCCCTTCGAGGGGGAGGCCGACGGGGAGTCGGGTGAGGCGCCCGAGGTCCCCGACGGCTTCCCCGACGGGCTTTCGGAGCCGCCCTCGCGGTCCACCCGGACGACCCGGCTCTTCTTCCCCTCCGAGCCGAACATGAAGGCGGAGCCGTCCGGTGTGTACGTCACGGACTCCGACTGGCCCTGGAAGGGGGCGCCTACGGCGGTGCCCTCGTCGCCGAGGCGCCCGTTCTTCCAGGTGTACTCCTTGGCCATGAAGTAGCCGCGCAGGACGAGCCGGTCGCCGGACGGGGAGAAGGCGCCGTCGGTCACCCAGGGGACCTCGTCGACGCGGCGGAAGACGTTGGTGTCGGAGGTGGTGAGCCGTTCGGGGCCCTGGTAGAGGCCGCCGCCGTCCTCGTTCTTGCTGGCGATGTAGACCCGGCCGGTCTTCGGATGCACCATCAGCGCCTCGGCGTTGCGGGCCCCGTCGGCGTACTTCACGTCGTACTGGGTGGCCCGGACGGTCTGGTCCTTCAGCTCCTTCGGCTCGGGGAAGCGGTAGATCCAGACGTGGTCCCAGGAGCCGTCGAGGTTGTCGCCGATGTCGCCGACGTAGATGGCGCCGTCCGGGCCGACGGAGATGCCCTCCATGTCGCGGGGCGTGCCGACGCCCTTCATCGTGAGGGTCGCCACCGTCTCGCCGGTGCGGGAGTCGACGCCGTAGATGAGTGGGGCGTCCTGGTCGTTGTGCGTCCAGTAGATGCCGGGGTGCGCGCGGCTGGCGGCGAGGCCGCTGGACTCGGTGATCCGCGGGTCCTCGATGGTGAAGTCCCGGTCGGCGTCCGCCGCCACCGCGGGGACCGCCGTGAGGAGGACGAGGGCCGCCGTTCCGAGGGCGCACAGAGCAGGTCGCATGCCGTCCAGCCTGCCATGGCGGTCCGGGTGTCGGGGATCACGTCGCAGGGCCCGCCGCCGGTCGGTGATGATGGTCGCCATGCGTTTTCTGTTCGTCGGCGACAGCATGACCATCGGACGCGCCGGCGACTTCACCTGGCGCTACCGCATGTGGCGGCACCTGGAGACCGTCCTGCCCGGGGCGTACGAGATCGTCGGCCCGCGTACCGCGCTGTACGAGACCGGGTCCGACGCCGCCGTGTCGTACGCCTACGCCGATCCGCTGTTCCCGGCCGGGGCGCGCCGCCATCTGGCCGGCTGGGGCGAGGGCTGGCTGCATATGGCGCCCCTGATCGGCCCGACGGTGACGGCGACCGGCGCGGACGTGCTGCTGATCTCGCTGGGCCTGATCGACCTGGGTTTCTACACGAACAGCGACCAGACGGCGGAGAACGTCCGCGCCTTCCTGGCCGCCGCCCGCGCGGCGAACCCCCGGGTCAGGGCCGTGCTGCTGCCCGTCATACCGAACGTGCGGGCCGAGGCCGAGGCGCCCTTCGCCGCCGAGTGCGCCCGCTTCAACGAGCTGCTCGCGAAGACCGTCGCGGACCTGGACTCGGCGGCCTCGCCGCTGCTGCTCGGCTCGGTCCCGGAGTCGTACGACATCCACACGGACACCTACGACGGCACCCACCCGGGCCCCACGGGCGAGCACAAGCTGGCGGCGGCCTTCGCCGACGCGATGCACCAGGCGTGGGGCGTGGGCGGCCCGTACCGGGGCGAGGGCGGGGGCAGGACCGGCCGCCCTCGGCTCCAGGGTCCGGACCCCGGGCCCAAGGGCCTGTCGTCAAACTCGCGGGGCAGACGGGAGTTTGACGACATGCCCTAGTCGCCGACGATCGCGTCGACCTCGATCTCGACCAGCCACAGCGGGTCGATGAAGCGCGAGACCTCCACGAAGGTGGTCACCGGGCGTATGCCGGCGAAGCGTTCGCCGTGGGCGCGGGCGGCCTCCTTCCAGGTCGTCACGTCGGTGAGCATGATGCGGGTGCGGACCACGTCCTCCAGCGAGGCGCCCGCCTCCTTGAGCGCGGCCTCGGCGATGTCGAGGCAGCGCACGGTCTGCGCGTGGACGTCACCCGGGCCGACGGTGCCGCCGTCGGCGCCGATGGGCGCGGTCCCGGCGACGGCGACGTGCGCGCCCTTGCGAACGGCCCGGCAGAAGCCGATCTCGGGTTCGAGCGGGGACCCGGAGGCGATGTTCCTGCGCGGGGTGGTGTCGTGGGTGGTGCTGTCGGTCATCAGGCTGCTCTCGTCAGGCGGTTGGCGAAGGTGGAGACCTCCGGTTCGGCGTCGGACACCGCGCCCGAGGCGGCCGGCAGCGGAAAGGCCGGCCGCTCCCGACCGCGAACAGCCCGGCGGAAACGGTCGGCCCATGATCCACACGTTCAGCGGAATCTCACCAGGCGAAGGCCTCCGGCGACGGACCCGGGCCCGGGAAGACCTCGTCCAGGCCGGTCAGGAGCTCCTCGCCGAGCTTCACGTCCAGGGCGCGCAGGGCGCCCTGGAGCTGCGCCGGGGTGCGCGGGCCGATGATCGGGCCGGTCACGCCGGGGCGGGTGAGGAGCCAGGCCAGGGCGGTCTCGCCCGGGTCGGCGTCGTGCTTGGCCAGCAGGTCCTCGTACGCCTGGAGGCGGGCGCGTGCCGCCGGGTCGGCGAGCACCTCGGCGGCCCGGCCGGATGCGCGCCGGACGCCCTCGGCGTCCTTGCGGATGACCCCGCCGAGCAGGCCGCCGTGCAGCGGCGACCAGGGGATGACGCCCAGGCCGTACTCCTGGGCGGCCGGGATGACCTCCATCTCGGCGCGGCGCTCGTACAGGTTGTAGAGGCACTGCTCGCTGACCAGGCCGACCGTCCCGCGCCGGGCGGCGGTCTCGTTGGCCTGGGCGATCTTGTAACCGGGGAAGTTGGACGAGCCCGCGTACAGGATCTTGCCCTGCTGGATGAGGACGTCGATCGCCTGCCAGATCTCCTCGAAGGGGGTCAGGCGGTCCACGTGGTGGAACTGGTAGACGTCGATGCGGTCCGTGCCGAGGCGCTTCAGGCTGGCGTCGACGGCCCGGCGGATGTTCACCGCGGACAGCTTGTCGTGGTTGGGCCAGGCCGCGCCGTCGGGGCCCATGTTCCCGTAGACCTTGGTGGCGAGGACCACCTTGTCGCGGTGGGCCGGGTCCTTGGCGAACCAGGAGCCGATGATCTCCTCGGTGCGGCCCTTCGCGTCACCCCAACCGTAGACGTTGGCGGTGTCGAAGAAGTTGAGCCCCGCGTCGAGCGCGGCGTCCATGATCGCGTGACTGGTGGCTTCGTCCGTCTGCGGTCCGAAGTTCATCGTGCCGAGGACGAGTCGGCTGACCTTGAGTCCCGTGCGTCCGAGCTGCGTGTACTCCATGGACGTCAAGCCAACGCCTTCGAGTGCGCTCGACGCAAGGGCCTGCCGGGACGGGCGCGGGGCTCGGCGCCGCGGCGGCTCAGCTCACCACGGACGCCACCGCGATGATCGCGAACATCAGTACGAGCACGCCGGCCATGATCCGGTTTCGGGTCTTCGGGTCCACCCTCCGAGACTAACCCGGACCGGCCCGGCCGCTGTCCCGCCCCCGCCCCGACCCCGCCCCGCCCAGCGGCCATGTGTCCAGCGTCTCGTACCGCGGCTGCTCGCCCGGCACGCCGCCGACTGGCAGGTTGCTGCGCACCAGCGCCAGCTCCCCGACCTCCCAGCGGGTCCCCTCGAACGCGTCCAGGGCCGTGGCGAAGGGCCGCAGGTCCAGGTCCGTGCGGGAGCGGGCGACGGTCAGGTGGGCCTGGTAGCGGCGGTGCTCGTCCATCGGGACGCCCGCCCGCCGGGCCGCCGCGTCCGCGCGCTCGGCGAGCAGCCGCAGCTCGTCCAGGTCACCCGCCGCGCCCGCCCACAGCACCGCCCGCCCGAAGTGCCCGCCCCCGTGCAGCCGCAGTGGGAACGGCGCCGTGCGGTGCGCGGCCCGGCCGAGGCGGGCGCGCAGCTCCGGCAGCAGCGCCTCGTCGACCTCGCCCATGAACGCCAGCGTGAAGTGCCAGCCGGGCCGCGAGGTCCAGCGCAGCCGCCCCGCTCCGGGCAGGTGGGCGAGCCGGTCGACCTCGGCGGCGAGCTCGGCGAGCTGCGCGGGCGGCGGTACGACGGCAGCGAAAAGCCTCATACGGCGAGTGTGGCAGGGAAGGGACTAGCCTCTGCGGGATGGACACCGCGATCAAGATCAGGAAGGGCGGGGCGGCGGACCTCCCCGCGATGCTCACGATCCTCGACAGCGCCGTCGGCTGGCTCAACGGCAAGGGCATCACCGCCCAGTGGGGCACCGAGCCGTTCAGCTCGCGCCCGAAGACCGTGGAGCTGGTCGAGCGGGTCGCCGGCGAGGGCGTCCCGTGGATAGCCGAGATCGACGGGGTCCCGGCCGGGACCCTGACCCTGACCCCGCACCCGGGGCAGTACGTGGCGCCCGCCGGGGAGCCGGAGTCGTACGTCCGCTTCCTCGCGACGGACGCGCGCTTCCACGGGTACGGGGTGGGCGCGGCGCTCCTCGCGCACGCGGCGGAGGAGACGCGGCGCCAGGGGGTGTCGCTGCTGCGGGTGGACTGTTTCGCGGGGAGCGAGGGGCGGCTGGTCGCCTATTACGAGAGCCAGGGGTTCACGCGGACGGAGGAGTTCCTGGTCGGTGACTGGCCGGGGCAGGTGCTGGAACGGCGGGTTTGAGCGGAGGCGGCACAAGAGGAGGGGGCGGGTCCGTCCGGACCCGCCCCCCTTCGTACACCTGCGGGCCTACGCCGCCGTCACCAGTCGCTCTCTCGGTACGAAGCGGACCTTCGGGTGGCCGTGGTGCCAGCCCAGGGCCACCTTGAGGCCGCCTACGCGGGCCAGGACCAGGCCGATGACGGCCGCCGCGGCCAGGGAGACCAGGCCGCCGGCCGCGAAGCCGACGCGGGCGCCGTACGTGTCGGTGACCCAGCCGAGCAGCGGCGCGCCGATCGGGGTGCCGCCGGCGAAGACCATCATGTAGAGGCTCATCACCCGGCCCCGCATGACCGGGTCGGTCGCCATCTGGACCGCCGAGTTCGCGGTGATGTTCACGGTGAGGCCGATCATGCCGATCGGCACCAGGAGCAGCGCGAACAGCCAGAACGACGGGGAGAGGGCCGCGGCGATCTCCAGGGCGCCGAAGACGCCGGCCGCGATCACCAGCATCCGCAGCCGGGTGGAGCCCCGGCGGGCCGCGAGCAGGGCGCCCGCGAGGGAGCCGGCCGCCATCAGCGTGTTGAGGAAGCCGTACGCACCGGCTCCGACGTGGAAGACCTCGCTGGAGAAGGCCGTGAGCCAGATCGGGAAGTTGAACCCGAAGGTGCCGATGAAGCCGACGAGGATGATCGGCCAGATCAGGTCCGGCCGTCCCGCCACGTACCGCAGGCCCTCGCGGAGCTGTCCCTTGCCGCGCGGGGCGCGCTCCACCTTGTGGAGCTCGCCCGTCCGCATCAGCCAGAGCGCGGCGAGCGGGGCGAGGAAGGAGAGGCCGTTGATGAGGAAGGCCCAGCCGCTGCCGACGCCCGCGATGAGGACACCCGCGACGGCGGGGCCGATGAGCCGGGCGGACTGGAAGTTCGCCGAGTTCAGCGAGACCGCGTTGCGCAGCTGGTCGGGTCCGACCATCTCGGAGACGAAGGACTGCCGGGCCGGGTTGTCGACCACGGTGACCATGCCGAGCAGGAAGGCGATCAGGTAGACGTGCCAGACCTGGACGTTTCCGGAGAGGGTGAGGACGGCGAGGGCGAGGCCGCACAGACCGAGCGCGGCCTGGCTGATCAGCAGGAGACGCCGCTTGGGGTAGCGGTCGGCGATGACGCCGCCGTACAGCCCGAACAGCAGCATCGGGAGGAACTGCAGGGCCGTCGTGACGCCGACGGCCGCGGCGGAGCCGGTGAGGCTCAGGACCAGCCAGTCCTGGGTGATCCGGGCCATCCACGTACCGGTGTTGGAGACGATCGCCCCGGTGAAGAACAGCCGGTAGTTCCGGATCGAGAGGGAGGAGAAGGTGCCCTTGCCAGCGCCCTTGTCGGTGCCCTTGTCGGTGCCCTTGTCGGTGCCCTTGGCAGGAGCCTTACGGGTGCCCTGACGAGTGCCCTCGCGGGTGCTCTTACGGGTGTCCTCGCGGGGGTCTTCCGGGGTGCCGTGTTCCTTGCTCCGGCGGGTGCGCGGGTGCGCGTAGGTATCGGGTTGATGGACGGGTGCGGAGTCTGCTCCGGGTCCCGTACTCAAAGTGCGTCGCCTCCTCGGCTTCGGGGTCAGAGATGGGCGAGCTTCTCCAGGACCGGGGCGGCCGCGCGCAGCTTGGCCCATTCGTCCTCGTCCAGACCCTCGGCGAGGGTGGCCAGCCAGGCGTTCCGCTTGCGGCGGGACTCGTCGAGCATGGCCTCGGCCTGCTCGGTCTGGCGGACCACCTTCTGCCGGCGGTCGTCGGGGTGCGGCTCCAGCCGGACCAGTCCCTTGGCTTCGAGCAGCGCGACGATGCGGGTCATCGACGGCGGCTGGACGTGCTCCTTGCGGGCCAGCTCACCGGGGGTGGCCGAGTTGCAGAGCGACAGGGTGCCGAGCACCGACATCTCGGTGGGGCTCAGCGATTCGTCGACGCGCTGGTGCTTCAGGCGTCGGCTCAGCCGCATCACGGAACTGCGGAGCGCGTTCACGGCGGCGACGTCGTCGGCGGTGCCGTGGGACAGGTCAGGCATAGTCCTTAGCGTAACTCATTACTCTTCCTAAAGACCAATCGAAAACGTGTAGCCGCCAACTGTCACCCGAACGAGTGAGAGCAATCCGGAAAGTGACGCACGGAGGCCTTGCATGGCGCGACCCTGACGGGCATGGAATCGACCGTGTTCAGCCTGCGCGTCGACGGAGAGCTGCTCGAACGGCTCCGCGGGCACGCCGCCAAACGCGGAATGAGCGTCCAGGACTATGTCGTCCGGACGCTCATTCGCGAGGATTTCGACGAGCGGTTCAAGACCGCCGTCGACGAGACGGAGAGGTTCTACGGGAAGGAGCCGGGGCCCCGGGAGCCGGCCGCGCCGGCCACCCCCCGCGCGGATCACATCAGGCCGAGTGCCGGCATCGCGTAGTAGAAGACGAAGACCGCCGACACGACGTACATGGCCACCGGGACCTCACGACCCCGGCCGGCCGCCAGTCGCAGCACGCTGAACGAGATGAAGCCGATGCCGATGCCGTTGGTGATCGAGTACGTGAACGGCATCATCACCATCGCCAGGAAGGCCGGCACGGCGATCGTGTAGTCGCTCCAGTCGATCTCCTTGATCGAACCGGCCAGGATCAGGAAGCCCACCGCCAGCAGGGCGGGGGTCGCCGCCTGCGAGGGGACCATCGTCGCCAGCGGCGTGAGGAACAGCGCGACCGAGAACAGCGCACCGGTCACCACCGAGGCCAGACCCGTGCGCGCGCCCTCGCCGACGCCCGCCGTGGACTCCACGAAGCAGGTGGTGGCGGAGGACGAGGTGGCACCGCCGGAGGCGACGGCGAGGCCGTCGACCAGCAGGACCTTGTTGATGCCGGGGAAGTTGCCGTCCTTGTCGACCAGCTTGGCCTCGTCGCCGACGCCGAGGATCGTGCCCATGGCGTCGAAGAAGCAGGACAGCAGCACGGTGAAGACGAAGAGGACACCGGTCAGGACGCCGACCTTGGAGAAGCCGCCGAACAGGCTGACCTGGCCGACCAGGCCGAAGTCGGGCGAGGCGACCGGGTTGCCCGGCCACTCCGGGGTCGTCAGACCCCAGGACGGGATGTCGGCGACGGCGTTGATCACCATGGCGACGATCGTCATCACGACGATCGAGATGAGGATCGCGCCCGGCACCTTGCGGATGATCAGGGCCAGGGTCAGCAGCGTGCCCAGGATGAAGACCAGCACCGGCCAGCCGGTGAGGTGCCCGTCGGCGCCGAGCTGGAGCGGCACGGTGGTGTGCGCGGCGTCGGGGATCCGGGAGACGAAGCCCGAGTCGACCAGGCCGATGAGCATGATGAACAGGCCGATGCCGATCGCGATGCCCTTGCGCAGGCCGACCGGTACGGCGTTCATGACGCGCTCGCGCAGGCCCGTGGCGACCAACAGCATCACGACCAGACCGGCGAGCACGACCATGCCCATCGCGTCGGGCCAGGACATCTTCGGCGCGAGCTGGAGCGCGACGACCGTGTTGACGCCGAGACCGGCGGCCAGGGCGATCGGCACGTTGCCGATGACACCCATCAGCAGGGTCGAGAAGGCCGCGGTCAGCACCGTCGCGGTGACCAGCTGGCCGCCGTCGAGCTGGTGCCCGTACATGTCCTTCGCGCTGCCGAGGATGATCGGGTTCAGCACGATGATGTACGCCATCGCGAAGAAGGTGGCGAGACCGCCACGGATCTCGCGGGCGACGGTGGAGCCGCGCTCGGAGATCTTGAAGTAGCGGTCGAGACCGGAGACGGGCCCTTCGGGGGTCTCCGGGGGCATGGCCTTGGCGGGGGCCGTGGTGCTCATGGGGGTTCCTCTTCGGAGGTTCAGAGAAGTCCTTTTTGGCGGTTCATACGAAGGGAACCCGCCAGAGGCAAACCGTTTCAGTATGAACACATGAACGAGCGGGCGTCTATCTCCGCGCGTAGATACGAATCCGGGCCGCCTACACTGACCCCCATGACTGGCTCTCCGACGGGATCACCCAAGCACGAGGCACCCGAGCCCCTTGAGGGGCCCGTCGTCGCCACCATCACCGGCGGCACGATCCTCTGGTTCGTCCTGTTCCTCGCCCAGGTCCCCTTCTACAGCTGGTTCGCCGACCGGGACCTCACCTGGTGGGTGTGGACCTGCCTGGCCGGAGCGGGCCTCGGCCTGATCGGCATCTGGTACGTACGGAAGCGGGACGCGGCGATCAAGCGGCACGCGGCCGAGCGCGAAGCCCAGACGCCCACCCCGTAGTCCCAGGGGACCATTCCCCTCCTCCCCCGGTCTGATCTTCGGACTTCTCGGCAGGTGTCCGCCCCTTTCGCCCCGTACCGTCGAAACCATGACTCAGCGGGCGAAGATCGACACCGACGGCGGGGGTACGGGACGGGCGGCGGGACCACCCGTCGTGCACCGCCCCGCGGGCCTGACCACCGTCGAGGTCGCCGAGCGCGTCGCCCGCGGCGAGGTCAACGACGTCCCCCTGCGCAGCTCCCGCTCCACCGCCGACATCGTCCGCGGCAACGTCTTCACCCGCTTCAACGCGATCATCGGCGTGCTGTGGGGGATCATGCTCTTCGTCGCGCCGATCCAGGACAGCCTCTTCGGCTTCGTGATCATCGCCAACACCGGCATCGGCATCGTCCAGGAACTGCGCGCCAAGAAGACCCTCGACGGGCTCGCCGTCATCGGCGAGGCCAAACCCACCGTCCGCCGCGACGGCGCCGCCACCGAGATCTCCACCTCCGAGATCGTCCTCGGCGACCTCATCGAGCTCGGCCCCGGCGACAAGGTGGTCGTCGACGGCGAGGTCGCCGAGGCCGACAGCCTGGAGGTCGACGAGTCGCTGCTCACCGGCGAGGCCGACCCCGTCGTGAAGAAGCCCGGCGACCGGATGATGTCCGGTTCCTTCGTCGTCGCCGGCGGCGGCGCGTTCACCGCCACCAAGGTCGGCCGCGAGGCCTACGCCGCCCAGCTCGCCGAGGAGGCCTCCCGCTTCACCCTGGTCCACTCCGAGCTGCGCACCGGCATCTCCACGATCCTCAAGTACGTGACGTGGATGATGATCCCCACCGCGCTCGGGCTGGTCATCAGCCAGCTCGTCGTCAAGGACAACGACGTCAAGGAGTCCATCGCCCGCACCGTCGGCGGCATCGTCCCGATGATCCCCGAGGGCCTGGTCCTGCTCACCTCCGTCGCCTTCGCGATCGGCGTGATCCGGCTCGGCCGCAAGCAGTGCCTCGTGCAGGAGCTCCCCGCCATCGAGGGCCTCGCCCGGGTCGACGTCGTCTGCCTCGACAAGACCGGCACCCTCACCGAGGGCGGCATGGACGTGACCGACCTGCGGCTCCTGGACGGCGCCGACGAGAGCTACGTCCGCACGGTGCTCGGCGCCCTCGGCGAGTCCGACCCGCGCCCCAACGCCTCCCTCCAGGCCATCATCGACGCCTACCCGGACTCCGTGGACTGGCGCTGCACCGAGTCGCTGCCCTTCTCCTCCGCCCGCAAGTACAGCGGCGCCGCCTTCAGCGAGGGCGACGGCGAGAACTCCACCTGGCTGCTCGGCGCCCCCGACGTGCTGCTCCCGCCCGGCGACCCGGCCCTCGGCGAGGTCGACCGGCTCAACGAACAGGGCCTGCGGGTCCTGCTGCTGGCCCGCGCCGCCGCCGAGCTCGACTCCCCGCAGGTCGCCGACGGCGCCCGCGCGACCGCGCTCGTCGTCCTCGAACAGCGGCTGCGGCCCGACGCCGCCGACACCCTCGCCTACTTCGCCGACCAGAACGTCTCCGCCAAGGTCATCTCCGGCGACAACGCCGTCTCCGTCGGCGCCGTCGCCGGCAAACTGGGCCTGCCCGGCGCCGCGAACACCGTCGACGCCCGCACCCTGCCCGCCGAGCAGGAGGCCATGGCGGAGGTCCTCGACGCCAACGCCGTCTTCGGCCGGGTCACCCCGCAGCAGAAGCGCGACATGGTCGCCGCGCTCCAGTCCCGCGGCCACACGGTCGCCATGACCGGCGACGGCGTCAACGACGTGCTCGCCCTCAAGGACGCCGACATCGGCGTCTCCATGGGCTCCGGCTCCGAGGCCACCCGGGCCGTCGCCCAGATCGTCCTCCTCAACAACTCCTTCTCGACGCTCCCGTCGGTGGTCGCCGAGGGCCGCCGGGTCATCGGCAACATCACCCGGGTCGCGACGCTCTTCCTCACGAAGACCGTCTACTCCGTGCTCCTCGCGATCCTGGTGGTCTGCTCCCAGGTCGAGTACCCGTTCCTGCCCCGGCACCTCACCCTGCTGTCCACGCTGACCATCGGCGTCCCCGCCTTCTTCCTGGCCCTCGCCCCGAACAAGGAGCGCGCCAGACCCCACTTCGTCCGCAGGGTGATGCGGTACGCGATCCCCGCCGGCGTCATCGCGGGCGCCGCCACCTTCGCCACCTACCTGCTGGCCCGCCACTACTACACGGGCCCCGACGCCCTCGACGCCGAGACCAGCGCGGCCACCCTCACGCTCTTCCTGGTCTCCATGTGGGTCCTGGCGATCATCGCCCGCCCCTACACGTGGTGGCGGATCGCCCTGGTGGCCACGATGGGCGGCGCGTTCCTCCTCGTACTCGTCGTCCCCTGGCTGCAGGACTTCTTCGCCCTGAAGCTGGTCGGCGTGACGATGCCGTGGACGGCGGTCGCCATCGCGGCGGCGGGCGCGGCGGTCCTGGAGTTCGTGTGGCGGTGGGTGGGGCGCAAGTTCCCCGCGTGAGGGGTCCCGGTCTGCGCACGACAGGGCGCGTACCCCGTGAAAGACTGGGAACACGCGGGGTCACCGGGGGTGGAGCCCTGGACAGGGCTTCGCCTGCGACCCTCGACCATCCCTCAGCACACTCGCCTCGGCAGGGGCGCGTCACCGGCGCGTTCCTCGTTCAGAGGGAGGACCCGAGATGACCACGACGAACATCAGGCGGGGGCTCCCCCCGCGCATCAGCACGACGATGGAGCTGGACCAGGACCACGCCCTGCAGATCCTCGAATTCCCCACCGGGATGCGAGCGATCGTGGAAGGCGGCCGGGCCATCGAGCAGACCCCCGCCACCCCCGGCAAGATCGACGCCCCGCCCGAGGTGGGCGTGCAGGCGAGCGGCGAACGGACCGGCTACGAAGAGGCGGCGCCGCGTGACGCGGGCGAACAGGCATGGTTCCGGGACACGTTCTGCACCGGCGCGCAGGCCTGCGTCCAGGGATGGGACTGGGCGACCTGCGGGACCGACCACGCCGTCGGCTTCGCGACCGGCATCGCGATGGTCGGCAGTGAAGGGACGCAGAACGCCACCATCTCCGTCGACGTCTGGGAGTGCATCTGCGTCGGCCCCTTCTGTATCGGCGGCCACGAGTGCTTCTGGGTCGGCAACTGGTCGGGCGTCGTCGTTCCGGGCCACTGGCTCTCGGTGAACACGAACGCGCCCGACCACAAGTACCTCCGCTGGCGGCTCGAAGGAGCCGGCGGAGGCACTCAGGTCAGCCTGGCCGCCAAGTACTGACGGCGTCAGTCGAACCAGCGGTCCCTCGCCAGCTCCCCCGTCCGTGACGGGTCCTCAAGGAGGGCCGCCACCTCGAAGCGGCGGGGCCACTGCCCCGCCGCCCAGGCGAGGCCCGCGGCGACACCCTCCAGGGTGGCGGCGTGCAGGACGCCGTCGGGGGTGCGGCGCCAGTCCAGTTCCGTGCCGGCGGCGCGGAGTTCCTCGTGCTCGACGTACGTGTCGGGGGTCGCCGGGCCGAGCAGCGCGTGCACCGCCGACGGGACCTCGTGCTCCTCGCCCACCGTCGTCACCTCGGCGTCGACCGTCTCGCTGAGCCGGCGCACCTGGAACAGCTCGGCCAGTTCCGCCGCCCGCGCCGGCGCGACCGGGAGCAGCGGCAGGCCCGCCGCCAGCGGCAGCAGGTCGGGGGCGTCGGCGACCAGCGCGTCGGCCGCGTCGACCACCACCAGCGCGCCGTCCACGACCGCGCGCAGCTCGTCGGGGAGGGTCACCTGGTCCGGGTCGAGGTCGGCCAGAGCCGTGTACAGGGCGTGGAGTTGAGCGCCCGACACCTCGCGCGACGGGTCGGCCAGGCGCGTCAGGAGCTCGGCGGCACCGCCGGGCTCGTCCAGGAGCACCGGGACGGACGTCCGTACGCCCAGGGCGCGCAGGACCTGCTCGTCCTCGAAACCGGTCGCGTCGACCGCGTCGTACAGGCCGGTCAGGAGCGGGTCCGAGCCCGCGGCGCGCAGTCCGGCGGGGCGCCGCCCGTCGAGGACGGGGTGGTCGCGCAGCCACCAGGCGGTGTACGAGCGGACGGTCTCCGTGGTGCCGTCCGGCAGCAGCACCCGCACCGGCTGGGTCAGCGCGTCCCGCAGCGGCGGCCGGGCGAGCATGGCCAGCGCCTGCGGCCAGGCGTCGTCGTCGACCAGGTCCAGGTCCCGCACCGCGACGATCTCCGTCGCGACCGGCGGCACCGGGGTCTCCGGAAGGCGGTCCAGGACGTCCTCGCACCACACGTCGACGGCGTCCAGGAGCCCCGCGTCGTCGGGCTCCGCGAAGTCGCCCTCACGCGGCTCCAGTTCGTCCGGGTCGAGCACCAGATCGGCGGCTCGTACGAGAGCGAAACCGGCGAGCACCCCGCAGGCGGCCAGCGGCTGTTCGCCCCAGCGGTCGGCCAGCTCCTGGTCGACCAGGGCCAGTTCGCCCTCCCGCATCACCGCGGCGAAAGCCGAACCGGGCATGACCAGCTCCCCGGCCGGAGCCGGCTCGCCGTCCTCGTCGGGCAGCGCGAGCGCCCCGAGCCACGGCTCGTCACCCGGGGCCAGGTCCGCGTCCCGGACGAGCGCGAGGACCGTCTCGGCCAGCTCCTCCGCGTCCAGCGTGTCGGCGTCCTCGTCCCAGATCTCCCCCGCGTCCAGGGAAGCCGCCACGGCCGCCCGGACCTGCGGGGTCGTCAGCACCGCCCGGGGCGTGGCCGGGAGCGCGCCCAGCTTCTCCAGGAGCGGATGAGCGGCCTCCGGATGTGCCACCTTCAGACCGAGCCGGGTCAGCTCGGCCGGGGTGCGCTCCTGCGGCAGGAGGACCTGCCGGGGGCCGATGGTCGTGCGGACCCGGGCGGGCTGCGGGGCGGCGTCGCCCAGCTCGTCCGCGTACGGGTCGGGCCGCTCCTCGGGCGCCTCCGACGCGGCCAGCGGCACCGGGAGGCCCGTCAGCCGGTCCGGGTCCACGCCCGCCAGCGAGTCGTACAGGCGCCACCACCAGGACGGCGCCCGGTCGACACCCGCCAGCCGGTCCACGGCCTCCGTCAGCGGCACCCGGCCGACGCCCAGCGTGCGCAGCTCCACGCGCCGCTCCAGGCCCGCCGGGAGCAGCGTCGGGAACACCTCGGCCAGCACCTCGACCGTCTCGGCGCCGGCGCCCTCCACGACCTCCGCCTCGATCGGGCGCAGCGCGGGCAGCTCCTCGGAGGCGGTCGCCGGGGCGAGGAACGCGACCCGGGGCAGCCGGTCCAGGACCGCCGCGCGCAAGGCGCCGTCGAGCGGGCCCTTGCCCAGCGGGCCCGGCACCAGGTCCAGGGTGGCGGAGGTCACCGGCTGCCACGCGGCGAGGAGTTCGGCGTACGCGTCGCCCGCCCGCTCCACCAGGAAATCGGTCAGCGGCCCCGGCGCCGGATGCCGGCGGGCGGTGTCCAGCGGGAACGAGGCGATGAGCAGGGCCGGGATGCCGAGGGGCTCGTCGGTGGGGGTCGGGGCGTGCACGACGCCCGCCGTACGGGGGTAGCGGGGGGCGCCCTCCCCGTCCACGGGCACCGCCCAGGTGACCGACCAGTGCGGGCGCAGCCGCTCCTCGACCGGCCGGTCCTTGAGCAGGGCCGGATCGAGGGGGCCGCCTTGGCTGACGGTCCGCCACCGGTGGGTGCCGGCCGCCCGGTCGGCGGAGTCGTCGATGTGGACGTACCCGTCGCCCTCACCCCGTACGAGGGACCGGACACCGGCCGCCGTCTCGACGACGACCTCGGCGAGGCCCGGGAGGGCGAGCAGCAGGGCGTCGTCGATCGAGTCGAGCAGACGTTCGGCTAGGTCGACGGCGGCGGAGTCCCGCAAGGGCAGCACGACGACCGTGTCGTAGCCGTCGGGCGCGGTGCCCTCCGCGGGCAACGGGAGCCGCAGCAGCGGTACGTGGCCGTCACGGCGGCGCAGTTCGTCACCCAGGCCCGGGCTGTGCCGGGCCGCGTCCGCCGCCAGCTCGCGGGCCTCCGCGAGCGACCAGCGGACACCGCCGTGGCGGCCGAGGACGGCGGGCTCGTCGGTGACGGCGAGCACTGCGGCGAAACCGACGCCGAACCGTCCCACGGACGTGGTGTCCTGCTCCGTCCGCTTCGCTGACGCGCGCAACGTGGAGAGGCTCTCCACACCCGTGGCGTCCAGCGGGGCGCCCGTGTTGGCGGCGGCGAGGACCGCGGGGCCCTCGCTGTCCGCCGGATGCAGGGTCAGCCGCAGACGGCCGGCGACACCCGCGCGGGCGGCGGCGTCGGCGGCGTTCTGGGCCAGCTCCACGACGAGCCGGTCCCGGTAGCCGCCGAGAACCAGGTCCTCCTCGGCGTTGGCGTCCTCCCGGAACCGGGCGGGCCCCGCGCCCCACGCGTCGAGCACGCCTCTGCGGAGCCGTGCGGTACCGAAGGGGTCGGTTCCGTCGGTCGACGTCCTGACGCTGACGCTCACGTCTGACTCCACTCTGCGGGACGGGGATGGCCGGTGCCCGAAGGTACCGCGCCCCACCGGGTCCGCTGCGCGGGGGCACGTCACGGAGCGGGGGCGCGCGGGGGCAATCCCTGACCCCCGCACCCCACCGCCGGGCCACAGGCCCTCAGCGGGGCGGGGTGGCCCGAAAGGCACCGCCCCGGGTGCCAGCCCTCGGCTGTTACGAGTGGCCCAGGTCGTCCGAGGTGGTGTCGGGTTCTGTCGTGGAGCCGGAGTCCTTGGCCGGGCGGAGGGGGAAGGCGTCCGTGGCCATCGAGTCCAGGACCGGGGGCGCCGGACGCGGGGGCTTCGGCATGACCGCCGCCTCCGAGTGCCCGCCGCACCCGTACGACAGGGAGACGACCCGCCCGTCCGCGGGCGAGAACTCGTTGGCGCACACACCGAACGCCTGCTTCAGCGACCCCGCCATCGGCACGAGGAAGGCGCAGGAGATGCAGGTGGCGGGCGCCGCCTGCGCCATCGGGGTCTTCGCTCCGAACGCCTCGTCCCAGCGGTCGGCCGCGACGTGCAGGCCGTACCGGGACAGGACGCGGGCGCGCCGCATCCCGAGTTCCTCGGCGACCGCCGAGATCGCGCCCCGGGACGGCGTACGGGACACGATCTCCGCGTCCTCGACGTCCAGGTGCTCGGCCAGTTCCTCGGAGACCGCCGAGTTCGGCGGCGGCACGTCCTCGCCGGAGTAGCCGGGCTCCAGGCGCGGGTCGTCCTGCTCGGTGGGGAGCAGGTCGCCGGGGCCCATGTCGCCGGGCCGCAGCCGCTCGCTCCAGGGCACCCACTCGGGCGCGAGGAGGGCGTCGGAGCCGGGCAGCAGGACGGTTTCGTCGAGGGTGACGTTCTTCGCGCGGGAGGCGCGGGTGACCGTCACGGCCCACCGCCAGCCGCGGTATCCGGGCTCCTTGCACTCGAAGAAGTGCGTGACGACCCGGTCACCTTCGGCGATGGCCTCGACGTGCTCCCCGACGATGCCGGGGGCGGCCGCCTCCTCGGCGGCCTCGCGGGCGAGGTCTACGGCCTCGGCACAGAGGCGGTCGGGGGTACGCGTGGCTCGCGGGGTACGCGGGGTACGGCTTCGCGTCGTCGCAGCACTCACAGGTCTCGCTTCTCTCCTACGCCGTCTCACGGGTGCGCCGGCCGAGGAGCGGGAGCGAAGTCCCGGGTCGTGGGCGGAGCGGACCAGAGGGCCGCATCGACGTCCACGCCCGACATGACTCGCGCGTCTCGGGCACACCTATCGCCATCCATTCTGCGGGATGCCGAAGAGGCGCGCGGCCGAGAACATCCGCCGGTGACGCGCTACGCACGCTACCCTCTCCGCCGCCCGCCGCCCACCTGCCCGTACCAAACGGCCCGCATCGCGGACGTCGTCCGGGCCGCGCCACGGTTCGCGGGAGGGGCGCGTGGGGCACTATGACGGAGTGGCAGCCGCACGGTCTTCCGCACGATCCCACGATCCTGCCGGGCCGCTCAGCCGAGCGGGCCGGAAGGTCGGGCGCGCCCTCCACCTGCCCTTCACCGGTACGGCGAGGGGCATCCGGCGGGCCACCCACGCCCACGGCGCGGGCGAGTCCGGCCTGGGCAAACTGATCGAGCTGCACGCCGTGAACGGCGCCGGCGACGTCATGATCACCGTCGCCCTCGCCACCACCGTCTTCTTCGCCGTGCCCACGGACGAGGCCCGCGGCCGTGTCGCGCTCTATCTGGGCATCACCATGCTGCCCTTCACTCTTCTCGCCCCCGTCATCGGCCCGCTCCTGGACCGCATCCCGCACGGCCGCCGCGCCGCCATGGCCGGGGCGATGCTGACCCGGGCGGTCCTCGCCATCGCCATGTCCGCGGCGGTCGCCACCGGCGGGCTCCAGCTCTATCCGGCGGCGCTGGGCGTGCTCGTGGCCTCGAAGGCGTACGGGGTGGTCCGCAGCGCCGTCGTGCCCCGGCTGCTCCCACCGGACTTCTCCCTGGTGAAGGCGAACTCGCGGGTGACGCTCGCCGGGCTGCTCGCCACCGGCATCGCCGCGCCCATCGGCGCCGGGCTCCAGATGATCGGCCCGGCCTGGCCGCTGTACGGGGCGTGCGCGCTGTTCCTGCTCGGTACGTTCTGGGCGCTGCGGATGCCGCCCAAGGTCGACTCCGCGAAGGGTGAACGGCGGGCCCACCTGCTGACGCACGGCGAGAAGAAGCCGAGCCTGCGGACGGTCGGCCCGTCCGTGCTGCACGGGCTCCAGGCGAACGCCTCGCAGCGGATGCTGTCGGGTTTCCTGATCTTCTTCCTGGCGTTCCTGCTGCGCGTGCATCCCCTGTCGGGGCAGAGCGCGGCGGTCTCCCTGGGCATCGTCGGCGTGGCGGCGGGCGTCGGCAACGCGTGCGGGACGGCGATGGGCTCCCTGCTGCGGGACCGGGGGCACGGGCCCGAGGTGATCATCGCCACCATGGTGTCGGTGGTCCTGGCCACCGCGATCTGCACGGCGATCTTCTTCGGCGGCCTGATGGTCGCGGTCCTCGGCGCGGTCGCGGGCCTGACCCAGGCCCTGTCGAAGCTGTCCCTGGACGCCCTGATCCAGCGCGACGTGCCGGAACTCGTCCGCACGTCGGCCTTCGCCCGTTCGGAGACGGCGCTCCAGATGGCGTGGGTGGTGGGCGGCGGGATCGGCATCGCGCTGCCGTTGAACGGGACGGTGGGGATGGCGGTGGCGGCGGGGATCCTGGCGGTGGGGGCGTCGCTGTCCGTACGGGGGCTGCTGACGGCGGCGCGGCGGCAGCGGGGGCGGGGCGGGGCCGCGAAGGCGCGGGCGGCCTGACGCCGCGTCGGGGTGGGCGGGGTGTGCGGACGGGTGTGTGGGCGGGTGTGCGGGGTGGTGTGCGGGGTGGGACGAATGCATACAACGGGTCGCTCCGGCGGCGGCACGCCGTACCCCCGCGTGGCGTGGGCGCGGCGGCCCGATAGCCTTCGGCCCATGACCGTTGCGTTCCTCACCCGCAAGCGCCGCCGGGCCGTCGTGGCCATCGGGGCCGTCTCCGCCGGGCTCCTCGTCCTCTCCGCCTGCGACAAGCCGACGCCGCTCGCGACCGTGACGGTCGGGACCGAGTCGGTGAACTCCGAGGCGGCCTGCTACAACGACGGCGACCCCCTCAAGGAGTCGCAGATCTCGGCCTGCCTCAACAAGAAGGCCGAGAAGTCCATCACCGTCGAGTCCGACGACAAGATCCGTTTCGGTGTCGACCCCGACGTCGCCGAGAACGGCTGGACGATCTTCCTGGGCGGCCAGCAGGCCGAGCCGGAGCCGTACAAGAAGACGTACCGGACCATTCCGGCCAGCGCCTTCTTCTCCAGCCAGTCCGGCGAGGCGACGAACAAGACCCAGGTCACGATCGTCGAGAACACCGGCAAGACGGTGACCGGCATCTGGCACTTCGAGCTGAAGAAGAAGTCCTGATCCTCCCGACCCACCGGGTCCTCATCGTGACCGCCGTGGCGGCGGAGGCCGACTCCGTCGCCGGCGGTCTCGCGTCCGCCGGGCCGGGCGAGGGCGAGTCCCCGCTGCCCGGCGGCTTCTCGCTGCGCCGCCACGCGCGGGCCGACGTGCTCGTCGCGGGTGTCGGTCCGGCCGCCGCGGCGGCCGCGACGGCGACGGCCCTGGCCTGTGCGCCCGCCCCGTACGCGCTCGTCGTGTCGGCCGGGATCGCCGGGGGTTTCGCCCCGCACGCCCCGCTCGGGGCGGTCGTGGTGGCGGACGTCGTCGTCGGGGCCGATCTGGGGGCGCAGACCCCCGAGGGGTACCTGCCCGTCGACGCGCTCGGCTTCGGCCGTTCGGCGCACCCGGTGGCCGGGGAGCTCGTCGCGCGGATCTCCGGCGCGCTCGCGGACGCCGGGCGCCCGTGCGCCGTCGGGCCCGTCCTGACCGTCTCCACGGTCACCGGCACCGCCGAGCGGGCCGCCGAGCTGGCGGCGCGTCATCCCGGGGCCGTCGCCGAGGCGATGGAGGGTTTCGGCGTGGCCGAGGCCGCCGCCGCGTACGGTCTGCCGGTCGTCGAGGTCCGGGCCGTGTCCAACGCCGTCGGCCCGCGCGACCGCGCCGCCTGGCGCATCGGGGAGGCGCTGGCCGCGCTGCGGGACACCTTCGGCGTGCTGGACCGGAGCGTCTTCCCCGACGCGGTCGACCCCGCGCCCGGGACCACCGCGCCCGGGACCGCCGCACCCGGGACGGCCTCCCCTCTCACCACCCCCGTTCCCGCCCCCGTGGAGTCGGAGTCCCCGTCGTGACCAAGCTGAAGATCGCCTACTCGCCCTGCCCGAACGACACCTTCGTCTTCGACGCGTGGGCGCACGGACGGGTCCCCGGTGCGCCGCGCCTGGACGTGACCTTCGCCGACATCGATCTCACCAACGGCTGGGCGGCGGACGCCGAGTCCCCGTACGACGTGCTGAAGGTGTCGTACGCGGTGCTGCCGTGGGTGCTCGACGAGTACGCCCTGCTGCCCTGCGGCGGGGCCCTGGGGCGCGGCTGCGGGCCGCTGGTGCTGACCCGGGAGCCGGGGGCGGACCTGACGGGCAAGACGGTCGCGGTGCCGAGCGAGCGTTCGACGGCCTATCTGCTGTTCCGGCTGTGGGCGGCGGACGTCGTCCCGGGCGGGGTCGGCGAGGTCGTGGTGCTGCCGTTCCACGAGATCATGCCGGCCGTGCGGGACGGCAAGGTCGACGCGGGGCTCGTCATCCACGAGGCCCGCTTCACGTACAAGAACTACGGCCTGCACGCGCTCGCCGACATGGGCGAGCACTGGGAGCACACCACCGGGCTGCCCATCCCGCTGGGCGCGATCATCGCCA
The DNA here is from genome assembly GCF_055560575.1 of Streptomyces sp. NPDC023157. Classification (NCBI taxonomy): domain Bacteria; kingdom Bacillati; phylum Actinomycetota; class Actinomycetes; order Kitasatosporales; family Streptomycetaceae; genus Streptomyces; species Streptomyces sp. NPDC023157. The sequence continues at coordinate 630,034 of NZ_JBVHIL010000004.1, forward strand.
AGCGGTCGCTGGGCGAGGAGACCCTGCGGCTGCTCGCCGAGTCGGCGCGGGCCTCGGTCCGGATGGCCTGGGACGACCCGTCCGTCTCCCGCCCGTACGTACTGGAGCACGCGCAGGAGATGGACCCGAAGGTGGCCGATCAGCACATCGGTCTCTACGTCAACGAGTTCACCTCGGACCTCGGCGAGACCGGCTACGCGGCGGTGCGCGGGCTGCTCACGCGCGCCGCGGCCGAGGGGCTCGTGCCTCCCCTCGGCCCGGACGCGCTGCGGTTCCCCTGACGGGGCGGGACTACACGTCGAGCTGGTCGGCGACCGCCCGCAGCAGGCCGGCGATCTTCGCGCCGTGCACCTTCTCGGGGTAGCGGCCGCGCTCCAGCATCGGCGTGATGTTCTCCAGGAGCGTGGTGAGGTCCTGAACGATGGACGCCAGTTCGTCGGGCTTACGGCGCTGCGCCGCGGCGACGGACGGGGTCGGGTCGAGCACCGTCACCGAGAGTGCCTGGTCACCGCGCTGCCCGGCGACCACACCGAACTCGACGCGCTGGCCCGGCTTCAGGGCGTCGACGCCGTCCGGGAGCACCGACGAGTGCACGAAGACGTCGCCGCCGTCGTCGCGGGAGAGAAAGCCGAAGCCCTTCTCGCTGTTGAACCATTTGACCTTGCCGGTAGGCACGTCCGTCCTCGTCCTCGTACTTGATGGGGGCGCCGGGATCCCGGCTCGGAAAGAGATACAGCGGGTCACTGATCGCGGACCCGCCGGCACCAAGGCTAATGGGATCGGGCCCGGTGACAAGACGTCGCCGGACTGTTGTCCGCGCCTGGGAACTACCCTGGCCGAATGCGTAGTGAAACCCCCTCGGCCGCCCCGGCGCCCACGGACGACAGCGCGCCGGGCGACGGCCTGGTCCGCGCCGGCGCGATCATCTTCATCGTCGGAGCGGTGGCGACGCTGGTCACGGTGGCTCCGCTGTTCCTCGGGACGGACCCGTTCCCGACCGTCGCCTACCTCGTCTCGATGCTGATGGGCGTCGGATTCCTCGTCGCCGGCGCCGGTGTGCTGCGCTCGATCAGCGTCCAGCGGCGCCGGGCCCGTGCGGTTCAGGCCGCGACGGTTCAGCCCCGGTAGCCCTCCCACCAGGCACGGAAGTCCGTCAGGTCGGTGAGGACTACGTCCGCGCCGGCCGCCTTCAGCTCCTCGGGGGCGCACGGGCCGGTCGCCACGGCGACCGAGAACGCGCCGGCGGTCGCCGCCCCGCGCACGTCACCGACGTGGTCGCCGACGTACACCCGCGCGCCGTGGGCGCGCAGCGCCTCCGCCTTGCCCTCGGCGAAGAGCCCGCCGACGACGGCGTCGGGCTCGATGCCCAGGTGGGCGAAGTGCAGCTTGGCGTGCGGCTCGTTCTTGGCGGTCACGACGATGGTCCGGCCACCGGCCTCGCGAACGGCTTGAATCGCATCCATCGCCCCCGGCATCGGCCGCGTCGGCTCGATCGCGTGGACGCCGTAGAACTCCCGGTAGAGGGTCGCCATCTCCGGCACGCGCTCCTGCGGGAACCAGTGCGCGAGCTCGTGCTCCAGCGGCGGCCCGAGCCGGCTGACGACCAGGTCGGCGTCGATCGGGACACCGGTGGCCGCCGAGAAGGCCTCGAACGCGGCCTTGATGCCGGGGCGGGTGTCCAGCAGGGTCAGGTCGAGGTCGAAGCCGACCGTCAGGGAGCTCAGGGAACTCGCGGGGCTCAGGGGACTCGCGGGGCTCTGCGCGGGGGTCGTCGTCATAAGGGTCATTGTGCCCGGGTGTTCGAATAGGCCCCTGTCTAGACTTAGCCAAGCCTTACCGAACCTCGTCCCTCTGATGGGTGTACATGACCGCCCCACGTACCCGGCGCGCCGTCGCGACCAGCGCGGCCGTCGCCGCCCTGCTGCTCGCGATCCTGCTGAGCCTCGCGGTCGGCGCCCGCGCCATCCCGCCGTCCACCGTCGTCGACGCGCTGCTGCACGGCGCCACGAGCCCCGACGCCGAGGTCGTACGGCAGCTGCGGGTGCCCCGCACCCTGATCGGCCTCATGGTCGGCGCCGCGCTCGCCCTCGCCGGAACCGCCCTCCAGGGCATCACCCGCAACCCGATCGCCGACCCCGGCATCCTCGGCATCAGCCAGGGCGCCTCGGTCGGCGTCGTCCTCGCCATCGCGTTCGCCGGGGTGCACTCGCTCACCGGCTACGTGTGGTTCGCCTTCGCGGGCGCCGCGCTCGCCTCCGTCGCCGTGTACGCCATCGCCTCCCGGGGGCGCGGCGGCGCGACCCCGGTGAAGCTGGCGCTCGGCGGGGCCGCGATCAACGCGCTGCTGCTCTCCGTGACGACCGGCGTCCTCACGACGAAGGCGTCCGCCCTCGACGAGTTCCGGTTCTGGCAGATCGGCTCGCTCGACGGCCGGGACGCCGCGATCGTCGCCCAGATCTGGCCCTTCCTGCTGCTCGGCACCGTCCTCGTGCTCTCCGTCGCCCGCGGCCTGGACGCCCTCGCGCTCGGCGAGGACGTCGCCAAGGGGCTCGGGCAGCGGGTCGCGACCGTGCGGATCGTCGGCGGCCTCGGCGCGACCGTCCTGACCGGCGCCGCCGTCGCCGCCGCCGGCCCGATCGCCTTCGTCGGCCTCGCCGTCCCGCACATCGCCCGCGCGGTCGTCGGCAGCGACCACCGCTGGGTGCTGCCGATGGCGGCGCTCATCGGACCGGTGATGCTCCTGGTCTCGGACGTCCTGGGCCGGATCCTCTTCCCGCCGGGCGAGGTCCCGGCGGGCGTCATGACGGCCCTGATCGGCGTGCCGTTCCTGGTGACCCTGGTGCGGCGGAAGGCGGTGCCCGCGTGAGCAGCCCCGCCACGCCCGTCGCGCCCGCTCCCGTGCGCCCCGGCGCCGTCCGCCCCGCCGGGTACGGACTCGTGCGCGCCGGGCGCGTGTCCTTCCTCGTGCACCGGCGCTCCGCGCTCGTCGCCGCCGGGCTCGTCGTCCTCCTGGCGGCCGTCGGCGTCGCGTACCTCTGCGTCGGCGAACGGTTCGTCGCCCCCGCCGAGGTCCTGAAGATCCTCGCCGGGGAGCGCTCGCCCGCCGCGTTCGTCGTCGAGGACCTGCGGCTGCCGAGGCTCGCGACCGGCCTCATGGTCGGCGCCGCGTTCGGCGTCGCGGGCGCCCTCATCCAGACCGTCGCCCGCAACCCGCTCGCCAGCCCCGACATCATCGGCATCAGCCAGGGCGCCGGCGCGGTGACCGTGGCGGCGATGACCTTCGGGCTCGCCTCGTACACGGTCCTGCCGTACCTCTCGATCGCCGGCGGGGTGCTGGCCGCCGTCCTCGTGTACGTCTTCGCCTGGCGCGGCGGGCTGCACGCGACCCGCTTCGTGCTCATCGGCATCGGCTTCGCCATCGCGCTGCGCTCGCTGACCACCCTGTTCATGACCAAGGGCGACTACCTGGTCGCCCAGCAGGCGCAGATCTGGATGACCGGTTCGCTCAACGGGCGCGGCTGGGACGAGTCCCTGCCGCTGCGCGTGACGCTGCTCGTGATGCTGCCGGCCGTGCTGTGGGCGGCCCGCGCCCAGCGGACGGTGGCCCTCGACGACGACACCGCGACCGCGCTCGGAGTGCGGCTCGGACGGGTCCGGCTCGGGCTCGTGGCGGTGGGCGTGATCCTGGCGTCCGTCGCGACGGGCGTCGCCGGACCGGTCGACTTCGTGGCGCTGCTCGCCCCGCAGATCGCCCGCCGGACCACCCGTACGGCCCAGATCCCGCTGCTGGGCTCGGCGCTCATGGGCGCGCTGGTCGTCGTCGCCGCCGACCTGCTGGGCCGGCGGCTCTTCTCCCCCGTCGAACTGCCGGTGGGAGTCCTCACGGCGGCGGTCGGCGCCCCGTATCTGATCTGGCTGATCATGCGCAGCCGTGGAGTAGGAGGCAGATCGTGAGCAGGCTGGCCGCGCGGGAGCTGACCCTCGCGTACGAGGAGCGGACCGTCGTCCACGAGCTGGACCTGGCGATCCCGGACGGCGAGGTCACCGTCATCGTCGGCCCCAACGCGTGCGGCAAGTCGACGACCCTGCGGGCGCTCGGGCGGCTCCTCAAGCCGAAGGGCGGCGCCGTCCTGCTCGACGGCGAGGAGCTGGCGCGGATCCCCACCAAGCGGATCGCCCAGTCCATCGGCCTGCTCCCGCAGACACCCGTCGCCCCCGAGGCGATCACCGTCGGCGACCTCGTCGCGCGCGGCCGGCAGCCCCACCAGGCCTGGTGGAAGCAGTGGTCGGAGGAGGACGAGCGGGCGGTCGTCGACGCGATGGAACGCACCGACGTCGCCTCCCTCGCCCAGCGCTCGGTGGACGAGCTGTCCGGCGGGCAGCGCCAGCGCGTGTGGATCGCGATGGCCCTCGCGCAGGAGACCGACCTGCTCCTCCTCGACGAGCCCACCACGTACCTCGACATCGCCCACCAGGTCGAGGTCCTGGACCTGGTCCGGCGCCTCAACCACGTCCGCGGCCGCACGGTCGTCCTCGTCCTCCACGACCTGAACCAGGCCGCGCGGTACGCCGACCACCTCGTCGCGATGAAGGCGGGCCGGGTGGTCGCGGAGGGCGCGCCGGGCGAGGTCGTCACCGCCGAGCTCGTACGGGAGGTCTTCGGCCTGGAGTCGGTGGTGGTCCCGGACCCGGTGACGGGCTCTCCGCTGGTGGTGCCGGGGGCGCCGTGGGCGGCGCGGGTCCCGGACCGGGCCTAGACCGGACGGGGACTAGACCGGACCGGGACTAGACCGGACCCGCCCTAGTCCCAACGGGCCAGCACCTGCTGCGGCGCTCCGGCCGCGGCGGGAGTGTGGTGGGCATGGAACGCCGGACCAAGGTCACCGTGCAGCCACCGAACGCCCGAGGGCTGCGCGAGGTACGCGTCGGCGGCGAGACGGCGGGCAGCGCCTGGTCTCCGCGCGAGCTGCGCAGCCTGCTGCGCCGCCACGGGTTCCCCGAGGACGTCGACCTGGACGACCGGTCCATCGTGAGCTGGCATGGGGGCGGGAGCGACGTCTGGCCCGACCGTGCCGGAGTCAGACGCATGACGATCGTCCTGATGGTGGCGGGTCTGGCGGGGGGCTGGGCGCTGCTGACCTCCATCGGCATCCCGGACGCCTTCGACGCGCTGACGTTCGCGGGACGGATCTCCGGGTTCCTCTTCATCCTCGCGGGCGTGACAGAGGTGGCAGCGGCCGTTGCGGCCGTGGACTACTGGGGCAAGCGCGGCCTGAAGGTGTCCGGGGCGGGCGTCCTCGTGGGCGTCCTGATCGCGCTGACCGTCAGCACCCTGCTGGTCTTCCTGTGGTTCCAGGAACGGGAGTACACGCCCTACCTGCTGGCCTTCTTCCCACTCTTCGGCTGGTCCCTTTGGGCCTTGTGGAGATGCGTCCGGGAGAAGGTGTGGCGCGGTGTCCCGCACCCGACGAAGATCGCGGCCGGGGTGACGGCCACCGCGCTACTGGCCGCGGTGAACCTCGCCTACTCGTCCGTCTACCAGCCGACCGCCGCACCGGCGAACCTGACGATCTGGGTGCGGTTCGGAGAGCCGCGGACCGACCTGAACAAGCCGGTCCACCTTCTCCCGGTGACGCTCCGGCTGAAGAACACCGGACCCGTGCCGCTGTACATCCTCGCCGACAACTGGAGGGTCTACGGGCGCAGCGGTACGTACGTCGAGAAGAGTGGCCAGCTGAGGGACCGCAGGCCGACGATGGAGCAGAACTCGGAGCGGCAGGGCGACACCTCACTCCATTTCGGCGCGATCACCTACACCGCCCTCGGAGTCGGCCCCTTCACCGGGCCCGGCAGCTACTACGACCCGGGTGAGGAGTACAGCGAGGACAAGATCATCGAGATCCCCAAGTCGTCGAAGTTCGACATGATCGACGCGGACCTGGACATCAGGGTCATGCGGATGGACCGCGGGAGGATCGACCTCGACACCTTCGGCGTCGCGGAGCACTCCTGGGAGAAGGGCGCGTTCCTGTACTGCGACCCGAAGGAGTGCGGCGGCGAGTTCCTGACCTACCACTCGCCCGTGCGCTACAACAACAACCTGATCAACGTGACGCGGAAGCCCCGCTATGTGACCGCGTGGTGGGGCCTGGGCCAGAACGACTCCAACTACGACGCCTCCATCTCCACCTTCAAGGGCCAGGGGTTCATCAACAACGCCGAGACGGAGCGGGAGAACCGCAAGTTCGACCTCTTCACCGTGACGGCCGACGCCGCGATCCCCTTCGCCGCCGTGGTGCACCCGAACGGGCCCTGAGACGGCCCCCCGTTCACCCCCGCCGCGACCGCCACAGCAGGTACAGGCCCGACGCGACGGCCGCCGCCCGCAGGGTCCAGGGCCAGGTCTCCGAGAGCGCCGCGCCCATCGCCTCGCCGCCCGCCGGGACGGCCTCGCCCCAGCGGCCCGCGATCCGGCCCCACAGCCAGACGGCGCCGCCGGTCGCGGCGAGGCCGGGGAGGATGAGGGCGGCGGTACGGCGCTCACGGGAGGCGTACGCGAGGAGCCAGCCCGCGGCGAGCGGGAGCAGCCAGCCGCCGGCCGCACCGGCCAGCAGGAGGACGGCGGCGACCAGGAGGAGGGGGCTGCCGAGGCGGAAGGAGAGCCGGCGCCGGAGCCTCCCCCGCTCCTCCGGGACGGCTTCCTCGCCGTCCTCACCGTCCCCCTCTTCGTCGTCCTCGTCGTCCTCCGGTGGCTTCAGGAGTTCCGGGATCTCCACGCCGCCGTGGAAGCCGAGGGCCGCCGGGACGTCCATGGCGTCCACGACATCACCCGCGGCGGTGGCGTCCGTACGCCACCAGTCCGGCTCCCGGGGCGCGGGGACGGGGGTGCCGTCCCCGGCGGCCGGCTCCGCCGCGGACGCGTCTGCCGACCCGCCCGCGCGCGGGCCCGGGACGCCGCCGCCCGGCGGCCCGCCGACCACCTCGTCCGGCGTACCCAGGTCGCCGAGGATCCCCCGCACGGGCTCCCCCTTCACCGTGCGACGGCGTTCGATCTCGTCGCGCAGGCCCGTGACCAGCTCGCGGCGCTCCGCGGCCGGCATCCTGCGCTGCTGGGCCAGGTCGCCGACGCGGCTCAGATAGTCGAAGACCAACTGGTCGTTCTCGATCCCCACGGCACGACGGTAGCGCCTGCACAGGGGCTAACGTGGTGCGGATGGGGATCGGTGAGCTGGACCGGGAGGCGCACGTGCCTGAGGCAACAGGTGTCGGCGCGGCGCCGCGCACCCTCGCGGAGGCGCTGCGCGCCGGTGACGACGGGGGGATCGCGGCGCTGCTGCGGGCCCGCCCCGACCTGCTCGCGCCGGTGCCCAACGACCTGACGCAGCTGGCCACCCGGGCCGGCACCCGCGGTTCCGTCGTCCGGGCGCTCGAACGGCTCGACCGGTTCGCGCTCCAGACCGCCGAGGCGCTGGCCGTGGCGCCGGACCCCGCCCCGTACCCCGTACTCCTCGCCCTGCTGACCGGCGACGCCGACGCACCGGAGATCGAGGCGGCGCTGCCGCGCGCGGTCGCGGTGCTGCGCGAGCAGGCGCTGGTGTGGGGCGACGACGAGCGGCTGCGGCTGGTGCGGACGGCGCGGGAGCTGCTCGCCCCGTCGGCGCAGCACCCCTCGCCGACCGGGCTCGGTCCGACGGTCGCGGAGGCGACGGCGGGCATGTCGCCGGGGCGGCTCCAGGAGATCATCGCGGCGGCCGGGCTGCCCGCCACGCACGACCCGGTGTCGGCCGTCGCGGCGCTGACGGGCCTCTTCACGGACCGTACGAGGATGGCGGCGCTGCTCGACACCGCGCCGCCCGAGGCGCTCACGGTGCTCGACCGGCTGGTGTGGGGCCCGCCGTACGGGGAGGTGACGGCGACCCCGACGCCGCCGGTGCGGTGGCTGCGCGACCGGGGGCTGCTGCTGCCGGTGTCGACGCGGACGGTGGTGCTGCCCCGGGAGGCGGCGCTGCACCTGCGCGGCGGGCGGGCGCACCGTTCGCCGGAGCCGGTGGCTCCGGTGGTGGCGACGGCCCGCGAGTACCGTCCACAGGTGGTGGACAGCGCGGCGGCCGGCCAGGCGTACACGGCGCTCGCGACCGCCGAGGAGCTGCTGAAGTCCTGGGACCAGGGCGGCCCCCCGGTGCTGCGGGCCGGCGGTCTGGCCGTGCGCGACCTGAAGCGCACCGCGGCCGCCCTCGACACGCCCGAGCCGCTCGCCGCGTTCTGGCTGGAACTGCTGTACGGGGCGGGGCTGCTCGCCTCCGACGGGGAGGCCGACGAACGGTACGCGCCGACCCCCGCGTACGACGACTGGCTCGACCTGCCGCCCGCCGAACGCTGGGTCGCGCTCGTCGTCCCCTGGCTGGACGCGACCCGCACCCCCGGTCTGGTCGGCACCCTCGACGGCAAGGGCCGCGCCCTCGCCACCTTCGGCCCCGGCCTGGACCGGGCCGCCGCCCCCGAGGTGCGCCGCCGGGTCCTCGCCCTCATGGCGACCCTCCCGCCGGGCGCCGCCGCCGACCGCGCCTCGGTGCTCGCCCGGCTGCGCTGGGACCGGCCGCTGCGGGGCGGGTCCGGCGGACCGGGCACCGAGCCCGCGTCGGCCGCCGGGGGCACCCCCGCCGACCTGCGGGCCCGGATCGCCGAATGGACCCTGGACGAGGCCGAACTCCTCGGCATCACCGGCCGCGGCGCGCTCGCCTCGCCCGCCCGCGCGCTGCTCAACCTGCCGCTCGCCGAGGCCGCCCCCGACACCGCGCACCCGGGCGACTGCGAGCCGTCCGTCGCCGCCTCGCGGGCCGCGACCCTGCTCGCGCCGCTGCTGCCCGAGGCCGTCGACCACGTGCTGTTGCAGGCCGACCTGACGGCCGTCGCGCCCGGGCCGCTGCGCCGGCCGCTCGCGGAGGTCCTCTCGGTCCTCGCCGACGTGGAGTCGAAGGGCGGCGCGACCGTCTACCGCTTCACGCCCGGCTCCGTGCGCCGGGCCCTGGACGCCGGGCGCACCGCGTCCGACCTGCACGACTTCCTGACCGCGCACTCGCGCACGCCGGTGCCGCAGCCCCTCGCGTACCTGATCGACGACGTGGCGCGGAAGCACGGGCACCTGCGGGTCGGCGCCGCCTCCGCGTACGTGCGCTGCGACGACGACGCCGTGCTCGGCGAGATCCTCGCTGACCGGCGCTCGGACCCGCTGCGACTGCGCCGCCTCGCGCCGACCGTCCTCGCGGCCCAGGCGGATCCGGCGACGCTCCTCGACGGGCTGCGGGCCATGGGGTACGCGCCGGCGGCCGAGTCCGCCGCGGGCGACGTCCTGATCACCCGCGCCGACGCGTACCGCACCCCGCCCCGCACCGCCCCGGCCCCCGTCCCCGACGGCCCGCCCGCCCCGGACGCCACGCTGCTCACGGCGGCGGTACGGGCGATCCGGGCGGGCGACCGCGCCGCCACCGTCGTCCGCAAGGAACCCTCGGCCCCCCTCGCGGCGGGCGCCCTCCCCCGCACCTCGGCCGCCGAGACCCTGGCCACCGTGCAGGCCGCCGCCCTCACCGGCTCGGCCGTCTGGATCGGCTACGTCAACGCGGAGGGCGCCGCCAGCCAGCGGGTCATCGCCCCGGTCCGCGTCGAGGGCGGCTTCGTGACCGGGTACGACCACACGGCCGACGAGGTACGGACGTATCCGCTGCACCGGATCACGGGCGTGGCGGAACTGGAGGACGGGGAGGCCTGAGGCCGCGCGGATCCCGCGCGGCGCCCGTCCCGCCTCCGAAGGACCGCAGCAGCTCCGGCGTCACTCCCGTCAAGGTGTCCCGCACCCTCCGGCCGGGCGCCGGGGCGATCGGGGTGACCGAGGGGACCGCGAGGACCGGGCAGCCCGCGGCCTCCGCCGAGGCGACGCCGGTGGGGGTGTCCTCGACGGCCACGCAGTGGGCGGGGGTGACGCCGAGGGCGTGGCAGGCGGCGAGGTACGGGTCGGGTTCGGGTTTGGTGCGTGCGGTGTCGTCCGCGGTGACCGAGACGGCGAACTCCGGGGCGCCGAGCGCCGCGAGGGCGTCGAGGACGGTGTCGGCGACGGCCCGGGGCGAGGCCGTGACCAGGGCGGTCGGCACTCCGTCGTGGGCCAGCGCGGCGAGCAGCGCGAGGGCGCCGGGGCGCGGGACGACGCCGGACCTGACCCGCTCGGCGAACTCGCGGTGCAGTGCGGCCGCGAGCGCGTCGGTGGTGGCGGGGGCGGCGGCACCAGCGGTGGCGGGGGCGGTGCCCGCCAGCCAGGCCGCCGTGTGTTCGACCGGGCGGCCGAGGACGTCCGGGCGGTCGGCCTCGGTCAGCGGGCGGCCCGCGACCTGTTCCACCGCCTCCCACCACAGGCCCTCGGTGTCGACGAGCGTGCCGTCCATGTCGAACAGGACGGCGTGCAGGGGGTGTTCGATGGTCACGCTGGTCGCTTTCTCTCGCGTATCCGTACGGCTTGCGTGTCGCACGGCAGGGCGGCCCGCGCCACCGGTCCAGTTGTCGCGCGGGCCGCGGTCTCAGGCGGCGCGGGCCGCGACGAGGACGGGGCGCTCGCGCGGGCTCACCGTGACGGCGTCGCCGGCGGCGAGGGCGGCGGCCTCGTGGGTGGGCAGGTCGGCCTTGACCTCGGTGGCGTCGGCGAGCCGTACGGTGAGCCGGGTCGTCGCGCCGAGGAAGGCCGTCGCGACGATCCGGGCCGAGCGGGCGCCGTCCGTGGTGACCTTCAGGTCCTCGGGGCGTACGAGGACGTCGACGTCGGCCGTCGCGGGCGCCTCGCCGTCGACGGGGAGGCGGCGGCCGAGGACTTCGACCGTGGTGCCGTCGAGGCGGCCGGGGATGCGGCTCATGGTGCCGACGAACTCGGCGACGAAGGCCGTCGCGGGGCGCCCGTACAGTTCGGCAGGGGCGGCGCACTGTTCGAGGCGGCCGGCCCGCATGACGGCGACCCGGTCGGCCATGGACAGCGCCTCCTCCTGATCGTGCGTCACGAAGAGCGTGGTGATGCCGAGTTCGGACTGGATGCGGCGGATCTCCTCGCGGAGGGTGAGCCGCACCTTGGCGTCGAGCGCGGACAGCGGCTCGTCGAGGAGCAGCACGCGGGGGCGCAGCGCGAGGGCGCGGGCGAGGGCGACGCGCTGCTGCTGGCCGCCGGAGAGCTGATGCGGGAAGCGTCCGCCCTTGTCGCCGAGGCCGACGAGTTCGAGGAGTTCGGCGGCCTGCTTGCGCCGTTCGGCCTTGCCGGTCTTGCGCATGCGGGGGCCGAAGGCGACGTTGTCGACGCAGTCGAGGTGGGGGAAGAGGCTGTACGACTGGAAGACCATGCCCGCGTCGCGCCGGTGGGCCGGGACGTGGGTGATGTCCTGGCCGTCGACGAGGACGGCGCCGGAGTCGGGGGTCTCGAAGCCGGCGAGCATGCGCAGGGCGGTGGTCTTGCCGCAGCCGGAGGGTCCGAGCAGGGCGAGCAGTTCGCCGGGGCGGACGGTCAGGTCGAGCCCGTCGAGGGCGGTGGTCGCCCCGAACTGGCGGCGCAGGCCGCGGAATTCGACGGTCGCGGCGCCGGAGGCGACAGACGTCGCGGGCGGGGCGTCGGTGGGGGTGACGGTCATGGTTATCCCTTGGCGGTACGGGTGCGGCGGGCGCCGGGCGCGCGGCCGCCGGCCCCGGCGAGGGCCAGGAGCAGCACCCAGGTGACGAGGAGGCTGAGTACGGAGACGGCCACGGACATCTGGGCCTGGGAGCCGGAGATGTTCACGATCCAGACGGCGAAGGGCCGGAAGCCGAGCAGCTGGGCGACCGTGTACTCGCCGAGGACGAGGGCCAGCGCGAGGAAGGCCGCGTTCATCAGCGCGCCGCGCAGGTTCGGCAGCACCGCCGTGACCAGGGCGCGGACGGGGCCGGCGCCGCAGCTGCGGGCGGCCTCGACGAGGGTGCGGACGTCGACGGCGCGCAGGCCCGCGTCGAGGGCCCGGTAGGTGAAGGGCAGTGCCATCACGACGTACGCGAGGACCAGGACGACGGGGAAGTCCGGGTTCTGCAGGGCGACGAAGGTCTGGAAGAGGGGGGTGCGGGCGAGGTGCTCGGGGCCCCACTTCAGGACGGTGCCGAGGCCGGCGACGAAGGCGATCGGCGGGACGACGAGCGGCAGCGAGCACACCGTCTCGACGAGCGGCCGCAGCCGGGGCGCGCCGAGCCGCAGGGCGACCATGGCGGGCACCATGAGCAGCAGGACGACGGCGATGGTGACGGCGGCGAGGCCGAGCGAGAGCAGCAGGCTGGTGGTGAAGCCCTCGGTGCCGATGATCTTCGTGTAGGCGTCGAGGGTGAGGCCCTGGCCGGGCACGTCGACGGTGAAGACGACGGAGGCGGCGAGCGGCACGAGGAAGTACAGCCCGGCGAGGCCGAGGACCCAGCGGCGCCAGTGGGGTGCGGGGTTCAGGCGAGCCATCGGGAGCTCCGGCGTTGCAGGGGCAGGTAGACGGCCATGACGAGACCGGCGACGACGACCATGTCGAGGCTGAGGGCGAGCGCCACGTTCTCCTGGCCGACGAGGACGTTGCCGGAGAGGGCGTCGGAGATCTGCAGGGTGACCAGCGGGACGGCGCTGCCGACCATCGCGGCGGCCGTGGCGTACGCGGCGAAGGCGCTGCCGAAGAGCAGCACGAACCCGCCGAGCAGGCTGGGCAGCAGGACCGGCAGGGCGACGTGCCGCCAGTACTGGGCGGTGGTGGCGCCGTTGCTGCGGGCGGCCTCGCGCCACTGGCCGCGCAGGCCGTCCAGGGCGGGGGTGATGGTGAGCACCATGAGGGGGATGAGGAAGTACAGGTAGACGAGGACCAGGCCCCAGAAGCTGTACAGGCTCCAGCCCTTGTCGGCGAGGCCGAGCTGCCGGGTGAGGACGCCCGCGTTGCCGAGGGTGGCGACGAACGCGAAGGCGAGCGGGACGCCGCCGAAGTTGGCGAGCACGCCGGAGGCGGTCAGCACGGCCTCGCGCAGCGCGCGCGAGCGGGAGGTCACGACGGCCTGGGCGAGCGGGAGGCCGAGCAGGGTGGCGAGGACGGCGGCGGTCCCGGAGAGCTTGACGCTGCCGAGCAGGGCGGTGAGGTAGGCGCCCTGGAGGGAGGTGGCCAGGTTCTCCGTGCCGTACGAGGCGGGGCCGCCGGCCGGGTCGTCGACGGTGAACGCGCCGCCGAGCATGGCGATCGCGGGGACGCCGAAGGCGATCGCGGTGAAGGCGAGCAGCGGGACGGCGGCGAGCCAGGCGGGGGCGCGGCGGCGGCGCGGCCGGGCGGCGGGCCCGGCGTGGGGGGTGCGGGCCCGCCGCTTCCCGGAGGTGGTCCGGGAGGCGGCGGGCCCGGTCAGGGTGCTCGTCATCCGGAGACGGCCTTGCCCCAGCCCTGCGCGAGGACCGTCTTGGCCTTGGCCTGCTGGGCCTCGGTCGGGAAGGACGGGATGCCGGAGACGGCGGGCAGCTTGAGGGCGGCCTGCGCGTCGAGGGTGCCGGCCTTGTCCATGGCGGGCATCAGGACGGGCCGGGCGAAGCCCTTGAGCCAGAGGTTCTGGCCCTCGGCGCTGTAGAGGTACTCCTGCCACAGGCGGGCGGCGGCGGGGTGCGGGGCGTCCTTGTTGACGGCCTGCGAGTAGTACATGGCGTAGCGGCCGTCGGTGGGGACGGCGACCTTCCAGTCCAGGCCCTTGGACTTGAACTCCTCGGCGTAGCCGGCGTTGAGGTAGTCCCAGTCGATGCTGATGGGCGTCTCGCCCTTCTCGACGGTGGCCGGGGTGGACTCGACGGGGGTGTAGTTGCCGTTCTTCTTGAGCGCGGCGAAGAAGTCGAGGCCGGGCTGGATGTCGTCGAAGGAGCCGCCCTGGGCGAGGGCCGCCGCGTAGACGCCGCCGAACGCGGAACCGGACTTGGTGGGGTTGCCGTTGAGGGCGACCTGGCCCTTGTACTCGGGCTTGAGGAGGTCCTTGAAGGTGGTGGGGCAGGTCTTCACGCGCTTGGCGTCGCAGCCGATGGAGACGTAGCCGCCGTAGTCGTTGTACCAGCGGGCCTTCGGGTCCTTCTGGCCCTCGGGGATGTCGTTCCACGCGGCGACCTTGTACGGGGCGAGGAGACCCTGCTGGGCGGCGCTGAGCGCGAAGGAGCTGCCGAGGTCCAGGACGTCGGGGGCGCGGTCCTGGCCCTTGCGGGAGGTGACGGCGTTGACCTCGTCCTGGCTGGAGGCGTCCGGGTTCTCGACCTCGACCTTGATGCCGTACTTCTGCTGGAACCCGTCGAGGAGCGCGCCGTAGTTGGCCCAGTCGCGGGGCAGCGCGATGGCGTGCAGCGCGCCCTCCTTCTTGGCCGCCTTCACGAGCGCGTCCATGCCGCCGAGGTCGGCGGCGGAGGTCGCGGTGGCGGCGTTCTTGCCGTCGGAGGTGGCGGCGTTCTCGGGGGCCGCGCCGCAGGCGGTGAGGGCGAGCGCGGCGACGAGGGCGAGGGAGCCGCCGAGCGCGGCGGTTCTCGGGAGGCTCAGCGAGGGCGTGGGGACGGGCACGGCTTCTCCAGGGGGAGCGACGGTCCAGGGGAGAGGTGATCAACTTGTATGGACAAGTTGGCCCCAGTACGCCGGTCGCCCGTGTCGTGAACATGAACGGGGGAGGAACGGATGCCCGCCATTCCCTGCACATTGGCAGCGTTTTTCAGCCACTGACACGCTCAACTACGCTGGTATCGCTGCGCACTGAGAACCACACTCGACGCGCGAAGGGGGAAGCATGCCGACGACACGCCACGAACGGATCGCGGAGGAGCTGCGCCGGGCCATCGACCGCGAGGAGTACGCGGTCGGCAGCCGGCTCCCCACCGAGGCGGAGCTCGCCGCCCGCTACGACGCCTCCCGAGGCACCGTCCGCCAGGCCCTCGCCGCCCTCACCGCCGAGGGCCTCATCGGCTCCCGCCAGGGCGCCCGCCGGGTCGTCCTGGCCGGCCGCCGCAGCCAGAGCTTCGCCGAACTGCGCAGCTTCGCCCAGTGGGCCCAGGCCATGGGCCGCACCGCGACCGGCCGCGTCGTCACCCAGGAGTACCGCCCCGCCACCGCCGAGGACGCCGCCCGCCTCCACCTCCCCCAGGGCACCCCGCTCCTCAACGTCCTCCGGGTCCGGGGCCTGGACGGCGAGCCGGTCCTGGTCGAGCGGAGCGTGTACGCCGACTGGATCTCCCCCGCCGTCGAGGCCATCGACCCCGGCTGCGCCTCGGTCACCCAGCGCCTCTACGAGGACACGGGCCTGGTCTTCGCCCACGGCGAGCACGTCATCGACGCGATCGCCGCAGGCGCCCACGACGCCGCCCTCCTCACCGTCCGCCGCACCAGCCCCCTGCTCCGCGTCCGCCGCGTGACCACCACCCACGACGGCCGCCCCGTCGAATGGTCCGACGACCGCTACCGCCCGGACGCCGTGAGCTTCACCGTGCACAACTCGATCGGCAACAACGCGCTGGCCCGGACGACGGCGGGCTGACCATTCCCGCGCCGGTCGGGCAGACTGGATGTTTGGCCACGTTCGGCCGCGTGGAAGGGAAGCACGACACGTGAACGGTCCACTCATCGTCCAGAGTGACAAGACGCTCTTGCTGGAGGTCGACCACGAGCAGGCCGAGGCCTGCCGGCGGGTCATCGCGCCCTTCGCCGAGCTGGAGCGGGCGCCCGAGCACATCCACACGTACCGGGTGACCCCGCTCGGGCTGTGGAACGCGCGGGCGGCCGGGCACGACGCCGAGCAGGTCGTCGACGCGCTGGTCGAGTTCTCGCGGTACCCGGTGCCGCACGCCCTGCTCGTCGACATCGCCGAGACCATGGCCCGCTACGGGCGGCTCACCCTCTCCAAGCACCCCACCCACGGGCTGGTGCTCACCACCACGGACCGGCCCGTCCTGGAGGAGATCCTCCGCTCCAAGAAGGTGCAGCCGCTCGTCGGGGAACGGCTCGACCCCGACACGGTCGCCGTGCACCCCTCCGAGCGCGGGCAGATCAAGCAGACGCTGCTCAAGCTGGGCTGGCCCGCCGAGGACCTGGCCGGATACGTCGACGGCGAGGCCCACCGGATCGACCTCGCCGAGGACGGCTGGGCGCTGCGCCCCTACCAGCAGCAGGCCGTCGAGGGCTTCTGGCACGGCGGCTCCGGCGTCGTCGTACTGCCCTGTGGGGCGGGAAAGACGCTGGTCGGAGCGGGTGCCATGGCCAAGGCCAAGGCGACCACGCTGATCCTCGTGACGAACACCGTCTCGGCCCGGCAGTGGAAGCACGAGCTGGTGAAGCGGACCTCGCTGACCGAGGACGAGATCGGCGAGTACAGCGGGACCCGCAAGGAGATCCGGCCGGTCACCATCGCCACGTACCAGGTGCTCACCACCCGCCGGAAGGGCGTCTACCCCCACCTGGAGCTCTTCGACTCCCGCGACTGGGGCCTCATCGTCTACGACGAGGTGCACCTGCTGCCGGCCCCCGTCTTCAAGTTCACCGCCGACCTCCAGGCCCGCCGGCGGCTGGGTCTCACGGCGACGCTGGTACGGGAGGACGGGCGCGAGTCCGACGTGTTCTCGCTGATCGGCCCCAAGCGCTTCGACGCGCCGTGGAAGGAGATCGAGGCGCAGGGCTACATCGCGCCCGCCGACTGCGTGGAGGTCCGGGTCGACCTGACCGACGCGGAGCGGCTCGCGTACGCGACGGCGGAGGCGGAGGAGAAGTACCGCTTCTGCGCGACGACGGCGACGAAGCGGAAGGTGACCGAGGCGCTGGTGAAGAAGTTCGCCGGGCAGCAGATCCTCGTCATCGGGCAGTACATCGACCAGCTGGACGAGCTCGGCGAGCACCTGAACGCCCCGGTGATCAAGGGCGAGACCTCGAACGCGCAGCGCGAGAAGCTCTTCGACGCGTTCCGCAACGGCGAGATCAGCGTGCTCGTGGTGTCGAAGGTCGCGAACTTCTCGATCGACCTGCCGGAGGCGACGGTCGCCATCCAGGTCTCGGGCACGTTCGGCTCCCGGCAGGAGGAGGCCCAGCGACTGGGCCGCGTACTCCGCCCGAAGGCCGACGGACACCAGGCGCACTTCTACTCGGTGGTCGCCCGCGACACGATCGACCAGGACTTCGCGGCACACCGCCAGCGGTTCCTGGCCGAGCAGGGGTACGCGTACCGCATCCTCGACGCGAGCGAGCTGCTGGCGCCGTAGGCCGGGCGGCGCGGGGGGCGGTTCAGTCCTGGTGGGCGGGGCGGGGGTCGCGGACCCCCGCCGCCTCCTCGTGGACCCCGAGGACGGCGACGGCGACGAACGCGCCACCGAAGGCGCGTATCGCGCGCAGCGGGGCGGCGGCCAGGCGGCGGGCGCGGGTCAGGCTGGGGGCGGTGGGCGCTGGGGTGAGGGTCGTGGCGGTCATGCATCCATGATGGAATCCGGACATTCGGAACACATCGGCCCTGGGGTGGAACCGGGGTCCCCCGCGAGTCGGAGGCGACCCCCTACGGGTCCCGGGGACCCTACGGCCCGGGGGTCCCAGGGGTCCCACGGGCCTACGGGCCGGGGGTCCCACGGGCCCTACGCCCCGGGGTGAATCCATTCGCCTCCCGCCCCCGCCCCGGCGTACACTCGCCAGCTTCCCCGCCTCCCCCGGGAGCGCCGCCGTCCGGTCGGAAACCGGCGGCCACCTCGACGTGTCCGCGTACCCGACCCGGAGGCTCCACCGTGTCCGTAACGTCCGCCACTGACGATCCGCTCGCCCGGGAGCGGGCCCACCTCGCGTCCTCCCGCGCCGCCCTGCGCGCGATGCGCGAGGACGTGGAGTCGCTCGACATCAAGGACGTCACGGCGAACTGGGTCAACGCCGTCATCCTGACCCGGCAGATCGAGGACCGCATCAAGGCCCTCGCCGACCTCGCCGACACCCCGCTCTTCTTCGGCCGCCTCGACTACCTGCACACCACGCAGGAGGGGCAGCGCTTCTACATCGGCCGGCGGCACGTCCACGACGCCGCCGGCGACCCGATGGTGATCGACTGGCGCGCGCCGGTCTCCCAGCCGTACTACCAGGCGTCGAGGAAGAACCCGCAGGACGTCGGACTGCGCCGGCGCTTCGGGTACACGGGCGGCGAGCTCACCGCGTACGAGGACGAGCACCTGTCCGACCCAGCCGAACTGGAACGGACCAGCCGGCTGCTCCAGGCGGAGATCGAGCGGCCGCGCGTCGGCCCCATGCGGGACATCGTCGCCACCATCCAGCCCGAGCAGGACGAGATCGTCCGCTCCGACCTGTCCGGCACGGTCTGCGTGCAGGGCGGCCCCGGCACCGGAAAGACCGCCGTCGGCCTGCACCGAGTCGCCTACCTCCTGTACGCGCACCGGGAGCGGCTCGCCCGCACCGGCACCCTGGTCATCGGACCGAACCGTTCCTTCCTCCACTACATCGAGCAGGTGCTGCCGGCGCTCGGCGAGCTGGAGGTGCAGCAGGCGACGGTGGACGACCTCGTCGCCCATGTCGAGGTGCGCGGTACGGACGAGGCGGCGACCGCCGTCGTCAAGGGCGACGCCCGAATGGCCCAGGTGCTGCGGCGCGCGGTGCGCTCGCACGTCGCCATGCCCACGGAGCCGCTGATGGTGGTGCGCGGCTCGCGCCGCTGGCGGGTGCCCGCGTACGAGCTGGAGGAGATGGTCCGCGAGCTCCTCGACCGGGACATCCGGTACGGGGCGGCCCGCGAGGCCCTGCCGCAGCGCATCGCGCACGCCGTGCTGGTCCGCATGGAGGAGGCGGGCGAGGCCCCCGACGACCGGGTGCAGAACACCGTCGCGCGCAACACGGCGGTCAAGGCCGTCGTGAAGGAGTGCTGGCCGGCGGTCGACCCGGCGAAGCTGGTGCTGCGCCTGCTGAGCGACCCCGAGTTCCTGGCCGCGCACGCCGACGGCATCCTCGACGAGGACGAGCAGAAGCTGCTGCTGTGGGCGAAGCCCGCCCGCAGCGTGAAGTCGGCGAAGTGGTCTTCGGCGGACGCGGTCCTCATCGACGAGGCGAAGGACCTGGTCGAGCGCACCCACTCGCTGGGCCACGTCGTCCTCGACGAGGCGCAGGACCTCTCCCCCATGCAGTACCGGGCGGTGGGGCGCCGCTGCACGACCGGTTCGGCGACGGTCCTCGGCGACCTGGCGCAGGGCACGACCCCGTGGGCCACGGAGAGCTGGGCGCAGGCCCTGGAGCACCTGGGCAAGCCGGAGGCGCACGTGGAGGAGCTGACGGCCGGCTTCCGCGTGCCGCGCGAGGTCATCGCGTACGCCTCCCGCCTCCTCCCCCACATGTCGCCGGGGCTCGCTCCGGTCGAGTCCGTACGGGAGAACCCCGGCTCGCTGGAGATCCGGCGGGTTGCCGGGCCGGACGCCCTGGACGCGTCGGTCGTCGCGGCGTGCGTGGCGTCGCTGGCCCACGAGGGCTCGATCGGCCTGATCGCGGCGGACGCCCGCATCGCACCCCTGGCCGAGGCCCTGAAGGCGGCGGGCCTCACATACCTCTCCCCCGGCGAGGAGACCACGGCCGACTCCCGCCTGACCCTGGTCCCGGCCTCACTGGCGAAGGGCCTGGAGTACGACTACGTGGTCCTCGACGAACCGGCGGCCGTGGTGGACGGCGAACCGGACGAACGCACAGGCCTGCGCCGCCTGTACGTGGCGCTGACGCGTGCGGTGTCGGGACTGACGGTGCTTCATGCCGCGGATATGCCAGGGCAGTTGGCGCGGTAGGCCGGGAGGGCGGGCCGGTCGTCGTCCTAGTCGATGCCGTACTCCGGCAGCGCCTGCGTCCACGCCCGGTGGGCGACGGCGGCGAGCACGGGGTTGGTGACGCGGTAGTACTGCTCCGTCACCACGCCCCAGCACAGCGCCCACCCCCGCCCGCGCGCCCAGGTCGCGTCGTCGACGCGGGCGGCCTCGCGGAACAGTGGACGCGTCTCGGGGGTGAGGAGCGTCCAGGCGCCCATCATGTCGCAGGCGGGGTCGCCGACCCCGAGCCCGCCGAAGTCGATGACGGCGCTGAGCCGCCCGTCGCGGGTGAGGAGGTTGCCGGGCAGCAGGTCGCCGTGCACCCACACGGGCGCACGGTCCCACTGCGGCAGCCGCAGCACGGACTCCCAGGCGGCGGTCACGACGTCGGCGTCGAGCGTGCCGTCGGCCCCGAGCGCGCGGATCGCCGGAGCCATGGCGCCGTCCTCCCAGTCGGTGACCGGCCCGCCCCGGAAGGAGGCGGGCCCACCGGTGGCGTCGACTGCGCGCAGGGCGCACCCGAAGCGCCCCAACTCGACGGCGGCGTGCCCGAGTTCACCGATCGGCGCGCGGAACGCGTCCTCGCCGTCCAGCCACTCGTACACGGACCAGCGCTGCCCGAACCCCTCCCCCGGCACCCCGAGCCCGACCGGTACGGGCACGGGCAGCGGCAGATGCCGGGCGAGACGCGGCAGCCACCGCTGCTCCTTCTCGACCTGCCCCTCCGCCCAGGAGGCCTTGGGCAGCCGTACGACGAGGGCGTCGCCGAGCCGGAACATGGCGTTGTCGGTCCCGGCGGATTCGACCTGACGTACGGGCAGATGGGCCCAGTGGGGAAACTGGGCCCGGACGAGACGCCGCACAAGCCCGACATCGGGCACGGCATCGGAGCTGACGGCGTCGGGGCTGACGGTGGCATCGGACATGGCGCGAGGCTAACGACGCCCCGCGCCACCCGCCACGCAATTCCCCGCTCCCCGCTCCCCGTTCCCGTTCCCCGGCGCCGGACCCGGGCTCGTCACTGCCAGACGGTCAGGGCGAGCACGAACCCCTCCATGAACGCCTGCGCCCCGGCCTGGCCCGCGCCGGAGTGGTAGTCGCTGGCGACCCAGCCGCCGACGTTGAAGGTGTAGCCGTGCCGACTCCCCCTGTCACGATGCCGCGCCTGAACGGGGCGGCCCCCACGCCACACCTTCAGCCTGCGCCGGGCGGGGGAAGATCGCAGGCGCGGAGGGGGGGATCAGGTCCTGTCGACGGCCGAGAAGAGGAGCGTGGGCTCCGCGAGGATGTTCCGGCCGGTCTCGCTCTGGTAGATCTCGTCGACGCTGCCGAAGCGGGCCTGGACGTAGTCGAGGCCGAGGAGTGCGGCGGCCTGCCGGACGGATGCCTCGTCGGGGCCTTCGATCTCCAGGAAGGTGGGGAGGTCGGGCCAGGTGCCGAAGTCGAAGGCCACGTCTCCCAGCCGCCACTCCTCGCGGTAGTTCTCCTGGTAGCGGACCTCGTCGAGGCCGAGGCGACGGAGGATGTCGGCCATGGCGTGCAGGTCGCTCACCTCGGTCTCGATCTCCGTCGTACCGTCGATGGTGGTCGAGTCGGTCACCTGCTTGAGCGTGAGGGTGGACCGGGTCCCTTCGTCGCGCAGGCGGAGCCACGCCCCGCCGTCGAGGGCGTCGTTCTCGAAGATCTTGCGGGTGAGGAGGGTGCGGGGCAGCGCCTGCTCGGCGCCCAGGGAGGCCAGCTTGTCCTGGAGGGCGCCGGCGTCGACGTTCAGGAACGTTGCCTCGTACTCGTGCTTCATGTGCGTCTTCCTCTTCGGGTGCGCGGCTACTAGGCGGTGCGGACCGCGATGAGCAGGCCCATGCGGTGGGTGTGGTCGTGGTGCTGACCGAGGTGCGGGCGTTCGGTGAAGCGGTTCGTACGCAGGGTGAGCCGGATGTCCCACTCGTCGCCGAAGTGGTGGGTGAGCCTCTCGGGTGAGGTGTAGTGCTCGACGGACGTGTGACGTCGCTCGACGGGCATCATGAACTCCGCCCCGAACAAACCTCCTTCGCGGACGAGGGACTGCATGCGGCCGACGAACTCGGCGAGCGGACTGCGAAAGTTGGCACTGTAATGCCATGAGCAGCTGGTCCAGACGGCGACACAGCCGCCCTTGGGGAGGTCGGCCGTGAGGAAGTCCTCGCCCATGACCTGGACTCGGCCGTGGAGACCGTCGGCCTTGAGGCGCTCGATGAGGCCGGGGGCGTGGGCCCGGGTGTCACCCGGAAGGCTGACCTCGCCTCCGTGGAGGGCGAAGGGGTCGCGTTCGATGGCAAGAACGCGGTAGCCGGCGGCGGCGAGCGGAAGGACGAACTTCCCGTCGCTCGCGCCGACGACCGCGACCGTGGTGTCAGGTGGCGCGATCTCGTTCAGGGCGGCGAGGAACTGGGGGAAGAACGTGAGGGTGTGCTCCCAAAGACTCCGTGTGCGCACGGTGACGCCCTTCCTGCGTGGTGGCGAGGATCGCCTGGACGACCTGCTCCGGACGGCGGTCGGTGGTGTCGATCCGGTGCATCGGGAGGCCGGCGTACGCGCTCGTGATCCGGTCCGAGGCGTGCTCGGCCAGCACGTCCCAGCGGGAGGTGGGCTTGGTTCGCCGGGCGAGGCGACGCTGCCGTTCGTCCTCCGCGCACAGCAGGTGGTACGTGGTGGGCTGCGGCGGTCCGGGCGGGAGGGTGATGCCCAGGCGGGCCCCGACGGCGGCGTGGTTGACCAGGCAGCGGGCGAAGTAGCTCTCCACGACGACCGGGGTGCCCGCCGCGAGATGGTGCCGGATCTCCTCGGCGGCCGTGAAGAGGGCCGAAAGGTAGAGGCAGAGGCGCGCCTCGGCACTCTCCCGGAGATCCACTTCACGCCGGAGGGGCTGGTAGAAACCCGGCACGGTCGGGACGAGGACGGCTCCCCTGGCGGCCGCGAGCAGCGGCGCGACGGTGGACTTCCCGCTGCCCCGTAAGCCTTCCAGCGCTTCGAAGAGGGGACGCTCAGGCACGGGCGTACACCACGTCCGGGACCCCGAGGGTGAGTTCGTCGGTGGGGGTGGGCTGGTGGACGATCCGGCCGGTGGCCTTCTCGTACCGGAAGGCGTGCGCGTCCTTGCCCACGGCCTTGCAGGACATGGTCAGCGCCCCGCGCGGATCGGCCTCGATGCGTTCGATGCCGCGCGGGCCGCCCGGGGCGGTCCGTTCGTCCGGAGCACCGGCCTCGGAGAGATCGGCGTCGAGGACGACCTCGATGGAGAGTGCGGCCGTCCGCAGGTCCTCTCGGAGGCGGGTGTACGCGGTCGGGTCGCCGACCGCGAGCTCGGGGTGACGGGCGGCGTTGCCGACCGGCCGCAGGCAGTGGAGCTTGAGCTGAACGACGCCGAACCGCTGCATGATCCGCGCCAGCGGCAGTACCTCGTCGATGTTCCGCGAGGTCACGGTCATGGTCGCCGCCGTCGTCACGCCGAGCTCCCGGGCGAGGTTCAGCGTGCTGAGTGCGGCGGGGTAGCCGCCCTGCCTGCGGATGGCGTCGTTGGTGTCGGCGACGCCCTCCAGGGAGATCCGCAAGAGGTCGATGAACGGCGCGAGTTCGGTCAGACGGCGCTCGATCCGGTAGCCGTTGCTGCAGATCTCCACCCGCATCCCCAGCTCCTGCCCGGCGTACTGGACGACCTGCGGCAGCTCCTTGTAGAGGAACGGCTCGCCCCCGAGCAGGGTCACCGCCTCGGTGCCGTACCCCTCCCGCATGACCCGGATGAGCCCGACGGCCTCCTCGGCGCTGAACACGTCCGGGTG
Organism: Streptomyces sp. NPDC023157; assembly: GCF_055560575.1. NCBI lineage: Bacteria > Bacillati > Actinomycetota > Actinomycetes > Kitasatosporales > Streptomycetaceae > Streptomyces > Streptomyces sp. NPDC023157. Next base: position 653,677 of record NZ_JBVHIL010000004.1, read on the forward strand.
CTCCAGCCGTTCGCCGTGGAAGCAGTGCAAGCAGGCGAAGTTGCAGCGGTAGAGCAGTTGGAGATACAGCATCCGGATCTTGTGGATGCCGGTGACGTCACGGATCACGTTGGGCCTCCTGGGCCGTGGGGCGGGAAGGGCGTCGTCCTGGCTGAGCTGCGAGGAGGTGCCAGAAGCGGCCTATGCGAGTGCCCTACGAACGTAGAGAGCCTGGAAAGGCGGGGTCCACGCGGTTGCACACGGTTGCACACGATCAGCCGAAAGAGTTGATCGCCTTGGCGATGAGGGCCCCTGCGTCCGGCCCGTGCACGGCTAGCCGACCGAGTTCGCGGAACGCTTTGAGGTAGGTGCGGATCTCGTCGGGCGACTCGATGTTGATCTCTGCTGTCAGTGTCTCGACCGCTACGAGATCTTCGTCGAAGGCGTAGAACGCTTCGAGCGGCCACACCGTCCGACGGACACGAGCGGGGATCACCCCGAGGGAGACGTTCGGCCGTCGCATCACTTTCCAGCAGGTACCGGAGCTGCCCGGCCATGTCCGACGGGTCGCACACGCAGTGGGTGAGCACGGACTCTTCCACGAGGAGGGCGAACCGGTGGTCGCCCTCGACTACGACGCGGGATCGGTTCAACCTCGCGCGTACAGCGGCGGCCACGTCGTCAGGGGTGCCCTGAAACGTCGTGATGGACCGTAGGAGCCCCGTCGCGTACTCCCGCGTCTGAAGCATCCCGGGAACGAGGTTCGACGCGTACACGCGGAACGTGCGCGTTCGCTGATACAGCGGAACGGTCTTCTCGTGAACCTGCCTCATGCCGTCCCGGTGGATCTGCCGCCAGTGGACGTACATGGACTCGGCGGTACGAGACGCGGCGATCAGGCCGGCGGCCTGGTCCTCCGCCTCGCACGCCGTGCACCAGGCGCGAATGTCAGCGTCGGAGGGGGCCGTGATCGCCCTGGCGATGCGGGACGACTTCGACTTCGACCACCCGCAGCGCCGGCCCAACTCATACCCGTCAAGACCCGCATCCCGCATCAGGCCTGCCAGCCGTTGCGCTACGGCCTTGCGGGCGGACTGAGCAGTCGAGAGTGGTGTTCGGGGCATGAGTCGGGATACCGGGTCTGCTCAGAGTTTGTACTTGTCGTGCGGGGTGGCTCGCTCCCAGACCGCGTCGAACGCGGCCTCACACAGGCGCGTCACGTCAAGGTCTTCGCTCTCGTCGGTGTGGACCCATCTGCCCTCACCGTCGAAGACGTTGAACTGGACCAGCCGGCCGTCGAACAGCCAGAAGTCGTTGCCCGGCAGGGGGAGATCACTGGCCTTGCGTCGAGGGAGCCACCTGATCTCCTCACCGGCCGCGACGTTGGTGAACGTGAACGAGTGAAGGAAGCGGGTGTACTCACTGGGCGGCTCCGAGACGACACGCGCCCTGCGCACGACCACACCCTTGGCCGTCACCTCTTGGACGAGGTCGAGCCATGGGCGCCACCACGACTCACGGTTGTCCCGGTCGAGCCTGTGGCCGTCCCGCCACTTCGCGAAAGCCTCGTCCTCGTAGTCGATCCAGTACGAGTCGCGAAACTCGAGATGTACGGCCGAGTACGCTGCCGACCTGATCAAGTCGGCGAAGCTATTCAGGCTTTGTGCCATCAAGCGCCTCCCTCAGTAGCGGGATCATGCGGGCCGGCAGGCGCACTACGCCTTCGTGGTCGGGCAGCAGGCTGTCCTCGGCCGTCCGGGCGAGCGTCGTCGGATCGGCGCTCGCCCCCTGAATGACGATGTCGTGCGTCTCGTCGTCCACCCACACGGCCGGACACCCATGATCCCCGGACTCTGGATCTTTCCCGACGAACCGTAAGGCCATGACCCCTCCATCCATAGAGTCGGTTGCTCTCGGTTGCACGCCTCCACTCTGGTCGATCGGCACCGGCCAAGGACCGGGTTTCCCAAAGGAGTCACCCCCGGGCCTGGCGCACGAACCGACTGCCTCGCTCCGGGGCGCGCCCCGCCACGCCCCGGAGGGGCTCGACGCCCTTCAAGTACTCCGGGAAGGACCTTCCAACCCTCCCCCTCCGTCCCCCAACTGGGCTTGCCACACGTTCGGGTGAAGGAGTGTCCGGAAGGCGGACGGGTGGGGTACGGTCGGCCGCAACAACTGGCATATGCAACTCGGCCCCCGGCAGGACGGCAATCCTGACGAGGGCCTACCGATCAGGAAGAGCAGAACTTCCCGATGGCTGACTCGCAGTCTAACGCGGTCCCTTCCGCGTATCCCGTTTCCTTCGCGATCCCCGCCGACGCGCCACCCTCCGGGGTGATCCACGTGCGGCACCGGCACCGGGACCGGTTCACGGTCGTCGGCAACCACCTCGCCCAGCACTCGGACCTGTCCGCCGCCGCTGTCGGGCTGGCCGTGTACATCCAGTCGCTGCCCGACGGGGCCGACGTCACCGTCAAGCGACTCACCCTGCGGTTCCGGGAAGGGGAGATCACGGTACGGCGGGCGCTCAACGAGCTGGTGGCGGCCGGGTACTTGGAGCGGCGGCGGGTGTCGCTCGGCGGCGGGCGGTTCGCCACCCGGGTGATCGCTTACGACCGGCCCGGGGGCCGGGGCGGGGGTGCGGCAGCGCCGCCCAAGCGGCCCGAGAGCGGCGCCTGGGCGGAGGTGGATGCGGATGCGGATGCCGGAGCGGAGCCGGTGGCCGACGCAGACGCCGCACCGGAGCCGCGTTCCGTGCCGGGGCCGCGTTCGGTGCCGGAGCCGGAGGACGTGCCGGAGCCGGAGGACGTGCCGGATGCCGTGCCGGAGCCAGACGCCGAGGCGGAGCCGACGGCTCCTCCCCTCCCCGAAGTCACGTCCCCGGCTGCGCCCTCCCCGCCCGCCGTCGATCTCCTCACGCGGCTGCGTACCGTCGATGCCCGCCTGCTGCTGTCCTGGCGGGACGTCCAGGAGCTCGCGCCCGGGGTCGAGAAGTGGCTCGGGCGCGGGGTCGGGGACGAGCAGGTCGTGCGGACGCTCACCGCCGCTCTTCCGCCCGGGCACGTGCCCATCCACCATCCGGCCCGCTTCCTCGCGTACCGGCTCGACGCCATGCTCCCGCCGCCGTTGCCCGTCGCCGCGCCACGGCCGGCGGCCCCGCCGCCGCTGATCACCTGCGACGGGTGCGACCGGGCCATCCGCAGTCACGATCCGGATGCCCTGTGCGCCGATTGCAGCAGGGAGCGGGCCGGGGCCACGGCCGTGTCCGTGGCCGTCGCTTGAGGTGTCGCGGAGGCTCAGATCTTGATCAAGTCCTCGGGATTCTCCGGGAACCCGGACACCCCGGGCACCCCGGGCACCCCGGCCCCCGGGGATTCCCCAGGGGCCCCGTCAACCCCTACGCCCCGTCCAGCGCCTCGCGCCACGTCCGTACCGCCGGCTCCGACACCGGGGCCGTCCAGCCGGACGGGCGGGCCGCGCCGCCGATGTGGAAGGCGGTGAGGCCGGCGGCTCGGAGGGTGGGGAGGTGGTCGAGGCGGAGGCCGCCGCCTACGAGGATCTGGGGCTCGTAGCCGGGCTCGCCCGCTCGGGCCGCCTCCGCCTTCAGGGTGGTGAGGCCGTCGTCGACGCCGGTGGCCGCGCCCGCGGTCAGGTAGGTGTCGAGGCCCGGGAGGTCCGCGAGCTGTTTGCGCAGGGCGTCGCGGTCGGCGGCGCGGTCGATCGCCCGGTGGAAGGTCCAGCGGCAGCCGTCCAGGACGGCGACCAGGCGCTCGACGGCGGCCAGGTCGGGGTCGCCCGAGGGGGTGAGGAAGCCGAGGACGAATTCGTCGGCGCCCGCCTCGCGGAGTTCCGACGCGCGGGCCACGAGGGCGTCCACGTCGCCGGAGGCGAAGCCGTCGGTCAGTCTGAGCATCACGCGCAGCGGGATGTCCACGGCGGCGCGGATCGCCGCGAAGCCGGTCGTGGACGGGGTGAGCCCGTCCGCCGCCATGTCGGTGACCAGTTCGAGGCGGTCCGCCCCGCCGGCCTGGGCAGCGACCGCGTCCTCCTCGTCGAGGGCGATCACCTCCAGCACTGCACGGTTGCTCATCGAGCCCATTCCTCCTGGGATCCCACGGCTTACAGGTCTAGTCCAATGACCAGCCTAGCCGTGGGAGTGGCCTCCCGCATCGTGCGTGGCCGAGGAAGGCGAGGAAGCCGTCGCGGCGGGCGTCGAGGCGGGCGGCTGGGCCGCCGTTCCCGTACGGACCGTGAAGGCCGCCGTGCGGACCTTGCCCTCGTGCTGGAAGTCCAGGAACAGGCGGTACGTGCCCGAGCTCGGCGCCGTCGCCGTGAAGGACACGTCGGGGCCCGGGCCGCCCTCGTTCGGGTGCACGTGCAGGTAGGCCAGGTCGCCGTCGCGGAGGGCGACGAGGTGGCCGTACGCCCCCAGGTAGGGCTGCAGGTTCGTGACGGGCTTGCCGGCCTTGGTGACGGTGAGGCGCAGCTCACCGGCCTTGCCCGGGTCGAGCGTCCCGGCGAGCCGCACCTGGTAGCCGTCGACGTCCGCCGTCGGCGTGACCGGCGGCATCGGGCGCGGGGCGTACGCGCCGGGTACGGACAGGTCGGCGCCGAGCGTGACGCCCTTCGCCCCCTTGACCGCGGGCTTGAAGTCGGCGAAGGCCTTGTAGCCGCCGGCCGCCGGCAGGTCGGCCCGCACCGTCCACGTGCCGTCGGCGCCCTTCACCGGGTGCAGGTGGCGGAAGACGTTCAGGTCGCGCGAGGCGACGATGAAGTGCAGCTCCTTGCCGTGTTCCGTGGTGAACGCGGTCACCTTCCGGCCGTTCGCGTCCTTGATCGAGAACTTCAGGGTGCTCGTGCCGACCGCCGGGGCCGGGGTGTCCAGGGCGAGGGTGTAGCCGCCCTCCGAGACCTGGAGGCCGCCCGCCGCGGGCGCGCTCGCCGTTCCCGCCGCGGCGCCCCCCTCGTGGCCCGCGTGCCCGCCGCCGCCCGGCTCCTGCTTCTCGGGCTCCGCCGCCGCGTGCTCGCCGTGGCTCGGCCTGGCGGCGTCGCCGATCGGGCCGACGCCCTTGCCCACCCCGTACGCGGTCCCGAAGGTCGCGGCGAGCGCGGCGGCAAAGGCGGTGATCTTCACTCCGGTGTTCATGGCTGCTCTCCCGTACGTACATGGGCGGCGTGGGCCCCGACAAACGCGTGAGCCTCACCTTCACTGCACTTCACCATACCCCTGGGGGGTATCAAGTCAAGTCGGGTCCACGCTTGCGTCAGATACCCAAGGGGGGTATACATGGAGAGAGCTTGATACCCCCCGAGGGTATCGGAGTGCCCGACTCGCCGAATGAGTCACCGGACAACTGGAGGAAGCCATGGGTTCCTGCTGCACCCCTGACGGCAGCTGCTCGACCGACACCGTCGACATCACGACGGCCACCGCCGTCGCCGACACCACCGCCACCGTCTACGCCGTCTCCGGCATGACCTGCGGCCACTGCAAGACCGCCATCACCAACTCCGTCAGCGCGCTCGACGGCGTCATCACCGTGGACGTCGACATCGCCGCCGGCCGGGTGACCGTCACCACCGGCGGCGAGCCCGACGACGCCGCGATCGGCGCCGCGATCGACGACGCCGGCTACGAGCTGACCGGCCGCGCCTGACCGGCGCCCCCAGCGCCGACACCGGCCGCCGGGGCTCGCCCACCACGCCCGGGCCCCGGCCCCCGAACTCGCTACACCGAGGAGCAGTTTCATGACAACGACCACTCCGGGCACCGCCCAGGTCGAGCTCGCCATCGGCGGCATGACCTGCGCCTCGTGCGCGGCCCGTATCGAGAAGAAGCTCAACCGCATGGACGGGGTCGAGGCCACCGTCAACTACGCGACCGAGAAGGCGAAGGTCACCTTCGACGCCGACATCGACGTCGCCGCGCTGATCGCCACCGTCGAGGCCACCGGCTACTCCGCCAAGGAGCCGGAGCCCGAGCGTCCGGCCGCCGCCGGCGGCCCGGAGGGCCCCTCCGACGAGGAGATCGCCGACGCCGAGCTCCGCCCGCTCAAGCAGCGCCTGATCACCGCCGTCACGCTCGCCGTGCCGACCATCGCGATGGCGATGGTGCCGGCCCTCCAGATCGAGTACTGGCAGTGGCTGAGCCTCACGCTCACCGCGCCGGTCGTCGTCTACGCCGCCTGGCCCTTCCACAAGGCCGCCTGGACCAACGCCAAGCACGGCGCCGCGACCATGGACACGCTGATCTCGGTCGGCACCATCGCCGCGTTCCTGTGGTCCCTGTGGGCGCTGTTCTTCGGCACCGCCGGCACCCCGGGCATGACCCACGCGTTCGAGTTCACCATCGCCCGCACCGACGGCGCCGGGAACATCTATCTGGAGGCCGCGGCCGGCGTCACCGCCTTCATCCTGGCCGGGCGCTACTTCGAGGCCCGCTCGAAGCGCAAGGCCGGCGCCGCGCTCAAGGCGCTGATGCAGCTCGGCGCGAAGGAAGTGACCGTCCTCAGGAACGGTCAGGAAGTCACCGTGCCCACCGCCGACCTCCAGGTCGGCGACCGCTTCCTGGTCCGCCCCGGCGAGAAGATCGCCACCGACGGCACCGTCGTCGAGGGCTCCTCCGCCGTCGACGCCTCCATGCTCACCGGCGAGTCCGTCCCGGTCGAGGTCTCGGTCGGCGACTCCGTCACCGGCGCCACCCTGAACGCCGGCGGCCGCCTGGTCGTCGAGGCCACCCGGGTCGGCTCCGACACCCAGCTCGCCCGCATGGCCAAGCTCGTCGAGGACGCCCAGAACGGCAAGGCCGCCGCCCAGCGCCTCGCCGACAAGATCTCCGCCGTCTTCGTGCCGATCGTCATCGCGCTCGCCCTCGGCACCCTCGGCTTCTGGCTCGGCACCGGCCAGGGACTCACCGCCGCGTTCACCGCCGCCGTCGCCGTCCTGATCATCGCCTGCCCCTGCGCCCTCGGCCTGGCCACCCCGACCGCCCTCATGGTCGGCACCGGCCGCGGCGCCCAGCTCGGCATCCTGATCAAGGGCCCGGAGGTCCTGGAGACCACCCGCAAGGTCGACACCATCGTCCTGGACAAGACCGGCACCGTCACCACCGGCCGGATGACCCTCATCAAGGTCCACACCGCCGCCGGCACCGACGAGAACGACGTGCTGCGCCTCGCGGGCGCCCTGGAGCACTCCTCCGAGCACCCGATCGCCCAGGCCGTCGCCAACGGCGCCGCCGCCCGCGTCGGCACCCTGCCCACCCCCGAGGACTTCGCCAACATCCCCGGACTCGGCGTCCAGGGCGTCGTCGACGGCCACGCCGTCCTCGTCGGCCGCGAGAAGCTGCTCGAAGAGTGGGCGATGGAGCTCAGCCCGTCCCTCAAGGCCGCCAAGGACGCGGCCGAGAAGGCCGGCAAGACCGCCATCGCGGTCGCCTGGGACGGCGAGGCCCGTGCGGTCCTGGAGGTCGCCGACGCGGTCAAGGAGACCAGCGCCGAGGCCATCCGCCGCCTCAAGGCCCTCGGCCTCACCCCGATCCTGCTCACCGGCGACAACAAGGCGGTCGCCGAGGCCGTCGCCGCCGAGGTCGGCATCGGCGAGGTCATCGCCGAGGTCATGCCGCAGGACAAGGTCGACGTCGTCAAGCGCCTCCAGGGCGAGGGCCGTTCGGTCGCCATGGTCGGCGACGGCGTCAACGACGCCGCCGCGCTCGCCCAGGCCGACCTCGGTCTCGCGATGGGCACCGGCACCGACGCCGCCATCGAGGCCGGCGACCTGACCCTCGTACGGGGCGACCTGCGGGCGGCGGCGGACGCGATCCGGCTCTCCCGCAAGACCCTCGGCACCATCCGCTCGAACCTGTTCTGGGCCTTCGCCTACAACGTGGCCGCCCTGCCGCTCGCCGCGGCCGGACTGCTCAACCCGATGATCGCCGGAGCGGCGATGGCCTTCTCCTCGGTCTTCGTGGTGGGCAACAGCCTCCGCCTGCGTGGTTTCCAAGCCGCCGACAAGTGAGCGTCGGCCCGTGATGTGACGAGGAGGCCGCCGTGGCCGGTTACGGACAGCACAAGGAAGACATCATCAGACGCCTGAGGCGTATCGAGGGCCAGGTCCGGGGGGTGCAGCGGATGGTGGACGAGGACGTCTACTGCATCGATGTCCTCACCCAGGTCTCCGCGATCAACGCGGCGCTCCAGTCCTGCGCGGTCGCCCTCCTGGACGAGCACCTCAGCTGCTGCGTCACGGAGGCCATCGAGGCCGGCGGCGACCAGGCCAAGGTGAAGGTCGGCGAGGCGTCCAGGGCGATCGCCCGACTGATCCGGACCTGAACCGGACCTGAACCGGAGCGAGTGCACCGGAACGAGTGCACCGGAGCCGATCCGGACACGAGCGCGGCGGGAATCCTGGCCCCCAGGGCCGGAATCCCGCCGCGTTTCGTCGGACCGGACCTGACGCAGTCCGCGTCAGGACGAGTAAAGAGAGAGTCAACCGCCCTTGTGCGAAGGGCAGCCCGTGGACAGCCGGACGCCCAGCCGAAGACACAGGCCGAGCACCTGACGGAGGAGCACCAGTTCCGCCGAGCCGGGGACGTCGACGCCGCAGACCTTCGCGCAGGGGCGGTTCCGTATCGGAGTAGTCATCCCGCCATCGTACCCCTGGGGGGTATATCTGTGCGGGGGAGGCGGCCCGTACGATGAGCCGCCCGTGACGGGAGGGGATGCACGTGCGCCGGCTGGGAGAGCTGGAGGCCGAGATCATGGACCGACTGTGGGCCTGGCAGCGGCCCGCGACGGTCCGTGAGGTCGTCGAGGACATCAATCTGGGACGCCGCGTCGCCTACACCACGGTGATGACGGTCGCCGACATACTGCACCGCAAGGGCTGGCTGCGCCGCGAGAAATCGGGCCGGGCCTGGCTGTACGAGCCCGTCCGCAGCCGCGAGGAGTACACCGCGGGGCTCATGCAGGACGCGCTCGGCGACAGCCAGGACCGGCCCGCCGCGCTGCTGCGCTTCGTGGAGACCATCTCCGACGAGGACATGGCCGCCCTCGACGCGGCGCTGCGCATGGCCCGGCGCGCCCACGGCGAGGACGGATGAACCACCACACCCTCCCCCCGCTCGGACTCGCCCTCTGTACGGGCCTCCTGGTGCCGTGGCTGCTGGTGCGGGCCCGCTGGGCGCAGCAGGTGCCGCGGCTCGCGCTCGCCGTGTGGGCCGCGAGCGGGGCGCTCTTCACCTCCAGCGTGGCCCTGCTCTCCGCCCAGCTGGTCCTGCCGAGCCGGACCGGACACCGGCTGAGCGACGCCCTGTTCGCACTCCGGATGCCGCCCGCCGAGCGGCTGCTCCACCTCGACGGGCGCGAGTACGTCGCCGTCGCGATCGCGGCCGGCCTGATCGCCGCCCCCGTCGCCGGATTCGCCCGCGCCCTGCTGCGGGCCCGGCGGCTGCGGCTGCGGCACGCGGCGACGCTGCGGCTCGTCGGGCGGTACGACCCGGAGCTGCGGGCGACCGTCCTGGACCACGAACACCCCGCCGTCTACTGTCTGCCGGGCCGCTCGCGCCGGGTGGTGGTCTCGTCGGGCGCGCTGCGCGCCCTCACGCCCCCGCAGCTCGCCGCCGCCCTCGCGCACGAGCGGGCGCACATCTCCGGGCGGCACCACATCCTGGTCGCCGCGACGGAGTCGTTCGTCGCCGCGTTCCCGCGCCTGCCGCTCGCCCGGCACGGCGCCACCGCGGTGCCGTTGCTGCTCGAAATGGCCGCCGACGACCGGGCGTTGCGCCGATGTTCGCGCGACGCGCTGGCCACCGCGCTGTACGCGCTTGCCTCCGGCAAGGCGCCCCGTGAGGCATTCGCGGCGGGCGGTCCTTCGGCCGCGCTGCGCATGCGCCGCATCCTCACTCCGCACAGCGCCGGGCACCCGGTCCTGCGCGGGATGCTCACGATCGCGACGGCCGGACTGGCCGCTTCGCCACTGATCATCGCCTGCTGCTCGTTCCCCAATTAAATACTAAGCGAATTCGTAGATTTCACATCGGTCACGGCCGTCTGAATTCCCCGCTATTGTGGGTATGTTGACGTTCAGCTGGGCACGTCGAAGGGTACGAACCAATGCAGCTGGGTGACGTGCGGGCGGCGGGCGCCGCGGACGCGACGACGATATCCAGGCTGCTGGCCGACTCCATTCGGGGTAGCTATACGGAAATTCTCGGAGAAATGCCGACCGGGCGCCTTGTCGCCACACAATGCGCACTTCCCCGTATCCGTGCGGAAATTGAAATTCCCGGCGGTGCGCCCGGCTGGCTCGGCTGGCTGGTGGCCACCGGCGCGGACGGCACGGTGATCGGCGTCGCGGCCGGCGGAGTGCCGATGCCGGGCGAGGGAGAGATCTACGCGCTCGCCGTCGTCCCCGGCGCCCGCCGCGGCGGCGTGGGTACGGCGCTCCTCACGGCGGCCGGCGCGCGGATGGCCTCGTTCGGTGCCACCGAGCAGCGGGTCACGCTGCCCAGCGAGCAGGACCCCTCGCTGCCCTTCTTCGACCGCCTCGGCTTCGCCCCCCTGAGCCCCACCCGCCTGAACCGCACGCTCTGACCCGAGGCCCACCGGCCCGCCCCCTCCGGACTGGCGCACCCCCCGCCCCTCCTCCCTGGTCTTTCGCCCCCTCCTCCGACAGGCCCTCGGTCACGCGTTCGTGGCAGACACACGCCATCGCGTGTTCACGCCCCCGCATCCGCTGGAATCGACCCTCCGTCCCCGGTCAGGATGGAGCACAGCGGCGCGGCCCCGGCGGCACGGGAGCTTCGCCCGGACGGCATGGACCGAGCGAGCCCCTGGAGGAGCGATGCACACACCGAGCGGCACTTCCCTGCCCGCTGTGCCCGCAGCGCTCGCGCCGGTCCTGCCGTCCCGATACGGCCACCCCGGCCTCTCCGGCCACCCCGGCCCCTCCGTCGAGACGCTCGACGCGCTCGACGCCCTCGAACTGCCCGCCCCCGGCGCCGGCATCCGGATCAAGTCCGACACCCTTCCCGGACTCGAATCGGTCTCCCCCGGCGACGAGGACTCGGTCTGGCTCTACGACGCGCTCCTCGGCCCGCACAGCGCCGACATCGTCCGGTACCTCGGTCTCGCCCGCTCCACCGGCGGCCCCGTTCTCGATCTCGGCTCCGGCGCCGGACGGCTCGCCGTCCCCTTCGCCCGGCACGGCTTCGCCGTGGAGGCCGTGGACCGGGACGGCCCCGCCCTGGAACGCCTCGAGTCCTGGGCCCGGCGCATCGGCCCGCAGGTCGCCGAGCTGATCGTGACCACCCGGGCCGACCTCACCGAGCTGCGGCTCGACGGCGACTACCGGCTGGCGCTGCTCGCCGGCGCGATGGTCTCCGCCGTGCCGCCCCGCGCACGGCCCCGGCTGCTGCGCGAGATCGCCTCGCACCTGGGGGCGGGCGGAGCGCTCGCGCTCGACTACACGGCGCACCTGGCGCCGGGGCTGCTCGCGGAACCGCAGCGGACCTGGGCCTTCCAGGTGCCGCGGTTCGACGGGATCGACGAGTGGGTGGTGGCCCGGCAGGTCTTCGACCTGCGCTCGATGAGCGAGCGGATCACGTACTACACGGCCCGCACCGGCAAGCTGTCGACCGAGCGGGTCGTGCTGACCACCGACAAGTGGATCGTCGACGGCGAGCACCTGGCGGCCGAGCTGCACTCGGCGGGTCTGCACATCGAGGGCCGGCGGCGGCACCGGATCGACGAGCGGACCGAGAGCGTGCTGCTGGTCTGCCGGACCGACGACTGACCGGGCCCGCCCCGGGTGCGCCCGGGGCCGAACCCGTGACGACACTGACGACAAGGACGGCCAAGAGGTACGATGCCCACAAAGGTTTGGGCCGACCAGGTGGCGGGCGGAGAAGATGGCAGTCGTGGAAGAGCTGACGGGCCGCGAGGCGGTGATCCAGCGCCTGCGCGACGTCGGCCTGCGGGTCACCGGACCGCGCCTGGAGGTGCTCACCGTGCTCGCCGCCGGCGGCCATCTCGACGTCGAGGCGATCACCTCGACCGCCCGTGAGCGGCTCGGCACCCTGACCAGCCAGGCCGTGTACGAGATGCTGCGCCACTTCCAGGAGACGGGCCTGGTCAGCAAGTTCGACCGCCCCGGGCTCCCGGCCGTCTTCGAGGTGTCCGGCCCGCCGCACCAGCACGCCCTGTGCGTCGAGTGCGGCCGGGTGGAGAACGTGGACGCGACCGCCCCCGCCCCGCCGCGCGGCACCCTGCCGCAGTGGCGGATGAGCGATGCCGAAGTGGTCTTCAAGGGTGTGTGCCCCGACTGCGCCGAAGAGCACCGTTCGCGCTGAAACCGCTTGAACACCGTGCGTCGCGTTCGAATTTGTGGCAGGGTCGAGCGGGGCGTTTCAACGGGATCCGCGCGATCCGAGGGGAGTCTGCTGCGCTGTGTCCAAAAACGCCGCCGGAACGCGGGCGGGAAGCGAACAGGCCCTCACCCTCTACCAGGCCCTCCGCGCCACCCCGGGTGACCCCTTCGAGGTCGTCGCCCGCCGCCTCGAACTGACCGACGCCGAGCGTGAGCGCTGCCGCGACGAGCTGATCGCCCTCGGCCTGCTCGACCACGGGCACATCACCCCCGAGCGGCCCGCCCCCGTCGTCGTCGCCCCCGACATCGCCTTGCTCCACCTGCTCCAGCACGAGCGGGACCGGCTGGAGAACCGGCTGGCCGAGACCAGCCGCGCCCACACCACCCTGGAAACCCTCGCGGGACCGTTTCTGCGGGCCGGACTCGAACCCGGCTCCGAGGTCGAGGTGGAGATCGTCGACGACCCCGCCCAGATCCGGCGCGAGCTCGCCGACCTGACGGAGACGGTCCGCGACTCGGTCCACTCCATGCTGACCGGCGCCGTACGGCGCGAGGAGATGGCACAGGAGCTGGAGTGGGACCGCTGCCGCGTCGCACGCGGGGTGCGCGTCCACGCCATGTACAGCCAACGCGTGGGCTCCGTACCGGAGATGGTGCAGCACCTCGCCGAACGCACCGCGCTCGGCGTCGAGGTCCGCCTCTCCCCCGTCGTCCCCATGAACATGGTCCTCGCCGACGACAACTTCGCCCTGCTGCCCACCGATCCGCACGACCCCGAGTCGGCCGCCATCCTGGCCCGCGGCCCCGGCCTGGTCCGCTCCTACCGCGCCCTGTACGGGTACTGCTGGCACGCCGCCACCCCGTACGGCCACGAGGAACCCGCCGGGCACGGCGGCGACGGACTGTCCGAGCAGCAGCGGGCCGCGCTGCGGATGCTCGCCTCCGGGATCAAGGACGAACAGGTCGCGCGCAATCTGGGTGTCTCCCTGCGCACGGTGAGCCGGCTGATCTCCGAGGTGATGCAGGAACTGGACGCCGCCAGCCGCTTCGAGGCGGGCGTGAAGGCCGCCCGCCTCGGCCTCCTTGACGGGGAGACGTACCAGCACAGCGCGTAGCCTGGACGGTCGGGACGATCGATTCGCGACGATAGGGGGGTGGTTCGCCATGGTCACGACGGGCGACGGCACGGAGGGCGGCACGACGACCGGCCGGCTGGTGACCCTCTATCAGGAACTGCGCAGACGAGGGGCGTCCAGCTTCACCGAGGCCGCGGGCGCGTTAGGCTGCGCACCCGAGGAGCACGAGCGATGTCGGGCCGAACTGATCGCGCTCGGCCTGATCGTGCCGACGAACAGCACCCACGCCACCGTCAACGACGTACGCGACGCCGCCTGGCAGCCGGACGCCGACACGGTGGCGTCCGTCGCCCCGGAGATCGCCCTGCTCCGCCTCCTGGACCGGGAGCGGGTCCGCCTCCGGGAGCATCTGGCCGAGGCGGACCGGGCGTTCAGCACCCTGGAGACCCTGGCCGGCACCTTTCTGCGGGCGAGCGCCCTGGCGGGCTCCGAGGTCGAGGTCGAGGCGATCACCGACTACCGCAGGATCCAGCAGACGCTGGAGGACATCACCGACGTCATCCAGGAGAGCTCCGCCTCGATGCACCCGGGCGGCCCGAGCCGCCAGGCACAGGCACGGACCCTGGACCGGGACCGGCGCCAGTTGGAGAACGGGGTCCGGGTCCGGGCCATCTACTCCCGCGCCCACGCCGACCTGCCGGACGTCGCCGAACTGCTGCGCATGCGCATCGAGATGGGCGTGGAGATCAAGGTCGCCCGGTCGGTGCCGATGAACATGGTGATCGCCGACCAGCAGTACGCGCTGCTGCCGATCCGCCCCGAGGACGGGCGTGAAGGCGCCATCCTGGCCCGCGGCTCCGCCCTCGTCCGCTCCTACCTGGGCCTGTACGAGCACTGCTGGCACACGGCCGCCCCGTACGGCGACGAGACCTCCGTCGAACGCGGCGGCGACGGCCTGTCGGAACAGCAGCGGGCCGCCCTGCAGATGCTGGCGACCGGGATGAAGGACGAGAAGATCGCCCGGAACCTCGGCGTCTCCCTGCGCACGGTGAGCCGGATGCTTTCCGAACTCATGCAGGAATTGGGGGCGTCGAGCCGCTTCGAGGCGGGCGTGCGCGCGGTACGGCTCGGCTGGCTCGACTGAACCCGAAAAGCGGACACGGAAAGGCCCCGCAATCGTGGCAGGTCGATTGCGGGGCCTTTTCGCTGCCGAATTCCGTCCGGCGGTACCTCAGTTGGTCGGGGTGGGGGTGGGGGTGGGGTCGACGAACGGCCACTCGTTGGTGACGCCCGCGTTCTGCTGCGGGGCGGCGGCGCTGCCGTCGGCGGTGGCCACGGCCGCACCGCCGGCGACGGCCAGACACGCGACCAGCGCGAGGGTGAACTGGCGGACCGTCTTGCGGACACCGGCGTTCTGCTGAGCGGTCATGATTCCTCCAGGAGTGGGAATATGAATTCCGCCTTCCGGGGGCCCGTGCCGCCGGGCGCTCCCTGAAGACATCTCTATTCTGATCCGCCCCTGGAAGCGAATCCATAGGTGGTCTGTGCGTGCACTCGCCATGGCGTGAGTGCGTCAATGCGACGCCCCGGCAACGGAATTGGGGGATCCGGAGCTTCCCTAACCTTTGGTCGGACCAAAAGAGATGCTAGACTTGAACTACGGCCTTCTCGTTCCTCCAGGAGAGAGGGGCCGCCGGGGCAGGGGCGTGCCGCCGCCCTTGCCCCACCCCACCCGCACGGCGCGACAGACCCGCCCGCGCGTCCTCGTAGACGTCGACCGTCCGCGCGGCGGAAGTGCGCCAGCTCATCCCCTGCGCGTGCCGCACCGCCGCCTCCCCCATCGACACCCGCGCCTGCGGATGCGCCGCGAGCCACCGCAGCCGACGCGCGTACTCCACCGGGTCGTGCCCCCGTACGAGCATCCCCGACACCCCGTCCCACACCGCCGTCGGCAGCCCGCCCACCGCCGCCGCGAGCACCGGCGTCCCGCACGCCTGCGCCTCCAGCGCCACCAGACCGAAGGACTCCGAGCGCGAGGGCACCACGAGCACGTCCGCCGCCCGGTACCACTCGGCCAGCCGCTCCTGCGGTACGGGAGGACAGGCCTGGAGCACGTCCTCGACCCCCAGCTCCCGCGCGAGCCGCCACATCGAGCCCTCCCGGCCCGCCCCCGAGTGCCCGCCCACCACCGGCACCAGCAGCCGCCGCCGCAGCTCCGGCGCCATCCGCAGCAGCTCGGCGACGGCCCGCACCAGGACGTCGGGCCCCTTCAGGGGCTGGATCCGCCCCGCGTACAGCGGGATGAACGCGTCGGCCGGCAGCCCCAGCCGCGCCCGGGCCGCCGCCCGCCCCGCACCCGGCCCGAAGGTCCGCAGGTCCACCCCGGGCCGCACCACCTCGGTGCGCGGCGGCGCCGCCCCGTACAGGGAGCGCAGCGCCTCCGCCTCGTCGGCCGTGTTGGCGATCAGCCGGTCGGCGTCGCCGACCACCTGCCGCTCGCCGCGGATCCGCAGCTCGGGCTCGGGGCGGTCGCCGTCGGCGAGGTGCGCGTTCTTCACCAGGGCCAGGGTGTGCGCGGTGTGCACCAGCGGTATCCCCCAGCCGAACGAGGCGATCCGCCCGGCCTGCCCGGACAGCCAGTAGTGCGAGTGGACCAGGTCGTAGCGCCGCCGCTCCTTGAGCAGGGCCAGCGAGAACGGCACCACCAGGTCCGGCATGGCCTCCTTGGGCAGCGGCCGGCGCGGCCCCGCGTGCAGGTGCCGGACCCGGACGCCGGGCGCGAGGTCTTCGAGGCCGGGCCGGCCCTCGCCACGGCAGCGGGTGAACAGGTCGACCTCCACGCCCTGTTCGGCGAGGGCCCGGGAGAGTTCGACCATGTAGACGTTCATTCCGCCGGCGTCCCCGGTTCCGGGCTGGTGGAGCGGGGAGGTGTGGACGCTGAGCATGGCGACGCGCAGGGACACGGGGGGCTCCTGTGGGGAGGGCCACGTGGTCCCTGCGCGTCGCGCGCACGGTCACGCGGCGGGGATGGGGACTGCGTTGTTCGTGTTCTCTCTTGCGGAATTGCCGAGTCGTCGCGTGACCGACTTCTCACTTACTGAGGTACTTAGCTGATTAGTAGTCGTGGGCGCGGGAATCCGGTGCGAGTTCGTCAGAACCCGTAGACCGGACCGGAGGGCGGCGCGAGCCGCGTCCCCGGCAGCGGGGCGATCAGGGCCGACCAGTCGACGGGACGGCCCGACGCCACCTGCAACGCCGACGCCAGCCGGTCCGCACCCTCCGGCATCACCGGCCGCGACCACGCGGACAGCGCGGAGGCCACCGCCAACTGGGCGGCGAGCGACGGCAGATGGCGGCAGGAGTTGCTGGGCCGGCAGCGCTCGTGGGCATTGACGTAGCCGAAGTCGGCGACCGAGCGGACCATCTCGTCGAGCACGGCCACCGCGCGGCGCGGGTCGAACGCGTCGGGGCCGTACGCCTCCCGCAGATCGTCCACGCCCCGGTGCAGCCGCCGCTCCAGGATCTCCCAGCCGGTGCCGCCCGGCATGGCCTGCGGGGCGAGCCCGTCGCACTCCTCGCGGACCGACGCGAAGAGCCGCGCGAGCCAGCTGTTCCAGTTCTCGTCGAGCTCCAGGCGGGCGGCGGCGAGCCGGTCGCGCTGGAAGACGGTCCTGCGGCCCGTCGGACGGGCCTGGAGGACATGCCGGCGCAGCGTGTCGGAGCCGTACTCGGTGAGCAGGTCGAGCGCCCACACATTGCCCTCGCGGACGCCCTCCTCCACGATGTACGACTCGTTGACGTTGAACTCCTGCGGCAGCTTCACGTCCTGCGCGAGGAGCAGCACCGGCAGCAGCACCGCGTGACAGAAGGCGTGCCCGAACCCGCAGAAGTGAATGGTGCGGCGGGGCAGCGGGCCCTTCGTGTCGTAGCCGAACAGGTGCATGGCGGCCGCCTCGAAGCAGCCGTCGATACGGTGGTCGGGGAAGCCCTCCACCGGCACCGGCAGGCCCCACTCCGCGGGATGCCCGACGGCGATGTCCGGCAGCCCGTCCTCGACCAGCGACTCGCACAGCGCGGCGAGCCGCGGCGGGAGCCCGGCCGCCGCCCAGTACTCGGCGAGGGTCTCCCGGAACGGCTCCAGGGGTACGTACAGCCGCCGGCAGCGCTTGGCGAGCGCCGGGGTGTCGCACAGCGAGCAGCGCGGCGAGATGAGGTCGCCGCCGTCGTTGGGGCGGGCGCACTCGTGGCACATGCCGCCGTCGCTGGTGGCCCCGCAGTGCGGGCAGCTGCCGGTGACGTGCGCCCCGTACAGCCACCGCTCGCACGGCTCGCAGTACGGCAGCAGGCGGGTGCGGGGGGCGATGACCCCCTGCGCGTACAGGCGGCTGAAGAGCTCCTGCACCCAGCGTGCGTAGCCCTTGTCGCGGCGCGGCCGCACGATGTGGTCGAACTCGACACCGGACCGCAGCCAGTCCGCGGTGATCGCCGCGCGGTAGCCCTCGGCGACCTCCTCCGGCTTGCGGTTGTGGCGCAGCGCTCTGACCTCCACCGAACTGGCGTGGTCGGCGGTACCGGTGGTGAACCGGACCGGCTCGCCCTCGGCCCGCAGGTAGCGGGTGAGGACGTCGGCCGCGACGTAGGGGCCGGCGAGATGTCCGATGTGCAGTTCGCCATGGGTGGCCGGAGGGGTCGCGGTGATCCAGACAGGGGTGCTCATGGGACCTCCTTGACGCTGTGGTGCGGGGAGCTTCAGCGAGTTCGGGTCGGCGGTGCCGCGGTCGGCGGGTGCGCGATCAGCGGGGTTCGAAGTGGAAGGAACGGATGAAGCAGTCCCGGGGCTGTTCGACGGCGTACACGATGCATTCGAAGAGCGCCTGGGTGGTGAGCTTCTCGTCGGGCGCTATTCCGTCGGGATTCGAGCCGTCCCATTCCGCGAAACGCGGGTCGGAGGTCGAGAAGTCCGGCGGAAAGAGCGAGAACACCCGCACCCCGGAGGGCCGCAGGCGGCGGGAGAGGATGTCGGCGAAACCGGCCTGCGCGCTCTTCGCCGCGTAGAACGCCTCGTGCGCGGCGCCCGCGGAGGCGCCCTCGGCGTCGCGCACGGCGACCATGTTCACGATGTCGGGACGCAGCGAGCCGCGCAGCAGCGGCAGGAAGTGCTTCACCATCAGGACGGTGCCGCCGGCCGTCGACTCGATCGTCTCGACGATCTCGGCGTCGCTGGCCGCCTCCAGATCCATCCCGTCCAGCCAGCGGGCCCCGTTGTTGACCAGGAGGTCGACCCGGTCGGTGTGCTCGCCGACCCGGGCCGCGAACTCCCGGATCTCGGCCGGCCGGCTCAGGTCGCAGCCGAAGGCGTGGATACGGTCACGGGCCGAGCCCATCACCTCGGCGCGGGTGCGCTCGGCGGCCTCCACGGTGCGGGCCGACACATAGACCTCGGCGCCGAGATGGGCGAATCCGACAGCGAGGGCGCGGCCGAAATAGCGGGACGCGCCGGTCACGACGACACGCAGATTCTCGAATTTCATGTGTGTCTGCTCTCCCCACGGATACGCCACGGATACGCACGGACCACGGCACGGACACGAATCCGATACGGAGTGCCACCGATTGCCGGTCGTCATTCAGCGTGACAGAGGTCGGGTGGGGACCGCCCGTTCGCAGGGGTGCGCGTTCACGCCGTTGCGTGGATACGCCAGGGCAGTGCGAGCCGGTCGAGGACCCGGGCCCGCTTGTGGTGCACGCTGACCCGGCCGGGCCCCGTGGAGACGGTCACGACACCGCCGGGCGTCCTGACCGTACCGCCCGCGACCCCCGGCACGACAGTGCCGTCGAGGGCGGCCGCGGCGGCGAGGGCGGCGGCGCCCGTGAGCGCGAGACGAGGGTGCCAGCCGCCGACGGTGAGCGCTCGCACGAAGAGCCCGTCGGCCTCCGCCCGGAACACGGCGATCTTCGGCAACGCCGCATGCGGGCCGTACCCGAGCAGCTTCCCGGCCGCCCCCCGAAGCCGCCCCAACTCCTCCTCCACCCCGTCCCCGTCCCCCACATGACGGGCGTCGACGAAGACATACGGATTCCCGTACCGCACGAGGGAGACGGGCACCCCGAGCAGCACATCCACGGCCCGCCCGGTGGGCAGGGTCCCGGCCGCCGTCACGTCCCGCAGAAAATGCAGCACCCACCCCTCCCCGCCGCCGCTCTCCTCCTCCACCCGCACGGTGTCCCCCGTAGTCACCGCCCGCACGGTGACGGGCCCGCCCCGCCCCTCCGCGACGACACACGCGAGCAGCGAATGCCCACACCCCGTACGAAAGTCGAACCGCCCGTCGGGGAGCGCCTGGACGAACCGGTAGTCGAGCCCGCCGGCGGCCCGGGAGGAGGACCCGTAGACCGCGATCTTGTTCACCCCCGTGTACGGGGTCCCCGCGAGCCCGTGGCGCAAGCCCGCCAGCTCGTGAGCGAGGGCGAGGGCGCCCGGGGGGAGGTGGTCGAGCCGGACGACGAGGGTGGGGCCGGGGGCGTCTTCGGCACGGACGATGGTGACGGGGACGGTGCGTGGCGCACCTCCCCCGCCACCCCCGTGTGGGCAATCGTCCCGCAGGGCGGGACGAATGCCCACAACGGCGGGGGTGGCCCCGCATGCGGTGGGCCCGGGACTGCCGAGGCCCGGCGGGTCAGGCCGCACAGCCCACCGGGATGCGCATGCCCTGGACGATCTCCGTCCACAGTTCGTGGACCGCCAGGCCCCACAGGGCCATCGCCGCGTGCTGGTTGGGGCGTTCCAGGTGGCGGTTGAGGAGTTTTTGGACGCGGTCGGCGCGGACCTTGCCGCCGAGTACCAGGCGGGCCGGGGAGAGGAGTTCGCGGACGGTGTCCAGCAGGGGGCCGCCGGGGGCGAGCATGGCCGCCACGGGCAGCGTGAAGGGCTGCTTGGGGCGGTTGAGGACCGCCGCCGGGAGGAGTTCCGCCCCCGCCTCGTACAGCGCGGGCTTCCCGTGCCGCGCGGCGGCCGGCAGTCCGCGCGCGTGGGTGACGACCCCGGGCTGGCAGAACGGCATGCGCGCCTCGACGGCCCACGCCATCGACAGGTGGTCGACCCGCCGCAGGTGGTACGCGGGCAGCCGCCACCGCGTCTCGAAGGCGCTGAGCGCGGTCACCCGGTCGCCCCCGGCCGCGTCGGCCGAGCGCAGTTCCTGCTCGATGCGGTCGGCCGCCGAGCCGTGTTCGGCGATGTACGCGGCGTACGAGGACGTGTACAGGTGCTCCCGCAGCAGCCGGGGCGCGGCGGAGAGCGCGTCGGCGTAGGCGCCGGCCCAGTCGATGCCGGCGGGCGCGTTGAGCGCGGCCCGCATCCGGTCGTACCCGCCGAAGAGTTCGTCGGCGCCGTCGCCGGTGAGCGCGACGGTGAACCCGTTCTCGCGGACGGCCCGGAACAGCGCGTACGTGGAGAGCGCGATGGGGTCGGCGTTGGGCTGCCCGAGGTGACGCACGGTGCGGGTGAGGAGCGAGGGGATCTCGTCGGGGTCGACGACGACCTCGTGGTGCACGGTCCGGGCCCGCCGCGCGACGGAACGGGCGTACGCGGCCTCGGAGTCGGGCCACTTGCCTCGGTAGGTGAGGTGGAAGGTGTGCAGCGGCGGCGCGTCCGTCTCGCGGGCGTGTTCGGCGGCGAGCGCGGTGATCAGCCCGGAGTCGAGCCCGCCACTGGTGACCGCGCAGACGGGCACGTCGGCGGTGGCGAGCCGGCGCACCTCGTGCCGCAGCACGTCCTGGGTGTCGCCGAGCGGCCGTACGGCGTGCGCGGGGCGGCGGCGTACGACGGGCGCGCAGCCGGGGCGTACGAGCGCGGTCGCGCCGGGCGGCAGGACGTCGACGCCGTCGAGGGCGGTGCGCGCGGAGAAGGAGGTGCGGGTGGCGAGGACGGTGTCGAGGGCGTCCTCGCGGGGGGCGATCCGTACGCCTTCGAAGGCGAGCAGCGCGGGGATCTCGGAGGCGAAGCGGGTGGATCCGTCGTACGGGTCGTGGTGGAGGTGGATGGGCTTCATGCCCATGTCGTCGACGGCGAGCACGAGTTGGGCGCCGGCGGGGCGCAGGTCGAGGATCGCGACGGCGAACATGCCGTCGAGGTGTTCGGCGAAGGCGGGCCCGTACTCGGCGTACAGCGCGGGCAGCAGCGTGCCGTCGCAGCGGTCGGGGAAGCGGTGGCCGCGCGCGGCGAGGCGGCGGCGCAGTTCGCTGTGGTTGTAGATCTCGCCGTTGAGCACGGCGAGGATCCCGGGCAGGTGGGGCAGCCGGTAGGGCTGCCGTCCGCCGCAGGGGTCGGTGACGGCGAGCCGGTCGCAGCCGAGCGACCAGCCGGGACCGCTGAGGATCTGGTGCTCGTCGGGGCCGCCGTGCCGCTGCCGGCCCGAGACCGCCGCGAGTTCGGCGGGGTCGGGTCGCGCCGCACCCGCGGCGATGGTGCCGAGAATCCTGCACATGGCCGGTCGCCTCCGGATCTCCCTGGCTCTCTCTACCAGTCTCTGTCCACGTGGAACACCCAATGATTTGAATCTACCAACTTTTTGAGTGGCGCGTAAGTGCCATGTCCTGTTCACGCCACGACTTGGCCTTGCGACGCCCCCGCCACACCAAGAGGCTGGCCCCATGGAGGACTTCGCGACGACCGACCCGACCGTCCGCAGCGCACCGGAATCCCTGCTGGTGGTGGCGGCACACCCGGACGACATCGAGTTCTGCGTCAGCGGCACGGTGATGCAGTGGGTCGAACGCGGCACCCGCGTCACCTACTGCATCGTCACCGACGGCGGCGCGGGCGGTTACGACGAGGCGCTCCCCCGCCAGGCCATGGCGGACCTGCGCCGCGCCGAGCAGGTCCACTCCGCGAAACTCAGCGGCGTCGCCGACGTCCGCTTCCTCGGCTACCCCGACAGCTTCGTCGAGGCCTCCGTCGACCTGCGCCGCGACCTGTGCCGGGTCATCCGCGAAGTACGCCCGCAGCGCGCGATCATCCCGTCCCCCGAGATCAACTGGGCCCGCGTGGCCGACCTCCACCCCGACCACCGCGCCGTCGGCGACGCCTGCCTGCGCGCGATCTACCCCGAGGCCCGCAACCCCTTCGCCCACCCTCAGCTCCTCAAGGAGGAGGGCCTGGAGCCGTGGACGGTCCACGAACTCTGGCTGATGACGGGCCCCACCCCGAACCAGTACGTGGACGTCACCCCCGTCTTCGACCGCAAGGTCGAGGCCCTGCGCATCCACACCTCCCAGACCGCCCACTTCGACGACCTGTCCGGCCTGCTCCGCGACTGGCTCAGCGAACACGCGAGGGCGGGCGGGCTGCCGGTGGGGCGGATGGCGGAGGCGTTTCAGATCGTCCACATCGACTGAGCGCCGGCTGGGGTTCTGGGTCCCGGGTCCGGGTCCCGAGTCCCGGCCCCGGCTCCGGCTCCCGGCACCCGGCACCCGACACCCGACGGACATTGCCGCTTGACCTTGACACGGTGACAAGCCCTTCACTGTGGCCGAGGAGGTGGCCCCATGACCACGACACGCGCCCTGCCCGGGCTGACACACGACGACCCGTCCGTCCGGCTCCGCGCGGCCCTGACGGCCGGCACGACCCCGGACCCCGCCGACGTCGGCACCCTCGTCGACCGCTGCGCGACCGAGCCCGACTTCTCCGTACGCGAGATGCTGACCTGGGCCCTCACCCGCCACGCCCCCGCGGCGACGGTCCCGGCGCTGCTCGTGGAGGTCCGCTCGGAGACCCCTCAGGCCCGCAGCCAGGCCCTGCACACCCTCTCCAAGATCGGCGACCGCCAGGCCTGGCCGGCGATCACCCCGGCCCTCCTCGCCGACCCCGACGACGAGGTGGCCCGCAGCGCGTGGCGGGCGGCGGTCGTCCTCGTACCGGAAGGTGAGGAGCCGACGCTGGCCGTAGGGTTGGCGAGGCAGCTCGGACGCGGCCCGCGCGAGACGCGGCTGAGCCTGAGCCGGGCGTTGATCGCGCTCGGGGAGGCCATGCTGCCGGCGCTGGACACGGCGACGCGTCACCCGGACCCGGAGGTGCGGGCGCACGCGCTCGCGACGGAATCGCTGTGGCGGGACCCGGAGGCGGGGTTCGAGTTCGCGATCGAGGCGGCGAAGCGGGTGGTGGCCCTGGGCGGGGAGGGGCCGGGGGGCGGTACGGAAAGCCGGTAACCGGTACGGAAAGCCGGTAACCGGTACGGAAAAGCCGGCAGCCGTGAGGGAAGGCCGGCTGTACGGCCGTACAGCTCGCCGGCGGTACGGGAGGACGGTGGGCGGTGCTGATCGGCGAGGTCGCGCGACGTTCCGGGGTGAGCGCCCGCATGCTCCGGCATTACGAGTCCCTGGGCCTGGTGCGCCCGACCGGACGCAGCGGTTCCGGCTACCGCGAGTACTCCGAGGAGAACATCCGGCGCGTGTTCCACATCGAGAGCCTGCGCGCGCTGGGCCTCTCGCTGCGGGATGTCGGGCGCGCGCTCGACGACCCGGACTTCGCGCCCACGGAGCTCGTCGACGACCTGGTACGCCGGACCCGGGAGCGCATCGCGGCGGAGACGGAACTGCTCACGAGGCTCCGCCGGATCGGCGCGGCGGAGCCGGCCGGATGGGAGGAGGTCCTGCGGATCACGGCCCTGCTCCAGGCGCTGGGCTCGCAGAGCCCGGGGGCGCGGCAGAGCGCGGCCCTGGCCTCGGTGTCGTCGCGACGCTCGGCGTCCTCCTCGGCCGACGGCGTCCCGGCCCCGGCCGTACCGGTGGAGGCCTTGGTCGAAGCCGTCCTGGCCGAACCCGACCCGGTCGTCGCCGGGGCACTCCACTGGGCCCTGGCCCAGACGGGTGGGACGGCGGCCCCGCTGCTGGCGGAGGGCCTCGACTCGCCCCGCGCGACGGTACGGAACCGAGCCGTCCGATCCCTGGCCGAACTCCCGGACGCCGGGGCGACCGCTCTCCTGCGGGACGCCCTCGGCCACCCCGACCGGGTGGTCCGGGCGTACGCGGCCCTGGCACTGGGGACGCGGGGAGCACCCGAGGCGGTCCCGACCCTCGTCGACATGGTGGTGG
The DNA here is from genome assembly GCF_055560575.1 of Streptomyces sp. NPDC023157. Lineage (NCBI taxonomy): Bacteria > Bacillati > Actinomycetota > Actinomycetes > Kitasatosporales > Streptomycetaceae > Streptomyces > Streptomyces sp. NPDC023157. Next base: position 678,189 of record NZ_JBVHIL010000004.1, read on the forward strand.
AGGAGCGCAACGACGCCGACGCGGCCGACGCCCTGAGCACCCTGGCGGCCGACCCCGCCCACGTGCCCCGGATCACCACCGAACTGACCACCCGCCTCACCCACCCCACGACCACCCCAACCGCCCGCCAACGCCTCACCCAGGCACTCGCGGACATCCCGGGCCCGGCGGCGACCCGCGCCCTCACGGAACTGTCACGGGACGAGGACCGGACGGTGGCGGCGACGGCCGCGTACGTCCTGAGGTTGCGGGAGGGCCGCTAGCGGTTCCGGCTCGATCGGCCTTGTCCGACACCGAGCGACCGGAAAGCGTCCCTCTCAACGGTGAACCAGGCGCATCCGGATGGCGAGTGCCGGGGCGGTCTCTCTAGGCTGCGTCGGCATGGGGGCGGCCAACCCGACCGCCTCACGGTGAGGGGTGCGGAGAGCGACGCATGGAGCGCTACAGCAAGGTCGGCAAACTGGTTCGGGACGGCATTCCGCAGATCATCCGCGCGAAGGGGGCCGTCCCTGTCACCTACACCGCCGGACCCGAGGAATACCGAAGCAGGCTGCGCGACAAGCTCCACGAAGAGGTCAACGAGTTCCTGGACGCGGACCATGCGGCGGCGCCGGAGGAACTCGCGGACGTACTGGAGGTCGTGCACGCACTCGCCGCGGACCTGGGGATCGGCACGGAGCAGCTGGAGAAGATCCGCGAGGCCAAGGCGGGTGAACGGGGCGGTTTCGCCGACCGGATCGTCTGGACCGGAAACCGCTGACCCGGCGCGGGTATCAGCCGCCGGCAGGTACCGCGCTTTGGCGCACTCGGTCGTACGCGACCGGCCACGGTCATCTGTACCCGGCTTCGCCCTCGGGCTTGGTGAGGACCACGTGGCAGACACCCGGTAGGGGCAATTCGGGAACATCGGCGGCGGGCAGGAGGCCGGCCCTGCGGGCGAGTGCGGTGATCTCGGCCGAGTCGATGCCGCGCTGGAAGGTTCCCTTGCTCCGGCTGGACCAGAACCCGTCGTGATGGGCCGGCCACCCGCCGTTGGCGGCGGCTTTGGCGATCTCCTCGGGGGAACGGGTGACGACAGCGACATGGCCGCCGGGCCGGGCGAAGGAAGCCGCGTCTCTCAGAGCCTGGATCCGCTGCCAGGGATCGGGCAGCACGTTGAGGACGAACATCGAGGTGACCAGGTCGAATCCGGTCCGCGCGGGACGTGGCCAGCCGAACGCGGCATGGGGATCGAAGCCTTCGGCGTCCAGCCCCACCGACCGGTAGTGGGTGACGTCGGCGCCGCGGCCGCAGCCGTGGTCCAGGACGCTTCCGATCCGGAGGGGGCCTATCAGCTGTTCAGTCACCGTCCTGGAGGCCGGGGAGGGGGCCTGGCGGCTCATCGCGGTCTTGTGGGGCTGTGAGTCCCGGCCCCCGGCGGGGGCCGGGACGTCGCCGGTCAGTTCGCTCAGCCTGAAGAGCACATCGTCGGGCTCGGCCGGCTCCAGAGTGACCGGCAGGTCGACCAGGACGGCGGAGTGGTCGGTGAACTCCTCCGGGCCGCTTCGCACCACCGGGTCCGTAGTCACCCTGACCGTCGGTACCACATGATCGCTGAGCAGGGCGAGATCGCAGCGGACTCGGGTCGGTCGACCGTGGAAGGTCCGCTCGAAGGTGAAGACGACGGGCCCCTCGGCAGTGGTGTCGACCAGCCTGGCGCTGTGTATCAGATGCCGCAGGCGATCGCGCTCCTGCTGGGTGGTGAAGGTGCTGGGCCGGTCGCCGGCGAGGCCGTCCTGAGGGCGGGGGGCGAGGTTGAAGTCCCCGCAGATCAGCAGCGGACGCCCGTCCTCGGCGGCGGCCAGCTCTCCCAGTCGGGCCAGTTGGTCGGCGCGGGCGGCACTCGTACGAGAGTCCAAATGGACCTGGAAGACGGCCAGCCAGTCCAGCTCGACGCGCTGGACCCACGGGTGCGGCGAAGTGACGGCGGGCCGGGCGAGATCCTCGCTGATCCAGGCAGCCAAACGTCCGTCGCCGCCGGCGAAGGTGAACCCGGGCAGCGCCGGCGCGGTCCGGTCGACGGGCTTGAACGGCTCCTGCGCGAGCACCGCCTGGACCCGGCGCTCCCGGAGCCAGGTCGCCAGGCGGGAACGAGCTCCGTCAGCACCGAGGCGCTTGTTGAGGTTGACCGAGGCCAGCAGCACGGGGGTCCTCCAGGAGGATCGGTCACAAGGGCAGGGGCCCACCGGAGGCGGCCTCGTCGCGGAAGGCGTCCCACAGGATATTCAGCGGATGGGAGGCGTCATAGGTTTCGCGTTCTCCCTTGCGGGCGAAGACTCCGGAGACCAACTGGAGCATAGGGTCGAAGTCGTCGGCGATGTCGATCAGGCGGAAGTCCTCGCTCGTCGGCAATCGGCCGTCCACAGCGGCCTCACCCAGGGAGCGGGCGCACAGCATGCAGCCGTAGGTCATGCGGGACCGCAGCAGGGCGAGGCCGTAGTAGATGTCGTCGATCTCGGCCGCGATCTGCAGCTGCGAGCGGAAATCCGGGCCGTACCAGCGCTCGACGAAGTCGGTGATCACCCCTCGGGAGGGAATGACCAGCGGAAGCGTCCGCAGTCGGTCGACGCCGACCTGACGGGCGGCGAGTTCCCGCACCGGCAGGTTGGTCAGCAGGGACAGGCCCTCGCGGTGCCACTCCAGGAAGTCGTACTCGGGGGCGACCTGGCTCTCGGCTGCCTCGGCGGCCAGCCCGCCGCACAACAGGTCGACCTGGTTGGAGTCGAGCCGCTGCCAGAAGTCACGGGTCCGCACATGCACGACCTTCAGCTCGACCTCCCGCTCCTGCAACTGCGGGGCCACCCGTTCCCACACCCGGCCCAGGAAGCCGAGGGTGAATTCGGTGGTCCCCACGGTCAGCGTCGAGCCCAGTCTGCGGCGGGAGCCGGCGATGCCCTGCAGCCAGTCGGCGAAGGACGCCCTCGCGCGCTCGACGACCTCCAGGCCGGTCGGGGTGAACAGGAAGTCACGGCCGCGTCCCTGCTTGACCACCAGCAACTCACCCGTGAGGGACTGGAAGTTGCGATTGAGGATGTCGAGCTGCTTCTGGACGCTGGACTGTTCGCGCCCGAGGAGCCTGGACGCGGCCAGCGCGGTCCCGGCCTCATGGACCACGATCAGGGTCCGCATCTGGTCCCAGGTCACATCCAGGAGATCCGGGGAACACGCCAGCAGATCAGCGCGGAACCCCTCAGGTCCGGGCACCTTCAGTGGCCCGGAGGGCAACGACGGCACTCTCACGCACCCTCCCCGACACGGCCTCACCCGACGTGCGCTGTCCGCTCGGCCAGCAGAACTGAACTTCTCCGCATTTCACCCCGAGAAAACCTCTAAATGTCCAATCGGACATATGGCTATCGGGAGCTATCCCGGGGAACATTTCAGCAGCCTTCGATCCGAAAGGCGATCACGTCCCTGCTGCCTGAATCCGGGGGTGAGTCATGCTCTCAGCCGAGTCGATCACCTGGCTGATCGAACGAGAAGATTTGGAATGGCCCGGCCAACTGCGCGGTGACGGACTGCTCTTGACGCTCGGGGCGCCCTTGTTGCCGCTGGCGACACCGCCCCCGCCCGTAATCGACCTGGCCGACCAGGCCAGCATCGACGATCTCTACGGCGAGTCGGTCACCGAATGGACGACCTACGACCTGATGCCCGGCGAAATGGTTCTTGGCCCGGTCGCCGATCCGCTGCGACTCGGGGCCGGGTTGATGGGAATGATCGGTGGCCTGAGCCACCTGGCCCGCGTCGGCCTGGCCGTTCACGTCACCAGCCCGTTCGTCCTGCCCGGCTGGGACGGCCATCTCACACTGGAACTGGTCAACACCGGCCCGGCCCCCCTGCGACTGCACCACGGCATGCCGCTGGCCCGCCTGCTCGTCTTCGCGCTGGACGGCACCAGCACCGGCGACAGCGCATCGCACCCCTTCTACGGCCGCGAAGCCGACCTGAAGAGCCGATACGCCGACGAGTTCCCCCTCGGCCCGAGCGGAAAGTGACCTGATGGACTGCCAGTTCTGCACCGAGTTCACCACACGCGAGCACCCCACCCGGATCATCACCGAGACCCCGGGGAGCTGGCTGCTGCTGCCCACCGTCGGAGCCTTCACCCCCGGCTACTGCTTGTTCATGCCCGTCGAGCACCTGGACGCCGCCGCCGACCTCACCCCCGCCCACCTCAGGCGGGTCGCGGCAGAGGTCGAGGAGATGCGCACGCTGATCCAGAACCGCTACGGGCCGACCATCCTCGCCGAGCACGGACCGCGTGACTGCGAACTGGGTGCCTCCTGCTGCAGCCACTGCCACCTGCACCTGATCCCCGTCCCCGACCCGGACGTGATCACCGCCGCCTATGAGCGGTCCGGTGGTCCCGGCCGCCGCCTGGGATCGATGGCCGAGCTGCCCACCGCGGCGGACGGCTCCTACCTCTATCTCTCACCCCGGCACGGTGAGCACCACTACTGGCCCTCGGCCGGCTTCGCCCGGCAGTTCGTACGCCGCGTCTGCGCCGACGCGCTCGGCATCGGCGACAGCTTCGACTGGCGCGACCACCCCTTCACCACTCACCGCGAGCGCACGTTCGCCGAGTTGTCCTCCGACCTCCACATCGCGGACGCCGCCTGACGAAGGAAGGGGGGAACGGCGCGATGGCGACAGCCCTGCCCCGCCCGTTACACGCACTGACAGCTGACGAACTGGCCTCGGCGGCCACGGACCGACGCTGGCCGAAGTGGCAGACCATGGCCCTGCTGCACTCACTGAACCTGCCCGTCCTGAACGCCTGCCTCATCGAGCCCGCCCAGGGCATGGCCGCAGTCCGCACCGCCGCCCACGACCTCGCCACCGCCACCGCCACCACGAAGCTGATGGTCCGTTCCGACGGTGGCGTCGAGAAGAAGCAGTACTACCGAGGTGGCAACACCTTCCCCGTCGAAGAGATCCCGCTCCTTGCGGCCGGGCTGCTGGCCGACGGACGGGCCGTGATCCTGGCCGAGCCCACCAACCGCTTCACCAACAGACTCACGGTTCTCGTCCGCATGGACCGGCCCTGTCCCGGCAGGCCCGGTTCCGTCACGATGGAGGCCCTCGGCCCCGGCTACGACGTCGCCGACCTGACCCGCGGGCAGATCCCGCCCCAGGTCACCGCCTACATCGGCGACGTCGACTGGGACCACTACCAGTCGCCCCGCTGGCACGAATGGCAGATCACCGGCGACCGCTGCTCCGGCGGAGAGGACGCCCGCAGGCACCGCCGCCTTGAGCGACTGGCTGCCCAGACCCTCACCGACGGCGGCCACCTGGACCGCACGGCCGGCGTCGAGCACGCCGGGGCGTGGCTGCGCGAACACGGCTTCCCGCACCTGTTCGGGCCGCAGCCGACCCGCCAGGCCCTGGCTCGTCGCGCCCTTCGGTTGTTCGAGGACGCCTTCCTCATGGCCCTGGCCCAACCCAACCGGAACTGGCACTGTCTGGCCACCGCGTTCTCGGTCTTCGACGAACCCCGCGCCGTCTACTGGGACCTCGTCGACGGCGAACACAAGTACGCCGCGACAGCGACGAACCCCGCCCGCCCCAAGGAGCGGGCGGCATGACCCAGCAGCCGGTCTACCTCGATCACCAGGCCACCACCCCCCTGGACAAGCGGGCCCTGGAAGCGATGCTGCCGTTCCTCACCACCGCGTACGGCAACCCTTCCAGCCCGCACGCCATCGGACGTACCGCCGCAAGGGCCGTCCGCACCGCCCGGCGCCAGGTCGCCGACTTGGTCGGCGCGAAGAGCGAGCGGGAGATCGTCTTCACCTCCGGCGCCACCGAGGCCGACCACCTCGCCCTTGTCGGCGGCGCCCTGGCCGCCCGCCCGCACGGCGGGCACATCGTCACCACCGTGATCGAGCACAAGGCCGTCCTCGCCGCCTGCCAGCGGCTCGTCGATCACCATGGCTACACCGTCACCCACGTCGGCGTCGACCGGCACGGCCGCGTCCAGCCCGCCGACATCGCCGCCGCCCTCACCCGGCACACCGTGCTGGCCTCGGTCATGCAGGCCAACAATGAGATCGGCACCCTGCAACGGATCGCCGCCATCGCCGAGATCACCAGCCCTCGCGGCATCCTCCTGCACACCGACGCCGCCCAAAGCGCCGGCTGCGGACTCCTGGATGTCACGGAGTCCGGGGTCGACCTCGCCTCCCTCTCCGCCCACAAGCTCCACGGACCCAAAGGCATCGGCGCCCTCTACATCCGCGGCGGCACCCGGATAGCACCTCAGCAGACAGGCGGCGGACAAGAACGCGGACTGCGGGCCGGAACGCCGAACGTTCCCGCGATCGTCGGATTCGGCGCCGCCGCCCGCCTCATCACCAGCGGCACCGTCCCGTCACCGGCCCACCTCCGAGCCCTCCGCGACCGGCTCCAGGCCCGCCTCCTCGCCGCGATCCCCGACGCCCACGTCAACGGCGACCCCCACCGCCGACTGCCCGGCAACCTCAGCCTCACCCTTCCCGGCATCGAAGCCGCCGACCTCCTCGACCGGATCCCCGCCCTCGCCGCCTCCACCGGTTCCGCCTGCGATACGGGAAGCAGCGAGCCCTCCCACGTCCTCACCGCAATCGGACTCACACGCGACCAGGCCCGCGCAACCCTCCGGCTCAGCCTCGGCCGCACCACCACCGAAGACGACATCGATCAGGCCGTCAGCCTCATCACGAGCACCATCGAACCCCACGCCCCAAAGGGCACCGCGCCGCCCAAGGCATAAGGAAACGGCCCCGAGTTACGCCGTCGGGCCGTCGCCTCGGGCGAGGCCGGTCACTTCCAGGTCGCCAGGGTGTCCTGGCCGCGCACCCACTCCACCGTCTTCGGCGTGCCGCCCCCGGCGTCGGTGAGGAAGATCTGGCAGCCCTCCACCGAGGCGCCCTTGGCCGCCTTGTCGAGGCTGTCGCCGCTCTTGCACTTGTCGAACGCGCTGACGTGCAGCGGGTCGTTCGGGTCGCCGGTCGCGTCGAGGGAGGGCAGGACGCTGAGCCGGGTCAGCCGGCCGTCGTCGCCGGAGACCTGGAAGCCGCCGGACCAGTCCAGCGAGCCGTCCTCGTTCTTGGTGTAGCGGTAGCGCAGGTAGTACGGCGTGCGGCCGGCGTACTTGCCCGGGTGGCGTTGCGAACGGGCGTGCTGCGCATGGCGACGATTCCCCACCCATGGACGCCTTCGACGGCAAGAGGATAGCGGGGCCGGCCTTCCGGCGTCCGCCTTCCGGCCCACACCCCGGCGTCGCGTTCACTCGCCATTCATTGCAACGGAGAGGGGGGCAGATGTTGCGTTAGCAGGACGCCTGTTGCAACGATTTCAAGGCTCTGAACTGGGCCAATCATCGCCGCACGCAACGTTCTTGTTGCGCTCCCACCGAACGCAACGTAGCGTTTCTCATGTCAGAAAGACACCGGAACGCCACTCCACAGGAGCAGAAAACCATGCAGAGCTTCGCCACCACCGCCCCCATCACCGCCGTCCTCGACATCCCCGCCGGCCGCGTCCAGCTCATCGCCGCCGACCGCAAGGACGCCACCGTCGACATCCGCCCCGCCAACGCCGGCAAGGGCCGCGACGTCAAGGCCGCCGAGCGCGTCCAGGTCGCCTTCACCGACGGCGTCCTCCAGATCAAGGCCGCCGCCCCCGAGAACCGTCTCTTCGGCAACTCCGGCGCCGTCGAGGTCACCGTCCAGCTCCCCGCCGGCTCCCGCGTCGAGGCCAAGGTCGCCGCCGCCGACCTGCGCGGCGTCGGCCGCCTCGGCGACGTCGCCCTCGAAGCCGCCCAGGGCCAGGTCAAGCTGGACGAGGCCACCCACGCCCGCATCACCGTCCAGGACGGCGACATCCTCGTCGGACGCCTCAACGGCCCCGCCGAACTCCGCACCATGCGCGGCGACATCAAGGTCACCGGCGCGGTGCGCGGCGCGGTCGACCTCCGCACCGAGAAGGGCGACATCGAGGTCTCCGCCGCCCGTGGCGCCTCCGCCACCCTCGACGCCGGCACCGGCCACGGCCGCGTCAGCAACGCCCTCGCCAACACCGTGGGCGCCGACGCCGAGCTGACGATCCGCGCGACCACCGCGTACGGCGACATCACCGCCCGCAGCATCTGAGCCCCGCGCCCGCGTGCGCCTCAGGGCGCGCGCCGCAGCTCGCACCACACCGTCTTGCCGTACGGCCCCTGCTCCACGCCCCACCGCAGCGCCAGCGCCTCCACGATCCCGAGGCCCCGCCCCGACTCGGCCCCGTCGACCGCCTCCCGCAGCACCGGCCACACCCTCGGATCCGGATCCGTCACCGCGACCCGCGTCCGCCCCTCCCGCGTCGCCTCCACCCGTACGGTGACCGGCGTCCCCTCCCCCACGTGCCGGATGACGTTCGTCAGCAACTCGCTCACACAGAGCCGCAGATCGTCCCCCTCCACCATCCGGCGCACCTCCGGCACCGCCTTCGGAACCGCGATCAGCTCGACCGCGAACGGCAGCGTCACCCGCCGGCCGCCTTCCGCAACGCCTCCGCCAGCTGGCGTGCAGTCGCCACGTTGCAGTTGCCCAGCGCGACGAGCGGGGGCCGTACCGTCCGCCCCGCGAGGGTCAGCGGATCCACCCCCAGGGAGGGGAGTGTGATGCCGTGAGCTGCGAGAGCGGTACGGAGGGCCTCGACGTCGGGCCTGATGTCGTCGGTCATGCGGGGTTCCGCCTTTCGTTGCGTGCCGTGACGAACCCCTCACACGCTGCCGCGCCGAGCCCTACCGTGGAAGGGTTTCCCGCTCCACGACGCAAGGTGCGAAAGGCGGTCCGTCAACGGTGGCTGCGCGCAAGGAGATCGACGGCTCGGCGAGCGTCCCGCAGTTCTATGGGAAGGAGCTCCGCTTCAAGAGAGAGGCAGCGGGGCTGACGCTTGAGGGGTTGGTGGAGGGCAGTTTCTACGGAGTGACCTATCTGAGCGAGATCGAGCACGGGAAGCGGCGGATGCCGCGCGACCTGGCGCAGCACGTGGACCGGGTGCTGGGGACGGACGGGTTCTTCTCGCGGCGGTGCGATGACGTCCGCAAGGCGAAGCAGGGTGCGCATGCGGCGTACTTCGCGGCGATCGCTGAGGCAGAGAAGCGGGCGTTGGTGATCGAGGAGTGGTGCAACGTCCTCATCCCGGGGCTGCTCCAGACGGCCACGTACGCGAAGGCCGTCATCCGCTCCACGCATCCGCTGCACACCCCTGACGAGGTGCAGGCCAAGATCGATGCCCGCCTCAAGCAAGCAATGCTCTTCGACGAGCCGAAGAGACCCGAGTACTGGGTCATCCTCCATGAATCGTTGGTGCGCAACCCCACGATTCCGGCTGTGGACATGGCCGAGCAGCTCGACCACATCGCCGCCCTCGTACGGCGGGGGCGTGTCGTTCTACAGATCCTGCCGTGGAACGCGCCGACCCGGCCCTTCATTGCCCTGCCGTTCAAGTTCATGGAGTTCGACGACGAACCTCCGCTGATGTACACGGAGGGGCCGTACCACGGTCAGACGGTCGATGATCCGGCCCTCGTGAAGCAGTACCGCAAGGCATACGATCAGCTGAGGGCCGCCGCCTCGCCGCCGGAGGTGTCCCTCGCCCTGATCGAAGAAGCGGCTGAGGACTACCGACATGGCCAGCAACGCCCTTGATCTGACCGCCGCCGCCTGGCGCAAGAGCAGCTACAGCAACGGCGATGGCGGCGACTGCCTCGAAGTGCGGGACGACACCCCCGGCATCGTCCCCGTCCGTGACTCCAAGCGCCCCAACGGCCCCGTCCTCCTCATCCCCGCCTCAGCGTGGGCGCCCTTCGTCGCATCGATCACCGATTAGTTTCTCCGTGGACCCCGGTCTTCACTCACGACTGGCAACGACACACCACGGAGGAACCCCGGCCATGCGCACTCTCATCACCACCGCCTTCATCTCCCTCGACGGCGTCGTCGAGGCCCCCGGCGGCGAGCCCGGGTACCGGAACTCCGGCTGGACGTTCAAGCACACGGAGTTCCTGCCCGAGGCGTTCGAGATCAAGGGGCGGGAGCAGCAGGAGGCCGCCGCGATGCTGCTGGGGCGGGTCAGCTACGAGGCGTTCAGCGGGGTGTGGCCGGACATGGCGGAGTTCGCCGAGTACAAGGAGATGCCGAAGTACGTCGTCTCCACCACCCTCACCGAGGACGACCTGGTGTCGAACTGGGGCGAGACGACGATCCTCCGCACCCTCGACGAGGTCCGCGCGCTGAAGGAGACCGAGGGCGGGCCGATCATCGTCCACGGCAGCGCCTCCCTGAACCAGGCGCTGTCGGACGCCGGCCTGATCGACCGCTACCACCTGCTGGTCTTCCCGCTGCTGCTGGGCGCGGGCAAGCGCCTGTTCAGCACCACGGACAAGGACGTGCAGAAGCTGAAGCTGGTCGAGCACGAGGCGTACGCCAACGGGCTGCAGAAGCAGGTCTTCGACGTGGTGCGCTGACGCGGGCTTCCGGTCAGGGCGGTTGCCGGTGCGCTGCGGCGATCGCCCCGGAGGGGTCAGCCGATCCCCGTGACGGTCGACAGCAGGGACAGGAACGCCGCGCCCAGCGCCCCCACGGCACCGAAGAGGCGCGCCCCGGCGCACGGGTCCAACCGGCGGACGTACCGCAGGGTCGCGGCGGCGAAGAGTGCTCCGCCGGCGAGGAACCACGGGCCCCACAGGCAGAGGTACCAGCGGGTGAGGCCCGCCAGGTCGGGCGCGACCGCGCGGGCACCCGTCTCGACCAGCGTTCCGTGGACGACGAAGACGGCGCCGTGCCAGGCGAGCAGCACCGCCGCACCGGCTCCGGAGAGCGCCAGGAGACGGCCGGTCCACCGGCCGCGCCGGCGGGTCAGGCCGATACCGATCAAGGCGCCGAGGATCTTCAGGAGTCCGGTCAGCCACAACACGGCCACGAACCACGTCACGCGGTCGTCGGCCAGCTTCACCAGGGACGGTGCCACGGTCGTCCGCGCACCGAACGAGAAGCCCATCGCCCAGACGAGACTGGGCACGGCGAACAGAAGTCCCCACGCCCCGGCGGCGAGTCCCGGCCACGTGCCCGCCCGGGGAAGGGGCGCCGGACGCGGGGCCCGCCGCCCCGTGTCGTCCGTCGGGATCCTGATCGTCATGGCTCCATGCTGGGCGGGCCCCGGCGCCGAGAGGTCATGCGCGCGGATGATCCGCCTCCCCCGCGCGGGCTAGCTCGGGGGCGCGCCGAAATGTCCTTGCCCGTACGCCCCCTCGCGTACGAGCCTCCTCGCATGGAACTCCCGCAGCCCGCGCCCGCGACGCGCGCGCCCGCCCGTGCCCCCGCCGGTCTGATCCGTGTCGACGACGACCTCGTCCTGCGGTCCTTCGACGCCGAGGGTGATCTTGACGCCTGGGTGCGGGTGATCGACGAGTCGTTGGAGCATCTTCGGCCCTGGATGCCGTGGGCGGCCGCGCATTCGCGGGCCCATGCGGCCGCGTTCCTCGCCGGGCGGGCGGAGCTCTGGGAGGCGGGTGTGCAGTTCTCGTATGTCGTGGGCGTGGACGGGAGGTTCGCCGGGAGCTGTGGGCTTTACCGGCATGAGGACACGCCCGAGGGGGCCTACGAGATCGGGTACTGGCTGCATCCCGCCGCCACCGGGCGGGGTATCGCCACCCGGGCCGCGGCGGCCATGGTCGCGGAGGGGTTCCGGCTCTCCGGGGTCGACGAGCTGCTGATCCTGCACGACGCCGCCAACCACGCCAGCGGCGCCGTCGCCGCACGCCTCGGCTTCGCCGAAGCCGGGCTGGACGCCGACGGGCTGCGGATCTGGCGGCTCGCGCGCACGGCCCGTCCCTAGAACTCCGCGGACGCCGCCTGTTCCCGGCGACCGGCGTCTTCGCGGTCGTCATGGACGTCACCGGCGTCGCCCGGGCGGGCCGTCATGCCAGTTTCTCCGTCACCCCCGGCTCCAGCCAGCGCAGGGTCCCCGCCAGCTGTGGGTCGGCGGCGAACGCTGCGGTGATGGCGGACGGGTCCTCGGCGAGGTGGGCCCAGGAGTCGAAGTGGAGGGGGACGACCGTGCGGGCGCCGAGGGTGCGGGCGAGGGCGGCGCCCTCGGTGGCGCTGAGCGAGAACGCGCGGTCGCCGGTGGACGGGAAGTGGGCGTCGCCGAAGTGGAGGAAGGCGGTGTCGAGGACGAAGCGTTCGCCGATCTCGGTCAGCTCGTCGTGGCGGACGGTGTCGCCGGAGAGGTAGAGCGCGCCGCCCTCGTACTCGACGACGAAGCCGGTGACCGGTCCGGTGGCCTGCTCGGTGCCTTCCGGGCCGTGCCGGGCGGGGGTCGCGGTGATCCGTACGGTGCTGCCGCCGGCGCTGACCTCGCGGCTCTCCCAGGGGGCCAGGCCCTCCGCCCGGCCGCCGAGGCGGGCGGCGCCCTCCGGGGTGGTGAGGGTGCGGGCCGCGCGGGCGAGGACCTCGCGGCCGGTGTGGTCGAGGTTGTCGGCGTGCTGGTCGTGGGAGAGCAGCACCAGGTCGACGGGCGGCAGCCGGTCGGCGGTGAGGGCGGGGCCCGCCGTGCGGTGGAGCGGGCGGGCGGCCGGGTAGTCGGCGGGCGCCGGGTCGAAGGCCGGGTCGGTGAGGACGGTGAGGCCGCCGACGCGGAGGAGGACGGTGGCGGTGCCGATGTAGGTGGCGGTGACCGGTGTCATCATGCCCAGGAAACTAAACCGATCGGTTCAGCTTGTCAACCAAACGGTTCAGTCTTGACAGTGAACTGAATGGTGTAGTTCATTCTTGGCATGGCACCCACCGAGCGCACCGTCACCCGAGTCGCCCGCCCCTTCCACACCCACGAGGGCGCCGGCTTCCCCGTACGCCGCCCCTTCCCCACCACCGAACTCCCCTTCCTCGACCCCTTCCTGATGGTCGATCAGGTAGGCCCCATCGACCTCGCCCCCGGCGAGGCCAAGGGCGCTCCCCCGCACCCCCACCGCGGCTTCGAGACGATCCAGTACGTCCTCGACGGCGACATCGCCAACGCCGACTCCCGCGGCCACCGCGCCGTCGTCCGGGGCGGCGGGGTGCAGTGGCTCACCGCGGGGTCCGGGATCGTCCACGAGGCCCTGCCCACCGAGGAGTTCCTCGCCACGGGCGGGCGGCAGCACATGCTGCAGATCTGGGTGAACCTCCCCGCCCGGCTCAAGTCCCTCCCGCCCCGCAGCCAGAACGCCGAAGCCGCCGACCTGCCGCCCGTCACCACCCCCGACGGCGCCGAACTCACCGTCCTCGCCGGCAGCAGCCACGGCGTGACCGGACCCTTCGGGACCCACACCCCGGTCCTCGTCGTCCACGCGCGCCTCGCGGCGGGCGGACGCGCCGAGTTCACCGCGCCCGCCGGGCACAACGCGATGGTGTACGTGCTGACCGGCGACGCCGCCGTCGCCGGCCGGCCCCTCGCCGACGGACACCTCGCGGTCCTCGACCGGGACGGCGAGCACTTCACCGTCGAAGCCCCCGGCGCGGCGACCGAGGTGCTGGTCCTCGCGGGCGAACCGATCGGCGAACCCGTCGCCCGCAGCGGCCCCTTCGTGATGAACACGGCCGCGGAACTCCGGCAGGCGGAGAAGGACTTCACGAACGGGTTGATGGGGCGCATGCCGGTATGACCACCTCCACGGCCCCCGCCGCCTCGACCGTCCCGACCACCCCGGTCCGCACCCCCCGGGCCTGGCGCGCCCTCCTCCCCGCGCTGTTCGTCGCGCCTGCCTCCATGGGCGTGTCCGGGCCGAGCCTCGCGCTGCCGGACGCCGCGCGGGAACTCGGCGTCTCCGCCGGGTCGGCGGCCTGGCTGATGACCGCGTTCGGCGTCGGCATGGCGGTCGGCACGCCCCTGCTCTCCGCGACGGCGGGGCGGCGCGGCCCCGGCGGGACCGTCCGGGCCTCCGGGGTGCTCCTCGTCCTGGGCGCGGCGCTCGTCCTCGCCGCCGGGTCGCTGCCGCTCGCCGTGGCCGGGCGGACGGTCGAGGCCGTCGGGGCCGCCGGGGTCACCGTCGCCGCCTTCCAGCTCGCGGGCCGGGACGGCACGGGCCGTACGTCCGGGATCGTCGCCATCGGCAGCGCCCTCGGCGGCACGCTCGGCCTCTTCGCGGGCGCGGCCGTGGCCCGGGCGGCGGGCTGGCAGGCGGCACTCGTGCTGCCCCTGCTGAGCCTCCTCGTCCTGCTGCCGGTCCTGCGGCTGACGGGCCGCGCGACCCCGCGCACCGGCGTCGCCACCCCTGGCGCGGCCCCCGGCGTCGTCCGCCCCCTCGACATACTCCGCGCCCCCGGCTTCCCGGCCGCCGCCAGACTCATGCTGGCGCTGTCCACGGTCAACTTCGCGCTCCTGTACGCCGCCCCGCACCGCTTCTCCGCGCTCACCGGCTGGAGCCCCGTCCGGACCGGCGCGGTCGCCGCGCTCGCCGCCCTGACCGGAGCGCTGCTGTCCTGGCTCCTGATCCGTCTGGCGCCCCGGCTCGGGACGCGCAGGACCCGGACGCTGCTGGCCGCCGCCTCGGCGACGGCACTGCTGCTCGCGGCCCTCGCCCCGTGGCCGGTGGCGGTGCTGCTCGGCTCCGGCCTGAGCGCCCTCGCGACGGCGGGCGGCCAGGGCGTCCTGACCGGTGCCGCGACCCGGGGGCTCGGGGAGGAGCGGCAGGGTCTGGGGATCGGCCTGTTCAACCTGGCGTTCCTGGCGGGCGTGGCGGCGGGCCCGGCCCTGGCGGCGGCAGTGGCGGCCTGAGCCCCACCCCGTACACGTACGGACGGAACCCCCGCCTGAGCCCCACGCCGTACACGTACAGACGGAACCCGCCCACCCCGTACACGTACAGACGGAACCCACCCACCCCGTACCGAACGGTTCAGTTCACGCCCTTCCTATACTGGCGGTGACCCCCGCCCCCGCCACCACGTCACCCCGCGAAGGACCCCGCATGGGCGCCAAGACCCCGGCCGATCCGTCCGCCCCGGACGACGCACTCCACGCCGTCCTCGACGCGTACGGCATCCCGGTCATCCCCGACCCCGCCTCCGCCGCCGCCCGCAAGCGCCAGGCGATGATCGACGCCGCGCTGACGGAGTTCCTGGCCGAGGGGTACTCGGCGGCGTCCATGGACGCGATCACCCAGCGGTCCGGCGTCTCCAAGGCGACCATCTACAAGCACTTCGGCAGCAAGGAGCGTCTGTTCCTCGCCGTCATCGGCGGGGTGCTGCCCCGGACGTACGCCGACGTGGAGCCCGCCGGCGCCGGCCTGGCCGACGCCCCCGACCTGCGCGCCGCGCTCGTCCGGCTCACGACCGACTGGGCCCGTACGCTGCTGCGCCCGGACATCATGTCGCTGCGGCGCCTGGTGATCGGCGAGATCGACCGCTTCCCGCAGCTCGGGCAGCTCTGGTACCGGGTCACGTACGACATGTACAACGGCCCGCTGATCGAGGCGGTCACCGCGCTGGACGCCCGCGGCACGCTGAACGTGCCCGACCCGGGGCTCGCCGTGCAACAGCTCGTGGCGACGACGGTCGGCCTGCCCCAGCTCGTCCACACCTTCGCGCCGGACACCGAGGTCGACGAGGCCGAGCTGACCCGCCAGATCACCTCGGGCGTGGACCTCTTCCTGGCCGGATACGCACGCACCTGACGGCGCGAGGAGAGGTCCGCGGAACAGGCGACCGACCCTCGCACGTTCCATTCAGCGAGATGCGGATTCCACGCGCAGTACGATCGGGACCGTCGTCAGCATCACCCGCTTCACCCGCATTACCCGTCGAAACACCCGTCGAAGGAGATCAGGCATGGCGCAGGTCACGCTCAAGGGCAACCCCGTACAGGTCAACGGCGACCTGCCCGCCGTGGGCAGCGACGCCCCGCAGTTCAACCTGGTCGGCGAGGGCCTCGCGGACCGTTCGCTCAAGGACTTCGCCGGTCAGCGCAAGGTCCTCAACATCTTCCCCAGCGTCGACACCCCGACCTGCGCGAGCTCGGTCCGCCAGTTCAACACCGTGGCGTCCGGCCTCGACAACACCGTGGTGCTCTGCATCTCCGCGGACCTCCCCTTCGCCCAGGCCCGCTTCTGCGGCGCCGAGGGCCTGGAGAACGTGAAGAACCTCTCCACCCTCCGTGGCCGCGAGTTCCACACCAACTACGGCGTGGACCTCGCCGACGGCCCGCTGGCCGGCCTGACCGCCCGCGCCGTCGTCGTCCTCGACGAGAACGACAAGGTCCTCCACGTGGAGCTCGTCAACGAGATCGCCGAGGAGCCGAACTACGACGCGGCCCTCGCCGCCCTGAAGTAAACCGAGTCCAACCGGGTCCAACCGGGTCCAACCGGGTCCAACCGCGCACGGGGGCCGTCACGACGCACACGTCGTGGCGGCCCCCGTGCTCGTACGATCGGACCATGGGACGCACAGGAAGCAAGGGAAACGACTCGTTCCTGTCCCTCTGGTCGAAGGGCTCGTTCCTGTCGATCGGATCGGTCGGGTCCTTCATGTCCATCGGGTCCGTCGGGTCGGCCTTCTCGATCGGGTCGGTCGGCTCGTTCCTCAGCGTCGGCTCGCTGCTGTCCGACCGGTCGTGGCGGCCCCGCCTCGCGGTCCGTCGCGGCCGTCACACGCTCCCGCAGTCGGCGACAGGCGTCACCGACGTCACGTCGCTGAGCGGGACGTCGACCGTGCGGCCCTGGACGATCAGGGTCAACGCGCCGCTGCCCCGGCCGAGTTCGCCGCACAGGCTGCCCGTGGAGGTGCCGACCTGCACCTCGACGGGCCCCGCCGCCGGGGTGGCCGGGGCGGTCGCCGTGTCCGGGGACGGCCACCAGGAGCTGGTGGCGGCGACGGCGGTCAGCAGGACGGTCGCGAAGGTGAGGACGAGGCCGGTGCGCAGGCGGCGGGCGGCGCGGTCCGGGTCGTCGGGGCCCACCGCGTGCGGCCAGGCGGTGCGGCCGACGAGATAGACCGCGAGGACGGCGAGCAGCAGGGCGAGCAGGACCAGGACGCCCGCGACCGCCTCGACGCCGCGGGGCGCCGGGGACCCGGGGCCGCCGCCGGCCTTCAACGCGCCGCACACCCCCACGAAGCCGAGGGCGGCCAGCTGGAGCGTGAGCCAGCCGCGGGCGGAGGTCCGGACGGCTTCCTCGCTGTCGGTCATGGCGCAAGGATGCCGAGGCGGCGACCCGGGAGGCGGGGTGCCACGCCGAGGGGCAGACTGAAGGGGTAGCACGGCCGGCCGACAGGGGTGCCCTGAAGGAGTGGTCATGGCCGGTACGGCTGTGGAGACGCTGCGCGAGGCGTTGCGCGGCGAGGTGATCGGCCCGCAGGACCCCGGGTACGACGAGGCCCGCACCATCTACAACGCGATGATCGACCGGCGGCCCGCGGTGATCGCCCGGTGCGCGGACGTGACGGACGTGCGGGCGGTGGTGCGGTACGCCCGCGAGAGCGGCATGGACCTGGCGGTGCGCGGCGGCGGCCACAGCGGTGGCGGGCTGTGCCTGGCGGACGGTTCGCTGCTGCTCGACCTGTCGGCGATGCGCTGGGTACGGGTGGATCCGGAGGCCCGGACGGCCCGGGTGGGCGGCGGCAGCCAACTCGGCGACCTGGACCACGAGGCGCACGGCTTCGGGCTCGGCGTACCGGCCGGGATCATGTCGACGACCGGCGTCGGCGGGCTGACCCTGGGCGGCGGGCACGGGCATCTGACGCGTGCGTACGGGCTGACGATCGACAGTCTCCTCGCGGCCGACGTGGTCCTCGCGGACGGCTCGTTCGTGACGGCGTCGGCGGAGGAACACCCGGAGCTGTACTGGGCGTTGCGCGGCGGCGGCGGAAACTTCGGGGCGGTGACCTCCTTCACGTATGGGCTGCATCCGGTGGACACCGTGGGCCTCGCGGTCACACTGTGGGAGCCGGAGCAGATCGGGGCGGTGCTGCGCTGGTACCGGGAGTTCCTGCCGGCGGCACCCGAGACGCTGAACGGTTTCTTCGCGATCCTGGCGGTGCCGCCCGGGCCGCCGTTCCCGGAGGAGATCCACGGGAAGAAGATGTGCGGCGTGGTGTGGTGCTTCACGGGCTCGCCGGACGAGGAGGAACTGAACCGGACCTTCGCCGCGGTCACCGAACCGGCGCCGCCCGCCTTCCACTTCGCGACACCGATTCCGTACCCCGCCCTCCAGACGATGTTCGACGAACTCATCCCGAAGGGCCTGCAGTGGTACTGGCGCGGCGACTTCTTCGACCGCGTCACCGACGGCGCGATCGACGTGCACCGCACCTTCCTGGAGAACCTCCCCACCGAGCTCTCCACCATGCACCTGTACCCGGTCGACGGCGCCGCCCACCGCCCCGGCCCCATGGACACGGCCTGGGCCTACCGCGACGCCATCTGGTCCGGCGTGATCGGCGGCATCAGCCCGCAGCCCTCCGACGCGGACCGCATCCGCGACTGGGCCGTCGGCTACTGGGACGCCCTGCACCCGCACTCGATGGGCGGCGCGTACGTGAACTTCCTCGGCGCCGACGAACCCGACGCCCGCGTCCGGGCCACCTACCGCGGACACTACGACCGGCTGGCCGACGTGAAGCGGACGTACGACCCGGACAACGTGTTCCACCACAACCAGAACATCGGACCGGCGGAGAACCAGGGGAGCCAGGAGAGCCAGGCGAGCCGGAAGAGCCGGGGCTAGCGGCCCCGCAGGACCTCCTCCGCGATGATCCCCAGCCAGGCGCCGTGGGTGTACGGGGCGGGCGGGTCCACCTCCAGGCCCAGCAGGGACAGCCCGTACGCGTACTCCGCCTCGTCCAGCCGCAGCGCCAGCAGCTCGTACACCTCCCCGCACAGCCGGGCCGCCAGCGACGGGTCCGTGACCTCCAGGTAGTCCCGCAGGGCCTCCTCGTGGTCCTGGAACTCCACGCCGTGATCCTGGGAGAACCAGCCGCCGAGCAGCTGCCCGAGCTCGGGGAACCGGGCCTGCCACTCCCAGCGGGTCTGCGGCGCCCCGGGCGGCGGCATGTCGCCCTCCGCGAGGCAGCGGCGCAGATGCCCGGCCACGGTGAGCAGCCAGGCCTGGATCCCGGCCCCGTCGAGCCCCGGATCGGGCAGCGGGTACACCTCGCCGAGGCGCAGCAGCAGCGGCCCCGGAGGATTCCGGGCGTACTCGCGCAGCTGGCTCTCGGCGATCCCGACCGCCCACGGCCTGCTGTGCCAGGTGTGGCGCAGGTACGCGGTCAGCGCCACGCTCGGCTTCTCCTCGGTGTCGTCGGCACGCTGGCCGGCGTACGCCCGGAGGACCTGGTCCATCTCCCCGTACCGGGGGTCGTGCTGGAGCGGGGTCAGCGGCATGGGAGGCGGTCTCCTGTCACGGGTAGATCGGGAAGGTGGCGTGCACGGTGAACCCGAGCGGATGCTCCGGGTCGCGCTTCAGGATCACGCGGGCGGCCCGCACGTCCACCGGCCCGTGCCCGGCCAGCATCTCCCCCTGGAGCAGCACCTGCCCGACCGGCTCGGCGCGGGACGGCCAGTACGCCTCGATGGTGAGCCGCGCGCGGTCCGGCCGCGTCAGCCACCGGTGCACCACCTGCTCGTTCTGCGAGACCACGGCCTGGGTGGCCCAGTGCGCGGTCTCCCGGTCCGGGTAGGCGGCGGAACGTGTCAGCACGGGGAGTGCCCCTCTCGGCCGGAGGTCCAGGAACACGGGCCGTGCTCCTGGCGCAGGTGGGTGGTCAGGACCTCGGAGATCAAGGTCAGCCAGGCGGACCAGGACGTGTGCGAGCCGGAGCCGAGACCGAGCTCGTCGGCGAAGAAGCGGCGGAGGGTGGCGTCGTCCTGGAAGAGGGCGAGGGCTTCGGCGCATTCGGCGACGACGAGGGGGAAGTGCCACAGGCAGGTGCCGACCAGGTGCCAGTTCGCGACGTACAGACCGATGCCGTCCTCGTCGGACAGGTCCTCGTCCTCCAGAGCGATGCCGTCCTGGCCGAAATACGGGCGGAGCATGTTCCCGAGCTGGGGGAAACGCCGCTCCAGTTCCCAGACGGTCGGTACAGCGGCGAGGAGTTTCCGATCCATGGCAGCTTGCCACGTGTCCACGTACTCGGCGATGTCCCTGAGCGTCGCGGGTTCCCCTCCGGGGCCGGATCGCATGGCCAGTTCCCAGAGGTCCCGGGGCATCCGGGCGGCCCCGGCCGCACCCACCGCGACGGCCTCGGCCAGTGCCCGGACCTCCTCTGCCGCCTCGTACACCGTCACGCCACCACGCTCGGACCGGTCGAACAGGACCCGCAGCGGAGCCTGGAGCGCGACCTCCCGCGCGTCCCGGTCGGAGGGGATACCGGGGGTGGCGCCGTAGAAGAAGGGGGCGAGGAGGGTACGCGCGGCGGCGTACCGGAAGTGGATCTGGTGCACGGGCGGTTCCTGACGGGCTAGGGCCTCTCCGGGAAGGCGGTGACGACGATGAACGGTGGCTTGCGTCCGTCATTGGCGAGCCGGATGCGGACCAGCACATTGTGTACGGGGGCCGGCACGCCGTTGGGGGTGTCCACGGACAAGCCGGTGACATCCGAGCCGAAGGGGACCAGGTAGTCGATCGTGTTCGGGTTGTTCGGGTTGTTCTGGATCGCCTGGGCGATGTCCGCGGAACGCTGGTCGATCGCCGCCTGGACGAGCCGCTGGGCGGTGGCGAGGTCCGTGAACCGGGAGGCGCGCGGCGCGTTGCTGTCATCCCGCATCCGCCGCTGGAGCTCTTCCGGGGTCAGCGCCACATGCCGGTCGATGACGTGGGCCGTCTGGTTGCCGACGGTCATGTCCTCCTGGTTGGCCAGGTCGATGGGGTACGTGTGGTTCGTCGCCTGATCCCCCGCCACCGTCCAGTTGTGTTCCGTTCCGTACCCCTCGATGGAGCGGGCGCCCACCGACTGCGCCCGGGCCTCCTCCGCCTGGAAGCTGGGGACGCTCCGCCTGGCCTCGTCGAGGGCGGGCAGGAGGTCCCTCAGGTTCTGGGCGAGCTGGTGGGTGTTGGCGTTGTACCGGTCGACACCCGCGTTGAGCACGGTCTCGTTCAGGTTGTCCAGGAACTGTTTGGCGATGGCCGGGGGACCGCCGAAGATCGCGGATGCGAGGTCCTCCAGGAAGTTCTTGACGCTGTCCGTCTCCAGCAGGTCCTTGGCCGCCCGGACGTACTCGTCCGAGATCACCTTGCGGACGTCGCGGACCTCCTTGGCGAAGGAGTCGAGGGCGTCGGCGATCTTCTTGGCGGTGGCGATCAGGACGAGGAGCACCGGCTGCTCGTTCATGCTGCGTTTCCAGTTGTAGCCCTTGGCTACGGGACTGCCGGCCCCCTTGCCCCAGGTGGCCGTTCCCCACAGGTCGGACGTGACCTGCCCCATAGCGTCCTGCCATTCCGTGGCGGCGCTGTCCGGGTTCTTCAAGTAGTTGATGGCCGCGTCCAGGTCGTCGCCGGACTTCCTGGCGTCGTCCGCGATCTTCCTCCAGGCGGCCGCCACCTTCGGCAGTTCCTTGTCGTCGCCGCCGGGGGTGATCTGGCCGACCCTGCCGTGGTTGAGGGCCTTGTCCATGACCTGGCGGATCATCCACTGGAGGGCGTGCCCGAGGACCCCGAGGATGTCGTTGACGAGCTGCTCGGCGAAGTTGTCCCCGCCACCGGTCCGCCAGCCGAGGTACGGCACCAGCCCGTAGTACGGCGGATACCGAATGACCTCCGGGAGCTGCTTCAGGCTGGTGGGGGCGCCCCAGGACGGGTGGGAGGCGTACTCGGCCGCGACGTAGTTGTTCGCGGTGATGGTCAGGCCGGTCGAGACACCGCCGATGGCGACCACGGAGGCGGCCCACACCTCGAAGTAGCGCATACAGACCGTGTTGTACGCCCGCTCGAAATCCTCCGGCCCCGAGCCGACCCCGCACACGTGCTCGTGGCCCTTCAACGTGTCCATCAGATGCCGGGGGGCCTTGTCGAACTCCGTCTGGTGGTTCCGGATGAGGTACGACGTGTACCAGACGTGCGGCGGGTCGACGTCGAAGCCGCTCGGGTACCCGCCCGGGTCCACGGACGGCTTGAGGTCCTGGACCTCTTTGTTCGGGTCGGGTTTCGGCTTCGGCTGCCCCTGGGAGATGTCCTTGCCCTGGGGGTCGGTGAGCTTGCCGGGAACGGGCGACGGAAGCGCGGGCGAGTTCGGCTGCCCGTTCCCGCTGCCACTCCCACTGCCGCTCCCGCTCCCACTGCCCCCCGTGGGCGGCGCCGGGGTGGCCATCAGGCGGCCCCCCAGCCGCGCAGGACCGCCTGGTGGGCGGCCGAGTAGTTGGCGTGGGAGGTGGTCACCGAGGTGTGCAGCCACGCCTGTTGGGCCTTGAGGTCCTCCATGTCCTTGGCCCACCGGTCCAGGGTGATCACGAACTCCTCGCGGGCCTCGCCCTGCCAGCCGAGGACCACCCGTTCGGTGCGTTCATACAGCTCGGCCAGTTGCTCGTTCAGCTGCCGGAGGATCTCCTCCAGCTCCCCGGACATCGCCTGTAACGCGGTGATGTCCACGGCTATCCGGTCGTCGCCCGCCATGTCCGCTCCTCCCCCTACACGTCTTCGATACGGCTGCGGGGGACGGGCACGGGCACGGGTGCGGACTCGGCGGCCGGAGCGCCCGGCGGCGGCGCCTGGAGGGCGTTCGCCTCCCGGGCCACGTCGATCTGGCCCTGGAGCTTCCGCAGCCGGGACAGCACCTCCAGCTCCTGCTCGCTGAACCCGTTCCGGCTGAACCGGACCGCCTCCTCCAGGATCCGCAGGTGCTCCCGGATGCGTACGGCGTCCTGCGCGGCCTCGGTGTGGAGGGTCCGGTAGGCGTCCCCGGTGGCGCCGCGCCAGCGGGCCTGGATCCGGTCGACGATCCCGTCCATCCGCCGGACCTGGTTGTCGAGGTGCCGCTGCATGGCGTCCAGGTCACCGGCCAGCTTGGCCAGCCCGTCGTCCTCGGGCACTCTCAGATCGGGATCCCCCACTGCCATGGCAGCCCCGCCTCCCCGTCGGTCGCGCGACGATCCGCCGCGCGCCCGAAACCTACAAGTGGGATCGAAACAAAGGAAGTTGAGAAGTCGTCAGGAAATCTGATCGTGATGGCGCGAATTCGATCGGACCCTGCGGGGTCGCGGGTAGCACGAGGGTCGAGCGGGGGCGCGGTCACGCCACCAGCCGCACCGCCAGCACCACGATCAGCGTGCTCGACGTCAGGGCCGTCGCCAGCCTGCCCCGGGGGCCGGTGAGGGTGCGGCCGAGGAGGGTGCCGCCGGTGGTCAGGAGGAGTTGCCAGGTCGCGGAGGCGACGAGGGCGGCCAGGACGAAGGCGGTGCGTTCGGCGGGGGACGCGGGGGCCTCGGGGCCGGTGGCCAGGATCAGGGCGACGAAGTAGATCACCGTCATGGGGTTGAGGACCGTGATGCCCAGGAAGGTGAGGTAGGCGCGGGCCGGGGTCAGGGGTGTCGAGCCGTCGTCGCGGGAGGACAGGGCGCCGGAGCGGTGGGTCCGTACCGCCGTCCACGCCGCCCGGACGGCCAGGGCCACCAGGACCAGCGCGGAGACCCAGCGCAGCGGGGTCATCACCGGGGTGAGGTACGGGACGAGGGCCGAGCCGCCCGCGACCGCCAGGAGGGCGTAGACGCCGTCGGCGGTGGCGACGCCCAGGG
The DNA here is from genome assembly GCF_055560575.1 of Streptomyces sp. NPDC023157. Taxonomy (NCBI): domain Bacteria; kingdom Bacillati; phylum Actinomycetota; class Actinomycetes; order Kitasatosporales; family Streptomycetaceae; genus Streptomyces; species Streptomyces sp. NPDC023157. The sequence continues at coordinate 701,958 of NZ_JBVHIL010000004.1, forward strand.
CCGCGGCGGCGCCGGTGCGCCAGCCGGTGCGGGCGGTGACGGCGACGAGGTACGCGCCGACCGCGCCGACCGGGATCGCGATGCCGTAGCCGGCGAGCAGGCCGGCCAGGGCCGCGGCCGTCATGCGACGGCGGAGGTCGCTCCTACGGGGGCGCCGGGCTGTCGCCGGTAGGCCGAGCCGTCCTTGGTGCGGGCGAGCTGCCCGCCGATCACCAGATAGCGGCGCAGCGCCGGGAAGTCCTCGTGCACCGTCTTCAGCGCCTCGTTGACCTCGCGTTCGGCGTACACGCGGCCCGGCTCGAAGAGCGTCGCGGCGAGGTGGTCGAGGAGGGCCGCTCTACGGGCGGGCTTGCGAGGGATCGCCTTGAGGCGTCCGTCGGCGGAGAAGAGATCGGAGGGGGTCATGCGGTGCAGGGTGCCTTCGGGGCCGGGACGCCCGCAACGGAATTACGCCGGGGGCGGGGCCGGGGCCGGGCCGGGGCCGCTACTTCACCTGGACGTTCGTGAGCGGGTCGATCTTCGGCATGATCGGCGGCATGCCCGTCTCCTGGAAGATCGGCTTCGCCTTCTCCACGAAGGCCAGGAACGCGTCCTCCGACTCCCAGAAGTCCACGATCCGCCAGCCGCCCGTCCCGTCGGGTCCCGCCGAGTGGGCGATGAAGCCCGCCGGCGGGAACCAGGACGCGGAGGTGAGCCGGCCGTGGGTGCGCTCGTACTGCTCCTGGGTGCCGCCGGGGATCTCGACGGTGACGATGACGGCCATGGTGCTGCTCCCATGCGCGGGAAGGGACGGGGTCCCGACCAGCACACCAGCCGGTCCCCCGCCCCGCACCGCGACCGGGCCCGAAAGGGCTACCGGCCCAGGCGGTAGTGGATCTTCTTCACGAGTTCCTTCAGGTCCGGGGCCCGCAGCAGGCTGTAGTGGTCGGCGTCGAGTTCGATCACCGTCGGCGGGCGGGTGGACCAGCCGGTGGTGCCTTCGAGGAAGGAGTAGTCGTCCCCCTGGGCCTTGAAGATCGTCACCGGGCAGGAGACCTTGCGTTCGGTGAGTTCGCGGAAGGTGTACGTGAAGTCGAAGGTCTGCTCCACGATCGCGATGATCCGGGCGATCAGCTCCGGGTCCAGGGACGGGAAGCGGTCCGCGACCTGGGCCGTGAACGACTCCGCGTCCTTCGCGGGGACGTCCGCGAGGGCGCCCGCGAAGACCGACCAGAGGATCTGGGTGAAGCCGGGGTTGTCGTACGAGGCGCCGCCGGCGGCCGACTCGGCGCGGACCTTCGGGGAGCCGGGCGCGATCAGGAACAGGTGCTCCACCTGCTCCCCCGCCGCCTCCAGGAGGTGGGCCGACTCGAAGGCGACGCGGGCTCCGAAGGAGTAGCCCCACAGGGTGTACGGGCCGGAGGGCTGGCGCCTGCGGATCGCGGCCACGTCGGCCGCGGCCATCTCGCGGATGGTCGCGTACGGCGTCTCGCCCCGGTTGATGCCGTGCGCCTGCACCCCGTAGAACGGGCGGTCGATGCCCAGCTCCTCCGCCAGGAAGCGCAGGTTCATCGCGTATCCGCCGAGCCCGGGCCAGCAGAAGACGGGCGACTGGGCGCCGTCCGCGTGCAGCCGGACCAGCCGGGACGCGGGGGTGGCCGCGGCGCCGTCCACCCGGTGGGCCAGCTTCTCGATCGTGGGGGCCTCGAAGAGGATCTGGAGCGGGAGCGCCGCGTCGGCGAACTCGCGGTTGATCTTCGTGATGAGCGCGACCGCGATCAGCGAGTTGCCGCCCGACTCGAAGAAGTCGTCCTGCACGGAGACCGCCTCGACCTCCTCGTACTTGAGCGCCGCCGCCCAGATCTCGGTCAGCCGGGTCTCGGTGCGCGTGCGCGGCGGGACGTGCGGGCGCCCGTGGAGGCCCGCGTTGACGACGGCCAGCTCGCCGAGGGCCTTGGTGTCGACCTTGCCGTTCGCGGAGTGCGGCAGCCGGTCGAGGACGACGACCCGGTTGGGGATCATGTAGTCGGGCAGGTGGTGGACCAGGTCGTCGCGGATCATCTCCGCGGGGCCCTTCATGTGGACGGTGTCCTCGTACATGCCCTCGCTGAGCCGCTGCTCCTCGCTGACCCGGCCGCCGACGAAGAAGTACGAGGGGCCGGTCGGGCGGCCCGCCGCCGCCAGGACCTCGTCCATGCGGCGGGCGGCCGGCAGCGGGTTGCCGGACATCGAGCTGTAGCCGGAGGACATGAACCCGAGGCCGTGGTCGCCGAGTTGGAGGCGCTGGAGCGCGCGGCCCAGGTCGATGTACGCGCGCCACGGCTCCCGGGTCCGGCTGATCGCCGTGATGCCGAGGCCGGCCCGCTCGTACACCGCCTGGTTGATCGCGATGACGTGCTTCTTCTCCACGAGGCCGGAGGAGGCGGACGAGATCGCCGTCAGCGCGCCCTCTTCGTAGGCGTACTGGCCGCCCGGGAGGTCCGCGATCCGGCCCGGGTGCGCCTGCACGTACAGGTCGACCTCCGCCTCCCCCGCCGCGGCCGACTCCTCGTCGTACGGCACGAGTTCGAAGACGCCCAGGTCCTCGGTGGCCGCCCCGTCGTCGGACTTCCCGCCGCGCACCGGGCGGATGCCGAGGCCCAGGCCCGGCAGGATCTCCTCGAACAGGCCGACCATGTGGCCGGCCTCGATCTCCAGGACCTCGCGGATGTTGTTCCGGTAGACCGGCTCGATCGCCGCCCACTTGCCGCGGAAGGAGAGCCGGACCAGCGGCGGGCCGTCGGCGGTCCCCGGCTCCATCAGGTGCAGCTGGTGGTGGACCGGGTGGTAGTAGTACGTGCCGGGCTCCAGGCCCGCGAGGCCGCGCACCTCCACGTACAGCTGGGTCGCGTACAGCGCGCCCGGCGAGGCGTAGCCGTACTTCGGGAGCAGGCGCTCCTCGCTGGGGAACTGCCCGAACCAGCGCAGGATCTCGCCCAGGTCGGCCGCGGTCAGGGTGCCGACCGGGCGGGAGCCGATGCCCTCGGGGCGGCGGGCCAGGGCGGCGAGGACGTCGGCGCGGGTGACCGGGCCGCCCTCGTAGAAGCGGTAGGTCTTGCGGGCGAAGACGGTGCGGCGCATCCGCTCGGTGGGGGTGCGGCCGGGCAGGCCGACGACGGGGCGGCCGGCGAGGGCGGCGGCGTCGAGGGTGCCCGCGTTGGACAGCTGCGCCTTGACCTGGAGCTTGGACTCCTTGGACTGGTGGTGGGCGCCGTGGTTGCCCTGGTCCATCAGGGCGGCTTCCTTCGGGGAGAGCTCGACGCAGGCGACCAGGTTCTGGAAGCCGGTGCGGGGCTCGTTCTTCACGATGACGGCGGCGGACTTCACCCAGTCGTGGTTCTCGATGGCGAGCGCGATCTCGTCGAGCTCGACGCGGAAGCCGCGGAGCTTGATCTGGTTGTCGGCGCGGCCGGCGAACTGGACGGTGCCGTCCTCGTTCCAGGTGGCCAGGTCGCCGGTGCGGTAGAGGCGTTCGCCGTCCTCGGCGGTGATGAAGCGTTCGGCCGTGAGCTCGGGCCGGTCCAGGTACCCCCGCGCCACCTGGACCCCGCCGATGCACAGTTCTCCGTCGCGTATGTGGAAGCTGGTGTCGTACGCCGGTCTGCCGATGGGGACGGCGGCGGGCCCGTCGGCGACGGTGGCCCGGTCGACGGTGTGCGAGGAGGCGTTGATGGTGCACTCGGTCGGGCCGTACAGGTTGATCAGCTCGGCGTCGGGCAGCTCGGCGAGCAGCTGTACGGCGAGGTTGCGGGAGAGGATCTCGCCGCCCGAGTAGACCCGGCGCAGGCTGGTGCAGGAGCCGAGGCGTTCGGTGTCGACGAGGGCCTGGAGGAGGGTGGGGACGCCCTGGAGCATGGTGGCGCCGTACCGCCGGACGGTGTCGATGAGGCCCTCGGGGTCGCGGTAGACGCCGGGCGGGCCCATGGCGACGCGGGCGCCGACGGCGCAGGCGAGGATCTCCCACTGGGCGGCGTCGAAGGACATGGGGGTCTTCTGGACGACGACGGCGTCCGGGCCGAGCCGGTGCGCGTCGGCCATCCAGCGCATCTGGGCGGCGAGGGAGCGGTGCTCGACCATGACGCCCTTGGGCTTGCCGGTGGAGCCCGAGGTGTAGATGACGTAAGCGAGCTGGGACGGGCTCAACTCGGGCTCGGTGAGCGGGTGTTCCTCTCCGGCGGTGCGCCAGGCGTGCTGGACGGCGTCCTTGAGGGTGAGGACGGTGGTGCCGGGCGGGGCGAGTTCGGTGACGTGGGTACGGAAGCGTTCCTGGGTGAAGACGATGCGGGCGCCGCTGTCCTCGATCATGTAGCGGAGGCGCTCCTCGGGGTACTCCGGGGAGAGCGGGACGTAGGCGCCGCCGGAGAACAGCACGCCCCACGTGCCGATCACCAGTTCGAGTGAGGGTTCGACGTACACGCCGATGCGGGCGTCGGCGGTCACCCCTAAGGTGCGGAGGTACGTGGCGAGGACGGCGGCGCCCTCGTGCAGCTCGCGGAAGGACAGCGTCTCGTCGCCGAAGACGACGGCGTGGGCGTCGGGGCGCTGTGCCGCCTGGTCGTGCAGGAGCCGGTCGAGCGTGGACATGCGGTTCCCTTCGTCTGCGGGTCCGCGGGGGGCTCCGGGCTGAACGGGCCGGACGGGTGCCGGCCCGGCGGAGGGGTTGTGCCCACCCGTTCCGCCCTGCGGAACGACTGCCCACAACCCCCACATCCCGTCCGCCCCGCGCGGGCCCGCCCTCAGCGGTAGATGAGTAGTTCCTGCTCCGTCGCGCCCGTCAGTTCGTAGCGGGTCCGTACCAGCGGGCGTCCCGAGTAGATGCGGATCAAGGTCGCCGCGTCCCCGTGGAAGCGGGCCGGCGGCCGGCCCTCGATCTCGTTGCCGAGGTCCACCTCGCCGCCGCCCCGGTCGGCCAGGACCCCGACCAGTCGGGGGGTCTCCCGCTTGCGGCTGGTGACGGAGAGCAGCGGCAGGGCCAGCTCCAGAGCGTCCCCGCAGTAGGCGCCGGGTTCGCCGAAGGCCTCCCGTACGTCTCCGGCGTGGACCCATTCGCCGAGCGCGACGGCGTCGAGCCTGCCGTCCTCCCGCTCGGCGATGACGGGGCCGGCCTCGGTGAGGCCCCGTTCCAGCTCGTCGAGGATGCGGTCGAGCGGCCAGTCCTCCCGCTCGGCCACGTCGCAGGCGTTGGCCTCGGGCAGGAACACGCCCTCCTCCAGACGTCCCTCGACGATCCTGACGAGTGCCGCCCCACAGTGCGCGAGCACCTGCCGGGCGGTCCAGCCCGGGCAGGCCGTGCGGAGCTCGAACGCCTCGGCGGGCGTCCGGCGCAGCAGCGGCATCAGCAAGTCCCGCTCCGTCTTGAGGAGATGGTCCGGGAGCCAGGGATCACGTCTGTCGTGCACGTCGTCGGTACACATCAGTAGCGGTAGTGGTCCGGCTTGTACGGGCCCTCGACCGGGACGCCGATGTACGAGGCCTGCTCCGGGCGGAGGGTCGTGAGCTTGACGCCCAGGGCGGCCAGGTGGAGGCGCGCGACCTTCTCGTCCAGGTGCTTGGGCAGCGTGTACACGCCGGTCGGGTACTCGGCGGTCTTCGTGAAGAGCTCGATCTGGGCCAGGGTCTGGTCCGCGAAGGAGTTCGACATCACGAAGGAGGGGTGGCCGGTGGCGTTGCCGAGGTTGAGCAGGCGGCCCTCGGACAGGACGATGACGACCTTGCCGTCGGGGAAGGTCCAGGTGTGGACCTGCGGCTTGACCTCGTCCTTGACGATGCCGGGGATCCGCGCGAGGCCGGCCATGTCGATCTCGTTGTCGAAGTGCCCGATGTTGCCGACGATGGCCTGGTGCTTCATGCGGGCGATGTCGGACGCCATGATGATGTCCTTGTTGCCCGTGGTGGTGATGAAGATGTCGGCCGTCTCGACGACGTCCTCCAGGGTCGCGACCTGGTAGCCGTCCATCGCGGCCTGGAGGGCGCAGATCGGGTCGATCTCGGTGACGATCACCCGGGCGCCCTGGCCGCGCAGCGACTCCGCCGAGCCCTTGCCGACGTCGCCGTAGCCGAAGACGACGGCGGTCTTGCCGCCGATGAGGACGTCGGTGGCGCGGTTGATGCCGTCGATCAGGGAGTGCCGGCAGCCGTACTTGTTGTCGAACTTCGACTTCGTCACGGCGTCGTTCACGTTGATCGCGGGGAAGAGCAGCTCGCCCTCGCGGTGCATCTCGTACAGGCGGTGGACACCGGTGGTGGTCTCCTCCGTCACCCCGCGGATCCCGGCGGCGATCGTCGCCCAGTCGAGCGGGCTGTTCTCCAGGAGGCTCCGCACGACGGCGAGTTCCTCGTTGGAGGCCTCCGGGAGCGCACCGGTCTTGCGGTACTCCACACCCTTGTGGACGAGGAGCGTGGCGTCGCCGCCGTCGTCCAGGATCATGTTGGGGCCGTCCGCGCCCGGCCAGGTCAGCGCCTGCTCGGTGCACCACCAGTACTCCTCCAGGGTCTCGCCCTTCCAGGCGAAGACCGGGATGCCGGCGGCGGCGATGGCGGCGGCGGCGTGGTCCTGGGTGGAGTAGATGTTGCAGGACACCCAGCGGACCTCGGCGCCCAGCGCGACGAGCGTCTCGATGAGCACCGCGGTCTGCACGGTCATGTGCAGGGAGCCGGTGATCCGGGCTCCGGCGAGCGGCTGCCGCTCGGCGTACTCGCGGCGGATCGCCATCAGGCCGGGCATCTCGTGCTCGGCGAGCGTGATCTCCTTGCGGCCGAACTCCGCGAGACCGATGTCGGCGACCTTGTAGTCGGAAAACACAGCACCGGTGGACTCAGACACGTGCGAGGCTCCTTGAGGCGTGGATGGATCGGTGGATTTCGAGGGCCGCGGTGGACTTGTTGAGCGTGATGTAGTGCAGGCCGGGCGCGCCCTCGTCGAGCAGCCGCTGCCCCATGGCGGTGGCGTGCTCGACGCCGATCCGGTAGGCGGCGGCCGGGTCGTCCTTGGCCGCCTCCAGGCGGTGCGCCAGGTCCTCGGGGAAGGCGGCGTCCGACAGTTCGGCGAAGCGGCGGATCTGCCGTACGTCGGTGGCGGGCATGATCTCCGGGATGATCGGGGTGTCGCAGCCGGCGGCCGCGACCCGGTCGCGCAGCCGCAGGTAGTCCTCGGGGTCGAAGAACATCTGGGTGATCGCGTAGTCGGCCCCGGCCCGGCACTTGGCGACGAAGTGCGCCAGGTCGCTCGCCGGGCCGGACGAGCGCGGGTGGCCCTCCGGGAAGGCCGCCACACCGATCCGGAACTCGCCCAACGACCGCACGAGTTCGACCAGTTCGTACGCGTAGGTGAAGCCGTCCGGGTGCGGGGTCCAGGGGGCGCGCGGATCGCCCGGCGGGTCGCCGCGCAGCACCAGCACGTCCCGTACCCCGGCGTCCGCGTAGGCGCCGATGATCGCCCGCAGCTCGGCGACCGAGTGCCCGACGGCCGTCAGGTGGGCGACGGGCCGCAGGGTGGTCTCGGTGACGATCCGCTTGGTGACCTCGATGGTGCGGTCGCGGGACGAGCCGCCCGCGCCGTACGTCACGGAGACGAAGTCCGGCGCGAGGGCCTCCACCCGCCGGATGGCGTCCCACAGGGTCTGCTCGCCCTTGTCGGTCTTCGGCGGGAAGAACTCGAAGGAAAACGTCTCGCTCACCGGCGGCCTCCCGCGTTGAAGTAGCTGGCCTCCGGGTGGTGCACGACGAAGGCGTCCGTCGACTGCTCGGGGTGCAGCTGGTACTCCTCCGACAGCTCGACCCCGATCCGCTCGGGCCGCAGCAGCTCGGCGATCTTCGCCCGGTCCTCCAGGTCGGGGCAGGCCGGGTAGCCCAGCGAGTAGCGGCAGCCCTGGTACTCGGTGCGCAGCATCCCCTCGATGCCGGCCGGGTCGGCGCCGCCGATGCCCCACTCGGCCCGCACCCGGCCGTGCCAGCACTCGGCCAGGGCTTCGGCCAACTGGACGGACAGGCCGTGCAGTTCGAGGTAGTCGCGGTAGGAGTCGGCGGCGAAGAGCTTCGCCGTCTCCTCCCCGATCCGCGAGCCGACGGTGACGACCTGGAGGGCGACCACGTCGACCTCCCCGGCGTCCTCCGCGCGGAAGAAGTCGGCCAGGCAGAGGCGGCGGCCCCGCTGTTGGCGGGGGAAGGAGAAGCGGGTCCGCTCGCCTCCGTCCTCGTCCAGGACGATCAGGTCGTCGCCCTTGGACACACAGGGGAAGTAGCCGTACACGACGGCCGCTTCGAGGAGGTGGTCCGTCTGCAGCCGGTCCAGCCAGCCGCGCAGCCGCGGCCGGCCCTCCGACTCGATGGTGTCCGCGTCCTTGAGCCCCCACTGGCCCTTGAACAGGGCGGACTCGTCGAGCCAGGAGGCGTATTCGGCGAGCTGGATGCCCTTGACGACCTTCGTCCCGAGGAACGGCGGCTCCGGTACGGGGTTGTCGGCGGCCACGTCGGACCGCCCGGCCGGCTCGGGCTCCCGCACCTGGAGGACGGGGGTCTCGCGCTTCGGCACCCGGCGCTGCTTGAGCTCGGGCAGGGCGGCGCCCGGCACGCCTCGCTTGATCCCCATGAGGGCGTCCATCAGACGCAGGCCCTCGAAGGCGTCGCGGGCGTAGCGGACCTCGCCGCCGTACAGCTCGTGCAGGTCCTGCTCGACGTACGCCCTGGTCAGGGCGGCTCCGCCGAGGATCACGGGGAAGCGTTCGGCCAGGCCGCGGCCGTTCAGCTCCTCCAGGTTCTCCTTCATGATCACCGTGGACTTGACCAGGAGACCGGACATGCCGATGACGTCGGCGCGGTGTTCTTCGGCGGCTTCCAGGATCGCGGAGACCGGCTGCTTGATGCCGATGTTGACGACGTTGTAGCCGTTGTTGGAGAGGATGATGTCGACGAGGTTCTTGCCGATGTCGTGGACGTCGCCGCGGACGGTGGCGAGGACGATCGTGCCCTTGCCGTCGGCGTCCGTCTTCTCCATGTGGGGTTCGAGATACGCCACCGCGATCTTCATGACCTCGGCGGACTGGAGCACGAACGGCAGCTGCATCTGACCCGAGCCGAACAGCTCGCCGACCGTCTTCATGCCGTCCAGGAGGACGTCGTTGACGATCTCCAGGGCGGGGCGCTCCGCGAGCGCCGCGTCCAGGTCGCCCTCCAGGCCGTTCTTCTCGCCGTCGATGATCCGGCGCTTCAGCCGCTCCTCCAGCGGCAGCGCCAGCAGCTCCTCGGCCTTGCCGGCCTTCAGCGACTTCGCCGTGGCGCCCTCGAAGAGTTCCAGGAGCCGCTGGAGCGGATCGTAGCCCTCCCGCCGCCGGTCGTAGATCAGGTCGAGCGCGACCTCGACCTGCTCCGGCTCCAGGCGGGCGATCGGCAGGATCTTCGACGCGTGGACGATCGCCGAGTCCAGGCCGGCCTTGACGCACTCGTCGAGGAAGACCGAGTTCAGCACGATCCGCGCGGCCGGGTTCAGGCCGAAGGAGATGTTGGACAGGCCGAGCGTGGTCTGGACGTCCGGGTGGCGCCGCTTCAGCTCGCGGATCGCCTCGATCGTGGCGATGCCGTCCTTGCGGGACTCCTCCTGACCGGTGCAGATGGTGAACGTGAGGGTGTCGATCAGGATGTCCGACTCCCTGATCCCCCAGTTCCCCGTCAGGTCCGCGATCAGCCGCTCCGCGATGGCGACCTTGGTCTCGACGGTGCGGGCCTGGCCCTCCTCGTCGATGGTCAGCGCCATCAGCGCCGCCCCGTGCTCCCGCGCCAACGACGTGACCTGCGCGAACCGCGACTCGGGCCCGTCACCGTCCTCGTAGTTGACCGAGTTGAGCACGGCCCGGCCGCCCAGCTTCTCCAGGCCCGCCCGCAGCACGTTCACCTCGGTGGAGTCGAGGACGATCGGCAGGGTGGACGCGGTCGCGAAGCGGCCGGCCAGCTCCGCCATGTCGGCGGCGCCGTCCCGTCCCACGTAGTCCACGCACAGGTCGAGCATGTGCGCGCCCTCGCGGATCTGCTCGCGGACCATCTCCACGCAGTCGTCCCAGCGGGCCTCCAGCATGGCCTCACGGAACTTCTTCGACCCGTTGGCGTTGGTCCGCTCGCCGATCGCCAGGTACGAGGTGTCCTGGCGGAACGGCACATGGCTGTAGAGGGACGAGGCGCCCGCCTCCTCGACCGGGGTCCGCGGCTTCACGGCCGCGCCCCGCACCCGCTCGACGATCTCCCGCAGGTGCTCGGGGGTGGTGCCGCAGCAGCCGCCGACCAGGGCCGGGCCGTAGTCCCGTACGAACGCCTCCTGGGCGTCGGCGAGTTCGGACGGCGTCAGGGGGTAGTGCGCGCCGTCCGAGGTGAGCACCGGCAGGCCCGCGTTGGGCATGACGGAGACGGGGATCCGGGCGTGCCGGGACAGGTGCCGCAGGTGCTCGGCCATCTCGGCCGGGCCGGTGGCGCAGTTGAGGCCGATCATGTCGATGCCGAGCGGTTCCAGGGCGGTCAGCGCCGCCCCGATCTCGGAGCCGAGCAGCATGGTGCCCGTCGTTTCGACGGTCACCTGCACGATCAGCGGCAGGTCGAGCCCGACCCAGTCGAGGGCCTGGCGGGCGCCGATGACGGCCGCCTTCGTCTGGAGCAGGTCCTGCGAGGTCTCGATGAGCAGGGCGTCCGCGCCGCCGCGGATCAGCCCCTCGGCGTTCTGCCGGTACGCCTCGCGCAGCGGCTCGTACGTGATGTGTCCGAGGGTCGGCAGCTTGGTGCCGGGGCCCATGGAGCCGAGCACCCAGCGGGGGCGCCCGTCGGCGGCCGTGTGGGCGTCGGCGGTGTCGCGGGCGATCCGGGCGCCGGCCTCGGACAGCTCGTACACCCGGTCCTCGATGCCGTACTCGGCGAGCGCCGCCAGGTTGGCACCGAAGGTGTTGGTCTCCACGCAGTCCACGCCGACCGAGAAGTAGGCGTCGTGCACGGAGGCCACGATGTCGGGACGGGTGACGTTGAGGATCTCGTTGCAGCCCTCCAGCTGCTGGAAGTCGTCCATCGTGGGGTCGGCGGCCTGGAGCATGGTGCCCATCGCCCCGTCGGCCACCACGACCCGCGTGGCGAACTCCTCCCTCAGTGAACGCCTGCCGCTCATCACGTCAGCCCCCTCATGACAGTGCCCTCAAGTGGGTGAGCAGCGAAGCCGTGCAGCCCACTCCGTACGTCGTCCTGATCCGGTCCAGGAGCGGATCCCGGTGCAGCCGGTACTCCTGCGTCCCCACGTAGTCGAGGACGGTCGCGGCGACCGCGCAGCCCAGCTGGGCCGCGCACCGCTCGGGCACGCCCCACAGCGTTCCGGCGAGGAAGCCGGCCCGGAAGGCGTCACCGACGCCCGTCGGGTCGACCACGCCCGCCACCGGCACCGCCGGCACGGCCAGCGGGGCGCGGCCCTCGCCGCGGATCCGCACCCCGGCCTCGGCGTGGGTGGTGATCCAGGTGCCGACGCGGCGCAGCACGTCCGCCTCGGCCCAGCCGGTCTTCTCGTGCAGCAGGGCCGTCTCGTACTCGTTGGTGAACAGGAACCTCGCCCCGTCCACCAGCTCCCGCACCTGCCCGCCGTCGAGCCGCGCGAGCTGCTGCGAGGGGTCGGCGGCGAAGGGGACGCCCAGCTCGCGGCAGGTACGGGAGTGCCGCAGCATCGCCTCGGGGTCGTCCGGGGAGACCAGGACCAGCTCCAGACGCCCGGTCCGGGCGACGACCTCCCGCAGGTCGATCTCGCGGGCCTCGGCCATCGCTCCGGCGTAGAAGGTGGCGATCTGGTTCTGCGCCCGGTCGGTGGTACAGACGAACCGGGCGGTGTGGAGCGACTCGCTGACGCGCACCGAGTCGGTGTCCACACCGTGGTCCTTGAGCCAGATCCGGTACGGCTCGAAGTCGGCGCCGACCGCGCCCACGAGAACGGGGCGCAGGCCGAGCACGCCGAGTCCGAAGGCGATGTTCGCTGCCACTCCGCCGCGCCTGACCTCCAGGTTGTCGGCGAGGAACGACAGGGAGACCCGGTCGAGCCGGTCGGCGAGCAGCTGCTCGCTGAACCAGCCGGGGAAGGTCATCAGATGGTCGGTCGCGATGGATCCGGTGACAGCGATACGCATTCCAGCTCCCCTCAGATCCCCGCGGCCTTCTTCAGCCGCTCCACCCGGTCGGTGCGCTCCCAGGTGAACTCCGGCAGTTCCCGGCCGAAGTGCCCGTACGCGGCGGTCGCCGCGTAGACGGGACGCTTCAGGTCCAGGTCGCGGATGATCGCCGCCGGCCGCAGGTCGAAGACCTCGGACACGGCTTCCTGGATGCGCTCGTCCGGGAGGGTCCCGGTGCCGAAGGTCTCGACGAAGAGACCGACCGGCTCGGCCTTGCCGATCGCGTACGCGACCTGCACCTCGCAGCGCGTGGCCAGCCCGGCGGCGACGACGTTCTTGGCGACCCAGCGCATCGCGTAGGCGGCCGAGCGGTCCACCTTCGACGGGTCCTTGCCGGAGAAGGCGCCGCCGCCGTGGCGGGCCATGCCGCCGTACGTGTCGATGATGATCTTCCGGCCGGTGAGTCCGGCGTCGCCCATTGGGCCGCCGACCTCGAAGCGCCCGGTCGGGTTGACCAGGAGCCGGTAGCCGTCGGACTCCAGTGTCACGCCCTCCTCGACGAGCTCCTTGAGGACGTGCTCGACGACGTACTCGCGCACGTCCGGGGTGAGCAGGCCCTCGACGGAGATGTCGGCGGCGTGCTGCGAGGAGACGACCACCGTGTCGAGGCGGACCGGCTTGTCGCCGTCGTACTCGATGGTGACCTGGGTCTTGCCGTCGGGCCGCAGGTACGGCACGGTGCCGTTCTTGCGGACCTCGGTCAGCCGGCGCGACAGGCGGTGGGCCAGGGCGATCGGCAGCGGCATCAGCTCGGCGGTGTCGTCGCAGGCGTAGCCGAACATGAGGCCCTGGTCGCCGGCGCCCTGCCCGGCGAGCTCGTCCTCAGCGCCTTCGACACGGGCCTCGTGGGCGGTGTCGACGCCCTGCGCGATGTCCGGCGACTGGGCGCCGATGGACACCGACACGCCGCAGGAGGCGCCGTCGAAGCCCTTCGCGGAGGAGTCGTAGCCGATGTCGAGGATCGCGTCGCGGACGAGCTGCGCGATCGGCGCGTACGCCGAGGTGGTGACCTCGCCGGCGATGTGGACCTGACCGGTGGTGATCAGGGTCTCGACGGCGACGCGGGAGGACGGGTCCTGGGCGAGGAGCGCGTCCAGGATGGTGTCGCTGATCCGGTCGGCGATCTTGTCGGGGTGGCCCTCGGTCACGGACTCCGAGGTGAACAGGCGGCGGCTCATGCCTGGGCCTCCGCCGGGGTCTTGAAGAAGTGCTGCTCGATGGCGGCGAGGGTCCGGATGGAGTCGACCTCCAGGGTCTCCATCTGGATCGCGGTGCCGCTCTCCTGCTCCAGCAGGAAGACGAACTCGACGAAGGACAGCGAGTCGATGAGCCGGTTCTCGATCAGGTCGAGGTCGGACGCGATGTCGTCGCGCTCGGGGTGGCGCTCGAGGATCCAGCTCTTCACCGTCTGCAGGCCGTCGGCCATGATTGCTCTCCTTTTAGCTACTGCTGCTGTGAAAGGGGGTGGGGGCGGAAGGGGTGGGGGCGATGATCGGCGCGGCGACCGCGACCGCGTAGTCCACGTCGTGGCTGATGGACACGGTGATCTCGGAGATGCCGGACTCGGCGGCCATGTCGGCCGCGGGCCCGTACAGCTCCACCAGCGGCCAGCCGCCCTCGGAGCGGCGTACGACGATGTCCGGCCAGGGCAGGAACCTGCCGCGGACCCGTAACGTCTTGAAGGCCGCTTCCTTGGCCGCGATCCGCCCGCACAGGCTCAGCACGTCGAGCCCGCCGGACGTGCGGCAGTCGTCGAGTTCACCGGGGGTGAGCATCCGCTCGAAGAACTTCTCCCCGTACTGCGCGAGAAGCCTGCGGACACGGTTGACGGACACGATGTCCATGCCGAGGTTCGCCCAGCCCAGGCCGCCCGCCGGCGGTGCCACGGGACGGGCCGTCACGTCAGATCACCGGCCCGGCCGCGGGACTCGCATCGGCCCGCAGACGGGCGTTCGCGTCGAGCACCGCCTGGGTGGCGGACTCCCAGCTGCCGTGGCGCCGGGTCAATGCCGACAGCCAGCGCTCCAGACCGAAGGCGACACAGCTGGTGAAGGCCGGACCGCCGGTCGACTCCAGGGTGATGTCGCAGCGGTCGCCGAAGAAGTTCCGGTGCGTGTTGACCGAGGCGATGGCCAGGTCCTCGTACAGGAACTCGTACTTCACCGGCGTGAGCCGCTGGAGCACGGCCTTCGACGTCCCCTTGTCGAAGAAGGGGTCGCAGGCGGCCTCCTTGCGCAGCGGCAGGTCGAGCGCCGCCGCGAAGGCGTGGATACGGGCGGTGAAGCCGGCCAGGTGCTGCTCGGCGTGCTGCTGCGCGCCGATGGCCACGATCTCCCGCATGCGGAAGCCGAGTTGGCGCCGCATTCCCTCGTAGTGCGTCTCCTTGCGGTAGCACCAGGAGCAGATCGTGACGAGGGTGTCGTCGGCGACCCGGTGGCCCTGGTGCGTCAGGTAGACGGCGTAGCAGGACGCCGAGGGCAGTCCGAGCGCGGCCGGTTCGAGCGCGGCGGTCGGAAAGCGGCCGGTGTCGGCGGAGATGGGGTCGGTCGTCCGTCGCTCCAGGTCGAGCGAGGTGGCGACGACGGCCTGGTGGGGGAAGTTGTCGTAGTAGTCCAGCTTGGCCAGTTCGGCGGCCGGCAGCAGCGGGGGCATGGTCATCGGGTGGGCGCCCGCGGCCACTCCCCAGCCTTCGAAGGTGTCGTCGAGGAGCCGCAGCAGGCGGGTCCCCTCGGGGCCCATCGTGGGCAGGCCCCTGGTCTCCCCGACGGTCTCGGGGCTCGTCAAGGTCATGGTCTCGTCACCTCTCGGGTGGGAGGTCTCCGGGAAGGTCCGGGCTCACGCGGGGTCCGGTCTCCGGGGAGGCCTCCTGGGCGGGTTCAGACGACGGGCAGCGTGTCGTCGGTGAAGATCCCGGTCTTCAGGAAGAAGGACAGCGGCTTGCGGATCGCCTTGCGCTCGTGCGGGCGGCGGCGCTCGTCGGCGACGAGCGAGTTGCGCAGCGCGAGCGGGTCGGGGATGCCGGCGTCCCGGTACACGTGGGGGTTGTAGAGCGAGTTGGTGCTGTAGACGACGTACCGCTTGAGGTACGCCTCGACCTCCCGGACCCGCTCCGCGCTGACGGCCTGGCACATGCGCTGGAACAGCAGCGAGACCAGCTCGCGGCCGAAGGCGATGTGCCGGGACTCGTCCTGGTGGTGGATGCGGTTGACCTCGCGGATGGTGTGGCACAGGGAGGCGTCCCTGGCCATCCGGGAGTTGTAGTGGTCGACCAGCTCCTCGAAGAACAGGATGCGGGTGAAGACCAGGAAGTTCTCGACCTCGGGCTCCCAGGCGGCGTCGGCGCGCATGGCGGTGGAACCGTAGATCTTGTTGCCGTAGCGCCGGCAGAACTCGGAGAAGAACCACATGTGTTCGTTCTCCTCACCGATGAAGTGGTGGAAGAAGTCCGAGGGGACCTCGAAGCCGGGCATGTGGATCCGGCCGACGACCTCGATGAGCAGCTCGCGGATGCCGTGCACATTGAGGCTGTAGAAGTTGATGGACTCCCACTTCGACAGGCGCTGAAGCGTTTCCTCACCGAGGGTGTCGAAGTGCTCGGTGCCGTAGACGGTGAGCAGCTCCGGCGTCATCCAGTAACGGTTCTCCTCCAGCGTCTCGGGCCACTGGAAGGTCTGGTACGGGTTGTAGTAGTCCTCGACGGAACGCTCGCTGAGACGCTCCAGGACCTCCATGAACCGGTCGGTGACGGGCAGCGGGGCGGTGACGCCCATGGTGTGACTCCTCGGGACTCGTGGGGCGATGGGCTCGGGGGGCCGGACGGGACCCGGGGAGCCACAGGGCCGGACTGTCGGGGCGGGAAACCCTCAGGGCCGGTCTGTCGGGGGAGGGTCCCTCAGGGACGGACCTCGTAGACCGCGTTGACCGGGGTCTCGGTGGCGCGCCGCCAACGGGTGAAGCCGGCCTCCTCCGCGATCGCGCGGAAGGCCTTCTCGCCGGAGTGGTTGCCGAGCGCGTGCGGGCCGCGCTGGGCGACGGCGACGGGCAGGCACATCACGGCGGACAGGGCCATGAACATGCGGGCCGCGGGGGTCTGGGTGTCGATGTCGGCGGGCGACACGTTCGACTCGACGAGCATCCAGGTGCCGTCCGCGTCGAGCGACTTGAGCACGTGCTGGGCGGCGGCGACCGGGTCGCCCATGTCGTGCAGGGCGTTGAAGAAGCAGACCAGGTCGTAGCCGGTGCCCGGGTAGTCGTCGGCGGACGCGACCTCGAAGACGACCCGGTCGGACAGGCCGGCCTCCTCGGCGAGCTGCCGGGCGATGCCGATGGCCTCTTCGGAGTAGTCGAAGCCGTGCACGGTGGCGTTCGGGAAGGCCTTGGCGATGAGCAGCGTGGTGTGGCCGACGCCGCAGCCGACGTCCACGACGGTGCCGCCGGCGCCCAGCTTGTCGGTGACCTCGTGCAGGGCGGGCAGCCAGTCCGGGACCAGCTTGTGCTCGTAGGTCGGCTGGAAGAAGGAGCCCATGCCGGTGTCGAGGGCCGCGTCGTGCTCGGCCCAGCCGACGCCGTCGCCCGTCTTGTACGCCTCGGCGAGCAGGTCCTCGGTGGCGTACAGCGCCTTGAGGGCGGTGAAGAAGCCGGCGGCGAAGGTGACGGCGGTGGGGTCGGCCAGCACCTCGACGTGGTCGGCGGGCAGCGTGTACGTGAGCGAGCTCGGGTGCCGCTCGACGTACCCGGCGGAGAGCTGGGCGTGCAGCCACTCCTCGATGTACCGCTCGTTGGTGCCGGTCTTCCCGGCGAGCTCGCCCGCGGTCAGCGGGCCGTGCTCGGCGAGCGCCTTGTACAGGCCGAGCCGCTCGCCGAGGGCGACGGTGAGTCCGCGCACGGCCGCGCCGGCGTCGGTGATGACTCTCTGGTGGAAGTCCTGGGCGCTCATGCGGCCGTCTCCTCCTCGTATCCGGGCAGGTCGCAGGTGAACAGGAAGGAGCGGGGCACGCGGGGCACGTTGCGGGCCGGGACCGGGTAGGGCCAGCGGTCGAAGTCGGCGCCGGGCTCACCCGGCTGCCTGACCTCGCGCACGGCCCAGCCGCAGGCGTCGAGCAGCGCCTCGGGCTCCTCGGTGCCGAAGAGCCACGGGTTGCCGTCCTCCTTCAGCGCGTTCATGAAGGTGCGGGCGAGCGGGTTCTCCAGGGCGGCCCTGGAGATGACGTCGCCGAGCAGCACGGAGCCGGGCGCCGCGTGCGCGGAGAGCGTCGAGATGAGGGTCCGCACGGCCTCCTCCGGCAGGAAGAAGAGCAGGCCCTCGACGACCCACAGCACGGGCTCGTCGCTCTTCCATCCGGCCTCCTTCAGGGGGCCGGTCCAGTCCTGGGTGAGGTCGACCGGGATCGGGACGCGGGTGCGGCCGGCCGGCAGCGGCTCGTCCTTCAGCATCTCGGCCTTGGCCTCCAGGAGGGCCGGGCGGTCGAGCTCGTAGACGGTGACGCCGTCGGGCCAGGGCAGCCGGAAGAACCGGGTGTCCATGCCGGCGGCGAGGAAGACCACCTGGCGGATGCCGCGCTCCTGCACCGCCGCGACGATCGCGCGGTCCAGGTAGGTGGTGCGGATGGCGAGGAACGGCACGATGCCGCCCCCGTCGTAGCGTTCGAGCAGTTCGAAGCCGATCTGGTCGGCGACGGTGCGCGCGTACGGATCGGCGAACAGCCGGTCCTCGCGCTCGGTCTCCAGGGCGCGCGCCGCGGCGGTCCACTGGGCGGTGCGGGATACGGCCTCCACAGGAGGTCCCCCTTCACTTGGATTGCGGGCGATACGGGTGACGCGGGCGGTGCGGGTGACGTGGGAGGTGCGGGCGGTGCGGTTGACGCGAGCCGCACTCGCCGCGCGTGCTGTACGGACGGCCGTGCTGTACGGACGGCCGTGCTCAGTCGCGGACCGACCTGTTCAGGTCCAGGTCAGGCGCTCATGGCCACTGCGGGGGCGGTCTCCTCGGCGCGCGCGTGCGTGCGCGGGCGCGCGCAGCACCCGACGGGGTCCTCGGCCGCGGGCATCGACGACAGATGGCCGGCCTCGGTCCCGGCGGGGCGGCGCCGGAAGATGCTGTGCAGGATCATGCTGAACACGGCCGTCCCGTCGGCGCCCACCAGCGTGCAGCGCGGTTTGACGGTGCCGCTGGTGGGGTTGAACGGCGACGGGGTGGCGCCAAGGATCTCCACCCGTGCCGTGAGGACGTCGCCCGGGCGCACGGGGCGCAGGTAGCGCACCTCGTCGATCCCGGGCGAGCCCATACAGAAGCTGTAGGCGAGCAGGCCGTCGACGTAGCGCCGCATGAACATCGACTGGGTGTGGAAGCCGCTGGCGATCAGGCCGCCGAACTGCGATTCCGCCGCGAGCTCGGGGTCCGTGTGGAAGGGCTGCGGATCGAAGCGCCTGCCGAACTCCAGCACCTCCTCCGCCGTGACGGTGACGGTGCCCAGCTCGTGGATGTCGCCGGGCCGGAAGTCCTCGAAGTAGCGCATCACGCGCCCCCCTTGACCTAGGAGTGGTCGTTCCTGTCGTTCCTTTGTTCCTTGGCACTACCCAATCTACGAATTGCTCATTTATTTTGTCAACCCAAAAGAAGGCTCAAATGACCCCATCCGCCGGGGTCTTCACCGCCCTCGTGGGCGAGCGCGCGCTCGATGTCGCCCCACAGGTCCTCGACCCCCTCGATGCCGACCGACATGCGCACCAGACCGGGCGCGATCCCGGCCGCCGCCAGGGCATCCGCGTCCAGTTCCCGGTGGGAGGTGGAGGCCGGATGGGTCACCAGGCTCTCCACCCCGCCCAGCGACAGCGCCAGCTTCGCCACCCGCACCCGCTCGATGAACGCCCGCCCCGCCTCCCGGCCGCCGGCCAGCTCGAAGGAGAGCAGCCCACCGCCCCCGGACAGCACCTTGCGGGCCGTGTCGTACGAGGGGTGCCCGGCCAGCCAGGGGTAGTGCACGGCGGACACGTCACGGCGGCCCGCGAGACGCTCGGCGAGGACCGCCGCGTTGGCGCAGTGCTCGCGCATCCGCAACGGCAGCGTCGGTATCCCGCGCAGGGTCAGCCAGGCGGCGAACGGGTCGGCGCAGGCGCCCAGTTCGACCGTGCGAGGCCACACCTTCCGGCGCAGCTCGTCGTCCGCGAAGACGGCGGCGCCGCCGAGCACGTCGGAGTGGCCGGAGAGGTACTTGGTGGTCGAGTGCACCACCACGTCCGCGCCCAGCTCGATCGGGCGGCACAGCACCGGCGAGGCGAGCGAGTTGTCGACGACGCTGGTCACCCCGAGCCGGCGGGCCGCCGCCAGCAGCCCCGGCAGGTCGGCCACCTGCCCGGTCGGGTTCGCGATCGTCTCCAGGACGAGCAGCCGGGTCGCCGGATGCACGGCCGCCTCCTCGAACTCGGCGACCTCGTCCCCGGAGACGTACACGACCTCGATCCCGTACCGCCGCGCCAGATCCGACAGGACGGCGAAGGTCCCCCCGTACAGGCACCGCTGCGCCACCACCCGGTCCCCCGGCTTGAGCAGCGCGAGCAGCACCCCGCTGATCGCCCCCATCCCGGAGGCGAAGGCGATGGCCCCTGCACCCCCTTCGAGCCCGGCGAGCGTCTGCTCCAGGGCCCGTACGGTCGGGTTGCCGCGCCGGCTGTAGACGTACTGCCCGTCGGGCCCGGCCATGGCCCCGGCGAGCTCGTCGGCGGAGGAGAAGGCGAAGGCGGAGGACTGGACGAGGGGGACGGAGAGCGGCCAACTGCCTTGCTGGAAAGGCTCGTTGACTACGTGAACGGCTCGGGTGTTCAAATCCACTGCGGGCTCCCGTGGCGGACGTAGGGGTACGAGAAAAGGGGCCGCCCGACATCCGCCGGCGCGACGGACATCGGGCGGCCCCTGCGGGGCCGCGTCAGGCGGAGACCTTGTCGCCGCCCTGCTGCGCGGGGACGCCGGCGTCGGCGGCCGGCGCCTTGTCGCCCTTCATCACGAGGAGGGTGATCACGCCACCGACCGCGGCGATGATCGCTGCACCGATGAAGGCGGCCGAGAAGCCGTCCGTCAGCTTCGGCAGGTTGCCGAGCTGGTCGGCGCCCTGGGACATGGCGACCGCGGTGAGGGCGGCGAGGCCGAGCGCGGAGCCGACGTTGTAGGTGGTGTTGACGATGCCGGAGGCGAGACCGGCCTGCTCCTGCGGCGCGCCGGACATCGCGGCGATCATGGCCGGAATGTAGGCCAGGGACATGCCGAGCGCGGCGACCAGCGAGGCCGGCAGGACGTCGACGAGGAAGGTGCCGGTGGGCTCGACGGCGGCGAGCCAGACCAGGCCGGCGGCGAGGACGAGCAGACCGATGCCGATGAGCGGCTTGGCACCGAACTTCGCCATCAGCTTGGCGGTGATGGCCGTCATGAAGATCATCAGCAGCACGGTCATCGGGAGCAGCGCGGCACCGGAGGCGAAGGCGCCGTAGCCGAGGACCTGCTGGAGGTAGAGGTTGAGGAAGTACCACATCGGGATCCAGGCGGCGCCGAGCAGCGTCATCGCGAGGTTGGCCGAGCCGAGGCGGGGCACGCGCCAGACGCTGAGCGGCATGAGGGGCTCGCGGATGGCCTTCTGGATCACGAAGAAGAGGATCAGGAGGACGACGGCGCCGGCCAGCTGGAGGATCGTGCCGGTGGAGCCCCAGCCGACCTCGGGGGCGCGGACGACCGCGAAGACGGCGAGCGCGAGACCGGCGGTGACGGCGACGGCGCCGAGGACGTCGACGGAGCCGCGGCGGGACTCGACGCTCGGGAGGATCTTGGTCGCGGCGAGGGTCGCGAGGCCGATGGGCACGTAGATGATGAAGCACCACTGCCAGGCGGCCCACTCGGTGAAGACACCGCCGAGGAAGACACCGGCGGTACCGCCGGCGGGGGCGGCGGCACCGTAGAGGGCCATCGCCTTGCCGAGCTCCCTCGGGTCGTGCATGAAGAGCATCATGAGCAGCGTCATCGCGGAGGGCGCGATGAGCGCGCCGCCGACACCCTGGACGGCACGGCCGAGGATCTCGACCCAGGCGGTCTGCGCGACGGCCGCGAGGACGGATCCGGCGATCATGACGACCCAGCCGGAGACGAAGATCTTGCGGGCGCCGATGAGGTCGGAGAGCCGGCCGCCGAGCAGCAGCAGTCCGCCGAAGACGATCACGTAGGCGTTGAACACCCACTGGAGCTCGCCCTGGGAGAAGCCCAGGTCCTTCTGCATCTCGGGGAGCGCCACCCCGATGATCGAGGTGTCCATGATGACCATGAACTGTGCGGCGGCGAGCACGACAAGTGCCCACCAGCGCCGGGGATTGACGGTTGACATTGCCCTGACCCTTCACTCGCGTTCCGACCCCGGGGACCGCCCGAGGCATACCCCTGGGGGGTACCTGTGCGCTGCACCGTAGCATACCCATGGGGGGTATGTAAGGCTGAGGTGAAGGCAAGTCAGACCCCAAAAGGGAGCACGCGCCTCCGCACGAAGGACACCCATCCGGCACCCATCCGGCACCCATCCGGCACCCGCCCGCCGAGCCCCGACACCCCACCCGCCCGGCCCCCGGCACGGCAGAATGCCCCCCATGACCACGGACCAGGAGACAGACCGGGAGCGCGAACTGCTCCGCCGCTGGACCTCGACCCTGCTCGCCGCCCGCGCCGGCCGCGAAGGCCCGGACCCCCTGCCGTACGGCCGGAACCTGCTGTCCCGCTGGGCCGAGCCGCAGCGCAGGTACCACACCGTCGACCACCTGGCGGCGGTCCTCGGCCGCATCGACGAACTGGCCGATCAGGGCGGCGAGGGCGGCGAGTTGGAGCTCGTACGACTGGCCGCGTGGTTCCACGACGCGGTCTACCGGCCGGACCGCTCGGAGAACGAGGAGCGCTCGGCGAACCTGGCCGAAAGAGCCCTCCCCGAAGCGGGCCTCACCGCCCACGAGGTAGCCGAGGTGGCCCGCCTGGTCCGCCTCACGGCCACCCACGACCCGGCCCCCGGCGACCTCAACGGCGAGACCCTGTGCGACGCGGACCTGGCGATCCTGGCGAGCCCCCTGGATACCTATACGGGGTATACGAGAGCCGTCCGCGAGGAATACGCCTTCGTCCCCGACCCCGCCTTCCGAAAAGGCCGCACCGCCATCCTCACCCACCTCCTCTCCCTCCCCCGCCTCTTCCGCACGCCGTACGGGGCAGCGGTCTGGGAGGAGCGCGCGCGGGCGAACCTGGAGCGGGAGCTGGGGGAGCTGCGGGAGCCCTCGGGGGAGGGCTGAGGGGGCGGAGTGCCGGTTGGCGTGAACCGGCCGGGGCGGCGCGCCGGGACGGTCAGCGCGCGTCGACGCAGCCCGCCCCGCGCTCCCGCGACGTGACCGTTCCGTATCGCGAGACGTGTCGGGGTGGTGGAATGTCAGGAATGAACGGCCGGTTGCGCATGTCATGCCGTCTTCCTCGTCCGAGCCTGCCGTCGACGCCTCCGCGCCGTCCGGAGCCCCCGCGCCCGCCCGCATGCCTCTCGCCGTCTACATCCTCGGTCTCTCCGTCTTCGCGCTCGGTACGAGCGAGTTCATGCTCTCCGGGCTGCTGCCGCCCATCGCCGAGGACATGGACGTGTCCATCCCCACCGCGGGGCTGCTCATATCGGCGTTCGCCATCGGGATGGTCGTCGGCGCCCCGCTGCTCGCCGTGGCCACGCTGCGGCTGCCTCGCAAGACCACGCTCGTCGCGCTCATCACCCTCTTCGGGCTCGGGCAGATCGCCGGAGCGCTCGCGCCGAACTACCCGGTGCTCTTCGCCTCGCGGGTCGTGAGCGCGCTCGCCTGCGCCGGGTTCTGGGCGGTGGGGGCCGCCGTCGCCATCGCCATGGTGCCGGTGGGGGCGCGGGCGCGGGCCATGGCCGTCATGATCGGCGGGCTGTCCATCGCCAACGTCCTGGGCGTCCCCGCCGGCGCCTTCCTCGGCGAGCACCTCGGCTGGCGGTCCGCCTTCTGGGCCGTCGGGGCCGCCTCCGCCATCGCCCTGGTGGGCGTCGTGACGAAGATCCCGCGCATCCCCGTGCCCAAGACCCGGCCGCGGCTCCGCGCCGAGCTCGTCATCTACCGCGACCGGCAGGTCCTGCTCTCCGTCCTGCTCACCGCCCTCGCCGCCGGCGGCGTCTTCTGCGCCTTCTCCTACCTGGCCCCGCTGCTCACCGACGTCTCCGGCCTCGACGACGGCTGGGTCTCCGGCGTCCTCGCCCTCTTCGGCATCGGCGCGCTCATCGGTACGTACCTCGGCGGCCGGGTCGCCGACGCCCACCTCTTCGGCGTGCTGCTCAGCGGCGTCACCGCCTCCACCGTCTTCCTCACCGCGCTCGCCCTGTTCGCCTCCAGCCCGGTCGCCACGATCACGCTGACCTTCCTGCTCGGCGTCTCCTGCTTCTACACGGCGCCCGCGCTCAACGCCCGGATGTTCAACGTCGCCGGCGCCGCCCCGACCCTGGCCGGCGCCACCACCACCGCCGCCTTCAACCTCGGCAACACCGGCGGCCCCTGGCTCGGCGGCACCGTCATCGACGCCGGCCACGGCTACGCCTCCCCCGCCTGGGCCGGCGCCGCCATGACCCTGCTCGCGCTCGCCACCGTCACCGTCTCGCTCCGGCTCCACCAGGGTTCCTCCCGGGTCGTGGCCTCGGGTGCGCCGCGGGCGCGGAAGGTCGTGTCGTCCCGCTGACCCTCCCGTCGGGGGGATCGCCTCCGCACGGGAGAGCGGGATCTCCCGTGCGGATCACCGGCCGGGGACGCTCACCGGCTAAGGGCGGTCACCGGCCGCCTCCCCCTGCGCCGGCCGACCCTTCGGCCGGCGCAGGCCCGCGTCCGTGAGACGGCGGAGCAGTTCCTTCGAGCCGACCTCGATCGCGCCCGCCGCCACCGCGCCCGCGTAGTAGTCGGAGGGGATGTCGTAGTGGTCGCCGTCGAAGCCGCGGGCGGGCGCGCCGATCGAGGCGGCGAAGGCGTGGAGCTCCTCGAAGGAGACGTCGCTGATCAGGTGGGACCACATGCGGCCATGGCCCGGCCACGAGGGCGGGTCGATGTACAGGGTCACGTCAGGCCGCCCACGGGGGCGACCACCACGCCCTGCTTGCCGCAGACCCAGTGCGGGTCGGGGCCCATCTCGGGTTCGACGTCGAGGGCGTGCGGGTCGCCCGAGGAGCAGACCGGGCAGAGCGGCCAGCGGCCGTAGCGTTCGAGCAGGGCGTCCTGGACGTCCTGGGCGACGAGACCGGCCACGAAGGGCGCGCCCTCGGGCCACTGCTCGACCCACCAGCGGCGGTGGGCCACGGCGTCCTCGACCATCGAGACGACCTCGGCCATGGCGACCTCGCGGGCCACCAGGTCGGCGAGAACCAGGGCGCGGGCGGCATGGAGTGCCTGTTCCACGGGGTCGATGTCGTCCATGCTCACATTCTCGCCCCAAGGGGCCGCCGCGGACCAATGCCGTACCCCGAGGAAGGGGACCAATGGCCTGCCCGGATACGGGTCCAACGGGGTCTTGACGGTCCCCAGGGGCCGAAAATATCTTTCATTATGTGACCAATGACGTGAAGGAAAGTTTCACCGGCGCCTCCGGGACGCCGGCCGCGGCCCCGCCCGCACCCGCCGCCCTCGCGGCGAAGGTGCGCACCCTCGCCCCTTCCATGACCCGCTCCATGCAGCGCGTCGCCGAGGCCGTCGCCGGGGACCCGGCCGGCTGCGCCGCCCTCACCGTCACCGGCCTCGCCGAGCTCACCGGCACCAGCGAGGCGACCGTCGTGCGCACCGCCCGCCTGCTCGGCTACCCCGGCTACCGCGACCTGCGCCTCGCGCTCGCCGGTCTCGCCGCCCAGCAGCAGTCCGGCCGGGCCCCCTCGGTCACCGCCGACATCGCCGTCGACGACCCGGTCGCCGACGTCGTCGCCAAGCTGGCCTACGACGAGCAGCAGACCCTCGCCGACACCGCCGCCGGACTCGACACCGTCCAGCTCGGCGCCGCCGTCGCCGCCCTCGCCACCGCCCGCCGGGTCGACATCTACGGTGTCGGCGCCTCCGGCCTCGTCGCCCAGGACCTCGGGCAGAAGCTGCTGCGCATCGGCCTGATCGCCCACGCCCACAGCGACCCGCACCTCGCCGTCACCAACGCCGTCCAGCTCCGCTCCGGCGACGTCGCCATCGCGATCACCCACTCCGGGTCCACCGGCGACGTCATAGAACCGCTGCGGGTCGCCTTCGACCACGGCGCCACCACGGTCGCGATCACCGGCCGCCCGGACGGCCCGGTCACGCAGTACGCCGACCACGTGCTGACCACCTCCACCGCCCGCGAGAGCGAACTGCGCCCCGCGGCCATGTCGTCCCGCACCAGCCAACTCCTGGTCGTGGACTGTCTGTTCACCTGCGTCACCCAACGTACGTACGAGACGGCGGCCCCTGCCCTCGCGGCCTCGTACGAAGCCCTCGCCCACCGCCACGCCCCCCGCACCCGCTGAACCCCGAGAGAGCCGCCCCGTGTCCACCGCATCCACCGCCGCCACGTACTCCGCGCTGCGCGCCCAGCTCGCCACCCTCACCACCGAGGCGTTCCGGCCGGAGCTCGCCGAGATCGACCAGCTCCCGACGGCCGAGATCGCCGCCCTGATGAACGGCGAGGACCAGTCCGTCCCCGCCGCCGTCGCCCGGCAGCTGCCCGTCATCGCCGCCGCCATCGACGCCACCGCCGCCCGCATGGCCCGCGGCGGCCGGCTGCTCTACCTGGGCGCCGGCACGGCCGGCCGGCTCGGCGTCCTCGACGCCAGCGAGTGCCCGCCCACCTTCAACACCGACCCCTCCGAGGTCGTCGGTCTCATCGCGGGCGGCCCGTCCGCGATGGTCAAGGCCGTCGAGGGCGCCGAGGACTCCAAGGAGCTGGCGGTCCAGGACCTGACCGCGCTCGGGCTCACCCCCGACGACACCGTCGTCGGCATCTCCGCCTCCGGCCGTACCCCGTACGCCATCGGCGCCGTCGAACACGCCCGTACACAGGGTGCGTTGACCATCGGCCTGTCCTGCAACGCGGACAGCGCGCTCGCCGCCGCCGCCGAGCACGGCATCGAGGTCGTCACCGGCCCCGAGCTCCTCACCGGCTCCACCCGGCTGAAGGCGGGCACCGCGCAGAAGCTGGTGCTCAACATGATCTCGACGATCACCATGATCCGGCTGGGCAAGACGTACGGGAACCTCATGGTCGACGTCCGCGCCTCCAACGAGAAGCTGCAGGCCCGCTCGCGCCGCATCGTGGCCCTCGCCACCGGCGCCCCGGACGAGCAGATCGAGACCGCCCTCGCCGCCGCCGACGGGGAGGTGAAGACCGCGATCCTCATGCTCCTCGCCGACATCGATGCCAAGGCCGCCGACCAGCGCCTGCACGACTCGCGGGGCCACCTGCGGGCCGCTCTGCACGCGACGGCCCCCGCCGCCCCCACCACCCCGTAACCCCCCGCCGGGCACCCCCTCACAGCAAGGCACGACCGCACCATGAGCACAGACGACAAGAACCGCGCCATCGCCGCCGCGATCCTCCCCCTCGTCGGCGGCGCCGGGAACATCAGCTCCGTGGCCCACTGCATGACCCGCCTGCGGCTGGGTCTGCGGGACCGCTCGCTCGTCCAGGACGAGGCCCTCAAGGCGGTACCGGCCGTGATGGGCGTGGTGGAGGACGACACGTACCAGATCGTCCTCGGCCCGGGCACCGTCGCCCGCGTGACCCCCGCGTTCGAGGCCCTGATCGCCGAGGCCCCCACGCCCGTCCACTCGGCGGACGAACTCGCCGCGCAGGGCGCCGCGATCAAGGCGGCGCAGAAGGCGAAGAACTCCACGCCGTTCAAGCTCTTCCTGCGCAAGATCGCGAACATCTTCGTCCCGCTGATCCCCGCCCTCATCGGCTGCGGCATCATCGCCGGCCTCAACGGCCTGCTCATCAACCTCGGCTGGCTGCCCGGCATCACCCCCGCGCTCGCCGCCATCGCGAGCGGCTTCATGGCCCTGATCGCGGTCTTCGTCGGCTTCAACACGGCCAAGGAGTTCGGCGGCACGCCCATCCTCGGCGGCGCGGTCGCCTCCATCATCGTCTTCGCGGGCGTCGCCAAGATCGAGGTCTTCGGCCAGACCCTCTCCCCCGGCCAGGGCGGTGTCCTCGGCGCGCTCGGCGCGGCCGTCCTCGCCGTGTACGTCGAGAAGTGGTGCCGCCGCTGGGTGCCCGAGTCCCTCGACGTCCTCGTCACCCCCACCCTCACGGTCCTCGTCTCCGGCCTCGCCACGATCTTCGGCCTGATGTTCGTCGCCGGTGAGATCTCCCAGGGCATCGGCGACTTCGCCACCTGGCTGCTCGCCCACGCGGGCGCCGGCGCCGGCTTCCTCCTCGGCGGCCTCTTCCTCCCGCTGGTGATGCTCGGCCTCCACCAGGCGCTCATCCCCATCCACACCACCCTGATCGAACAGCAGGGCTTCACCGTCCTGCTGCCCATCCTGGCGATGGCGGGCGCGGGCCAGGTCGGCGCGGCCATGGCCGTCTACCGCAAGCTGCCCCGCAACGCCTCGATCCGCCGCACCATCAAGTCCGCCCTCCCCGCCGGCTTCCTCGGCGTCGGCGAACCCCTGATCTACGGCGTCTCGCTGCCCCTCGGCCGCCCCTTCATCACCGCCTGTGTCGGCGGCGCCTTCGGCGGCGGCTTCATCGGCCTCTTCAACATGCTGGGCGACCAGGTCGGCTCCACCGCCATCGGCCCCTCGGGCTGGGCCCTCTTCCCCCTCCTCGACGGCAACAAGGGCCTCGGCGGGACGATCGCGATCTACGCGGGCGGCCTCCTCGTCGGCTACGTCGTGGGCTTCCTGGCCACGTACTTCTTCGGCTTCAGCAAGGAGCTGATCGAGGAGTTCAACGTGAACACGGAGACGGAGCCCCCGACCCCCCTGGAGCCGGCCACCGCCCCCGCCACGGCCACGGACGCGGCCACGACCTCGACCTCGACCGAGGGCCCGGCGCCGGAACCGGCGAAGGTCTGACGGGCCCACCCGGTGAACGCCTGGCATCCGCCTGACACCCGCCCGACTGCATACGAGCCGCATACGAGAGAGGGCTCCCGGTACGTGCGTACCGGGAGCCCTCTCTCGCGTCCGTCGTGCGGCGCGCGCGTATCAGCAGGTGACGTCCGTAGCCGGCCGCTCGCCCGTCAGCAGGAAGCGGGTGACCGTGCGGTCGCCGCAGGGGTTGCCGTTGCCGAGGTACATGCCGTGGCCGCCGTGGTCGACCGAGACCATGCGGGCCTTGGTGCCGAGGGCCTCGCGCATCTTGAGGCCGGCCGAGTGCGGGGTGGCGGGGTCGCGCAGGCTCTGGATCATGAGGATGTTGGAGGGGCCCTCGTCGGTGAGGCGGGTGGGCTGTTCGACGGGGCCGCCCTTCCAGAAGGAGCAGGGCGTGATGTTGGCCGGCATGCCCGCCGTCAGGGGGTACGCGGCCCGGTCGGCGACGACGGCCCGCTCGTACGAGCGGACGGAACCCCGCCACTTCACGTCGTTGCAGATCACGCCGACCGTGACGGCCGCGTCGGCGTCGGGCATCGGGCCGGACAGGGCCGGCGGCAGGACGGGCTTCTCGGACGCGGTGCGCGCCTGCTGCACCAACTGGGCCAGGCCCTCGAACTGGGAGTCCGAGTACAGGGCCATCTGCAGGGCCTGCCGCAGCAGGTTGCCGGTCAGCGGCACGCCGACCGTCGTCGAGGGCTTCGGCCCCCGGTCCAGCCGGGCGGCGAGACCGAGGAGGAGCGGGCGGACGTCCTCGGGGCGTTCGGCGAGCCGCAGCCCGGCCTTCGCCCGGTCCGGGTGCGCGGCCCAGGCGGCGAAGTCGGGGAAGCGGTCCTCGGCGCCCCCCGCCATCCCCCGCAGCCAGCCCTGGGCGACGGTGCGCGGGTTCGGGTCGGCGCTGCTGTCGAGGACCAGCCGGTCGGTGCGGTCCGGGAACTTCTGCGCGTACTGCGCGGTGACGTACGTGCCGTACGAGACGCCCCACACCGACACCTTCTTCTCGCCGAGCGCCGCCCGCAGCCGGTCCAGGTCCCGCACCTGGTTGGCGGTGGTGAGGCTGCGCAGCTCGGCGCCGCCGTTGCGGGCGCAGGCCTCCGCGATACGGCGGGAGCGCTCGACGGACACGTCGATGGAGCCGTCGGCGGCGGGCCAGCTGCGCAGGTTCACGAGCCGCCGGTCGTCGTCCGCGAGCCCGCAGTCCGCCTTCATGCTGCCGCCGACCCCGCGCGGATCGAACGCCACCAGGTCGTACGCCCCGCCCAGCTCCTTCCCCAGCGCCGCCCCCTTCCCCGACAGGCGCTGCACCCCCGACCCGCCGGGCCCGCCGGGCACCACGAGCAGGACCCCGCGGCGCGCCTCGGGCCGGTCGCTGAGGATCCGCGACACGGCCAGCCCGACCTGCCGCCCGTCCGGATCCGCGTAGTCGAGCGGGACGGTGAGCGTGGCGCACTCCTGCCGGAGACCGGCGGGACCGCACGCGGACCAGCTCAGGACGGGGGCGGCGGGGGCCACCGGGGCGGCGCCCGCCGTGGGGGCGAGGGCGGCGGAGGCGAGGGCGAGAGTGAGCGCGATACCTGCGGAAGTCGTCATGCAGGAAGCATCGTTGACCTCGCGTCAGCTCCCCATCCGGCAGGCACGCGGGTGGGGGGTGGGGGTAGCCCCCGGGGGTGGAGGTGGCGCCGGGCGGTCCGTTCGGCGCGGTCCCCGTCGGCGTGCGGCTGCCGCACCTGCCACACCCGTACCGGTCTGCCCTCGCGTGTAGCCGCCACTTCCCGGCCCGCCGAGCCGCCCGATCACGTCCGCCGCGGCGTACGGCGGGGGGAGGCGGGTGGCCAGGACGGGCCCGGCGGGAGATCATCCCCGCCATGACCTCAGACCGGAACGCCCTCGCCACCCCCACCCCCGTCCCCTCCCCCGCCGTCTCCCCGTCCGCCGCCGCCGCGGGCACGTGGACGCTCGGCGACCTCCCCGTCCGCCGCGTCGGCTTCGGCACCATGCGACTGCCGCAGACCGGGGGCGCCCTCATCGAGGACGCCGTGCCGAGGGACCGCGAGCAGGCGATCGGCGTGCTGCGCAGGGCTGTCGAGCTCGGCGTGAACCACCTGGATACCGCCGCTTTCTATTTCTCGCGCCTGCGCTCCGCCAACGAGCTCATCAACCGCGCGCTCGCCGGACCGTCCGGCCGCTACCCCGACGACCTCGTCATCGCGACCAAGGTCGGACCCGCGCGCGACGCGTCCGGCGCCTGGACCGACCACGCCCGCACCCCGGCGGCCCTGCGCGCCCAAGTCGAGGAGAACCTGCGCCAGCTCGGCCGCGACCACCTCGACGTCGTCAACCTCCGGGTCCTCGGCACCGACTCGGTCGCCGAACGCTTCGGCGCCCTCGCCGCACTCCGCGACGCCGGCCTCATCCGCCACCTCGGCGTCTCGAACGTCACGCCCGAACAGCTCGAAGAGGCGCGGGGCATAGCGCCCGTGGTGTGCGTGCAGAACATGTACGGGATCGGAGTACGCCCGGAGTACGCGGAGTTCGTCCGCCACTGCGGCGAGCAGGGCATCGCGTTCGTGCCGTTCTACTCGATCGCCGCGGCGGGCCGGGAGGGTGGCACGACGGCCGCCGCGGAACCGGAGGCGATCCTGGCCGTGGCCCGCGAACACGGCGCGACCCCGGCCCAGATCCGCCTCGCCTGGACCCTCCACCAGGGCCCCCACCTGCTCGCTATACCCGGCACGGGCGACCTCGGCCACCTGGCGGCCAACGTGGCGGCGGGCGCGCTGCGCCTGACGGAGGAGAACCTGACCCGCCTGGCGGAGGCGCACGCCCCGACGGAGACGTGACGGCACCCCCGTACCCCCACGCCCCTCCCCCCCTGACCTGCCGAAACCCATCCCCCCTGACCTGCCGAAACCCACCCCCCGCCCCTAGACTCCGGCCCCATGACCCCTGCGACGACAACGCCCGCCCTCGTCTCCGACCTGGCCCCGACCGGCACCCTGCGCGCCTCGATCAACCTCGGGAACCCGGTCCTGGCCCAGGGCACCCCGGAGTCGCCCGCCGGCATCACCGTGGACCTGGCCCGCGAGATCGGCGCCCGGCTCGGCGTACCGGTGGAGCTGCTCTGCTTCGACGCGGCGCGCAAGTCGTACGAGGCGATGGCGGCCGGCCGCGCCGACCTCTGCTTCCTCGCCGTCGAGCCGGCGCGGGAGGCGGAGGTCGCGTTCACGGCCCCGTACGTCGTCATCGAGGGCGTGTACGCGGTGCCGCGCGACTCCGCCCTGACGAGCCCCGAGGAGGTGGACGCCCCGGGCGTCCGCATCGGCGTGAAGGCGGGCTCCGCGTACGACCTCTACCTCACCCGCACCCTGCGCCACGCGGAGCTGGTGCGCGGCGAGGAGGGCGTCGACACGTTCGCCGCGCAGGCCCTGGAGGCGGGCGCGGGCATCCGCCAGCCGATGACCGCGTACGCGGCCGCCCACCCGGAGGTCCGCCTCCTCGACACCCGCTTCATGCGGATCCGCCAGGCGGTGGGCACCCCGGTCACCCGCTCCGCGGAGACGGTCGCGTTCCTCCGCGCGACGATCGAGGACCTGAAGACGAACGGCTTCGTGACGGCGTCCCTGAAGCGCGCGGGCCAGGACACGGGCCTACTGGCGGGCCCGGAGGCGTAGGGGGCCGAAAACCCTGTCGGCAGTGTCGGTGGGCGCTGTTAGCCTCCTGGCTTTCGGGCCGCTAGAAAGCGCGTTCGTGTATCCAGGGGAGGGGAATACACCCATGTCAGGAACATTCAGAAAACGAGGCCTGCTGCTCGGCAGTTGCCTCGCTGCGGTCGTGGGGGCGACCGCCGTACCGGGTACGGCCTACGCGGCGGACAACCTGCCGCCCAACCGCCCGGCCGTCAAGGATCTGCAGACCGACTTCACACCGTGCGCGACCGGCGACCCGGCTCCGTACTTCAGCGGGCCGCCCGTCCTCACGGCCGTGCTCTCCGACCCGGCGGAGGACGACCGGCCCGGCTACCCGGAGCAGGTCAGCGGAGAGTTCGAGATCTGGTGGACGGACCCGGCCGGCGTCGACCAGCGCCGCTCGTACTCCTCCTACCCGGCGTACTCGGGGCGGCTCCACCGGTACGAGGTGCCGTCGGACATCCCGGCCGACACCGTCATCTCCTGGCGCGTCCGTGCCAACGACGGCACGGCGAACGGGCCTTGGAGCTCCGACGCCCCCGACGCGGCCTGCCGGTTCGTGTACGACAACGCGAACCCGGCGACCCCGACCGTGACCTCCCCGGAGTACCCGAACGACTACCGGATCTCCGACGGAGTCGGGGTCTACGGCAGCTTCACCATGGACTCGACGTCGCCGGACGTCGTCTCGTACCGCTACAACTTCTCCGACGGCACGGCCCGGACCGTGCAGGCCACGGAGCCCGGCGCCCCGGTCACCGTCCGCTACATGCCGCCGCGCTCCGGCACGTACACGCTGAGCGTCGAGGCGTTCGACCGGGCGGGGCGCTCCAGCAACCGCACCGACTACATGTTCCGCGTCGCTCCCGGCCGTGCGCCCGTCTCCCACTGGAAGCTGGCCGACCCCGCCGGCTCCACGACCGCCACGGCCGAGACGGGCAGCCCGGCCCAGGCCGGCACCGGAGTGACCTTCGGCGGCCCGGCCCCCCAGGGCACCCCGCTCACATCCACCGCCCGCCTCGACGGCAGCAGCCACGGCTACCTCACCACGGGAGCGCCGGCCGTCGACACCGGGAAGACCTTCGCCGTCGGCGCCTGGGTACGCCCCGCGCGGACCGACCGCGCCATGACCGTGGCCGGCCAGGACACGGACTCCGGGTCCGGCTTCGCCCTGGGCCTGGAGGGCAAGGACACCGGCGCCGCCTGGACTTTCGCCATCGGCGACGCGAAGGTCTCGGGCGGCGCTCCGGAGACCGGCGAATGGGCGCATCTGCTGGGCGTATACGACGCGGAGACGGGCCGCGCGCAGCTGTACGTGAACGGACGCGAGGTCGGCACCGCGGCCGAGGCGTCGCCCGTCGCGGCCGGCGGCGCGTTCCAGATCGGCCGCGTCCGGGACGGCTCGGGCTACAAGCAGCGGTGGCAGGGCGAGATCGGCGACCTCCGGACGTACGACCGGGTCGTGGTCCCGAAGGAGGTCGGCGAACTCGCGCAGCGCAAGCCGAGTCTGCTCGGCCACTGGTCGTTCGAGACCGCGGCCGACGGCGCGACGCCCGAGCAGAACGGCGGGGCACCGCTGAAGCTGGGCGCCGGAGCGACGATCTACAAGCCGACGAGCGGCAACTGCTTCCCCGGCCGCGACCCCGACTGCGCCTACCAGCCGCCCGCGCTGGTCGACACGGGCGATCTGCGTCTGGACGGCGCGGGCGGCCACGCCGCCCTCGACGGCCCGGTGGTGAACACCGGTGACAGCTTCACCCTCGGCGTGGTCGTCCAGATCCCCGAGGCCGACGCGAACCGGCCGATGACCGTGCTGTCGCAGGCCGGTGAGCACACCGAGGCGTTCAAGCTGCGCTACGAGCCGTCGACGTACGCCTGGCAGCTGATCATGCCGGAGCGGGACGAGGCGGGCGCGCCGGAGAAGGTCGTCTCGCAGATCACGGGTCCCGCCGGCAGCAGCGGGCAGGGTGTCCGCCTCGCCGTCGTCTACGACGACGCGACCGACACCGTCAAGCTGTTCGCCGAGGGCTTCACCAACGCGCAGGCGACCGCGCACGTCCCCGACGGCTGGAAGAGCGGCGGCCCGCTCCAGGTCGGCCGCGGCATGACCGCCGACGGCTGGGGCGAGTA
Organism: Streptomyces sp. NPDC023157; assembly: GCF_055560575.1. Taxonomy (NCBI): domain Bacteria; kingdom Bacillati; phylum Actinomycetota; class Actinomycetes; order Kitasatosporales; family Streptomycetaceae; genus Streptomyces; species Streptomyces sp. NPDC023157. The sequence continues at coordinate 736,066 of NZ_JBVHIL010000004.1, forward strand.
CCTGAAGGGTGACGTCGACGAGATCCAGGCGTACGCCGGCGCGCTGCGCGACGACGACATCGTCGGCCTGGGCTGGGGAACCGACCCCTGCCTCTGCTAGCACCGGCCCGCCGGGAAGGTCCGTCCGGCTGACGGAGCGGCTACCCCGCCCGGCCCGCCACCCGCCCGTACATCACCATGTCCCGCCGCACCCCGCCCACCTCCTGCCACCCCCGCAGCACCCCCTCCCGTACGAACCCGGCGCGTTCGGCCGTGTGGGACGAGGCGGTGTTCCAGGGTTCCACGAGGAGTTGGAGGCGGGGGATGCGGAGTTCGGTGGTGGCCCAGGTGGTGAGGGTGGTGAGGGCGTGGGTGGCGGTGCCGTTGCCTCGGGCGTGGGGGGCGAGCCAGTAGCCGAGGGTCGCGCGGCCTTCGGGGAGGTCGCGGAGCCAGAGGCCGATCGCGCCGAGGGGGCGTGCGTCGGAGGTGCGGGCGATGACGAAGGGGTAGCCGGCGCCGGTCTGCGCGCGGGCCCACTGGCGGCGGACGAACGCCTCGCCCTCCGTCCGCGACCAGACCGGCGGGACGGTCGTGATCAGCGGGATGTACGGGTCGGCCGACGCCTCGCGGACCAGCGGCAGGTCCGCCTGCTCCCAGGGGCGCAGCAGCAGCCCGTCCGCCGTCAGCCGCGGGACCTCCAGGGCGGTCACATCCTGCGGAGGTGGTCGGCCAGCCGGTCGTACTGCTCCTTCACCCCCGCCTCCATGCCCGCGGCGAGCGCCTGATCCCGGATCTCCGTGGACGGCCAGAAGGACGTGCTGGTCAGCGCGGTGCCGCCGTCGGGGGTGGCGTCGAAGGCGAGGACGACGCGGACCGGCTCGGCGTCCGGCATCTGCTCGAAGATCTCCGAGTAGACGAGCCGTTCGGCCGTGACGATCTCCTCGTACGTGCCGGAGAAGACGATCTCCTGGCCGTCTGGGGTCCGCTGGCCCCAGCGCCACGCGCCGCCCGGCCGCAGGTCGACGTCGCAGACGGACATGGTCAGCCCCGCCACCCCGTACCAGGTCCGCACGTGCTCGGGCCGCGTCCAGGCCTCCCAGACGCGGCTCACGGGCGCGTCGAAGGTGCGGGTGATGACCAGCTCGCGTTCCGCCGGTGTGGTGAGGAGGGTGATCATGAGATCTCTCCTGTCTGCCCGCTGCCCGGGGCGCCGGACTCTCCTCTCAGGATGCCCCTGACAGACTCCGGCCGCGAACAGGCCATCCAGTGAACACGTTCAACCATCAAGCGCTATGTTGCTCTCACGCGGCTTGCGATCTTCCGATGCGCCGCCTTCCGACCTGTGGGGGGTCTCTCAGATGCGCTCTACGCGCACGCTGCCGCATGCCCTCGTGCGTGCGGCAACCGTTTTCGTCCTTTCGGCAGGGCTGACCCTGCCCGCCCTGGTGACCGCGCCCGCGGCCCACGCGGCCGAGACCGTCACCCGTACCGTCACCTCCGACGACGGACGGATCGTCGTCGACCTGACGTCCAACGCGCTGTGGGTGAAGGTCAGCGTCCTCGACTCCGCCGCGCCCGACGCCGCCGTCATCGCCTCCACCGACGAGCTGACCTGGCAGTCCGCGGACCAGGCCACCGACCGGCCGTACGGCTGGACCACCGCGGACGCCCTGAAGCTGCCCGCGGGCATGCCGCTGGGCGACTACCCGGTCGTCGTCGAGTACCGGCTGTCCTCCGGCACCGTCCAGAAGTGGACCGGCGGCACCTACGCCCACAAGCTGCACACCGGCGTCAGCAAGCTGTCCTTCGACCGCGCCACGACCAGCTACGACCAGCGGAGCCTCGTCCTGTCCGGCGCGGCCACCACCTGGGACCCGAACACCGGCGCCCGGACGCCGGCCGCCGAGGGCACCACGGTCCAGGTGTCCCTGAACCTGGACGCCGGCGACTGGACGACCACGAAGCTCACCGCCACCACCGGCGCCGACGGCACCTTCTCGCTGCCGGTCACCCCGAACGCGGAGATCCGCAGCGGCACCGCCACCGTCGTCCCGACCGACGCGGTCACCGACCCGAACGCCGGCTTCCCGGTGCCCCGCGTGGGCGTCGAGAAGCTCACGTACCGGATCAACGCCGACCTGAACAAGTACCGCGTCCTCCCGGGCACCGACGTCACCGTCAGCGGCGCCGTGCAGCGGCTGACCCCGGACGGCTGGGTGCCCTTCGAGGGCGCGCCGGTGGTCGCCGCCACCGAGCAGCCCGACATCTGGCACTACAAGGTCCCCGGGCAGATCGGCGGCCAGTCCGCCGCCGCCGACGGCGGCTTCCGCTTCCCGGCCCGCCCCGCCTACGCCGGGCAGCGCACGGTGTACACCTTCCTGCGGCCCTCGGTGTACTTCGACGGCTTCCCCGCCGACGAGGGCCAGATCGCCGCGCTCGGCCAGGTGTCGTACACCGGCACCCGGGTCACCCTGGACGAGTTCGGCTGGGTCCGCGCCACCGCCCGCCTCAACGGCGGCAGTTGCGCGGACGAGCCGCTCTACCTCCAGGTCTCCCTGGACAACGGGCGCACCTGGGGCAATCTGAAGTACGGCAAGACCCGCTGGGACAACAGCTTCAGCTACTGCGCCGTCGACATCGGCACCTGGGGCTACGTCAACGCCGTCTACCGGCTGCACCACTACGAGAGCGACCGGTACGTCGCGAAGACCTCGGGCGCCACGCGCCTCTCGCGCGTCGAGACGCGGTTCGCCGCGTTCTCCGTCAGCCCGAACCGTCCGCGTACCAACTCGTACATGACGGTCACCGGCACCGTGCAGAAGAAGGTCGGCGGCGTCTGGAAGCCGCACTCCGGCGCCCGGGTCATGCTCGTCTTCCGGCCCAAGGGCGACTCCCAGTGGTACTGGGTGAACCGTGACGTCCCGACCAACGCCTACGGCAAGTTCAGCTTCAAGGCCAAGAACTACGGCGACGGCTCGTGGCTCGTGCTCAAGCAGTCCCAGAACGGCTACTTCTACAGCGAGTCGAAGGGGAAGTACATCGATGCGCTCTGACCTCCGCCCCTCTTCGCGCACGGCGTCGTCCGCCGTCGCCGTACTGACCCTCCTCGCCCTCGGCGCGGGCGTCACCCCCGCCGTGGCCGAGGAGCCCGCTCCGGCGCCCGCCGTCGGCATCGGCGCCGCCTTCACCGAGGAGTACCAGCGCGGCGCCTTCCACGTGACCGCCTGGACGGACGCCGCCTCGGCCACCGTCACCGCCGTCTCGGCGAAGATCCGCAAGGGCGACACCGTCGTCACCGAGGTCCCCGCCCTGACCCAGGCGTCGTGGAGCACGAACTACTTCTCCCTGCCCGCCGCCACCGCCCTCAAGCTCACCGAGGACGGCGGCACGATCCCGGAGCTCGGGAAGTACGCCATCGACATCACGGCGACCGACTCCCTCGGCAACACCGTCACCCGCGCCGACGCCGGCACGCTCGACTTCACCCTGAAGCCGCAGCTCGGCATCGGTTTCTCGGCTCCGAGCTGGGACGACCGCAGCACCAGGGCCTCGGGCACGCTCCTCGGCGTCCAGCCCGGCTCCGGGGACCTCGTCCCGATCTCCGGGCGCGGCATCTCCGTCCAGCGCCTGATTCCCGACACCGGCGTGGCGCAGACGGTGACCACCGACGAGAAGGGCGAGTTCACCGGCGAGCCGTACGGCCAGGTGAACATCGGCGACGAGTTCCGCGTCTCGTACGCCGAGAACAGCGAGCAGGTGCACGGCGCCACCCAGTTCACCCGGACGATCCTCGCCTGGAACCACCGCGCCGTGACCGTCACCGCGACCGCCGACAGGACCCGGGTCCTGCCTGGTGAGAAGGTCACGGTCAGCGGGCGGATGACCGACCCGAAGAACGCCGACGCGCCGCTCGCCGACCAGCAGGTCCGGGTGTCCCTCGGCCGCGACGGCCGCGCGGGCTACCAGGTGTTCAAGACCGTCTCGACCGACGCCGACGGCCGCTTCACGGCCCAGTTGCCGTCCGCCCCCGGGGTCCGGCTGGACAGCTGGGTGGTCTCCACCGACGACCCGTTCCTGTACTTCCCGGCCGTCACCGCTCCGCTGGTGATGCCCCAGGAGAGCCGGGTCCTCGTCTACCGCGGCCTGCTCGCCGCGGACGGCAAGGTCAACGCCATCGGCGCGTTCCGTCCCACGTACAACCCGGGCCAGTACTACGGGTCCAGCGCCGCCCAGACGCTGCTCCTGGAGACCTCCGCCGACGGCCGCACGGGCTGGCGCACCCTCGCCACCGCGTACCCCTCCTCCTTCCCCGGCACCTACAGCCTCAACGGCCGGAGCCAGGGCGGGTACTTCCGGGTCCGGCACCCGGTGAGCGACATGTTCGCCGAGTCCGCGAGCAACGTGTTCCGGATGGTCCGCACCCCCGCCCGCGTCGTCTCCGTCAACGCCGCCCCCGAGCCCGTCCGCAAGGGCGCCGTGGTCACCGTGACCGCCGGCGTCCAGCAGCAGGTCGGTGGCGCCTGGAAGGCGTACGGGAACGCCCCTGTGAGCCTGTGGTTCCAGGCGCGCGGCCAGTCGGCCTGGAAGCAGCTCGCGACCGGCCGTACCGCCGCCAACGGGGTGGCGACGCTCAAGGCCAAGGCGACCGTGGACGGCTGGTACGTCGTCCGGTACAACACCGACGGCTCGCACTTCAACGCACCGGCCGCGGTGGCCGACTACGTCGACGTCCGCTGACGTCGTACGCGGGAACGACTGAAGGGCGGCACCCCACGGGGTGCCGCCCTTCGGCGTTCAGCGATGAACAGCTGATCCGCTGCGCAAAACCCGAGGGCGGCACCCCCTGATGGGAGTGCCGCCCTCGGCAGGACTGAGGTCGACCCCGGTCACCGGACGGAGTCCGGTGCAGCGTCCCGAAGCCTGACCGGCCGCCTGCGGCCGGTCAGTGCGAGGGGCGCATCCAGAGGATCAGACTCAGAAGTCCATGTCACCGCCCGGCATGCCGCCGCCGGCCGGCGCGGACGCCTTCTCCGGCTTGTCGGCGATGACGGCCTCGGTGGTGAGGAACAGGGCCGCGATGGACGCCGCGTTCTGCAGCGCGGAGCGGGTGACCTTCGCCGGGTCGATGATGCCCTCGGCGATCATGTCGACGTACTCACCGGTCGCGGCGTTCAGGCCGTGGCCGACGGGGAGGTTGCGCACCTTCTCCACGACGACGCCACCCTCGAGACCACCGTTGACGGCGATCTGCTTGAGCGGGGCCTCCAGGGCCAGCTTGACGGCGTTGGCACCGGTGGCCTCGTCGCCGTCCAGCTCCAGCTTCTCGAAGACCGCGGAGGCCTGCAGCAGGGCGACGCCGCCACCGGCGACGATGCCCTCCTCGACGGCCGCCTTCGCGTTGCGAACGGCGTCCTCGATGCGGTGCTTGCGCTCCTTGAGCTCGACCTCGGTCGCGGCACCGGCCTTGATGACGGCCACGCCGCCGGCCAGCTTCGCGAGGCGCTCCTGGAGCTTCTCGCGGTCGTAGTCCGAGTCGCTGTTCTCGATCTCGGCGCGGATCTGGTTCACGCGACCGGCGACCTGCTCGCTGTCACCGGCACCGTCGACGATGGTGGTCTCGTCCTTGGTGATGACGACCTTGCGGGCGCGGCCCAGCAGGTCGAGGCCCGCGTTCTCCAGCTTGAGGCCGACCTCCTCGGAGATGACCGTGCCGCCGGTGAGGATGGCGATGTCGTTCAGCATGGCCTTGCGGCGGTCGCCGAAGCCCGGGGCCTTGACGGCGACGGACTTGAAGGTGCCACGGATCTTGTTGACGACCAGCGTCGACAGAGCCTCGCCCTCGACGTCCTCGGCGATGATCAGCAGCGGCTTGCCCGACTGCATGACCTTCTCCAGGAGCGGGAGCAGGTCCTTCACGGAGGAGATCTTGGAGTTGACGATCAGGATGTACGGGTCATCCAGGGCCGCCTCCATGCGCTCCATGTCGGTCGCGAAGTACGCCGAGATGTAGCCCTTGTCGAAGCGCATGCCCTCGGTGAGCTCAAGCTCGAGCCCGAAGGTCTGCGACTCCTCGACGGTGATGACGCCTTCCTTGCCGACCTTGTCCATCGCCTCGGCGATGAGCTCGCCGATCTGGGTGTCGGCGGCGGAGATGGAGGCCGTGGAGGCGATCTGCTCCTTGGTCTCGACATCCTTCGCCTGCTCGAGCAGGGCGCCGGAGACGGCCTCGACGGCCTTCTCGATGCCGCGCTTGAGGGCCATCGGGTTGGCACCGGCGGCCACGTTGCGCAGGCCCTCGCGGACGAGCGCCTGGGCGAGGACGGTGGCGGTGGTCGTACCGTCGCCGGCGACGTCGTCCGTCTTCTTGGCGACTTCCTTGACCAGCTCGGCGCCGATCTTCTCGTACGGGTCCTCGAGCTCGATCTCCTTGGCGATGGAGACACCATCGTTGGTGATCGTGGGGGCGCCCCACTTCTTCTCGAGGACGACGTTGCGGCCCTTCGGGCCGAGGGTGACCTTGACGGCGTCAGCGAGCTGGTTCATGCCGCGCTCGAGACCGCGCCGGGCCTCCTCGTCGAACGCGATGATCTTGGCCATGTGAAGTGGTCCTCCCGGACTGGGGTGGATAACGCTCCTGGACCGCGCCGACGCCCGCGACGGACGGCCTGCGAGCCCTGTGGTTCCTTGCCCCACCTGGCCGCGGGCCTCATCTGCCCGATCCTCGATTAAGCACTCTCACCTTCAGAGTGCTAACGCCAATGATTAGCACTCGCCCCATGCGAGTGCAAGCGACTACCGAGGATCGGTCACCCCTGGGAGCACGAGCCGGGCGCACACGCCGGGCGCACATGACGAGGAGCCGGACATGACGAGGGGCCCGCATCCGGTCTGGATGCGGGCCCCTCGACGGAAGTGCGTCGGTGGCCGATCGCGCCGCGCTCAGGCGGAGGCGGCGAGCTTGACCATGTCCGCCTGCGGGCCCTTCTGGCCCTGCGAGATCTCGAACTCGACCCGCTGCCCTTCTTCAAGGGTGCGGTAGCCGTCCATCTGGATCGCGCTGTAGTGGACGAAAACATCCGCACCACCGTCGACCGCGATGAAGCCGTAGCCCTTCTCCGCGTTGAACCACTTGACGGTGCCCTGAGCCATGCCTAACTCCCCTATTACTGGCCCTTGCGCGGGGCCGCACTTCGCGGACCCGGGTCAGACCCTGCGCCGGAACGCGTCGACCGCGGCTGAATGTATCTGCCCAACTGCCCTCTGCAACAGGTCAATCGGACGAGAATTCTGGGCAGCACGGAAAGGCGAATTGGGGAGAATCCCTTGAATTCCGGGTCAAGTCGGGCCGGGCAAAGCGCGCAGAAGGTACACAAGGCACGGGCACTTTGGCTGCTTCTTGTCGCGCACGGGCGCATTCTCATATGCGTCTGGCATGAGCAGCGGCGGGGACTTCCCCAACTCTACCCCGCTCAACCATGCAGAATTGCCCCCTCCGCTTCTTCTCGCGGAAGGGGCAATTCAGATAAGACGGATACCGCGGGTAAGCGCGGAGGGGGCGACGGCTCAGCAGCCGCCGGCGACCGCCGGGATGATGGAGACGCCCGCGCCGTCCGGCGTCGCGGTCTCCAGGCCCTGCTCGAAGCGCACGTCGTCGTCGTTGACGTACACGTTGACGAAGCGGCGCAGCTTGCCCTGGTCGTCCAGGACGCGGGCGGCGATGCCCCCGTGGTTCTTCTCCAGGTCGGCGATGACCTCGGCGAGGGTCGCGCCCTCCGCCTTCACCTCGGCCTGGCCGCCGGTGTAGGTGCGGAGGATGGTGGGGATGCGGACGTTGACGGCCATGGGTTCACGTACCTTTCAGTGGGCCAGGCCCGCGTCGCGGAACGCGTCCAGGCTCGGGCGGATGGTGGCGGTCGCCTGAGAGGTGTCGGCCACCGCGTCCAGGGTCTTGAGGCCGTCGCCGGTGTTGAGGACCACGGTCGTCAGGCTCGGGTCGATGAGACCGGCCTCGACCAGCTTCCTCGTGACGCCGACGGTCACGCCGCCCGCGGTCTCGGCGAAGATGCCCTCGGTGCGGGCGAGCAGCTTGATCGCGTCGACGACCTGCTCGTCGTTCACGTCCTCCACGGCACCGCCCGTGCGGCGGGCGATGTCGAGCACGTACGGGCCGTCGGCCGGGTTGCCGATCGCGAGGGACTTGGCGATCGTGTTCGGCTTCTGCGGCTTCACGACGTCGTGGCCGGCCTTGAAGGCGACGGAGACCGGGGAGCAGCCCTCGGCCTGGGCGCCGAAGATCTTGTACGGCTTGTCCTCGACCAGGCCCAGCTTGATGAGCTCCTGCAGACCCTTGTCGATCTTGGTGAGCTGGGAGCCGGAGGCGATCGGGATGACCAGCTGGTCGGGGATGACCCAACCGAGCTGCTCGCAGATCTCGTACGCGAGCGTCTTGGAGCCCTCGCCGTAGTACGGGCGCAGGTTGACGTTGACGAAGCCCCAGCCCTCGCCGAGCGGGTCGCCGATGAGCTCCGAGCAGAAGCGGTTGACGTCGTCGTAGTTGCCCTCGATGGCGACGAGGTCACCGCCGTAGACACCGGCCATGACGACCTTGCCCTGCTCCAGGTCGTGCGGGATGAACACGCAGGAGCGGAAGCCGGCCCGGGCGGCGGCGGCGCCGACGGCACCGGCCAGGTTGCCGGTGGAGGAGCAGGACAGGGTGGTGAAGCCGAAGGCGCGGGCGGCCTCGATGGCCTGGGCGACGACCCGGTCCTTGAAGGAGTGGGTCGGGTTGCCGGAGTCGTCCTTGACGAACAGCCTGCCGGGCTCGACGCCGATCTCGCGGGCCAGGTTGTCGGCCTTGACGAGCGGGGTCCAGCCGGGGTTCAGGTTCGGCTTCTCGGCGACATCGGCCGGGACGGGCAGCAGCGGGGCGTAGCGCCAGATGTTGGCGGGGCCGGCCTCGATGCGCTTGCGCAGCTCCTCCGGGTCACCGGAGGGCAGGTCGTACGCGACTTCGAGCGGGCCGAAACAGAGCTCACAGGCGAAGATCGGGCCGAGCGGGAAGGATTCGCCGCATTCGCGGCAGGAGAGTCCGGAAGCGGGACCGAGGTCGACGGTGGTTCCGGGTGCGACGGTCTGTACAGCCATGGAGGCGAGGCCCTTTCTCCTCATCTTTCCCATGACGAATTTTTCGCCATGAGACGGATTTGGCACCTTCCCTAGTCGGGGACCTCGCTGGAGGACGAGAACCGACTGGAGGGTTGCCGGGGCTTCAACGGGCCGTTTCCCTCTGCCCCTCTGGATGAGCGGTATTCGATTGTGAGACGCGGTCGGCACCCCGACATGCATCGGGGATCCGCGTTGTTCAAGACTGTAACCGAAGGCTACGAAGGTGGAGAGGGTCGTCCGATCCGCGAGATGGAGATCACGTTGCTGGAAGAGGTGGAGCGCTGGCTGGCCCGGCGGTCCTGGTCCGTCGCCGACCGCCCGCTGGAGCGCGTCCTCGCCGCCAAACGGGGGACGCGGGTCAGCGTGGTGCTGCCCGCGCTGAACGAGGAGGCGACGGTCGGCGCGATCGTCTCCGTGATCCGCCGCGAGCTGATGACCGAGGCCGTCCCGCTGGTGGACGAGCTCGTGGTGATCGACTCGGGCTCCACGGACCGTACGGCGGAGGTGGCGGCGGCGGCCGGCGCGCGGGTGGTGGCGCGCGACGCGATCCTGCCCCGGATACCCGCGGTGCCCGGCAAGGGCGAGGTCCTGTGGCGGTCACTGATGGTGACGACCGGGGACGTGGTCTGCTTCGTGGACGCGGACCTCAGGGACTTCTCCGCGGACTTCGTCACCGGCATCGTGGGCCCGCTGCTCACCGAACCGGACGTCGACTTCGTGAAGGCGATGTACGACCGCCCGCTCGGCGACGCCCCTGGTCAGGGCGGTCGGGTGACGGAGCTGGTGGCGCGCCCGCTGCTCAATCTGCACTGGCCGCAGCTGGCCGGCTTCGTCCAGCCGCTGGGCGGCGAGTACGCGGCGCGGCGCTCGCTGCTCGAACGGCTGCCGTTCCCCGTCGGTTACGGAGTGGAGCTGGGCCTGCTCGTCGACGCGCTGCACACGGTGGGCCTGGACGCCCTCGCACAGGTGGACGTGGGGGTGCGCAAGCACCGGCACCAGGACGGGCGGGCGCTGGGCCGGATGGCGGCCGCGATCTACCGGACGGCGCAGCTGCGTCTGTCCCGGGGACATCTGGTGCGCCCGTGGCTGACCCAGTTCGAGCGGGGCGAGCGGGGCTTCGAGCCGCACACGTACCCGGTGGACACGGAGGAGCGCCCGCCGATGGCGGAGATCGCGGAGTACGCGAGGCGGCGCGTGGCGTAGCGCCGGACAATGATCTTTTCCGCCCCCCTCGACAGGGAGCGGCTTCGACAGGGAGCGGCTCCGGCCGCGGCCCGGCCCTCGGCCGGAACCGCCCGTCTGGTATCCGTACGTTTGAGCGTTTACCGGACGGGCTAGGTTCGCCGTATGGCTACCGTCCTCGTGGCATCGAACCGCGGCCCGGTCTCGTACACCGTGCGTGACGACGGCTCCCTGGACACCCGGCGGGGCGGCGGCGGGCTCGTCTCGGGTCTGAGCGCCGTCTCCTCGGAGGGCGGCCTCTGGGTGTGCGCGGCGCTCGGCGACGGCGACCGCGAGGCCGTGCGCCGCGGGGTCGCCGAGCCGGGCGTACGCATGCTGGACATCGACCCGGAGGTGTACGCCGACGCGTACAACGGCATCGCGAACTCGGTGCTCTGGTTCCTCCACCACCACCTGTACGACATCCCGCGCGAGCCCGTCTTCGACGCGGACTTCCGGCGCCGCTGGGGGTCCTACCGCGCCTACAACCGCGCCTTCGCCGAGGCGCTGGCCGAGGCGGCGGACGAGGGCGCGGCGGTCCTCGTCCAGGACTACCACCTGGCGCTCGTCCCCGGCATGCTCCGCGCGCTCCGCCCGGACCTGCGGATCGGGCACTTCACCCACACCCCGTGGGCGGCGCCCGGCTACCTGGCGATGCTGCCCGACGACATCCACCGCGAGCTGGTCGAGGGCATGCTCGGCGCGGACGAGCGCGGCTTCCACACCCGCGCCTGGGCCGCCGCCTTCCTCGCCGACCCGCTCGTGCCCGACACCACCCGGGTCGCCGCGTACCCGCTCGGTGTCGACGCCGACGAGCTGCGCGCCCTGGCCCACCGCCCCGCGGTCGACGACCGCCTGGCGGCGCTGCGCGCCGAGGTGGGCGACCGGAAGACGATCGTCCGCGTGGACCGTACGGAGCTGTCCAAGAACATCCCACGCGGCCTCCTCGCCTACCGCGAACTCCTCGCCACCCACCCCGAGTGGCGCGGCCGGGTCGTCCACCTGGCCTCCGCGTACCCCTCCCGCCAGGACCTGGAGGTCTACCGCGCGTACACGGCCTCGGTGACCGAGCTCGCCGAGGCGGTCAACGCGGAGTACGGCACCCCCGACTGGCAGCCCGTCCTGCTCTCCGTCCAGGACGACTTCACCCGCTCCCTCGCCGCCTACCGGCTCGCCGACGTGGCCCTGGTCAACCCCGTCCGCGACGGCATGAACCTGGTCGCCAAGGAGATCCCGGTCGTCTCCGACGAGGGCTGCGCCCTGGTCCTGTCCCGCGAGGCGGGCGCGTACGAGGAGCTCCACGAGGACGCCCTCACGGTCAACCCGTACGACGTGACGGCCACCGCCGAAGCCCTCCACACCGCCCTCTCGATGCCGGCCCCCGAACGCGCCGAACGCACGAAACACCTCGCGACGGCGGCGACGGCGCTGCCGCCGCGGGAGTGGTTCCTGGAGCAGCTGGGGGCCTTGCGCCAGGCCTGAGGGAGGCGGGGCGCCTAGGTGTTCCGGATCGCCTCCGCCAGCGCGGCCAGGAGTTCCACGACCGCCGCCGGTCCCGGGACCGTGAGGTCCGCGCGGTCGGCGAGGTCGGGGACGGACTCGGAGGCCGAGGCGGAGCAGACGAGGAGGCCGGGGGTGCCGTCGGAGCGGAGCTTCTCGACGGCCGCGTACGCCGGGAGGTCGCCCAGGTCGTCGCCCGCGTACAGGACGGACCCGGCGCCCAGCTCGTGGACGTAGTCGGCGAGGGCGACGCCCTTGTCCATGCCCGGAGGGCGGAGCTCCAGGACCATGCGGCCGGGTTCGAGGACCAGGCCGTGATGGGTGGCCAGATCGCCCAGGGGGCCCTTCAGGGCCTCGAAGGCGCCCTGCGGGTCGTCGGCGCGGCGGGTGTGGACGGCGACCGCGCGGCCCTTCTCCTCGATCCAGGTGCCCGGCCAGGCGCCGATCCGGTCGAGGAAGCCGGGGAGCTCGGCGCGGACCGACGCGACGCCCGGGTGCGGGGCGGCGGCGTGGACGGTGCCGGTGACGGCGTCCCAGCGTTCGGCGCCGTAGTGGCCCAGGACCACGAGGTGCTCCAGGCCTGGGACGCCGGCGAAGCCCCCGTAGCGGACCGCGACCCCGGCCGGGCGGCCGGTGACCACGGCGACGGAGGCCACCCGGGGGGCGAGGGCGGCCAGGGCGGGGACGGCGCCGGGGTGGGCGCGGGCCCGCTCGGGGTCGGGGACGATCTCGGCGAGCGTCCCGTCGAAGTCGAGGGCGACGACGGCCTTCTCGGGGCGCGCGAGGAGCGCGGCGAGACCGTCGCGGCCGGCGGCCGTGGTCGGGTGCGGAAGGCTGCTGACCATGTTCACGACCCTACCCACGCGCGGGCCTCCCGTCAGCGGCGCGATTCCCGTTCCGCCCGCACCCGCCGGAGGCGGTTCACCGTGACCGGGTCGTGGGCGAGGGCCCGCGGGTCGTCGAGGAGGGCGTTGAGCAGCTGGTAGTAGCGGGTCGCGGAGAGGCCGAGCTGTTCGCGAACCGCTCGTTCCTTGGCGCCGGGGCCCGGCCAGGAACGCCGTTCCATGGCCAGGACGGCCTGCTCGCGCTCGCCCAGCTCGCCGGGTTCGGTGGGTCCGGTGGTCATACAGACCAACTTATGCCGCCGTCCTACTCCGCGTTCTCCGCCGCCGTCGCCTCGCGGGCGATCCGGCCCAGGATCTCGGCCGGCTTCGCGTCGGGGGCGACGGCCTTGCCGATGTCCTTCTTGACGGCGCCGCTGACCCGGGCCCAGGAGGTCTTGCCGACCGGGGGGAGCTGGGAGTCGGGGAGGGCCTGGAGGAATTCGCGGAGGTCGGCGTGGGCCGGGTCGGACTCCATGCTCGCGGAGGCCGTGATGGTGGCGGGGAGGAGGCCGTTGTCGCCCGCGAACTTCAGGACGTTCTCGTCGTTGAAGGCGAAGTCGAGGAAGGCGCCGATCTCCTTGCGGTGCCCGTTCTGCTTGAAGCCCATGATCCAGTCGGCGACGCCCATGGTGGCCCTGGCCTTGCCGGACGCGCCGGGCAGGGCGACCTTGCCGACCTTGACGCCCTTCTTCTCGGCCTCCTGCATCAGGGACGGGTGCCCGTTGAGCATGCCGACCTCGCCGCGGGCGAAGGCCGCGAAGGCCTCCTTGCGGTTGAGCTTGCCGGGGGCGACGGGGCCGGTGAGGCCCTCGGCGACGAGGTTGGTCCGCAGCCACTCGAAGGTGCGGATGTTCGCGTCGGAGTCGATCTTGTAGTGGTCGGTGGCGTCGGTGTAGCCGTCGCCACCGCTGAGCAGCCACATCATCGTCTCGGCCTGGGCCTCCTCGGGCCCGAGCGGCAGCGCGAAGGGGTACTTCACGCCCTTCTTCTCCAGCTTGCGCGCGGCGGCGGCGAGCTCGTCCCAGGTGGTGGGCGGCGCGGTGACACCGGCCTTCTCGAAGAGGCCCTCGTTGAAGAAGAGCAGCCGGGTGGAGGCGACGAAGGGCAGCCCGTACTGGGTGCGCTTGTTCTCGCCGGCCGCGACGAGCGGGGCGAGGAAGTTGGCCTGGACCCGGATGGAGAGGAGCTCGTCGGCGGAGTAGAGCTGCCCGGCGGCCGCGTAGTCGGCGTAGGCGCCGATCTGGGCGATGTCGGGGGCCTGGCCGGCCTTGACCAGCTCGGCGACCTTGCGGTCGACGTCGTTCCAGGACTCGATCTGGACCTGGACCTTCACGCCGGGGTTCTTCGCCTCGAAGGCGGAGACGACGCCGGCCCAGTACTTCTTGGTGGAGTCGCCGCCGGCGAGGTCGTAGTCGGCGGCCACCAGCTTGAGGGTGACGTCGCCGGTCTCACCGCTCAGGGTGCCGCAGCCGGAGAGCGCGCCGGTCAGGCCGAGTGCGGAGGCCGCCGCGGCCAGTCCTATGAATCGTCGCCGCTGCACAGCTGTAACCCGCCCTTTGCTCATCGTCTGTTCGCCGTCGAACCCCCGTGAGCGGCAAGTTTCCCCCGCCGGAACAGGGGAGGTCTACACCACTCGCATATCGCTTCTGCAACGCATCACGGCCCGTCACCCCGTCGAATTTGTATCCGTGCGCAACAATCCTCCACAGTGGACTAGACCTTTCGGGTCCTCACGCGCGAGACTGTCCCCGTGAGACACGTCATCGCCCTCGATGTGGGCGGCACCGGTATGAAGGCCGCCCTGGTCGGGGCCGACGGCACCCTGCTCCACGAAGCCCGTCGCGCCACCGGCCGCGAGCGCGGGGCCGAGGCCGTCGTCGAGACGATCCTCGGCTTCGCCGAGGAACTGCGCGCCCTCGGCCAGGAACGGTACGGAGAGCCCGCCGCGGCCGCCGGAGTCGCCGTCCCCGGCATCGTCGACGCCGAGAACGGCATCGCCGTCTACGCCGCCAACCTCGGCTGGCGCGACGTCCCCATGCGCGCCCTGCTCAGCGAACGGCTGGGCGCCATCCCCGTCGCCCTCGGCCACGACGTGCGCACCGGCGGCCTCGCCGAAGGCCGCATCGGCGCCGGGAACGGCGCCGACCGCTTCCTCTTCGTCCCGCTCGGCACCGGCATCGCCGGGGCCATCGGCATCGGCAGCGAGATCGAGGCCGGCGCCCACGGCTACGCGGGCGAGATCGGCCACATCGTGGTCCGCCCCGGCGGCATCGCATGCGGCTGCCGCCAGCGCGGCTGCCTGGAGCGGTACGCCTCCGCCTCCGCCGTCTCCCAGGCCTGGGCCACCGCCTCCGGCGACCCCGACGCCGACGCCGCCGACTGCGCCAAGGCCGTCGAGTCCGGCGACCCCGCCGCCGCACGGGTCTGGCAGGACGCCGTCGACGCCCTGGCCGACGGCCTGGTCACCGCACTCACCCTGCTGGACCCCCGCACGCTCATCATCGGTGGCGGTCTGGCCGAGGCAGGGGAAACCTTGTTCACACCCCTACGGGCCGCGGTGGAGGAGCGCGTCACCTTCCAGAAGCTGCCCGCCATCGTCCCGGCGGCCCTCGGGGACACCGCCGGATGCCTGGGCGCGGGCCTCCTCGCCTGGGACCTGCTCGCCGACCAGCGCCCCACCGACTCGGAGGTATCCGCCTGATGGCCGTTTCCACAGTTCTCACCGGGGCCCGCGTGGTACTGCCGACCGGGATCGTCGAGAACGGACGAGTGATCGTCGAGGACGGCCGCATCGCGGGCGCCACCCGCGAGGACGCACCCGCCCTCGACCTCACCGGCCACTGGCTCGTGCCCGGGTTCGTGGACATGCACAACCACGGCGGCGGCGGCGCCTCCTTCACCTCCGGCACCGTGGACGAGGTGCTCACCGGCGTCCACACCCACCGCCTGCACGGCACCACCACCGTCGTCGCCTCCTTCGTCACCGGCGAGATGGACTTCCTCACCCAGCGCGCCGGACTCCTCTCCGAACTGGCCGAACAGGGCGAGATCGCCGGCCTGCACTTCGAGGGCCCGTTCATCTCCCCGTGCCGCAAGGGCGCCCACGACGAGACCCTGCTGCGCGACCCCGACCCGGCCGACGTGCGCAAGCTGATCGACGCGGGCCGCGGCCAGGCCCGCATGGTCACCCTCGCCACCGAGCTGCCCGGCGGCATCGACTCCGTACGTCTGCTCGCCGAGCACGGCGTGATCGCCGCGATCGGGCACACGGACGCGTCGTACGAGCAGACGCAGGCCGCGATCGACGCGGGCGCCACCGTCGCCACCCACCTCTTCAACGCGATGCCCGGCCTCGGGCACCGCGCGCCCGGTCCCATCGCCGCGCTCCTGGAGGACGAGCGGATCACCGTCGAGCTCATCAACGACGGCACCCACCTGCACCCGGCCGCCCTGGAACTCGCCTTCCACCACGCCGGCGCCGACCGGGTCGCGTTCATCACCGACGCGATGGACGCCGCCGGCTTCGGCGACGGGCGCTACATGCTCGGCCCCCTGGAGGTCGAGGTGAAGGACAGCGTGGCGCGGCTCGTCGAGGGCGGCTCCATCGCCGGCTCGACGCTGACGCTGGACCGCGCGTTCAAGCGGGCGGCCACCATCGACCGGCTGCCGGTGGAAGCGGTCGTCCAGGCCCTCTCCGCCAACCCGGCCAGACTGCTCGGCGTCTACGACCGGGTCGGCTCCCTGGAGCCCGGCAAGGACGCCGACCTCGTCGTCCTCGACGCGGACTTCGAACTCAAGGGCGTCATGCGCAAGGGCGCCTGGGTGGTCGAGCCCCAGCTGGGCTGAGCACCGACGGCGTACCTGAAATCACGTCACGGCGGTTGGTCCAGGGTCTGGGCCAACCGCCTTCTGTTTGGCATGATCAGGGCGCCAGCAGCGCTGACACGAGACGACAGGGGTGGCGCCGGTGATCCTCACGGTCACCCTCAACACGGCGGTGGACCTGACCTACCGGGTCCCCGCCCTCGTCCCGCACGCCTCGCACCGCGTCACCCAGGTCATCGAACGCCCCGGCGGCAAGGGCCTCAACGTCGCCCGGGTGCTCGGCGCCCTCGGCCACGAGACCGTCGTCACCGGCTTCGCCGGCGGGGCCACCGGCGCGACCCTGCGCGAACTCCTCGCCCGTACGACGGAAGGGCAGCGGGTCCACGACGCGCTGGTCCCCACCGAGGGCCCCACCCGGCGCACCATCGCCGTCGTCGACGCGGCCAGCGGCGACACCACCCAGCTCAACGAACCCGGCCCGGTCATCGCCCCCGCCGAATGGGCCGCGTTCACCGCCCGCTACACCGCACTCCTCGACGGGGCGCGGGCCGTGGCGCTCTGCGGCAGCCTCCCGCCGGGCATCCACGTCGGCGCGTACGCCGAACTCGTCCGGCTCGCCCGGGGCGCCGGCGTCCCCGTCCTCCTCGACACCAGCGGCGAACCGCTCCGCCGCGGCATCGCCGCCCGCCCCGACCTGATCAAGCCCAACGCCGACGAACTGGCCCAGCTCACCGGCTCCCGTGAACCCCACCGCGCCACCCGCGACGCCCGCCGCCGCGGCGCCCACGCGGTCGTCACCTCGCTCGGCCCCGAAGGCCTGCTCGCGGCCACCCCGGAGGGCCTGTGGCAGGCGGCCCCGCCCGCCCCCGTCCGGGGCAACCCGACCGGCGCCGGCGACTCGGCCGTCGCCGCGCTCCTCGCCGGCCTGGTCGACGGCACCGACTGGCCCACCCGCCTGGCCCACGCCGTCGCCCTCTCCGCGGCGACCGTCCTCTCCCCGGTGGCCGGCGAATTCGACGAAACGGCCTACGAGACGATGCTCCCCCGCATCACGGTCCAGACCCCGGCTACGGCGGCCTGACCCGGCCGCTGCACACCCGTGCTGCCCAGGCGCTTTCGGCCACCCCCGATCCGCCCAAAAGGCGCATTGAACACACTCCCGCGCACGGCCGAACATGGATGATCATCTCGGCCGTTCGAAAGGACACCCATGCGCAGGAAACTGGCCGCAACCGCCGGAACGCTCGCGACCGGACTCACTCTCGTGCTGTCCGCGCCAGGCTCCGCACACGCCGAAACGACAAGCGGCTACGTCACGTGCACGACGACCGGAGCCTACGGCGAGTACTTCTACAGCAACTACAGCGGTCCGGGCGCCACGATCAACGTGCAGATGAGCCTCACTGACACCCTGGCCGACGGCAACTCCGTGCGGGTCCGCATGATGTCGAAGGACGTCAACGGTGCCGTCACGTACTACCAGTGGCGTGCGAACGCCGGCGGCGCCAACACCACGAAGAAGTGGACGACGACGGCTTCCCACGCCAGGGGGCTCTTCGACATCGGTATCCAGGTGGCCCGGTTCAACAGCGACGGCACCCTGCGGAACAGCTGCGCCCAGTGGTCCTGAAGCGGTGAGACGTCGAGGGTGGCGCGATCATCGCGCCACCCTCGTCCTCACTTCGCGTGCCCGGCCTTCAGCAGTACCTGGTCGAGTATCGCCTCGCAGGTGTCGCCCTGCTCGCACGAGATCTTGAGGTCGTTCTTGCCCTTGGTGAGGTTCACGTAGGCGTACGTGTTGGTCCAGCCCTTCGCCCAGTCGCCCTCCGCGGCCCTGGCGAAGTTGGACATGTTCAGGGACCGGGGGGTCTCCGCGTTGACCGTCAGCGAGGTCTTGGCGTCCTTGCCCGGCACGCTGTACGTGATGAACATGGTGTACTCGCCGCTTTCCGGCACGTCGACCGACCAGCTCGCCGAACCGCCGACGCCGCCGAAGTTCACGTACGCGCCGTCCGCCCCCTTGGCGCCCTTGATGTCCTTCGCCAGCACCGCCGACCCGCCCAGCTTCAGCGTCGCCGCGTCCTGCTGGGGCAGTTCCGCCGAGGGCTTGGAGGAGGGGGTGGTGTCGGTGGAGGGGGATTCCTCCACCTGGGTGGGGGCGTTGGTCTTGCCGCCCGCGCTGCCCGCGTTCTCGTTCTCGCCGCCGTTGTTGGTGATCACGGCGGCCGCGATGCCGATGACGACGACCGCGACGACCGCGACCGCGCCGATCAGCAGGCCCTTGGTGTTGGGACCGCCGCCGCGCCCGGTGGGGGGCTGCGGGGTGGGGCGGGTCGGGGGGCCGCCGGGGTAGGTCTCGGGGGCCGCGTACTGCGGGTGCGGCTGGCCGTACGCCTGCTGCTGCGGGACGTGGGCCGGGGGTCGGCCGCCGTACTGGCGCTCGCCGACCGTGCGGACCTGGTTGTACGAGGTGCGGGGGACGCCCGGCTGGGACGCGGGGCCGGGGTAGCCGTAGCCGCCGCCCTGGGGCGGCTGGGCGCCGGCCGCCTGGCCGTCCTCGTACAGGTAGCCGAACGGATCGTCGTCCTCGGGCGTCTTCGCGCCGTCGTTGCCCGCCATCCGGGTCACTCCCTTTCCCTGCTCGCCAGCCGTCGCCGACCGGCCGAGCCTACCCCGAACGGCCCTGCGGGGAATTCAGCGCTCCGTGTACGTCCCGTGAACGGGGGCCCGTGTCCGGGGCCTATCCGGCGCGGCGGTGCATCTTCGAACGGGACCGCTTCTCGATGTACATCCGCTGGTCCGCGCTGTTCAGGACCTCTTCCACGGTCATGCCGCACTCGGCCCAGCCGATACCGAAGCTGGCCCCGACGCGGACCGCCCGCCCGTCGACCCGGATCGGCGGAATGATCGCGTTCCGCAGCCGCACCGCGAGGTCGGCGGCGTCGGCGGAGCCGAGGCCGTCGGCGAGGACGACGAACTCGTCGCCGCCGAGCCGGGCGACCGTGTCCCCGTCCCTTACGCCCGTGGTGAGCCGGCGGGCAACCTCGATGAGGACGGCGTCGCCGGTGTGGTGCCCGAAGCGGTCGTTGATCGACTTGAAGCCGTCGAGGTCGCAGAAGAGGACGGCGAGCCCCTTCGTACCGTCGTCGACCTCGCCGCCGGTGGGGGCGACGGAGTGCACGTGCCCCTCGTACGCGCCGACGGCGGCGACCGGGGAGAAGCCGAAGCCGTGTCCGTGGTCGTAGTCGTATTCGTACGGCGGCTCGTACGCGTCGGCGGGGGCGCCGGAGCCGGCGAAGGGGCGCTCGCAGAGGCGGGCGGAGAGCCGGGAGCGCAGCTCGGCGCTGTTGGGCAGGCCGGTGAGGGCGTCGTGCGAGGCGCGGTGGGCGAGCTGCAGCTCGTGCCGCTTGCGCTCCTCGATGTCCTCGACGTGGGTGAGGAGGAAGCGGGGGCCGTCGGTGGTGTCGGCGACGACGGAGTTGCGCAGGGAGACCCAGACGTACGTGCCGTCCCGGCGGCCGAGGCGCAGCTCGGCGCGGCCGCCTTCGGCGGAGGTGCGCAGCAGGGTGCCTATGTCCTCGGGGTGGACGAGGTCGGCGAAGGAGTAGCGGCGCATGACGGAGGCGGGGCGGCCGAGCAGCCGGCACAGCGCGTCGTTGGTGCGCAGGAGGCGGCCGTGCTGGTCGCCGCCCATCTCGGCGATGGCCATGCCGGAGGGCGCGTACTCGAAGGCCTGCCGGAAGGACTCCTCGCTGGCGCGCAGGGCCTGCTGCTCGCGTTCCAGGCGGACGAGGGCGCGCTGCATGTTGGAGCGGAGCCGGGCGTTGCTGATCGCGATGCCGGACTGGGAGGCGTACATCTGGAGGGCCTCGCGGCCCCAGGGGCCGGGGTGGCGTCCGTTGCGCGGGCGGTCGACGGAGATCACGCCGAGCAGTTCGCGGCCGGAGCCCGAGGCGTACATGGGGGCGTAGAGGCGGTCGTGGGGGTGCCACTCGTCCTCGAAGCGGGGGGCGGGGCCCTCGGTGTGCCACTGCGGGACGTCGTCCTCGATCAGCACCCAGCCCTCGGTGTGCGGGATGAACCGCAGGTCGCCCCAGGGCTCGCCCATGGCGAGGCGGCGGTCCCAGGAGGCGCGGGAGCCGACCCGGCCGGTGATCAGCGCTTCGGCGGCGGGGCTGCCGGCGAAGGCGGCGACGACGAGGTCTCCGTCGGGGCGTACGAGGTTGACGGCGGCCAGCTCATAGTTGAGCCCGGCGACGATGCCGTCGGCGACGGCCTGCAGGGTGTCCGCAAGGCTGCGGGCGGTGTTGAGGTCCGCCACGACCTGATGCAGCTGCCGCAGGGTCGCAAGACGGACGTACGGCTCCGACTCGGTCTCCATTGCTCGCTCTCCCCGAGACCTCGACAGCTAACTCCAGGGTTCTCATCGGCTTCGTACTGCACTGTCCCAGCCACTGAATCACAGCGAGCTGTGCACCCGGTACACAGGGTCAACAAATACTGCGCTCTGTGACTCAAGTCACAGAGGGGTGTGGGGTATTCCGAACGGCCGGCGAACGGGGTAGGGCGGGTGGGCGAAAGGGTCCTAGGACCGGCGGGGGAAGCCGGTCTGGTCCCGGGGCCCGATGTAAGGGACCCGTGGCCCGGACTAGCGTGCGAGGGTGCTGCAGAGAACCCCCGCCCCGTCCCGTGCCTCGTCCCCCGCCGCCGACCCGGCCGCCGCCCCGCTGTGCGACCTGGGCATCCCTCATGCTGAGGGGGTGAGCGACGACGACTTCAAGGCGGCGATGTCCCGCCTCGCGGCGGGCGTGGTCCTGGTGACGGCGCACGACCCGGACGACGGCCCGTCCGGCGAGGACGTCGGCATGACGGCGACGGCGTTCCTGTCGGTCTCGCTCGACCCGCCGCTGGTCCTGGTCAGCCTGCGCAACGACTCGCGCATGGACGACCTGCTCGCCGAGGTGCCCGTCTGGGGGGTGTCGCTGCTCGCCGAGAGCCAGCGGCACGTGGCCGGCCGGTTCGCGATGAAGGGCCGGGTCAGCGACCGGCTGCTCTTCGCCGACCTCCCCTACACCCGCGGCCCGCACAGCGGCGCCCCGCTGATCGGCGGCGCGCTCGCGACCCTGGAGTGCCGTACGGAGAGCCGCGTCGTCGCCGGTGACCACACCCTGGTCGTGGCGCGCGTGCTCGCGACGACCCTGCCGTCCGCGGAGGGCGGCCCGCTGACGTACTTCCGGGGGAAGTACCGGACGCTGGGCTAGGCCCGGCGGGTCCGCCCGCTCGGGCGGGTCCGGCCGCGGTCCGGCGCCGGGCGGTCTCGCGGTCTCGCGGTCTCGCGGTCTCGCGGTCTCGCGGTCTCGCGGCTCTACCAGTCGCGGCCCTGGCGGCCGCGCTTGGTGTCCGAGCGCTGCTTCTTCTCCCGCAGCCGGCGCTCGTTGATGCCGCGCGGGATCCTCGTCGGGCGGCGCGGCTTCGGCGGTGGGGCGGTGGCCTCGGCCAGGAGCGCGGCGAGGCGGACGGCGGCGGTCTCGCGGTTGCGCCACTGGGAGCGGTGCTCCGAGGCGCGGACCGTGACGACGCCGTTGACCAGGCGGCTCGCGAGCCGTTCGAGGGCGCGGGCCTTCCAGACCTCCGGGAGCGCCTCGGTCGCCGCCAGGTCGAAGCGCAGCTCCACCTGCGAGTCGCTGGTGTTGACGTGCTGCCCACCCGGACCGGACGACCGCGAGAAACGCCACTGGAGCTCGGCCTCGGGGAGCGAGACGGAGCCGCGGATGACATACGGACCGGACATGTCCTCCATGGTCCCCGCCCGGGGACCCCGGCGTCACCCCGATTTACCGGTAGGCCGTCAGGGTGGACTCCGCGGCGCTGGAACCGCCGCGACCCTTCGCGCGTTATCCGCTGTGAACACACCGCGATGAAAGGGACTTCCCATGGCTGTAAGCCTCTCCAAGGGCGGCAACGTCTCCCTGACCAAGGAGGCCCCGGGCCTCACCGCCGTCACCGTGGGCCTCGGCTGGGACGTCCGTACGACCACCGGCACGGACTTCGACCTCGACGCCTCGGCGATCGGCGTCAACGGCACCGGCAAGGTCGTCTCCGACGGGCACTTCGTCTTCTTCAACAACAAGTCCACCCCGGACCAGACCATCGTCCACACCGGTGACAACCGCACCGGCGAGGGCGGCGGCGACGACGAGCAGATCAACGTCAACCTGGCGGGTCTCCCGGCCGACGTCGACAAGATCGTCTTCCCGGTCTCCATCTACGACGCGGTGAACCGCTCGCAGAACTTCGGCCAGGTGCGCAACGCGTACATCCGCATCGTCAACCAGGCCGGCGGCGCCGAGATCGCCCGCTACGACCTGTCGGAGGACGCCGCCGTCGAGACCGCCATGGTCTTCGGTGAGCTGTACCGCAACGGTGCCGAGTGGAAGTTCCGCGCCGTCGGCCAGGGCTACGCCTCCGGCCTCGAGGGCATCGCCCGCGACTTCGGCGTCAACATCTGACCGGGCCGCACCGCGTGACACGGAGCCCCGGCGCCCGCGCGCCGGGGCTCCGTGCGTGCCGGGGCTCTACGCTTGCCGGGTGATCGTCGCACCGCTGACCGCCAGGGACCCGTACGGCCTCCCCGGCCCGCTGCTCACCGAACTCACCGAGCTGTACGCGTCGAACGAGGAGTTCCAGCAGCTCAGCGGCGACTTCCCGGACCCGGGCCGGATCCGGCCCGAGCAGGTCGCCGCCGCCCTCGCCGACGAGCTGGCCCAGCCGGCCGCCGAGGTGCTGCTCGCCCGCTCCGAGGGGCGCCTGGTCGCGATCGCCGTCACCCTCGGCCGCCACCCCGACCCGGCCGACCCCGATCCGTGGCTCGGCCTGCTGATGGTCCACGCCGGCACGCACCGCGCGGGCTTCGGCCGCCGTCTCGCCACCTACGTCGAGCAGGGCTTCCGCTCCCAGGGCCGTACGGGCCTGCGGCTCGCCGTCCTGGAGAACAACCCCCGGGCGCTCGCCTTCTGGACCTCCCTCGGCTACGAGGAGACCGCCCGCCGCCCGGACCTGGCGCACGGCCGGCCGTGCGTCGTCATGCGCAAGTCGCTCTAGGTGTATTGATCACGAGCGTTGTTGACACTGGTCTGGTCTTGAACATGGCGAAGACCTCCGGTGTGGTGGGAGCTGTCTAGGAACTCACCGC
>NZ_JBVHIL010000005.1:0-708860 GCF_055560575.1 Streptomyces sp. NPDC023157
GGCCTGACTCCCAGTCAGCGGGTTTTGTCTTCTCGGCTGTTGGGCCGTTCCGACGAGTGAGACTTTAGCGGATTCCTTGCCCCCGAAGCCAATCGGGGGGCTCGCGCTCAATCCTTCGAACGCGGATTCCTCATTTCGCAAAAACGCACGGAAAGCAATGACGGCGTCGACGAATCGACACCGTCTGGTGCTCAAGTGGTTCTTGCGGAATCGCTGTCCGGGGCCGACCGGGGTCGGTGCTCACGTCGGACAACTCGGAGAACACTACGGACCGGGTAATCCCGTGTCAACCCGGGTCCTCGGGCGTACCCTCCCCGTATGACGCATGCGCACACCACCCAGTGGTGGGCCGCCTGACCCGGCGGCCCTGACCTGACGCATGCAGACACACGGCCGCCGCCTCGGCGGCCGTTCGCGTATCCCTCCCGGGAGCCCGGCCGACGAGCCGGCGGCCCTCCTGAGAGAGAGGGACGGACGCGATGACGCGGATCTTCAGTGGGATCAAGCCGACCGGGCACCTGACGCTGGGCAACTACCTCGGGGCCGTACGGCGGTGGGTCGAGGTCGACCAGCACCGGGCCGACGCGCTGTTCAGCGTGGTGGACCTGCACGCGCTGACCGTGGAGCACGATCCGGCGCGGGTGCGGCGGCTCAGCCGGCAGGCGGCGACGCTGCTGCTCGCCTCGGGGCTCGATCCCGAGCGGTGCACCCTCTTCGTACAGAGTCATGTGGACGAGCACGCGCGGCTCTCGTACCTGATGGAGTGCACGGCCACCGACGGCGAGATGCGGCGGATGGTCCAGTACAAGGAGAAGAGCGTCCGGGCTCGGGCGGCCGGGCAGAGCGTGCGGCTGTCGCTGCTGACGTATCCGGCGCTGATGGCGGCGGACATCCTGGCGTACGGGACGGACGAGGTGCCGGTCGGTGAGGACCAGACGCAGCACGTGGAGCTGACCCGGGATCTCGCGGTGCGGTTCAACCAGCGGTACGGGCAGGTGTTCACCGTGCCCAAGGCGACGCACCCGGAGGTGGCCGCGCGGGTCATGGATCTGCAGGACCCCACGTCGAAGATGGGGAAGTCGCACGAGAACGGGGCCGGGATCGTCTATCTGCTCGACGAGGCGGAGACCGTGCGGCGGAAGGTCATGCGGGCCGTGACCGACAGCGGGCGTGAGGTCGTGTACGACCGGGCGGCGAGTCCGGGGGTGGCGAACCTGCTCGATCTGCTGGCCGCGGCGACCGGGGCGAGTCCGGCCGGGCTGGCCGGTGCGTACGACTCGTACGGGGCGCTGAAGAAGGACACGGCGGAGGCGGTCGTCGAGCTGCTGCGGCCGGTGCGGGAGCGGCATGCCGAGCTCGCGGCCGATCCCGGGTACGTCGACGGGGTGCTGCGCGCGGGCGCCGAGCGGGCGCGCGGGATGGCGCGGCCGCGGGTCGACGCGGCCTATCGGGCGGTCGGGCTGCTGCCGGCCGTGTGACGGAAGGCGTTGCGGTAGTCGCGCGGGCTGGTGCCGAGGTGCGAGGCGAAGTGCTGGCGCATCGTGACCTCGCTGCCGAAGCCCGCGCGGCGGGCCACCTCGGGGAGGGGGTGGTCGGTGCGTTCGAGGAGCTTCTGGGCGGCGGCCACCCGGCGGCCGATGAGCCAGTGGAGCGGGGTGGTGCCCGTGGTGGCCTGGAAGTGGCGGGCGAAGGAGCGCGGGGACATGCCGGCGTGGGCGGCGAGGCTCGCGACGGTGTGCGGCTGGTCGAGGTGGGCGAGCACGTGGGCGCGGACGGCGGCGAGGGCGTCGGCGTCGCGGTCGGCGCGCGGGGTGGGGTGCTCGATGAACTGGGCCTGGGTGCCGGTGCGGAAGGGGGCGGTGACCATGGAGCGGGCGATGGTGGCGGCGGTCTCGGCGCCGTGGGCGGTGCGGACGAGGTGGAGGCAGAGGTCGATGCCGGCGGCGGTGCCGGCGGAGGTCCAGATGCCGGTGTCCTCTACGTAGAGGGCCTCGGGTTCGACCCGGACCTCGGGGTGGCGGGCGGCCAGCTCCGGGGCGAGCTGCCAGTGGGTGACGGCGCGGCGGCCGTCGAGGAGGCCGGCGCGGGCGAGGACGAAGGCGCCGGCGCAGAGGGCGGCGACGGGGACGCCGGCGGCGTGGGCGTCGCGCAGGGCGTCGAGGACGGGGGCGGGGAGGTCGGCGTGCGGGTCCTCGATGCCGGGGACGACGACGAGGTCCGTGGGGGTGAGCCCGGTCAGCCAGGTGAGCGGGCGGTCGGGGGTGAGGGTGAGGCCGCCGCGCAGCGGGACGGGGACGGCGGGGTCGGCGGCGGCGCGGTGGAGGGCGAAGGGCGGGACGCCGCGGGTGGTGCGGTCGGTGCCCCAGACCTCGGTGATGACGGAGACGTCGAAGGCGCGGATGCCGGGGAAGGCGAGGAGGGCGACGCGCTGGGGGACCGTGGCTGTCATGGCTGGCAGTTAACCATCGATCGCTGGCTTTCCTCCCTCTGGGGTGGGAGGCGCGGGCGGGCCAGGATCGTCGGTATGGAGATCGAGGAGAACGCGGCGCTGGTGGTCATCGACGTACAGAAGGGGTTCGAGGACGAGGGGTTCTGGGGGCGGCGGGACAACCCGGACGCGGAGGAGAACATCGCGGCCCTGATCGACCTGTGGCAGGAGACGGGGCGGCCGGTGGTGTTCGTGCGGCACGACTCGGCGCGGGAGGGTTCGCCGCTGGCGGCGGGGTCCGCGGGCAACGCCTTCAAGGACTTCGTGGAGGAGCGGCGGGGGAAGGGGCGAGGGGCCGAGCTGCTGGTGACGAAGCACGTGAACTCGGCGTTCTACGGGGAGCCCTCGCTCGACGTCTGGCTCACCGGGGAGGACGTGGCGCAGATCGTGATCGTCGGGATCCAGACCAACATGTGCAACGAGACGACCGCGCGGATGGGCGGCAACCTGGGCTACGACGTGCTGTTCCCGCTGGACGCGATGCACACGTTCGACCTGGCGGGACCGTTCGGCTGGACGAGCACGGCGGAGGAGCTGACCCGGGCGACGGCGGTGTCGCTGCACGGCGGGCAGTTCGCCCGGGTGGTGCGCACGGAGGACGTGCTGAAGGGGGCGGCCGGCTGACCGCCCCCTGAGCGGGGCCGGTCAGCCGTTGCCGGAGGCGAGCTCGCGGCTGCGGTCGCGGGCGGCTTCCAGGGCGGCGATGAGGGCGGCGCGTACGCCGTGGTTCTCCAGCTCGCGGATGGCGCTGATGGTGGTGCCGGCCGGGGAGGTGACGGCCTCGCGCAGCTTGACCGGGTGCTCGCCGCTGTCGCGGAGCATCACGGCGGCGCCGATCGCGGCCTGGACGATGAGGTCGTGGGCCTGGGCGCGGGGCAGACCGAGGAGGATGCCGGCGTCGGTCATGGCCTCGACGAGGTAGTAGAAGTACGCCGGGCCGGAGCCGGACAGCGCGGTGGCGGCGTCCTGCTGGGACTCGGGGACGCGCAGGGTCTTGCCGACGCCGCCGAAGATCTCCTCGGTGTGGACGAGGTGGGCGTGGGTCGCGTGGCTGCCCGCGGAGATCACGGACATGCCCTCGTCGACGAGGACGGGCGTGTTGGGCATGACCCGGACGACCGGGGTGCCCGCGGCGAGGCGCTCCTCGATGAAGGCGGTGGGGATGCCGGCCGCGGCGCTGATGACCAGGCGGTCGGCGGCGACGTGGGGGGCGAGCTCGTCGAGGAGGCGGCCCATGTCCTGGGGCTTCACGGCGAGGATGAGGATGTCGGCGCGCTTGGCGGCGTCCGCGTTGCTGACGGCGTCGACGCCGTAGCGGGCGTGGAGCTCCTCGGCGCGTTCGGTGCGGCGGGCGGTGACCAGGAGGTTGGCGGGGCGCCAGCCGGCGCGGATCATCCCGCTGAGGAGTGCCTCGCCGATCTTGCCGGTACCGAGGACTGCGACGGTCTGGGTCATGGGTCTCTCACCTCGCCGGAGGGGCCTGTGCGTGCGTCTGCGGGACATCCTCGCACCGGGGGCGGGGTGGTGCGGCGGCTGTCCGAGGGGCGGTCACGCGGTGGCGGTCACGCCGTGCCCGTCACGCGGTGCGGCGGCGGAGGGTGGCCGCGCCGAGTCCGAGCACGAGGACGGCGCAGCCCGCGACGACCAGGGCGTCGCGGACGAAGGTGCCGGTGACGTCGGTGTGGCGCAGGACCTCGTTCATGCCGTCGACGGCGTACGACATCGGCAGGACGTCCGAGACCGCTTCGAGGGCGGGGGCCATGCGGTCGCGCGGGGTGAACAGGCCGCACAGCAGCAGCTGCGGGAAGATCACGGCCGGCATGAACTGGACGGCCTGGAACTCCGAGGCGGCGAACGCCGAGACGAAGAGGCCGAGGGCGGTGCCGAGCAGGGCGTCGAGCAGCGCGACCAGGAGCAGCAGCCAGGGCGAGCCGACGACGTCGAGGCCGAGGAACCAGACGGCGAGGCCGGTGGCGAGGACGGACTGGACGACGGCGACGAGGCCGAAGGCCAGCGCGTAGCCGGCGATGAGGTCGCCCTTGCCGAGGGGCATCGCGAGGAGGCGTTCCAGGGTGCCGGAGGTGCGTTCGCGCAGGGTGGCGATGGAGGTCACCAGGAACATGGTGATGAGCGGGAAGATGCCGAGCAGCGAGGCGCCGATGCCGTCGAACGTCGAAGGGCACGGGGTCTCCCCGCCGCAGGAGGGGGAAGCGTCGAAGACGTAGCGCAGCAGGAAGAGCATCACGCACGGCACGAGCAGCATGAGCGCGATCGAACGCGGGTCGTGGCGGAGCTGGCGCAGGACGCGGGCGGCGGTGGCGAGGGTGCGGGCGCTGCTCATGGGCGGGGCTCCTCGGCGGAGGCGGTGACGGTTCCCGCGGCTGCGGGGGCGGGGTGGTCGGCGGCGGTATCGCGGGCGGCGGCCGCGTCCACCAGGTGGAGGAAGGCCTCCTCGACCGTCGCCGTGTCGTTGCGGTGGCGGAGGGCCTCGGGGGTGTCCTCGGCCAGCAGTTCGCCCTCGCGGAGGAGGAGCAGCCGGTGGCAGCGTTCGGCCTCGTCCATGACGTGGGAGGAGACCAGGATCGTGGTGCCCCGGTCGTCGGCGATGTGGTGGAAGAGCTCCCACAGGTCGCGGCGCAGGACGGGGTCGAGGCCGACGGTGGGTTCGTCGAGGACGAGCAGGTCGGGCGTGCCGAGGAGGGCGACGGCGAGCGAGACGCGGCTGCGCTGGCCGCCGGAGAGGCGTCCGGCGAGGGCGTCGGCGTGTCCGGTGAGGGCGACGTCGGCGAGGGCCCGGTCGACGGCGGTGCGGCGGGCGGCGCGGTGGGCGCGGCCGGGCGTCAGGACGGCGGCGAAGTAGTCGAGGTTCTGCCGGACGGTGAGGTCGTCGTAGACGGAGGGCGCCTGGGTGACGTAGCCGATGCGGGGGCGCAGGGCGGGGTCTCCGGCGGGGTGGCCGAGGACGTCGAGGGTGCCGGTGACCTTGGCCTGGGTGCCGACGATCGCGCGCATCAGGGTGGTCTTGCCGCAGCCGGAGGGGCCGAGGAGGCCGGTGATACGGCCGGGCGGGACGGTGAAGTCGAGTCCGCGCAGGACGGTGCGGTCGCCGCGTACGACGGTGAGGCCGGAGGCGGTGATCGCACCGGTGCCGGTGGGGTCGCCGGCACCACCCGTCTTATTCATCATGTGATGAATAATGCGCCTGGGGCGGCCCCGTGGCCAGTCCCGTGGCGGACTTGGCGGCTAGCCCTTCTTCTTCTTGCGCGCGGACGGGTTGCCCGCGCTCCGCGAGCGGCGCTTCTCGAAGCGGGCGAGGGCCGTCTCGTACTCCGTGCGGCGCAGCTTCTCGCCGGGGGCCTCCGTGAAGGAGCGGAAGAAGTACGCGAGGAGGGAGCCGATGAAGCCGATGGCCTTCAGGCTGCGCAGCGACTGCTCGCGGGCCGGGTCGGCGGGGCGGCTGCCGAAGCCCTCCCAGGTCTTGCGGAAGGCGATGGCGCTGCAGACCGCGAACATCACGACGACCAGCAGGTTGACGAAGCCGCCGACCTGCGCGACCTCCAGGCCCTGGTACGCGAAGCGCAGCACGAAGCAGCCCGCGGCGGCGGCCAGCAGCGAGCCGGCGGCCACGCCGACGCGGCGCAGCGCGTACGGGCCGCTGTGGTCGACCCAGCTCGTGCCGAAGAAACGGATCTCCTCGGGCTGCGGTCCTGCGGGGGTGCGGTTCTCGTCGCTCACGGGATCGATTATCCCCGGTGGGCGACGAGAACCGGTGAGGCCGTACGCCCCTGATGGCCCCGGGAAAGCCCCGAGCCGGGTCCGGAAAGGCCCTGAGCCCGGCCCCGAAGGCCCTCGGCCTAGCCGCAGCGGCGGGTCACATAGCCGTCGGTGCCGGTGTGGACGTACGCGTCGGACGCGTACTCGCCCGGTGCGATGTTGTCCCAGAGGTTGGTGGTGCCGTACGGGCCGGTGACCCAGGTGCCCGGGGTCTGGCAGTAGATCGCCACCGTGCTGCCCGCGGCGAGCGAGCGGATGATCGGATACTGGGTGCCCGGGCCCGAACGGACGTTGAGCCGGGTGCCCGGGGCGACCGAGTAGCGGGTGGTGGCCGTCGTGGCCGATTCGGTGCTCATCGCAAACTCCCCGTTGACGCGAAAGCGCTCCGCCGAGATTCACTCTCCGCGACGCGCAGGCTAGCAAGCCCCACCGACTTCGGCCGCACCATCGACTAGGCTCCGTGCGTCGCGCACGCGCGCGATTCGGACGGGCAACCCACGGGGGTCGGCGATGCCGCCGTTGCGCAGTACCGGTGCGGACCGGGAAGCGGAAGGTCCCGAGTACGCGGGCGAGTACCGGCTCCAGGCCTGTCTCGGCGCCGGTGGCATGGGCGTGGTCCATCTCGCCACCTCCGCCTCCGGGCTGCGGCTCGCGGTCAAGGTGGTGCACGCACAGTACGCGGAGGACCCCGAGTTCAGGGCGCGTTTCCGCCAGGAGGTCGCCGCCGCGCGGCGGGTCAGTGGCGCGTTCACCGCGCCCGTCGTGGACGCCGACCCCGACGCCGTGCGCCCCTGGATGGCGACCCTCTACGTGCCCGGGCCCACGCTCGCCGACCAGGTGAAGCGGAGCGGCCCGCTGTCCCCCGCCGAGCTGCGGCGCCTGACCGCCGGGCTCGCCGAGGCGCTGCGCGACATCCACCGGGCCGGCGTGGTGCACCGGGACCTGAAGCCGAGCAACGTGCTGCTCACCGACTCCGGGCCCAAGGTCATCGACTTCGGGATCTCGCGGCCCGTCGACAGCGATCTGCGCACGGAGACCGGGAAGCTGATCGGCTCGCCGCCGTTCATGGCGCCCGAGCAGTTCCAACGCCCCCGGGAGGTCGGGCCCTCGGCGGACGTCTTCGCCCTCGGCTCGGTGCTCGTGCACGCGTCGACCGGGCACGGGCCGTTCGACTCGGACAGCCCGTACATCGTGGCGTACCAGGTCGTCCACGACGAGCCCGACCTGACCGGCGTCCCCGAGGAGCTCGCGCCGCTGGTGGCCCGCTGCCTCGCCAAGGAGCCGGCCGAGCGGCCCACTCCCGCCGAGATCATGGCGGCGCTCAAACCCCCCTCGTACGACGCCACCGCCTTCATACCGGCCCAGCGCCGCGCCGCCGCGCCACCCCTGCCGCCCGGGCCCGCCCCCTCCTGGGACGCCGCGACCCCCGTACGGGTCCCCGCTCCCCCGCGCCGCCGCCGCAAGCGGCTGCCGGTCGCCCTCGGGGTCGCGCTGCTGCTCGCCGCGGGCGGCACCGCCGTCGCCCTGTCGCAGGGGGATCCGGCCGCGCCCCGGCACCCGGCCGAGGCCGCCCAGACCTTCAGCGGCTGGCAGACCGTCCTGTGGAAGGGCACCGACCCCTCCGCGCCGTCCTGCACCCACAGCGCGGGCGCCCTGTACTGCGCGGGCCGCGGGGTCGCCGCCGCCCGGCTCGACCCCGCCACCGGCAAGGTCGCCTGGTCGCGGCCCGGCCCGGCCGACATGATCGGCCCGCAGGCCCCGGCGCCGCTCGCCGGCGGCCCGCTCGCCGCCGCCACCGCCACCGGCGAACTGCGCACGTACGCGGCCGCCGACGGCACCCCTGGCTGGCACCGCGAGGCCGCCGCCCGCCCCGAACGGTTCACCGCCGCCGGCGACGCCCTGGTGCTCTCCGACGGCAGCCCCACCCTGCGCGGCCTCGACGGCGCCGGCGGGCGGGAGCTGTGGCACCGGGCGCTGCCCGGCCACGCCTTCCCCGTACCGGGTCCGTACGACGCCGCCACCGGTCTGCTCACCGTCTCCGAGACGCTCGCCGACGGCACCCACACCCGGGTCAGCGCCGTCCGGCCGCGCACCGGCGAGGTCGTCTGGCAGAAGCGCCTGGCCGGGGTGCTGACCCCGGTCGGCACCGCGCCCGGCGGCACCGTGGTCCTGCTCTCCACCGACCGGGCCGGGCGCGCCGACGCCCTGGTCCGCTACGAACCCGCGCGGCAGGCCGTACGGCGGGTGCCCCTGGAGTACGTCCTCAACGAGCCGTTCCTCGTCCTGCACGGCGACACCGCCTATCTGCTGACCCCCGCCGGGCGGCTCACCGCCGTCGACACGTCCGCCGCGCGCGGGCGGGTGCTGTGGGAGCTGGAGACGGGCACCTCCAACGTCTCCCCGCCCGTCGTCGACGCCGACGGACGCCGGCTGTACCTGTCCTCCTCCGACGGGCGGCTGCTCGCCGTCGACGCCGTGCGCGGCACGCTGCTCGGCACGACCGCGCCCCGGCTGCGGAACGGGCGGCTCACCTACGCCCCGTCCGTCCCGGCGCCGGTCCCCGCCGGCGGCCGGGTCTTCGGGACGGCGCCCGACGGGTCGGTCTTCGCGGTCGACGCGAGGGACCCGGGGACGTGGTGACCCGGGCCCGCGGGGCGTACGGCCCGGCATGACGAAAGGGCGGGACCCCCTCGGGTCCCGCCCTTCCTCATGGGGTCGTTCAGCCCAGCTTCGACACGTCCCGGACCGCGCCCTTGTCCGCGCTCGTCGCCATCGCCGCGTACGCCCGCAGCGCCGCCGTGACCTTGCGCTCGCGGTTCTTCGGCGCGTACACGCCGTTCAAGGCCTCGCGGCGGGCGGCGAGGGTGGCCTCGTCGACGAGCAGGTCGATCGAGCGGCCGGGGATGTCGATGCGGATCCGGTCGCCGTCCTCGACGAGGGCGATCGTGCCGCCCGAGGCCGCCTCCGGGGAGGCGTGGCCGATGGACAGGCCCGAGGTGCCGCCGGAGAAGCGCCCGTCCGTCACCAGGGCGCAGGTCTTGCCCAGGCCGCGGCCCTTGAGGAAGGAGGTCGGGTAGAGCATCTCCTGCATGCCGGGGCCGCCCTTGGGGCCCTCGTAGCGGATGACGACGACGTCGCCGTCCTTGACCTGCTTGTTGAGGATCTTCTCGACGGCCTCCTCCTGCGACTCGCAGACGACCGCCGGGCCCTCGAAGGTCCAGATCGACTCGTCGACGCCGGCCGTCTTCACGACGCAGCCGTCGACGGCGATGTTGCCGCGCAGGACGGCGAGGCCGCCGTCCTTCGAGTACGCGTGGGCGGCGTCGCGGATGCAGCCGGCGGCCGCGTCCAGGTCGAGGGTGTCCCAGCGCTCGGACTGCGAGAAGGCCTCGGCGGAGCGCACGCAGCCGGGGGCCGCGTGGAACAGCTCGACGGCCTCCTCGGAGGCGGAGCCGCCGCGGACGTCCCAGGTGTCCAGCCACTCCTTGATGGAGCGGGAGTGGACCGAGTGGACGTCCTCGTCGAGCAGCCCGGCGCGGTACAGCTCGCCCAGGATCGCGGGGATGCCGCCGGCGCGGTGCACGTCCTCCATGTAGTACGTGCCGCCCGGGGCGACGTTCGGGGCGACCTTGGCCAGGCAGGGCACCCGGCGCGAGACCTCGTTCATGTCGCTCAGGCCGTACTCCAGCTCGGCCTCCTGGGCGGCGGCGAGCAGGTGCAGGATCGTGTTGGTGGAGCCGCCCATGGCGATGTCGAGGGCCATGGCGTTCTCGAAGGCCGCGCGGGTGGCGATGTTGCGCGGCAGGACCGAGGCGTCGTCCTCGTCGTAGTAGCGACGGGTGATGTCGACGACCGTGCGGGCCGCGTTCTCGTAGAGGGCGCGGCGGGCGGTGTGGGTGGCGAGGACGGAGCCGTTGCCGGGGAGGGAGAGGCCGATGGCCTCGGTCAGGCAGTTCATCGAGTTGGCGGTGAACATGCCGGAACAGGACCCGCAGGTCGGGCAGGCGTTCTCCTCGATGCGGAGGATGTCCTCGTCGGAGACCTTGTCGTTGACGGCCTCGGAGATCGCGTCGACCAGGTCGAGGGTGCGGACCGTGCCGTCGACGAGGGTCGCCCGGCCGGACTCCATGGGGCCGCCGGAGACGAAGACGGTCGGGATGTTGAGGCGCAGGGCGGCCATCAGCATGCCGGGGGTGATCTTGTCGCAGTTGGAGATGCAGATCAGGGCGTCGGCGCAGTGCGCCTCGACCATGTACTCCACGCTGTCGGCGATCAGGTCGCGGGAGGGCAGGCTGTAGAGCATGCCGCCGTGACCCATGGCGATGCCGTCGTCGACGGCGATCGTGTTGAACTCGCGGGCGATGCCGCCGGCGGCGGTGATGGCCTCGGAGACGATCCGGCCGACCGGCTGGAGGTGGGTGTGGCCGGGGACGAACTCGGTGAACGAGTTGGCGACGGCGATGATCGGCTTCCGGCCGATGTCGGCGCCCGGTACACCGGAGGCGCGCATAAGGGCACGTGCGCCCGCCATGTTGCGGCCGTGGGTGACTGTGCGGGACCTCAGCTCGGGCATCGTCGCTCGTTCCTCCGGTGACGGGTGTGCTTGCAGTCGAGCGTACGCTTCGACTCCAAGATCTGGACACGAGGTCCGGTATGCGAGACAGGTGTTCAGCCTTCGGGCGGGTGGAGCCCGGGCCGGGCCGGGGGCCCCGCGGGGCGCCGAACCCGGGCCGGGCCGGGCCGGGGTGCCCTGCGGGGGGCGCGCCTCACGCCTCCGTCAGATAGCGCTGGAGCGTCGGCGCCACCTGGGCCACGATCTCCTCCGGGTCCGCCGAGGCCAGCGGCTCGACCTGGATCACGTACCGCAGGATCGCGATCCCGATCATGTGCGAGGCCGCCAGCTCCGCCCGCAGCTTCGGCTCCGGTACGTCCAGGTCGGCGGCGATCCGCTCCAGGAGCCGCCGCAGCACGAAGCCGCGCAGTACCTTCGCCGCCGCCTCGTGGGTCAGCGCGGAGCGCACCACGGCGAGGAGCGGGGCGCGGGTCGCCGGGTTCTCCCACACCGAGAGGAAGAAGCGGGCGAGGCGCTCGCCGATCGCCTCGCGCGGGCCGCCGACGATCAGCGGGATCGCCGTCGCCGGCTCGAAGGAGACCTCGATCGCCGCGGCGAAGACCTCGTCCTTCGTACCGAAGTAGTGGTGCACGAGCGCCGGGTCGACCCCCGCCTCCTTGGCGATCCCGCGCACGGACGTCTTGTCGTAGCCGCGCTCGGCGAACCGGCTCCGGGCCGCCTCCAGGATCCGCTCGCGCGCGCCCGGCACGGAGTCGGCGGCGGTACGGGACGGGCGGCCGCGCCGCCGGGGGGAGGGCTCGGTCACGGGCCGGGGGCCTTGCCGCTCCGGGCGGCGGCCAGGTGGAGCCGGGTGAAGGCGAGGGCCTCGGCGAGGTCGGCCTCGCGTTCGGCGGAGGACATCGCGCGGCGGGTGTTGACCTCGATGACGACGTGCCCGTCGTAGCCGCGGCGCGCCAGGCCCTCCAGGAGTTCCGCGCACGGCTGGGTGCCGCGGCCCGGCACCAGGTGCTCGTCCTTGGCGGAGCCGCGCCCGTCGGCGAGGTGGACGTGGCCCAGCCGGTCGCCCATGCGGTCGACCATGGCGAGGGCGTCGGCGCGGGCGGTCGCCGTGTGCGAGAGGTCGACGGTGAAGTGCCGGTAGTCGTCCTTGGTGACGTCCCACTCGGGGGCGTACGCGAGCATCTCGCGGTCCTTGTACCGCCACGGGTACATGTTCTCGACGGCGAAGCGGACGTCGGTCTCGTCGGCCATGCGCCAGATGCCGGTCACGAAGTCGCGCGCGTACTGGCGCTGCCAGCGGAACGGCGGGTGGACGACGACCGTCGAGGCGCCCAGCTTCTCCGCGGCGGCGCGGGCGCGCTGCAGCTTGACCCACGGGTCGGTGGACCAGACCCGCTGGGTGATCAGCAGACAGGGGGCGTGGACGGCGAGGATCGGGACCTGGTGGTAGTCCGACAGGCGCCGCAGCGCCTCTATGTCCTGGCTGACCGGATCGGTCCACACCATGACCTCGACCCCGTCGTAACCGAGGCGCGCGGCGACCTCGAAGGCCGTCGCCGTCGACTCCGGATACACCGAGGCCGTCGACAGGGCGACCTTCGCATCCGGGACGCGCACCGCTGGTTCTGCCACGGGGACAGGGTACGGGGCGGGCCGCGGGGCCGGGGGGTGGTTCCGGTCACGCCCCGGCCCGGCGGCCGGCCCCGGCGCGGGTGCTACAGCTCGTCCGGCAGGTGGTCCAGGCGGCGCAGGATCACGCCCTCGCGCAGCGCCCAGGGGCAGATCTCCAGCTCCTCGACGCCGAACAGGTCCATCGCGCCCTCGGCGACCATGGCGCCCGCCAGGAGCTGGGCGGCCCGGCCCTCGGAGACGCCGGGGAGGGCGGACCGTTCGCCGACGGTCATGGCGGCGAGCCGCGGCACCCACTCCTCCAGGGACTTGCGGGACAGCGTCCGCTGCACGTACAGGCCGAAGCCCGAGCCGGGGGCGCCGGCGATCCGGGCCAGCTGCTTGAAGGTCTTCGAGGTGGCGACCACGTGGTCGGGGCGGCCGAAGCGGCTGAACTCGCCGACCGTCCGGGCGATCTGCGCCCGCACATGGCGGCGCAGCGCCTTCACGTCGGCCGCGTCCGCCGGGTCGCCCGGCAGCCAGCCCGAGGTGAGGCGGCCCGCGCCGAGCGGCAGGGAGACCGCCGTGTCGGGCTCCTCGTCGATGCCGAAGGCGACCTCCAGGGAGCCGCCGCCGATGTCCAGGAGGAACAGCTTGCCCGCGGACCAGCCGAACCAGCGGCGGGCCGCCAGGAAGGTGAGCCGGGCCTCCTCCTCGCCGGTGAGGACCTGGAGCGCGATCCCGGTCTCCGCTTCGACGCGGGCGAGGACGTCGTCGGCGTTGCTGGCCTCGCGCACCGCCGAGGTCGCGAACGGCAGCACCTCCTCGCAGCCCTTGTCCTCCGCGGCCACGAGCGCGTCGCGGACGGTGGCGACGAGCCGCTCGACGCCCGCGTCCGCGATGGCGCCGCGCTCGTCGAGGAGCTCGGCCAGGCGCAGCTCCGCCTTGTGGGAGTGGGCGGGCAGCGGGCGGGCGCCGGGGTGGGCGTCCACCACCAGCAGGTGCACTGTGTTCGAACCGACGTCGAGGACTCCGAGTCTCATGGACGGAACGCTACTGCGCGGACCCGCATACGCTTGTCGTTGTGCCAAAGACGAAAAAGGCGAAGCCGGGCAAAGACAGCACCGGGGACCACGCCAGCCGGGGCGACGACGCCGTGAAGTCGGCCAGGACCGCGCACGCGGCCAAGGCCGTGAAAGCCGTGAAGGCCGGGAAGTCCGGCAAGAAGGGCGCCAAGGACGACGAGCCCGACGAGAAGGGCCTCGACTTCCCGCGCGCCTGGGTGGAGTTCCCTGACCCGGACGACGAGGAGCAGGTCTACCGCTGTGACCTGACCTGGCTCACCTCCCGCTGGACCTGCATCTTCGGCAACGGCTGCCAGGGCATCCAGGAAGGCCGGGCCGACGACGGCTGCTGCACGCTCGGCGCGCACTTCTCCGACGAGGACGACGAGAAGCGGGTCGCCGGGTTCGTGGACCGGCTGACGCCCGACGTGTGGCAGTTCCACGACGTCGGCGCGGAGACGGGCTGGGTGCAGCTCGACGACGACGGCGACCGG
Organism: Streptomyces sp. NPDC023157; assembly: GCF_055560575.1. NCBI lineage: Bacteria > Bacillati > Actinomycetota > Actinomycetes > Kitasatosporales > Streptomycetaceae > Streptomyces > Streptomyces sp. NPDC023157. The sequence goes on from NZ_JBVHIL010000005.1 coordinate 14,002, forward strand.
CAGACCCGCCGCTGGCAGGGGTCCTGCATCTTCCAGAACCGTCCCGGCTTCGCCGGCGGCGCCGGCTGCTCGCTGCACATCCTGGCCCTGAAGGAGGGCCGGGAGCCGCTGGAGACCAAGCCGGACGTGTGCTGGCAGCTGCCGGTGCGGCGGACGTACGACTGGATCGAGCGCCCCGACGACACCAAGGTCCTCCAGGTGTCGATCGGCGAGTACGACCGGCGCGGCTGGGGCCCGGGCGGCCACGACCTGCACTGGTACTGCACGACGGCCAGCTCCGCGCACGTCGGTGGTGAGCCGGTCTACGTCTCGTACCGGCCGGAGCTCGTCGAGATGATGGGCGAGGCGGCGTACGAGGTCCTCGTCGGCCTGTGCGAGGCGCGGCTGGCCTCCCAGCTGCCGCTGGTGGCGCCGCACCCCGCCGACCCGGCCGGCTAGCGCGCGCGGACGGAAACCGCTCAGGACGGGCCCGGGCCCGGGTCCTGGCTCGGGGTCCCGCCGTCCGAGGCGGTGGGCCCGGGCGTGGGCTCCGTCGTCGGCTCCGTCGTCGGGGGCGTGGTGGTCGGCTCGGCCGTGGGCTCCGTCGTCGGGGGTGTGGTGGTCGGCTCCGTCGTCGGCGTGGTCGGCTCGGGCGTGGCCGGGGTGCCGGGTCCGGTCGTGGTGGGCGGGGTCGCGCCGTAGCCGTCGATGCGCAGCACCGCGCCCGAGGGGTCGACGCCGACCCGGGCGCTCCAGGCGCCGGCCGGTTCGCGGGAGCGGTCGACGGAGATCCGGACCGTGACCGACCCGCCCGGGCGCAGGGTGCCGGAGGCCTGGCTCACGTACAGCCAGGGGGCGTCCGACCACAGCGACCAGACGGCGGGCGAGCCGCCCTCGTTGGTGAGGGTGAGCAGGGTCGTCGCCCCGCTGCCCCGTGCGGCGACCGTGATCCGCGCGGGCGCCGGCTGCCCGGGCAGCGTCGGGGTGGCGGGCGCGCCGGGGCTGATCACCTCGACGGAGACGTCCGGGGAGCGGCTGCCGTGGGTGAAGCGGGGGTCGGGGGTGGTGCGGGCGTTGCCCGCGTTCTCGTAGCGCTCGTACGGGCGGCCGCCGGTGCCCGCGCCCTGCGAGCCCTCCGGCCCGTCCGCCTCGCGCGCGCTGATCCTGGCCCCGTCCTGGCCCTCCCCCACCTCGGGCGTGCCGCGGTACGACGCCCACAGGGCGAGCACCGGGGCGGCGACGACCGCGGCGACCACCGTGGTGGTGACGGCGCGGGCGCGCATCCGGTCGCGGCGGGCCGCGTGGTCCTTGGGGTCCATGGGGAATCCGGTCGGCCCGAAGCGCGGGGCGCCGGCCCGGGCGCGCGGCACGTGCAGCATCGCCACGTACGCGGCGGCCCGCGGCGCCTCCACCAGCGGCAGGCGGCCCGGCGGGCCGGCCGTCGCGCCCGGCCACGGCCCGCCCGCGCCCGCCCGCTCGGCGGCCCGGCGGCAGCGCGGGCAGTCGTCTACGTGCCGGACCAGCTCCGCGCGCAGCGCCGCGGAGAGCAGCACCTGGTGGTCGCCGGTCAGCCCGGCCACGGTCGGGCAGTCGCCCGTCTCGACGACGGCGAGGGCGGCCCGGGTGCGTTCCACCTCGCAGGCGGCGGAGGAGAGCAGGTCGCGGGCGGCGGACGGGTCGAGCGAGAGCACGGCGGCCAGCTCCCGGTGGCCGAGCCCGTGCCGGACGGCCAGCTCCAGGGCCTCGCGCTGCTCCGGGGTGGTGCCGGCGGCCTCGGGCCAGGCGAGCGCGGCCAGTTCGAGCCGGCGGCGCTCGGCGACCTCAGGGGAGAGCCGGGGCGGCGCGGGCGCGGCGACCGCGGGCCGCCCGGTGTGGGCGCCCTGCCGCCTGCGCCGCTGCTCGCCGAGGCTGCGCAGACAGGCCCAGCGGGCCAGGGCGTAGAGCCAGGCCCGGCGCCCGCCCTCGTCGGAGGGGCAGCGGCCGTGGTGGCGCTCGGCGATGGCGAGGACGTCGCCGAGGACGGCGGTGGCCGTGTCGTGGTCGCACAGCACCGAGAGGCAGTAGGTGAACAGCCCGTCCAGGTACTCCTCGTAGCGCGCGGGCGGGCGCTGACCGAGGGTGCGGGGGCCGTCGGTGGTTCGGGCGGAGGAATCCAGCCTGCTGCTCGTCACTGGGTGACCGTAGGCAAGGGGACGGGGGCTCTTCGTACCGCTTGCACACTTTTAATCCGTACGGGTGAAGCTATCGCTCGAAGGGGGACAGGAAACCGGCCGCTTGACCGGGTTCCGAGTGGTCCCCGCTGTGCTGTCGGGCCCGTTGTCAGTGGCGGCCGATACGGTGTGGCGCATGGCTGCCCGTACGAAAACCGCCAAGGACCGTCCGTCCTACCGCTGCACCGAGTGCGGCTGGCAGACGGCCAAGTGGCTCGGCCGCTGCCCCGAATGCCAGGCCTGGGGGACGGTCGAGGAGTACGGCGCGCCCGCCGTGCGGACCACCGCCGCCGGGCGGGTGTCCACCTCGGCGCTGCCCATCGCCCAGGTCGACGGCCGGCAGGCCACCGCCCGCACCACCGGCGTCGACGAACTGGACCGGGTGCTCGGCGGCGGGCTCGTGCCCGGGGCGGTCGTGCTGCTCGCCGGGGAGCCGGGCGTCGGCAAGTCCACGCTGCTGCTCGACGTCGCCGCCAAGGCCGCCAGCGAGGAGCACCGCACGCTGTACGTGACGGGCGAGGAGTCGGCGAGCCAGGTCCGGCTCCGCGCGGACCGGATCCACGCCCTCAGCGACCATCTGTACCTGACGGCCGAGACCGACCTCTCCGCCGTCCTCGGGCACCTGGACGAGGTCAAGCCCTCGCTGCTGGTCCTCGACTCGGTGCAGACCGTCGCCTCCCCCGAGATCGACGGCGCCCCCGGCGGCATGGCGCAGGTCCGCGAGGTCGCCGGGGCGCTGATCCGGGCGTCCAAGGAGCGGGGCATGTCCACCCTGCTCGTCGGCCACGTCACCAAGGACGGCGCCATCGCCGGACCCCGCCTCCTGGAGCACCTGGTCGACGTGGTGCTGCACTTCGAGGGCGACCGGCACGCCCGGCTCCGCCTGGTCCGCGGCGTGAAGAACCGGTACGGGGCGACCGACGAGGTCGGCTGCTTCGAGCTGCACGACGAGGGCATCACCGGCCTCACCGACCCCTCGGGCCTCTTCCTGACCCGCCGTGACGTCGCCGTCCCCGGCACCTGCCTGACCGTCACCCTGGAGGGCCGCAGGCCGCTGGTCGCCGAGGTGCAGGCGCTGACCGTGGACTCCCAGATCCCCTCGCCGCGCCGCACCACCTCCGGCCTGGAGACCTCCCGCGTCTCGATGATGCTGGCGGTCCTGGAGCAGCGGGGCCGGATCAGCGCCCTGGGCAAGCGGGACATCTACAGCGCGACCGTGGGCGGCGTGAAGCTGTCCGAGCCCGCCGCCGACCTGGCCATCGCCCTCGCGCTGGCCTCCGCCGCCAGCGACACCCCGCTGCCGAAGAACCTGGTCGCGATCGGCGAGGTCGGACTCGCGGGCGAGGTCCGCCGGGTCACCGGCGTCCAGCGCCGACTCGCCGAGGCGCACCGGTTGGGCTTCACCCACGCCCTGGTCCCGACCGATCCGGGCAGGATCCCGGCCGGCATGCAGGTGACCGAGGTCGCCAACGTGGGCGACGCCCTGCGCGTCCTGCCCCGCGGCCGCCGCACGCGGACGCCCGAGGAGGGGCAGGGAGCGGGGTAGCGGGCGGGGTGCCGGGCGGGGCCGGAGGCGGGGGCAGGGCCCCTCCCGGGCCGCGTCCTCGGCGCGCGGCGGAGGGCGGCGGGGCGGTGTCGCTAGACTTTGCCCTGGTCTCGCCCATCCGTACGAGCCGGAGGAGTGCAGTGGCAGCCAAGGACAACGAGGCACTGATGCGTGCGTCGCTCAGCGCCGTCGCCCCCGGCACCGCGCTCCGCGACGGTCTCGAACGCATCCTCCGCGGCAACACCGGCGGCCTGATCGTCCTCGGGATGGACAAGACCGTCGAGTCGATGTGCACCGGCGGCTTCGTCATCGACGTCGACTTCACCGCGACCCGGCTGCGCGAGCTGTGCAAGCTGGACGGGGCGATCGTCCTCGACAAGGACATCTCCAAGATCCTGCGGGCCGGCGTGCAGCTGGTGCCCGACGCGTCCATCCACACCGAGGAGACCGGCACCCGGCACCGCACCGCGGACCGGGTCTCCAAGCAGTGCGGCTTCCCGGTGGTCTCGGTCTCCCAGTCGATGCGGCTGATCGCCCTGTACGTCAACGGCGAGCGGCGCGTCCTGGAGGAGTCCGCGGCGATCCTGTCCCGCGCGAACCAGGCACTCGCCACCCTGGAGCGGTACAAGCTGCGCCTCGACGAGGTGGCCGGCACGCTCTCCGCGCTGGAGATCGAGGACCTGGTGACCGTCCGGGACGTCACCGCCGTCGCCCAGCGCCTGGAGATGGTCCGCCGGATCGCCACCGAGATCGCCGAGTACGTGGTGGAGCTCGGCACCGACGGCCGGCTGCTCTCCCTCCAGCTCGACGAGCTGATCGCCGGCGTCGAGCCGGAGCGCGAGCTGGTCGTCCGGGACTACGTGCCCGAGCCCACCGCCAAGCGTTCGCGCACGGTCGCCGAGGCGCTCACCGAGCTGGACGCGCTGACCCACCCCGAGCTCCTGGAGCTGCCCATAGTGGCGCGGGCCCTCGGCTACACCGGCTCCCCCGAGACGCTGGACTCGGCGGTCTCGCCGCGCGGCTACCGGCTGCTCGCCAAGGTGCCGCGGCTGCCGGGCGCGATCATCGAGCGGCTCGTGGAGCACTTCGGCGGACTGCAGAAGCTGCTCGCGGCGAGCGTGGACGACCTCCAGACCGTGGACGGCGTCGGCGAGGCCCGGGCCCGCAGCGTCCGCGAGGGGCTGTCCCGGCTCGCGGAGTCCTCGATCCTGGAGCGGTACGTCTAGGGGTCACTCGGCGGCGGTACGGCCGACGGTCGCTCGGCGGCGGTACGGCCGGCGGGGCCTCCGCGTGTGGTGCCGCTCAGCGGGCCCCCTCGCGCGTACCGCTCAGTCCTTGGCCAGCGTGAACGACGCCGGCAGCACCTTCACGCCCGGCATCGCGGCCTCCACCAGGTAGGTGCCCGGGCCGACCTGGCCCGCCGGGGCGGTCGCGCAGCGCGGGGCGCTCTGCTTGCGGTCCCACTCCACGGTGTGCGTGATCGTCGCCTGCGCGGGGACCTTCAGGAACAGCGGACCGGCCGGGCGCGGGCAGTCCTTCGACGACCAGATCTCGGCGCTCTTGGTGTCACTGATCGTCAACACCGCGTTGGCCGGGCCGAGATCGGCCTTGCAGGCCGCCGCCGAGGTGTTCTTGACGACCAGGTGGAAGCGGGGCTTCTCGCCGGGTTCGTAGCTGACCTTGGTGCTGCGCAGCGTCAACTGCAGGGCTCCCGGGGCGCAGTTCGGCAGCGGAGAATTGGCCGGAACCTGCTGTCCCGCACCCGTCCCCGCGCCGCCGTCGCCGCCGGCTCCGTCGGTGTCGCCGTTCTTGCCGCCGGTCGCCGCCCCCGTGTCCGCACCCGTGCCGGGGTCCGTACCCGCGTCGCCGCCCGTGCCGTCACCGCCCGCGGTGTCGGTGCCGCCGTCCGACTCGTCACGTCCGCCCGGCCGTTGGCTGATCACCGGACCGGTGCCCGAGGGCCCGGGGGTGATCGAGGGCGCGGGAGAAGAGCCGTTGGCGGAGTCGTTCGGCTTCTTCCCTTGCCCACCACCGGAGGTGACGGCCCATAGGGCGATCAGCGCGAGGAGGGCGGCCAGGCACAGCGCCACGGCCCTCCGACGCCAGTAGATGGAGGAGGGAAGCGGCCCGACCGGATTGCGCAGAGATCCCACGCCACGAACCTTACGAGAGATCGCGGCCGACTCCCGCCCCACCCGCCGCCCCGGGCACCAAGTTTTGCCGATGATCACATCCCGGCCGGGGCGGGAACCGTCGGGCGGCCGTGTCCGTTCTCTCCGGTCTCCCCGGCTCTCTCCGGCCCGCTACCCGGGCTCCTCCGCGCACCCCCTACTTTCGTCGAGGGCGGTCCTGGCCCTTGGTGTGGAGCGGAGCGCTCCGAATGCCGGTTAACGTCGACGACCATGGACAACCTCCCTTCCCTCTCCGACGGCCTGTATCTCGACATCGCGGACTTCGCCCACTCCACCCCGCACTGGTTCCAGCAACTGGCGGAGGTGTGGACGGAGCTCGGGCTGCTGCTCTTCGGGGTGCTGTTCGCGGCCGGCTGGTGGCGGGCCCGCCGGGGCTCGGACGACGCGATGGCGCTGGCGCTGCTCGCGCCGCTCGCGACGGCCTTCGGCTATGTGGTGAGCGAGGGGCTGAAGTCGCTGGTGGACGAGGAGCGTCCGTGCCGCGCGGTCGCCGGGGCGCCCGCCTCGCTGGTCGCGTGCCCGCCGCACGGCGACTGGTCCTTCCCGTCCAACCACTCGGCCATCGCGGGCGCCGCGGCCGTCGCGCTCGCCCTGTCCTGGCGCGGCATCGTCTGGCTGACCGCGCCGATGGCGCTGCTCATGGCCTTCTCGCGGGTCTTCGTCGGTGTCCACTACCCGCACGACGTGACGGTCGGCCTGCTGGCCGGCGCGGTGATCGCGTTCGTCGTCGTGAAGGCGGCGAAGCGGCCCGTCCGCTCCCTCGTACAGGCGGCGCGGTCCAGCCGGAACGGCGCAGTGGTGTGGTGTGCGGGGCGCGGGCTCCCCGCACACGCCTCCGCGCGCCCCGGGGGCGTGCGCCACGGCGCGTACTGATCGTCCGGCGGACGTGCCAGGATCGGGGGTGACATGACTTCGACTCTCCCCGGTGCCCCCGGGACCTCCGCCGTCGCCCCCGCCGCCCCCGCCGAGCTGCACGGGCCCGTCCTCGCCTGGTTCGACCGGCACGCCCGCGACCTGCCCTGGCGCCGCCCCGAGGCGGGGGCGTGGGGCGTGATGGTCAGCGAGTTCATGCTTCAGCAGACGCCCGTGGTGCGGGTGCTGCCCGTCTACGAGCAGTGGCTGGCGCGCTGGCCGCGCCCCGCCGACCTGGCCGCCGAGCCGCCCGGCGAGGCCGTCCGCGCCTGGGGCCGGCTCGGCTACCCGCGGCGCGCGCTGCGGCTGCACGCGGCGGCCCTGGCCATAACGGAGCGGCACGGCGGCGACGTGCCGAGCGACCACGGGCAGCTCCTCGCGCTGCCCGGGATCGGCGAGTACACGGCCGCCGCCGTGGCCTCGTTCGCGTACGGGCAGCGGCACGCGGTCCTCGACACCAATGTGCGCCGGGTCTTCGCGCGGGCGGCGACCGGCGTGCAGTACCCGCCGAACGCCACCACGGCCGCCGAGCGCCGGCTCGCCCGCGCCCTGCTGCCCGAGGAGGAGGCGACGGCGGCCCGCTGGGCTGCGGCCTCCATGGAGCTGGGCGCGCTCGTCTGCACCGCGAAGAACGAGGACTGCGGGCGCTGCCCGCTGGCCGACCGCTGCTCCTGGCTGCTGTCCGGCAAGCCCGCCCACACCGGTCCGCCGCGGCGCGGCCAGACGTACGCGGGCACCGACCGGCAGGTCCGGGGCAAGCTGCTCGCCGTCCTGCGGGAGGCCGCGGACCCGGTGGAGCAGGCCGCGCTGGACGCGGTCTGGGACGAGCCGGTGCAGCGGGCCCGCGCCCTGGACGGACTGGTCGCCGACGGCCTGGTCGAGCCCCTGGACGACGGCCGCTACCGCCTGCCGCTCTCCTGACGGCGCCGCCGGCCCCGCACGCCGGGGCCGGCGGGACACCCGTACGCCGGCCTGCCCGTACACGCGCAGGCTCCACACCCGCGAGCCCGTACGCCCCCGCGGGCGTCCCAAACCCCGGTCCGGAACCTCGTACCGCCGCTGTTACACAACCGATGGACAGCCGTGCGTCCGCCGACGGCTGCCACGCACAACCCCGTGACAAGCGCTCCGTAGCGTCATCGACGTAAGCAGACAGGGCTGGTCACGGGGATCGGAGGCGGTTCGGCATGGCGCACGGCGAGGTGCTCGATTTCGAGGAGTACGTACGCACGCGGCAGGACGCGCTGCTGCGCAGCGCACGTCGGCTCGTGCCCGATCCGGTGGATGCCCAGGACCTCCTCCAGACCGCGCTGGTACGGACGTACGGCCGCTGGGACGGCATCGCGGACAAGTCGCTGGCCGACGCCTACCTCCGCCGGGTGATGATCAACACCCGGACCGAGTGGTGGCGCGCCCGCAAGCTGGAAGAGGTGCCCACCGAGCAGCTGCCCGACGCCCGCGTCGAGGACGCCACCGAGCAGCACGCCGACCGGGCCCTGCTCATGGACATCCTGAAGGTGCTCGCGCCCAAGCAGCGCAGCGTGGTCGTGCTGCGCCACTGGGAGCAGATGAGCACGGAGGAGACCGCGGCCGCGCTCGGCATGTCGACCGGTACGGTGAAGAGCACGCTCCACCGCGCGCTGGCCCGGCTGCGGCAGGAACTGGAGAGCCGGGCCGCCGAGGGGGACACCCGCGCCCTGGACGCGGGGGTCCTGGAGCGGTCGACGAACGGACGAGGCGAACGGGAGCAGGTGCGTTGCGCGGCCTAGGTGCCAGAGATCGGGCGGCGGGCTTCACGGCGGTGGCCGGGCTCGCCGCCATCGGCGTGCTCGCGGCCGGCTGCTCGACCGGGGGGACGGGCTCGCGCGACGAGGGCGCGGCCCGGTCCGACGAGGTCGCCTCGACGGCCCCGGCCACCTCGCCGCCCCCCGCCGCCCTGGAGAGCGGCGCGGCGCCGGCCGCCGAGCGGGTGGACCCGATCGCGCTGCTGAAGGCCGACCCGAAGATCGGCGAGCGGCTCAAGGCGGATCTGAAGCCGTGCACCGCGGACGCGTACCCGGTGGACACCTCGTACGGGAACCTGACGAACTCGACCGCGCCCGACGTCGTCGTCAACGTGATGACCTGCGGCGACGCCGTCGGCATCGGCACGTACGTGTACCGCGAGGAGAACAACAAGTACACGAACGTCTTCATGGCCGAGGACGCCGCCGTCTACGGCACGATCGACCGCGGCGACCTGATCGTCACCAAGCAGGTGTACGCGAAGGGCGACCCGGTGGCGTACCCCTCGGGTGAGGACGTCATCACCTATCGCTGGTCGGGGAACAAGTTCACCCAGCACGACTGGGTGCACAACGACTACAGCAAGGCCGTCGGCGACGGCGGTATCGACGGTACCGAGCCCTCGCCCAGCGAGCCCGGCGCTAACTGAAGGGCGGCGAGGCGCACCATGGCCGAGACCCATGTCCTGTTCGTCGAGGACGACGACGTCATCCGTGAGGCCACCCAGCTCGCCCTGGAGCGGGACGGCTTCACGGTGACCGCCATGCCCGACGGCCTGTCGGGCCTGGACGCCTTCCGGGCGAACCGCCCCGACATCGCGCTCCTGGACGTGATGCTGCCGGGGATGGACGGCGTCAGCCTGTGCCGGCGGATCCGCGACGAGTCGACCGTGCCGGTGATCATGCTGTCGGCGCGGGCCGACTCCATCGACGTCGTCCTCGGCCTGGAGGCCGGAGCCGACGACTACGTGACCAAGCCCTTCGACGGCTCCGTGCTGATGGCCCGGATCCGCGCCGTGCTGCGCCGCTTCGGCCACGCGGGCGGCCCGGGCGCCGGGGACGGCGGGCGCGAGGACGCCGCCGAGGGCGGACTGCTCGCCTTCGGCGACCTGGAGGTCGACACCGAGGGCATGGAGGTGCGCAGGGCCGGGGTGCCGGTCGCGCTCACCCCGACCGAGATGCGGCTGCTCCTGGAGTTCTCCACGGCGCCCGGCACGGTGCTCTCCCGCGACAAGCTGCTCGAACGGGTCTGGGACTACGGCTGGGGCGGCGACACCCGCGTGGTGGACGTCCATGTGCAGCGGCTGCGCACGAAGATCGGCCAGGACCGGATCGAGACGGTCCGCGGCTTCGGCTACAAGCTCAAGGGGTGACCCGGACCGAAACCGGCAGGGTCACCGAGGACGCACAGGATGAAGCAGGTCAGCAGGTGGTGAAGGGGCTCGCCCTCCGTACGGGGGTCCGCTGGAAGATCGCCGTCGCCATCGCGGCGGTCGGCGCTCTCATCGCGGTCACCCTCAGCCTCGTCGTCCACAACGCGGCCCGCGTCTCCATGCTCGACAACGCGCGCGACGTGCAGATGTGGCGGCTGCTCTTCGCCCAGCGGGTGTACGAGACGTCCAAGCCGAAGGAACCGCGCTTCGGCACCAAGATCAACGACCCGGCGCTGCCGGCCCAGCTCGACCAGCTGATGCGCGACAAGCGGCGCGGCACCTACGTCCAGGAGCACCGCCAGGGCCCGCCGGACGTATGGGCGGCCGTACCGCTCGCCAACGGCGACGTCCTCTCGCTGCACGTCCCCTTCGCCGACCGCAGCGCCACGATCATGAAGGACCTGGACCGGGCCCTGATCATCGGCTCCGTGTCGGTGGTCTTCGGCGGCTGCGCCCTCGGCGTGCTCATCGGCGGGCAGCTCTCCCGGCGGCTGCGCAAGGCGGCCGCGGCGGCCGGCCGGGTCGCCCAGGGCAACACCGACGTGCGGGTACGGGACGCCATCGGCGGTGTCGTACGGGACGAGACCGACGAACTGGCCCGGGCCGTCGACGCCCTCACCGACGCCCTGAACGAGCGCATCGAGGCCGAACGGCGGGTCACCGCGGACATCGCCCACGAACTGCGCACCCCCGTCACCGGGCTGCTCACGGCGGCCGAGCTGCTGCCGCCGGGACGGCCCAGCGAACTCGTACGCGACCGGGCGCAGGCCATGCGGACCCTGGTCGAGGACGTCCTGGAGGTGGCCCGGCTCGACAGCGCGTCCGAACGGGCCGAGCTGCAGGAGGTCGCGCTCGGCGAGTTCGTGGAGCGGCGGGTGCGGGTGCTCGACCCGGAGGCGGTCGTACGGGTCGTCCACGAGTCCTGGGTGAGCACCGATCCGCGCCGCCTGGAACGCATCCTGGGCAACCTCCTCGCCAACGCGGCCAAGCACGGCAAGGGCCCGGTCGAGGTCACCGTCGAGGGCCGGGTGGTCCGCGTCAGGGACCACGGCCCCGGATTCCCCGAGGCCCTGCTCCAGGACGGCCCGAGCCGCTTCCGTACGGGCAGCAGCGACCGCGCGGGCCAGGGCCACGGCCTGGGCCTGACCATCGCGGCCGGCCAGGCCCGGGTCCTCGGCGCCCGGCTGACCTTCCGCAACGCGGCCCCCGAGGGCACCGCCCCGGAGGGCGCCGGCGGCGCGATCGCGGTGCTGTGGCTCCCGGAACACGCCCCGACCGCCACGGGCAGCTTCCCCATCCTGCGGCTGGCCGACTAGCGGGAGCGGTCCGAGAGGGCTAAGGCCGGTCCGGGAGCCCGAAGTCCTTCGAGAAGTCGAGCTCCTCGCTGCGCTGGGTCAGCGAGTACCAGTTGCCGTTGTCGTCGCGGAAGATCGCCTCGATCCCGTACGGCCGTTCCACCGGCTCCTGGAGGAACTCCACCCCCTTCGCCTTGAACTCCTCGTAGTCCCGTCGGCAGTCGTCGGTGCGGAAGGCCCCGGCGCCCAGGACGCCCTTGCTGACGAGCGCCTTCAGTGCGGTCGCGGACTCCTCGTCCATGGCCGGTCCCTCGGGGCTCATCAGGGCCAGCTCGACATCCGGCTGCGCCTTGGCGCCGACGGTGATCCAGCGCATGGCGCCCATGCTGACGTCGTCCCGCACCTCGAAGCCCAGCTTCTCGGTGAAGAACCTCTTGGTGCGCTCCTGATCGAGCGTCCAGACGGTGGTGATGCCCAGTCCTTTGATCATGCGTCCACCGTAGGCAGCCGCCGGGTCAGGGCGCTTCTTTGGAATTGCGGTGTTCCCGGCCGGGGAATCCGCCCGCGTACAGCAGCGCGAAGCAGCCGGGTATGAGCGCGGCGCCACGGCCCACGTGCCGGGCCCGGTAGGCACTCGGAGTGAGGCCGGTCTGGCGCTTGAAGCGGGCGGAGAAGGTCCCGAGGCTGCTGAAGCCGACCAGGGCGCAGATCTCGGTGACCGTCAGATCCGCCGTGCGGAGCATCTCCTCGGCCCGCTCCACGCGGCGGCGCGACAGGTACTGGCCGGGAGTCTCCCCGTACGCCGCCTTGAAGACGCGGACGAAGTGGTAGCGCGAATAGCCGGCATGGGCGGCCACCGCGTCCAGGTCGAGCGGCTCGGCCCAGTCGCGGTCCATGGCGTCCTTGGCGAGGCGCAACCGGCGGAGCAGGGCCGGCCGCGCACCCACGGGGGTGCTGGTCTCCACGTACAGAAGGCTGCCACGGACCACTGACAACGGCCCCCGCCGTCCGCGGGTGCGGACGACGGGGGCCGTAAGTCGGGGCCGTGCGATGAGGGCCCTGCGACGGGTCTCAGCGACCCCGGCGCGGGATCAGACGGTCTCGGCGACCTCGGCCGACTTGCCGGTCCCGGCCGGCTCGGACGACTCGGACGTCTCCGGCTTGGCCGGGCCGGTGCCGCGGAGCGCCACCTCCTTGACGAAGAAGGCGAGGGCGAAGCCGAGGACGGCGACGGTCGCGCCGACCAGGAAGGCGGAGTGGGTGCCGGCCGCCACCGCGTGCTGGTAGGCCTCGCGGACCGCTTCCGGCAGCCGGGCCAGGCTGGCGGCGTCGAGCTGCGCCGAGTGGGCGGTCGCCGCGCCGCCGCCGCTGGCGGCCATCTCGTCCTGGACCTTGTTGGTGAACAGGGCGCCCATGATGGCGACGCCGAAGGAGGAGCCGAGGGTCCGGAACAGGGTGGTGGAGGAGGACGCGACGCCCATGTCCTTCATCTCGACGCTGTTCTGCGCGACGAGCATCGTGATCTGCATCAGGAAGCCCATGCCGGCGCCGAGGAGGGCCATGTACACGCCGGAGACGAACCGGGTGGTGTCGGTGTCCATCGTGGAGAGCAGGTACAGGCCGACGACCATGAGCGCGCCGCCGACGATCGGGAAGATCTTGTACTTGCCGCTGTTGGTGGTGACCCGGCCGACGACCAGCGAGACGACCATCATCGACAGGAGCATCGGCAGGAGCAGCAGGCCCGAGTTGGTGGCCGAGGCGCCCTGGACGGACTGCTGGAACAGCGGCAGGAAGAGCACCGCGCCGAACATCACGAAGCCGGTGATGAAGCCGATCAGGGACATCAGGGTGAAGTTGCGGCTGCGGAAGATGTGCAGCGGCATGATCGGGTCGCTGGCGCGGGTCTCGGTGAAGAGGAAGGCCGCGAGGGCCAGGACGCCGCCGACCGCGAGGCCGACGATGGTGGCCGAGCCCCAGGCGTACTCCGTGCCGCCCCAGGTGGTGACCAGCACGATCGCGGTGATGCCGAGGGTCAGCAGGCCCGCGCCGAGGAAGTCGATCCGGGTGCCGGTGGCGCGCTGCTTCTTCGGCAGGTGCAGCACGGTGGTGATCATGGCGAGGGCCACGACGCCGAGCGGCAGGTTGATGTAGAAGGACCAGCGCCAGCCCCAGTGGTCGGTGATGGAGCCGCCGACGAGCGGTCCGCCGATCATGGCGAGGGCCATCACGCCGGCCATCATGCCCTGGTACTTGCCGCGCTCACGGGGCGGGATCAGGTCGCCGATGATCGCCATCACGCCGACCATCAGACCGCCGGCGCCCAAACCCTGGACGGCGCGGAAGCCGATGAGCTGACCCATGTCCTGCGCCATGCCGCTGAGCGCGGAGCCGATGAGGAAGATGACGATCGAGGTGAGGAAGACGCCCTTGCGCCCGAACATGTCGCCCAGCTTGCCCCAGATCGGGGTCGAGGCGGCGGTGGCCAGGGTGTAGGCGGTGACGACCCAGGAGAGGTGCTCCAGGCCGCCGAGCTCACCGACGATGGTCGGCATCGCGGTGCCGACGATCATGTTGTCCAGCATCGCGAGCAGCATCGCGATCATGAGGGCGAGCAGGACGACGCGGACACTGCGCGGCTGCTTGGCCTCCTCCGTTGCCACGTCCTGACCAGTCTGTTTCGTCGCCATGTCGCGCTCCCCGTTCCCTTACTTGCCGCCCGGCTAGTTACTACACTGGGGAAGGTAGACCCCGCACTTGCCGGTCGTCAAGTAAGTATCTGTGGAAGCGAGAGACCATGGCCCAGGCCCGAGGCAACACCCGCCAGCGCATCCAGGACGTGGCCCTCGAACTCTTCGCCGAGCAGGGATACGAGAAGACCTCGCTACGGGAGATCGCGGAACGCCTCGATGTCACGAAGGCCGCGCTCTACTACCACTTCAAGACCAAGGAAGACATCCTGATCGGCATCTTCGAGGACCTCACCCGTCCCATGGACGAGCTGATCGCCTGGGGCGGCGGGCAGCCCCGCACCCTGGAGAACAAGCAGGAGATCCTGCGCCGCTACCAGGAGGCACTGCTCGCCGCAGCCCCCCTCTTCCGCTTCATGCAGGAGAACCAGGCCACCGTGCGCGAGCTGAGCATCGGCCTCACCTTCAAGGAGCGCATGATCGCGGTGGTCGGCCTCATCCAGGAGCCGGACTTCTCCATGACGGACAAGGTCCGCTCGGTCAGCGCGATCTTCACGATGCACGCCGGGACGTTCTTCATGGAAAACATCGAGGGCGACGCCGAGGAGAAGCACGAAGCCGTCCTCGAGGTCGCCCTCGATCTCATCGGCCAGGCCCACCAGGGGACCTGACCACTCTCACCTCAGCGTCAGATGGAGACGCCGTGGGACCGCAGGAAGGCGGCCGGGTTCACGGCGGAGCCGTAGTTCGGGGTGGTGCGGATCTCGAAGTGCAGGTGCGGGCCGGAGGAGTTGCCGGTGTTGCCCGAGAGGGCGATCTGCTGACCGGCGGCGACCTGCTGGCCGATGTTCACCTTGATCTTCGACAGGTGGGCGTACTGCGAGTACGTGCCGTTGGCGTGCTTCACGACGATCGCGTTGCCGTACGCCGGGCCGTCGCCGCCACCGTTGGGGCCGGCCTTCACGACGGTGCCGGCCGCGGCGGCCTTGACCGGGGTGCCGACCGGGACGGCGAAGTCCTGGCCGGAGTGCTTGTGGGCCCACATGGCGCCGCCCTGGTTGAAGCTGGCGCTCAGCGTGTAGGAGCTGACGGGCTTGACCCAGGAGGCCGACTTCTGGGCGGCCACGGCCTTGACCTGCGCCTTGGCGGCAGCGGCCTTCACCTGCGCGGCCTTGACCTGCGCGGCCTTCACCTGGGTGGCGGCCTTGGCCTGGACGGCGGCCTGGTTCGCGATCGCGGCGGACGTGGCGGTCGCGGTCGACGCGACGGCGGCCGTGCCCTCGGCGGCGAAGGCGGACCCGGCTCCGGCCACCAGCGACGCTCCCAGACCCGCGGTGGCGAGGGTGGCGACGGCGGCGATACGGATGCTGGGCTTCATGACGCGCTTCGACATACGGGGGAGAACCTCCGGACAGAACGGGACCCGACGCGACAGCGGTCTGCGCCGGGCTTGCTCATCCTTGGTAACCCGGACCCCCATCCATCCCAAAACACCCCATCTACGACATCACGTCGTAGCGATCTCCGGAGAAGATCGACCCTTGACGCCCGGAAACCGGGCGTACGAAATCGGACATACCCTCCCTGATCGATCGGTTTAACCCCACGTCGCGAGCGCCCCGAACCGCCCGAAAGGCTGCGCGATGTCCCCTTCGGGGCCTCCGGGACCAAAGTCCCGGAGGTTGATACCGAAACGTCCCTCTTTCCGGCGAGAACGCACGACTATTCCACTTAGTACCCTCCGAAACCCCTGTGCGGCTTGTCACCACGACGACGCCCCCAATGGGACCTGGGTCACTCGACCGAACCCTCCGGAACCCCCTCCACCGCCCTCCGGACGGCACTAACTTCCGAGGCATGACCCAGGACATCTCCAAGATCGAACTCGCCGACGCGATCGCCTCCGTACGCGACCAGCTCGTCGACGCCGCCGCCCGCGCCACCGGGCAGCCCGTCGGATTCGAGGTCGGCGACATCCAGATGGAGTTCACGATCGAACTCCGCAAGGAGCTCAAGGGCGGCACGAAGGTCAAGGCCTGGGTCGTCGAAGCCGGCGCCGACGCGTCCCGCACCCGCGGCGAGACCCACCGCGTCGCCTTCACCCTGAAGCCGCGGAACGCGGCGACGGGCGGGGCGTGGCTGGTGGGGAACGGGGAGGAGGCGGATCTTTCCGGGTTCGGGACTTCCCAGGACGGGGCTGAGGGACGGTGACAGCGGCCGACAGCGTGTTCGCCGTCTTCGGGCGGCAGCAGGGCACCGGCGTGCTCGTCGCCCCGCGGCTGGTCCTGACCAGCGCCCACGTGGTGGGCGGGGCCCACAGCGCGAGCATCGCGACCCCCGGTCTCTCCGGGCTCAGGCTCTTACAAGTGGTCTGGTCCGACGACCGTCTCGACGCGGCCCTGCTGTCGAGCCCCGAGGATCTCGGCTCCGCTCCCCGGATCAGCTCGGTCGCCACAGACCGCCCGGTACCGGGCTGCGAGGTCCGGGGCTTCCCCCATATCCAGCGCTACGACGGGCGGAAACCGGACCTCGACCAGTACACCGGAACCGTCCTGCCCATGGCGGGGCTGCTTCGCCGGACCCTGACCGTGGAACTGGACCACCCGCCCGTCACCGCCGACGAGGACGGTCCCTCCCCGCTCGCCGGCCTCTCCGGAGCCCCCGTCCTCGTCGAAGGCAGCCTGCTCGGCATCGTCCGCGCCGTCCCGCGCGGGCGGGGCCACCGACGTATGGAGTGCGTTCCGCTCACCGCTCTCCTCGCGGACGAGGAGGCGAGCCGATGGCTCGGTGCCGTCTCCGGCTTCGTCACCCCCCACACCCGGGACCAGCCCTACGAGGAGGAGTACGGCGAAGCCCTCGGCGCCGCCTACCGCCGGACCAAGATCTTCGGGCTCGACGAGCTCGGCAAGCGCGCCTCCGAGTGGGACCTCGACACCGCCTACCTCTCCCTGGAGGCCACCTCCCGCGACCAGGAGGCCGTCCCCCGCCGCATCGACGACCTGCTCGCCGCCCGCCCCCGCGTGCTGCTGCGCGGCGACGCGGGCGCCGGCAAGACCACCCTCATGTGGTGGCTGGCCGCCCACGCCGCCGCCGGGACGCTGGGCCCGGAGCTCGCCGAGCTCAACGGCCTCGTCCCCTTCTTCGTCCCCCTGCGCTCCCTGCGGGCGCGCGGCAACGGCTTCCCCGGGCCGGCCGAGCTGCCCGGAGTCGCCGGGCTGATGATCGACGCGGCCCCCGAGGGCTGGGCGGGGCGGGTCCTCGCCGCCGGGCGGGGGCTGCTCCTCGTCGACGGCCTGGACGAGGTCACCCAGTCCGACCGGGAGGACACCCACACCTGGCTCAGCGGCCTGCTCGCCCGCTACCCCGGCACACGCTGCGTGGCGACCGTACGCCCCCACGCCGTGGCCGCCGACTGGCTGGGCGCCGAGGGCTTCGAGGAGCTGACCCTCCTCCCCCTCCGGGGCGACGACATCCAGGCCTTCGTCGCGGCCTGGCACGAGGCGGCCCGCTTCGACGCGGCCCCCGGCGAGAACCTGGCCGACCTCGAACAGGACCTGGCCCAGCAGTTCCGCCACAACCCGAACCTCGCCGAACTGGCCCGGACCCCGCTCCTCTGCGCGGTGATCTGCGCCCTCCACCGCCAACGGGAGGGCTTCCTCCCCGAGAACCGCTGGGCGCTGTACGACTCCGCGCTCACGATGCTGCTCGGCAGCCGCGACGAACGGCGCCGCATCGACGCCCCGGACGGCATCCGGATGACGGTGGAGGAGCACACCCAGCTCCTCCAGCGCCTGGCCGCGTGGCTGGTCCGCGTCGGGCACACCGAGTTCACCCGGGAACAGGCCCTGCAACGCCTGGAGCGCGACCTGCCGGGTATGCCCCGCGTCCAGGAGCAGGGGAGCACGGCGGAGATACTCACCCACCTCGTCAATCGCAGCGGCCTTCTCCAGGAGCGCACGGACGACGTCTTCCAGTTCGCCCACCGCACCTTCCAGGACTTCCTCGCCGCGAAGGAGTTCGTCGAGGACGATCTCCTCCCGGAACTCCTCCGCCACGCCCACGACCAGCAGTGGCACGACGTCCTGCTGCTCGCCGCCGGTCACTGCAAGCGCCGTGACCTGCCCGTCCTGGTGACGGGTCTCCTGGAAGCGGGCTCCACGACGCGCAAGCGGGACCTGAAGACGACGCTGTACGTCCTGGCGGCGCTGGCCTCCCAACACGCGGCCTGGCTGGACGAGACGGTGCGGCGGCGGGTGCGGAAGTCGGTGAAGGCGGTGATTCCGCCGAGAAACCCCGTGCAGGTCACCCAGCTGGCCCGGCTGGGCTCGTACGTGCTGCCGCTGCTGCCGGGGCCCGCAGAGGTGTCCAAGGAGACCGTGGACATGGTCACCGGCCTCCTTGCGAAGATCGGTGGGTCAGCGGGGCTCCCCTACGTACGAGCTTTCGCCGAGGCCGGTGAGGCGGGCCGCTTCACCACCTCATGGCCCTCGTTCCCGGCGGAGGCCTTTGCCCGAGAGGTCGTCGGACGTCTCGATCCCGACGAATCGATCATGGCCTTCACCGGCGAGCACCTGCGACTCCTCCAGGCCCACGAGGCGGCCCGGGACAACATCACGGTCGTGGGGGACTTCGAGCCGGACGAGATCGTCCGGGCCTTCGACGGACGGGCGCTGCGGATCCTGGGCATCGCGAACAACGACCAGCTGACCGACCTCTCCTTCCTGCAGGCCTTGGACCACTCCCGGCTGCAGGGGCTGGTCGTGGCCGGCTGCCCCCAGCTGGCGGACTTCGAGACCGTGGCCGGACTGCCGTCGCTGCTCCTCTTCCGGGTCACCGGCCCCTTCGCCAAGGCGATGGACCTCACTGCGTTCACCGCACGTCCCGACACACGGGTCATTGTCTCCGGTCACGCACGCAAGAACATCCTCGGCGCAGCCGCCCTCGGCTCCCGCCTCACCGTCGAATGACAAAAGGGGCGGCCCCGGAACCCAAAGGTTCCGGGGCCGCCCCTCAGCGACTCAGCCGCTCAGCGCGACGTCACGCTTCCTTGGACAGGTTCGGGCCCGCCCCGCCCGCCGCCTCGATCGGAGGCACGTCCGGCAGGGCCGACTTCTCCTCGCCGCGGAAGGTGAAGGTGCGCTCCTCGCCCTCGCCCTCCGTGTCGACGACCACGATGTGACCGGGACGCAGCTCGCCGAAGAGGATCTTCTCCGACAGCGTGTCCTCGATCTCGCGCTGGATCGTCCGGCGCAGCGGCCGGGCGCCCATCACCGGGTCGTAACCCTTCTTGGCGAGCAGCTCCTTCGCGGACTGGGAGAGCTCGATGCCCATGTCCCGGTCCTTGAGGCGCTCGTCGACGCGGCCCACCATGAGGTCGACGATCTGGAGGATGTCGTCCTGGGTCAGCTGCGGGAAGACGATGATGTCGTCCACACGGTTGAGGAACTCCGGGCGGAAGTGCTGCTTCAGCTCGTCGCTGACCTTCGCCTTCATCCGCTCGTAGTTGGACTTCGTGTCGCCCTGGGCGGCGAAGCCCAGGTTGAAGCCCTTCGAGATGTCCCTGGTCCCGAGGTTGGTCGTCATGATGATGACCGTGTTCTTGAAGTCCACGACCCGGCCCTGGGAGTCGGTCAGGCGACCGTCCTCCAGGATCTGGAGAAGGGAATTGAAGATATCGGGGTGGGCCTTCTCGACCTCGTCGAAGAGGACCACGGAGAACGGCTTGCGGCGCACCTTCTCGGTGAGCTGGCCGCCCTCTTCGTAGCCGACGTATCCGGGCGGAGAACCGAAGAGCCGGGAAACCGTGTGCTTCTCGCTGAACTCCGACATGTCGAGGGAGATCATCGCGTCCTCGTCGCCGAAGAGGAATTCGGCGAGCGCCTTGGACAGCTCGGTCTTACCGACGCCGGACGGGCCGGCGAAGATGAACGAGCCACCGGGGCGCTTCGGGTCCTTCAGACCCGCGCGGGTGCGGCGGATGGCACGCGAGAGACCCTTGACGGCGTCCTTCTGGCCGATGACGCGCTTGTGGAGCTCGTCCTCCATGCGGAGCAGACGCGAGGACTCCTCCTCGGTCAGCTTGAAGACCGGGATGCCGGTGGCGGTCGCGAGGACCTCGGCGATCAGCTCGCCGTCGACCTCGGCGACGACGTCCATGTCGCCGGCCTTCCACTCCTTCTCCCGCTTGGTCTTCGCGGCGAGGAGCTGCTTCTCCTTGTCGCGCAGGGAGGCGGCCTTCTCGAAGTCCTGCGAGTCGATCGCGGACTCCTTGTCCCGGCGGACGGAGGCGATCTTCTCGTCGAACTCGCGGAGGTCCGGCGGCGCGGTCATCCGGCGGATGCGCATCCGGGAGCCGGCCTCGTCGATCAGGTCGATCGCCTTGTCCGGGAGGAAGCGGTCCGAGATGTACCGGTCGGCCAGCGTGGCGGCCTGGACCAGCGCCTCGTCGGTGATGGAGACGCGGTGGTGGGCCTCGTACCGGTCGCGCAGACCCTTGAGGATCTCGATGGTGTGCGGCAGCGACGGCTCGGCGACCTGGATGGGCTGGAAGCGGCGCTCGAGGGCGGCGTCCTTCTCCAGGTACTTGCGGTACTCGTCGAGCGTGGTGGCACCGATGGTCTGGAGCTCACCGCGGGCCAGCATCGGCTTGAGGATGCTCGCGGCGTCGATCGCGCCCTCGGCGGCGCCCGCACCCACCAGGGTGTGGAGCTCGTCGATGAACAGGATGATGTCGCCGCGGGTGCGGATCTCCTTGAGGACCTTCTTCAGGCGCTCCTCGAAGTCACCGCGGTAGCGGGAGCCGGCGACCAGCGCGCCGAGGTCGAGGGTGTAGAGGTGCTTGTCCTTGAGGGTCTCGGGCACCTCGCCCTTGACGATGGCCTGCGCCAGGCCTTCGACGACGGCGGTCTTGCCGACGCCGGGCTCGCCGATGAGGACCGGGTTGTTCTTGGTGCGGCGGGACAGCACCTGCATGACCCGCTCGATCTCCTTCTCGCGCCCGATGACCGGGTCGAGCTTGGATTCGCGCGCCGCCTGGGTGAGGTTGCGGCCGAACTGGTCGAGGACCAGGGACGTCGAGGGGGTGCCCTCGGCAGGACCGCCGGCGGTGGCGGCTTCCTTGCCCTGGTAGCCGGAGAGCAGCTGGATGACCTGCTGCCGCACCCGGTTGAGATCGGCGCCCAGCTTGACGAGGACCTGGGCGGCGACGCCCTCGCCCTCGCGGATCAGGCCGAGCAGGATGTGCTCGGTGCCGATGTAGTTGTGGCCGAGCTGGAGGGCCTCGCGGAGCGACAGCTCCAGGACCTTCTTGGCACGAGGGGTGAAGGGGATGTGGCCGGACGGGGCCTGCTGGCCCTGGCCGATGATCTCCTCCACCTGCTGGCGGACCGCCTCGAGCGAAATCCCGAGGCTCTCCAGGGCCTTAGCGGCGACACCCTCACCCTCGTGGATAAGGCCCAGGAGGATGTGCTCGGTGCCGATGTAGTTGTGGTTGAGCATCCGGGCTTCTTCCTGAGCCAGGACGACAACCCGCCGCGCGCGGTCGGTGAACCTCTCGAACATCGTTAATCGCTCCTCAGAGCGGTCAGTCAGTTAGGGGTCGATCCCCTCCCTGTCCTTCCGCAGCTTAGTCCCGCAAGCGGGGACCGCTCATTCCAACTGCCGACATCCGTCCGGATCACCCCCTTACTTCTTGGGGGGACCTGCTGCCGAACAGCCGACAAATGCTCCAACTCGATGGTGCGAGACGATGTTCCCGCAGGCCAAGCAGTTACCCGCACCTCCAGTACGCCGATGGCGAACGTGAGACGCGGAAGCCCGCGAGTCACCCCTCCTCACATGGAATGTCTTACCCGTAAGGACTGACAGTCCATGCGGCGCACCCCGGTTCCCTCCGCTACGGGCGAACACCCTTGCGCTCTCGAATGCACCCGTACGCCCCCATCATGGACACTCCGTGCGGCGGATCAAGGACCTTCCGTCACCGGTGCGGTCGTGGCACGTAACCAAGGAGCACCCGGAGGCGTTCCCCCGGTATGGCTCCCACCGTCCCGTTCCCCCGCTCGCCGCTCGACGGCGGTTCGGCCCGGTGGTACGAGCACGAGCTCGGCTGGGCGGCCGTGGCCGGCCCACCGGTGCAGCTGGTGACGGGGCTGCGTTTCGATGTCCTCGACCTGCCGGCCGTGGCCGGTCGAGGGGTCCTGCGCCGGGTGGGCGCGGGCACCGGACCGGTGGCCCTCATGGGGCGGAGGATGCGGCTGCTCGTGGCGGCGGGGACGGCGGAGGAGCTGCCCGGCCTGCTCGAGTGGCTGGAGTGGGGCGGGATCTCACTGGATCTCGCGGCCCTGGGCACCGACGGCCGGATGGCCGCGCCCGTTCCCCCTGGGTGGAGCCGTAGTGGCACGCCGGGCGCCCCGGTATGGCTGAGGGCCCCGGAGCCCGGACGCGAGGTGGAGTCCTCGCTGCCGGCCCTGCGGCCCTCGGCGGTGCGGGGCGGTGCGGCCGCCCCCTGTCTGGCCCGGCTGGTGGCCGCGGCCGCCGCGGAGTGCCACCGGGTGCGGCTGCTGGGCGCCGTCCGGAACCACCCGCGGGGGGCGGGCCCGGCGGCCCGGCAGCCGGCGCCTCAGCGGTTCGCGTCCTCGTAGGCCGCCTTGATCTCGGCCGGCACGCGGCCGCGGTCGTTCACGTTGTAACCGTTCTCCTTGGCCCACGCGCGGATCTTCGCGGTGTCCGGGCTGCCGCCGGAGGCGACGACGCGGCCCTTGCCCCGGGTGCCGGCGCTGCGGCCACCGGTACGACGACCGCTCTTGGCGTACGGCTCGAGGAGGCCGCGGAGCTTGTCCGCGTTGGCGGTGGTGAGGTCGATCTCGTAGGACTTGCCGTCGAGCGCGAACGTCACGGTCTCGTCCGCCTCGCCGCCGTCGAGGTCATCGACAAGAAGGACCTGAACCTTCTGTGCCACCGGATTTCCTTTCATCGAAAATGCAGTACGCGGAAAGGAAACCGCTTTTCCCGGAAAAACACAAACCCCTGGCAGAGGTTCAGAACCCCGGCAACGCGGGAAACGTGCGCGATTCGGACATAGGCACCGGCTCACAGGTGCAGAAGCATCCGGCTGTTGCCCAAGGTGTTCGGCTTCACTCGTTCGAGACCGAGGAACTCCGCGACGCCCTCGTCATAGGAACGCAGGAGCTCGCTGTAGACATCTCCGTCGACCGGAGTCTCCCCGATCTCGACGAAGCCGTGCTTCGCGAAGAAGTCGACTTCGAAGGTGAGGCAGAAAACCCTGCGGACACCGAGCCACCGGGCGGTGTGGAGCAACTTGTCCAGCACCTGATGTCCCACACCGGCGCCCTTGAAGTCGGGATCGACGGCGAGAGTACGGACTTCGGCGAGGTCTTCCCACATCACGTGCAGCGCTCCGCAGCCGACGACCGTGGCGTCGTCGTCGCGTTCGGCGACCCAGAACTCCTGGATGGCCTCGTAAAGCGTCACGGTCGCTTTGTCGAGCAGGATGCCGCGGCGTACGAAGGGGTCGACGAGACGGCGCACGGCGGCGACATCGGAGGTGCGGGCCCGACGTACGGTGACGGCATTGGCGGAAGGCATGGGGGGGACGTTATCGCCCCTGGTCCCCCGGTTCCGCGCCGCCCTGCTCGGGGGCTGTCCGCGCCGCGGGCGCCGTCTGCGCCGTGTTCTGCTCGGGACTGTCCCGCTGGACGATACGCACGGCGTCGTTGAGGGCCTCGCGCTGTTCGGGCGACATCATGCCGAAGAACGCGACCAGAGCGGCGGCGGGGTTGTCGCTCTGGGCCCAGGCTTCGTTCATCAGTGCGGCCGAGTAGGCGGCGCGGGTCGAGACCGACGTATATCGATAGGCGCGGCCTTCGACTTCCCTGCGGACCCAGCCCTTCTGATGGAGATTGTCCAATACGGTCATGACGGTGGTGTAGGCGATGGACCGTTCCTGCTGGAGATCCTCCAGGACTTCCCGGACGGTCACCGGGCGGTTCCATTGCCAGACGCGGGTCATGACCGCGTCTTCCAGCTCTCCCAATTGGCGGGGCACAGCGCCACCCTAGTGCGCGGCGAGCGAATAATCCCCCATTGGCGCACATTCACGAAGAAAACCCCCGTTAAGAGCGCAAAAAGGACGTACGACCTGACGGCGGTCGTACGTCCTCGGGGCGTGCGGGCCCGTTACGGGGCGGTGCCGCCCTGCTGCCGGGCGGACTCGGCGCGGGCCAGGGCGGCGTCCACGATCGCGTCCTCCTTGGCCTTGTTCGGGCCGCCCTGGCTCTTCACGATCGTGACGACCAGGCCGATGAAGAAGACGGCCATCACGACGGGGGGCAGGAGCGCGGATACGTAGTCCATGGCGTCCAGACTAGCTAGCCCGCGACGCGTTCCTCGGGCGGGGGCGGGGGTACCGGCCTTCGGCGTGGCGGGAAGGCCTCGGAGGGCTTGGGCACCGGGCGCTCACCGGGCGCCGGCGGCTTGGGCACGGGCTTCCCCGGCGTTCCGGCGCCGGTGCCGGCGCCGGCACCGGCACCGGCGCCGCCGTCGTCCGAGGCGCGGCCGCCGGGCAGGGCGAGGAGGCGGGCGCGGGGGGCGGCGGCGAGGGTGCGGGACGGGGACTGGGCCTGGGAGACGCGGGCCAGCCGGGTGCGGACGGATCGTTCCGCCAGCACCTGGCAGCGGGCGAGGAGCGCGCCCGCGGCGGGGTGGTGGCGCAGCGCCCGCAGGGCCGCGAGGTCGTCGGCGGCGGGGTCGTAGCCGGCCGCCAGGGCGTCCTGGAGGAGCTCCAGGTAGCCCGTCAGCGAGCCGGGGAGGGCCTGGCGGTAGCGGACCAGGTCGGCGAGGAGGAAGGCGCGCAGCCGGCCGGCCTCGGCCACCGACTCGTCCACGGACTCGGCCAGGCGCAGGCAGTCCTGGACGTCGTCGTCCTGAAGGGGGGCGGGGTTGAGGGCGGTGGCGAGGGCGCGGCGGAGGACACGCAGCTCGTCCGCGCTGAACGCCATGCCGCCGCGGGATCCGTAGGGCGTGGGCATGGACCGACGATACGCGCTAATCGGACAAATCTCCCGCTTTTCGATCTTCCCGGCGGGTCGGTCCCGCCGGGAGGATCAGAGCCGCGAGACGTTGCGCTCGTACACCAGCCGCAGGCCGATCAGGGTCAGCCACGGCTCGTGGGCGGCGATCTCCTTGGAGTCGGCGAGCACCATCGGCGCGAGGCCGCCGGTGGCGATCACGTTGACCTTGGAGGGGTCCCCGTCCGGGCCGGCCAGCTCGCGCCGCATCCGCCCGACGACACCGTCGACCTGGCCCGCGTACCCGAAGACGATGCCCGACTGCATGGCCTCGACCGTGTTCTTGCCGATCACGCTGCGCGGCCGGGCCAGCTCGATCTTGCGGAGCATGGCGCCCTTGACGCCCAGCGCCTCCACCGAGATCTCTATGCCCGGGGCGATGGCGCCGCCCGCGTACTCGCCGCGCGCGGTGACCGCGTCGTACGTCGTCGCCGTGCCGAAGTCGACGACGATCGCCGGGCCGCCGTACAGCTCGACGGCCGCGACCGCGTTGATGACCCGGTCGGCGCCGACCTCCTTCGGGTTGTCCGTGAGGACCGGGACGCCCGTCTTGACGCCCGGCTCCACCAGGACCGCGGGGACGTCCCCGTAGTAGCGGCGCGTCACCTCGCGCAGCTCGTGCAGCACCGAGGGGACGGTCGCGCAGATCGCGATCCCCCCGATGCCGTCGCTCAGCTCGACGCCGAGCAGCGGATGCATGCCCATCAGGCCCTGCAGCAGGACCGCCCACTCGTCGGCGGTGCGGCGCGGGTCCGTGGAGATGCGCCAGTGCTCCACGATCTCGTCGCCGTCGAAGAGGCCGAGGACCGTCTGGGTGTTGCCGACGTCGATCGTGAGCAGCATCAGACGGCCGCCTCACGCAGGTCGAGACCGATGTCGAGGATCGGGGACGAGTGGGTGAGGCCGCCCACCGCCAGGTAGTCCACACCGGTGGCCGCGTACGCCGCCGCGTTCTCCAGGGTGAGGCGGCCCGAGGACTCCAGGACGGCCCGCCCGGCGACCAGCGCCACGGCCTCCTCGGTCTCGCCCGGGGTGAAGTTGTCCAGCAGGATCAGGTCGGCGCCCGCGTCCAGGACCTCGCGGACCTGGTGCATCGTGTCGACCTCGACCTCGATCGGGAGCTCCGGGAACAGCTCGCGCACGGCCTTGAAGGCCTCCGCGACGCCCCCGGCCGCCACCACGTGGTTGTCCTTCACCAGGGCCGCGTCCGACAGCGACATGCGGTGGTTGACGCCGCCGCCGCAGCGCACCGCGTACTTCTCCAGGGCGCGCAGGCCCGGGGTCGTCTTGCGGGTGTCGCGGACCTTGGCCCGGGTGCCCTCCAGGGCGTCCGCCCAGGCGCGGGTGGCGGTGGCGATGCCGGACAGGCGGCACAGGATGTTCAGCGCGCTGCGCTCGCCGGTGAGCAGGTCACGGGTGCGGGCGGTGACGCTCAGCAGCTTGTCGCCGGCCTCGACCCGCTCGCCGTCCTCGACGTGCCGCTCGACCTCGAACTCGTCGGTGCACACGATCGACAGCACCGCCTCGGCCACCCGCAGACCGGCCACGACACCGGCCTCGCGGGCGGTGAAGTCGCCGGTCGCGACGGCGTCCTCGGGGACGGTCGCCACGGTCGTCACGTCCACGCCGCCGTCGAGGTCCTCGGCGATGGCCAGGTGCGCGATGTCCTCGACCTGGACCGGGTCGAGCCCCGCGTCGGCGAGCAGCTCGGCGAGCGCCGGGTCGAGCCCGCACTCGAACTCCTCCGCCTCGCCGCAGCCGCAGCCGTCGCCGCAGCCACCGCTCTCGGCGGGCGCGTTGATCTGGATGAGGGGGACGTCCACGGGCTGCGGACGTGCTTCTTCGGGCGTGCTCACGGCTGCGGCTCCCTGGTTGCGTCGGGGGTTACGGGCGGAAAGTCTGCGGTGGCGGTACGGCGGACCACCAGCCGGCGGTCGGACGTCAGGCGTACGACCAGGTGACGGCGCCAGTGCGCGTCGTCCCGGTCGGGCCGGTCCTCGCGCCAGTGGCAGCCGCGGGTCTCCTCGCGCTCCTGCGCGGCGGCCACCAGGACCCGGGCGACGCACAGCAGGTTGGTGGTCTCCCAGGAGTCGACGCCGGGCTCGGCCGCCTTGCGCTCCCCCTCGGCGTCCAGCCGCAGCCCTTCGAGGGCGTCGGCCGCGTCGGAGAGGCTCTGGGCGGACCGCAGCACGCCCGCGCCCTCGGTCATGGTCCGCTGGATGTCCCGGCGGACCTCGGGGCCGAGCAGGGTCAGCACCGTGGAGCCGTCCTCGACGACCGGCACGCCCTCGCGGTGCGGGCCGTGCGCGATGACGTCGTCGGCGATCCGCTCGGCGAAGACCAGGCCCTCCAGGAGCGAGTTCGACGCGAGCCGGTTGGCACCGTGCACGCCCGTGCAGGCGACCTCGCCGCACGCGTACAGGCCCGGCACCGTCGTCCGGCCGTGCAGGTCGGTGCGGACGCCGCCGGAGGCGTAGTGGGCGGCCGGGGCGACCGGGATCGGCTCGGTGACCGGGTCGATGCCGTGCGCCCGGCAGGCGGCCAGGATCGTCGGGAAGCGCTGCTCCCACATCTCGGCGCCGAAGTGGCGGGCGTCGAGGTACATGTGCGCGGCGCCCTGCTCCAGCATCCGGCGCGTGATCGCCTTGGCGACGATGTCCCGGGGCGCCAGCTCGGCCAGCTCGTGCTGCCCCAGCATGAAGCGCACCCCGTCGGCGTCGACGAGGTGGGCGCCCTCGCCGCGTACCGCCTCGGAGACCAGCGGCTGCTGGCCCTCCGAGCCGACGCCCAGGAACAGCACCGTCGGGTGGAACTGCACGAACTCCAGGTCGGAGATCTCCGCGCCCGCGCGCAGCGCCAGCGCGACGCCGTCGCCGGTGGAGACCGGCGGGTTGGTGGTGGCGGAGAAGACCTGGCCCATGCCGCCGGTGGCGAGCACCACGGCGGGGGCGCGGACGGCGCCGACGCCGTCGTGCTGCCCCTCGCCCATCACGTGCAGGGTCACGCCCGCCGTCCGGCCCTCGGCGTCCTTCAGGAGGTCCAGGACGAGCGCGTGCTCGATGGTGCGCACGCCCCGGTCGCGTATCGCCTCGACCAGGGCGCGGGAGATCTCGGCGCCGGTCGCGTCGCCGCCGGCGTGCGCGATCCGGCGGCGGTGGTGGCCGCCCTCGCGGGTCAGCGCGATCTCGCCGGCCTCCGTGCGGTCGAAGTCGGCGCCCGTCGCGATCAGCCGGCGCACCGCGCCGGGGCCCTCGGTGACCAGGGCCCGCACGGCCTGCGCGTCGCAGAGCCCGGCGCCCGCCACCAGGGTGTCGTCCAGGTGCTGCTCGGGGGTGTCGCCGTCGCCGAGGGCGGCGGCGATGCCGCCCTGGGCCCAGCGGGTCGAGCCGTCGTCGAGCAGGGCCTTGGTGACGACGACCGTGCTCAGCCCGGCGGCGGTGCAGCGCAGGGCCGCGGTCAGGCCGGCGACACCGGAGCCGACCACGACGACGTCGGCGTCGATGGACCAGCCGGGGGCGGGCGCCTGTAGCCGTATTCCGTTCACTTCACGGCTCCGAAGGTGAGGGGGATGTTGTCGATGAGGCGCGTGTTCCCCACCCGCGCGGCGACGGCGAGGATGGCCTCCCCGTCGTGGCCGTCCTCGACCTCGGTGAAGTCGGCCGGGTCGACCAGGGCGAGGTAGTCCAGGGTGAGCGGCGGCTCGGCCCGCGCCGCGTCGTCCAGGAAGCCCTGGGCGGCGCACCGCACGGCCTCGGCGCCCCCGCCCTCGGCCGCCTGGGCGACCGCGTGGGCGTCGGCGGCGGCCCGGGCCTCGCCGATCCGGGACAGCGCCTGGGCGCGGGCGTCGCCCCGGCCCTGGGCCCCCGGCAGCGCCTCGGCGCGGGCGCGCAGCGCCTCCTGGGCGGCGAGCCGGTCGCGGGCGGCGAACAGCGCGCGGGACAGCGCGAGGGCCGTGTGCCGCTCCTCGGCCGACAGGTAGCGGTTGCGGCTGGACAGGGCGAGGCCGTCGGACTCGCGGACGGTCGGCACGCCGACGATCTCGACGGGGAAGTTCAGGTCGCGGACCATGCGGCGGATCAGGGCCAGCTGCTGGGCGTCCTTCTGGCCGAAGAAGGCCAGGTCGGGGCCGGTGAGGTGGAGCAGCTTGGCGACGACGGTGAGCATGCCGTCGAAGTGGCCGGGCCGGGAGGCGCCTTCGAGGCGCTCGCCCATGGGCCCCGCGGTGATCCGCACCTGCGGCTCGCCGCCCGGGTAGACCTCGTCGACCGCCGGGGCGAAGACGGCGTCGGCGCCGGCCGTCTCGGCGAGCGCCAGGTCGGCGTCGAGGGTGCGCGGATAGCGCTCCAGGTCCTCGCCCGCGCCGAACTGGAGCGGGTTGACGAAGACGGTGACGACGACGGTGCCGTCGGCCCCGACCCGCTCCCTGGCCGCCCGCACCAGGCTCGCGTGGCCCTCGTGGAGGGCCCCCATGGTCATGACGACGGCCCGCTGCCCGGCGCCCTTCAGCGCCCGCAGCTCCCCGCCCGTACGCACCAGGGTGAAGGTCATCGGTGGTCATCCCCCTCGGCGAGCACGCCCAGCAGGTCCTCGGCCAGCTCGGGCTTGAGCAGTCCGTGCGCGAGCGCCCGGTCGGCGGTCGCGCGGGCCATCGCGAGATAGCCGGCGACGGTGCCGGGCGCGTGCTTGTGCAGCTCGGCGACGTGCGCCGCGACCGTCCCGGCGTCGCCGCGGGCGACCGGCCCGGTCAGGGCGGCGTCGCCGGACCGCAACGCGTTGTCCAGGGCGGCGCCGAGCAGCGGGCCGAGCATCCGGTCGGGCGCGGAGACCCCGGCCGCCCGGAGCAGCTCCATGGCCTGGGCGACCAGGGTGACCAGGTGGTTCGCGCCGAGGGCGAGGGCCGCGTGGTACAGCGGCCGGTTCTCCTCGGCGATCCACTCGGGCTCGCCGCCCATCTCGATGACCAGCGCCTCGGCGGCGAGCCGCAGCTGGTCGGGGGCGGTGACGCCGAACGAGCAGCCGGCCAGCCGCTGGACGTCCACGGAGGTGCCGGTGAAGGTCATGGCGGGGTGCAGGGCGAGCGGCAGCGCGCCGGCCCGGCGGGCGGGGTCGAGCACGTGGACGCCGTACCGCCCGGAGGTGTGCACGATCAGCTGGCCCGGCCGGATCGCCCCGGTGTCGGCGAGCCCCTCGACGAGCCCCGGCAGGGCGTCGTCGGGGACGGTGAGGAGCACCAGGTCCGCGAGGGCGAGGACCCGGGCGGGCTCCACGACGGGCACGTCGGGCAGCAGGACGGAGGCCCGGCGGCGGGACGCGTCGGAGACCGCCGAGACGGCGACGGGCCGGTGTCCGGCGAGCTGCAGCGCGGCGGCGAGGACGGGTCCCACCCGTCCCGCTCCCACGACGCCGACGGTCAGCCGGGCGGGCCGGTCCTCGGCCCGGTCGGCGTGCTGACCGGGTTGCCGGGCTGCTGCTGCACGCTCTGGTGGTGCGTTCACGATCGGGGCGGCCTTCCGTTCCAGTCCGCGGGGGGTACCGGACGATTTCTGGTCATGCTACGCCAGCGTTTCGCGCGGACCCGTGGCTGTCCACAGGGTGTGGGTGGCGGTGTGATGATCTGCTCATGGAGACAGACCGCGAGACCCACACCGGCGTCCCGGACGCCACCGAGGACGAGACGACCGCCCTGCGCCGGGCCCTGCGCGAGGCCCCCCGCAAGCTGTGGGACGCCTCCCCCGACGGCACGGTCGCCGCGCGCCTGCGCGAGCTGGCCGACTGGGCGGAGACCAGCCCGCACGCGGACGCCCCGCTGGACGTGTACGGCGACGGCGTCGTCGCCGAGGTCGAGGACCGGGTCGCCCGCGCGCTGGGCTTCCCCGCCGCGGCCTTCTTCCCCACCGGGACGATGGCCCAGCAGGTGACCCTGCGCTGCTGGGCCGGACGGACCGCCAACCCGGTGGTGGCCCTCCACCCGCTCGCCCACCCCGAGGTCCACGAGGACCAGGCCTTCACGACGGTCGGCGCGCTGCGCACCACCCACCCCACGGGCGCCCCCCGGCTGCCGACGGCGGACGAGGTACGGGACCACCCGGAGCCCTTCGGGACGCTGATGCTGGAGCTCCCGCTGCGGGACGCCGGCTTCGTGCTGCCCACCTGGGACGAGCTGGCCGCCGTGGTCGAGGCGGCCCGCGAGCGGGACGCCGTGGTCCACTTCGACGGCGCCCGGATCTGGGAGACGCCGACGCGGTTCGGCCGCGAGCTCCCCGAGATCGCGGGGCTGGCCGACAGCGTCTACGTGTCCTTCTACAAGTCGCTCGGCGGCATGTCGGGCGCCGCCGTCGCCGGCCCCGAGGACCTGATCGCCGAGGCCCGCCTGTGGCGCCACCGGTACGGCGGCGACGTCTTCCAGCAGTACCCGGCCGCGATGTCGGCCCTGCGCGGCCTGGAGACGGAGCTGCCCCGGCTGCCCGCGTACGTGGCCCACGCCCGGATGGTGGCGACCGTGCTGCGGGAGGTCTTCGAGGAGGCGGGCGAAGGCTGGTTCCGCGTCCACCCGGAGCCGCCGCACACCCACCAGTTCCAGGTCTGGCTCCCGTACGCCCCCGAAGCCCTCACGGCGGCCTCGCTGGCCCTGGCGGAGCGGGGCACGGCCCTGTTCCGCCGCTGGTTCCCGGGCCCGGCGGGCGGCCCGCCCGGCGTGTCGACGACCGAGGTGACGATCAGCGCGCCCGGCCTGGAGTGGACGGCGGAGGACGTACGGACGGCCGCCCGCGACTTCCTGGCGAAGCTGAACCGGTAGGCCCCTGCCGCTGCGGCAGGGGGCCTACCCCCGCCGCAGCAGCCGCCGCAGGACCGCCCGCAGCACGGCCAGGTCATGCGTCCCGGGCTGCGGCGGCGCGGGCTCCCTGCGCTGGGCGGCCCGGTAGCTGTCGAAGAGGTACTGGTGAAGGGCGTTCATGGGCTCACCGTGCGCCCGGGCCGCCCGCCACCGCCCGCCGATTGACGCCCCTGGTCAAATGGCGGGACAGCACCCCCACCCGCCCGCGCACCATAGGGGGGTGAGCGTGACGATCGACATCACCGGACTGCCGCACGAGCGGATCGCCTTCTGCCCCTCGCCCCTGGCCGAGCTGGGCAACGCCCTGCACGCCCTGGCCGAGCCGGCCCACCACGCGAGGCTGCACGCCTGGACGACGACGACCTCCGCCGGGCTCAAGCCCGAGCTGGCGGACCGGCTCCACGAGGCCGACTTCATGTGGCGGTCCACCCGCTCCGACTTCCTGCTGCCCGCGCAGCCGCGCGAGACGCTCCAGGAGGAGCTGGACGACCTCGACCGCCTGGACGACGAGAAGTTCGTGGGCGCCGCCCTGGAGATCTCGTGCAGCAGCCGCTACACCCAGGGCATCCCGTCCCCGCTGGTCGACGAGCAGAGCCGCCGCCGCGCCCTCGACCTGGCCGCCGCGCGGGGCCCGCGCCAGGCCGCGTTCGTGGAGCGGATGCTGGCCGAGCCCACCACGGTCCGCGCCTGGATACGGCGCCTCCTGGAGGACTGCGACGACGCGTTCTTCGCCGACACCTGGCGGCGCGTCCGCGTGCAGCTCGCCGCCGACGCCCGCCACAAGACGGAGCTGCTGCGCCGCAAGGGCCTCGCGGAGGCGCTGACGGCGGCCTCCCCGGCGCTCGGCCTGGAGGAGGGCCCGCGGGGCAGCAGGATCGTCGTGGACAAGCTGGTGCACGGCAGGACGGAGGCCCGGGGCACCGGGGTGACGCTGGTGCCGACGGCCTTCGGCTGGCCGCACCTGTTCGCGACGAGCGCGCCCGGCTGGCAGCCGGTCATCCAGTACCCGGCCGCCACCCGGGACGTCGGCGGCGTCGAGCCGACCGAGACGGTCAAGGCGCGCCTGGAGGCGATCGCCCACCCGATGCGGATGCGGCTGTGCCGGAACCTGGCGCGCGGCCCGTACTCGACGAGCGAGCTGGCCGACGCGTACGGCATCACGGCGCCGGAGGTCTCCCGCCACCTCTCCGTCCTGAAGAAGGCGGGCCTGCTGACGACCCAGCGCCGGGGCCGCTACGTCCTGCACCAGCTGGACTTCTCGGTGGTGGCCAGGCTGGGCAGCGACTTCCTGGAGTCGGTCCTGCGCTGAGCGGCGCGGGTCCCGGCCGGCGCGGGTCCCGCACCGAGCGGCGCGAGGCCGCTCAGAGGGCCCCGCCGCCGGCCCGGACCAGACCGGTCTCGTACGCGAGGACGACGACCTGCACCCGGTCGCGCAGGTCCAGCTTGGTGAGGATCCGCCCCACGTGGGTCTTCACCGTCGCCTCGGACAGCACGAGCCGCGCCGCGATCTCGCCGTTGGACAGCCCCTGGGCGACCAGGAGCATGACCTCGCGCTCGCGGTCGGTGAGCCGGTCGAGGCCGCTGGCGGCGGCGCGGCTCTCCCGCCCGGTGGACGGCAGCATCGGCGAGAAGCGGTCGAGGAGCCGCCGGGTGGTGGAGGGGGCGACGACCGCGTCGCCGCTGTGCACGGACCGGATGGCGGCGAGCAGCTCGGCCGGCGGCACGTCCTTCAGCATGAAGCCGCTGGCGCCCGCCTTGAGCCCGGAGAACGCGTACTCGTCCAGGTCGAAGGTGGTGAGGATCAGCACCTTGGGCGCGTCGGCCTGGGAGCAGATCCGCCGGGTGGCCTCCACCCCGTCCAGCTTGGGCATGCGCACGTCCATCAGCACGACGTCGACCTCGGCTCCCCGCAACACCTCCAGGGCCTCCACGCCGTCGCCCGCCTCGGCCACGACCTCCATGTCCGGCTGGGCGGCGAGCACCATGCGGAAGCCGGTGCGCAGCAGCACCTGGTCGTCGACGAGCATCACGCGGATGGACATGCTGTTCCTTCGGGTCAGTGAGCGGGCTTGAGCGGAAGCAGGGCACTGATGCGGAAGCCTCCGCCGGGGCGCGGCCCCGCGTCCAGGGTGCCGCCCACCATGCCGACCCGCTCCCGCATGCCGATCAGGCCGTGGCCGCGCCCGTCGGCGCCGCCGTCCTCGTACATCTCCTGCGGCGCGCCCCGCCCGTCGTCCTCGACGAGCAGTCCGAGCCCGTCGTCGAAGTAGACCAGGCGGACGCTGGCGCCGACGTCGGGGCCGCCGTGCTTGCGGCTGTTGGTGAGCGCTTCCTGGACGATCCGGTACGCGGTGAGCTCGACGCCGCTGGGCAGCGGGCGCGGGGTGCCCTCGACCTTGAAGTCGACGGCGAGGCCGGCCCCGCGGACCTGCTCGACGAGGTCCTCGATCTGCCGGACGTCCGGCTGGG
The DNA here is from genome assembly GCF_055560575.1 of Streptomyces sp. NPDC023157. Taxonomy (NCBI): domain Bacteria; kingdom Bacillati; phylum Actinomycetota; class Actinomycetes; order Kitasatosporales; family Streptomycetaceae; genus Streptomyces; species Streptomyces sp. NPDC023157. The sequence continues at coordinate 48,434 of NZ_JBVHIL010000005.1, forward strand.
GGACGTACTCCCCGGCCTCCTGGTGCTCGCCCGTGCGCAGGATGCCAAGGAGCCGCCGCATCTCGGCGAGGGCCTGGCGGCCGGTGCCGGCGATGGTCTCCAGGGCCTGCTTGGCGGTCTCGGGCGAGGAGTCCATGACGTACGCGGCGCCGTCGGCCTGGACGACCATGACGGACACGTTGTGGGCGACGACGTCGTGCAGCTCGCGGGCGATCCGGGCGCGCTCGGCGGCGACGGCGACCTTGGCCTGGGCCTCGCGTTCCTTCTCCAGGCGGGTGGCCCGTTCCTCCAGCTGCGCGAAGTAGGCGCGGCGGGTGCGCAGGGAGTCGCCGAGCACCCAGGCGAGGGCGAACGGCACGGTCATGATGATCGTGAAGAAGACGGTGGCGGCGGAGGACCGGGACTCCTCCAGCGGCCAGCGCAGCTGGGAGAGGGTCGCGGCGGCGAGGCCGCCGGCCAGGGCGAGCCGGGACGCCCAGCGGGGCCCGTCGTGCGCGGCGACCGTGTAGATGATCACGAGCATGGCGAAGTCGGCCATGAACGGGACGATCCCGAAGGCGAGCTGGGCCAGGCCGAGGAGGACCGTGAGGACCAGCATCTTCTCGGGTGCGCGCCGGCGCAGGGCGATGACCAGCGAGTAGAGCGCGCCGACGGCGAGATACCCGGCGACGTTGGTGCCCGCCGGGGAGCCGGAGCCCACCCACAGCAAGGAGAACCCGAAGAGGACGACGGCCCAGAAGGTGTCGACGCCCGTCGGGTGTCTGCGGATGAAGTCGTAGAGGCGCTGCACGTGACCCAGCGTAGGGAAAGGCGACAGGTGCACGGGTCAACCGTGGGGTCGATCCTTCCCGTGAGGCCCGTACTCCCCAAGGTGGAGACTGGGGCACGTGACGGATGAGACGTGTCAGTGGCAGGGGTGGCGTGAGGCCGCGGAACGGGCGCTGTACGGGCCCGGGGGCTTCTTCCTGCGCCCGGAGGGACCCGCCGGGCACTTCCGTACGTCGGTGCACGCCTCGCCGCTCTTCGCGGGCGCCGTGGCCCGGCTGCTCGCCCGCGTGGCCGGGGAACTCGGCACGGACGAGCTCGCGCTCGTGGACGTGGGCGCGGGGCGGGGCGAACTGCTGACGGGAGTGCTGGCCGCGCTCCCGCCGGGGCTGCGGGTGCGCCCGTACGGGGTGGAGCGCGCCGCCCGGCCGGCGGGCCTCGACCCGCGGATCGTGTGGACGGACCGGGTGCCGGACGGGGAGCGGGGGCTGCTCTTCGCCAACGAGTGGCTGGACAACGTGCCGGTGGACGTGGCGCAGGCCGACGAGGACGGCGCCGTCCGCCGGGTCGAGGTGCGGGCGGACGGCACGGAGCGGCTGGGCGCGGTGGTGACCGGGCCGGACGCGGAGTGGCTGGAGCGGTGGTGGCCGCTGCGGGAGCCCGGGGAGCGGGCGGAGATCGGGCGCCCGCGCGACGAGGCGTGGGCGGGGGCGGTGGGGGCGCTCGCCGCGGGGACGGCGGTGGCCGTCGACTACGCGCACCTGCGGGACGCCCGCCCGCCCTTCGGGACGCTCGCCGCGTTCCGGGAGGGGCGGGAGGTGGCGCCCGTACCGGACGGGAGCCGTGATCTGACCGCGCACGTGGCGCTGGACGCGTGCGCGGCGGCGGTGCCCGGTCCCGCGGCCTCGATCGTCACGCAGCGGGAGGCGCTGCGGGAGCTCGGGGTGAGCGGCGACCGGCCGCCGCTGGCGCTCGCGTCGAGCGACCCGGCCGGGTACGTACGGGCCCTCGCGGCGGCGGGCGAGGCGGCGGAGCTCACCGCGCCCGGGGGCCTCGGCGACTTCCTCTGGCTGCTCCAGCGGGTGCCCGGCGGCGCGTGACGGTCCGCTGCGGGCGCCCGGCCCGGGGCGGCCGCCGGTCGGGGGGATACTGGTCCGCATGACGGAGACGACGGTCGGTATCGGGGGCGCGGCGGAGAGCACCGACATGGTGCTGAACATCGGGCCGCAGCATCCCTCCACCCATGGCGTGCTCCGCCTGAAGCTGGTCCTCGACGGCGAAGTGGTGCGCGAGGCCGAGCCCGTGGTCGGGTACATGCACCGCGGCGCCGAGAAGCTGTTCGAGGCGCGGGACTACCGGCAGATCATCATGCTGGCCAACCGGCACGACTGGCTCTCCGCGTTCTCCAACGAGCTCGGCGTCGTCATGGCCGTCGAGCGGATGCTGGGCATGGAGGTCCCGGAGCGGGCCGTCTGGACCCGCACCCTGCTCGCCGAGCTGAACCGGGTCCTGAACCACCTGATGTTCCTCGGCTCGTACCCCCTCGAACTGGGCGGCATCACCCCCGTCTTCCACGCCTTCCGCGAGCGCGAGGAGCTCCAGGCCGTCATGGAGGAGGTCTCCGGCGGCCGGATGCACTACATGTTCAACCGGGTCGGCGGCCTCAAGGAGGACCTCCCGGCCGGCTGGCTGGGCCGGGCACGCCAGGCCGTCGCGGACGTGCGCTCCCGGATGGACGTCTACGACCGGCTGGTCCTCGGCAACGAGATCTTCCGGGGCCGGACCCGCGGCGTCGGAGTGCTGTCGCAGGAGGCCGTGCACGCGTACGGGGTGTCCGGGCCGATCGCCCGCGCCTCGGGCGTCGACTTCGACCTGCGCCGGGACGAGCCGTACCTCGGGTACGGGGAACTCCAGGACGTCCTGCGGGTGGTGACCCGCACGGAGGGCGACTGCCTGGCCCGCTTCGAGTGCCTCCTCGACCAGACGCACAACGCGCTGGAGCTCGCCGACGCCTGCCTCGACCGGATCGAGGACCTGCCGCGGGGGCCGATCAACCAGCGGCTGCCGAAGGTCCTCAAGGCGCCGGAGGGGCACACGTACGCCTGGACCGAGAACCCGCTCGGCATCAACGGCTACTACCTGGTCTCCAAGGGCGAGAAGACCCCGTACCGGCTCAAGCTGCGCTCGGCGTCGTACAACAACATCCAGGCGCTGACCGAGCTGCTGCCGGGGACGCTGGTCGCCGACATGGTGGCGATCCTGGGCTCGCTCTTCTTCGTCGTGGGCGACATCGACAAGTAGGGCGCGCGGGGCGCGGGGCGGACTCCGTCAGGAGTTGACCGCTCCGCGCAGCACCGCCACGTCGATCTGCTCGGTCTCGTCGTGCGCGGTCAGGTCGATGACCTGGCCGATGGCCCGCTGCTCCGGGGTGCGCTGCGTGACGGCCGCGAGGACCTCCTCGCCCACGACGTCCGCGAGGTCGGCGTGCTGCACGGCCTCGATCGCGGCGGCGGCCTTCTGCGTGCCGAAGTAGTCGAAGCCGCCCGCGGGACGCGGGACGGGACGACGGGCGGCGTACGGGACGATCGCGGCGGCGGCGGGCACGTGCCGCATCGCGGGGGCCTTGGTGTGCTCGTCGGACGCGGGGGCGGTGGGAGTGGCGACCTGGGTGTCCGCCGCGGTGGCCGCGTCGGCCTCGGGAGCCGTCTCGGGCTCGGTCTCGGGCTTCGTCTCGGCGACGGTCTCGTCCAGGGCCGTGACCTCGTCCGGGGCCGCGGCCTCGCCGTCGGCCTTCGTCTCGGGAGCCGTCTCGGCCTCCGCCTCGTCCGTGTGCTCGCCCCGCGCTTCGAGGTTGCGCAGTGCCTCCGCCGCCCTGCGGTAGGCGTCCGGGGTCGGGGTGGAGCCGCCGGCGGGCAGGGCCTTCGTCTCGGGGACGGTCGCCTCCAGGGCGAGCACGCGGCGGCCTTCCAGGGCGCTGGCGCGCTCGGTCTCGGCGGTGGCGTAGCGGCGCAGGAGTTCGGCGTGCTCGGTGCGGAGCCCGGCGAGCTCGACCCGCTTGGCGCGCAGCTTGGCGTCGAGGCGGGCGCGCAGCTCGCGCGACTCCTCCAGGTCGGACTCCAGCTCGGCGACGCGCTCGTCGTGCTTCCACTGGTCCGCCGTGCGGGCGCGGTTCAGTTCGGCGACCGTGCGGCCGGCGCCCTGGTCCCAACTGCGCATGAGGACGGCGCCGGTGACGGCGGCGGCCGCCGCGGCGGCCACGAGCAGCCGGAGCACCAGCGGGTCGCCGAGCAGCCAGGCGCCCGCGGCACAGACGACCGACGCCCCGGCGACCGCCGAGGGCGGCAGGAGCTTGTGCAGGGGCTGGGAATGGCGGTGGCGTCCACGTGGCATGGCCTGAAATTTACCGTGCGTAGGCACCGTATGGGGCGTCACCCCGGCAATCTCTTGGCGAGTTCTCGCCGTCGTGGGGCGGACCGGAGCGATTCCGGAGGGAATCGCTCCGATTTCCCTCGTGCCGTGCCTACTTCTTGAGCAGCCCCTTCGACTCCAGATAGGTCTTCGCCACGTCCTCCGGCTTCGCCCGCTCGGCGTCGACCTTGCGGTTCAGTTCGGCGAGATCCGCCGTCGTCAGCACCTTGGTCAGCTTGTCGAGAGCGGCGGCGATCTCGGGAGATCCGGCGTCCTTGGCATTGACCACGGGCAGCACGTTGTCCGCGTTCTGCAGCTTCCTGTCGTCCTCCAGGAAGACCAGTCCGAAGGATTCGACGGTCGCGTCCGTCGTGGTGGTGAGGACCAGTTGGTCCACCCCGTCCTTGACCGCCTGCTTGGCCTGCGGAGTGCCGACGCCCTTGGGGTCGACGCCGGTGACGTCGATCCCGTACGTCTTCTTCAGACCCGGCGCGCAGAACGGGCGGATCTCGCATTCGTCACCGGCCGCGATCTTCACCTTCAGCTTGGCGCGGCCGAGGTCGGAAAGGGTCTTCAGCTTGTTCTTCTCGGCGAATTCCCTGCTCACCGCGAACGCGTTCTGGTCGACGGCCTCGCCGACGGCGAGCACCTTCAGTCCGCGCGGCTCGGCCAGCTTCCTCAGCGCCGCCGTGGTGGCGGCCGGGTCACCGGAGGCGACCGGCTTCTCCTCGGGCGCCTTCGGCCCGTTCACCTTGGCGTTGAGGAATTCCGCGAGCGTCGCCGCGTATTCCGGCACGACGTCGATCTCGCCCTTCTCCAGGGAGGGCTCGTACAGCTCGCGGTTCTTCACCGTGGTGACGCTCGCGTCGTATCCGGCGGCGTCGAGCACCTGGGCGTACAGCTCGCCGAGGACCTTCGCCTCGGTGAACGCGGCCGCGCCGACGACCAGGGAGCCCTTGGCCCCGCCGCCGCCCGCCGAGGCGCCGCCGCCGGCCTGCGACTTCTCCAGGCTGTCGCCGCCGCACGCGGCCAGCGACACCGTCAGCGCCGCCGTGCCGAGTACCGCACCCGCGATACGCGAGGTCCTGCTCACAAGATCACCCATCCCAGTCGTTTGTCCGTCACCGACGCGTCCGTCACCGGCGCAGCAGCCGGTCCGCGGCCACCAGCAGCGCCTCCACCAGGAGCGCGAGCAGGGCCACGAGCACGGCGCCGGCGACCACCTGCGGCGTGTTGTACGTGTTGAATCCGGCGGTGATGATCCGCCCGAGGCCGCCCTGGCCGACCATCGCGGCGATGGTCGCGGTGGCGACCACCTGCACGGCGGCCGAGCGCAGACCCGTCATCAGCATCGGGCGGGCCAGAGGAAGTTCGACCCCGCGGAAGAGCTGCCCGCCGGACATGCCCATCCCGCGGGCGGCCTCGACCACCGCGCGGTCCACCTCGCGCACGCCCACGTACGCGTGGGTGAGCAGCGGCGGTATCGCGAAGAGCACGAGCGCGATGACCGTCGGCACGTAGCCGGCGTTGCGCAGCGGCGAGACCATGAAGAGGGCCAGGACGGCGAAGACGGGGATCGCCCGGCCCACGTTGGAGAGGTTGACGGCGAGCGTGCCGCCCTTGCCGAGGTGCCCGAGCCACAGGCCCAGGGGCAGTGCCACGGCGCAGGCGAGGAGCAGCGCGGCCCCGCTCACGTACAGGTGCTCGGCGAGCCGGTGCCAGACGCCGCTCTCGCCCGACCAGTTGGCGCCGGTGGTCAGCCAGGACCAGGCGTCCGCGACGACCCCCATCTCAGGCACCCCCCGCCTGCTCGGCCCGTATCCGGCTCCAGGGCGTCAGGAGCCGCTGGAGGCCGAGGAGCAGCAGGTCGGCGGCGACGGCGAGGAGCACGCACAGCACGGAGGCGGTGAGCACCTGGGCCTTGAAGAAGGTGGGCAGCGCGTCCTCGATCAGGTTGCCGAGGCCGCCGCGGCCGACGATGGAGCCGACCGTGGTGAGCGCGATCGTGGAGACCGTCGCCATCCGGATGCCGGCCATCAACGCGGGCAGCGCGAGCGGGAGTTCGACCTCCCACAGCAGCCGGCCCGGGCCGTACCCCATGCCGCGCGCGGCCTCCTTGGTCTCGGCGGGCACGGCCGCGAGGCCGGCCAGGACGCCGCGCACCAGGATGGTCAGTGAGTAGAGCACCAGGCCCGTGACGACCAGCGCCGAGGAGAGCCCGAGGACGGGCAGCAGCAGCGAGAACATCGCGAGCGACGGGACCGTGTAGAGCAGGGTGGTGAGACCGAGGACGGCTCCGGCCAGCCGGGGCCGGGCCCGCACGAGCAGGGCGAGCGGGAAGGCGACCGCGATCCCGAGGAGCACCGACACCGCGGTGATTCCCACATGCTGGACGGTGGCGTCGGTCAGCTCCTGGGAACGGGTGCGCAGATACTCCCCGCAGATCCAGTCGTTCGTCACCAGGCAGTTCGCCGCGGCCATGCGCACCCCCCTCCCACGCGCCTCACGAACATCTGTCCGGCGACCCTAACCCCCGCCACTGACAATCACCGAGGAGCGCCACAATGTGGAAATACTTCCTTCACACAACGCGGGCCGCGAAGGGTCAGAATGGGGAACCATGATCCGGTTCGAGCAGGTGACCAAGCGGTACGCGGACGGCACCCTCGCCGTCGACGACCTCTCCTTCGAGGTCGCCGAGGGGGAGCTGGTGACCCTCGTCGGCCCGTCCGGCTGTGGCAAGACGACCACCATGAAGATGGTCAACCGGCTCGTCGAGCCCACCGAGGGGCGGGTCCTGCTCGGCGGTGAGGACGTCGCCGCCGTCGACCCCGTACGGCTGCGCCGCACCATCGGGTACGTCATCCAGCAGGTCGGCCTCTTCCCGCACCGGACCGTCCTCGACAACACGGCCACCGTGCCCGCGCTGCTCGGCTGGAAGAAGGCCCGGGCCCGCGAACGCGCCGCCGAACTCCTCGACCTGGTCGGCCTCGACCCCGCCGTCCACGGGCACCGCTACCCCGAACAGCTCTCCGGCGGCCAGCGCCAGCGGGTCGGGGTGGCCCGCGCGCTCGCCGCCGACCCGCCCGTCCTGCTGATGGACGAGCCGTTCGGCGCCGTCGACCCGGTGGTCCGCGAGCGGCTCCAGACCGAGTTCCTGAACCTCCAGGCGACCGTCCGCAAGACGGTGCTGCTCGTCACCCACGACCTGGAGGAGGCCGTCCGGCTCGGCGACCGCATCGCCGTCTACGGACAGGGCCGCATCGAACAGTTCGACACCCCGGCCACCGTCCTCGGCGCCCCCGCCACCCCGTACGTCGCCGACTTCGTCGGCGCGGACCGCGGCCTCAAGCGGCTCGCCGTCACCCCGGTCACCGAGGCGGACCTGGAACCCGCCGCGGACGGTGCCGTCCCCACGCTCCCCCTGGGCGGCTCCCTCAAGGACGCCCTCGCGCTGCTCCTCCAGCACGACGCCGGCCGGATCGCCGTGCACGCCCCCGGAGACCCGGGCCGGGTCCTCGGCTCGCTCACCACGGCCGGTGTGCACCGGGCCCTGCGCCGGGCCCGGCCGGAGCTCAGCTCGCGCTGAGCTTCCCGCTCATCCAGACCAGGCCCGGCGGGATCTCGCGGTTCCACGTGTTGAAGTTGTGGCCGCCGCTCTCCAGCGTGATCGAGGAGACGCTCGCCGGGGCCTTCACCTTCTTGATGAAGGCCAGCGTCCCCTTGAGGTTGCCCTCGCCGTGCTTCGACGTGGTCACCAGGAAGGACGACGAGCCCTGGGGCACGTGGTCCAGGCTCCACAGCAGGTCGGCCCGCTTCTTCTCGGCCTGGTCGCCCTGGAACAGGTCGCCGGTCGTCACGTCGTCCGCCGCCCGGTAGTACGCGGAGAAGCCCGCGCCCGCGGCGAACCGGTCCGGGTGGTGCAGCACGATCTTCAGCGCGCAGTAGCCGCCGGTCGAGTTCCCCATGAAGCCCCAGTTCCGCGGCTTCGTGCCCACCCGGTAGGTCTGCGCGATCGCCTGCGGCAGGTCCTCGGCGAAGAAGGTCTCCGTCTGCGGCCCGCCCGGCACGTCCACGCACTCGGTGTCCCGGGGCGGCGCGACGGTCGGCCGCAGCATCACCAGGATCATCGGCTGCATCTTCTTCTCCTTGGCCTGCTGGAAGGCCGTCTTCGGGTACTTCAGCCCCTTCAGCAGGTTCTCCGCCGTGCCCGGGTACCCGGTCAGCACCACGGACACGGGAAAGGTCGACTTCGCGTACCGCCCCTGGAAGTACTCCGGCGGCAGGTACACGTACGCCTGCGAGTCGATCTTCGACTTCTCGCCCGCTATGACGACCTTCTGTATCTGTCCGCCGACCGAGGGACGCCCCCCGCCCGGCACGTCCATCGCCTGCGTGCCGACGACCTTCACGTCCTTGGAGCCGGCCGAGTGGTCGACCACCACGCCCATGTCCTGCTCCTGACCGAAGAGGTCCGCCCAGGAGCCGTAGAAGAGGAAGGAGTTGTTGGCGGCCAGACCGACCGAGGCGAACAGGGCCAACTGGGTGGCGAGCAGCAGCCCGACCCGCCCCAGGACCGCGCGCCAGCCGCCGCGCGCCAGCCTGGGCCACAGCCAGACCGTGGCGACGAAGAGCACCACGGCCAGCGCGACCGCCAACGCGAGAACTTTGTTGCTGGTGAGACCCATGAGACGTCCGAGCTTTCTGCCTGATTTTTCCCTGAGATTTCCCCGGCGGGGAGTGAACCCGCCCCATCGCTGCTCCGTCCTAGAAGGCGCAAACCTTCCGGTACGCCCACGATCCGCGCGGCCTACCGGATCAACGATCTCTCGCGGAGCCACGGGAAGCACGGGAAGCAATGTCTGTCACGGTAGATGGGGACAAATCCGGATCGGTTCCGGATCACGTACGCCGGATTCTGCGCGGACCCCGACCCGAAAGGGTCCCCGCGCTGATCGGCACGGCCTGCACACTGATCGGTCTGATCGACGTCGCCGCGGGAGTCTTCCCCCGGTTCCGGGCCAGCCGCATGCACGCCGTCGCGGAGATCCTGCCCGGCACCCTCGGACCGCTCTCCGCGGCCCTCTCCCTCAGCGCAGGCGTCCTCCTGCTGCTGCTCGCCCACGGCCTCAAGCGCAACAAGCGCCGCGCCTGGCGCGCCGCCGTGGTCCTGCTGCCGCTCGGCGCCCTCGCCCAGTTCGTCTGGCGCCACTCGATCACCGGAGCCCTGCTCTCCGTCGCGCTCCTCGCCCTGCTCGTACGCCACCGGGACCAGTTCGCGGCCCTCCCCGACCCCCGCAGCCGCTGGCGCGCACTCGCCAACTTCGTCCTCATGGGCGCCGGCTCCATCGCCCTCGGCCTCGTGATCGTCAGCGCCCACCCGCGCCGCGTCGTCGGCAGCCCCAGCCTCACCGACCGCCTCGAACACGTCCTGTACGGCCTCTTCGGCATCGAAGGCCCCGTCGCCTACACCGGCGACGTCGACTGGACCGTCGGCTACTCCCTCGGCGCCCTCGGCATGCTCACCGCCCTCACCACCATCTACCTCGCCTTCCGGCCCGAGCACCCCGCCGCCAGGCTCACCGAGGACGACGAGACCCGCCTGCGGGCCCTCCTCGCCCAGCACGGCGCCCGCGACTCCCTCGGCCACTTCGCCCTCCGCCGCGACAAGGGCGTCGTCTTCTCCCCCAGCGGCAAAGCCGCCGTCTGCTACCGCGTCGTCTCCGGCGTCATGCTCGCCAGCGGCGACCCCATCGGCGACGTCGAAGCCTGGCCCGGCGCCATCGAACGCTTCATGGACGAGGCCAAGGCCCACTCCTGGACCCCCGCCGTCATGGGCTGCTCCGAGACCGGCGGCCAGGTCTGGACCCGCGAGACCGGCCTCGACGCCCTCGAACTCGGCGACGAAGCCGTCGTCGACGTCGCCGACTTCTCCCTCTCCGGCCGCGCCATGCGCAACGTCCGCCAAATGGTCAAGCGCATCGAACGCAACGGCTACACCACCAAAGTGCGCCGCGTCGCCGACCTCAGCGACGGCGAACTCGCCCGCGTCCGCCGCGCCGCCGAGGACTGGCGCGGCACCGACACCGAACGCGGCTTCTCCATGGCCCTCGGCCGCATCGGCGACGCCGGCGACGGTGACGCCGTCATAGCGACCGCCCACAAAGAGGACCCCGAAGGAACCGACTCCCCCTACGGCGACCTGAAGGCGATCATCCACTTCGTGCCCTGGGGCAAGAACGGCATGTCCCTGGAGCTCATGCGCCGCGACCGCGCCGCCGACCCCGGCATGAACGAACTCCTCATCGTCGCCTCCCTCCAGGACGCCCCCCGCCTCGGCATCCAGCAGGTCTCCCTCAACTTCGCCATGTTCCGGGCCGCCCTCGCCCGCGGCGAGAAGATCGGCGCCGGCCCCGTCCTGCGCCTCTGGCGCGGCCTCCTCGTCTTCCTCTCACGCTGGTTCCAGATCGAATCGCTCTACAAGTTCAACGCCAAGTTCCAGCCCCGCTGGGAACCCCGCTTCGTCGTCTACCGCAAGAGCCGCGACCTCCCCCGCATCGGCTTCGCCGCCATGCAGGCCGAAGGCTTCGTGAACTTCACCCTCCCCCGCCCCTTCCGCCGCCGCTCCCACACCCCGACCCCCCGCCCCTGCGCCCACATCGTCGCCGCCCAGACCGAGCACGAGGTCCACGCGGCTTAAAGACGCCGCCGGGCCCTACGCTGGACGCATGAGTACGACGATCGACCGGGGCACGGCACTCGGCCTGCCGGAGTGGGACCGCTGCGCGGTCATGGGCGTGGTCAACGTGACCCCCGACTCCTTCTCCGACGGCGGCCGCTGGTTCGACACCACGGCCGCCGTCAAACACGGCCTCGACCTCGCCGCCCAAGGCGCCGACCTCATCGACGTCGGCGGCGAATCCACCCGCCCCGGCGCCAGCCGCGTCGACGCCGAGGAAGAACTCCGCCGCGTCGTCCCCGTCGTCCGCGGCCTCGCCGCCGAAGGCGTCACCGTCTCCGTCGACACCATGCGCGCCACCGTCGCCGCCCGCGCCGTCGCCGCCGGCGCCACCCTCGTCAACGACGTCAGCGGCGGCCTCGCCGACCCCGGCATGGTCGCCGCCGTCGCCGCCGCCGAAGTCCCCTTCGTCGTCATGCACTGGCGCGGCTTCAGCGACAACATGAACAGCCTCGCCGTCTACGACGACGTCGTCGACGAGGTCGTCACCGAACTCCGCACCCGCATGGAAGCCGTCATCGACGGCGGCATCGCCCCCGAACGCATCGTCCTCGACCCCGGCCTCGGCTTCGCCAAACTCGCCCCCCACGACCTGGCCCTCGTCGCCCACCTCCCCCGGCTCCGCGCCCTCGGCCGCCCCCTCCTCGTCGCCGCCTCCCGCAAACGCTTCCTCGGCCACGTCCTCGCCCACGACGGCGCCGCCCCGCCGCCCGCCCGCGAACGCGACGCCGCCACCGCCGCCGTCTCCGCCATCGCCGCCCACGAAGGCGCCTGGGCCGTCCGCGTCCACGAGGTCCGCGCCACCGCCGACGCCGTACGCGTCGCCAGAGCCGTCGAGGGAGCCGCGTGAGCCGCGCCCGCGAAGCCGACCGCGCCGCCGTCGAAGCGGCCAACACCGCCTTCTACGAAGCGATGGAACAGGGCGACTTCGACACCATCACCGACCTCTGGCTCGACGACGGCGCCACCCCCATCTCCTGCGTCCACCCCGGCTGGCCCGTCCTGTCCGGCCGCGGCGAAGTGCTCCGCTCGTACGCCCTGATCATGGCGAACACCGACTACATCCAGTTCTTCCTCACCGACGTCGAGGTCTCCCTCACCTCGGACGTGGCGGTCGTCACGTGCACCGAGAACATCCTCAGCGGCGGCCCCGCCGAGGACGGCGCCTCCCTCGGCCCCCTCGTCGGACAGCTCGTCGTCGCCACCAACGTGTTCCGCCGCACGTCGGAGGGGTGGAAGGTCTGGTCCCACCACGGCTCCCCGGTGATCCCCGAGAGCGACGACAACGACAACGACGGCACCACGGGCCCCGCCGACTCCGCCGACTGAGCCACCCCGACCGGCCGGACACCCCGGCCGCCGACCCGGCTGTCGGTGCCCGCAGGTAGATTCGTGGGTGGACACCCGGCCGTCCGCACCCGGCTGCGTGGCCACCCGTACTACGACAGCAGGAGTGATTCGCGTGGATCGTGTCGCGCTGCGCGGCCTCAAGGCCCGAGGACACCACGGCGTCTTCCCCAAGGAACGCGAGGAAGGCCAGACCTTCATCGTCGACCTCACCCTCGGCCTGGACACCCGCCCCGCCGCCGCCGGAGACGACCTGACGAAGACCGTGCACTACGGCGTCGTCGCCGAAGAGGTCGTCGACGTCGTCCAGGGCGAGCCCGTGGACCTCATCGAGACGCTCGCCGAGCGGATCGCCCAGCAGTGCCTCAAGCACGCCGGCGTCCAGGAGGTCGAGGTCGTCGTCCACAAGCCGGACGCGCCCATCACGGTCCCCTTCGACGACGTGACCGTCACCATCACCCGGAGCCGCGCATGAAGCCCCAGCACAGCGATCCGACCGTCCAGCCCGTCCCGGCGGCCGTCACCGCCGCCGTCGACGCGGCGGACGTCACCCTCTCCAACCCCAAATGGGCCGTCCTCGCCCTCGGCGCCAACCTCGGCAACCGCCTGGAGACCCTCCAGGGCACCGTCGACGCCCTGGAGGACACCCCCGGCCTGCGGGTCAAGGCCGTCTCCCCCGTCTACGAGACAGAGCCCTGGGGCGTCGACCCCGGCAGCCAGCCCACATACCTGAACGCGGTCATCCTCGTGAAGACCACCCTCCCCCCGGCCTCGCTCCTGGAGCGCGCACACGCCGTCGAGGAGGCCTTCCACCGGGTCCGCGACGAGCGCTGGGGCTCCCGCACCATCGACGTCGACATCATCACGTACGCCGACGTCCTCTCCGACGACCCCGTCCTCACCCTCCCGCACCCCCGCGCCCACCAGCGCGCCTTCGTCCTCGCGCCCTGGCACGACGTGGACCCCGAAGCCCAGCTCCCCGGCCACGGCCCGGTCGCCACCCTCCTCGCCACACTCGGCGGCGAGGGAATCACGCCGCGCACCGACCTGGAACTCCGACTCCCCGAGTAGTCGTTACGCTCGTCAGAGATCGTCGCTCCGACCACGCGAAGGACACCCGGTGAAACAACTGCGGCTCAAGGTGCTCGCCGGACTCTTCGTCGTCGCCGGCATCCTCTCCTGGGGCGCCGCCCGGCTCTGGGACGCGATCGGCACCCTCCCGAGCGTGCCGCTCGCCGCCCCCATCGTCCTGGCGGCCATCGCCGTCGTCCTCACCGCCACCGCCCTCTCGCTGCGCGCCCGCCTCAGGGCCCAGCGCGAGCGCCGCCCCGGCGCCAAGGGCGTCGAACCCCTGATGGCCGCCCGCGCGGTCGTCTTCGCCCAGGCCAGCGCCCTCGTCGCCGCCCTCGTCGCCGGCATGTACGGCGGCACGGGCGTCTTCCTCCTCGGCTCCCTCGACATCCCGGCCCGCCGCGACCAGGCCCTCTACGCCGCCTTCGCCGTCCTCGCCGGCATCGCCGTCATCGCCGCCGCCCTCTTCCTCGAACACGTCTGCAAGCTCCCGGAGGACGAGGACGACAACGGCCCGAACCGCGCGCCGGTGAGCTAGCCCCTACCAGGGCTCCCGCACCAGGTGCCCGTTCACCAGGAACGTGGGGTGCGGGGACAGCCGGTAGCTGTAGAAGGTGAAGGGCTTGGTACCGCCCGCCGGGCGGGGACGGACCTCGCGGACCTGGACCCAGGTGGACTCGGGCGGCTCGGTGGGGTGGTGCTCGGGGGCGAAGGTGTTGCGGCTCTGCCAGCGGTCCGATACGCACAGTTGTGACGCCACACTGTGCTTCGACGGGGTGAACCGGGCTCCGATGATGGGAGCGATCTCGGCGAGGAACGGGACATTGGCGCTCGTGATCATGCTCGCGGCCCAGTGCCGGAGGCGACAGCCGTCACCCTCTACGTACCCATCGAGGAACCCGCTGAAGGTTTCCATGTCACGAAGCACGACCCGTGGAAAGCGCTGCCGCATGTGGTGGGGGTCGCCTCCCACGTAGTGCCTGAGCGCGTCGGAGAGGTACGAGGACACCACGCGCACGCGGAAGCCCGCCAGGTCCCGCTTCAGGTAGCCGGAAGGCCGGCTCACCGGCTCCAGTCGCGCGGGAAGGCCCGTGCAGGCGGTCAGAGCGGTCGCGTACCGCGCCGCGAACCGTTCCTCGTTCACGACCAGCGAGACGTAGTTCTTTCCGACAGTCCCGTCGGCGCAGGTAGCACCTACGAAATAGCCGAACTCGTACCCCGCCCGGATAGCGAATCGTTCCCGGCACAGCTTCCGCGCCGGCGTCCAGGCAACCGTCGCTCCCGCCGCGTCCCTCGCGTGTGTCCACCCGTCCGGTGTGGCCAGCAGCAGATCCGGGCTCGCGACGAAGCCCATGTGGTCCGTGACCACCTCGACGGCCTGGCGAGCCTTGGCTCCCGTGACCTCCGTGACGGTGGTCCGCACGGCCCGGTCACCGTCCAGCGTCCACATCGCTGCCCCAGGCACCACGTTCTTCGCCTGAGCGCAGCCGTCGACCAGGTTCACCAGCATCTTGCTGGTCAGCCCGTACCCCATACCGGTCCCCCTTGATCAGCGATCAACTCCACTGATCGGGGACGGTATGGAGCAAGGCGGGCAGTCCGCTGCTAACGGGCCAATATCAGGGACATGGCCTCGGCGCGTGTAGTAGCGTCACGTAGTTGGCCACGTACCGCCGAGGTCGTCGTCTTCGCGCCGGGCTTGCGAATGCCGCGCACGGACATGCACATGTGCTCGGCCTCGATCACGACGATCGCGCCGCGTGCCTCAAGGATCCTCATGAGCGAATCGGCGATCTGCGTCGTCAGACGCTCCTGCACCTGCGGGCGACGGGCGAAGACATCGACCAGCCGCGCCAGCTTCGACAGCCCGGTGATCTTGCCGCTCTCTGCCGGGATGTAGCCCACGTGGGCCACGCCATGGAACGGGAGCAAATGATGTTCACAGAAGCTCACGAGCTCGATGTCCTTCACGAGGACCATTTCGTCGTGACCGAGGTCAAACGTCGTGGTCAGGACGTCTTCAGGTTCCTGCCTCATTCCCGCCAAGAGTTCCCTGTATGCACGTGCAACGCGTGCGGGCGTCTCACGCAAACCCTCGCGGTCCGGGTTCTCACCGACCGCGATGAGGAGCTCCCGTACGGCGTTCTCGGCGCGCTTCTCATCGAACTCGCCGATCGGGCCTTCGCCGTCCAGCGTCACCGGGTCGGTCATCTGTGCCTCGTTCCGTCTGTCTGAACATGACGCGAATAAGCCGCGCCCCCTCAGGCTAGAACCTGAGGGGGCGCGGCTTCCATTCCGGGTCCGGGGATCCGTCAGACCTCGGGGTGCTCCTCGGGGAGGGCGTCCGGGGTCTTGGTGGTGTCGACCGGGGTCGTCGCCGAGGAGGAGCCGTTGGCGCTGTTGGTCAGGGCCAGCTCCTTCGGGGAGAGGACCGGCGGGCGGGTGGACGGGGTCCGGCGGGCGGAACCGGTCCAGGCCGGGCGGGCCGGGCGCTTGGTGATGGCGGTGAAGATCTCGGCGATCTCCTCCTTGCCCAGGGTCTCCTTCTCCAGGAGCGCCAGGACCAGGTTGTCGAGGACGTCGCGGTTCTCGACGAGGATCTCCCACGCCTCGTTGTGCGCGGTCTCGATGAGCTTCTTGACCTCTTCGTCGACCAGCGCGGCGACCTCTTCCGAGTAGTCGCGCTGGTGCGCCATCTCGCGGCCGAGGAAGGGCTCGGTGTTGTCGCCGCCGAACTTGATGGCGCCGAGCCGCTCGGTCATGCCGTACTGGGTGACCATCGCGCGGGCCGTGGCGGTGGCCTTCTCGATGTCGTTGGCGGCGCCGGTGGTCGGGTCGTGGAAGACCAGTTCCTCCGCGGCGCGGCCGCCCAGCATGTAGGCCAGCTGGTCGAGCATCTCGTTGCGGGTGGTCGAGTACTTGTCCTCGTCCGGCAGGACCATCGTGTAGCCCAGGGCGCGGCCGCGGGACAGGATGGTGATCTTGTGGACCGGGTCGGAGTTCGGCGAGGCCGCCGCGACCAGGGCGTGTCCGCCCTCGTGGTACGCGGTGATCTTCTTCTCCTTGTCCGACATGATCCGGGTCCGCTTCTGCGGGCCCGCGACCACGCGGTCGATCGCCTCGTCCAGCGCCTTGTTGTCGATCAGCTTCTGATCGCTGCGGGCGGTGAGGAGCGCCGCCTCGTTGAGGACGTTGGAGAGGTCCGCGCCGGTGAAGCCGGGGGTGCGGCGGGCGACGGCGCCGAGGTCCACGTCGGGGGCGACGGGCTTGCCCTTCTGGTGGACCTTGAGGATCTCCAGGCGGCCCAGCATGTCGGGGCGGTCGACGGCGATCTGCCGGTCGAAGCGGCCCGGGCGCAGGAGCGCGGGGTCGAGGATGTCGGGGCGGTTCGTGGCGGCGATGAGGATGACGCCGCCCTTCACGTCGAAGCCGTCCATCTCGACGAGCAGCTGGTTGAGGGTCTGCTCGCGCTCGTCGTGTCCGCCGCCGAGGCCGGCGCCGCGGTGGCGGCCGACCGCGTCGATCTCGTCGACGAAGACGATGGCCGGGGCGTTGGCCTTGGCCTGCTCGAAGAGGTCGCGGACGCGGGAGGCGCCGACGCCGACGAACATCTCGACGAAGTCGGAGCCGGAGATCGAGTAGAACGGCACGCCGGCCTCGCCGGCGACGGCGCGCGCGAGGAGCGTCTTGCCGGTTCCGGGCGGGCCGTACAGCAGTACGCCCTTGGGGATCTTGGCGCCGACGGCCTGGAACTTGGCCGGCTCCTGGAGGAATTCCTTGATCTCGTGGAGTTCCTCGACGGCCTCGTCGGCGCCGGCGACGTCGGCGAAGGTCGTCTTCGGCGTGTCCTTGGTGATGAGCTTCGCCTTGGACTTGCCGAACTGCATGACGCGGGAGCCGCCGCCCTGCATCTGGTTCATCAGGAACAGGAAGACGACCACGATCAGGACGAAGGGCAGGAGCGAGAGCAGGACCGAGACGAAGGGGGACTGCTTCGTCGGCGAGACGGTGTAGCCCTTCTCGATCTGTCCGGCCTCGAACTTCTCCTGCAGCTTGTCGGCGAGGTCGGCGCCCTGGGTGCCGATGTAGCTGGCCTGGACCTTGCCCGACTTGTTGATCTGCTGACCGTCGACGAGGTCGATCTTGATGACCTGCTCGTCACCGGTCGTCAGCTTTGCGGATTTGACCTGGTTCTTGTCGATCGCCTGGACGACCTGGGAGGTGTCCACCGTCTTGTAGCCCTCGGACGAGCCGACGACCTGCATCAGCACGACCACGGCGAGGACGGCCAGCACGATCCACATGACCGGCCCACGGAAGTATCGCTTCACGTCCATCCATACGGGGCGCCAGGCACCCCGTCCCTCCTGCCCGTAGGTAAATGCTGCTGTGTGAGAAAAAGCTGTTCTTCGGACGGTACCCCAGCATTGTCACCCGCGGCCGTCTTCCCTTGCTTCAACGGAGGGAAGACGGTGCGGGTTCCCCTGGGGGCGGCGGGTGTCAGCCGCCGTAGACGTGGGGGGCGAGGGTGCCGACGAACGGGAGATTGCGGTACTTCTCGGCGTAGTCGAGGCCGTATCCGACGACGAACTCGTTCGGGATGTCGAAGCCGATCCACTTCACGTCGATGGCGACCTTGGCCGCGTCCGGCTTGCGCAGCAGGGTGCAGACCTCGAGGGAGGCCGGCTCGCGCGAGCCGAGGTTGGACAGGAGCCAGGACAGGGTCAGGCCCGAGTCGATGATGTCCTCGACGATCAGGACGTGCTTGCCCTTGATGTCGGTGTCGAGGTCCTTGAGGATGCGGACGACGCCGGAGGACTGGGTGCCGGCGCCGTAGGAGGAGACGGCCATCCAGTCCATGGTGACGGGGGTGGACAGCGCGCGCGCCAGGTCCGCCATCACCATCACGGCGCCCTTGAGGACTCCGACGATGAGCAGGTCCTTGCCCGCGTACTCCGCGTCGATCTTCGCGGCCAGCTCGGCCAGCTTCGCGTCGATCTCTTCCTTGGTGATGAGCACCGACTTGAGGTCGGTGCCCATGTCCTTCTCGTTCACCCGGGTCACTTTCGTTGCAGCCTTGCTTCAGCCTTGCCGAATGACCAGTCTGCCACCCTGGCGGCGTGCCTCGACGCGCCCGGGCAGGTTGATGGCCCCTTGGCCGCGCCAGCCGGTGATCAGCCGGTCGACCTCTTCGATGTGGCGGGCGAAGAGGGATCCGGCGGGGGCGCCTTCGGCGATGACGGCGCGGCGCAGGACGCGGCGGCGTACGGCGGGGGGAAGTCCGGAGAGTTTGGCGCATTCGAGGCGGCCGGTGTCGTCGCGTACGGAGGCTTCGGCGTCGGCGGCCCAGGAGTCGAGGGCGTCGGCGTCGTCGCGGGACAGCTGGGCCGTTCGGGCGAGGGCTTCGACGACTCCCTTGCCGAGGGCCTTCTCGAGGGCGGGGAGGCCTTCGTGGCGGAGGCGGGAGCGGGTGTAGGCGGGGTCGCTGTTGTGGGGGTCGTCCCAGACGGCGAGTTCCTGGGCGATGCAGGCCTTGCGGACGGTCTGGCGGTCCAGCTCCAGGAAGGGGCGGCGGTAGCGGCGGGCGGTGCCGGAGACCGCGGCCATGCCGGAGAGGGAGCGGATGCCGGAGCCGCGGGCGAGGCCGAGGAGGACGGTCTCGGCCTGGTCGTCGCGGGTGTGGCCGAGGAGGATCGCGGTGGCGCCGTGGCGTTCGGCGGCGGCGTCGAGGGCGGCGTAGCGGGCGTCGCGGGCGGCGGCTTCGGGTCCTCCGTCGCGTCCGACGGTGACCGTGACGGCTTCGACGGGGTCGAGGCCGAGGGCGGTCATGCGGTCGGCGACTTCGCCGGCGCGCTGTTCGGAGCCGGTCTGGAGTCCGTGGTCGACGGTGATGCCGCCGGCGCGGAGGTCGAGTTTGCGGGCTTCGAAGGCGAGGGCGGAGGCGAGTGCCATGGAGTCGGCGCCGCCGGAGCAGGCGACGAGGACCAGGGGGCGGGCGTCGGGCCGGCCGTGGTGGCCGCCGTCGGCGTGCCGGGTGGTGTGCTCGGTGGTGTGCTCGGTGAGGACGTCGTGGAGTACGCGGCGGACCGCCAGGCGTATCGCCGCGACCGCAGGATGGGGACCCATGTCCGGTGCCCTTCGTGGAGGAGTGCAGTGCCTCGGTCGGAGTCTTAACGGTCGGAAGTGGGGGTTCGGTCACTCAGAGTGCGTCGATGGTGACAGAACCTGGCCGTTACCCGAGCATTGCACGCCTTACCCGCCGTCTACGGTCCCTCGGATGGGTGATTGGTGGGGTGTTCTTACGCCATCAGGCTCATCCGCCTCAGGAGTCTGCCTTACGGTGCACCCTCGCGACCCAGTCGGCGGGGGCGGCGATCTCGGCCTTGGTGGGGAGTGTGTTGGGGGAGGTCCAGACGCGGTTGAAGCCGTCCATGCCGACCTGGTCGACGACGGCGCGGACGAAGCGCTCGCCGTCGCGGTACTGGCGCAGCTTGGCGTCGAGGCCGAGCAGTTTGCGCAGGGCGAGGTCGAGGCGGGAGGCGCCGCGGGCGCGGCGCTGCTGGAATTTCTCGCGGATCTCGGCGACGGAGGGCACGACGTCGGGGCCGACGCCGTCCATGACGTAGTCGGCGTGGCCTTCGAGCAGGGACATGACGGCGGTGAGGCGGCCGAGGATCTCGCGCTGTTCGGGGGTCTGGACGAGTTCGACGAGGGAGGGGGCGGGTTCGCCCTGTTCGCCTTCGGGGCGGCCGCCGGCGAGGGCCTGGGCGGCTTCGCGGAGGCGTTCGACGACGGTGGAGGGGTCGACGTCGGTGGCGGCGAGGAATGACTGGATCTCGCCTTGGAGGTGGTCGCGCAGCCAGGGGACGGCGGTGAACTGGGTGCGGTGGGTCTCCTCGTGGAGGCAGACCCAGAGCCGGAAGTCGTGCGGGGAGACGTCGAGTTCGCGTTCGACGTGGACGATGTTGGGGGCGACGAGCAGGAGGCGTCCGGCGCTGTCGGCGGGCAGGTCGCGGCCGGCGGGGGCGAAGGTCTCGTACTGGCCGAGGATGCGGGAGGCCAGGAACGACAGGAGCATGCCGAGTTCGACGCCGGTGACCTTGCCGCCGACGCTGCTGAGGACGGCGCCGCCGGTGGAGCCGGAGCGGCGTTCCTGCATCTTGTCGAGGAGCGGGGAGAGCAGTTCGCGGAAGCCGGCGACGTTGGCCTTGATCCAGCCGGCGCGGTCGACGACGAGGACGGGCGTGTCGGGGGTGTCGGCGGGGTCGCGGTCCTCGGGGATCATCCGGGTGTAGGCGCGGACGTGTGCCTCGGCGGCCTTGGCGTGTCTGCGGAGTTCGGCGACGACCTCGCGGGCCTCCTCCCGGGTCACCTCGGGGCCCGGGCGCACCAGGCGGGTCGCCGTCGCGACGGCGAGATTCCAGTCGACCATCCCCGATGTGCCTGCACCACCGATGCTCGTCATGCGTCAACCGTACGGTCTCGGCGCCCGTTCGGTGAGGGTTCGGGCGAGTGTTCCCCCGGGTCGGCGAGGGGTCGGCCCGGGATGGGCGCGGGGTGGGCGAGGGACGGGCGGGGGAGGGGCGCGGGGTCGGTGCCGGCTCAGCGGGCGGGGGCGAGGGCGGCCGAGAGGCGGTCGAGGGCGGGCTGGGCGGTGTCGGCGGAGCTGGTGCGGCCGGCGAGGAAGGCGAAGGCGAGCAGGCGTCCGTCGGCGGTGACGACGGTTCCGGCGAGGGTGTTCACTCCGGTGAGGGTGCCGGTCTTGGCGCGGACGAGGCCCGCGCCGCGGGCGGTGGTGTCGGTGCCGAAGCGTCCGGCGAGGGTGCCGCTGAAGCCGCCGACGGGCAGTCCGGTGAGGACGGGCCGCAGGGCGGGGTGTGCGGGGTCGGCCGCCCGGGTGAGGATGCCGGTGAGCAGGGCGGCGGAGACGCGGTCGCGCCGGTCGAGCCCGCTGCCGTCGGCGAAGCGGGCGCCGGCGAGGGGCAGGCCGAGGCGGGCGAGTTCGGCGTGGACGGCCTTGCCGGCCGCGTCGGCACTGGCCGGCTGCTTGCGGGCGAGGGCGGTCTGCCGGGCGAGGGCTTCGGCGAGGTCGTTGTCGCTGTTCGTGAGGGTGCGTTCGACGAGGTCGGCGAGGGGTGCGGAGTCGGTGCGGGCCAGGGGCGCGGCCTGCGGGCCCCGGGGGGCGCGGCCGGGGGCGGGGGCGCCCTGGACGGTGAGGCCGGCGGCGCGCAGGAGGCCGGCGAAGGCGGTGGCGGTGTCGCCGGCCGGGTCGGTGGTGCGGGGCGCGGGTCCGCTGTGGCTGCCGTCGAGGCGGCCCTCGTCGGTCATGAGGGCGCTGAGCGGGGCGAGGTTCTCGTTGGGGCCGATGGGGTGGAGTGCGGGGCCCCGGTAGAGGCTGGTGTCGTAGGTGAGGCGGATGGGGCCGGGGGTGCCGCCGCGGGCTTTGAGGGTGCGGGCGGTGGCGGTGGCGAGGGCTGTGAGGCGGGCCTTGTCGAGGGTGGGGTCGCCGCCGCCGACGAGGGTGACGGTGCGGCCGTCGGCGGTGCCCACGGTGGTGGTGGCGATGCGGTGGTCGGGGCCGAGGGCGGAGAGCGCGGCGGCCGCGGTGGCGATCTTGACGGTGGAGGCGGGGGTCATCGGGGTGCCCTCGCCCTCCCCGTACAGCCGGCGGCCGGTGGTGGCGTCGACGACGGAGGCGGTGCGGAGCGGGCCGAGGCCGGGGTCGGCGAGGAGCGGGACGAGGACGGCGGCCCAGTCGACCGGGCGGGCGGGGCGGTCCGGGGCTGTGGGGCTGGTGGGGTCGCCCGTCCGGGTGGTGCCCGGGGGGTCCGTGGTGCCGGTGGCGCCGGTGGTCCCGGGGGCGCCGAGGGCGCGGAGGACTCCGGCGGCGCTCGGGGCGGGGGCGGGGCGGTGGGGGGCGGCGGGGCCGGGGGCTCCGGCGTGATGTACGCCACCCCTGAGGTCGGCGGCGGCCGCGCGGGCCCGCTCGGCCTTACGCTGACCGGAGTCCCACGGGCCGGCCACGGTCACCGCTCCGGCGGCCAGGGCCAGTCCGAGCACGGCGGAGCCCGCCGCGAGCTGCCAGGTTCTCGGCTCCGGCATGTGATGACCAGCCCCTTTCGCGATCAAGCCCCTGCGTGAGGGACACTTAACCACCGCGCGTCGTCGCGAGCATTGACATGTGTTGATTCAGGAGGAGATCCACCCGTGGAGTTCGACGTTCTCATCGAGATCCCCAAGGGATCGCGGAACAAGTACGAGGTCGACCACGAGACCGGTCGGATCCGCCTGGACCGCCGTCTCTTCACCTCGACCGCCTACCCGACGGACTACGGCTACGTCGAGAACACCCTCGGCGAGGACGGCGACCCGCTGGACGCGCTCGTCATCCTGGACGAGCCGACGTTCCCGGGCTGCCTCATCAAGTGCCGCGCCATCGGCATGTTCCGCATGACGGACGAGGCCGGCGGCGACGACAAGCTGCTGTGCGTCCCGGCGACGGACCCGCGCATGGAGCACCTGCGCGACATCCACCACGTGGCCGAGTTCGACCGCCTGGAGATCCAGCACTTCTTCGAGGTCTACAAGGACCTGGAGCCGGGCAAGTCCGTCGAGGGCGCCGACTGGGTCGGCCGCGCCGAGGCCGAGGAAGAGATCGAGAAGTCCTACGCGCGCGCCAAGGAGCAGGGCGGCCACTGAGCCCTCTCTGTCGTGATCGTGTGAAGGCGGTGCACCTCTCCGGGTGCACCGCCTTTCGCACATCCGTCGCACCTTCATACTGGAATCCACGATTCCCTGGGGATGAGGCGGAGAGAGTGGTGGCGGAGCCGGAGGGCCCGAACGAGGCTCCGGAGGACCGGAAGCCGCAGTCGGACGAGGCGCGGAGCGCGTTCGTCCCGCCCGCCGGGGTGGCGCAGCCGGCGCCGCCCGAGGAGGAGCATCCGACCTCCGAGTTCGCCCTGCCGCCGGGTCTGACGGCGGAGCCGCCGCCGGAGCAGGAGGGTTCGGCGTTCGCGACGCCGGCCACGTATTCGGCGAAGACCTCGCCGCCCGCGTTCACCCCGGCGTACGGGATACCGCTGGTGCGGCTCTCCCAGGACGCGCCGTGGCAGGACCGGATGCGGACCATGCTGCGGCTGCCGGTGCACGAGCGGCCGGTGCCGGAGCCCTCCCGCAAGGGGGACGAGTCCGGGCCCTCGGTGCCGCGCGTGCTCGACCTGACGCTGCGTATCGGCGAGCTGCTGCTCGCGGGCGGGGAGGGCGCGGAGGACGTCGAGGCGGCGATGTTCGCGATCTGCCGCTCGTACGGTCTGGACCGGGTCGAGCCGACGGTGACGTTCACCCTGTTGGCCGTCACCTACCAGCCGTCCCTCGTGGACGATCCGGTGACGGCGAACCGGACGGTACGGCGCCGGGGCACGGACTACACACGGCTCGCGGCGGTGTACCAGCTGCTCGCGGACATCAACGCGCAGGCGCACGAGGTGACGCCCGAGGAGGCGTACCGGCGGCTCGCGGAGATACGGCGCAACCGGCACCCGTACCCCGGCTGGGTGCTGACGGCGGCGGCCGGGATGCTGGCGGGGGCGGCGTCGGTGCTGCTCGGCGGCGGGGCGACGGTGTTCTTCGTGGCGGCGCTGGGCGCGGTGCTGGGCGACCGGCTGGCGTGGCTGTGCGCGGGGCGCGGGCTGCCGGAGTTCTACCAGTTCCTGGTGGCGGCGATGCCCCCGGCGGCGATGGGGGTGGCGCTGACGCTGCTGCACGCCGATCTGCGGCCCTCTGCGGTCATCACGGGTGGCCTGTTCGCGCTGATCCCGGGGCGGGCGCTGGTGGCGGCCGTGCAGGACGGTCTGACCGGCTTCTACATCACGGCCTCGGCCCGGCTCCTGGAGGTCGGCTACTTCTTCGTGGCGATCGTGGTGGGCGTGCTGTCGGTGCTGTACCTGGCGGTGCAGTTCGGGGCGCAGCTGAACCCGGAGGGGGTGCTGCGGCCGGTCGAGCGGCCGGTGACGCAGATCGTGGCGTCGATGGTGCTGTGCGCGACCTTCGCGATCCTGTTGCAGCAGTCGCGGGCGACGGTGCTGTTCGCGACGCTGAACGGCGGGGTGGCCTGGGTGATCTACGCGTCGATCGCGGTGACCGCGGGCGGCTCGACGGTGATGGCGACGGCGGTGGCGGCCGGTCTGGTGGGCCTGTTCGGGCAGCTGATCGCCCGCTACCACCACACCTCGTCGCTGCCGTACGTGACGGCGGCGATCGGTCCGCTGCTGCCCGGTTCGGCGACGTACTTCGGTGTGCTGGCGATCGCCCAGAACAACCTGGACGGGGGCTTCGCCTCGCTGGCGAAGGCGGCGGCCCTGGCCCTGGCGATCGCGATCGGGGTGAACCTGGGAAGCGAGCTGGCCCGCCTGTTCATGCAGGCGCCGGGCGCGGCGGCGGCCCGCCGGGCGGCGAAACGCACCAGGGGCTTCTAGGACGACAGGCCCAGGCCTGTACGGCCCCGGAAGCCCCCGGTGGGTGGTGCGTGTGCGGCCGGGCGGTCAGCGCTTGGCGTGGCGGCCGCGCTCGGCCGGGGGGTTCGGGGTGCCGGGGGCGTCGTGGCCGGTGTCCTCGCCCCGCTTCTTCTTCGACTGGGAGCGGGCCCGCAGGTACTCGATCACGATCGGGACGACGGAGATCAGCACGATCGCGACGAGGATCAGCTCGATGTGCTTGTGCACGAAGTCGATCTTGCCGAGGGAGGCGCCGAGCAGGGTCACGCCGGCGCCCCAGAGGAGGCCGCCGATGACGTTGAAGGTGATGAAGGAGCGGTAGTTCATCCGGCTGACACCGGCGATGATCGGCGTGAACGTGCGCACGATCGGCACGAAGCGGGCCAGGATCAGCGACTTCGGGCCGTGCTTCTCGAAGAACTCGTGTGCCTTCTCGACGTTCTCCTGCTTGAACAGCTTGGAGTCGGGGCGGCTGAAGAGGGCCGGTCCGACCTTGCGGCCGAACAGGTAGCCCACCTGGTCGCCGATGATCGCCGCGGCCACCACCAGGGTGCACACCAGCCACAGCGGGCTGTCCAGCTTGCCCGTGGTGACGAGCAGGCCGGTGGTGAAGAGCAGCGAGTCGCCCGGCAGGAAGAAGCCGATGAGGAGTCCGGACTCGGCGAAGACGATGACGAGGACACCGATCAGACCGAAGGTCTGGATCAGATAGTCCGGGTCCAGCCAGCTCGGACCGAGGGCAAGCGTGTTCACGGGTTCCGGGCTCCTGCGATCTGTGGGGGCGGAGAAGGACGGGGCAAGGGCGGGGCAACGACGGGTTCCAGACAGGGGGACGCGCGGGCGCGTCGAGGAGATTGTCATACGGAACCGCCGCCCCAAGCTATCAACGCGGAGCGAACCCTCCGGGTTCCACCCGCGCCCACCCGGCTCAGGGCGGCCCCGTGGCCCCCGCGGCGGCCCTCCGGATGCGCCCCCGCCGTCCCGCCCCCAGGCTGAGGGCCAGGAGGTGGATGCGGATGAGCATCGACGAGTACGGCGGCGGCCAGGGCCCCCAGTCGGACGTGCTGGTGGTCACGACGAACGACGTGCCCGGCTACGAGGTGCGCCAGGTGATCGGCGAGGTCTTCGGCCTGACGGTGCGCTCCCGGCATCTGGGCAGCCAGATCGGCGCGGGCCTGAAGTCGATGATCGGCGGGGAGCTGAAGGGTCTGACGAAGACCCTGGTGCAGACCCGCAACCAGGCGATGGAACGGCTGGTGGAGCAGGCGAAGGCGCGGGGCGCGAACGCGGTCCTGATGTTCCGCTTCGATGTCACGGAGGCCGCCGACGTGGGCACCGAGGTGTGCGCCTACGGCACCGCCGTGGTCATCGCGCCGCGCGCCTGAGGCCCCGCGGCCGTGCTCCCCGGGCGCGGGCTCGCGCGCCCGGGGCCCGGTCTCAGCCGGCGAGGCGGCGCGCGTTGGCGTGGATCGCGGCGCGCAGGTGCTCGGCGAGGCCCTCGTGGATCGAGTCGTAGAAGGCCCGGAAGTTCTCCTCGGAGACGTACATCTCGGCCAGGCCCTGGTGGGTCCTCGGGTGGCAGTCGAAGAACCAGGTGGTGATGTGGGCGCGGTGGGCCTCGGCGAGGTCCATGGCGGCCGGGGAGCCGGGGGCCTCGCCCGCGTCCATGAGGGCGCCGTAGGCGGTGCCCCAGGCGTCGATCTCCTCCTTCATGCGCCGCCAGTCGTCCTTGGTGTACGTGGCGACGCGGGCCTGTGTCTCCTCGTGGGTGTGGGTGCCGCCCCAGCGGCGGGCGGACTCCTCCGCGTACCGCTCGGGGTCCTTGTGGCCGAAGACCTCGAACTTCTCCTCGGGCGTGAGGTTGATGCCCATGCGTCTCGCCTCCATGGCGTGTTCGACGGCCGCCGCCATCCGTCGCAGTTCCCCGATGCGCTCGGTCAGCAGCCGGTGCTGCCGCCGCAGGTGCTCCCGCGGGTCGGCGCGGGGGTCGTCGAGGAGGACGGCGACCTCTTCGAGGGGGAAGCCGAGCTCCCGGTAGAACAGGATCTGCTGGAGCCGGTCGAGGTCCGCGTCGGCGTAGCGGCGGTGGCCCGCCGGGCTGCGTCCGCCGGGCGAGAGCAGCCCGATCGCGTCGTAGTGGTGCAGGGTGCGCACCGTGACCCCGGCGAAGCCGGCGACCTGTCCCACGGAGTAGCTCATCGGCTCCCCGCCCCTTCTCTGTGTCGGTTCGCGTGCCAGCCTCGGTCCTGACGCGGCGTGAGGTGCAAGCCCGACCCGCCCGACTCCGCAGGCCTCTCGGGATGTTGTACGGCTTTTGTCCACTTATGGTGAGTCGGTGGCCACCGATACCCCCGCTACACCCGCTGCCCCCGTCCCCGAGGCACCCCACCGGATCCTGCTGCCCCAGATCCTGCCCGCCCTCGTGGTCGGCGTGGGATCGGCCCTGCTGTTCCTCGGGATCAGCGCGATCGCCGAGCAGCTCCAGCACGTGCTGTGGCACACCCTTCCGGACGCGCTCGGCATCGGGAACTACTCCTCGCTGTGGATGATCTCCACGCTCACCGCGACCGGCATCGCGGTCGGGCTCGTCGTCTGGAAGGTGTACGGGCACGCCGGCGGCGACCCGGCCGAGGGCGGGCTCGGCGGGCCGCCGATCGCGCCCTCGATCGTCCCCGGCCTGCTCCTCGCCAGCACCCTGTCGCTGGCCGGTGGTGTCAGCCTCGGACCCGAGAACCCGACGATCGTCTCGGCCATCGCCCTCGCCTTCTGGCTGGGCGGCCGGCTGCTGCCCGCCGTGCCGGGGCTGCTGTGGGTGTCGCTGGCCACCGCCGGCACCTTCGGCGCCCTGTTCGGCACCCCGGTGGCCGCCGCCCTCGTCCTCTCCGAGGCGCTGGCCACCCGGCCGGGCAAGGGCTCGCTGTGGGACCGGCTGTTCGCCCCGCTGGTCGCCGCCGGAGCCGGGGCCATGACCACCCAGCTCATCTCCGACCCCAGCTTCGACATCGGGCTTCCACCGCTGGACGACCCCGGCGTCTCCGACCTCCTCGCCGCGCTGATCGTCGCCACCCTCGCCGCCGCCTTCGGCCTGCTCGCCTGCTACGCCTTCCCG
This sequence comes from Streptomyces sp. NPDC023157, assembly GCF_055560575.1. Lineage (NCBI taxonomy): Bacteria > Bacillati > Actinomycetota > Actinomycetes > Kitasatosporales > Streptomycetaceae > Streptomyces > Streptomyces sp. NPDC023157. The sequence continues at coordinate 76,365 of NZ_JBVHIL010000005.1, forward strand.
TACGTCCACCGGGCCTTCGAGCGGCTGCGGCACCCCATGGTGATGCTGCCGCTCGGCGGGCTCGTGCTGGGCCTCCTCGGCGCCCTGGGCGGGCATCTGACGCTCTTCAAGGGCCTGGACGAGACCAGGGAGCTCGCCGAGAACATCGGCGTCTACGGCTCCGGCGAGCTGGCCAAGATGGCCGTGGTCAAGACCGTCGCCCTGCTCGTCGCCGCGGCCTGCGGCTTCCGCGGCGGCCGGGTCTTCCCCGCCGTCTTCATCGGCGCGGCGTTCGGCCTGTGCGCGCAGGCCCTCGTCCCCGAGATCCACCCGGCGGTGGCCGTCTCCGCCGGCGTCCTCGGCATCCTGCTCGCCACCACCCGGCAGGGCTGGGTGAGCCTCTTCGTCGCCGCCGTCCTCGCCTCCTCCCCCTCGATGGTCGCCGTGCTCTGCGTGGCGATCCTGCCCGCCTGGCTGGTCGTCACCGGCCGCCCGTTCCTGGAACTCGACGAGCACGGCAAGTCCCTCCGCTGACCAACAACATCTGATCTCCCCCACCGCGAAGAAGGAGTCACCGTGGCACTGCACAAGGGACCCGCAGAGCAGGAGAGCGAGCACCACCGCCGGCTCTCCCTCAACCCCTTCTACGGCGAGGCCAACCCGGTCAGCGGCATGACCGAGGCCCCGCCCCGCCACCGGATGCCCGACCGGCCGCTGCCGCCGATGAGCGCCTATCAGCTCGTCCACGACGAGCTGATGCTCGACGGCAACTCCCGCCTCAACCTCGCCACCTTCGTCACCACCTGGATGGAGCCGCAGGCCGGGGTGCTGATGGCCGAGTGCCGCGACAAGAACATGATCGACAAGGACGAGTACCCGCGCACCGCAGAACTGGAGCGCCGCTGCGTCTCGATGCTCGCCAACCTGTGGAACGCCCCCGACCCGGCGGCCGCCGTCGGCTGCTCCACCACCGGCTCCAGCGAGGCCTGCATGCTCGCCGGCATGGCCCTCAAGCGCCGCTGGACCACCCGCAACGCCGACCGCTACCGGGGCGGCGCCCGCCCCAACCTGGTGATGGGCATCAACGTCCAGGTCTGCTGGGAGAAGTTCTGCAACTTCTGGGAGGTCGAGCCCCGGCTCGTCCCCATGGACGGCGAGCGCTTCCACCTCGACGCCGAGACCGCCGCCGCGCTCTGCGACGAGAACACCATCGGCGTCGTCGCCGTCCTCGGCTCCACCTTCGACGGCTCCTACGAACCCGTCGCCGAGATCTGCGCCGCCCTCGACGCGCTCCAGGAGCGCACCGGGCTCGACATCCCCGTCCACGTGGACGGGGCCTCCGGCGCCATGGTCGCGCCCTTCGTCGACGACGAGCTGGTGTGGGACTTCCGGCTCCCCCGCGTCTCCTCGATCAACACCTCCGGCCACAAGTACGGGCTCGTCTACCCGGGCGTCGGCTGGGCGCTGTGGCGCTCCTCCGCCGAGCTCCCCGAGGAGCTGGTCTTCCGGGTCAACTACCTGGGCGGCGACATGCCCACCTTCGCCCTCAACTTCTCCCGGCCGGGCGCCCAGGTCGTCGCGCAGTACTACACGTTCCTCCGGCTGGGCCGGGAGGGCTACCGGGCGGTCCAGCAGACCAGCCGGGACGTGGCCAGGGGCCTGGCCGAACGGATCGACGCGATGGGCGACTTCCGGCTTCTGACGCGCGGTGACGAGCTGCCGGTCTTCGCCTTCACCACCGCGCCCGAGGTCACCAACTTCGACGTCTTCGACGTCTCCCGGCGCCTGCGCGAGAGCGGCTGGCTCGTCCCCGCGTACACCTTCCCCGCCAACCGCGAGGACCTGTCCGTGCTGCGGATCGTCTGCCGCAACGGCTTCTCCGCCGACCTGGCGGGCCTCCTCACCGAGGAACTGGAGCGGATCCTGCCCGACCTCCGCCGCCAGTCCCACCCGTTCACCCACGACAAGCAGGCGGCGACGTCCTTCCACCACTGACCGGCACCCCGGCGGGCGTGCGGCGGGCGGGTCACTCCGTGAACGGGTTCTCCTCGCCCTCCGCCAGCACGCCCACGAAGGGCTCGCCCTCGCCCGCGAACACGTACGCCCCGCCCTCGATCCGGTCGATCAGGCCGAGCGTCCACGCGCGGCCCGCGTCGGCGGAGTGCACCCACAGGTGCATGATCTCCCCGATGTGACCGAGCTGCTCCGGCCCGCCCTCGGGGGTGTAGTACGTGGTGACCTCCGTCCGCCACGCGTCCAGGCCCCGCAGCCGCGCCCGCAGCAGCTCCACGGCCTCGGCCCGCGGCAGGTCCACGATGAAGCCGATGCCCGCCGACAGGACGTCCATCCGCTGGTCGTACGTGGAGAGCGCCTCGCGCAGCAGCCGCAGGTACTCCTCGCGGCCGGCGTCCGTGATCTCGTACTCGACCCGCGGCGGGCCGCCCGCCGTGCTGGGCGCGCTCTCGTCGGCGCGCAGCAGTCCCTGCTGCGCCATCCGCTTGAGCGCGTGGTAGATCGAGCCCGGCTTCGCCTGGGACCACTCGTGCGCGCCCCAGTACTCCAGGTCGTTGCGCACCTGGTAGCCGTGGGCGCGGCCGTGCTGCTTGACCGCGCCCAGGACGAGAAGGCGGATCGCCGTCATCCCACGGACCTCCCTGACTCACTGGTCAACGTTGACCAGGGTAGGGCGGGGGCTCAGCCCTGGCGCTCCAGGTCGATCAGTTCGAAGGAGCCCTTGCCGTCCAGGGACTCCCGGATGATGTCCGCGTGACCCGCGTGCCGGCCCGCCTCCTGGACCAGGTGCAGCAGCATCCAGCGGATCGAGACCCGTCCGTTCTCGGGGAACCAGGGCGCGGGCGGCAGCGGGAAGGTGTCGTCCAGGCTGGGCACGCTCCGGACGAACTCCTCGGTCTCCTTGGCCACGCCCTCCCAGAAGGCGACGATCTCCGGGATCGTCTCGCCGTCGACGAGCCGGAAGCCCTCGGCCCAGGTGCTCTCGTCGCGCTGCCGCTCGTTCGGGCGCTGCTGGGCCAGCCGGAGCCAGTTGAGCTCGACCTCGGCGACGTGCTTGATCAGGCCGGACAGGCTGAGCTCGCTGGCGCTCGGGCGGCTCGCCGCCTGCTCCTCCGTGAGGCCGTAGGAGGCCCGGATCAGCGCCTCGCGCTGCGACTGCACGAAGTTCAGGAACGCGCCCCGCTCGTCACCCTGCTGCTCCATGGGAACCAGAGCCACCATGATGTCCACCCTCCGTAGGTCGGTGTCGGCTTCTCTCCGACACCGACCAACTTACGGGCCATCTAGGTCAGATGATGTCCTAGACGCGAGGATCCGGCGGACGTGCCGGGCGGACGGCCCAAGAGACGACTTAGAACGGGAAGCGGCTGCGGCTGTACTGGATCGAGATCCACTTCTGGGTGGTGAAGGCCTCGATCATCGCCTCGCCGTTGAGCCGCCCGATGCCGGAGCGCTTCTCGCCGCCGAACGGGACGATCGGCTCGTCGTGCACGGTGCCGTCGTTGATGTGGATCATGCCGGTGTGGATGCGCTTGGCGATCCGTACACCCCGCTCGATGTCCCCGGTGTGGACGGCGCCGCTGAGCCCGTACGGGGTGTCGTTGGCGATCCGTACGGCCTCGTCCTCGCCGTCGAAGGGGACGATCAGGGCCACCGGGCCGAAGATCTCCTGGCCGAGGACCGGCGCGTCGGGGGCGATGCCGGTGAGGACGGAGGGCGACACGACGTTGCCCTCGACCGTGCCGCGCAGCAGCGCGGTCGCGCCGGCCTCGACCGTCTGGTCGACGAGCGCCGCGACGGCCTCCGCCTGCCGGGAGTTGATGAGCGGGCCGATGTGGGTGGCGGGGTCGGCCGGGTCGCCGACCCGCAGGGTCTTCACCTTCGCCACGAACCTCTCGCTGAACTCCGGCTCCAGCCGGCGGTCCACCAGGATGCGGTTGGCGGCCATGCACACCTGGCCCTGGTGCACGAAGCGGCTGAAGACGGCCGCGTCCACCGCGTAGTCGAGGTCGGCGTCGTCGAGGACGATCAGGGCGCTGTTGCCACCGAGTTCGAGCACGGTGTGCTTGAAGTTCTGGGCGCAGACGGTGGCGACGTGGCGGCCGACCTCGTCGGAGCCGGTGAAGGAGATGACCTTCGGGACCGGGTGGGTCAGCAGGGCGTCGCCGATCTCGGCGATGTCGGTGACGACGACGTTGAGCAGGCCGGCCGGCAGACCGGCCTCCTCCATGACCTTGGCGACGAGGGTGCCGCCGCAGACCGGGGTGTTCTGGTGGGGCTTGAGGACGACGCCGTTGCCCAGGGCGAGGGCCGGGGCGACCGACTTGATCGACAGCAGGAAGGGGAAGTTGAACGGCGAGATGACGCCGACGACCCCGACCGGCAGGCGGTAGACCCGGTTCTCCTTGCCGTCCACCGGCGAGGGCAGGATGCGGCCCTCGGGGCGCAGCGACAGCTGGATCGCCTCGCGCAGGAACTCCTTGGCCAGGTGCAGCTCGAAGGCGGCCTTGAGGCGGGTGCCGCCGAGTTCGGCGACGATCGCCTCGGCGATCTCCTCCTCGCTGTCCTCGACGACCCGCAGCGCCCGCTCGAAGACGAGCCGGCGGCTGTACGGGTTGGTCTGCGCCCACTCCGCCTGGGCCCGCTCGGCGGCCCGGTAGGCCTGGTCGACCTCGGCTGCGGTCGCGATGGTGATCGAGGCCAGCTTCTCCCCGGTGTACGGGTTGAAGTCGATGATGTCCCAGGAGCCGCTGCCGGGCTTCCACTCGCCGTCGATGTACTGGTGGGCCAGTTCGGTGAAGCCGGAGAAGACAGACGACATGAACAAGACCCCTTACCCGCTGCGGCGGACGTCGGCACGGACGGGCACGTCGGTGACGCACTGACCCACTGACGCACTGATGTCACGTCATCGTACTGACGTATCAGGAGAGTTGGAGGAGTCCCCGCAGAAGATCGCGGCTTTCGGCCGGGTCGGGGCTGTCCTCGCGCAGTCGCTCCATGACCCGCGCGTACTGCGCGACCTCCTCGCGCTTGTCGAGGTAGAGGGCGCTGGTCAGCTGTTCCAGGTAGACGACGTCCGAGAGGTCGGACTCGGGGAAGCTCAGCATGGTGAAGGCGCCGCTCTCGCCCGCGTGGCCGCCGAAGCTGAAGGGCATGACCTGGAGCGTGACGTGGGGGTGCTCCGAGATCTCGATGAGATGCCTCAACTGCCCCCGCATGACGGACCGGTCGCCGTACGGGCGGCGCAGCGCGGCCTCGTCGAGCACGGCGTGGAACTGCGGGGCGCGCTCGGAGACCAGGACCTTCTGGCGCTCCAGGCGCAGGGCGACCCGGCGGTCGATCTCGGCGCGCGGGGCGCCGGGCATGCCGCGGGTGACGACGGCGTGGGCGTAGGCCTCGGTCTGCAGCAGGCCGTGGATGAACTGCACCTCGTAGATACGGATGAGGGAGGCGGCGCCTTCGAGGCCGATGTAGGTCTGGAACCAGCCGGGCAGGACGTCGCCGAAGCTGTGCCACCAGCCGGCCACGTTCGCCTCGCGGGCCAGACCGAGGAGCGAACCGCGCTCGGTCTCGTCGCCGACTCCGTAGAGGGTGAGCAGATCCTCGACGTCCCTGGCCTTGAAGCTCACCCTTCCCAACTCCATACGGCTGATCTTGGATTCGGACGCGCGGATCGAATAACCGGCCGCCTCCCGGGTGATGCCGCGCGATTCACGCAGCCGCCTCAACTGGGACCCCAGCAGGATGCGGCGCACCACGCTCCCGCTCGCCCCGCTCGATTCGCCTGCCGTCACGGCTCCAGCCTCCCCATCACGGTGCTCCCGCCCCTCAAGATCAATCTGGATCAATCCGATGCCGAGCCCCCGTCGAGCCCCGGATTCTGCCACTAAACGCTTCAGCGCGTACACATTCGATTACGCATAGGGGGCGGGTTCCGGGCAGCGGGGTCACTCGTCCGGGGAGACTTATGCACAGATTCGGCACGGGGGCGGACAGGTCCGGCGCGTGCACGTGCATCTGCCCTTGCATCCCCACCGCGCATTCGGAACCATGGGGCCCGCACAGCCGTGTACTCGCGCGTGCTGCCGCACCGTTGTCGCACCGTTGTCGCACCACAGTCGCGATTCCCGGGAGTGCCTCGCATGGGACCGAATGGATCGACCATGCTCGAGCCGTTACGGCAGGGCCTCCCGCCGATCGATCCCGCGGCCGTCTCCAACTCCGCCTCCTGCGCCCTGCCGCCCCGCTACGAAGCGGTGCGCGGCGCACGGAAGTTCACCAGTCGGACGCTCACCAACTGGGATCTCGCGGACCGCTTCGACGACGTGGCCCTCGTCGTCTCGGAGCTCGTCACCAACGCGCTGCGGCACGCGGTGCCGGCGGACTCGCCCCCGGCGTACGAGGACGGCCTGAATCCACCCGTCCGCCTGCACCTCATGCGCTGGGCCTCACGCCTCGTGTGCGCCGTGCGCGACCCCAGCCAGGAGAGCCCGGAGGCGCGCGAGGGCGGCGAGGACTTCGCCGCCGAGTCGGGCCGGGGGCTGTTCCTGGTGGACTCCTTCAGCGACAGCTGGGGCTGGCACCCGCTGGCGGGCACCCTGCACGGCAAGGTCGTGTGGGCGCTGTTCCGGCTGGGCCCGGAGTAGCCGCGGGACACGAGGGACGTACGTACGTACGAGGTACGGGAAGGGCCCCGGTGGCAGTCGCCGCCGGGGCCCTTCCCGTACACCCATGCCTCAGACCAGGTGGTCGAACTCCCCGTCCTTCACGCCCAGCAGCAGGGCCTCTATCTCCGCGGGCGTGTAGACGAGCGCGGGGCCGTCGGGATGGCGCGAGTTGCGGACGGCGACGTCACCCCCGGGCAGCTTGGCGAACTCCACGCAGGAGCCCTGGGAGTTGCTGTGCCGGCTCTTCTGCCACACGACACCACGAAGCTCCGTGGCCGCCATGCCGTTGTACGCGTGATGCGCGTGGTGCACTGGTAGCTCCCCGGGATGCTTGGTGCATGTGTCAACTTCCTCGGATCATAGCTGCGTTCATATACCGATGCATGAGCAGATGCACGTGCACGCGGGGTGGCGTAGTGACTACGCGACTCAGCGTGCGGAGACTTGACGGCACGTCAGCGCAGGTGGGGGCCGGTGGGGCCGGGACGGCCGGCTAGCGGTGGGACGACTCCGTCAGCGCCAGCGCCAGGTCGTCCAGCGCCTCCAGGAGCAGCGGGGCGCCCTTGCGCAGCAGGAAGTGGTCCGGCGCCCCCTCCCCCGCGGCCCACGCCCCGACCGTCTCCCGCAGCTCGTCCCAGCGTGGCACCTTGCGCTCCCGGACCGCCTTCGCGCCCCGCTCCGTGCTGCGCCGCAGCGCCTCCGCCAGGGCCGCGGCCTCCGGGACGGGCGGCGCGCCGCGCTCGGGCAGATGGGCCTCCAGGAGCATGGCCACCCGGCCGAGCTGGGCCAGAGCGGCCTCGGCCCCGTCCGCCGCCGCGTGCGACAGGCCCCGGTGGCGGACCGGCTCGTGGGCGGCCCGGGCCAGCCCCTCCTGCCAGGCGATCCGGGCGGTGCGGGTGCCGAGCAGCGCCTCGCGCACATCGGGGCAGGAGGGCCCGGTGGGGTCGGCGTAGTGGGCGACGACGGCGGCCGCGTACCGCCCGTCGGCGACCAGCCAGTCCGCGAGCCGGCCGCGCAGCCTCGGCGTCTCCCAGGCCGGGTAGACCGCGTACGAGAGCATCGCGAGGACGCCGCCGAGAAGGGTCAGCAGGAGGCGGTCGCGGATGGTCTGGGAGAGGCCCTCGCCGGCCATGCCGAGCAGGAAGACGACGTACGCGGCGACGAAGACCTGGCTCATCGCGTAGCCCGTGCGCATCAGCAGGTACATCCCGAACGCGCACAGCACCGCGAGCGCCGCCGAGCCGTACACGCCCGGGTGCGCGGCCTGGACGATCCCCGACGCGAGGGTGACCCCGACGAGGGTGCCGCCGAAGCGGGCGACGGACCGCGCGTACGTCTGCGTGAAGTCCGGGCGCATCACCATCACCGAGGCCATCGGCGCCCAGTAGCCGTGCCCGAGCGGCAGGGCCGTCCCGATCAGATATCCGGCGCAGGCGACCGCCGTGACCCGGACCGCGTGGCGCAGGATCGGCGACTCGTGGCGCAGCTCGGCGCGCATCCTCGCGAGCGCCACCGGCACGAGCGCGACCAGGGTCGGGCGGCTGCGGGCCTCGGCGGCCGTCTCCGTGCGGGGCTCGGCGGTCTCCGTCACGTCGCCGAGCAGCGCGGCGAGCCGGATCGCGGCCCGGCGGGGCGCACCCGTCAGGATCGCGCCGGTGTCCGGGGTGCGCAGCGCGGCGACGGCCGCGGGCGGCAGCTCGACCGGTTCGCCGTGCCGGATGGCGTGCGCGGCGGCGTCCAGCACCTCGGCCGCCGCGGCCAGCAGCTCGCGCACCCGGTCCCGTTGCGGGCCCTCGGCGGGCGCGCCGACAGCCGGGTCGGCGAGGGAGGCGAGCACCGGCCGGATCCGCTCGGCCAGGCCACGGGCCCCGTGGAGTTCGGCGGGGCGGCGGCGGGCCTGGCGCGGGGTGACGGCGGCGGCACTGCGGGCCGTCATCAGCGGGACGGGGTCGAAGGAGGCGATCGGGTCGTGGCGCAGCCGCCGGGCGTAGTCGGCCTCCGCCGCGAGCGCGTCGGCGAGCGCGTCGCGCTGGGCGCCCCAGCGGCGCACCGGCAGGGCGACGATCAGCGCGGCCTGCACGAGACCGCCGACGGCGATCATCGCGGCGTGCCCGGCGGCGGTGGCGACCGAGGTCGGCAGGGTCACCGTGACCAGCATGATCGCCACGTTGGAGGCGGCGATGATGCCGACGGTCGGCCCGACGGCCCAGGCCAGGCCCGCGAGGAAGGTCCACACGGCGAGCAGGACGAGGAAGAGGGCCGGGTGGGAGGCGGTGAGGTAGCCGATGAAGGTCGAGACGGCGAGGCTCGCGCCGGAGGCCAGCGCGAGAGTGGGGCGCGGCCGGTACGAGCGCTGGAAGGTCGCGATCGCCGCCTGGAACGCGCCGAACGCGGACGACGCCGCCACCGCGGGCCCGAACAGCGCGAGCGACACCCCGACGACGAGCGCCAGCCCCAGCGCCCCGCGCGCGGCCACGGCGGGTTCCAGCCGCCGCCGCTCGACGGAGAGCCCCGAGCGCGCGGTCTCCTTCAGCGCCCGGAGCCAGCTCATGAGGGCGAGCCTAGTCGCGATGTGGGGCGAAACGGGCATTCGGGCGGTGTGGCCCCTGCCCGAGGGGGGGCGGGGTGCACGATCGTGGCGCGGTTGCCGCGCCCCCGCCTCAGTCGATCTCGCCCCTCGCCCGCGCCCCCAGGCCCGCCCGGTCCGCCGCCGTCGTGCCGTGGTTCCAGCCGTCCTCGTCCCAGGCGGCCCGGACCCTGCTGGTGCGGGTCTCCGGGAAGAGCTCGTCCGTGCGGGCGGTGACCGCGACGTCGCGGGTGGCGAGGGCCGGGAGGAGGGTCGGGGCCTCGGCGGCGACGCGGCGGGAGGTGGCGGAGAGGCGGGCGCCGAGCCGGTTCGCGTAGGCGAGGAGGAAGGACTGGCGGAACGACTTGGTGCGCTTGCGGCCGCCGGCCCGCTGCTCCGCCTCCGCCCGGGTCATCGCGGCCGTGCCCTGCACGAGCAGCGAGGTGTAGAGCAGTTCCACCGGGTCCAGGTCGGCCTCGAAGCCGACGACCGTCGAGAAGCCGAGCCCCTCGCTCCACACCGCCCGGCAGTGGTTCGCCGTCGCCACCGCGTCCAGCAGGATCGCCTTCGCCTGCTCGTACGGCGCGTCGACGCCGATCCGCAGCGCCCCCGGCGTCTCCGGCGAGGGCGCGCCCGCCGCGAGGGTCGCCTCGTCGAGGCTGTGGCGGGCCATCAGTTCCTGGGCCTTGGCGGTCAGCGCCTCGGCCTCCTCCGCGTACGTCGTCGCCTCGGCCTTCGCGAGCAGCGCGCGGATCCGGCTCAGCGTCTTGGGCTCGCCCGCGACGGGCGGCGGCAGGGCCTCGCCCGGCACGGGGCCGACCGCGTCGAGGCGGGGCAGCCGGACCAGGAGCCGGTACAGCTCCAGGACACCCGTCGCGTACGAGAAGCGGTCGGCGGTCCAGCCGGCCGGTTCGAGCGCGTCGAGCTGGGCCTGCCAGCGGTGCGGGAGGCGTTCGTAGCGGGCCGTCTCGGCGCGGACGAGGCCGGAGAGGAGCCGGACGTGCTCCTCGGCCAGGTCGCGGCGGGCCATCCGGACGAGGTCGGCCGGCTGCCAGCCGCGCGTCCACAGGGAGCGGACGAACTCCTCGCCGCGCCGGGCCAGTTCGGCGTCCGCGCCGGGGGCGGCGGCGAGCAGGGAGGCCGCCGTGTCCAGGGCCCGGTCGTCGTTCCCGTACAGCGCCTTGAGCGCCTCCTCGACGACGCGGATGGCCTCGCCCGTACCGTCGCCGCCGGTGCCGGTGCCGGTGCCAGTGCCGGGGGCGGATCGCGCGCCGGATCCGGTACCGGAGCCCTTGCCGCCGCCGGATCGGGCGCCGTTGCCGGTGTCCGCGCCCCCGCGCCTGCCGTTGCCGGTGCCTCTGCTCATGCCGGGTGCCTCCTCGACCGCACTGCGCCTCGCTCCTCCACACCCTGTGTGTCCCCCCGCCATCGTCCCAGGTCGCCGCCGGGGGTAGGGCCGGCCCTACCCCCGGGACGCCCGCCAGAGGGCGTGATCCGGGACGGCGCGGACGGTTCGCTGGGACCATGACCTCCTACGCCGTCCGGCTCCGCGGCCTGCGCCGCCACCACCGAGACGTCCGCGCCCTCGACGGCGTCGACCTCGACTTCCCCACCGGCAGCTTCACCGCCGTGATGGGCCCCTCCGGCTCGGGGAAGTCCACACTGCTCCAGTGCGCGGCCGGCCTGGACCGGCCCACCGCCGGAACGGTCGAGGTCGGCGGGGTCGCCCTGGACGGCCTGAGCGAACGGCGGCGCACGCTGCTGCGGCGGGACCGGATCGGCTTCGTCTTCCAGTCGTTCAACCTGCTGCCCTCCCTGACCGCCGCCCAGAACGTGGCCCTGCCCCTGCTGCTCGCCGGCCGCCGCCCGTCCCGGGCCCGGGTGCGGGACGCCCTCGGCCGGGTGGGCCTCGCCGGGCGCGAGCGGCACCGGCCGGGCGAACTGTCCGGCGGCCAGCAGCAGCGGGTCGCGCTGGCCCGCGCGCTGATCACCGCCCCCGCCGTCCTGTTCGGCGACGAACCGACCGGCGCGCTCGACTCCACGACCGGCCGCGAGGTCCTCGACATGCTGCGCGCGCTCGTCGACGACGACGGGCAGACCCTCGTCATGGTCACCCACGACCCGGTGGCCGCGGCCAGCGCGGACCGGGTGGTCTTCCTGGTCGACGGCCGCGTGCGCGGCGAACTCCACGCGCCCACGGCGGAGTCGGTCGCGGCCCGGATGGCGGGACTGGAGACGCGGAGCGGAGGCCGCGCGTGCTGACCGTCGTCGTCGCCGGGCTGCGGGCCCGCTGGGCGTCCTTCCTCGGCGGGTTCCTCGCGCTCGCGCTCGGGACGGGGCTGCTCGTCGTCATGGGGCTCGGTCTCGCCGCCACCGCGCACGCGCCCGAACGGGCCCCGCAGCGATTCGCGTCCTCGCCCGTCGTCGTGCAGGGTCAGGACCGGCTCTCCGCCGAGGTGCGGCGCGGGCCGGGGAGCGCCGTCGTCGCCCTCCCGCTCGACCGTCCACAGCCTGTGGATACCGAACTCCTGCGCGAGCTGCGGGCCCGCTGGACCGTCACCGTCTCCGGCGGACCGGACGCCGTCGGGGTCGACGCCCCCGCCGCCGAGGTCCTGGCCCTGGCCGACGGGCGGGCCCGCGTGCTCACCGGCGCCGAGCGGCGGCTCGCCGACCCCGACGCGGGCCGCGACGCGCAGGCGCTCGTCACCCTCAACGCCCTGCTCGGCACCGCGGGCGGCGTCACCGCCTTCGTCTCCGTCTTCGTCGTCGCCTCCACCTTCGCCTTCGCGGTCGCCCTGCGCGGGCGCGAGTACGGGCTGCTGCGCACCGCCGGGGCCACCACCGGGCAGGTGCGGCGGACGCTGCTCGCCGAGGCGGCCTGCGTCGGCGCCCTCGCCTCGGCGACCGGGTGCCTGCTCGGCTCGGCCGGCGCGCCGCGGCTCGCCCGGGTCCTGGTGGCCGGCGGGGTGGCCCCCGACTGGTTCACGATCGGGGCCGGTGGCGTCACCTGGCCGTTCCCCGCCGCCTTCGGCACGGGGGTGACGGTCGCCCTCGCGGGCGCCTTCGCCGCCTCCCGCCGGGCCGGGCGGATCGGCCCGGCGGCCGCGCTCCGCGAGGCGGACGTCGACGCGGGCGTCCTCCCCCTCGGCCGGGCGCTGCTCGGCGCGGGCCTGCTCCTCGGCGGCCTGGGCCTGCTGGCGTGGACGTGCGCGACGGACCCGTCCACGCTCCTGAAGCGCAAGACGTACGTCACCCAGCCCATGCTCCTCATCACCGGCACCGCCCTGCTCGCCCCGCTCCTCGTCCGCCCCGCCGCCCGCGCGCTGCGGCTGCCGGGGGCGGTCGGGACGCTCGTACGCGAGAACGGCGCGGCGGCCGTCCGCCGCACCGCCGCGGTCGCCGCCCCCGTCCTGGTGACGGTCGCCCTCACCGGCACCCTGCTCGGCTCGGCGGCCACCGTGACCGGCGCGAAGGCGGCGGAGGCACGGGCGCAGACGGGCGCCGCGTACGTCACGACGGGCACGGGGCTGCCCCGGGACGGGGCGGCGGCAGCCCGGGGCGGGGCCGGGGCGGTCCGGGCCGGGGCCCCAGCAACCACGGCCGGGTCCGGGGCAGTCCGCCCCCCGTCCCCCACCGGCCCGACCTCCGTCTTCGTACGGGAGGGCGGGGAGGCGCTGGTCAAGTACGGGGCGCGGGCCGTGGCCGACCCCGCCGCCTGGGCCTCGTACGCCCGGCTGCCGGTCGTCGCGGGTGATCCGCGCGAGCTGGACGACCGGTCGATCGTCGTCACCGAGGAGTTCGAGCGGCACACGGTCGGCGAGTGGGTGGAGGTGTGGACGGCGGACGGCCGGGGGCCGGTGCGGCTGCGGGTCGCGGCGGTGCTCGCGCGCGGGACCGGGGACAACGGACCGTTTGTGACCTGGGCGAACGCCCCGGGCGCGACCGTGGACCGGATCGACGCCGACCGGCCCGTGCCGGTGCCCGGCGGGACCGTCCGTACCGCGGACGCCTGGGCGGCGGCGGCCTTCCCCGCCGGCGCCGCGAGCACCCCGCAGACCCGCCTCGGCCTGCTCCTGGTGCTCGGCATCGCCGTCCTCTACACGGTGATCGCCCTGGCCAACACGCTGCTCATGGCGACCTCCGCGCGCGGCCCGGAACTGGCCTCGCTGCGCCTGGCCGGTGCCACCCGGGCGCAGGTCCTGCGGGTGGTCGCGGGCGAGACGCTGCTCGCCGTCGGCATCGGGGCGGTCCTGGGGCTGGTCGTCGCCGGGGTCTGCCTCGCCGGTCTGGGGGCGGGGCTCGCGGTGCTCTCCGCGCCGGTCGCGGTCACGGTTCCGTGGGCGTGGGCGGGGGCCGTGGCGGGGGCGTGCGCGGTGGTTGCGACGGGCGCCGCCGCGCTCCCCGCGTGGCGGCTCTCGCGCTGACGGGAGAGGCTGGGGAGTCGGGACGGGACAGGGACCGGGGTCGGAGCCGGGTCCCTGTCCCGTGCCGTCCGGCGGGGCCGCACCCCCGTGTCGCCCCCTCCGGTCCTGGTGGCCCCCGTGACGGCGGAGGCCGGGTCGGATGTCTGTGCGGGCGGGTAGGTTTTCGCCGGTCGGCCCGGTGTGCGGGCCGTCGAACGGGGGAACCATGCACATGCATCTGCGGGCCGCCGCGGAGGCCGAGATCCTGGACGACCACGCCTGGCTCGAAGCCTTCATGGCGACGGCCTGGGAACACCACCAGGTGGAGTACGCGGCGGGGGTCGCCGAGTCGCTGGAGAAGGACTTCGACCTGGTCCACGAGCTGTTCTCGGCGAGCGGGGACGCCGCCGGGTGGCTGCCGGTCTTCGGCGGCAGACAGCCGGCCGGGGCGCCCGACGGCCACCGTGCGCACCCGCCGCTGCTCCTCCTCGAACCGGCCGAGGTCCGTACCGCCGCCGCGTTCCTGGCGGAGGTCCCCTTCGACGCGCTGTGGGAGGCGGCGGGCGCCAAGATCCTCGCCGCCTTCGGCCCCGGCTGGGCCGAGGCCCTGGTCCTGGAGATCTTCCGGGGCCGTCACCGCGACCTGCGGGCGTTCTACGGGCGGGCGGCGGCGGCCGGGCACACGGTGGTCAAGGCCGGCTGGTTCTGAGCCGCCGCGACACCGCCCCGGGGAGCGGCCCACGGACGCCCCCCTGGACGCCCTCTTGGGCACCTCCTCGGACGCCCCTAGAGCAGGATCACCAGCTTGCCGCGGACGTGTCCCGACTCGCTGAGCTCCTGGGCGCGGGCGGCCTCCTTGAGGGGGAAGGTCTCCGCGAGGTCGAGGCGGAGCCGGCCGTCGGCCACCAGGGCGGCCAGCTCGGTGAGGAGGCGGCGTGCGACGGGCGCCTCGACGGTGACGCCGGAGAAGACGATGCCGTGCTCGTGGGCGTCGGGGGCGGCGATGGTCACGATGCGGGACTTCTCGCCGCCGAGCAGCTCGACGGAGACCGGCAGGGTGTCGTGGCCCGCCGCGTCGAAGACCGCGTCGACGCCCTGCGGGGCGGCCTCGCGGACCCGGTCCGCGAGGCCCTCGCCGTAGGTCACGGGGGTCACGCCGAGCTCCCGCAGGAAGGCGTGGTTCCGCTCCGAGGCCGTGCCGATCACCGTCACGCCCGCCGCGACGGCCAGCTGCGCGGCCACCGCGCCGACGGCACCGGCGGCGCCGTGCAGGAGCAGCGTCTCGCCCGCCCCGACGTCCAGCAGGTCGAGGACCCGCCGGGCGGTCTCGCCGGCGACGGGGATGCTCGCGGCCTGCTCCCAGGAGAGGGCGGCGGGCTTGGGGGCGAAGACCCCGGCGAGGGCGTACTCGGCGTAGGCGCCGGTCGTCGTCCAGCCGAACACCTCGTCGCCGACGCGCACTCCGGTCACGCCCTCGCCGAGCGCGTCGACGGTGCCCGCGAACTCCAGGCCGGGGACGGCGGGGAAGGTCGTCGGGTAGAACTCCTCGACCCAGCCGTAACGGCGCTTCCAGTCCACCGGGTTGACGCCGACCGCCGCCACCTTGACCCGTACCTCGCCCGCGCCGGGCTCGGGCACGGCCACGGCCGACTCGTGGCGCAGGACCTCGTGGCCGCCGAACTCCCCGTACACGATCGCTTCCATGACTCCCCGTCTCCCTGCTCCGGATCCGTCTTCGGTGATCCGCAGAAGTGCGTTGTGATCCGTTTCGATGGATCAAGCATCCGTCCGGGACCACCCCCGCCCCGCCATCCGAACGGACAGTCCCACCTGACCGAAAGGACGGCCGTACGCTGTCCCTCATGGAACTGACCGCCACCGGCGCCCTGTTGGCCGCTCACGACGTCATCCGGCAGCCGCTGGGCGAGATCCTGCCGCGCCTCTCCGAGGTCCTGGAGCCGCTGATCCCGCACCGCGCGGCGGTCGAACTGTCCACGCACTGCGCGCACTCGCCGTTCAAGCGGAGCGGCGGCGCCGAGCTGCCGTTCACCGCCGCCGAGCTCACCCCACTGCTCGCCGCCGGGGTCCCCGGCGAGCCCTGGCAGGGGCCCGCCTGGGTGGGCGGGGCGGAGCGTGAGGTGGTCGCGGTACGGAGCGACGCCACGCCCCGCGGGTCGGTCCTCGTCCTCGTACGGGAGGAGGGCGCCGAACCGGCGGGCGCCGCCGAACTCGGCCTGGCGCAGGCCCTGTGGGACCTGGTGACCAGCCACTTCGACCGCTTCGCGAGCGAGGCCGTGCCGGACGCCCTGGCCCGCTCGCGGACGGCGGCCGACACCCGGGCGCGGGTGACCGCCGAACTCACCACCGCGCACGCCGCCGCGCTCTCCGGGCTCCTCGGGGTGCTGCGCAGCCGCGCCCTGGACGACTCCGCCGCCCGCGCGACCGCCACCGACCTGGCCGTGTCGTCCCTGATCGAGCTGCGGGCCGAGTCCCAGCGGGACAGGTCGGTCGCCGAGGAACCCGCCCTGGAGGCCTTCGCCCGGCTCTCCGACGTGCTGCGCCCGATGCTGCGGCACAGCCCCGTACGCCTCGAACTCGGCCCGCCGGAGTCCGTCCGCACGCTGCCCGCGGACGTGGCGCACGGCACGCGGGCGATCGTCCGGGCGCTGCTCCTGATCGTCCTGGAGCAGGAGGCCGTCTCCCGGGTGCACGTCGGCTGGACCCTGACCGAGCACGAACTGCGGGCCACCGTCCGGGACGACGGGCCGGGGCTGCTCGACTCCTGCCCGCTCGGCGCGGGCAGCGTCACCGATCGCCTGGAGGTGCTCGGCGGGCGCCTGGAGCTGGACGCCGTGCCCGGCTGGGGCACCACGCTCACGGCGACCGTGCCGCTCGCCACGCCGGACGCCCCGGCCGCCGCGATGAGCCCGCTGACCGGGCTCGGGGAGCGCGAGGTCGAGGTGCTGACCCATCTGGCGCTCGGGCACCGCAACCGGCAGATCGCGCAGGAGCTGCACATCAGCGAGTCCACCGTGAAGTTCCACGTCGCCAACATCCTGAACAAGCTGGGCGTCGGCTCCCGGGGCGAGGCCGCGGCCCTCTTCCACAAGGCCGCCTGAGCGGCGGTGGCGTGGCTCGCCTCCCGCTGATTGTCAGTGGCGGGTGCCAGACTCGCACTCGTGACCGAGAGGTGGGCACTCGCGCCCGAGCCGGAGGGGGACGGGGCGCTGCTCGTCGCCCTCGGGCCCGACGGGCTGCCCGCCGGTGAGGTGCGGCGCGAGCCGGACCTGGTGGCGGCCGTCCGCTCCCGCCCGGACGTCACCCGCTGGGTCTGGCGCGCCACCTCCGAGGTGTACCCGCGGCTGCTCGCCGCCGGCGTCCGCGTCGAGCGCTGCTACGACATCGAGGTGGCCGAACAGCTCCTCCTCGGCCACGAGGGGCGGCTCGGCGAGCCCCGCTCGGCCGCCGCCGCCTGCGCCCGCCTGCACAACGCGCCGGTGCCGCCCGACCCGCCGCCGCGCGCCGCCGAACCCGGCTCGCAGGACTCCCTCTTCGAGCCGGTGCCCTCCGCCGGCCTCCCCTTCGACGCGCTCCTCGACGTGTACGCGGAACAGCAGCGGCGCCACGACCGGGCCGAGCACCCGGGGCGGATGCGGCTGCTCACCGCCGCCGAGTCCGCCGGCATGCTGGTCGCCGCCGAGATGAACCGGGCCGGGCTGCCCTGGCGGGCCGACGTGCACCGGGAGGTGCTGCACGGACTGCTCGGCGAGCGGTACGCGGGCGGCGGCGAGCCGCGCCGCCTCACGGAGCTGGCCGACGAGGTGTCCGCCGCGTTCGGGCACCGGGTGCGGCCCGACCTGCCCGCCGACGTGCTGCGGGCCTTCGCGCGGGCCGGGATCCGGGTGCGGTCCACCCGGCGCTGGGAGCTGGAGGAGCTCGACCACCCGGCGGTCGCCCCCCTCATCGCGTACAAGAAGCTCTACCGGATCTGGACCGCCCACGGCTGGTCCTGGCTCGCCGACTGGGTGCGCGACGGGCGCTTCCGCCCCGAGTACCAGCCGGGCGGCACGGTCACCGGGCGCTGGACCACCAACGGCGGCGGGGCACTCCAGATCCCCAAGGTGATCCGGCAGGCCGTGGTCGCCGACGAGGGCTGGCGGCTGGTCGTCGCCGACGCCGACCAGATGGAGCCCAGGGTGCTGGCCGCGATCTCCCGCGACCCCGGCCTGATGGAGGTCGCGGGACACCCCGACGACCTGTACACCCGGCTCTCCGACCGGGCCTTCTCCGGCGACCGCGACCACGCCAAACTGGCGCTGCTCGGCGCGGTCTACGGGCAGACCAGCGGCGACGGCCTGAAGAACCTGGCCGCGCTGCGCCGCCGCTTCCCGCGCGCCGTGGCGTACGTGGACGACGCGGCGAAGGCGGGCGAGGAGGGGCGCCTGGTGCGCACCTGGCTGGGCCGCACCAGCCCGAAGGCGGCGGGCGGCGGCGAGGACGAGGAGGCGGGCCTGCCGCAGGCCGCCGCCGTGGAGGACGCCCCCGAGCAGTACGTGCCGGGGTACGCGTCGACCGACGCCCGCGCCCGGGGCCGCTTCACCCGTAACTTCGTGGTCCAGGGCAGCGCCGCCGAGTGGGCCCTGCTGATGCTCGCGTCGCTGCGCCGCGCCCTCGCCGGGATGCGGGCCGAGCTGGTCTTCTTCCAGCACGACGAGGTCATCGTGCACTGCCCGGCCGAGGAGGCCGCGGCCGTCACGGAGGCGATCCGCGCGGCGGGCGACGAGGCGGGGCGGATCGCGTTCGGGGAGACGCCGGTGCGTTTCCCGTTCACGACGGCGACGGTGGAGCGGTATTCGGAGGCGAAGTGAGGCGGGGCCGGGCCGGGCGAAGGGGGGACGGGCCGGACCTCCGCCGAGGTCCGGCCCGTCGTTCAGGGGGTCACTTCCCGGTCAGCGCACGCCACTTCGGGCTCAGCGCGATCGTCTTCATCTGCTCCGTCGTCAGCGCCGGCTCGGGGCGGGTCGCCGCGTCGTGCTGGGTGCCGGAGTTGAACGCGGAGACGACGACCCGGAAGTCGTCGGGGGCCAGGGTGTCGGCGCTCCACCAGACGACGCCCTCGCCACCCTTCTCGCCCGGCCGCTCACTCAGGCTCACCAGCGTGCCGTCGGCCTCGGTGGTGACGCCGGGGACGCCGAAGACGTCGCCGCGGATGCCCGTCATGCCCGGCTGGACGTTGATCTGGACGAGGCTCCTGCCCTTGCCGTCGTCGACGACCAGGTAGGCGTAGCTGCCCTGGCCGCCCTTGTCGACGACCCGGAGGCCCTGGTTCTTGGGCAGCAGCGAGCGCAGCGTCGCCTGGACGGCGGCGCCGCTCGGCTCGTGCGCGCCGGGGTCCGTGGTGGAGCCGCCGGGCTTGGTCTGCGGGGGCGGCAGCTGCTCCAGGAGCGGACGCCAGCCGCCCGCCGTGACCAGGGTCTTCAGCTGCGTCGCGGAGAACGGGGGGTTCTCGCGGGTGATCGGGGAGTCCTTCTCGGCCGCCGCGTTGTACTCGCTCGCGTCGACGATGAAGCCCTCCTTGGTCTGCAGCAGCGCACGCCAGTTCTTGGTCTCCACGCGCTTGTCGGGGTACTCGTACCCCTCGACGATCAGCAGCCGGGAGCCGCCGGGCAGCTTCTCCGCGACGCAACGGTCGTAGGGGACGGCGACCCTGTCCGGGCAGCTCATCTGGTCCGCCGACCAGGCGCCCTCGGCGCGGTAGAGGCCGACCGTGACGCCCGCCTTGCCCCTGCCGTCGTCGTACACGGCGGTGACGCTCTGGCCCCGGCCCTCGGGGTCCTGGATCTCCCAGGTGCCGGCCGGGGTGTTGGCCTTGAGGACGGCGGCGAGGGAGGCGACGGGGATCCGCGGCTCGTCGCCCGGCTTCTCGCCCGTTTCGCCGCCGCTGGGCTTGGGGCCCGCCGCCACCGAGACGCCCGCGTCGTCGGTCGTACCGCCGCCGCCGAGCAGGGAGCCGCCGTACACCCCGCCCACGCCGATCGCGGCGAGGGCGAAGGCGCCGCCGGTCACGGCGAGGCGGCGGCGCAGCAGCCGGCGGCGGCCGCGGGCCAGGCCACCCGTGGCCAGCTCGCGGCGGTCCTCGGCGGCGAAGCCGTCGCCGGTGCGGCGCAGGACCGCGCCCAGTTCCTCCTCGAATCGTCCGTTCGTCACGTCGTGCTCCTCGTGCTGAGGCATGGCGGGATCACCGTCTCGGGTTCGTGGGTCGGGAAAGTGTGTGGGCCGGGTCAGCGGGCGGCGAACTCGGCGATGCTGCCGCCGAGCCGCCGGCGCAGCGTGGCCAGGGCGCGGGTGGAGCGGGTGCGGACCGCCGCCGAGCTGACGTGCAGGGCGTCGGCGGTCTCCTCGACGCTGCGGTCCTCCCAGTAGCGCAGGACGACCACCGCCCGGTCCTTGGGCGCGAGCTGGGCGAGGGCGTCGAGCAGGGCGATCCGCAGGGCCGGGTCCTCCCCGGTGTCGGGGGCCCGGTCGGGCAGCTCGCCGAGGGGGCGCTCGGTGGCCGAGCGGCGCCTGCGGTGGCTGAGGAAGCCGCGTACGAGCACGGTCTGCGCGTACCCGGCCGGGTTGCCGATCCGGGTCATGCGTCCCCAGTGGACGTACATCCGGCCGAGCGTGTCCTGCACCAGGTCCTCGGCGAGATGGGTGTCGCCGCTGGTCAGCAGGCATGCCGAGCGGAACAGGTGGCCCGAACGGGCTGCGGCGAACTCCAGGAACTCGTCCGCGCGGGAGTGCGTCATGTCCCCCCTTCCGTCGCGTGTCGTGTTCGCTGTCGGTGCGCTTACACCTCACATACGCGATGGGCTCCGGGAAATGTTTCAGAACCGGATTCCCCCCGCAGGACGAAACGGAGCAAAACGGGGTATCCCTGGAGTATGAACACTTTCCTCGTGGGTTCCGCCCAGGTCACCACGGCGGCCGGTGTCTGGCAGTCCGGTCTCGCCCAGGTCCTCGGCGGGCTGATCGTGGTCGTCGTCCTCATCGGCGCCTTCATACTCGGCATGCGCCTCAAGGACCGCGAGTCCAAGCCACCCGCCCCGGAGGAGCAGCCGCACCGCCCCGAGACCGACGCGCTGCCCGGCGAGATGTCCGAGTACCGCAGGCCGGCGGAGATGCCCCAGACCGACGGCGAACACCGGCTCATGCCGTACCAGCTCAAGGAATCCGGCAGCGAGACCTCACCCGACCCGCCGAGCGAGGAGAAGCGCAAGTGGGGCGGCATCTCCAGCGGCGGCTTCGGCAGCGGCGGGACCGGACACGGCGACTGACCGTGGACACCCATGCCGTACGCACCGGTACGCGACCGCGCGCGGTCGCGTACCGCCTGCTCGGCTCCGACGCCGAGGCCGACGCGGCCCTGCGGGAGGCGGAGCGCGGCGCCGGGCCCGGCGCGCCCGCCCCCGCCCCGGCCGGCCCACCCCCTGCCACCCTGCCCGGCCCCTCTGACCCCACCTTGTCCGGCCCCCCTGATCCCACCCTGTCCGCCCTGGTCCAGGTCTGTCTGGCCCGGCTGCGCGAGCGCGAGGCCGCCTGGAGCGGGCCCGAGCCGGGTCCCCTGGGCGCCGGTCCCGGTGAGGAGGCCGTCCTGGACGCCCTGCCGCCGGCCGAGCGGGTCGCGTACGTGCTGCACGACGACTTCGGGGTCCCCTTCGACGAGATCGCCCCGGCCATGGGGCTCACCCCGGCCGCCACCCGGCAGCTGGCCGCCCGCGCCCGGCGCCGGGTCGCGGAGACCGACGAGATGCCCGAGC
This sequence comes from Streptomyces sp. NPDC023157, assembly GCF_055560575.1. Classification (NCBI taxonomy): domain Bacteria; kingdom Bacillati; phylum Actinomycetota; class Actinomycetes; order Kitasatosporales; family Streptomycetaceae; genus Streptomyces; species Streptomyces sp. NPDC023157. The sequence goes on from NZ_JBVHIL010000005.1 coordinate 97,798, forward strand.
CCGACCGGTCCTGAGACACGGAACGGACTGGAGCGGAACGGAACACCGCAGGGCCAGCCCCCGGTCCGGGGGACAGGCCCTGCGGTGCGTTCACACGGCCGGTACAGCGCCGGTCACCCAGCGGGCGAGCACCTGCTGTCTGCCGCTGCCCGCCGTGGCCTCGGCCAGTTCGGCCAGGAAGCGGTCGACCTCGCCGTCGCCGCGGACGACGGAGGCGATGCGACAGCCGCGGGTGATCACGACGGTGCCGTTGGCGCGGTGTTCGTAGCCGAAGAGGCGGGAGGGGTGCATCAGGCGGCTCCGATCGTTTCCTTGGCCGGCGTGCCGGTGAGCGGGGCGCGCTCCGGGTCGGGTGTCGGGCCGCCCACACCGAGCAGGCGCAGGATCGGGCCCGCCATGGCCGTGGTGACCAGGGCCATCAGGACCATCATGGTGAACAGCTCCGGCCCGATCAGGCCCAGTTCGCGGCCGATGCCGAGGATGACGATCTCGGTGAGGCCGCGGGTGTTCATCAGCGTGCCGAAGGCCCCCGCGTCCCGCCAGCTCATCCCGGAGAACCGGGCCGGGATCGCGGCGCCCGCGAACTTCCCGACCACCGCGGCGACCAGCACCAGGAGCAGGGCCGCGAGGCCGGACCAGCCGAGCCCGCCGATGTCGACGGAGAGGCCGGTGACCACGAAGAAGACCGGCAGGAGCAGCGAGGAGACCTTCTCCAGCGGCAGTTCGATCTGCCGGTGCAGCGCGGCGTGCTCGGCGCCCGCCCGCTGCCTCGGCATGATCAGGCCGAAGGCGAAGGCCCCGAAGATGGCGTGGATGCCGACCCACGAGGTGGCGTAGGCGGAGAGCAGCACACCGGCGGCCACGACGGCGAGCCGGCCGCTGCCGGACCAGCGCAGCGCCCTGTGCAGCAGGGGCCGCACGACGAAGAGCATCGCCGCCGCGTACGCCGCCGTCCAGGCCAGGACCTGGAAGAACCCGCCGGTGCCGCCGGAGCCGGCCATGGCGACCACCAGGACCAGCACGCACCAGGCGACCACGTCACCGGCCGCGGCGCAGGCCATGGCGGTGGTGCCGACCCGGGTGGTGCCGAGGTTCTGGTCCCGGATGATCCGGGCGAGCACCGGGAACGCGGTGATCGAGAAGGCGGTGGCCAGGTAGAGCACGAACATGTCGTGGCCGACCCCGGCCGGTGCCATCGAGTCGTACAGCAGCGCCGCCGCCCCGGCGCCCACCGCGAAGGGGACGCCCATCGCGAGGACCGCCGTGGAGCCGACGGAGGCGGTGCGGCCGCGCAGCTTGCCCAGGTCGAGCTCCCAGCCGGCCAGGAACATGAAGAGCGCCAGGCCGACCTGGGCGACGGCCGACAGCATCGGTCTGGCCTCGGGCGGGAAGAGCAGCGCGGGCAGGTTCCCCGGCAGGAGCCCCAGCAGGCTGGGCCCGAGCACCAGTCCGGCGGCGATCTCCGCCACCACGGGCGGCTGGTGGACCCGCCGGGCGAGCCGGACCATGACGGCCCCGACCAGCAGGACGATCGCCACGTCGGCCAGGACCACCGCCTCGATGGGTACAGCATGGGACGCCGCCATCGCGCCTCTCCCCCTTCTCCTGTCTGGTGGATCAGATCAGGACACGGCCGGCGGCGGTGTCCCGGGTCTCCCGCGACTTGCGCAGGTCACGGGTGATGATCGCCTTCTGGAGCCAGCGGTCCGTGCCGTCGTAGCGGGCGGTGAAGGCCTTGCGGCCGTGCACGGCGAGGTAGTTGTCGACGACGAGCAGCGTGCCGGCCTCGACCACCACGTCCCGGGTGGCCCGCTCCAGCTCGGCGACGAGCTCCTTCAGGGCCTGCTCGGCGCCCGCGTCACCGTCGACGCACCGCATGAAGAAGGGGTCGATCCGCAGGTACGGGGAGTCGGGGGAGCCGAAGAGGACGGCGACCGGCTCGGGGGTCTCGCGCATGGCCCGCATCCGGAGCAGCCCCGGGTGGTCGGGCTGCTGGACGGCGAGCTGACGCAGGTGCTCGTCGTCCGGAAGGATGTAGAAGCGGGGCTCGGACAGCGTCTTGCGGGTCTCCGCGCTGAGGGTCACGTCACGGATGGAGGCGACGGTGGTCGGCACCCGGTCGTGGTTGCGGATTCCGAAAAGGGCCAGATAGTCACAGCGGTACGGGTGGAATCCGTCCTCGGTGTGCCATTCCAGCAGGACATCGCTGCCGTGACCGCTCTGTTCGTTCTCCTCGCCGGCGATCGGCAGCACATTCTGGATCATCCGGCCGGACTGCAGGGTGGGCCAGCTGAATATCTCACCGAGGCATTTCCCGATGAGCGAGAGGAAGATTTCCTCGCGCCGGGTGTTCAACGAGGAGGCGGCGTCCGCCCAGTTACCGGGAGTAGGTCCGACGCCCTGGTCGTCGACGTGGAATCCCCGGATCTTGAACGCGGCGGCCGGGTCGTCGCGGCGGAACTCCGCGAGGAACTTCCGCAGCCCCACGGGCAGCCGGCCGGTCAGCTCCCAGGCCTCGTCGTGGAAGCTCGGGTGGCCCGGGTCGCAGTCCGCCTGCGTCACTTCGGCGATCAGCGCGTCCAGCTGGGCGACTTCGTCGGTGGACAAGTCGTAGTGGAGTACGCCCTGGTCAATGGTCACGGGAATTCGCCCTCTCTGGCATGGTGGGTAGGGGCCGTGGGCGGCCCTGGGCTAGTCCCAGCCCCAGCTGTCGCCGCTGTCGGTCACGCTCGTCTTGCTCGTGTGCAGGGTGTCCGCGGCCTGTGCGGCGGAGGCGCCCATCACCGTCGCCGAGAGGGCCACGGCGCACGAGACCAGGTAGACAAAAGCCTTGCGTCGCATTTCTTACCGTCCGATTCCCTCGAAGTGGCTTGTGGCTTACTCGATTTAGCCCGACAGAGGTTTGTGACCTGCCGTCGTCGAGTAATCTTCCAGGGCCGAACGGGCGCTACAAGAAGTTCGGTTGGCACCAAGGTGCAGTGGCTGCAAGTGGCCACATCCGCCGCCCTTGTCCGAGAAGCGGGTGTGGCCGGACCACCATCAGAACGCCTTACGGTGTTTCCCGCCGCGCTTGCGCTCGTACATCTCACGCCCCGCGGCCTCGCGTCGACGCCATTCACGGCCGAGCTCGGCGCGCAGCCGGGCATCGGTGCGCGAGGCGATCCAGGCGCTTTCGCGCAGCAGCTTGCGGTAGCTCTCGAACCGGCGGTGCGAGAGGGTGCCGTCCTCGACGGCGGCGAGGACCGCGCAGCCGGGTTCGGCGTGGTGCTCGCAGTTGTGGAAGCGGCAGCGGGCGGCCAGCTCCTCGATCTCGGCGAACACCTGGGTGAGACCGTCGTTCGCCTCCCACAGGCCGACCCCGCGCAGCCCCGGGGTGTCGATGAGCAGCCCGCCGGCGGGCAGCGGCAGCAGATCGCGGGCGGTGGTGGTGTGCCGGCCCTTGCCGTCGCTGCCGCGCACCTCCCCCGACTCCTGCTCCTCGGTCCCCAGCAGGGCGTTGACCAGCGTGGACTTGCCGACGCCCGACTGGCCGAGCAGGGCGGACGTCCGGCCGGCGAGGGCCGCGGCGAGGGCGTCCAGGCCGTATCCGTCGAAGGCGCTGACGGGGAAGACCTCCGCCCCCGGGCCGGCCTCGGCGACATCGGTCACCAGGTGGGTGATGTCGGGGACGAGGTCGGTCTTGGTCAGCACGACCAGGGGCTGGGCGCCGCTGGACCAGGCCAGCGAGAGGAAGCGTTCCAGGCGCCCGAGGTCCAGCTCGACGGCGAGCGAGACCGCGATGACCGCCAGGTCGATGTTGGCGGCGAGCACCTGCCCCTCGGAGCGGGCCGAGGAGGTGGAGCGCGTGAAGCGGGTGCGGCGGGGCAGCAGCGCCCGGACGACCGGCCCGCCGCCGGTGGCGGGGGCCGCCTCGACGGCCGCCCAGTCCCCGGTGCAGGGCGCGGTGGTGGGGTCGGCGCCCAGCACGGGCCCGGTGTCGGCGCGTAACGGCGCCACGGGCGCGAAGGCGTCGGCGGTGGCGGCGGCGACCACCTCGCAGCGGCCGCGGTCGACCCGTACGACCCGGGCCGGGACGAGCCCGGCCCCGGCGTGCGGGGCGAACGTGTCCGCCCAGTCGGAGTCCCACCCGTAGGAGGCGAGTGTCGGTTCAAAGGCGCTGGTCACAGCGGTCCCCTCGATCGGTGGTGCGGATCGGGGCCATTGTCGGGCCGCCGTACGGTCGTGGCCGTGAGGACCAGACCGTCCTTGACGAGAAACCCTCCTTCGAACCCGGTCAGCCGTACGCCGTCCACCACCGGCCCCTCGACGAGGAGCCGGGCGGTGAAGGTCGAGGTGCGCGGCTGGAAGGCGACGACGGCCTCCTTGAAGTCCAGCCACCGGCCGGTCAGCGGCGACCAGGCCTTGAAGACGCTCTCCTTCGCGCTGAACAGGGCCCGGTCCCAGTGGACGTCCGGCCGGACCTCGGCCAGTTCGGCCAGGTGGGCCCGCTCCTGTTCGCCGGTGACCAGGCCCAGCACCCCGGTGCGGTCGAGCGCGGCGTGCGGTTCGGCGTCGAAGCCGAGCGCCGCCAGGTCCGTGGCGCGGGCCACGGCCGCCGCCCGGTAGCCGGTGCAGTGGGTGATGCTCCCGACGATCCCGGCCGGCCAGCGGGGGGCCCGGTCGGTCCCGTACGGGATGGCGACGGGGGCCACGCCGAGCCGGCCGAGGGCCCGCCGGGCGCAGGCCCGGGCGGTGGTGAACTCGCGGAGCCGCGCGGGGACGGCGCGGGCGAGCAGGTGCTCCTCGCCCGGGAAGGGGACCGGCGCCCCGGCCGGGTCGCCGAACGCTTCCGCGGTCGCGACCGGCCGGGGCAGCAGTTCCTCGATCATCGGAGCTAGCCGGCCTTCCGCAGCTCGACCTTCGGACGCCCGGTCGGCTCGGCCCGCCCGGTCAGCGACGTCAGCGCCGTCACGGTCGCCTCGTCCTCCCACCACCGGACGGGGCGGTCGATCGGGTCGATCGGCATGACGGACTTGAACATGTCGTTCTCGAGGTTGGCGAGCTCCGCGTCGTACGGCTTGCCGGTCGCCTTGAAGGCGCGCTGGATGCGGACCCGGCGGCGGTCGATCAGCTCGGCGTTCCGCTCGAAGGTGGAGGCCGGCTGGAGCAGGAAGTAGGTCTGCGGGCTGCCGAAGTTGTACCGCGGCGAGTGCTCCGGGTAGCAGGGTGCGAAGGAGACGACGAAGAAGCGCTCGCCGCCGATCATCGCGTACCAGGTCTCGTCCGGATCCGGGTCGTCCTGGATGTACACCGACGGGTAGATCGCGCACAGGGCCTCGAAGAAGCGCCGGGTGAGCCGGGTCAGGGCCGGCAGGGTGGCGCCGAGCTCCGGATCCTCGAAGGTGAGCAGCATGCCGTCGAACTTCCGCTCGCGCGCCGAGGCGAAGAACTCCTCGATGGTGTCGCGGTGTTCGCGCAGTCCGGCCTCGACGTCGGTGCCGGTGACGCTGACCGGGGTGCCCATGCGGGACGGCTTGGCGAAGGGACAGTGGGTCGTCTGGACGATCTGGTCGAAACTCATGCTGACCTCACAGCTTCACTTTCTGCGGTTCGGTGACGGGTGCGGAGGCGCGGCAGCCGAGCACGTAGAACCACCAGCCGAGGACGACCAGGGCGATCAGAGCGGCGAACATCGCGGCCGGGGAGGCGTGCACGAGGAGGAAGCCACAGATGATCGGACCGATCGCGACCCCGATGTGGACGAGGTTCTGCGCGCCGAAGTAGCTGCCGCGGAGGTTCGCGGGAGCGATGTTGTCGATGAACATGTACTCGGCGGGGACCACGATGACCTCGCCGATCGTGAAGACCACGATCGCCGCGACGATGATCCACAGGTCGGTGGAGAGCGCCATGCCGGCCAGGCCGAGGACGAAGGCCCCGGTGCCCCAGGTGAGCCAGCGCAGCAGGGTCTTCTCCTTGAGCCGGCTGCCGATGACGTACTGGGTGGAGATCACGACGATCGCGTTGGCGGCCGAGATGTACGCGACGAGCCGGTAGGCGGTGTCACGGGACTCGACCAGGACCAGGTACTGGGACATGTAGGTCAGCAGCGGCCCGTAGACCACGATGCTGAGGATGCCGCCGAGGGTGAACAGGCCGAGCCGGCGGTCGGCCCGCATGACCCGCAGCACCTCGCGGAAGTTCATCGACTCGTCGGAGTCGGAGGACTCCTCGGCCGGCTCGGCGCCCGCGGCGGCCTTCGCCGGGCCCGCCGTGAACAGCCTGCGGAAGATGATCAGCGGCAGCAGGGCCAGGAAGATGACGCCGGCCGCGAGCCAGAACGGGCCGCCGGTGCCGGCCTTGACCGTGAACACGCCGAGGAAGGGGCCGACGGCCGCGCCGATGTTCTGCAGCGAGTAGCGCAGCGAGAACACCTTGGCGCGGTTCTCCGAGGGCAGCAGGTCGGCGAGGAGCGCGTTGGCGGTGACGCTCATCGAGGAGGAGGCCGTGTTGGCGACCAGCAGCACGCCGATGACCAGGACCGGGGAGTCCAGGAAGGGCAGCGTGCCGTAGAGGCCGGTGAGCAGCACGTCCAGGACGATCATGAAGTCGACCTTGACGAACCGGTCGGCGAGGTAGCCGCCGTAGACGCTCACCATGGTGCCGATGAGCAGGCAGACACCCAGGACGTAGCCGACGGTGGCGCCGTTCATGCCGAGCGAGTCGTTCAGGTAGATCGGCAGATAGGCGAGGATGCCGAAGAAGCTGATCGCGCGTGCCATGGCGCAGAGCAGCATGATCCGTACGGCGGTGGGCAGTTCGCGGACCAGCTGGACGAAGTTCTTCATGCCCGAGCCTCCCCCGCGATGGTCTCGATGATCTCGATGAGTGTGTCCTTGACGAATTCGATCTTCTTCTCGTCGAAGAGATCGGGGTGGTGGCCGAAGAGCAGTTCCAGGCGCTCCCCGGGGATCACGGTGATGCCGAGCGGGTAGTGCGAGACGCCCTTGGCGCCGTCGGTGCGTTCGCTCGCGCGCAGCCCGCCGAGGTCGGCGGCCTCGTCCTCCTGGTCGGGGTAGTTCTGGAATACGTAGTACGAGTCGAACAGCTCGCCCGTGCCCGCCAGGCGCTGGATCTCGGTGAGCCCCAGGTGGCGGTGGGGGAAGACGTCGAGCTGGGCGGACTGTACCCGGGTCAGGGTGGTCCGCAGCGGCTCGCCGGCCTCGGCGCGCACCCGCAGCGGCACGGTGTTGATGAGCAGGCCCACGACGGACTCGATGCCGTCGATCTCGGCCGGCCGCTCGGAGACGGTGGTGCCGAAGACGACGTCCTCCGTCCCGGTGAGCCGCCCGAGCAGCAGGCCCCAGGCGGTCTGCACGGCCGTGTTGAGGGTGATCCCGAGGCGGCCGCAGGCCCGCTCCAGGTCCCGGGTCAGCTCGGCCGGCAGCACCGCGCCCGTCATCCGGGGCAGCACGTGGGAGGCGAGCCCCGGGGTGCCGACGCGGGTCGGCCCGGCGAGCCCGTCGAGGTACGCCTGCCAGGCCGTGACGGCCTCGGCCGCGTCCTGCCCGGCCAGCCAGGCCAGGTAGGCGCGGTACGGGGTGACCGGCGGCAGTTGCTCGCCGCGGCCCGCGTACAGCTCGAACAGGTCGTGCCAGACGACCGGCATGGACCAGCCGTCGAGCAGGATGTGGTGGTCGGCGACGAGGAGTTCGTGCCGGGTGGCGGCGTAGCGGATCAGGCTGAAGCGGAGCATCGGCCCGTGTGCCAGGTCGAAGCGCAGCGCCGCGTCCTCGGCGACGATCCGGTCCCGCTCGGCCTGCTGGTCGGCGGGCGGCAGGCCGGTCAGGTCGTGCAGCCGCCACGGCATCTCGACGGTGGAGCGGATGACCTGGACCGGGTTCTCCAGGCCGCGGACGGCGAAGGAGGCCCGCAGGTTGGCGTGGCGCATGAGCAGCCCGTGGGCGGCGGCGCGCAGCCGCTCGGCGTCGAGCGGCCCCGCCAGGTCGAAGACGGTCTGCCCCTGGTAGGGGTCGTCGTCGTGCTCGGGGTCGGCGGAGGCGCTGACGTGCAGGAGCAGGCCCTGCTGGAGCGGGGCGAGCGGCAGGACGTCGGCGAGGCCGGGGTAGCTCCGCTCCAGTTCGGTGAGCGTGGACTGCTTGAGCGGCAGCAGGGTGATGTCGGAGGGGGTGAGCCCGCCGAGCTCGGGGTGGCCGGTGAGGCCCGCGAGGGCGGCGAGGAGCTGCTCGAAGCGGTCGGCGAGGGCGGCGACCTCCTCCGCGCCGAACAGCCCGGTGTCCCAGCGCCAGCGGACCGCCACGGCCTCGCCCTCGGGGCGGACCTCCACGAGCAGGGCGTACGGGGCCGCCGGGTCGGCCGGCTCGCCGGAGCCGTACCGGAAGGCGACCCGCGACGGTCCGAACCCCGCGTTGGCCGCAGCGAGTTCCGCGTAGTTGCGGCCCTCGGCCGGGGCCTGGCGGACCTGTTCCTTGACGCGCTTGAGGGCGCGGGCGAGGCCCTTCGGGTCGGTCAGGGCCCGGTCGATTCCGGCCAGGCCCGGGGTCAGCTTGACCGGGTACGGGTACGGGGCCGGGTCCGTCGCCAGGTCGACGCGGAGCGCGGACTGGGCGGCGGGCAGGCGGCGGGCTCGCCACTCGATGAGCGCGGGCGCGAACGCGGCGAGCGCGATGTGCTCGGGCGCGGCGTGGAAGATCCCGGGCAGCGCGCCGAGCAGCGCACCGGCCGCCTCCGCGCCGAGGTTCCGGTCGAACGCGGCGGATTCCAGGGCCGGTTCGCCGTACGAAGGGTCGGGGGTCTCCAGGGTCTTCAGCCAGTGCGGCAGCTCGGTCGCGGCGGCCGCGGCCGGGTCGACCGCCTCGGCGGCCTGCGCGGCGCAGGCGATCAGCGCCTCCACCGTCTGGTGCTGGAAGACATCGCGCGGGGTGATGACGAAGCCCTCCGCGCGGGCCCGGCTGACCAGCTGGATGGAGCGGATCGAGTCGCCGCCCAGGTCGAAGAACTGGTCGTCGACGCCGACCGTCTCCAGGCCCAGGACCTCCGCGAACAGCCGGGCGAGGGTGATCTCCCGCTCGGTGCGCGGCGGCCGGACGGCCCGCGAGGTGAAGTCGGGCGCGGGCAGCCTGCGGGTGTCCAGCTTGCCGTTCGGGGTGAGCGGCAGCCGGTCGAGGAGCACGACCGCCGCGGGCACCATGTGCTCGGGCAGCTGCCGGGCCGCGTGCCGGCGCACCTCCAGGGCCAGCGTGCGGGTGCGCTCCTCGGCGCGCGGGTCGTTGCCGTGCGCGTACAGGCCGCGGCCCTCGGCGGGCGTGTGCCGGAAGACGTCGGTGAGCCAGGGCGCACCGGCCCGCTCCGGTCCGAGGAGGACGGCGTCGAACAGGTCGCCGTCGGCGGCGTCGGTCCAGGTGAGCCGGGCCTCGTAGCCGTACTCGGCGGCCAGCGCGTGCAGGGCCTCCGGGTCGGTGCCGGGCCGCTGGGCGGGGACGAGGGCGCGGACGGTGGCCGTGCTCTCGGTGCGGATGCGCCGGGCGGTGACGACCTCGGCGGCGACCCGCCGGTTGGGGATGCCGGTGACGCGCAGCAGACCGGGCCGGCCGTCCGCGAGGTGCGCGCGCAGCGCCTCGGGTCCGTCCCAGGGCAGCTCGGCGGCTTCGGCGACGGAGACCAGCTCGGCGCCCTGCTTGTGCAGGACGACCTCGTAGCGGAAGTCGGTCAGCTCGTTGCTGTGGTGGCCGCGCTTGAGCTGGATGTCGACGCCCGCGACCTCGGGGATCTCCTCGCCGATGCGGCTGAAGAAGGCCGGGTCCAGGAGGAGTTCGCTCTCCAGGGCCATGGTGTGTTCGACCAGCTCGCGCACCACCGCGGCCTGCTCGTCCGCGTGCGCCCCGCCGTGCAGGGCGATCGCGGTGAGGAAGGGGTGGAGCAGTCCGAGGTGGCGGATGTCGCCGAGGAAGATCCGGCCGCCGGGCTCCAGGAGTGCCATGGCCTGCCGGATCACGTCGATCAGGTAGGGGACGCTGGGGAAGTACTGGGCGACGGAGTTGATGACGACGGTGTCGTAGCGGTGGCCCGCGAGGTCGCCGATCTCGTGGCCGGCGAGGCTGCGCAGCATGATCTTGTCGCGCAGTTCCCCGGAGGCGGCGGCCCGGTTGCCGAGGGTCTGGATGAGCGAGGGCGAGAAGTCGACGCCGGTGTAGTGGTCGACGTGCGGGGCGACCTTCCACAGGATGAGGCCGGAGCCGACGCCGACCTCCAGGACGCGGCGCGGCTTCAGGGCGAGGATGCGGCCGATGGTGGCGTCCTGCCACTCGCGCATCTCGTCCAGCGGGATGGGCCCGTTGTCGTAGCTGCTGTTCCAGCCGGTGAAGTCCTGCTCGACGCCCAGGTCCTCCTGCTCGCTGTACCCCTGCTCGTGGATCTCCTGCCACTTGTCGACGTGCTCGATGTCCTCGGCGAGGTCGTGCGCCCGCTCCTCGCCGCTCTTCGCCACGACGTAGCCGATGAGCTGCTTGTGGTCGGGGGTGTCCTCGCGGACGACGACGACGGACTGGGCGATGTCGTCGTGGGTGTCGAGGACGGCCTCGATCTCGCCGAGTTCGATCCGCATGCCGCGGATCTTGACCTGGTCGTCGGCGCGGCCGACGAAGTCGACGACGCCCTCGCCGGAGGGCAGGGTGCGCCACTTGGCGAGGTCGCCGGTGCGGTACATCCGGCCGCCGGGCTCCCCGTACGGGCAGGCCACGAAGCGCTCGGAGGTCAGTCCGGGCCGGTTGAGGTAGCCGCGGGCCAGGCCGTGGCCGGCGAGGTACAGCTCGCCGACGACACCGGGCGGCACGGGCCGCAGCGCCGCGTCGAGCACGTACACGCGGGTGTTGCGCAGCGGGCGGCCGACCGGCACCGAGTCGGCCTCGAAGGCGCTCCCGGCGTCGCCGACCCGCCAGTACAGCGCGTCGACGGTCGCCTCGGTCGGCCCGTACGCGTTGATCATCGTCCGGCCGCGCGACCAGGTCGCGGCGAGCCCCGGCGGGCAGGCCTCGCCGGCCACCATGAGGTACGGGACGGCGGCCAGCGCGTCCTGGGCCATCGAGCCGAGGATCGTCGGCGAGAAGGTGATGTGGGTCGGCCGGTAGCGGGCGGTCAGCGCCCGCTGGCGGTCCGGCGACAGCAGCTCCTCCGGCGAGGTGAGGATGACGGCCGCGCCCGAGAGCAGGGTGCAGCACATCTCGCAGAACGTCGGGTCGAAGTTGATCGACGAGAACTGCAGGAAGCGGGAGTCGGCGTCGAGCCCGAACCGCTCGATGTAGCTGCGGGCCAGGTTGGGGATGCCCCGGTGGGTGACGGCGACGCCCTTGGGGCGGCCCGTCGAGCCCGAGGTGTAGATGACGTACGCCAGGTCGTCGGCGCGCAGCGGGGCGCGCCGCTCGGCGTCGGTGGGCGCGTGCTCCGGGCGCGCGTCGAGCTCCGCCCGTACGGCCGCGTCGTCGAGTTCGAGCCGGAGCACGTCCCGGGCCTCGGCGGGCAGCTTGGCGAGGACGTCGCCGGTGGTGATGAGGACCCGCGGGCGGGTGTCCTCGACCATGAACGCCAGGCGCTCCGGCGGGTAGTCGGGGTCGAGCGGCAGATACACGCCGCCGGCCTTGAGGATGCCGAGGAGGCTCGCCAGCAGGTCGGGCGAGCGGCGCAGCGACAGGCCCACGACCTCGTCCCGGCCGACGCCCCGCTCGATCAGCCAGTGCGCGACCCGGTTGGCGCGCCGGTCGAGTTCGGCGTAGCTCAGCTCGGTGTCCTCGTGGACGAGGGCGAGCGCGTCGGGGGTCTTCGCGACCTGCGCCTCGAAGAGGGCGGGGAAGGTGGCGTCGGGCAGGTCGAGCGCCGTCGCGTTCCAGCCGTCGAGGACGGTGGCCCGCTCCTCGCCGTCGAGCAGGTCGATCGAGTCGAGGCGCCGCGCGGGGTCGGCGACGACCAGGTCGAGGACGCGCAGCAGGTAGCGGGAGAACCGCTCGACGGTGGCCCGGTCGAACAGGTCGGTGGCGTACTCGATCTCGCCGCGCAGACCGTCCGGGCGGCCCGCCCGGTCGAAGCGCTCGGTGAGCTCGACCGTCAGGTCGAACTTGGCGGTCCGGGTCGGCACCGTCTCGTGGACGGCGTCGAGTCCGGGCAGCCGCCAGTCGGGCTCCACGTTGTTCTGGAGCACCAGCATCACCTGGAACAGCGGGTGGTGGCTGGTGGTGCGGGCCGGGTTGAGGACCTCCACCAGGTACTCGAACGGCAGGTCCTGGTGGTCGTAGGCGGCCAGGTTCGACGCGTTGACGCGGGCCAGCAGCTCGGTGAAGGCCGGGTTGCCGGAGGTGTCGGTGCGCAGCACCAGCGTGTTGACGAAGAAGCCGACGAGTTCGTCGAGCGCGCTGTCGGCGCGGCCCGCGAGCGGCGAGCCGAGCGGGATGTCGGTGCCCGCGCCCAGCTTGCTCAGCATGGTCGCGGCGGCGGCCTGGAGCACCATGAAGAGGCTGGCCCGCTCGCGCTGGGCCAGTGCGAGGAGCCGCTCGGTCAGCTCCGCGCCCACCTCGAAGGGCACGACGTCGCCGCGGAAGGTGGCGAGCGCCGGGCGCGGCCGGTCGGTGGGCAGGTCGAGCAGCTCGGGCGCACCGGCCAGCCGCTCGCGCCAGTAGGCGAGCTGCCGGGACATGGCCGATTCCGGGTCGTCGGTGGAGCCGAGCAGCTCGCGCTGCCACAGCGTGTAGTCGGCGTACTGGACCGCGAGCGGCGCGGTCTCGGGCGCGGCGCCGCGCCGGGCCGCCTCGTACGCCTCGCACAGGTCCTTGACGAGCGGGGCGAGCGACCAGCCGTCGGAGGCGATGTGGTGGATGCAGAGCAGCAGGACGTGCGCGTCGGGGCCGGTGCGGAACAGGTCGACGCGGGTGGGGATCTCCGCCGACAGGTCGAAGAGGTATCCGGCGGCCTTGTCGACGGCGGCCCGCACCTCCGCCTCGGCGACCTCGTGGACCGTGAGGTCGACCCGGGCCTCGGCGGCCGGCACCACGATCTGCTCGGCGCCCTCGGGGCCCTCGCCGAAGTAGGTGCGCAGGCTCTCGTGCCGGGCGACCAGGTGGTCCACGGCCTCGCGCAGGGCGTCCGTGTCGAGCGCGCCGGTGAGACGGACCGCGATCGGCAGGTTGTAGGTGGTGCTGGGGCCCTCCAGGCGGTGCAGGAACCACAGGCGTCCCTGCGCGTACGAGACGGGCAGGTGCGCGCCGCGCTCCCGCACGCGGGGCGCGGGCCGGGCCGGGGCGCCCGCGTCGAGGCGGAGCGCGAGGGCGGCCGGGGTGCGCTCCTCGAAGACGGTACGGAGGGGGAGTTCGACGCCGAGCTCGGCGCGGACGCGGGCCACCAGGCGGGTGGCGAGCAGCGAGTTGCCGCCGAGGTCGAAGAAGGCGTCGTCGGCGCCGACCCGGTCGACGCGCAGCACCTCGCCGAAGAGCGCGGCCAGCGCCCGCTCGCCCTCGGTGCCGGGCGCGCGGTACGCGGTGGCGGTGCCGAACTCCAGCGGCGGCAGGGCCTTGCGGTCGACCTTGCCGGCCGGGGTGAGCGGGAAGCGGTCCAGGACGGCGACTCCGGCCGGGACCATGTGCTCGGGCAGCCAGGCGGCGAGCGCGGTGCGCAGCGCGGCCGGCTCGGGGCGGTGGCCGGCGGCGGGCACCACGTAGCCGGCGAGGTGGGTGGCGCCGGGGCCGTCGTCCTCGCGGACCACGACCCGGGCCTGCGCGACCTCGGGCAGGCGGCGCAGCGCCTCCTCGATCTCGCCGAGCTCGATGCGGTAGCCGCGGATCTTGACCTGCTCGTCGACGCGGCCGAGGAAGTCGAGGGCGCCGTCCGGGCGGCGCCGCACGACGTCGCCGGTGCGGTACATGCGGGCGCCGGGGGTGTCGCCGAACGGGCAGGCGACGAAGCGTTCGGCGGTCAGGCCGGGGCGCCCGTGGTAGCCGCGGGCCAGGCCGTCGCCGGACAGGTACAGCTCGCCTGGCTCGCCGTCGGCGACCGGCCGCAGCCGCTCGTCGAGGACATGGACGCCGGTGTTCCACATCGGGGTGCCGATGGTGACGGGCTCGCCCGCGCGGACCGGGGCGAGCAGCGACCAGATGGTGGTCTCGGTCGGGCCGTACAGGTTCCACACCTCGGCGTGCCCGTCGGCCGCGAGGAAGTCGGCGAGGTCCTGCGGCAGCGCCTCGCCGCCGCACAGCAGGCGGATGCCCGCCGGGAGTTCGGCCGGCGACCAGCCCGCCTCGCGCAGCAGCTGCCACAGCGCCGGGGTGCCCTGGACCAGGGTCGGCCCGGCCTCGGCGAGCCGGCGGCGCAGCGCGGCGCCGTCCACGGCGGTCTCCCGGGGCACCAGGTGCAGGGTGGCCCCGGCGACCAGGGGCAGGTACAGCTCCAGGCCCGCGATGTCGAAGGAGATCGGGGTCGTCGACAGGACCGTGTCGGCCTCGCCCACCGCGTACCGGTCCGCCATGAAGGCGAGGAAGTTGCCCAGCGAGCGGTGGGTGACGACGACGCCCTTGGGGCGGCCGGTCGAGCCGGAGGTGTAGATCGTGTACGCGCCCTGGCCGGGCCCGGTGGCGCGGCCCCGGGGGGCGGTGTCCGGCTCGGCGCTCTCGTCGCCCGGGTACAGCCGGGCCGTGCCGGCGTCCACCGGGCCGAGGCCCGGCTCGACGGCCGGGGTGGTGATCAGGGCCCGGGGGCGGGCGTCGGCCGTCATGTAGGCCAGCCGCTCGCTCGGGTAACCCGGGTCGAGCGGCAGGTACATGGCGCCCGCCTTGAGGGTGCCGAGCAGCGCGGCGACCAGCTCGGGCGAGGACGGCAGCGCGACGGCGACGGTGTCGCCGGGGCGTATGCCGAGGCCGCCGAGCCGGTGCGCGATCCGGTTGGCGCGGGCGTCGAGCTGCGCGTACGTCAGCTCGGTCGTGCCGTCGGTGACGGCGACGGCGGCCGGGACCCGGGCGGCCGTCGCCTCGAAGCGGCCGACGAGCCCGTCGGCCCACGGGGCGGCGGCGCCCGCGGCGTGCTCCAGCTGTGCGGTCATGAGTGCAGGTCCTGTCCGGTGGTCGCGGCCGGCGCGAGGGCCGTCCAGTGCTCCTCCACGTACCCGAGGCAGGCCGTGCGCGTCCCGGGGCCGAACGCGGCCTCCCAGCCGGCCGGCACCTCGGCGAACTCGGGCCACAGCGAATGCTCGCCGGCGGCGTTGGTCAGGACGCGGTAGACGCCCGCCTCGTTCTCGAACGGGTTGGTCGCCTCGTCCGTCTGCTGTGCCTTGCCCATGGTCCTCAGCCCTCGCCCACGAAGTCGTCGATGCGCGCGGCGATCTGGACCGCGTCGGTCATGCAGAGCTTCACGCCGTACGAGTCGGAGTCCATGACCTCGGCGGTCAGCTCCCCGGTGATCGCCGCACGCCACTGCCCGAAGGTCTCGTTGTCCTTGGCGAGCAGCATCAGCGCGTCCACGTCGAACGGCTCCGGACGGTAGGTCTCCAGGGCCCGGGCGGTGGTGCGGAAGGCCCGGTAGACGCGCTCGGCGAAGAGGGTCGCGCCGCCGCCCCGCGCCGCGGCCTCGGCGCCGAACAGCACCGCCGCCACCTCCGCGTACACCTTCTCGTGCTCGGCGTCGGCCGGGTCGAGCGAGGCGTGCTCGGTGTGCGGGGCGATGAGCCGCAGCATGTCGTAGCGGTAGTCGACCAGCCGGACCTGCTCCGTGCCGGGCTCCTCCGCGCCGGTGCGGGAGCCGTCCAGGTAGCCGTCGACGATCACCAGTTTCCGCAGGCCCAGGCCGCGTTCCTCTGCGATCCGGGCGATCTCGTAGCCGATCACCCCGCCCGCGCAGGCGCCCACGAGGTGGAAGTCGTCCTCGCCGAACTCGTCCTCGATCAGGTCCGCGTACTGCTGGGCCAGCTCCCGCATGTCGTCGGAGACGGACACGTCGCTGATGTGCGGGGACTGGATGCCGTAGCAGGCGCGGTCGGAGCCGAGCAGCCGCACCAGGTGCCCGTAGCCGTCGACCAGGCCGGTGCCCGGGTGGATGAAGACCAGCGGGGTGTGCGCGCCCTGGTTGCTCATCCGGATCATGGAGCGCTCGGTGGGCGCGGCCTGGAGTATCGCCTTGTTGGCGCACAGCTTGCCGATGGTGCGGTACCGCAGCAGGTCGCCCATGTTGAGGGACCAGCCGAGCCGCTGGTTGATCTGCTCGATGGTGACGAGCGCCAGGAGGGAGTCGCCCCCGGTCGCGAAGAAGTCGTCGTCGAGCCCGACGGTCTCCCGGTCCAGCGTGGTCTTCCAGATCTCGACGAGGGTCTGCTCCACCAGGCTCCGACCCGGCGTGACCTCGGACTCCTCGATGGTTGTCTGCCGAGCACTCACAGCGGAACTCTCACTTTCGTCGCTAAGGACAGCTATGGGGGGGACCGGACCGGCGGGGCTACGCCCAGCCGCCCGTGAAGGGGATGACGTCGCCGGTCAGGAAGTCGGCGGAACCACTGGCCAGGAAGACCACCAGGTCGCCGATCTCGCGGGCGGTACCGAGCCGGCCGGCCGGCAGCAGGCCGCGGAGCTTCTCCCGGCCCTCGTCCGTCGCCCACGCCTCCGGCGGGTAATAGGTCTCGGACTCCAGGAAGTTGGGGGCGACCGCGTGCACGACCACCCCGTGCGGCGCGAGTTCGCGAGCCGCGGCCTGCGCGTACACGGAGGCCGCGGCGCGCAGCGAGCTGTAGACGGAGAAACCGTGCTCGGGCCGGAGCGGGGCGGCCGAGGTCAGCACCACGATGTGGCCGCTCCCCCGCCGCTTCATGTGCGCGGCGGCCTTGCCGAGGACCGCCGCCGGGGTGACGAGCAGCGCCTCGGCGGCCCGCCGCAGCTCGGCCGCGTCGGGCTGGTCGACGGGCTGGAAGCGGGCCGGGTAGACGTCGTTGCTGACCAGCACGTCGAGCCGCCCGTACCGCTTCACGGCCTGCCCGACCGCCCCGGCCGGGGTCCTCGCGTCACTCGCGACGGCGCCGTCCCGGGCGTCCTCGAAGGCGGCCCTGGCCGCCTCGTCGAGGAAGTCGTCGTCCTGGCAGAACACCGTGTACCCGGCCTTGCGCAGCGCCTCGACCGCGCCGGGCCCGGCGTAGCGCGTCGCCTGCGTGACCAGGGCGACGCGCTCCGCCGGGGCGGCCGTGCGGGAGCCGGGGGGACCGGCGGCCGAAGGGGTGTCCGCGCTCACGCGCCACCGCCGATGAACTCCCGCAGCATCGTGTAGACCTCGGGGTCCGGGATCAGGATGTCGTGGTGGGTCCCCGACTCCCGCTCCTCGACCCGGGCCTCGCCCGGCACCACGTCGCCGAAGTGGCGGGCGGTGTCGGGGTGGGTCATCCGGTCCGTGCTGCTCGTGGCGATGAGCACCCGCTGGGTGATCGCCCGGGCCGCCTCGTTCGCGTCGTACGCCATGAGCGCGTAGTTCTGCTTCGCGTACCGGTGGAACAGCTCCACGTCCCCGTACGGGTAGAGGATGAACGGCGCGAGCCGCGGCTCCACGCCGAACAGCATGTTGGGGTCGAGGAAGAGGCTCAGCGTGTTCCGGGCCCGCTCGACGCCGGCCGCGGCCGTGGCCAGCACGCTCTGGAACTGCTTCTGGAACGGGGTGCGCATGACGCCCGCGCCGAAGTTCAGGTCGGGGTGGAGCACCGTGAGGGTCTCCACCCGGTCGCCGAACTCGGCCGCCGCGGCGACACCGACCGGCGCCCCGCCGCAGATCCCGACGAGGTGGGCGCGGGTGATCCCGTACTCCGTGAGCAGCGCGCCCATCAGGGCGGTCTCCTCGGCGAAGTCGCCCACCGGGGTGTCCAGGTCACGCCAGTCGCCGAACAGGTACGGGTTCTCGTACGTGACGACGAGCCGGCCGTCGGGGCCCGAGGACAGCTCCTCCAGCCAGGGCCGGAACAGCGTGGCCGGCACACCGGAGGGCAGGATCAGGACGATCGCCTCCTCGCCGGCCGGGCCCGCGGAGAAGGCCTCGAAGGCGGGCACGCCCGCCGCCTCGATCCGGCGCCGGCCCGGGAGGGCGGCGAGCCCCGACGGGCCCGCCGCGAGATCCTCCGGGTGCCCCGAGCTCTCGGCGACGGGACGCCAGCTGCCCAGCTCCAGGTCGACATAGGTGCTGAGGGCGACCTCCAGGGCGGACGGCTGCTGGGGTGCGGTGGCCTCGAACCACGGGACGACCAGGCCGTACGCGTCGCCGACGGCGGCCAGGACCTCGTTGCAGCGGGCCGCCTCGGCCGCGGAGTACTCCTCCGCGGCCCGCTCGCCGGCCGGGAAGACCCGCAGGGTCTTCGACGACGCGGCGAGCAGCGGCTGGCACAGTTCGAGGACCTCGACCACGCTCAGGGTCTTGGTGGTCATGTCAGAACTTCTTCCCCCGGGTGGTCTCCGTGACCATGCGGTTGTCGGCGTTGTTGTTCTCGCCGCTGACCAGGACGGAGCCGTAGCGCTCCAGGCTGATCCGGCCGCCGTACTCCTCGATGTGCTCGCTGTCCGGGTAGACCGTGACGGTGGACGGCACGTAGCGGGAGGCGAAGCCCATCCGCATCTCGTTGGTCTTGCCCTCGTGCGGGTGCGAGGCGTGCATCAGCGTCGACCAGAAGATGATGAACTGGCCCGGCCGCATGACCTGCGAGACGGCCTGGTCCTCGTCCGGCGTCCAGTTCGGGTCCTTCTGCAGCTGGCGGTAGTCGTAGCCGAAGAAGCCGCGGCGGACGCCGTCCTTGTCGACCGAGTTGATCGAGTTGGGGTCGTAGTGCATCCGCTTGGTCTCGTCGTAGTTCATCGACTCGTGCGTGCCGGGGATGAACTGCAGGCAGCCGTTCTCGACGGCGGCCTCGGTGAACGCCGACCAGACGGTGATGGTGCCGCCGAAGTCGGAGTTGTCCGGCCACAGGATCTGCGGGGTGCCCGAGGCGTTGGCGAAGGTGTCCGCCTGGTGCCAGTCGGTGCCCTCGTCACCCGGGTGCTTCGGGAAGAACTCGGTGCGCCAGCAGATGACGTCCGGGCCCAGGATGGAGTTCACCCGGTCGACGATCTCGGCGCGCCCGATGTGGGAGGCGAGGAAGTCGTTGTCGAGGTGACGGTCGTAGTTGGAGATGTTGGTGGCGCCGGCCAGCGCGTCGTCCGGGTACACGGCGTCGCTGCGGTCCAGCAGCTGCAGGCGCGTCTTGCGCCACTGCGCCTTCATCTCCTCCGGCGTGTAGAGCGTGAACGGGCCGATGAAGCCCTGCCGGTGGAACTGCTCGATCTCCTCGGGGGAGAGAGCGAAGGTCTTCTTGGCTTCGGTGGTCATGTCCTGGTCTCCTAGCGCGAGGTGAGGGAGAGCTGCTGCTGGACGGCGGCGGCGAGGGCGGCGATGTTCGCGCCCTCGGCGAGCGTCCCGACGTTGAGGCTCAGCCGGTAGCGGTCGTTGACGACGCTGAGCATGTGGATCAGGGAGAACGAGGTGCCGCCGAGGTCGAAGAACTCGTCGGTGTCCGCGATCGCGCCCGGGTCCCCGGTGCCGAGGACCTCGGCCCAGATGCCGCGCAGGGCGTCCTCGACGGAACCGCCGGCCGCGCTCTGCTCGCGGGCGCTGTCGGCGGCCTCGGCGAGCCGCAGCTCCAGCCGCTTGCGCAGGACGCTCTCGTCCAGCTTGCCGTTGACGGTGACCGGGAGTTCGTCGATGGCGAGGTACGTGGAGGGCGCCATGTACGCGGGCAGCGCGGCCGCCACGGCCTCCTTCAGCTCCGCGGCGAGGGCCTCGGCGTCCGTGCCGGCCTCGACGACCGGGTACGCCACCAGACGCGGGTCGCCGGAACCGAAGTCGGCGACGAGGACGACCGCGTCGCGGACGGCGGCGTGCTGCTGGAGCACGGCCTCGATCTCGCCCGGCTCCACGCGGTAACCGCGGATCTTCACCTGGCGGTCGGCACGGCCCGCGTAGGCGAACTGGCCCGGGGCGATCTGCACACCGCGGTCGCCGGAGTCGTACCAGCGCGCGGTGGAGCCGTCGGCCAGGGTCCGCTCGACGAAGCGCTCGGCGGTCAGCTCGGGGTGGCCGAGGTAGCCGCGGGCGACGCCCTCGCCGGCCACGTGCAGCCCGCCCTCGGCGCCGATCGGCAGCTCCGCGCCCGACTCGTCGAGGACGGCGAGCCGCAGGTCCCCGATGGGACGGCCGATGAGGCTGTCGCCCTCGCCGGCCAGGTCGCGCTCGGAGATGACCTTCCAGGTGACGTGCACCGTGGTCTCGGTGATCCCGTACATGTTGACCAGCGCGGGCGTCTCGATGCCGTGCCGCTCCACCCACGGCTTCAGCGAGCGGTAGTCCAGCTTCTCGCCGCCGAAGACGACGTACCGCAGGTCCAGCGGCTGCCCCTCGTCGACGTTGATCAGGTTGCGGAAGGCCGACGGCGTCTGGTTGAGCACCGTGACGCGCTCGCGGCGCAGCAGCGTGAGGAAGGCCTGCGGGTCGCGGGCTGTGTCGCGGTCCACGATCACCAGGCGGCCACCGAAGAACAGCGCGCCCCAGATCTCCCACACGGAGAAGTCGAAGGCGGTGGAGTGGAAGTTGGTCCACACGTCGGTCTCGTCGAACGCGAAGACCGGGGCGGTGGCGGTGAACAGCCGGACCGCGTTGCGGTGTTCGATCTCGACACCCTTGGGCTCGCCCGTCGAACCCGAGGTGAAGATGACGTACGCGAGGCTCTCGGCGTCCGCACCCCGGTGCCCGGCCGGCGCCTCGGCGGCGGCCTCCGGCAGCGCGTCCACCCGGACGACCTGACGGCCCTCGACGAGGGAGGCGGTCGCGGCGTGGGCGACGACCAGACCGGAGTCGCAGTGGCCGAGAACGAACTCACGCCGCTCGGCCGGGTAGGCGGGGTCGACCGGCACGTATCCGGCCCCGGCCTTCAGGATGCCGAGCAGACCGACGACGAGCTCGGCCCCCCGCTCGACGCAGAGCCCGACCCGCTGGTCCCGCCCCGCGCCCGCGGCCCGCAGCGCCCCGGCGAGCCGCTCGGCCCGCTCGTCCAGCTCGCGGTAGGTGAGCTGGGTACGGCCATCGGTGACGGCGACGGATTCCGGGAAACGGGAGGCGGTCCGCTCGAAATTCTCGTGGAGGGTGACACCGGGTTTCATTGGACGGAATACCTTTCCCAGAAATGAACGAGGACAGGAGGACAGCGGAATACGCAGGCGGAATGCACAAATGAATGCGCGGGTGGAATTCGGCGGGGCTCGCTGGCCTTCTCGAATGTGTCAGGAGCCGGAGGGCCCTACAAGGGATGCGCGCTGGCACCAAGGTGCAGTGGCTGCAAGTGGCCAGGAGGTGCGGGGGCGACGGGGGGCGGCGGGAGGCCCGACGGCGGGCGCCGCCGGTGCCAGGGGCGCCGGGGGCTCAGAGCGGCAGCGGAAGCCCGGCGTCCTCGACGACGGACACGACGCCATGGCAGAGCCCGATGTCCCGCCCCTCACGGGGAACCCGCAGCTCGACCCGTACCCGTTCACCGGGTGGCGGCCGCAGGAGCAGGTGCTGTACGGCGGCGAGGACCCCGGTGCCGGCCTCGGGGGCGGAGCCGGCGGTGACGTAGAGGACCGTCCGGTAGACGTGCTCCACGTGGCATCTGGAGACCTGGGGGACCACCCGGGCGAGATCGTCGAGATCGATCCGCGCCTGCCCGAATTCACCGGGCGGGAGGTCGAGATGGATGGCGTACATGGCAGAGAGAATCCCAGTCGCATACCGGACTTCGGCACGTTCTCCGGGGCAGCTTGATGCCATGGCAGCAAAGGGCCCACCGATATCCGGTGAGCCCTTTGTAATGTTCGGACCGTATACGACGAAACGGCGAACGACGCAGACGAACGATGCAGGGCGAACGATGCGGGACGAACGCCGAACGCCGAACGTATACGGCGAGGGGTCAGAGCCAGCCGGCCCGTTCGGCCAGCACGCCGGTCTCGAACCGGCTCCGGGCGCCGAGACGTTGGGAGATGGTGGACATCATGCGGCGGGCGGTACGGAGCGAGAGGCCCAGCTTGCGGGCGGCGACCTCGTCGGTGTGCCCCTTCTGCAGCAGCCGGAGCAACTCGATCTCCTGCTGGGTGGGTTCGTCGGTGACGGGCTGCTGTTTGCCGTGCAGCGGGACGGCGCTCTCCCAGACCATCTCGAAGAGGGCGAGGAGGGCGGTGACGACCCCGGGGGCGCGGAGGATGACCGCCCCGGCCCGGGTGTCCTCGGGGCTGACCGGGAGGAGCGCCACGTTCCGGTCGGCGATCAGCATGCGCAGCGGCAGCGAGGGCGTGGTCCTGATCTCGCCGCCCAGTTCGGAGAGCCAGCGGGCGTACTCGGTGGTGGCCCGGTCGTTGCGGACGCTGTCGAGGTAGATGGTGCGCAGTTTCACGCCGGAGGCCAGGGTCTGCTCGTCGAGCGGACGGCTGGCCTCCAGCGCCTCGGGGCTCTGGGCGCCGCCGGGCATGAAGGCCAGGATCTCGGTGTCGGCGTGCCGGGCGAGTTCGGACAGCCGGGCGCGCACCTCGTTGACGCCCTCCAGCTGCTCCAGACCGACATTGCCGTGCCGGGCGCGCTGTGAGGCGTAGATCGCGGTGAGCTCGGCGGTGGCGGCCCGTACGGCGGCCAACTCCAGCTGCTGTGAATGGATTTCGGTTTCCCGCCGGTGAATGTAGGAGGCGAGTCCGACCTCCGGACTTATCGGAGCGACGTCCGTGGCGTCCTTGGCGGGATAGAGCATGGACAGTTCCGCGAGTTTGTCCAGGCAGCCGCGGACGGTGGATTCGGCCGCCCCCAGCTCCGTGGCGATCTCGGTGATCCCCCACCGCGGTTGGGTGATCACGAGCCGGTAGACGTCGACACAGGTCTCGTCCTGCCCGATCAGCGACGCCAGCGACGAGAGCCCGGCACCTTGGCGCGTCCCTCCGCAAGGGTCGGCGAAGCCCCCCATTTTCTCACCTTCAGTCATCGGGTCGATCTTTCGAACCATTTGATCGCCCCGAATCAGTCGGCCCCGGAGTGGTCATTTCCGGCGGGAAGTTCAGGGCACCCTTTCGGGTGAGTGACATTACAGGACGGGGCCAGTACTGGATACTGCGTCAAAACGATGTTTAGAAACCGGACCCATGGGAACCGCCCGGCGAATGATGAAAAATAAATGAACGTCAGCCAGGGCGGGAGCGGCCCAGGTGATCGCGGGTAGCCTCATGGTTTCGGACAGCCCGGGAAGGCCCTTCCCGGCCGAGGGCTGGTGGGGGGCCTGCAAGCCCTCCCCGGCCCCCGCCCGGGAACGGACTCCAGGCCTCCCCGGCCCCCCGCCCGGGAACGACCTGACAGCGATACGGCAAGAACCGGCCACCGGCCCGGGAGGAGGGCTACGCCTCCCCGAGGACCCGCCCCGCCCTCCCGGCGACATGCGCGGGTGGCTCGATCCCGACGGGCAGTACGGGATCGGGGACGGGCGCGCCGAAGGTGGTGACGACCGGCAGGACGCCCGCCCACAAGCCCAGCTCGGCGTCGGGCGAGTCCCCGTCGTCCGGAGGCCCGGCGGCGACCTTGACGGAGGCCTCGGTGAGGTCGAGCGCGACGAGGGAGGTCGCGGCGAGTTCCTTGCGGCTGGGCCGCCGGGCGTACTCCCACTGTCCCGGCGTCGACTGCTCGGTGAGGGCGCGCAGCCCGCGCAGCTTCTCGTCGGGGTCGGTGACGACGCGCGGGACGCCGTAGATCATCGCGCAGCGGTAGTTCACGCCGTGCTCGAACACGGACCGGGCGAGCACCAGCCCGTCCACGTGGGTCACGGTGACGCAGACGACCCCGTCGGGCGCCCGCACGAGGCTGCGGCTCGCGACCGAGCCGTGCACGTAGATCGTGTCGCCCTCGACGCCGTACACGGTCGGCACGACCATCGGCGCGCCGTCCACGACCACCCCGAGGTGGCAGAGGAACCCGGCGCCGAGCACCGCGTCCAGGTCCTCCCGCCGATGGCTGCCCTTCTCCCGCATGCGCCGCAGCCGCGTCCGCTCGGTGACCTCCACGCCGTTCCCCTTCCCCCTGGCCGGCCTCCCGGCCGGCTCCTTCGCGATCTTCCCGCCGTGCGATCAAACCCCGGCGGGGCGAGAATGAATAGTGCGGACATCACACGTCCCGGCGGCTTCCCCTGCCGTCGACAAGGAGGCCGACCATGGACTATCCCCTCCTGAACATGTTCTGGACGATCATGTGGGTCTTCCTCTGGGTCCTCTGGTTCATGCTGCTCTTCCGCATCATCGGCGACATCTTCCGCGACGACGGCATGGGCGGCTGGGGCAAGGCGGGCTGGACGGCCTTCGTCGTCCTCCTCCCGTTCCTGGGCTGCTTCGTGTACCTCATCGCCCGCGGCAAGGACATGGGCATGCGCGAGATGCAGCGGGCCCGCAGCAACGAGCGGGAGTTCCAGGAGTACATCCGCGCCGCCGCCACCGCGAACGAACAGCCGCCCGGCGCCGGCCACGCCGACCAGCTGGCGAAGCTGGCCGAGCTGAAGGACCGCGGAGCCATCACGCCCGAGGAGTACGCGCGGGCCAAGGAGAAGGTCCTGTCCGGCTGAGAAGAAGGAGACGCCGACCCCATGGACGTAGGAGCGGTCGAATACGTCGTCATCGCGTTCCCGGGCAACCGCTTCCGCGGCGAGATCGCCCCGGAGCTGAGGAACCTGGTGGCGAGCGGCACGGTACGGATCCTCGACCTGACCTTCATCAAGAAGGAAGCCGACGGATCGGTCTCGTACATCGAACTGGACGCGCTGGACCCGACGGAGGCGTCGGTCTTCGACGACATCGACGGCGAGATCGGCGGCCTGTTCAGCGACCAGGACCTGGCCCTGATCGCCGAGGAACTCGCACCGGACTCGTCGGCCGCGGTCCTGCTGTGGGAGGACACCTGGGCGGCCGGGATCACCAGCGCGATCCGCAGGGCGGGCGGTGAACTCCTCGCCCACGAACGCATCCCCGCCGAGGCGGTGGAGCGCGCGTACGAGGACGCCGCCTGACGCGGTCTGACGCCAACTGACGCTGTCTGAAGAGGAGAGGGTGAGAACCATGCTGGGTCGTGGTCTCCGGCGCGAAGGGCGCCCCGGACTGATCGGAGTGGCGGCACGATCGGCCGTCGCGGCCGGCACGGCGACCGCGGTCTCGAACCGCGTGGCCCGCCGCCAGGCCGAACGAGCGGCACCCGCCCAAGCCCCGGAACCGATGCGGGCCCCTGAACCACCGGCCCCGGAACCGGCAATGCTCACGGACGAAGCCCTCAGCAGCCTGGAACGCCTGGGAAAGCTCCACGACCAGGGCGTGCTGTCGGACGAGGAATTCGCCCTCGGAAAGGACCGGATTCTCAGGCGCTGACGCGCCCCGCGACGAAGAAGGAGCAGGCCATGACCGAGCAACCGAGGGCGTCGAGGACGGGCGCCGAGAAATGGGCGTCGGGGGGCACCCTCTTCGGAGGTGTCGTGCTCAGCGTCGTGGGTGTCCTGGACATCTTCCAGGGAATCGCGGCGATCGCGAAGGACGACGTCTACACCCGCGTAGGCGACTACGTCTTCAAATTCGACCTGACCGCCTGGGGCTGGATCCACCTGATCCTCGGCATTCTCGGCGTCCTGGTAGGCCTCGGCCTCCTGAAGGGCATGAGCTGGGCCCGCGCCGCCGGCATCTTCATCGCCGCCCTCACCATCATCACCAACTTCATGTGGCTCCCCTACACCCCCTGGTGGGCCCTCATCCTGATCGGCGTCTCCATCTTCGTCATCTGGTCCCTGTGCAAGGACTGGGGCCACGAACACGGCTGACCCCCACAGCGATTACCCGGACGCCTCGGTGACACCACCGGGGCGTCCGTCGCGTGCATCCCGATGCGATTTCCCTCTCCTCGGAACAGGGTCGAACGGAAGGGTTCCACTTTCCCGGACATGCCCTGCCCGGCCCCCGACCGGCGGTAGCCTGACGCCCGGTCAGCTCGACTGGCGGAGGGAATGCCACGTGGCCGTAGCCATGTACCAGGCCGTCGTGCTCAAGCGAAGAAACGCACAGCGCCACGAGAAGCTGAGCGCCCGTCGCAAGAAGCTCGACCGGCACATCGTCCAGGAGAACGCGGCACAGGAGCAGCAGCGGCAGGCCACGTACGACCGTGCCCTCGTCCCCTTCCGGGACGCGTTCGAGCGGCTCAAGCAGGTGGATCTCGCCGAACTGGCCCCGGTGACACCCGCCGGGCACGCCACCGCCGACGTCGAACTGCGAGAGATACAGCGGCTCGCGATGTCCGCGGTCGGGTCACTCCTCGGCGGCGGGGTCGCCGGAGCGGGCATCGGCACGGCCACGTACCTGGCGGTCGGCGCCTTCGCCACCGCGTCCACGGGCACGGCCATCTCCGGCCTCTCCGGCGCCGCGGCGAGCAGCGCCACCCTGGCCTGGCTGGGCGGCGGTTCGCTCGCGGCGGGCGGCGGCGGAATGGCCGCCGGGACGATGGTCCTGGCCGCGGCCGTCGCCGTCCCCGCGCTGGTCGTGGGCGGCGTCCTCCTCGAATGGCGGGGCCGCTCGGCCCGCGGCGACCAGGAGAAGGTCGCCGAGGAACTGGAAGCGGCGGATTCCGAACTGGCCGCGGCCCGCCGGACCCTGTCGGAGGTGTTCCAGCGCAGCCGGGAGATCCGCCTCGTGCTCAAGGACCTCTGCGTGGCCATGGAGGACCGGCTTCCCGCCTTCGCGGCACTGGTCGCCGCCCGTGCCGACTACGGCACGTACGACGAGCGGCAGCGCGCCCAGGTCAAGGAGATCTTCGATCTCGCCTGCACGACCGTCACGGTGATGGCGGCCCCGCCGGCCGGGGAGGACGGCCGGGTCAGCGAGGTGTCCGGCCGCGTCGTCGCGGACGCCCGCGCCCACCTGGCCGAACTGGCCGCCGCCGCATGAGCCGTACGCTGCTGCCCGGCGCCGCCGACCAGGCCGCCTGGACGGTCGCGGACACCGCCACCCGCCGACTGGCCGAGGCCACCGTCGAGACCTGCGGAGGAATCGACCCAGGTCGCCGGTCGGCGTCCGGTCTCGCTCGGCATGTGCACCCCCTGCGCCTACCCCGAACCGTCGCAGGCCGCCTGACCAGCCCCTACACAAGCTCCAGCAGGCTGGTGTCGGCTTCGGCCCGCTGCTCGTCGGCGCGCTGACCGCGATCGCCGCGAACCTCGCCAACCTCGCGTTCCTCGCCGTCGCCCTCGCCCTCGCCCTCGCCATGCGGCGGATGGGAGACGCCTTCCTCCCGCAGCTCCAGGCGTCGGCCATCGAGGCCCCGCAGGGCCAAACTGAGACCGGGACTGAGACCGGTGACACTCGATCGGCCCGCGCGAAGCTACGCCGTCGCGTCCGCTGAAAGCAAAAGCCCCAGGTCACGGCGAGTGAGTCCTGGGGCTTTCACGGAGCCGCCTTCGGGATTCGAACCCGAGACCTACGCATTACGAGTGCGTTGCTCTGGCCAACTGAGCTAAGGCGGCATGCTGTGCGGTCCCATGGTGGGTGCAGCAGCGTCGCCAAGTCTACACAGTTTCCGGGGGTGCTCCGACCAGGGGCGGAGTGCGGGGGTGGGGGGCTATGAGCAGCGCTTTCCGTCGGTGGGGGCGGTGCCTTCCAGGAGGTACGTGTTGATCGCCGTGTCGATGCAGTCGCTGCCTCGGCCGTACGCGGTGTGGCCGTCGCCCTCGTAGGTGAGGAGGGTGCCCGAGGAGAGCTGGGCGGCCAGGGAGCGGGCCCACTTGTAGGGGGTGGCCGGGTCGCGGGTGGTGCCGACGACGACGATCGGGGGTGCGCCCTCGGCGGTGATGCGGTGGGGGCGGCCGGTGGCGGGGGTGGGCCAGTAGGTGCAGTTCAGGGCGGCCCAGGCGAGGCCGCGGCCGAAGACCGGCGAGGCCTGCTCGAAGGACGGCACCGCCTTCTCCGCGGCCTCGGGGCCCGTGTAGGCGGGCGGGAGGTCGAGGCAGTTCACGGCGGCGTTCGCGGACATCAGGTTCGCGTACGAGCCGTCCGCCTCCCGCTCGTAGTAGCTGTCGGCCAGCGCCAGCAGCGACGAGCCCTCCCCGCCCATCGCCCGGGTCAGCGCCTCCCGCAGCTGCGGCCACGCCGCCTCGTCGTACATCGCGGCGATGACGCCCGTCGTCGCCAGCGACTCGCCGAGCGGCCGGCTCTCCCCCGTCGGCACCGGCTTCGCGTCCACGTCGTGGAAGAAGCGCCGCAGTGCCGCCGTGGCCGCCGGGACGGACTCCGTGCCGAGCGGGCAGTCCCGCTGCCGGACGCAGTCCGCGGCGAAGGCCTTGAACGCGGTCTCGAAGCCGCCGGTCTGGTCGCGGTTCAGGTCCACCGCCGACAGCGACGGGTCCATCGCCCCGTCGAGGACGAGCCGCCCCGTCTTGTCGGGGAACAGCTCCGCGTACGTCGCCCCCAGGAACGTCCCGTACGACGCCCCCACGTACGTCAGCTTCCGGTCGCCGAGCACCTCCCGTACGACGTCCATGTCCCGGGCCGCCGCCACGGTGGAGACGTACGGCAGCACCCGGCCCGAGCGCTTCTCGCACGCCGCCGCGAACTCCTTGAACGCCGCTTCGAGCGCGCGTGTCTCCGCGGCGTCGTCGGGGGTCTGGTCGACCTGCGTGTACGCGTCCATCCGCGGGCCCGTCAGGCATTCCACCGGCTCGCTGCGGGCCACGCCCCTCGGGTCGACGCCCACGATGTCGTAGCGGGCCCGGACCGGGGCCGGGTAGCCGATGCCCGCGTACCCCTGGAGGTAGCCGACGGCCGAGCCGCCCGGGCCGCCCGGGTTGACCAGCAGCGAACCCAGCCGCTTGCCGGGGCCCGTCGCCCGCACCCGCGACACCGCCAGCTTCACGTCGCCCGCCTCGGGCTTCGCGTAGTCGAGCGGGACGAGCACGGTGCCGCACTGGAAGTCCGCCACCCCGCAGTCACGCCAGGACACCTTCTGCCCGTAGTACTTCTGCAGCGCCGTCGCACCCGCCGCCCCCGACGCCGTCCCGCCGCCGGACGAGGACGGCGCGGCGGCGTCACTGCCGCCCGTGCAGCCGGAGAGGATCAGGCCGGCGGCCGCGAGGGCCGTGGCGGAGATGCGGAACAGGCGCCTGGAGTCCATTCCCGGAGCGTATCGGGACGGGTACGGACCGTGTCCAATCACCCACCCCGTGGGTCGCCTCAGGCGCGTGGAACGGATCTCAGTCCCGCAGCTCCATCGTCATCGCCTCCACCGCCAGCAGCGGCGCCACGTTCCGGTCGAGGGCCTCACGGCACGCCAGCACCGCCTCGATCCGGCGCAGCGTCCGCTCCGGTGTCGTGTCGCGGGCGATCGTCTCCAGCGCGTCCCGCACGTCCTCGTTGGCCAGGGGGCTCGCCGCGCGCAGCTGCATCGCCAGCACATCGCGGTAGAAGCCGGTCAGGTCGGTGAGCGCGAGGTCCAGGCTGTCGCGCTGCGTCCTGGTCCGCCGCCGCTTCTGCCGGTCCTCCAGCTCCTTCATCGCCCCGGCCGTGCCCCGCGGCATCCGGCCGCCCTGTACCGCGCCGAGCGCCGCCTTCAGGTCCTCGGTCTCCTTGACGTCGACCTCCTCCGCGACCTGCTTCGCGTCCTCGGCCGCCGCGTCGACCAGCTCCTGCGCCGCGCGCAGACCGCCGCCCACGTCACCCACCCGCATCGGCAGCTTCAGCACCACCGCGCGGCGGGCGCGCGCCCGCTCGTCCGTGGCGAGGCGCCGGGCCCGGTCGATGTGCCCCTGCGTGGCCCGCGCCGCCGCCTGCGCCACCTCCGGCTCGATGCCGTCCCGGCGGATCAGCAGGTCCGCGACCGCCTGCACCGACGGAGTGCTCAGCGTCAGGTGCCGGCAGCGGGACCGGATCGTGGGCAGCACATCCTCCAGCGAGGGCGCGCACAGCAGCCAGACCGTCCGCGGCGCGGGCTCCTCCACCGCCTTCAGGAGCACGTTGGCCGCGCCTTCGGTCAGCCGGTCGGCGTCCTCCAGGACGATGACCTGCCAGCGCCGGCCGGCCGGCGACAGCTGGGCGCGCCGCACCAGTTCACGCGTCTCCTTCACGCCGATCGAGAGCAGATCCGTACGGACCACCTCGACATCGGCGTGGGTGCCGATCAGGGCCGTGTGGCACCCGTCGCAGAAGCCGCACCCCGGCGCGCCGCCCAGCGCCCGGTCCGGGCTCACGCACTGCAGGGCCGCCGCGAACGCCCGCGCCGCGGTGTCCCGGCCCGACCCCGGAGGGCCCGTGAACAGCCAGGCGTGCGTCATCTTCGAGGCCTCGGGAGCGGGCTCGCCGGCGGCCTGGGCGGTCACGAGCGCGTCGGCGTCCCGCGCGGCGGCCGCGAGCTGCTCCTCCACGCGCGCCTGTCCCACCAGGTCGTCCCATACGGCCATGTCTACAGCCCCTCCTCGGCCCCCTCACGTACGTCTCCCATTGTGGGGCACGGCACCGACAACCCGGCCTGACCTCCGAACGGGCGGGACCCACTCACGCCCGCCCCTCCACCCGAGCCCGGGTCAGCCACAGGCCCACACCCGCGCCGATGGCCACCACGCCCGTACCGACGCTCGCGACGATCTCGGTGGCCCCGGTGTAGCCGGAGAGGCTGGTGACGAAGACGTTGGCGACGACACCGACAGCGAGCAGGAGCCAGAGCAGGGGCCTCATGAGGAACCTCCAGGAGGAAGAGCGAAGGGGGGAGGGGACGGGGGCGGGGCGGGAGCGGGGGTGGAGGGAGGAAGGAGCGGGTCGCTCCCCCTGCTTCTCCGGTACCTCTCCGGTACCTGTCCGGTACCTCGTCCGGTACCTGTCCGTACCTCTCCGGTACGTCTTCGATCCTCCCCGTCCCGCCCCGCCCGCACAGCCGTGCCCGCTTCCCGGCCGAGGGTGTAGCCCGCTCCACCGTCCCGCTCCGCCGTCCCGCTCCACCGTCCCGCTCCGGCGCGTCGCCTAGCCTGGACCCATGCGTGAGTCGATCAAGGATGCGGCGAGGGCGACGCTCCACCTCCTCCTGGGAGCGGCCGTCTCCCTCCTCTGCTATCTGATGATCGGCGTCGTCCTCTTCACCGGCATCCTCGCGGTCACCGTCATCGGCGCCGGCGTGCTGCCGGAGAGCGTCCTGCTGCTGCGCCGCCTCGCCGGCTGGGAGCGCCGCCGTACGGCCGTACGTTCCGGGGCGCCGGTCCCGGAGGCGTATCTGCCGCTCGAAGGCTCCCTCCCCGAGCGGGTACGCACGGCCCTCGCCGACCCGTCCACCGTCGGGGACCTGCGATGGATGGTGGCGCAGCTCCTGTACGGCATGGTCCTCATGTACGGGGCGCTGGTGCTGTGGGCCCCGGCCCTGCTCGTCGACGGCGTCTGGGCCGGTCTCGCGGGCCGCCGCCCGGTCCTGCTGCCGCTGATCGGCCGGCTCGCCGACCTGGAGGCCGACTGGTCGCGGACCCTGCTGACCCCCGCCCCCTCCACCGCGCGGGACGCCGCGCTGGCCGCCCGTATCGAACAGCTGACCGCGACCCGGGCGGGTGCGGTCGCCGCGCACGGCGCGGAACTGCGCCGCATCGAACGCGACCTGCACGACGGCGCCCAGGCCCGGCTCGTGGCGCTCTCCATGCGCATCGGGCTCGCCCGCCGTGCGTACGACTCCGACCCGGCGACCGCCCGCGAACTGCTCGACGACGCCCAGGACCAGGCCGAGGAGGCCCTGGCCGAACTGCGGCACGTGGTGCGGGGCATCCACCCGCCGATCCTGACCGACCGCGGCCTGACCGGCGCCGTCCGGGCCCTCGCGGCGAGCAGCGGCCTGGAGGTGACGGTGAGTGTGTCGGTGACCGCCGGCACCGAGACGCCGCCGGGCGCCACGCCCGGGACCCCCTCCGAAGCCGCACCCGGCACCCCGCCCGACACCCCCCGCGCTCCCGCCGCCGTCGAAGCCGCCGCCTACTTCGCCGTCGCCGAGGCCCTCACCAACGCCGCCAAGCACAGCGGCGCCACCCACGCCTCCGTCCAACTCGCCCGCACCCCCACGGGTCTGCGCGCCGCCGTACGGGACGAGGGCCGGGGCGGTGCCGAGGGGCGCGAGGGCGCGGGGTCCGGGCTGCTCGGGCTGCGGCGCCGGGTCGCCGCGCTCGACGGGACCGTACGTCTGACCAGCCCCGTCGGGGGCCCGACCGTGATCGAAGTGGAGCTTCCGTGCGTGTGGTGATCGCCGAGGACAACGCCCTCCTCAGAGAAGGGCTCGTCCTCCTGCTGACCTCGGCGGGACACGAGGTGGCGGGGGTGGCGGCGACCGGCCCCGAGATCCTTCCGCTGCTCCTGGAGCAGCGGCCCGACGTGGCCGTCCTCGACGTCCGGCTGCCGCCCGGCTTCCGCGACGAGGGCCTGCGCGCGGCGCTCGCGGCCCGCACCGAACTCCCGTTCCTGCCGGTCCTCGTGCTGTCCCAGTACGTGGAGGAGACCTACGCCGCCGAGCTGCTCGGCGGCGGCGCGCGGGGCGTCGGCTACCTGCTGAAGGACCGGGTGGGCCGGGTCGACGAGTTCCTGGACGCGCTGGAACGGGTCGCCGCGGGCGGCACGGCGCTCGACCCCGAGGTCGTCACCGAACTGATGGCCCGACGCCGCGACGACCCCCTGGACTCGCTGACCCCGCGCGAACGCGAGTGCCTCGCGCTGATGGCCCAGGGCCACGACAACGCGACGATCGCCCGCTCGATGGTGGTGACCGAACGGGCCGTCCACAAACACGTCGGCAACGTCTTCGCGAAACTGGCCCTGCCCCCGAGCGACAGCGGCCACCGCCGGGTCCTCGCCGTCCTGGCGTACCTCAACGCGTAGGCCGTGGACGGAAAGTCGCGCCGTCTGCCGGCGGGGCGGGGCGGTCTGCCGACAGGGCGGGGCTCGCGTCGCCGGGCGCGAGGCACCGAGGTCCGTGCGAGCGCGAGGCGCCGGGGTGCCCTCGCAGCACAGCTACGTGGGCACCCCGGCAACGCGGCGATCGTGCGTGCCAGGCGCCGCGAACCAGGCGGGACTTTCCGGACCCGGCCTGGGGACGGCCGCCCGCCGTCTCAGCGGCGCCCGACAGGGCTCAGGACCACCGTCCCCGCGTACGTCGTGAGGATCACCGTTCCCGCGATCAGCGCGGCCTGGAGCGGCGGCAGGTACGGCGGACCGCCGGTCAGCGCCCAGCTGAACGCGGCCAGCGGGAGCGCCGCGACGACACCGCCGATCACGAGTCCGGTCCCGGCCAGGAACGCCGCCTCCAGGCGCAGCATGCGGCGCAGTTGGCGGCGGGAGGCGCCGACCTGGTGGAGCAGGCCGAGTTCGCCCCGGCGGCCGGCGGCGACGAGGGCGAGGGTGCTCAGGACCGAGAGCACCGTGAGCGCGCCGATCGCGGCGACGACGCACGCCGACACCAGACCGCTCGCCTCGGCCTCGTCCGGGACCACCTGTTCGGGCTCCGGGCGGGCCATGGCCCCGGCGACGGCGGCCCCGCCCGGACCCGCCACGAGGACGCGGGCGGGGCGTGGGTCGGCCATGTGCGCGGCGAGTTCGGCGCGGGGCAGAAGAAACTCCCCTAGGGCGAGGGACCGTTCGTAGACGGCCACCACCGTGAGCCGCCGCAGTGCCCCGTCGTCGAAGCGCACTTCCACCGTGGAACCGGGCCGCACCTCAAGGGAGTCGGCCCGGTCCGCGCCGACGGCGACCGTACCGGGCCGGGCGAGCCCCGCGAGGTCCCCGGCGACGACCGCCGGATCGAGCGTCTCGGCCAACCCTTCGGCGTCCACGCCCAGCACGGGCAGCCGGTCGAGCCGGGGCGAACCCGCCTCGGTACGCGCCAGGACGACCGTGGACCGCACCAGGCCGGTCACGGCCGTGACACCGGGCATCCGCCGGATGTCGGCCACGGAGACAGCGGCGGCGGCAGTGCCCTCGCTCCGGCCGGACGGGCCGGACCGGCCGGAGCCGTCGGAGCCGACGGGCGCGCCGGACCCGCCAACCGCGTAGTCCGCCACCATCGCCGCCCGCGCCTGCTCCGCAGTGGCCCGTTCCATCGTGGCGCCCGCCGCGAGTTGCACGGTCGCGAAGGCGCTGACCAGGACGATCGGGACCAGCGCGGCTCCGAGTCGGCGCGAGTGTGCGACCGCCCCGGCCGCCACGAGCCGTCCCGGCGCGCCGCCGAACCTGCGCGGTACCGGCCCCAGCACCCGCATCGCCGCTGCCGCGAGCCACGGCCCGAGCAGCGCGCACCCGGCCACGAGCGTCACGGTCGCCGCCCCGGCCGCCGCCCCCGCGGCCTGCCCCGCCTGGAGCGTGGCGGTCCCGGCCGACCCCGCCCCGACGACGAGCAGGGCGACACCGAACCCCTGCCGCACGCCCCCGGGCCGGCGGGCGGGCGTCCGGTCGCGCCGCGCCGCCGCGAGCACGACCACGCACCGCGCGAGCCCCACCGTCAGGCCGGCGGTCACGAGCGTCCCGGTGAACAGCCAGGGCGGGGCGGGGAGTTCGAGCGTGGCGGGCAGCAGGCCCCGGCCGCGCAGTTCGGCCCGGAGAGCCAGGAACGCCGGTACGGCCCCGAGGGCGCCCAGGACCGCCGCCGCGCCCGCCACCCGGTTCACCTCACGCCCGACGGCGGCCCGCACCTGCCGGGGCGTGGCGCCGATGGCGTACAGCAACTCGCGTTCGGGCGCGCGCTGTTGGAGGGCCTGGGCGACGAGCGAGGTCAGGACGAGGACGGTGACCAGGACGACGGTCGCGGCCACGGCCGCGAGGAGCTGGAGCAGGCCGTCCCGAGCGGGCAGGGCCCGCAGGTCCTCGACACCTCCCCTGCCGTTCCCCGTGAAAGCCCGCAACTCCCCCGCTCCGGAAGCGTCGAGGGCCTGTCGCACCCGCGCGTGGAGGGTGGCCACGGGGACGCCGGGCGCGCCGAGCACCCCGATCGCGTCGTGCCGTCCGGGATGCCCCGCGAGCCGCCCCGCCTCAGCCGCGCTGAAGTAGAGGGCGGCGGGCCCGTCGGCGAGGCCGACGACCCGATGCCCGGCGACGTACTGCCCGATCCGCGGCCCGGTCCCAGCGCCCTGACCCGCACCCGGGCCCTCCCCAGGGCCCGCGCCCAGCCCCGCACCGGCCACCACCTCCCCCGCGCCCGCTGGCGCCCGCCCGGCGGTGAGCCCGTACCCGCCGAGCCGCGCGGTCTCCCACGAGCGCCCGGGGTGCTCCCGTACGCCCTGGGGGTCCCGTACGGCCGCCTGGGCATCCCGCGCAGCCACCTGCGCACCCCGTACGTCACGGGGATCCCGTACGTCACCCGCATCCCGTACGACGAACCCGTCGTCCGGCACCACCGCCCGCACCCCCTCCACTCCCCGCAGCAGCTCCGCGACCGCGGTCGGCACCCCGATGCGTTCGGTCAGCGGGGCGGTGGTGGTGACGGGCTCGCTGGCCCAGGGCTTGGTGGTCCAGCGGACGTTCTGGTCGGCCGCGACGACGACGTCGGCCGCCGCGTACCGTTCCACGCGCGCGTGGGCCAGTCCCAGTGAACCGGCGGTCAGCGCGAGGGAGCCGAGCAGCAGCGAGACGAGGGTGACGGCCGCGAACACCGCCGCCCAGGCCCTGCGGTGGGCCCGCAGCGAGCGGGCCGCCAGCAGCCGGACGGCGGTCGGGGAGCCACGGAGTCCGCTCATCGCGCCATCGCCCCCGCCCCAGCCCCCGCCATCCCCGCCGTCCCCGCCACCGGCGCGAACATCCCCCGGACCCGTTCCGCGTCCGGCCGGTCGAGGTGGGCCGTGATCCTGCCGCGGGTGAGGAAGACCGCCTCGTCCGCCCAGGCCGCCGCGGCAGGGTCGTGGGTGACGAGGACGACCGTGCGGCCGTGCTCGTCGACGGCCCGGCGCAGCAGGGTGAGGACCTCCGTCGCGGTGACCGGGTCGAGGGCGGCGGTCGGCTCGTCGGCGAAGATCACCTCCGGTTCGGTGACCAGCGCCCGCGCGATGGCCACGCGCTGTCGCTGGCCGCCGGAGAGGGTGTCGGGCGCGTCGCCCGCGCGGTCGGCGAGGCCCACGGCGGCGAGACCGGCGAGGGCGCGGCCGCCGTCGTCGCGGGCGCCGGCGAGGAGCAGCGGCAGGGCGACGTTCTCGCGCACGTCGAGGGCGGAGACGAGGTTCAGCGACTGGAACACGAATCCGATCCGGTCCCGCCGCAGCCGGGTCAGCGCGGCGGGCTTCAGCCGGCCGAGCTCCGTGTCCCCGATGCGTACCGTGCCGGAGGTCGGGCGTTCGAGCCCGGCGGCGCAGCGCAGCAGCGTGGACTTGCCGGAGCCGGAACCGCCCATGACGGCGAGGAGGCGGCCGCGTGGCACGGTGAGGCTGACCGAGTCGAGCGCGGTGAGCCCGCCGTAGACCCGGCTGACCGCGTCGAGGGAAAGTGCTGTCTCCATACCGACAACGCTAGAAAAGCGCAGGTCAGATCGGTATGGAGCAGGCCGCCCGGTCAGGGGTGGAGCAGGCTCCACCCCTGACCGGCGACGGTCTCAGCGGTCAGCGGCGCCCTCGGCGCCCCTTCCCCTCGCCGTCCTCTTCGTCGTGCGGGCCGAGCAGCTCGTCCGCGAGGGTCGGGAGGTCGTCGAGCGGGGTCTCCTCGGCCCAGTCGGAGCGGCGCCGGGGTTGCCCCTTCTCGTCGAGCTGGGGCAGTTCGCGGGTGCGCTCGTTGGCGCCCTCCGGGGCGGCTCCGGCGTCGCGGAAGAAGTCCTGCGGAACCCGGTCGGCCGGGGCCGCGTCGTCCCGCACGGTCGGCAGCACGGCCGTCCGCTCGGCCTCGCTGTCGGTGTCGGCTCCGGCGCCGGCGCCGGAGCGGGAGCCGGAGCGCGAGCCGGAGCCACTGTCGACGCCCGCGCCCGCGTCCCGCCCGGAACGGATCCGGGGCAGCACCGTGGTCTCCTCGTCCAGCCGCACGATGGGCGTCGGCACGGTGACCTCGTTGGGCGACACGGTCGGCGCGTCGTCCGCGCCGGGGGCCGCCGGTCCGTCCGGCCGCACGATCGGCGTGGCGACGGTGATCTCGTTCGCCGACTCCTCCACCGACTTCGCGGACCTCGGTGACGTCGCCGACTTGGCAGCCGTCCCCGCCGCCGCAGCCGTCCCCGCCGTTGCGGCCTTCGCGGCCTTCGCGGCAGCCTCAGCTCCAACGGCAGCCGCCTCGGCCCGCTCGGCGGCACGCTTCTCCGCCGCGGCGGCCCGGTCGGCGGCGGCCCTCTCCGCCGCCGCGCGCTCCTCCTCGGCCTTCGCCGCGGCCTGCGCGGACGCGGCCTTCCGCTGGGCCTCGGCGGCCAGCGCGGCCGCGGCTGCCTCTTCCGCGGCTGCCTTGCGGGCGGCTTCCTCGGCGGCCTTGCGGGCGGTCTCCTCCGCGGCCTTCGCGGCGGCGGCCTCCGCCAGGCGGCGGGCCTCCTCGGCGCGGACGAGGGCGGCCTCGGCCTTGCGCTGCTTCTCCAGGCGCCGTTCCTCGGCCTCGGCGCGCAGCCGGGACTCCTCTTCGGCCTGCTTGCGGCGCCGCTCCTCCTCCTGGAGGCGGGCCTTCTCCTCGGCCTCGCGCCGCTTGTGCTCTTCCTCGGCGGCGATCCGGGCCTCCTCGGCGCGCTGCCGGGCCTCCTCCGCCTGGCGTTCGGCTTCCAGGCGGCGGGCCTCTTCCTCCTCGGCCTTGCGGCGGGCCTCCTCCTCGGCGCGCAGCTTGGCGAGCTGCTCCTGGCGCTCGCGCTCCAGGCGCTCTTCCTCGGCCTTGCGGGCGGCCTCTTCCTCGGCGCGGCGGCGGGCGTCCTCCTCGGCCTTGCGGCGGGCCTCTTCCTGGGCCTTCACCTCGGCTTCGGAGAGCGGCAGTACGCGGTCGAGCCGGTGGCGTACGACGGTGGTGACGGCCTCCGGTTCCTGGCCGGCGTCGACGACGAGGTAGCGGCCGGGGTCGCCGGCGGCGAGGGCCAGGAACCCGGCCCGTACGCGCGCGTGGAACTCGGGCGGCTCGGACTCCAGCCGGTCCGGCGCCTCGGTGAACCGCTCCCGGGCGGTCTCCGGGGAGACGTCGAGGAGGACGGTGAGGTGCGGGACGAGGCCGCCGGTGGCCCAGCGGTTGATGCGGGCGATCTCGGTCGGCGACAGGTCGCGGCCGGCGCCCTGGTAGGCCACCGAGGAGTCGATGTACCGGTCGGTGATGACGACGGCGCCCCGCTCCAGGGCGGGCCGGACCAGCGAGTCGACGTGCTCGGCGCGGTCGGCCGCGTACAGCAGCGCCTCGGCGCGGTTGGACAGGCCGGCGCTGGACACGTCGAGCAGGATCGAGCGGAGCCGCTTGCCGATCGGGGTGGCGCCGGGCTCGCGGGTGACGACCACCTCGTGGCCCTTGGCCCTGATCCACTCGGCGAGCGCCTCGACCTGGGTGGACTTGCCGGCGCCGTCGCCGCCCTCCAGGGCGATGAAGAAGCCGGTCGGGGAGGGCGCCTGGGCCGGGTCGGCGCCGCGCAGGGCGTCGCCGAGGTCGCGGCGCAGCGGGACGCCCGCCCGGTCGTCGGTCTTGGCGAGGACGATGGCGGCGACGGGCAGCAGCAGCGCGCCGATCAGCATCAGGGTGAAGGCCGCGCCGCCGTGGGCGAAGACGAAGCCGCCGGAGGCGAGCCGGTGCGGGCCGATCGCGGCGGCGAGCAGCGGGGCGACGAGCGCGCCCGCGCCGATGGCGACGCGGGAGACGGCCTGGAGGTGCTCGGTGACGCGGGGCCTGCGGGCCTCCTCGGTCTCCTGGTCGACGAGGCTGTGCCCGGTGCGGGCGGCGACGCCGGCCGCGTACCCGGCGAGGACGGCCAGGGCCAGCACGGTCGCCGTGTCCGGCACGAGGCCCATGGCGAGCAGCGCGACACCGGTGACGGCGACGGCGAGGGCGAGCAGGCGGCGCCGGGAGAGCACGGTGAGGACCGAGCCCGCGGTGCGGATGCCGACGGCGGTGGCGCCGCTGAGCGCGAGGATCAGCAGGGCGTACGTGACGGGCCCGCCGCCCAGGTCGTACGCGTGGAGCACGGCGACGGACGCCGCGGCGGCGATGGCGCCGGCGACGGTGCCGCAGGCGAGCACGAACAGCGGGAGCGCGCCGGTGCGGCCCTTGTCGGCGGGGAGCCGCAGGCCCTCCAGGGGCGAGCGGGGCCGCGGGGTCTGGCCGCCGGGCAGCGTGAGCGGGAACAGGACGGAGACGGAAGCGGCGAACATTCCGGCGGCGACGTACGCGCCGAGGGCCGCCTGGTGCTGCGAGAACCAGTCGATGCCGCTGCCGAGCAGGTTGCCGACGAGCGTGGCGAGCAGCAGCACGCCGGCCGCGGCGGGCACCGCGAGGAACGAGGTGCGCAGGCTGAGCGTGCGCAGCGCGCCCAGGTGGTCCGGGAGCGGCCGTACGGCGGCGCCCTCGGCCGGCGGGGCGGGCAGCAGCGCGGGGGCCGCGCCGTCCTTGGCGATCGTCCACACGCGTTCGGCCGCGCCGGTGACGAAGACGGTGCC
Source organism: Streptomyces sp. NPDC023157 (assembly GCF_055560575.1). Taxonomy (NCBI): domain Bacteria; kingdom Bacillati; phylum Actinomycetota; class Actinomycetes; order Kitasatosporales; family Streptomycetaceae; genus Streptomyces; species Streptomyces sp. NPDC023157. The sequence continues at coordinate 137,408 of NZ_JBVHIL010000005.1, forward strand.
GAGCAGGAACCAGAGCGCCTTGTCGGGGGTCCAGTCGATCCACAGCGGGGCGACGACGAGCAGCGCGAGCCGCAGCCCGTCGGCGCCGATCATGGTCCAGCGGCGGTCGAGCGGGCCGCCGGGCGCGGTCAGCGCGGTGAGCGGGCCGAGCAGGACGGCGCCGAAGAGGACGGCGGCGAGGATCCGCGTACCGATGACGGCGGCCACGGCGAACGCGGCGCCCCGGTAGCCCCCGCCCAGGGCCCCGTCGGCCACGGCCGCCTGGAGCCCGAGCAGGGTGAGGACGAGCACGGCGAGCGCGTCGCCCGTGCCGCCGACCGCCTGGGCGCCCCACAGACGCCGCAGCGGCTGATGGCGCAACAGGGCCCGTACGGCACGCTCCCGGGAATCGGCGACGAGTGCGGCGTCGGTTTCTGGCTGCTCTGCTCGCGTCATCCGTCCACCCTATCCGGACGCTCTTGCTCCCCGCGGCCTTCACCCGAACAAACAGACGGGGAGGGCGGGGGCCACGGCCCCTGCCCTCCCCGTCATGTCAGGAGAGTCACTCCGGCTTGGCGGCCGCCGTCTTCTTCGCGGCCGTCGTCTTCTTCGCCGTCGTGGTCTTGGCCGTCGTGGTCTTCTTGGCGGCCGTCTTCTTCGCCGCGGCCGTCTTGGTCGCGGTGGTCTTCTTGGCGGCGGTCTTCTTCGCCGTGGCCTTCTTGGCGGGCGCCTTCTTGGCCGCCTTCTTCGCCGGGCCCTTGGCCCGCTTCTCGGCCAGCAGCTCGTAGCCGCGCTCGGGCGTGATCGTCTCGACGCTGTCGTCGGTGCGCAGGGTCGCGTTGGTCTCGCCGTCGGTCACGTACGGGCCGAAGCGCCCGTCCTTGACGACCACGGGCTTCTCGCTGACGGGGTCGGTGCCGAGCTCCTTCAGCGGGGGCTTGGCGGCGGCCCGGCCACGCTGCTTGGGCTGGGCGTAGATCGCCAGCGCCTCTTCCAGCGTGATCGTGAACAGCTGCTCCTCGTCGGTGAGCGACCGCGAGTCCGTGCCCTTCTTCAGGTACGGGCCGTAGCGGCCGTTCTGCGCCGTGATCTCGACGCCCTCGGCGTCGGCGCCGACGACGCGGGGCAGCGACATCAGCTTGAGCGCCTCGTCCAGGGTCACCGTGTCGATGGACATCGACTTGAAGAGCGAGGCAGTGCGCGGCTTGACCGCGTTCTTGCCGGTCTTCGGGGTGTCCTCGGGGAGGATCTCGGTGACGTACGGGCCGTAGCGGCCGTCCTTGGCGACGATCTGGTTGCCGCTGACGGGGTCGGCGCCCAGCTCGAAGTCGCCGCTCGGCTTGGCGAGCAGCTCCTCCGCGTGGGCGACGGTCAGCTCGTCGGGCGCGAGGTCCTCGGGGACGTCGGCGCGCTGGTGGCCCTCGGTGTCCTTCTCGCCGCGCTCGACGTACGGGCCGTAGCGGCCGACGCGCAGCACGATGCCGTCGCCGACGGGGAAGGAGGAGATCTCCCGGGCGTCGATGGCGCCGAGGTCGGTGACGAGCTCCTTGAGTCCGCCGAGGTGGTCGCCGTCGCCGTTGCCGGCGTCGGCCGCGCCGCCCTCGCCGGAGCCGCCGCCCTCACCGAAGTAGAAACGCCTCAGCCACGGCACGGCCTGGGCCTCGCCGCGCGCGATGCGGTCGAGGTCGTCCTCCATCCGGGCGGTGAAGTCGTAGTCGACGAGCCGCCCGAAGTGCTTCTCCAGGAGGTTGACGACGGCGAAGGAGAGGAACGACGGCACGAGCGCCGTCCCCTTCTTGAAGACGTAGCCGCGGTCGAGGATGGTGCCGATGATCGAGGCGTACGTCGACGGGCGGCCGATCTCGCGCTCTTCGAGCTCCTTGACCAGGCTGGCCTCGGTGTAGCGGGCCGGCGGCTTGGTCGCGTGGCCGTCCACCGTGATCTGCTCGGCGGCCAGCGCGTCGCCCTCGGCGACCTGCGGCAGGCGCCGCTCGCGGTCGTCGAGCTCGGCGTTCGGGTCGTCGGCCCCTTCGACGTACGCCTTCATGAAGCCGTGGAAGGTGATCGTCTTGCCGGAGGCGGAGAACTCGGCGTCCCGGCCGTCGGCGGCGGTGCCGCCGATCTTCACGGTGACGGAGTTGCCGGTCGCGTCCTTCATCTGGGAGGCGACGGTCCGCTTCCAGATGAGCTCGTAGAGGCGGAACTGGTCGCCGGTCAGGCCCGTCTCCGCCGGGGTGCGGAAACGATCACCCGAAGGACGAATCGCCTCGTGCGCCTCCTGGGCGTTCTTGACCTTGCCGGCGTAGACGCGCGGCTTCTCCGGCAGGTAGTCGGCGCCGTAGAGCTGCGTGACCTGCGCACGGGCCGCGCCGACGGCCGTGTCGGACAGGATCGTGGAGTCCGTACGCATGTAGGTGATGAAGCCGTTCTCGTACAGCTTCTGCGCCACCTGCATGGTCGCCTTCGCGCCGAAGCCCAGCTTCCGGCTCGCCTCCTGCTGGAGGGTCGTGGTGCGGAAGGGGGCGTACGGGGAGCGGCGGTACGGCTTCGACTCGACCGAGCGGACGGCGAAGCGGGTGTCGGCGAGGGAGGCGGCGAGCGCGCGGGCCTTCTCCTCGTCGAGGTGGAGCACGTTCTCGCTCTTCAGACGGCCGTCGGCGCCGAAGTCACGGCCCTGCGCGACACGCTTCCCGTCGACGTTCGCGAGGCGCGCGACCAGGGAGGACGGGTCGGAGGGGTCACCGGCGCGGCCGGTGGAGAAGGTGCCGGTGAGGTCCCAGTACTCGGCCGAGCGGAAGGCGATCCGCTCGCGCTCGCGCTCGACGACGAGCCGGGTCGCGACGGACTGGACGCGGCCCGCGGACAGGCCCCGCATGACCTTCTTCCACAGGACCGGCGAGACCTCGTAGCCGTACAGGCGGTCGAGGATGCGGCGGGTCTCCTGGGCGTCGACCATGCGCTTGTTCAGCTCGCGCGGGTTGGCGACGGCCTCCTGGATCGCGTCCTTGGTGATCTCGTGGAAGACCATCCGGTGGACCGGGACCTTGGGCTTCAGGACTTCCTGGAGGTGCCACGCGATGGCCTCGCCCTCGCGGTCCTCATCGGTGGCGAGGAAGAGCTCGTCGGACTCGGCGAGCAGCTCCTTGAGCTTCCTGACCTGCGCCTTCTTGTCGGCGTTGACGACATAGATGGGCTGGAAGTCATGGTCGACGTCGACGCCGAGGCGGCGCACCTCGCCGGTGTACTTCTCGGGCACCTCGGCGGCGCCGCTGGGGAGGTCCCGGATGTGTCCGACGCTCGCCTCGACGACGTAGCCAGGGCCGAGGTAGCCCTTGATCGTCTTCGCCTTGGCAGGCGACTCGACGATGACGAGTCGGCGGCCGCCCTGTGCGGTCTCGCTGGTCGGGGACAACTTCGCTCTTCTCTCCGGTCGACGCTCTCCGGCACGTACTGCGTACGTTCGGCGCTGGCACGCACGGCAGCGGCACATACGGTGCACTGCCGTCGCTGCGGAGTGTGACGGTACAACCCGCCCCCGTGTCAAACGGCGAAAGCCCGCAACGGCCACTCGAACGGTAACCCGAGTCCTGCCCTTCCTGCCGCCCGGACTGCCGGACCGGCGGGGCGGGGCTCCCGCCCGGACGTCCTCACGGACGCCCGAAGCACCAGATCCCGAGGAGGAGGAAGGCGGCGCCGAACAGGCCCGACAGGACGGCGGCGGGCTTCGGCGCGACCCCGAGCGCGACGGGCTCGCCCTGCGCCACCCGGACCCCCGTCCACACCAGCAGTGCGGCCCCGAACAGCGTGAACGCCCCTCCCGCGAAGATCGCCGGCCCGCTCTCCATGCCCGTACCCCGTTCCGTCGCCATGCCGTCTCCGGCTCCCGGAGCCGAGGCTGGCACCTCCCGGCGTCAGGGGGGCGAAATCGCGGTGAACGGCGCGGAGGGCACCGCACGGTTTCACGAGGATGGCCGGTACTCCCCTGTCGTTCCGGCCTTCTTCGTCACGTCATCGGGTGTCGGACGGGGCGGATCCGGTCGGGAAGGCGACACGAAACGGTCGGTCCCGGTCGGTCGCCGACCCGTCAGGGTCGGCCGGTCGCCGCTCATTCGCCCTAGGTCGCCGGCAGCAGGAAGCCCTCCTCCACCAGGAGCCGGATCGCCTGCGGGGTGCGGTCCCGCAGGACGACCGGGTCCTCGCCGGTGAGCTGGCCGATGGCGTCGAGGATCCGGCCGGCGCTGAGCGTGCCGTCGCAGACGCCCGCGAAGCCGGCCGCCACGTGGTCCACCCGGGTGGCCCGGCGCATCCCGCGGTTCTGGCGCAGCAGCACGTGCTCGGGGTCCTCGGCGCCGGGCAGGCCGACCTGCTCCTGGACGACCTCGGGCGCGAGGGTGAACCGGTCGGCGAGCAGGGCCGCGTCGTCCCGGCCGCGCAGGTAGTCCTGGCGCTCGAAGTGGTCCCGTACGGTGTCACCGAGGGGCTGCTCGACGGGGTGCGGCCACTCCTCGATGACGATCGAGGGCTCGGCCGCTCCGGAGGCGACGGCCGCGCTCTTGCGCAGGGTGATCCAGCCGAAGCCGATCCCCCGGGTCTTGCGGGCCTCGAACTCGTCCAGCCACCGCCCGTACGCCAGCCGGTACGCGTCCGGGTCGCCGCGGTGGTCGCCGCTGTCGCGCAGCCACAGCTCGGTGTACTGGGTGACGTCCTGGACCTCGCGCTGCACGATCCACGCGTCGCAGCCGCGCGGCACCCAGGAGCGGAGCCGGTCCTGCCACTCCTCGCCCTCGACGTGCTGCCAGTTGGCGAGGAACTGGGCGTAACCGCCGTCGTTGAGCCGCTCCCCGGCCTCCTGCACGAGCGTGCGGCACAGGTCGTCGCCGCCCATGCCGCCGTCCCGGTAGGTGAGTCCGGAGCCGGGGGAGATCACGAACGGCGGGTTGGAGACGATCAGGTCGTACGTGTCGCCGTCGACGGGCTCGAAGAGCGAGCCGGTCAGCAGCTCGGCGCCCCGGGCCCCGGAGAGGGCGAGGGTGAGCCGGGTGAAGTCGAGGGCGCGCGGGTTGAGGTCGGTGGCGGTCACCAGCGTGGCGTGCTGGGCGGCGTGCAGCGCCTGGATGCCGGAGCCGGTGCCCAGGTCGAGGGCGGTGGCGACCGGGGTGCGGACGGTGATCCCGGCGAGGGTGGTGGAGGCCCCGCCGACGCCGAGGACGACCCCTTCGTCCTTCGTGCCGATGCCGCCGGCCCCGCCGACCGCACAGCCGAGGTCGGAGACGATGAACCAGTCCTCGCCGTCCGGGCCGCCGTACGGCCGTACGTCGACGGTGGCGCGCACGGTGTCGTCCTCGCGGACGACCCAGCCGTCGGCGAGCGCCTCCGCCAGGGGCAGCGCGGCGGCGGCCCGCTCGTGCTCCACGGCGCGCTGGAGCAGGAAGAGCCGGACCAGGGTCTCCAGCGGGGAGTCCCCGCGGGTCGCCCGGAGGGCGGGCACGGTCTCGCTGCGGGCGAGCGCGGCGTAGGCCTGGGCGCCGAGCAGGTCGAGCAGACCGTCGGCGGTGAAGTCGGCGGCGAGCAGGGCCTCGCGCAGGCGGACGGCGTGCGTGGGCACCGGGAGGCTGGGGTTCGTGCTGGTCGTACTCACGTGCCCCATTGTGACGGGCGCCACCGACAACGGCCGCCATCGACAGGGGGCGGGCCGGTCCGGCGGACGCGCCGGACCGGCCCGGGCGCCTACGGCTTGGGCGAGGCGGTCGACTTGGTGACCGGGGTGGAGCCCGTCTTCGGGGAGGCCGGGCCGCCCGGCTTCGGGGAGGCCGACGGGGTCTGGCAGCCGGGCTGCTTGGCCATGGCCTGGCCGAGTTCGCCGGCCTGCAGCTTGGCGACGGCGTCCTGGTCCATGTTCTGGATCTTGCCGAGGTTCTCGGAGACGACCTTGAGCCCGTCCGCGAACTTCTGCTGGTTGCCCGTGTCGAGCGCGTCGACCTGCTTCTTCAGACCCTCGTACGCCACGGCCGTGGCGTTGAGCTCCTTGATCGCGTCCTGCTGGATCTTCTCGCCGTTGTCGACCGGCGGGGCGCCCGCGGACTCCACGGCCTTGGCCAGGGCGCGGTCGGCGGCGGCGATGTCGGCGAAGGCCTTCGAGTCGGCGGCCTTGATCGTGACGGGCTTGCTGTCGGCCGCCGTGGAGATGATCAGCTGGTTCGCGTCGGCGCGCTTCTGGATCTGGGGCTGTGCCTGGTCACAGAACGTCTTGGCCCAGTCGTTGACCTTGTCGCCCTTGTCGTCACTGCACCCCGACAGCGCGAGCACCAGTACCGCGCAGCCGGACAACGCGGCCGCAAGATTCTTGTTCACCGGATCGGTCCCTTCCAAGGCTCTCGGCCCCGGAACATACACGCCGTACGGAGGACATCCACCGTTCGTGGGACCGATTCATCCGATATTGCAGCCTTTTGCACCAAGGAGACAGGGGCGGACGTCACGTCAGAACGCGCCGTCCGCGCCTGTTCTGACCGCACGTCACGACGACGGGGAGGCGGCGGGACTCCGGCCCGGCTACCGGCAGCGCGGTGGACGGGACCCGGCCCGGCTACGGCAGCGCCGTGGCGTCCCGTGAGGTCCCGTTCCGCTCCGCCGAGCCGTCGTCCACGGCCACCGAACGCCGCTTGGAGACCCGGACCGCGCCCACGACGACCAGGATCGCGAGGGCGGCGACCAGCGCCCGCAGGCCGCCACTGGCGTCGTCCCCGTAGCTGAACTGCACCACGGCGGGGGCGATCAGCAGCGCGACCAGGTTCATCACCTTCAGGAGCGGGTTGATCGCCGGTCCCGCGGTGTCCTTGAACGGGTCGCCGACCGTGTCTCCGATGACGGTCGCCTCATGGGCCGGGCTGCCCTTGCCGCCGTAGTGCCCGTCCTCGACCAGCTTCTTCGCGTTGTCCCAGGCGCCACCGGAGTTGGCGAGGAAGACGGCCATCAGCGAGCCGGTGGCGATGGCCCCGGCGAGGTACGAGCCGAGCGCCCCGACCCCGAGCGAGAAGCCGACCGCGATCGGCGCGAGGACGGCGAGCAGTCCGGGCGTGGCGAGTTCACGCAGCGCGTCCTTGGTGCAGATGTCGACGACCCGTCCGTACTCGGGCTGCTCCGTGTAGTTCATGATTCCGGGGTGCTCGCGGAACTGCCGCCGCACCTCGTAGACCACCGCGCCGGCCGACCGGGACACGGCGTTGATGGCGAGCCCGGAGAACAGGAAGACGACGGCCGCGCCGAGCACCATCCCGAACAGGTTGTTGGGCTGGGAGATGTCCATGGACAGGTTCATCTCGGTGGCCTTCGCGCCCACTTCGGCGACCGAGGTGGCGATGGCGTCACGGTACGAGCCGAAGAGCGCGGCCGCGGCGAGGACGGCGGTGGCGATCGCGATGCCCTTGGTGATCGCCTTGGTGGTGTTGCCGACGGCGTCGAGCTCGGTGAGGACCTGCGCGCCGGCGCCCTGGACGTCGCCGGACATCTCGGCGATGCCCTGGGCGTTGTCGGAGACCGGCCCGAAGGTGTCCATGGCCACGATCACGCCGACCGTGGTGAGCAGCCCGGTGCCCGCGAGGGCGATCGCGAACAGCGCCAGCATGATGGAGGTGCCGCCGAGCAGGAACGCCCCGTAGACGGCGAGGCCGATCAGCAGCGCCGTGTAGACGGCGGACTCGAGACCGAGGGAGACACCGGCCAGGACGACGGTGGCGGGGCCGGTCAGCGAGGACTTCCCGATGTCCCGGACCGGGCGCCGGCGGGTCTCGGTGAAGTAGCCGGTGAGCTGCTGGATCAACGCGGCCAGCACGATGCCGATGGCGACCGCGACCAGGGCGAGGACCCGCGGGTCGCCGCCGTGGGTGGGGATGCCGGGCTCGGTGACGCCCTCCAGGTCCGCGTAGGAGGACGGCAGGTAGACGAAGGCGGCGACGGCGACGAGGGCCAGCGAGATCAGCGCGGAGAGGAAGAAGCCCCGGTTGATGGCGGTCATGCCGCTGCGGTCGGTACGCCGCGGGGCGACGGCGAAGATGCCGATCATCGCGGTCACGACGCCGATCGCGGGCACCATCAGCGGGAACGCGAGCCCCAGGTCTCCGAAGGCGGCCTTGCCGAGGATGAGGGCGGCGACGAGCGTCACGGCGTACGACTCGAAGAGGTCGGCGGCCATGCCGGCGCAGTCGCCGACGTTGTCGCCCACGTTGTCGGCGATGGTGGCGGCGTTGCGCGGGTCGTCCTCGGGGATGCCCTGCTCGACCTTGCCGACGAGGTCGGCGCCGACGTCGGCGGCCTTGGTGAAGATGCCGCCGCCGACCCGCATGAACATCGCGATGAGCGCGGCCCCGAGACCGAAGCCCTCCAGGACCTTGGGCGCGTCGGCGGCGTAGACGAGCACGACGCAGGAGGCGCCGAGCAGGCCGAGGCCGACGGTGCACATGCCGACCACGCCACCCGTACGAAACGCGATCTTCATCGCCCGGTGCGCGACATCCGTCAGGTCCCGCTCCGGTTCCCCCGGCGCGGGCGTGGCCTCCCGGGCCGCCGCCGCGACCCGTACGTTCGCGCGGACGGCGAGCCGCATGCCGAGATACCCGGTGACCGCCGAGAAAAGCGCGCCCACCAGGAAGAACAGCGAGCGCCCGGCCCGCTGCGACCAGGTGTCGGCGGGCAGCAGAAACAGCAGGAAGAACACGACGACGGCGAAAATGCCGATGGTGCGCAGTTGCCGGGCGAGATAGGCGTTGGCACCCTCCTGCACGGCGGCCGCGATCTTCCGCATGGATTCCGTGCCCTCGCCGGCCGCCAGCACCTGGCGGACGAGCAGCCGGGCCACGACCAGCGCCGCGAGCGCCACCACCGCGACGACGCCCACGATCACGCGGTTCTCCTGAGTAAGCACCGCGGCTGCGAGACCCGCCATTCCGTCCTCCTTGACGTTGCGAGGTCAAGACAGAACGGATTCTAGGGAGGGAAACCCACAGAAAAGGGATGATGGCGGTGGTAATTCCCGAATACCTCATAAGTACCGCCGAATGCGGTAATACGGCGGCGGGGGCGGGAGGTCTGCGCGGTCCGGGAAATGGCGAAGAGGCCCTGCGGGGCAGGGCCTCTTCGCTCGGTCGCGGGGTCGGCCGGGATCGTCCGGTCCTGGGACTCCGGCCGGATCAGCTGAACGGGGCGTCCGGGTTGGCCGGCCAGCTCATGCGGATGGTGCCGCCGTCCTCGCCGGCGCTCACCTCCACGTCGTCGACGAGCCCGCGGATCACCGCGAGCCCCATCTCGTCCTCGCCGTCGGCGTCGTCGAAGTCCTCGGCCGGGGCGGCGTCGCGCGCACCGGGCACGCCGACGGCGTCCGCGGCCGCCACGCCCGCGCCGGGCACCTCGTCGCCGACCTCGATGGAGAAGGTCTTCTCCTCCTCGGTCAGCACGACCCGGACGGGGGTGGCGACCCCGTTGCTCCGATGCAGCCCGACCGCCCGGGAACACGCCTCGCCGACGGCGAGCCTGACCTCGTCGAGGACCGCTTCGTCGACCCCGGCCCGGCGGGCGACCGCGGCGGCCACGAGACGGGCCGTGCGGACGTGCTCGGGCTGAGCACTGAAGAGGAGTTCAACGGTGGCCATGCGATCCCCCTGGGGTTCTGGACGGCTACACGGGGCGAGGACGGCGCGTCGGCCTCAGTCGGCCGCTTGGACGGCGTCCTCGACGGAGGTGTGAATGGGGAACACCTTGGTGAGTCCGGTGATCCGGAAGATCTTCAGAATGCGCTCCTGGTTGCAGACCAGACGCAGCGATCCCTCATGCGCGCGCACGCGCTTCAGACCGCCCACCAGCACGCCGAGGCCGGTCGAGTCGAGGAAGTCCACCCGCTCCATGTCGACAACCAGGTGGTAGCTGCCGTCGTTCACCAACTCGACCAACTGCTCGCGCAGCTTGGGCGCGGTATACACATCAATCTCGCCACCGACCTCGACGACCGTACGGTCGCCGGCCGGGCCAGTCACAGTGCGAGTCGACAGAGACAGGTCCACGGGTCCTCCAGCACCTAGCTATCGAGCGGCCGCCCCTCGGAACTCCCGTGCGGAGTCACGGGACGGAACGCCGGCCGCGATGGCATTCAATCACTTACCGACTGCCATGCACGACGCCTTGGAAGCATTGTCCGTCACGCCGGTGACACACTCGATGCCGATGGCCAAGAATCACCGCCCCCGCCGACCCGCCGGGGAGACGGGCGACCGCCCCTCTCCAGGTCAGGTCCTCGACCGGCTCTCCGCAGGCGAGAGCCGGGCCGCGCGCATCACCCATACGGAGCATCTGCCCGCCCGAGCGGGCCGTCATGCCGTCTGGCCGCACCGCATCCGCGCGGAGGTGATCAACGCCATCCAGGCCGCCGGGATCGACCACCCGTGGGCGCACCAGGCCGAAGCCGTCGAGCACGCTCTGGACGGCACTTCTGTGGTGATCGCCACGGGAACCGCCTCGGGCAAGTCGCTCGCCTATCTCACCCCCGTCCTGTCCACCCTCCTAGACGGCGCCGAGGCCGCCAACGGACGCGGCACCACCGCCCTGTACCTGGCCCCCACCAAGGCCCTCGCCGCCGACCAGTGCCGTGCCGTACGGGAACTCGCCGCCCCGCTCGGCAACCGGATCCGGCCCGCCGTCTACGACGGCGACACCCCGGTCGAGGAGCGCGAGTGGGTCCGCCAGTACGCGAACTACGTGCTCACCAACCCCGACATGCTCCACCGGGGCATACTCCCGTCCCACCCCAGGTGGTCCTCCTTCCTGCGCTCCCTGCGCTATGTCGTCATCGACGAGTGCCACACCTACCGGGGCGTCTTCGGCTCCCACGTCGCCCAGGTACTGCGCCGCCTCCGGCGTGTCTGCGCCCGGTACGGCGCCGACCCCGTCTTCCTCCTCGCCTCGGCCACCTCCGCCGACCCCTCCCACGCCGCCGCCCGCCTCACCGGCCTGCCCGTCACCGAGGTCTCCGACGACGCCTCCCCGCGCGGCGAACTGGTCTTCGCCCTGTGGGAGCCGCCGCTGACCGAGCTCCACGGCGAGCAGGGCGCCCCGGTCCGCCGCACCGCCACCGCCGAGACCGCCGACCTGCTGACCGACCTCACGGTCCAGGGCGTGCGCTCGGTCGCCTTCGTCCGTTCCCGGCGCGGCGCCGAGCTGATCTCGGTCATCGCCCAGGAACGCCTCGCCGAGGTCGACCGCTCCCTGGCCCGCCGGGTCGCCGCCTACCGGGGCGGCTACCTGCCCGAGGAGCGCCGCGCCCTGGAGCGCGCCCTGCACTCGGGCGAACTCCTCGGCCTGGCCGCCACGACCGCCCTGGAGCTGGGCGTGGACGTCTCGGGCCTGGACGCCGTCGTCATCGCCGGCTATCCCGGCACCCGCGCCTCCCTGTGGCAGCAGGCGGGCCGCGCCGGCCGCTCCGGCGAGGGCGCGCTGGCGATCCTGGTCGCCCGCGACGACCCGCTGGACACCTTCCTGGTCCACCACCCCGAGGCGATCTTCCGCCGCCCGGTCGAGTCGACCGTCCTGGACCCCGACAACCCCTACGTCCTCGCCCCCCATCTCTGCGCCGCCGCCGCGGAGCTGCCGCTGACCGAGGCCGACCTGGCCCTCTTCGGCCCCGCCGTGCCCGAACTCCTCCCCCAGCTGGAGTCGGCCGGCCTGCTGCGCCGCCGCTCCACCGGCTGGTACTGGACCCGCCGGGAGCGGGCCGCCGACCTCACCGACATCCGGGGCGGCAGCGGCAGCCCCGTCCGGATCGTCGAGGCCGGCACCGGCCGGCTGCTCGGCACGGTCGACGAGGCCGCCTCCCACGCCTCCGTCCACGAGGGCGCGGTCCATCTCCACCAGGGCCGCACCTATCTGGTCCGCGAGCTCGACCTGAAGGACTCCGTGGCCCTCGTCGAAGAGGCGAGCCCGCCCTACTCGACCACCGCCCGCGACACCACCTCCCTCTCCGTCCTGTCCACCGACACCGAGATCCCCTGGGGAGCCGGGCGCCTCTGCTACGGCTCCGTCGAGGTCACCAACCAGGTCGTCTCCTTCCTCCGCCGCCGCCTGATCACCGGCGAGGTGCTCGGCGAGACCAAGCTGGACCTGCCGCCCCGCACCCTGCGCACCCGGGCCGTGTGGTGGACGGTCACCGAGGACCAGCTCGACGCCGCCCGGATCAGCCCGGAGATCCTCGGCGGCGCCCTGCACGCCGCCGAACACGCCTCCATCGGCATGCTGCCGCTCTTCGCCACCTGCGACCGCTGGGACATCGGCGGCGTCTCCGTCCCGCTCCACCCCGACACGCTGCTCCCGACCGTCTTCGTCTACGACGGCCACCCCGGCGGCGCCGGCTTCGCCGAACGCGCCTTCCACACCGCCCGCGCCTGGCTGACCGCCACCCGCGAGGCCATCGCCTCCTGCGAATGCGACTCCGGCTGCCCGTCCTGCATCCAGTCCCCCAAGTGCGGCAACGGCAACGACCCCCTCCACAAACGAGGCGCGATCCGGTTGCTCACGGAGCTGCTTCGGGAGGCGGAGGGCGAGGAGCCGGCGGGCGCGGAGACGTCGGGTGCCGAGTCGGAGGGGCCGGAGGTGCCGGAGGTGCGGGTCCCGGAAGCCGGGGAGGCTCCGGAGCCAGGGCGAGGCCAGGAGGCTCTGGATCCGGAGGGGCGGGGTCCGGCGGCATCGGGCTCGCCCGAGGCCACGTAAGGCCCGGTAGAGGGGCCTGAAGGCCCGCGGGGCCCGGCGGGCCCGCTCTGGAGGTGACCTCGGGGGACCACGCGCCGACCGACACGCGGGCGGTGACGTCCGCGATGTCCTCGCGCACCCGGCACCGGACCACCTCGGCCCCCTGCGCGGCGGCCACCCGCGCCGCGGCCGCACAGGCGTCCGCCTCGCCCCACAGCGCCCGGTCGGCGGCCGCGAGGGCCGCCAGGTCGGCCGCACCGCCCGCCCGGTGCCGGGCGGCCACCGCCTGGCCCAGCGCGAGCACGGCCCCGAACACCACGCACAGGGCGCAGGCCGCGAACGCCGTCCACACGGTCGCCGCTCCCCGGTCGCCGCCGCCCCTCACAGCGCCGCCACCCCCACCGTGTCCTCGGCGAGCGCCGCCGCACCGGCCCGCAGGGTCAGCCCCAGGCCGCCCGGGCCGGGCGCCGACGCCTCCACCGTCACCCGCCACAGCTCGCCCGACCGCTCGACGATGACCCTGGCCCCGTCCGGGGCGGCGGCCCGCGCCGCCGCCTCCGCCGCGGCCACCGGCTCGGAACGGGCGACCGCCCGCGCCCCGGCCCGGGCCGCGTCCACACATCGGATCTGCGCTCCGGCCGCGCCCAGGGCCCAGAGCAGGGCCGCCGTGAACAGCACCAGGGCCGGCAGCGCGACCGCCGTCTCCGCGGTCACCGAACCCCGGTCAGAACGGCGCATCGAGAGCCTTCCCGATCACCGACTCCAGGGCCTTCGTGACCGCCCCGCTGGTGAGCACCTTGTAGAGCACGGCCGCGAACGCCGCCGCCGCGATCGTGCCCATCGCGTACTCCGTGGTGCTCATGCCCGCGTCCCGGCGCGCCGCCGTCCGCCGGACCCGCCACCAGCCGTGGAGCACCGTCCTGAACGTGCCGACCTTCACCAGGTCCACCGCCCGCTCCGTCATCGTCCGAGTCATCGCCCACATCACGTCCGTCTCCTTCGCTTTCCTCGCGTTCATGGCGGTCACGGCCGTCGTGGCCGCCGTGGCTGTCACGGCCGTCATGGCCTTGGTCTCCGTCATCCCGGCTCCCCTTCGTCTCGTCGTCCCGGCTTCCCGTCATCCCGGCTTCCTCGTTCGCCCGCCGTCCGCCTTCCGCCTTCCGCCTTCCTCTCACCTCCCGCCGCCGAGCAGCCCGCTCGCCAGACCGATGACCACCGGGGCCACCCCCACCGCCAGGAAGGCGGGCAGGAAGCAGAGCCCCACCGGTGCGGTGATCAGGACCTGCGCCCGCTGTGCGCGGGCCGCCGCCGCTCGGGCGCGGGCCGCTCTCAGGCCCTCCGCGTGCCGGGCCACCGCGTCGGCCGCGGGTGCCCCGGAGGAGGCGGCCCGCTCCAGGCATCTGGCGAGCCCCTCCGCGCCCGGTATCGCGCCGAACCTCCGCCACACCTCGGCCGGTTCGCCGCCGAGCCGCAGTTCGGCCGCCGTGCGGATCAGGCGTTCGCCGACGGGCCCGCCCAAGGACCGGCCCACCGCCTCCGCCGATTCCCCGGGCCCGGCGCCGGCCGAGGCACAGGCCGCCAAAAGGTCGGCGGCCAGCGGGAGCTGACGGACGATCTCCGGGTCCTCCGGTGCCGCGCCCGCCGCGCGCCGGGTCCGCAGCCACCGCAGCGCCCAGGCCGTGGCGATCCCGGCGGCCAGGCCGGGCACCCCGCCGATCAGCACCCATCCGCCGAGACCCGCCGCGCAGGGCACGGCCCGGGCCCGCAACCGGGGTGGCAGGGAGGGGCGGGGTGCCCGCGTCGGTGTCGGCGTGGTCGCGAGGAGGGTCTCGATGCGGCGACGCAGCCGCCGTTCGCGGCGTCGGTCGGCCACGAGGCTCGCCGCCCACGCGACGGCGCAGAGCGCCACGAGTGCCGTTGTCACGGGCGCTCCCCTCGTCGCACGATCCGGGCCGCCCACCCCAGCCCCAGGGCTTCGAGGGCCCCGCCGACGGCCAGGCAGCCGAGGCCCGCCGGGGTGTGCAGGAGGACCCGCAGGGGGTGTGCGCCGAGCGCGGCTCCGAGGCCCAGTCCGGCGACCGGCAGCACCGCGAGGACCGCGACCGTCGCCCAGGCCCCGGCCAACTGGGCGCGCAGCCGCTCCCGCTGGTCCCGGTGGGCCCGCAGGGCCGCCTCCAGGCGGTCGAGTCCGGCGGCCAGGCCCGCGCCGCCGTCGACCGCGACCTGCCAGCAGGCCGCCATCCCGGCGAGCCCGTCGGCGCCGTCCCGTCGTGCCGCCCGGCGCAGCGCCTCGGGCACGTCCCCGCCGAACTGGGCCGCCGCCAGGACCGCTGCCTCCTGTCCGCCGAGCGCCCCTGTCGTGCGGGCGGCGAACGCGAGCGCCTGGGCGGGCTGCCATCCGGCTCTCAGCTCGCCCGCGACGGCCCCGCAGAGGGCCACCACCCCGTCGCCACGGGCCTCGCGTTCGCGCCGGCTCCGGGCGGCACGCAGCCGGCGGCCCACGAGCGGCACCGCCGCCGCGCCCACGAGCAGCGGCAGGAACGAGGCTCCCAGCAGCGCGAGGACCGCCGCCACGGGCAGGCACAACCACTCCGGGCGCTTCCGGGCGGCGTCCCGCCACCGTCCGAAGACCGTCGGCCAGGGGGCCGCGCCTCCGCCCGGTACCGCGAGGACCGTGCGTGCCCGGCGGAGCGCCCGCTCGCGTTCGGCCGTCCACCACAGCGCGCCGCCCGCGCACAGCGCTGCCGCTCCCTGCGCGGCGGCTCCGCCCGTGATCCCCGTCATCGGTGCTCCTCCTCTCCCGTCATGGCTGCTCCGATCAGCGCCCGCAGCCGCTCCCAGCCCCGCTCCCGTACGAAGCCCTCCGCTCCCCAGCGCAGCGCGGGGACGGTCACGACCAGCCCCTCCCGGTCCCGTGCGAGGACGTGCACCTCGGCGACGCGCCGCTGCCCCGAGCGGTCCCGCACCAGGTGCAGCACCGCCGAGAGTCCGGCGCCCAACTGACTGTGCAGGGCCGCCCGGTCGAGTCCCGCCGCCGTGCCGAGGGCCTCCAGACGGGCCGGGACGTCGGCCGCCGTGTTGGCGTGGACGGTCCCGCACCCGCCTTCGTGGCCCGTGTTGAGGGCGGCCAGCAGATCGACCGCCTCGGGGCCTCGGACCTCGCCGACCACCAGCCGGTCCGGCCGCATCCGCAGCGCCTGCCGCACCAGGTCCCGCAGGGTCACGGAACCGGCGCCCTCCTGGTTGGGCGGGCGGGCCTCCAGGCGCACCACGTGCGGGTGGTCGGGGCGCAGTTCGGCCGAGTCCTCGGCGATGACGATGCGCTCCCGCTCACCGACCAGGCCGAGGAGGGTGGACAGCAGGGTGGTCTTGCCCGATCCGGTGCCGCCGCTGACGAGGAAGGAGACCCGGGCCTCGACGAGCGCCCGCAGCAGCGGCGCGCCGCCCGGCGGGACGGTGCCGGCCTCCGCGAGCTCCGTCACGGAGAAGGCCCTCGGCCGCACCACCCGCAGCGACAGGCAGGTCGAGCCGACCGCGACCGGCGGCAGGACGGCGTGCATCCGGGTGCCGTCCGGCAGTCGGGCGTCCACCCAGGGCCTGGCGTCGTCGAGGCGGCGCCCGGCGACCGCCGCGAGCCGCTGCGCGAGGCGCCGGACGGCCGCCGCGTCCGGGAACGTCACCCTCGTCGGTTCGAGGCCCGCGCCCCGGTCCACCCAGACGCGGTCGGGCGCCGAGACCAGCACGTCGGTGACGCGCGGGTCGGCGAGCAGCGGCTCCAGGGGGCCGGTGCCGACCAGTTCGCTCCGCAACTCCTCCGCCGCGCCGAGCACTTCGGCGTCCCCGAGCAGGCGCCCCTGGGCCCGCAGCGCGGCCGCGACGCGCGCCGGGGTCGGGTCGGCGCCGCTCTCGGCGAGCCGCTGCCGCACGGCGTCGAGGAGCCCCGCCCCGCTCATGACGCCCGCTCCGGCACGAGGACCCGCTCCCAGAAGGCGGTGCAGAAGCGGGCGAGCCCGCCCCGGGCGTCGGCGCCGGGCGGTGGGTCGCCGTCCCGGGCCGCCGAGAGGCCGGGGTCGTAGGGGAGTTCACCGGCGAGGGGCAGGCGCAGGGCGTCGGCGATCCACCGCTCGTCGAGTCCGGGCGCGTACGGTCCGCGGACCACCGCGCGCAGGTCGCGCAGCACCATCCCGACCGTCGAGGCCACCCGGTGCGCGGCGGCGACCGCCCGCAACTCGCCGGGGACCAGAAGGAGTCCGAGGTCGAGCTGGGCCAGGGCTTCGGCGATCGCCCCGTCGACCCGGCGGGGCAGGTCGACCACGACCACTCCGCCGCGCCTGCGGGCCGCGGCGAGCACCGAGCGCATGGCCGCGGGCGGCACGACCACCGAGTCGCCCCGGTCCCAGCTGAGGACGCGGAGCCCCCGGACCGAGGGCAGGGACTCCTCCAGGGCCCCGCCGGCCACCCGCCCCTTCGAGGCGGCGAAGTCGGGCCAGCGCCGTCCTTCGGCCCGCTCCCCGCCGAGCAGCACGTCCAGTCCGCCGCCGAGCGGGTCGCCGTCGACGAGCAGGGTGCGCCGTCCGGCCCGCGCGGCGGCGAGCGCGAGGGCACAGGCGAGGGTGGAGGCGCCCGCGCCGCCGCGCCCGCCGATGACGCCGACGGTCAGTGCCTGCCTGCCGATGCCCTCGGCCGCGTCGGCGATGCGGTCGACGAGCCGGGTCTCGTCGCCGGGGAGTGTCAGCACCTCGTCCGCGCCGAGCTCGACGGCGCGCCGCCACACGCCCGGGTCGTCGGGGTCGCGGCCGACGAGCAGCACACCCGGCCTGCGGGTGGCGCCGCGGCACCGGGCCGCGGCGTCGTCTCCGACGAGGACGAGCGGCGGGTCGGTCCAGCCGCCGCCGCGCTCGGGCACGGTGTGGTGCACCTCGGCCTCGGCGCCCGCCGCGGCGCACAGCCGCAGCAGGTCGTCGAGGAGCGCGAGGTCCTCGGTCACGATCAGCGGCCTGGCCGGCCTGGCCCCTCCGCCGCCCGCGCCCGGCCCCGGCCGTGCCCCGCCGCCGGCCCGTCCACCCTCACCCCAGTCCGCACGCGACCCCGCGCCCGAACCCGCGTTCTCCGGCGTTCCGGAAGCCTTCGGTCCCTCCACGGCACCCACCCCTCACGTGATTCCTGCGGTCCGCGAACTTCGCGACCGGAATCACCGTGACGCCGACTGGGAAATCATGTGGATCTTGCTCGAAAACTGTGGATAACCCAGCGCTTGTGAATAACTTCGCCACCCGAACAGGGACTGCCCGGAGAGCAGCGCGACAACTACGCTGAGTAGCGAAATGAGGAGACACCCGTCCGCCCGGCCCTCGCCGGGACCCGGGTCGAGAGGAGGTGCGGAAGTAGTGGAACGACGGACTAAAACGTGTCCGGACATGCGACGACCCCCGCCGGGGGGGAGAGCGGGGGTCGTCTCTCCGGCCGACTCGGGGGGGGAGGAGCCGGACCGGGTTAGCACGGTCGCGAACGATCCGTGACTTCCATGGTGTACCCGAGAGCCTTCTCAGGCAAACCCACGCGCCCCAGCGTACGCCGAATGGCGGGCACCTATGCTCGGGCTCGTGGAAAACCACTCGATGCCGCGCGCGGCCGCCTTCTTTGACCTGGACAAGACGGTCATTGCGAAGTCCTCGACGCTGACCTTCAGCAAGTCCTTCTACCGGGGCGGACTGATCAGTCGCCGTGCCGCGCTGCGGACGGCGTACATCCAGTTCGTGTTCCTGGTGGGCGGAGCCGATCACGACCAGATGGAGCGGATGCGCGAATATCTTTCCGCGCTCTGCAAAGGCTGGAACGTCGCGCAGGTCAAGGAGCTCGTCGCCGAGACCCTGCACGACCTGATCGACCCGATCATCTACGACGAGGCGGCCTCCCTCATCGAGAGCCATCACGCCGCCGGGCGCGACGTCGTGATCGTCTCGACCTCGGGCGCGGAGGTGGTCGAGCCGATCGGGGAGATGCTGGGCGCCGACCGGGTGGTCGCCACCCGGATGGTGGTCGGCGACGACGGCTGCTTCACCGGCGAGGTGGAGTACTACGCCTACGGCCCGACGAAGGCCGAGGCGGTGCGCGCGCTCGCGGAGTCCGAGGGCTACGACCTCGCGCGCTGTTTCGCCTACAGCGACTCGGCGACCGATCTGCCGATGCTGGAGGCGGTGGGTCACCCGTACGCCGTGAACCCCGACCGGGCCCTGCGGCGCGAGGCGACCGCCCGGGACTGGCCGGTGCTCGCCTTCGACAAGCCGGTCCGGCTCAAGCAGCGGCTGCCGGAGTTCCGCATGCCGCCCCGGCCGGCGCTGGTCGCCGCGGCGGCGGTGGGAGCGGCCGCGGCCACCGCGGGCCTCGTCTGGTACGCCAGCCGCCGCAGACACGCCGCGCTCGCTCAGGCGGCCGGTGCCGGCAAGGCGGCCGGGACCACCGCACTTGCCCATCGCTTTGCCCGGATTTGAGGCGAAAGCAAAGAAGCGGAGTCAGGACTTTCGCTTCCTCCCGGACAGGAGTAGAAAGGAATCAGGCCCGCGAGACCTAGGACATCCGAGAGGATCACCTGTTGAGCATCACGGCCCCACGGACCTAAGCACAGAAACCTGGCACCCACGCGACGTCGACCCTTCGATTAAGGGCCAGCCGCACCAGGCGATGGGCAAAGTTCCCCGCCTGATGGGCACATATCGAGGACGCTTGGTAACTGGGTAGACGTGCCAGCGGCGGTACCGCTCCTTGGTACCGCCGCAACCCATGTTCCGGGCCGGTCCGGGCCGGTCCGGGCCGATCCGAGTCGGGCCCCGGACGGAGGATCAGGCCGCGCCGCGCTGCAGCGCCTCACAGACGGCCGTCGACTCCCGGACCCCCAGCTCCACCGCGCGCCCGCAGTGCGCGATCCAGGCGCCCACGCCCTCCGGGGTGCCGGACAGATAGCCCTCGAAGGCGGCGACATAGGCCGCCCGCCCCAGCTCCGCGTGGCCGACCTCGGCCGGGCAGATCGCCTTCGGGTCCAGTCCGCTGCCGATCAGCACGATCCGCTCGGCGGCCCGCGCGATCAGGCCGTTGCGCGAGGTGAAGGGGCGGAGGGCGAGCAGTTCGCCGTGCACCACGGCGGCCGTGACCAGGGCCGGGGCGTCGCCGCCCGCGATGATCAGGTCCGCGAGACCGTCGAGCCGGCCCGAGACCTCCGCCGGGTCCGGCAGCGGCGCCTCGATCAGCGGCTCGACGACCGGTTCGCCCGCCTGCCGCGGCCGGCCCGTCGTGTCGCGCGGCTCGCCTTCGGCGACGAGGTGCAACCGGGCGAGCACCCGCAGCGGCGACTGGCGCCAGATGGACAGCAGCTGGCCGCACTCGGCACCGAGCCGCAGGGCGGCGCCGACCGTGCGGGCCTCCTCGTCGCCGCTGAAGTCGGTGCGCCGGCGGACTTCTTCCAGGGCCCAGTCGGCACCCGAGAGGGCGGCCGAGCCGCGCGCGCCGCGCAGGGCCGCCTCGCCGGTGATCTCGTTGCTGCGGCGGCGCATCACGCGGTGGCCGTAGACCCGGTCGACGGCCTTGCGTACGGAGTCCACCGAGTCGGCGACGCCCGGCAGGGAGCCGAGGGCGGCCAGGGGGTCAGAGGCGTGCGTACTCATAAGTAGGGAGGCTACGCGCCCGGGGCCGCCGCCCCACCTTGGAGTGGTCTTCTTCACGCACTTCGACCACGGGGTGCGATGAACCCACTACCCTAGGTGAACATGAAGATCGCTTTCGTGGGGAAGGGCGGCAGCGGCAAGACCACGCTGTCCTCGCTCTTCATCCGACACCTCGCCGCCGCCGGGGCTCCGGTCGTCGCGGTGGACGCCGACATCAACCAGCACCTCGGAGCGGCGCTCGGCCTCTCCGACGAGGAGGCCGCCGCGCTGCCCGCGATGGGCGCGCACCTGCCGCTGATCAAGGAGTACCTGAGGGGCTCCAATCCGCGGATCGCCTCCCCCGACACGATGATCAAGACCACTCCGCCCGGGGAGGGTTCGCGGCTGCTCCGGGTCCGCGAGGAGAACCCCGTCTACGAGGCCTGCGCCCGGTCCGTGACGCTCGACGACGGCGCGATCCGCCTGATGGCGACGGGGCCGTTCACGGAGTCGGACCTCGGGGTGGCCTGCTACCACTCGAAGGTCGGCGCGGTGGAGCTGTGCCTGAACCACCTGGTGGACGGGGCCGACGAGTACGTGGTCGTCGACATGACGGCCGGCTCGGACTCGTTCGCCTCGGGGATGTTCACCCGCTTCGACATGACCTTCCTGGTCGCCGAGCCGACCCGCAAGGGTGTCTCCGTCTACCGCCAGTACAAGGAGTACGCGCGGGACTTCGGCGTCGCGCTGCGCGTGGTCGGCAACAAGGTGCAGGGCGCGGACGACGTGGAGTTCCTGCGCGCCGAGGTCGGCGACGACCTGCTGGTGACGGTCGGCCACTCCGACTGGGTCCGCTCCATGGAGAAGGGCCGTCCGCCCCGTTTCGAGCTCCTGGAGGCCACCAACCGCATGGCCCTGCAGGCCCTCCAGAACGCGGCGGACGACTCGTACGCCCAGCGCGACTGGGAGCGCTACACGCGCCAGATGGTCCACTTCCATCTGAAGAACGCGGAGAGCTGGGGCAACGCCAAAACGGGGGCCGACCTGGCGGCGCAGGTCGACCCCGGGTTCGTGCTGTCCGAAGGGGTCAGTGCCGTGCAGCCGGCTTGACCGCTGCCGGGGCGCCCGCGGGGGCGGCCGGCTGGGGGGTCAGGAAGGCCTTCCAGCCGGCCGGCGGTGCCTCGCCGACCTTCAGGGTGCGCATCTTGGCGATGACGTCCGGGTCCTGGGCGTCGAGCCAGTCGGCGAGCTGGCGGAAGGAGACGCACTTGACGTCCTTCTGCACGCAGACCGTGGCGATCGTGTCCTCGATGGCGCGCATGTACGTGCCGCCGTTCCAGGACTCGAAGTGGTTGCCGATGATCAGCGGCGCCCGGTTGCCCCGGTAGGAGCGCTCGAAGGCCTGCACGAGGCCGTCACGCATCTGCTTGCCCCAGTACTCGTGCTGGGACGGGTCACCCTGCGTCGTGCCGGACTGGTTGACGAGGAAGTTGTAGTCCATCGACAGCGTCTGGAAGGCGCGGCCCGGGACGGGGACGAGCTGCATCGACAGGTCCCACAGGCCCACGTCCTTCTTGGGCCAGATCTGGTCGTTGACGCCGCTGGTGTCGTAGCGGAAGCCCATCTGGGCCGCCGCCTGGACGAAGTTCTTGCGGCCCTCCAGGCAGGGGGTGCGGGCGCCGACGAGCTCCTTGTCGTAGTCGAACGGGAGCGGCTGCTCGCCCTTCAGTCCGGCGTTCGTCTTCCAGTTCTTGACGAAGGACTTGGCCTGGTTGATCTCGCTCTTCCACTCCTCGACCGACCAGGTGCCCACGCCCCCGTCCTTGCCGCAGAAGTGCCCGTTGAAGTGCGTGCCGACCTCGTTGCCCTCCTGCCAGGCGCCGCGCAGCTCGCGCACGGTGTCGCGGATGCCCTGGACGTCGTTGAAGCCGATGTCGGAGCGGCCCGCGGAGTGCTGCGGCGGGTCGTACATCTCGCGCTTGGACTCCGGCAGCAGGTACACGCCGCTGAGGAAGTACGTCATCGCCGCGCCGTACTGCTTGCCCACCTTGCGGAAGTGGGAGAAGAGCTTCTGACTGTCCTCGCCGGCGCCGTCCCAGGAGAACACCACGAACTGCGGCGGTTCCTGACCCGGCTTCAGGCGCTGCCAGACGGGCTGGTTCGGCTGACGGCCGGTGAAGGCGGTGGAGCCGTCGCCGATCAGCCGCACCGCGCTCTGCGGGGCCGCGGCCGGCGCCTTCTTCGCGCCCGCACCGCCCGGCACGCCCTGGTGGGCCGTGTCGCCGGAGCCCGAGCAGCCGGCGAGACCGGCGGTCAGGGCGACGGCGAGGGCGCCGACGGCGAGCGTCCTCCTGGGCGTACGGACAGGGTCTCTTCTCCCGGCGGCTGACATCCGCCCACCTCTCCTCGGATCCTCGGATTTCCGTACAAGCGGCGTCAACGTCGCACCGGAGCGGCCGAGGAGCGTCAACGACAAGCGGCATACCTACGTTCTGTCACTGGATCCAGTGATTCATTGCCCTATTTGCCCCGAAAATAATGCCGGAGTCTTTACTCCATTACCATCCATTTACCGAGCGTCATCAGGCGTTGACTCGACGCCCCCGATGTCACTCGGTGTCCCGCCGCTGCACCCCGCACGAGCCGCGACCGCGCCGCCCCGGAGGAGACGGGAACATGACCCTCTGCCCCCCTGCCCGAACGACCACGACGACCCGGCCCCGCGTCCAGCGGCCCCACGGACCGCCGGACGGACCGCCACGCCGCTTCCGTATCGCGGGCGCCGATTTCTCCGCCTCGATCGCCGTCTTCCTGATCGCCCTGCCGCTCTCCCTCGGCATCGCCCTCGCCACCGGAGCCCCGCTCCAGGCCGGGCTCGTGGCCGCCGCCGTCGGCGGCATCGTCGCCGGCCGCCTCGGCGGCTCACCGCTCCAGGTCAGCGGCCCCGCCGCCGGACTGACCGTGGTCACCGCCGAGCTGATCCAGCGCTACGGCTGGCGCACCACCTGCGCCATCACCGTCCTCGCCGGACTCGCCCAACTCGGGCTCGCCGCCCTGCGGGTGGCCCGGTCCGCACTCGCCGTCTCGCCCGCCATCGTGCACGGGATGCTCGCGGGCATCGGCGTCACCATCGCCCTCGCGCAGCTGCACATCGTGCTCGGCGGCACCCCCCAGAGCTCCACCGTGGACAACGCCCTCGGCCTGCCCGCCCAGCTGGCGGGCGCGTCCGCCGCCGCGCTCGCCGTCAGCGGCCTCACCGTCGCGCTGCTGCTGCTCTGGCCCCGCCTGCCCGGCCGTGCGGGTCGGATGCTGCGTACGGTGCCCGCCGCGCTCGCCGCGGTGGCCGCCGCCACGACGCTCGCCGCCCTCGCCGGGCTCGGCGTGCCCCGGGTCGACCTGCCGTCCTGGAGCAGCCACGCCCTTCCCGGTCTGCCGGAGGGCCCGGTCCTCGGCATCGCGGCCGGGGTGCTCACCATCACGCTGGTCACCAGCGTGCAGTCGCTGCTGTCCGCGGTGGCCGTCGACAAGCTGGCGGCGAAGCGCGCCGCCGGGGCCGGGGCGGGCAGCACCGCCCCGCGCTCCCGGCTCGACCGCGAACTCGCGGGCCAGGGCGCGGCGAACATGGTCTCGGGGGCGCTCGGCGGCCTACCGGTCGCCGGGGTCGCGGTGCGCAGCGTGGCGAACGTGTCGGCGGGAGCGGTCAGCCGCAACTCCTCGATCCTGCACGGCCTGTGGATCGTGCTGGCCGCCCTGCTGCTCGTCCCCGTCCTCGATCTCATCCCGCTGCCGGCGCTGGCCGCGCTGGTGATGGTCGTCGGCATCCAGATGGTCAGCATCACCCACATCCGCACGGTCACCCGTCACCGTGAAGTCCTGGTGTACGTGGTGACGCTGGCCGGCGTGGTGTTCGTCGGCATCCTGGAGGGCGTGGCCCTCGGCATCGCGGTGGCGGTCGCCGTCGCCATGCACCGCCTCGCCCGGACCCGGATCACCCGCGAGGAACGGGACGGACGGCATGTGGTCCGCATCCGGGGCCAGTTGACCTTCCTCGCCGTGCCCCGCCTGAGCCGGGCCCTGCACCAGATCCCGTCGGGCGCCGACGCGGTGGTGGAGCTGGACGGCTCGTTCATGGACCACGCGGCGTTCGAGACGCTGCACGACTGGCAGGCGGCCCATCTCGCCCTCGGCGGCACGGTGGAGACGACCGGCCCCGGCGGTGGCCGGATCGCCGAGCCCGCCCCGGCGGGACGGTCCGCCGCGGTCCCCGGCGCCGAGGCGGCCGACGGGCCGGGCACCGGGAGCTCCGCGGCCCGCTCCGGCTCGCACGCGGCGGGCGGCCACTCCTGCTGCCGCCCCTGGACGCCCTGGCGCAACCACCAGTGCGGCGAGCGGCCGCCGGCCGACGAGACCGGCGGCACCACCGGGCAGCGGCTGGCCAGCGGCATCGGCGCGTTCCAGCGGAACACGGCCCCGCTGGTCCGTGACGAGCTGGCCCGGCTGGCCCGGGAGGGCCAGCGCCCCTCCCAGCTCTTCCTGACCTGCGCCGACTCCCGCCTGGTGACCAGCATGATCACCTCCAGCGGCCCCGGCGACCTGTTCACCGTGCGCAACGTGGGCAATCTGGTGCCGCTGCCGGGCGAGGAGAGCGGCGACGACTCCGTGGCGGCGGCGATCGAGTACGCGGTGGAGGTGCTGCGGGTCGAGTCGATCACGGTCTGCGGGCACTCCGGCTGCGGCGCGATGCAGGCCCTGCTGAACAGCCGTGCGGACGACCCGCCGAGCCCGCTGCGCCGCTGGCTGCGGCACGGCATGCCGAGCCTGGAGCGGATGGCGAGCCGCAGACACGCCTGGGCGCGGATCTCGGGGCGGCTGCCCGCAGACGCGGTCGAGCAGCTGTGCCTGACCAACGTGGTGCAGCAGTTGGAGCACCTGCGGGCGTACGAGCCGGTGGCGCGGCGGCTCGCCGAGGGGACGCTGACCCTGCACGGGATGTACTTCCATGTGGGCGAGGCCCAGGCGTATCTGCTGGCCGGCACGGACGAGGTGCACAGCTACGACGACGTGTTCAACCAGGTCCCGCCGGGGGCCGCTTCGCAGGAGCGTCCCCTGGAGGCGGCCCGCGCGTCCTGAACCATTCGTTCCGTTCCCGCGTGAAAGTGTGTGGCCCCCGTTCCCCTCCGCTCGGGGAACGGGGGCCACCTCCGCGTGTCGCCTCACAGGTCTAAACCAATTACCCGGATGCTCTTGTCACCCGGGCATCCGCCTGATGAGCTATGACACGGGACACACAGGCACATACGGACGCCCTGGGAAAGGGAGATGTCGTGAGCAACGAATCCTTGGCCAATCTGCTCAAGGAAGAGCGCCGCTTCGCGCCGCCGGCCGCACTGGCCGCGGACGCCAACGTGACGGCGGAGGCCTACGAGCAGGCCAAGGCGGACAGGCTCGGCTTCTGGGCCGAGCAGGCCAAGCGGCTCTCCTGGGCCACCGAGCCGACCGAGACCCTCGACTGGTCGAACCCGCCGTTCGCCAAGTGGTTCGCCGACGGCGAGCTGAACGTCGCGTACAACTGCGTCGACCGCCACGTCGAGGCCGGCAACGGCGACCGGGTCGCCATCCACTTCGAGGGCGAGCCCGGCGACAGCCGGTCCCTCACCTACGCCGAGCTCAAGGACGAGGTCTCCCGGGCCGCGAACGCGCTGACCGAGCTGGGCGTCCGCAAGGGCGACCGGGTCGCGGTCTACCTGCCGATGATCCCCGAGGCGGCCGTCACCATGCTGGCCTGCGCCCGCATCGGCGCCGCCCACTCGGTCGTCTTCGGCGGCTTCTCGGCCGACGCCGTCGCCTCCCGCATCCAGGACGCCGACGCCAAGCTGGTCGTGACCGCCGACGGCGGCTACCGCCGCGGCAAGCCCTCCGCGCTCAAGCCGGCGATCGACGAGGCCGTGGCCCGTTGTCCGCAGGTCGAGCACGTCCTCGTGGTCCGCCGCACCGGCCAGGAGACCGCCTTCACCGAGGGCCGGGACGTCTGGTGGGACGACATCGTCGCCCGCCAGTCCCCCGAGCACACCCCGGAGGCCTTCGACGCGGAGCACCCGCTCTTCATCCTCTACACCTCCGGCACCACCGGTAAGCCGAAGGGCATCCTGCACACCTCCGGCGGCTACCTCACCCAGGCCGCGTACACCCACCACGCCGTCTTCGACCTCAAGCCGGAGACCGACGTCTACTGGTGCACGGCCGACATCGGCTGGGTCACCGGCCACTCGTACATCGTGTACGGCCCGCTGGCGAACGGCGCCACCCAGGTCATGTACGAGGGCACCCCGGACACCCCGCACCAGGGGCGGCTGTGGGAGATCATCCAGAAGTACAAGGTCAGCATCTTCTACACGGCGCCGACCGCCATCCGGATGTTCATGAAGTGGGGCGACGACATCCCCGCCAAGTACGACCTGTCGTCGCTGCGCGTGCTCGGTTCGGTCGGCGAGCCGATCAACCCCGAGGCCTGGATGTGGTACCGGAAGCACATCGGTGCCGACAACTGCCCGATCGTGGACACCTGGTGGCAGACCGAGACCGGCGCGATGATGATCGCCCCGCTGCCCGGCGTCACGGAGACCAAGCCCGGCTCCGCCCAGCGCGCGCTGCCCGGCATCTCCGCCACCGTCGTCGACGACGACGCGAACGAGGTCCCGAACGGGGGCGGCGGCTACCTGGTCCTCACCGAGCCGTGGCCGTCGATGCTCCGTACCATCTGGGGCGACGACCAGCGGTTCATCGACACCTACTGGTCCCGCTTCGAGGGCAAGTACTTCGCGGGCGACGGCGCCAAGAAGGACGAGGACGGCGACATCTGGCTGCTCGGCCGGGTCGACGACGTCATGCTCGTCTCGGGCCACAACATCTCCACCACCGAGGTCGAGTCCGCGCTGGTCTCCCACCCGGCCGTCGCCGAGGCCGCCGTGGTCGGCGCCGCCGACGAGACGACCGGCCAGGCCATCGTCGCCTTCGTGATCCTGCGCGGTACGGCCAGCGAGGACGAGGCCCTCGTCGCCGACCTGCGCAACCACGTCGGCAAGACCCTCGGCCCGATCGCCAAGCCGAAGCGCGTCCTGCCGGTGGCCGAGCTGCCGAAGACCCGCTCGGGCAAGATCATGCGCCGCCTGCTGCGGGACGTCGCCGAGAACCGTGAGCTGGGCGACGTCACCACCCTGACGGACTCCTCGGTCATGGACCTCATCCAGACCAAGCTGCCGGCCTCCTCCAGCGAGGACTGAGCCCCGGCACCCGCCCGAAGGCGCCCGCCCCGCACCCCGCGGGGCGGGCGCCTTCGCGTTGTCCACAGGCCCGGAGAGCGGTTGTCCACAGATGCGGGCGCACACATGCCCGCGTCCTGTTATGCACCTAAAGTGAAGATCGCCGGACACCACCGCGCGTCGTTAGGTAAAGTAAGGAACGCGTCAGTGACGCGACAAGAAAACCTAGGTGCGCCGGGAAGTCTGGTCGGCATGTGCTTCGTCCTGCCCACCGACCGGAGGTTCTCACCGTGTCCGCGCCCGAGCCCACCACCACCGACCGCAAGTTCCTCGGCCGCCTGTCGCTCCCGGAGCGCCGCTACCTCGCCGACGCGCTGCGCACCGAGACCGTCGGTGGCGTGCTGCTGCTCCTCGCCGCCATCGCCGCACTCATCTGGGCCAACACGCCCCTGAAGGAGAGCTACGCGACGATCCGGGACTTCCACATAGGCCCGGCCGCCCTCGGGCTCGACCTGTCGATCCAGCACTGGGCCGCCGACGGCCTGCTCGCGATCTTCTTCTTCGTCGCCGGCATCGAGCTCAAGCGCGAGCTCGTCGCGGGCGAGCTGCGCGACCCCAAGGCCGCGGCCCTCCCCGTGATCGCCGCCGTCTGCGGCATGGCCGTGCCCGCCCTGGTCTACACGCTGGTCAACGTGGTCGGCGACGGCTCCCTCAACGGCTGGGCGGTGCCCACCGCCACGGACATCGCCTTCGCGCTCGCCGTCCTCGCCGTGATCGGCACCTCGCTGCCCTCGGCCCTGCGCGCCTTCCTGCTCACCCTCGCCGTCGTCGACGACCTGTTCGCCATCCTGATCATCGCGGTCTTCTTCACCAGCGACCTGAACTTCGCCGCCCTCGGCGGCGCCTTCGCCGGACTCGTCGTCTTCTGGCTGCTGCTGCGCAAGGGCGTCCGCGGCTGGTACGTGTACGTCCCGCTCGCCCTGGTCATCTGGGGCCTGATGTACAACAGCGGCGTCCACGCCACCATCGCCGGCGTCGCCATGGGCCTGATGCTGCGCTGCACCACCCGGGAGGGCGAGGAGCACTCCCCCGGCGAGCACATCGAGCACCTGGTCCGCCCGATCTCCGCCGGTCTCGCCGTGCCGCTGTTCGCGCTGTTCTCCGCCGGTGTCACGGTCTCCGGCGGCGCACTCCGCGACGTCTTCACCCAGCCCGTCACCCTCGGCGTGGTGCTCGGCCTCGTCGTCGGCAAGGCGCTCGGCATCTTCGGCGGCACCTGGCTCGCCGCCCGCTTCACCAGGGCCTCGCTCAACCCCGAGCTCGCGTGGCCGGACGTCTTCGCCGTCGCCTCCCTCGCCGGCATCGGCTTCACCGTGTCGCTGCTCATCGGCGAGCTGGCCTTCGTCGACGACCCCGCCCTGATGGAGGAGGTGAAGGCCTCCGTCCTGGTCGGCTCCCTGATAGCCGCGGTGCTCGCCTCCATGCTGCTGAAGCTGCGGGTCCGCAAGTACCGGACGCTGATCGAGGAAGAGGAGCGCGACGAGGACCACGACGGCATCCCGGACATCTACGAGGAGCACAACCCCGAGTTCCATCTGCGGATGGCGGAGATCTACGAGAAGAAGGCCGCCGAACACCGGCAGCGCGCCGAACTGGCGGGGGCACCGCGCGACGAGGCCGACCGTCCGGCATGATCTGAGGTCGGACCGTTACAGGAGGAGAGGGAGCCGCGATGAGCGACCCGTTCGACGGAGCCGAGCGCAGCCTCGGCCAACTGGTCGCCTCGGCGACCGCCGAGATGTCCGCCCTGGTGCACGACGAGATCGCCCTGGCCAAGGCGGAGATCAAACAGGACGTCAAGCGCGGGGCGACGGGCAGCGCGGCCGGCCTGGTGGCCGTCGTGGTGCTGCTCTTCTCGCTGCCGCTGCTGAGCTTCGCGCTCGCGTACGGCATCCAGGCGTGGAGCCACTGGCACATCTCGGTCTGCTTCCTGCTCTCCTTCGCGGCGAACGTGCTGCTCGCCACGCTGCTCGGGCTCGTGGCGTACGCGAAGTTCCGCAAGATGAAGCCGCCGGAGAAGTCCATCGCCTCCGCCAAGCAGACCGCGGCGATCATGCAGAACGTCAAGCCGCACCCCCGTTCGGCCGACACCGCGGCGCAGGACAAGGCCGCGGTTGTGGCACGCTCGTCTGCATGACCGTCCCTGAGCGCAGCAACGGCAGCGGCACCGGAACCGGGCCCGGCACCGGAGGTCCGGTGCGGATCGAGGGACCGTGGACCCATCGCGACGTGGCGGCCAACGGTGCCCGTTTCCACATCGCCGAGATGGGCGACGGCCCGCTGGTGCTGCTGCTGCACGGCTTCCCGCAGTTCTGGTGGACCTGGCGCCACCAGCTGCCCGTGCTCGCCGAGGCCGGTTTCCGGGCCGTGGCGATGGACCTGCGGGGCGTGGGCGGCAGCGACCGTACGCCGCGGGGTTACGACCCGGCCAACCTGGCCCTCGACATCACCGGCGTGATCCGCTCCCTCGGCGAGCCCGACGCGGCGCTCGTCGGCCACGACCTGGGCGGCTACCTCGCCTGGACGGCGGCCGTGATGCGCCCGAAGCTGGTGCGCCGGCTCGTCGTGTCCTCGATGCCGCACCCGCGCCGCTGGCGCTCGGCGATGCTGTCCGACTTCGGGCAGTCGCGCGCCGGCTCCCACGTCTGGGGCTTCCAGCGCCCGTGGCTGCCGGAACGTCAGCTCGTCGCGGACGACGCGGCGCTGGTGGGGCGTCTGATCGAGGACTGGTCCGGGCCGCATCCCCGGTCGGCGGCGGACGACGAGGCACTCGACGTCTACCGGCGGGCGATGTGCATCCCGTCGACGGCGCACTGCTCGATCGAGCCGTACCGCTGGATGGTGCGCTCCCTGGCCCGGCCCGACGGGGTGCAGTTCAACCGGCGCATGAAGCGGCCGGTGCGGGTGCCGACGCTGCATCTGCACGGCTCGCTCGACCCGGTCATGCGGACGCGTAGCGCGGCCGGTTCCGGGCAGTATGTGGAGGCGCCGTACCGCTGGCGGCTCTTCGACGGCCTCGGGCACTTCCCCCACGAGGAGGACCCGGTGGCGTTCTCCACGGAGCTCGTCAACTGGCTGAAGGACCCCGAGCCGGACCGCTGACGCGCGGGCGTTCATCGAACTGCCATGTGCCCCGCGCATACGCCAATTGGCGGGCCCCCGGGCGGTTACCGACCTTGGGCCCCGGGCAGACGTCCCGGTATGGGCTGGACGCACGACTACGGTGACACCGCACGCGACCGCCGCTCGATCGGCGGCTCGGAGGCCCCGGAGGGGGGCGGCACGCGAGAGCACGGCCACGCGCACCCAGCGCGGGACGTGGGCATCTCGCGCATCCTGCGACGCAGGGCCCGCTGGGTCTCGGCCCGGCTGCGCCACCCGCGCACATAGGGCGCGGCCCCGGGCCGCGTCCGGCTAGAGGGCGCACCCCTGGGTGTCGACCTGCTGGTTGGCGGCGCGGCCCCGGGAGATGTCGTCCTGGATCTCGTCGACCGTCAGCGCGTAGCCGGTGTCGGCGTCATCGAGGGAGCGGGCGAAGATCACGCCGTACACCTCGCCCTCCGGGGTGAGCAGCGGTCCGCCGGAGTTGCCCTGACGGACCGTCGCGTACAGCGAGTACACATCCCTGCGCACCTCGCCGCGGTGGTAGATGTCGGGGCCCTTGGCGCTGATCCGGCCGCGGACGCGGGCCGAGCGGACGTCGTAGGCGCCGTTCTCCGGGAAGCCGGCCACGATGGCGCCGTCGCCGCTGTGGGCGTCCTCGTCGGTGAAGCGGAGCGGGGTGGCGTCGAGGGCGGGCACGTCGAGCACGGCGATGTCGCGCTTCCAGTCGTAGAGCACGACCTTGGCGTCGTACAGCTTGCCCTCGCCGCCTATCTGCACGGTCGGCTCGTCGACCCCGCCGACGACGTGGGCGTTGGTCATGACGCGGCGGTCGGCGAAGACGAAGCCGGTGCCTTCGAGGACCTTGCCGCAGCTCGGGGCGGTGCCGACGACCTTGACGATCGAGCGCTGCGCGCGGGCGGCGACGGGGCTGCCGGCGAGCGCCGGGTCGGGCGGGCGGACCTCGGTGATGGGCTCGTTCGCGAACGGGCTGAAGACCTGCGGGAAGCCGTTCTGGGCCAGGGTCGAGGTGAAGTTCGCGAACCAGGTGGACGCCTGATCGGGCATCAACTGCTCGACCCCGAGCAGCACCCTGGAGGTGCGCACCTCCTTGCCGACCGTGGGCATCGCGGTGCGGGCGAGCGCGGAGCCGAGCAGCCAGGCCACCAGCAGCATCGCCACCACGTTGACCAGGGCGCCGCCGGTGGCGTCCAGGGCGCGCATGGGTGACCAGGTGATGTGCCGGCGCAGCTTGTTGCCGAGGTGGGTGGTGAAGGCCTGGCCGACCGAGGCGCAGACGATGACCACGACCACGAAGATCACGGTCGCCGTGGTGGTGACCTGGCTGTGGTCGGTCAGCGCGTTCCAGGCGACGGGGAGCAGCAGGACGGCGACGAGGCCGCCGCCGAGGAACCCGATGACCGACAGGATGCCGACCACGAATCCCTGGCGGTAACCGATGATCGCGAACCACACGGCGGCGAGCAGCAAGATGATGTCCAGCACGTTCACCGTCAATAGCCTCGCAGATTCGTCTTCGGTCGACCGGGGTCAGCCTGTCATGAGCGCCAGTCGAGCGGGACCTGCTTGGACCGGTCCCAGGGAAGCTCCCAGCCGGCGAAGTGCAGGATCCGGTCGATCACTCCGGCGGTGAAACCCCAGACCAGGGCCGATTCGACGAGGAACGCCGGGCCGGTGTGGCCGCTCGGGTGGAGCGAGGTCGCGCGGTTCGCGGGGTCCGTGAGATCCGCCACGGGGACGGTGAAGACCCGGGCGGTCTCGGCGGGGTCGACGGCCCCGACCGGGCTGGGGGAGCGCCACCAGCCGAGCACGGGGGTCACCACGAAGCCGCTCACCGGGATGTAGAGCCGGGGCAGCACGCCGAAGAGCTGGACGCCGGAGGGGTCGAGGCCGGTCTCCTCCCGCGCCTCCCGCAGCGCGGCCCGCAGCAGCCCGCCGTCGGCCGGGTCGCCGTCCTCGGGGTCGAGGGCGCCGCCCGGGAAGGAGGGCTGCCCGGCGTGCGAGCGGAGGGTGCCGGCGCGCTCCATGAGCAGCAGCTCGGGGCCGCGCTCGCCCTCGCCGAAGAGGATGAGCACCGCCGACTGCCGGCCTCCGCCGTCCTCGGGCGGCAGGAAGCGGCTCAGCTGCTCGGGCGCGACGGTGCGCGCGGCCCGCTCGACCGGCGCCAGCCAGTCGGGCAGGCCCGAGCCCGTGATCAGCCCGCCCGTTCCGTGGATCTCTTCACCAGTGCGCGTCATAGGCACCCCCGTGGTTCACAACGCGATCGGAGTGTGGGTTCGTTCCCCGGGACGGGCCGTCGCCGGACGCCCGTCCCGGCCGGGCGCCCGCCCGCTCACGAGCTCGCGCCCAGCGGCGGGGCCGGTCGGCCGGGGTAGTCCGGGGGCGGGTTGAGCCGCTGGCCCGGGAAGCCGCCCTTCTCGTACTTCAGCAGCTTCTTCGCCTTCTCCGGGTCCGTCTCGCCCTCCCCGTATGCCGGGCAGAGGTGGGTGATCGGGCAGGCGCCGCAGGCGGGCTTGCGGGCGTGGCAGATGCGGCGGCCGTGGAAGATCACCCGGTGCGAGAGCATCGTCCACTCGCTCTTCGGGAAGATCTCGGCGACCTCCGCCTCGATCTTCACCGGGTCGTCCTGCTCGGTCCACTTCCAGCGGCGGGCGAGCCGCATGAAGTGGGTGTCGACGGTGATGCCGGGCACTCCGTAGGCGTTGCCGAGGACGACGAAGGCGGTCTTGCGGCCGACTCCGGGCAGCTTGACCAGGTCCTCCAGGCGGCCGGGGACCTCGCCCCCGAAGTCGTCCCGGAGGGCGGCGGCCAGGCCCATGATCGACTTGGTCTTGGCGCGGAAGAACCCGGTCGGCCGGATCAGCTCCTCGACCTCCTCGGGGACGGCGGCGGCCAGGTCCTCGGGGGTCGGGTACTTCGCGAAGAGCGCCGGGGTGGTCTGGTTGACCCGCAGGTCGGTGGTCTGGGCGGACAGGACCGTGGCGACCAGGAGCTCGAAGGGATTGCGGAAGTCGAGCTCCGGATGGGCGTACGGGTAGACCTCGGCCAGCTCCCGGTTGATCTTCCTGGCTCTTCGCACCATGGCGAGGTGCGACTCGGGCTTGGCCGCCCTGGGCGCCTTGGCGGTCTTCGGCGGGCTCGCGGCGGCCTTCACGGGCTTCGCCGAGGCCTTCACGGGCTTCGCGGGGGCCTTCACCACGGGCTTCACCACGGCCTTCGTCGTCTTGGGCTTCGACGCGGCCGTTTCCGGCGTCGGCTTCGCCGCCGGCCTCGCCCCGGAGGGCTTCACCGCTGCGCGTTTCGTCGCTTTCGTCTGTTTCGACACGCCGTGTTCGCCCACGGCGGAATTACCTTTGTCCGGCACTCTTCCAGCCCCCTTGGCCTGTGCTCTCACCGGCGAGTTGGACACCCGGCCAGCCTAGGCGTCGCCACCGACATCCGCCCCGCACGGTCCGGATCACGACCCAATCGGGCCCCTGACGTACGGAAAGGCCGTCCGGTGAGTCAAACTTGTTGTGATTGATCGCACTGAGGTCGACATAGGAGAGAACTCGTGGACGACGTTCTGCGACGCGCCCCGCTGTTCGCGGCGCTCGACGACGAGCAGGCCGCCGAGCTGCGCGCCTCGATGAGTGAGGCGACGCTCGCCCGCGGCGACGCGCTGTTCCACGAGGGCGACCCGGGTGACCGGCTCTACGTGGTCACCGAGGGCAAGGTGAAGCTGCACCGCACCTCGCCCGACGGGCGCGAGAACATGCTGGCGGTCCTGGGCCCCGGCGAGCTCATCGGCGAGCTGTCCCTCTTCGACCCGGGCCCGCGCACCGCCACCGCGACCGCGCTGACCGAGGTCAAGCTGCTCGGCCTCGGCCACGGCGACCTCCAGCCCTGGCTGAACGTCCGCCCCGAGGTGGCCAGCGCCCTGCTGCGCGCGGTCGCCCGCCGGCTGCGCAAGACCAACGACCAGATGTCCGACCTGGTCTTCTCCGACGTGCCGGGCCGTGTCGCCCGCGCGCTCCTCGACCTGTCGCGCCGCTTCGGCGTGCAGTCCGAGGAGGGCATCCACGTCGTCCACGACCTCACCCAGGAGGAGCTGGCCCAGCTGGTCGGCGCCTCCCGCGAGACGGTCAACAAGGCGCTCGCCGACTTCGCCCAGCGCGGCTGGCTGCGCCTGGAGGCCCGCGCCGTGATCCTGCTGGACGTCGAGCGCCTCGCGAAGCGCTCGCGCTAGTCGCGACGCACCCGACGCACGAGGAGGGGCCGCCCGGTCGAACCGGGCGGCCCCTCCTCGTGCGTCGTGCCTGGCTACTAGCGCTTCGTGCCGTCCACGATCAGCGGGTTCGCGCTGCCCCCGCCGCAAGGCACGGTGTAGACCGGGTTCTTGGCCGCGGCCTCCTTGTACGCGTCGATGCACTGGTTCATGAGGACCTTGTCGGTCAGCGAGTCGTTGAGGATCTTGTTGGCGCGGGCGATGCCCTCGGCCTCGATGCGGCGCCGGTCGGACTCGGCCTTCGCCGTACGGGCGGCCTCAAGGGCCCGCTCGGTGGCCTGCTGCTGCTGGATCTTGCGGTCGATCTGGCCCTGGAGGGCGTCCGAGGGCTTCACGTTGCGCAGGTTGACCGTGGTGACGTCTATGCCGCGCGGAGCCAGGCGCTCCTTGATGAGCCGGGCTATCTCCGCGTTGATCTTCTCGCGGTCGGAGGCGTACCCCTGCTCGCTGCTGTAGCGGGCGAAGACGTTGCGGACGATCTCCCGGCTGTCCGGGTAGACGAGACGCTGCTGGATGGCGTCCTCGCTGCCGGCCAGCTTGTACAGCTCGACGGCCTTGGACGGGTGTACCGCCCATTTCACGGTGACCTCGGCGTACATGACCCCGCCCTGCGAGGAGCGGACCTCGACCACGTCCTTGTCGGAGAGGTTGAGGTCCACCGGCCGCGTCGAGAAGGTCGTGACGTCGGTGAACGGCGACTTGACGTGCATCCCGGACGACATCGGCGAGCCGACCTTGCCGAAGGCGACCGGGACGCCGACCTCGTACGCGCTGATCACGTACGTCATGCTCACGATCAGCGAGAACAGGCCGGCGATCGCGGCGCCGAGGCCGCCGAACTTGAGACCGCGGGAGTCGTTCACGCGGCCGATGATGTAGAGCACCACCGCGGTGATGACCAACAGGATGGCAAGGACGAACACGGGCTTCCCCCCAGAGCTACGGCCATGTGTAAGCGGAGCGTAAGACACGCCCCAGGGCCGCCCGGTTGCGGGGCCGCCCTCACCGGACCGGCGGCCCTCCCCCCGGCGGACCGGCCCGCTAGATCAGCCCCCGCTCCTTCAGATAGTCCAGCTGCGCCCGTACGGAGAGCTCGGCGGCCGGCCAGAGCGAGCGGTCCACCGCCGCGTACACCTGGGCGACGATCTCCGGGGCCGACCGGGCCCCGTTCTCGACGGCCGTCTCCACCTGCGCGAGCCGGCTCGCTCGGTGGGCGAGGTAGAACTCCACGGCTCCCTGGGCGTCCTCCAGGACCGGGCCGTGCCCCGGCAGGACCGTGTGCACCCCGTCGTCGACGGTGAGCGAGCGCAGCCGCCGCAGCGAGTCCAGGTACTCCCCGAGCCGCCCGTCCGGGTGGGCCACCATCGTCGTCCCGCGCCCCAGGACGGTGTCCCCCGTCAGCACCGCCCGGTCCGCGGGGAGATGGAAGGAGAGCGAGTCGGAGGTGTGCCCGGGCGTCGCCACGACCCGCAGCTCCAGCCCTCCGGTCGTGATCACGTCGCCCTCGGCGAGGCCCTCGTCGCCCAACCGCAGCGCGGGGTCGAGCGCCCGCACCGCGCTGCGGGTGAGCTCGGCGAAGCGTGTGGCGCCCTCGGCGTGGTCCGGGTGCCCGTGGGTGAGCAGGGTGAGCCCGATCCGCTTGCCCAGCTGCTCGGCGGTCTCCACGACCCGCCGCAGATGCCCCTCGTCCAGCGGACCGGGGTCGATGACGACGGCCAGGTCGGACCCGGGCTCGGCGACGATCCAGGTGTTGGTGCCGTCCAGGGTCATCGCCGACGGGTTCGGCGCGAGGACGTTCACCGCGCGGGCGGTCGCCGGGCCGGAGACGACGCTGCCGCGCGGCTGCCCGGGGAGGTCGGAGGCGGTGCTCACGAGGCTCCGCCCGCCGGGATGTGCTTGGTGAACTCGTCGTGACCCGGCCAGCTCAGGACCAGCTCGTCGCCGTCCAGGCGCGCCTGCGCGAGGACCGGCGTCAGGTCCTGCTCCCCGGCGGCGGCGAGGGCCTCGCCCGCCGTGCCGAACCGCTCCAGGCCCCGCAGGGTCGAGATGGTCGGCGGCATCATCGTCAGCTCGCCCCGGTCGTAGCCGGCCGCCGCGTCCACGGGGCGGATCCAGACGGTGCGGTCGGCCTCGGTGGACGCGTTACGGGTGCGCTGGCCGGCCGGGAGGGCCGCGACGAAGAACCAGGTGTCGTAGCGCCGGGGTTCGAACTCGGGCGTGATCCAGCGGGCCCAGGCGCCGAGGAGGTCGGAGCGCAGCACGAGCCCGCGCCGGTCGAGGAAGTCCGCGAAGGACAGCTCGCGGGCG
The DNA here is from genome assembly GCF_055560575.1 of Streptomyces sp. NPDC023157. Taxonomy (NCBI): domain Bacteria; kingdom Bacillati; phylum Actinomycetota; class Actinomycetes; order Kitasatosporales; family Streptomycetaceae; genus Streptomyces; species Streptomyces sp. NPDC023157. The sequence goes on from NZ_JBVHIL010000005.1 coordinate 174,766, forward strand.
ACCAGCGCCGCCCGGTCCTTCTCCCACGCGTCCCCGGTCGTGTCGCCGACCACGCTGTCGGGCGTCTCACCGGCGAGCAGCACGCCCGCCTCCTCGTACGTCTCGCGCACGGCGGCGCAGACGACGGCCTGGGCCTGCGCGGGGTCGGTGAGGCCGAGGCGGGCCGCCCACTCCTCGCGGGAGGGTCCGGCCCAGCGCACGGGGTGCTCGTCCCGGGGGTCGACCCCGCCGCCGGGATACGCGTACGCCCCGCCCGCGAAGGCCATGGAGGCGCGCCGCCGCAGCATGTGCACGGAGGGGCCCTCGGCGCCGTCCCTCAGGAGGAGCACGGTGGCTGCCCGCCTGGGTGTGGCGGGGACCAGCTCACCGGCGGCGAGGGCGCGGATGCGGTCGGGCCATTCCGGTGGGTACCACTGACCATTCGACTGACCATTCGACATGGCCGGATGCTATGCGCAAGCATCGAAATGCACGAGAGCCGATCCCCCGCCTGTGGAAAACCACCTGTGGAGAACCGGCTCTGCGCACGCCCGCGAACGCGGGCGGAATGCCTGGGGGCGTCAGTCCTGGACGAGCTCGACCTGGACCTCGACCTCGACCGGCGCGTCCAGCGGGAGCACGGCGACGCCGACGGCGCTTCGCGCGTGCACGCCCTTCTCGCCGAGGACGGCGCCGAGCAGCTCGCTGGCGCCGTTGATGACGCCCGGCTGGCCGGTGAAGTCGGCGGCGGAGGCGACGAAGCCGACGACCTTCACGACGCGCTTGACGCGGTCGAGGTCACCGGCGACCGACTTCACGGCCGCGAGCGCGTTCAGCGCGCAGGTGGCCGCGAGCTCCTTGGCCTCCTCGGCGGTGACCTCGGCGCCGACCTTGCCGGTGACCGGCAGCTTGCCCGCCACCATCGGGAGCTGGCCCGAGGTGTAGACGTACACGCCCGACTGCACGGCCGGCTGGTAGGCGGCCAGCGGCGGCACGACCTCCGGCAGGGTCAGGCCCAGTTCGGCCAGCTTGGCCTCGACGGCCCCGCTCACGACTTGGCCCGCTTCAGGTAGGCCACGAGCTGCTCGGGGTTGTTCGGCCCGGGCACGACCTGGACGAGCTCCCAGCCGTCCTCGCCCCAGGTGTCCAGAATCTGCTTCGTCGCGTGCACCAGCAGCGGCACAGTCGCGTACTCCCACTTGGTCATGAGCCGACTGTAGCCGCTGCCGGGGGCCCCTCCCGCCGGGACGGTCCCCCGACGGGAGGCCCGGAGGCCCCCTCGGGGCCGGGTCGGGGTCGGGTGGGGGACGGGTGGGGGACGGGTGGGGGTCTTCTCCGGGGCGGCCCTCTGATTGGGCCGGGCCGGCAGTGGTTAGGCTCGAAGGCGTGAGCAGGCTCCAGGTCGTCAGCGGCAAGGGCGGTACCGGTAAGACCACGGTCGCCGCCGCACTCGCGCTCGCCCTCGCGACCGAGGGCAAGCGCACCCTTCTCGTGGAGGTCGAGGGCAGGCAGGGCATCGCGCAGATCTTCGAGACGGAGCCACTGCCGTACGAGGAGCGCAAGATCGCCGTCGCGCCCGGCGGCGGCGAGGTGTTCGCCCTGGCCATCGACGCCGAGCGGGCCCTCCTCGACTACCTCCAGATGTTCTACAAACTGGGCGGCGCGGGCCGGGCCCTGAAGAAGCTGGGCGCGATCGACTTCGCGACGACGATAGCCCCGGGCGTCCGGGACGTGCTGCTGACCGGGAAGGCCTGCGAGGCGGTGCGGCGGCGCGAGAAGCAGGGCGGCTTCACGTACGACTACGTGGTGATGGACGCCCCGCCGACGGGCCGCATCACCCGCTTCCTCAACGTGAACGACGAGGTGGCCGGGCTGGCCCGGATCGGCCCGATACACAATCAGGCCCAGGCGGTCATGCGCTTCCTGAAGTCCCCCGATACGGCGGTGCACCTGGTGACGCTCCTGGAGGAGATGCCCGTCCAGGAGACCGCGGACGGCATCGCGGAGCTCCGCGCGGCCGAACTGCCGGTGGGCCGCGCCATCGTGAACATGGTCCGCCCGCACGTCCTCGACGAGGCGGCGGTACGGGCCGCCTCCGGCGACCACCGCGCCGCGATCGCCGCCACCCTGGCGGCGGCGGGCGTCAAGGGCGGGACGAAGCTGGTCGAGCCGCTGCTCGACCAGGCCGCGGAGCACGCCCAGCGGGTGGAGCTGGAGCGGGCCCAGCGCGAGGTGCTGGACGGCATCGGGGTGCCGACGTACGAACTGCCCTTCCTGGGCGACGGGGCGGACATCGCCGGTCTCTACCGGCTGGCGAAGGAACTGCGGAGGCAAGGGGTGGGCGCGTGACGGAGGCGCAGAAGGCCGCGACGGCGAACGGTCTCGACGCGGTCCCCGTCCTGGAGCTCGACCCACTGATCGACGACCCGGCCACCCGCATCATCGTGTGCTGCGGCGCGGGCGGGGTCGGCAAGACGACGACCGCGGCGGCGCTCGGCGTGCGGGCGGCGGAGCGCGGCCGGCGGGTCGTGGTGCTCACCATCGACCCGGCGCGCCGGCTGGCGCAGTCGATGGGCATCGACTCCCTGGACAACGTGCCCAGGAAGGTCGAGGGCATCAAGGGCTCCGACGGCGGTGAACTGCACGCCATGATGCTCGACATGAAGCGGACCTTCGACGAGATCGTCGAGGCGCACGCGGACGGCGACCGGGCCCGGGCGATCCTGGAGAACCCCTTCTACCAGTCCCTGTCGGCCGGTTTCGCCGGTACGCAGGAGTACATGGCGATGGAGAAGCTGGGCCAGCTGCGGGCCAGGGACGAGTGGGACCTGATCGTGGTGGACACGCCGCCGTCCCGGTCGGCGCTGGACTTCCTGGACGCGCCGAAGCGGCTCGGTTCCTTCCTGGACGGGAAGTTCATCAAGCTGCTGATGGCGCCGGCGAAGGTGGGCGGCCGGGCCGGGATGAAGTTCCTCAACGTCGGCATGTCGATGATGACGGGGACGCTGGGGAAGCTGCTGGGCGGTCAGTTCCTGAAGGACGTGCAGACCTTCGTGGCGGCGATGGACACGATGTTCGGCGGCTTCCGCACGCGCGCGGACGCCACGTACAAGCTGCTCCAGGCGCCGGGAACGGCCTTCCTCGTGGTGGCGACGCCGGAGCGCGACGCGCTGCGCGAGGCGGCGTACTTCGTGGAGCGGCTGGCCGCGGAGGAGATGCCGCTGGCCGGTCTCGTCATCAACCGCGTCCACGCCAGCGGCGCCGCCCGGCTGTCGGCCGAGCGGGCGCGGGCCGCCGCGGAAAATATTGACGAGGGGCGCATTGTGGATCAGGAGGGCGGGAAGACTGCTGGGCGTGGCCCCCGAGCCACCTCGCCCGAGACCGCCGCCGTACCGCCCGTGTCCGAGGCTGCCCCCACAGCCGAAGCGGACACGGATGTCCCACAGCTCACCGCAGGACTGCTCCGTCTCCATGCCGAGCGGATGCAGGTGCTCGCGCGCGAACAGCGCACGCGCGATCGCTTCACCGCGCTCCACCCCGAGGTGGCGGTCGCCGAAGTGGCCGCTCTGCCCGGCGATGTGCACGACCTCGCCGGTCTGCGGGCCATCGGTGACCGTCTGGCGACGGGTCGCATGCCGTCGTAAGCCGGACCCGTGCCGTGGACCGGACCAGTGCTGATCAGCGCTGACCGGTTCCGACCGGTGCCGACAGGCCAGACCCGTGCTGACGGGTCCTGACCGGAGCCGTCGTCCCGGTGTCGTCCGGTGCCGACCGGGTGGGCGGGCCTAGCCCGCCGCCGCGTACGTCTCGTACGTCGCGTCGTCGTCCATGGCCACGGGCAGCAGGCCCGCGCCCCGCTCGTACTCGGTACGCGCGGTCTCCAGGAGCCGGCGCCACGAGGTGACGGTCGGCCGGCGGCGCAGCAGGGCGCGGCGCTCGCGCTCGGTCATGCCGCCCCACACGCCGAATTCCACACGGTTGTCGAGGGCGTCGGCGAGGCATTCGGTCCGCACCGGGCATCCGGTGCACACCGCCTTTGCCCTGTTCTGCGCCGCTCCCTGTACGAAAAGTTCATCCGGATCGGTAGTGCGGCAGGCCGCCTGCGCACTCCAGTCAGCTACCCAGCCCATACCGGCGCCGTCCTCTCCCGAATCGAGGCTCCCCCACGGCGGTAGCGGCATATTCACCGCTGCCAGTTGGGACGTTACGGAAGGTGGGCACAGCGCAACACCCCCTTCGGGCCCAATCTTGAATGGTCCGAACGGACTATGCGTACGCGTCAGATCACCCAGGGGAGTGACCCGAGGACATAACGCCCCTATCGGACATGGGCCGAATTCGGGCATGAAGTTCCCGCGCTTCGGGTACACGGAATTTCACACCGACGTCACGCACGGGTCTTGATGCGAGACCACACTGCTGTGACAGTTGGGAGCAGCTTAGGCCAAGGCATATACGTGTGTCCGGCGAATGAGAACGTAGGCTGCCCCCATGGCAAAGAAGCGCTCGGGCGGTGGTCTGACCGGGACCCAGCAGGCCGCCAAGTTCCTTGGTGTCAGTGTGCTCTCCGGAGCCGTGCTGGCGGGCATCGCCCTGCCCGCGGCCGGAGCACTCGGACTGGCCGCCAAGGGCACGGTCGAGGGATTCGACGAGATCCCGTCCAACCTGAAGACGCCCCCGCTGAGTCAGCGCACCACCATCCTCGACTCACAGGGCGGCCACATCGCCACCGTGTACTCGCGGGACCGCAAGGTCGTGCCGATCGAGAAGATCTCGCCGTACATGCAGAAGGCGATCGTCGCGATCGAGGACTCGCGCTTCTACGAGCACGGCGCGATCGACCTCAAGGGCGTGCTGCGCGCCATCAACCGCAACGCGCAGTCGGGCGGGGTGTCGCAGGGTGCCTCCACCCTGACCCAGCAGTACGTGAAGAACGTCTTCGTCGAGGAGGCGGGCGACGACCCCGAGAAGGTCGCGCAGGCCACCCAGCAGACCATGGGCCGCAAGGTGCGCGAGCTGAAGTTCGCGATCCAGGTCGAGGAGGAGCTCGGCAAGAAGAAGATCCTGGAGAACTACCTCAACATCACGTTCTTCGGGCAGCAGGCGTACGGCATCGAGGCCGCCTCGCAGCGCTACTTCTCCAAGCCGGCCGCCGACCTCACCCTCGCCGAGTCCGCGATGATGGCCGGCCTCGTGCAGTCGCCGAGCCGCTACGACCCGGTCAACGACATCCAGGAGGCGACCAAGCGCCGCAACATCGTCCTCCAGCGCATGGCCGACGTGAAGGACGTCAGCCAGGCGGAGGCCGACCAGGCGAAGGCCACCCCGATCAAGCTGAAGGTGAAGACGCCGAAGAACGGCTGCATCACCGCCGTGGACGGGGCCGGCTTCTTCTGCGACTACGTCCGCAAGACGATCCTCAACGACCCGGTCTTCGGCAAGACGGCCGAGGAGCGCACGAAGCGGTGGAACCTGGGTGGTCTCACCATCCGCACCACGCTCGACCCGCGCGCCCAGGCCGCCGCCAACGAGGCCGCCGTCGCCAAGATCGACAAGGACGACAAGGTCGCCGCCTCGGTCGTCCAGGTCCAGCCCAACAGCGGCAAGATCCTGTCGATGGGCCAGTCCCGCCCGTACGGCCTCGACCAGAAGCTGCACCAGACGACGCTCAACCTCGCCGTCGGCAAGAAGATGGGCGGCACGACGTACGGCTTCCAGGTCGGTTCGACCTTCAAGCCGATCACGGCCGCGGCGGCCCTGGAGAAGGGGCTGAGCCCGGCGCAGTCGTTCTCGACGCCGTGGAAGATCTCGGTGCCGATGAGCTCGTACACCACCTGCAAGGGCGGCCCGTCCGGCGGCGGCAACTGGGACCTGCAGAACGAGATGCAGTCCGAGGCCGGCAGCTGGGACATGACCAGCGCGCTCGGCAAGTCCATCAACACGTACTTCGCGCAGCTGGAGCAGATGACCGGGCTCTGCGAGACGGTCCAGATGGCGAAGAAGATGGGGTACGAGAAGGAGCTCGGCAAGGACCTGAAGGAGCTCCCCTCCATCACCCTCGGCGGCCAGGAGTCCACCCCGCTCGACATGGCGGCGGTGTACGCGACCTTCGCCAACCGGGGCACGTACTGCACGCCCGTCGCCATCGAGTCGATCACGACGGCCAACGGCGAGAAGCTGAAGGTCCCGCAGACCGAGTGCTCGCGGGCGATGACCGAGAAGACCGCGGACACCGTCAACCAGATGCTCAAGGGCGTCGTCGAGGACGGCACGGGTACCCGGGCCGGTCTGAGCGACCGCGACAACGCGGGCAAGACGGGTACGACCAACGACCGCAAGGACGCCTGGTTCGTCGGCTACACGCCGAACCTGTCCACCGCGGTGTGGGTCGGTGACGACGTCGGCGAGAAGACCTCGATGTACGACATCACCATCGGCGGCCAGTACTACGACAAGGTCTGCGGTGGCTGCCTCCCGGGCCCGATCTGGAAGATCGCGATGACCGGGGCGCTCGACGCCTCCGAGACGCCGGGCTTCGTGCCGATCAACGTGCCTCGCGGCGCCCAGCCGGAGGACAAGGAGAAGGACAAGAACAAGCGCCCCGGCGACGACAACAAGCCGGGCGACCGGCGCCCCGGCGGCACCACCCTTCCGGGCGGCATCACCATCCCGCCGGACCTGATCGGCGGCAACACCGGGCGCGGCAACGGCCGCGGTCATGGATAGCGGCGCTTTCCAGGACGAGCACACGTGACACAAGAGGGGCGCCCCTCCCGGATTCCGGGAGGGGCGCCCCTCTGCGTACGGACACGGGGTCAGGTCACCCGGCGAGGAGGCGCTTCACCGTGGCGGCGACACGGCCGCCCTCGGCCTGGCCGGCGACCTTGGGGTTGACGATCTTCATGACGGCGCCCATGGCCCGCGGCCCCTCGGCACCGGCACCCTTGGCCTCCGCGACGGCGGCGGCCACGATGGCCTCCAGCTCGGCGTCGGAGAGCTGCTTGGGCAGGTACGCGTCGAGGATCACGCCCTCGGCGCGCTCCCGGGCGGCCTGCTCGGGGCGGTCGCCCTGGGTGAATGCCTCCGCGGCCTCACGGCGCTTCTTCGCCTCCTTGGCGATCACCGTCTGCACCTCGTCGTCGGAGAGCTCGCGCTTGGTCTTGCCCGCGACCTCCTCCTTGGTGATGGCGGTGATGGTCAGCCGCAGGGTCGAGGAGCGCAGCTCGTCGCGCTCCTTGATCGCGGCGTTGAGGTCGTCCTTGAGCTTGGCCTTCAGCGTGGTCATGGATCCAAGTGTGTCAGGTGCCGCGCCCGGACCGCCCGCGCATTTCCGCCCATCGGGTCTGCGACGATAAGGGGATGCGCGCACGGTACGGGATCCCCCTGAAGATCACGGCAGGCCTCACGGCGACGGCCGCGGCCGGCATCGTCTACGCGGCGGGCTTCGAAGCCCGCTCGTTCCGGCTCCGCCGGGTGACCGTCCCGGTGCTGCCCCGGGGCATGCGTGACCTGCGGGTCCTCCAGGTCTCCGACATCCACATGGTGAGCGGCCAGAACAAGAAGCGTGCCTGGCTCCAGTCTCTGGCGGGGCTCCGCCCGGACTTCGTGGTCAACACCGGCGACAACCTCTCCGACCCGAACGCCGTGCCCGAGGTGCTCGACGCGCTGGGCCCGCTGATGGAGTTCCCGGGCGTGTACGTCTTCGGCTCCAACGACTACTACGGGCCGCGGCTGCGCAACCCCGCCCTCTATCTCAAGGAGAAGATGCACGGCCGGCACGGCCTCAACGGCAACCCGCCGGTGGTCGGCGCCGTCCACAACCCCTGGGAGGGGCTGCGGGACGCGTTCGACGCGGCGGGCTGGGTGAACCTCACCAACACCCGCGGCCGGCTGAAGCTGCCGGACCTCGACCTCGCCTTCACCGGCGTCGACGACCCGCACATCAAGCGGGACCGGTACGAGCGGGTCGCGGGCGGCCCCGACCAGGACGCCGACTTCTCGGTGGGCGTGGTGCACGCGCCGTACCTGCGGGCGCTGGACGCGTTCACGGCGGACGGCTACGAGCTGCTGCTGGCCGGCCACACCCACGGCGGGCAGCTGTGCATCCCCTTCTACGGGGCGCTGGTCACCAACTGCGACCTGGACACCGACCGCGTGAAGGGCCTCTCCACCCACACCGTCGACGGGCGCACCTCGTACCTCCACGTCTCGGCCGGCTGCGGCACCAACCGCTTCACCCCGGTCCGCTTCGCCTGCCCGCCCGAGGTGACCCTGCTGACGCTGACGGCCCGCGGCTGAGGCCGCGATCCCGTACGGACGACCCGTACGGCGCATACGGTGACCCCATGCCGAACACCGTCGTCACCGCCCTGTTCCGCGGCCTGATCGCGCTGGCCGCGGTCACCGGCATCGTGATCGAGTGCGTCGAGGGGAACCCCCTCGTCGTGTTCAGCTTCTTCACGATCTGGTCGAACACCGCCGTCGCCGTGGTCCTCGGCCTGGGCGCCGTCCGCGCCTGGCAGGGCCGCCCGGCGCTGCCGCCGCTGTGGACCGGCGGGGTGCTGCTGTGCGTCTCGGTGGTCGGGCTCGTCTTCCACCTGGTCCTGGACAACGCGGCGAGCGAGTTCAACGAGGCCGCCGCGATCGCCCGCCTCACCGGCGCCCGCGCCGTCGCCAACCAGCTTCTCCACACCGTCACCCCGATCGGCGTCGTCCTCGACTGGCTGGTGCTCACCCGCCCCGGCGCCCTCCAGTGGCGCCACGCGGCCCAGTGGCTCGCCGCCCCCGGCACGTACCTGGTCTTCGCCCTGCTCCGCGGCGCCCTCGTCTCCCCCGACACGCCGACCCGCTACACGTACCCCTTCCTCGACGTCACCGCCCACGGCTACCTGGGCGTCCTCACCAACGCCGTCGTCCTGGGCCTGGCCTTCTACGCCCTGGGCCTGATCCTGGTCACGGTGGACCGTTTCCGGCCGTCTCTCGTGGGCCGCGAGAAACGGATTTCGTCTCTGGGCGCGGGTGGGCTAGAGTAATCGATGTCGCCGCGACGTGAAGAACAAAGCAGCGACATCGGGGTGTAGCGCAGCTTGGCAGCGCGCTTCGTTCGGGACGAAGAGGTCGTGGGTTCAAATCCCGCCACCCCGACAGCCGTAAGACCAGTAAGGGCCTGATTCGAGAGATCGAATCGGGCCCTTGCTGCTTTCCTCGCCGGTTTCGCGGGGCACGCGGGCGAGGTGCCGCGGCGTCAGGTTCGTTCGACGCCGCGGCGGACAGGTCCCGGGGTGGGGTCATTCGATGGTGGTGTCGCCCAGGGACTCAAGGACCTGGCGGAGGCCGTCGGCGGTGGTGGCGATCAGGGTGCGGTCCATGTCGGCGAGGAGGGTCGCGTAGCTCGCCAGGTGGTCGGCGAAGGCTGCGCGGGTCACCTCGTGGCCGTGGGCGGTGAGGCGGATCTGGATGGTGCGGCGGTCGTCGCCGTCGCGTACGCGTTCGACCAGGCCCTTGGCCTCCATCCTGTCGATGCGGTTGGTGATCGCGCCCGAGGTCACCATCGAGGCCTTCAGGAACGCGCCGGCGGTGAGGGTGTAGGGCGGGCCCGAGCGCTGGAGCGTCGTGAGCACGTCGAACTCGCCGTGCTCCACTCCGTGGGCTGCCGCCGCGGCCTTGGCCGACTTGTCGATCACCCGGGCCAGGCGCTGGATCCGCCCGAAGAGCTCGACGGGCCAGAGGTCCTCCGCCACATCGGGGCGTTCCTTGACCCACTGGCCGATGATCGCGTCCACGGCATCGCTCATCGCCGTCACTCCTCTCAATGGACATCTTCTCAACGTTAAGACACTTGACGTTGAGAGAGTCGCGGTGCTTTTATCTCAACGTTGAGATTATCAAGGCTGAACGACAGGAGCACCCCATGTCCCCGCTCGCCCTCCACCCCGCCGCCCAGGACCTCCTCTTCCGCGAGGCGCGCACCGCCAACACCTTCACCGACGAGCCGGTCACCGAAGAGCAGGTCCAGGCGGTCTACGACCTGGTCAAGTACGCCCCCACCGCCTACAACCAGTCCCCGCTGCGCGTGGTCCTGATCCGCTCCGACGACGCCCGCGAGCGGCTCCTGGAGCTCATGGCCGAGGGGAACCGGCGCAAGACCGCCGCTGCCCCGCTGGTCGCCCTCCTCGCCGCCGACAACGAGTTCCACCAGGAACTCCCCACGCTCCTCCCGCACTTCCCCCAGGCCAAGGACGCCCTCTTCGCCGACCGCCCGGTCCGCGAGGAGTCCGCGCTGCTCAACGCCACGCTCCAGGCGGCGTACTTCATCCTCGGCGTACGCGCGGCCGGGCTCGCCGCCGGGCCCATGACCGGCTTCGACTTCCCGGGCGTCCAGAAGGAGTTCCTCGACGCCGACCACACGCCCCTGATGGTCGTGAACATCGGCCGTCCTGGTGTGGACGCCTGGTTCCCGCGTGCGCCTCGGCTCGCGTTCGACGAGGTCGTCACCACGCTCTGAGGCGGGTGAGGCGACCGAGGCACCTGAGGCGTCTGAGGCGTCTGGCCTTGCCTGAGTTGTCTGAGTTATCTGAGTTGCCTGTGTCTCGCTCTTCGTCTGCGTCGTCTGCCCCGCCTCGCCTTCCTCTCGCCCTTCGGAGCCCGTCGTGTCCCTGCTCGCCCGTACGCGTCCCCGCCCCGCCGTCCCGGATGCGCGCCATGTTCCCGTCGCCTGGCTGGCCTTGCTCGCCGCTCCGATCGCCGCCAGTGCCAACAGCCCGGTCCTGATCCTGCCCGACATGGCCGGCTCGCTCGGGGTCCGTACGGCCACGGCCACCTGGCTCGTCACCGTCTTCGCCTGGGCCATGGCGGTCGGCACCCCGCTGATGGCGGGGCTGCTGCGGCGCCGGGGTCTGGGCGCCGCGCTCCGGCTGAGTGCGGTCCTGATCACGGCCGGCACCGCCGTCGTCGCCCTCGCGCCCTGGCTTCCGCTGGCCATGGCGGGCCGGGCCGCCCAGGCCGTGGGCGGCGCGGGCCTGGTCACCGCCGCGATGAGCCTCGCCGGATCGGTCCGCCGCATGGGGGTGATCACCGCCGGGTTCGGGACACTGGGCGCGGTCGGGCCGCTGCTCGGGTCGGCCGTGGCCGGTGCGCTCTCCTGGCGGGTGTCGCTCGCCGTCGGGGCCGTGGCCCTGCTGGCCCTGCCCGCGGTCATGCGCCGCGCCGACCTGTCCGCACCCGAGCGGACCACCCCCTTCGACGGCCGGGGCGCGGCCCTGCTGGTCCTGACCGCGACCGCCCTGGTGCTCATCCCGCGCCACCCGCTCCCCGCGGTGGCCGGCGCCCTGCTGGCGGGCGCGCTGCTGGCCCTGCACGTCCGGTCCCACCCCACCGGCTTCGTCCCCGCGACGCTGCTGCGCACCCGGGCGTTCACCCTCTCCGCCCTGCTCGCCTGCGCCTTCTCCACCTCGTACTTCACTCTGCTCTTCACCGTCCCGCAGCTGCTGCGCGACCGTACCGACTGGTCCACCTCCCTGATCGGCACCGGCCAGCTCGTCGCCCTCCTCACCGGCTCCGTGCTCTCCATGCTGATGGCCGCCGCCGCGGCCCGGCTGGGCCGCCCGAAGGTCCTTGCGATCCTGCTCACGGTCGGGGCGCTGGCCCCGCTCACCGCCGTACTGAGCCCCTGGGCGCCGCTGCTGCTGCCCGTCGCGACGCTGGCCGTCTTCACGACCAGCGCCGGACAGGCCACCCTCGCGGTGTACGCCACCCAGGCGGCACCGGCCGCCCAGCGCCCCACAGCGATCGGCCTGTTCAACCTCTGCTACCAGCTCGGCGGCGCCTTCGGCCCGGCCATCGCGGCCCTCATCACGCTGGGCGGCTGATCCGCCGACCCGCGATGCGCCGGGCGGAGTGGGCGTGCGCGTCCCCGGCCTGAGGTTGCCTCAGGAAGCCGCTCTACGATGGGGCGTCGAGAAGAAGGGTGGGTCAACTGGTGCTGGTCGCGGACCGATATCGGCTCCACATGTGTGTCGGGCGTGGCGGCATGGGCGAGGTGTGGCGAGCCACCGACGAGGTGCTCGGACGCGACGTGGCCGTGAAGCTGATGCTGGGTCACGAGCACGACCCGTCCGCCGCCGAGCGGTTCCGGATGGAGGCCCAGACCGCGGCGCGGCTGAGCCACCCGCACGTCGTCGGCGTCTTCGACTTCGGTACGTGGGACGGCAAGCTGTACCTCGTCATGGAGCTGGTCCACGGCGACAGCCTCGCCGGGGACCGGGGGCAGGCACCGGTGCTGTCGGCCGAGCAGGTCGCGACCGTCGCCGCGCACGCGGCGGCCGGGCTCGCCGCCGCGCACCGGCAGGGCGTCGTGCACCGGGACATCAAGCCGGGGAACCTGCTGCGGGACGCCGACGGGACGGTGAAGCTGGCCGACTTCGGTATCGCCCGCTTCGTCGACGACCCGTCGGCCGCGCTCACCACCACCGGGCAGATCGTCGGTACCGGCCTGTACCTGGCGCCCGAGCGGGCCCTCGGGCAGCCCGCCTCGTCCGCCTCCGACGTGTACTCGCTGGGCTGCGTTCTCTACCAACTGCTCACCGGGCAGCCGCCGTTCCGCGGCGACACGGCGACGGCTCTGCTCTACCAGCACATCGACACCCCGCCGGCGCCGCCGCGGCAGGTCGGGGTCGCGATGCCGGCCGCGTTCGAGTCCTTCCTGCTGACGCTGCTGGCCAAGCAGCCGGAGCAGCGGCCGGGGGCACAGGCCATCGCCGAGTGGTTCAGCTCCGGGGCGTGGCGGGACCAGCCGCTGCCACTGCCGCAGGCCGTGACCCCCGTCCCGGCCCCACCCGTACACCAGCGGCCGCAGCACGCGCCGGCGCAGCACCCGCCGCCGACCGCGCCCGTGTCCCGGGGGCGGCGGGCGCAGGCACCGGCCGAGAACCCGCTGGCCGCGATCTCGCGGCGGCGGCCCCGCAGGACCGCCGCGGTCGCCGGGGCGATCGCCTTCGTCGTCTTCCTGCTGATCGGGATGGCCTGGGTCTCCTGAGGCGGGCGGGCCGGGCAGCCCCGCCTGGGTAGCGCCGGCCCAGCCCCGGCGGCCCGGCCCCGGGAGCCCGGCCGAAAGCAGTCCCGCCCAGGACCGCCGGCGGACGCGCGCGCCGTCAGTAGATACGGGGGGCCATGACATGCCCGTCCGGGTGTTCCGGGGCGAGCAGCAGGCAGCGGGGTACTCCCGGGCCCGGGGTCGCCCGGACGGTGACCGGGGTCGGCGGGTCGGTGGGGAGCTCGATGCGGACCGTCACCGGGCGGTCGTCCCGGGTCGTGGCGTGGCCCGTCTCCTTGCCGTCCACCAGGACCTCGACGACCGGGGTGTGGCCGGTCTGGACGGTCGCGCTGACCGAGTGGCCCCGGTAGTCGATGTGGAAGTGGTGCCGTGCTCTCATGACGTCGCCTCCGCCGCGCGTGGCCGCCCCTTCGTTCCAGCGTAGGGCGGCGCCGCGGGGAACGTCAGCTGACGGCCCAGGCCAGGCCGCCCAGGAGGACCAGGGCCGCGCAGATGCCCAGGTTCACCACCCGGTACTCCAGGAAGACCGCCGCGAACTCGCGGATGGTCGCGCTCGGCCAGAAGTACGCGGCCGTCGGCGAGCCCACCACCTGCCCGTTCACCCCGGCCTTGCGGGCCATCAGCGCGGCCCGGAAGGCGTGGAAGTTGTTGGTGACGATCACGCACTCGGAGCCCGGGCGGTCCCGCTCCATCAGGCCCTTGCTGAAGAGCATGTTCTCCTCGGTCGTGCGCGAGCGGTCCTCCCTCAGGACGCGGTCCGCCGGGAAACCCCGCTCCACCAGGTAGTCCGCCATGGCGTGCGACTCCGGCAGCTCCTCGTCCGGGCCCTGCCCGCCGGAGGTGATGAGCACCGGCGTCCGGTCCACCTCGCGGCGCGCGGCGAGCGTCTCGTACACCTCGCGACCCCGGTCCAGACGGCTCGCGAGCAGCGGCGGAACCCGCCGGCCGCCGATCAGGCCCGAGCCGAGGACCACCACGTAGTCCGCGTCGCGGCGGATGCGCATCCTGCCGTACAGGAAGGCGTAGCCGATGAAGCAGAGGAAGAGGAACGAGACGTACGCGAGGACCATCACGAGCGTGCCCGCGACGATGCCCAGCGACGTCGAGTGGGTGATCACCGCGGCGGCCATCAGGGCGATGACGCCGAAGATGCCCAGGCCGGCCAGGAGCGAGAGCAGGTTGGCGGGGCGGCGGCCCTCCTTGCGGACCATCTTCACGCCGTTCGCGCACAGCAGCCCGGCCAGGACGACAGGGCCGAGAGACAGCACCAGCAGCAGGACGACCATCACCGTCACGGAGATGCCGGGGTGGGCGTCGTCGAGGCCGGCGAGCAGACCGAGGCCGAAGAACGTGACGGCGAGGCCCAGATACACCGCGTTGCCGAAGCGGCGCCGGTCGCGCAGCACACCTGCCCCGAAGAGCAGCAGGAACACGGCGCACACGACGTAGGCGAACATGCGCTCATCGTAGACAGCGCCGCCGACACCGTCGTCGATCACGCAGGTGCCCGCGTACGGTCAGGGCTCCGCGACCAGCGCGTGCAGGCCGCGCCGCGCGCCCTCCTCGTACGCCCGGCGCAGCTCGCCGGCCGAGAGGTGCTCGCGCAGGGCCGACTCGCTGCGCTCGCGCGACGGCGAGCAGAAGCCCGCGGGGTGGTAGCCGTCCTCGAAGGCGGAGGAACGCAGCACGTCGACCGCGCCCAGGAGATGGGCCGCAGTGGTGGGACGACCGCGCAGGATCCGCATCTGGGCGAGGAGCTCCGCCGCGCAGGCCGCTCCGGTGACGCAGCCGATCCGCAGGTGCTCCCGCAGGGCACGCGTGGCGCGCTCCGCCGCACGGCCCGGCTCGCCGTCCCAGTAGTGCAGCTCGGCGCGCGCGTACTGGGCCCAGGCGTCGGCCCAGACGTCCCGCCCGGCCCAGCTGTGCACGTCGGCCCGGTCCAAGGCCTCCTGGGCGGCCTCCGGGTCGGTGCGGACCCGCGCCAAGGCGAGAGCGGTCCAGCACAGCTGCCGGGTCGGGCCGAGGTCCGGGTACTCGGCGAGCTCCTCCAAGGCGTCGCGGAACTCGGCCGCGGCCGCCTCCGTACGGCCCTGGTACAGGGCGGTGGAGCCGCGCAGATGGGCCAGCAGCGTCAGGCACTTGTCGTCGCCGTCCCTCACGGCCGCCGCCCAGGACCGCACGAGCAGCGGGTCGGCGTCCTCGGGGTGGCCGGACTCCAGCTCCAGATAGGCGGCGAGCCACAGGGCGCGCGCGGGGAGCGGGCCCGGGTGGAGGGCGAGCGCGTGGCGCAGCCGGGAGCGGCCCTCGGTGACCCGGCCGCAGGCCACCCACAGGAACCACAGCGAGACGGCGATCTCGACGGCGGTGTCCGCCTCCGCGGCCGGAGACAGCGGCGCGGTCGTCGGGTCCATGGCGGCGGCCAGGTCGGGGAGTTCGAGCAGGGCGAGCGCGCGGGCGTCGAGCTGCCGCCCGCCCTGCCACCAGTCGTTCGCCCGCCGGGCCACCTTCACGTACCACCTCCGGTGGTGGAGGACGACGGCCCAGCGGTCCCCGCGCTCGGTGAGCCGGCGGGCGCCGACCGCGCGCATCGGCGGCGGCATCCAGTAGCGCTCCTCGCCGGGATCGCCGTCGTCCACGGGGAGCAGGGCGAGCCGGGCCAGCCGGTCCAGGACGTCGAGGACGATGCCGGCGGGCAGCGCCCCGGAGGCGCACACCTCACGGACGGCCTCGCGGCCGAAGGAGCCCTCGAAGACGGAGATCCGCTCCCATAGGAGCTGTTCCAACGGGTCGCACTGGGCGTAGCCGCGTTCGGCGGCGGCTAGTTGGGGGGCGGACGGGTTGTCTTGCGGGGTGGCTTGCGGGGTGTTTTGCGGGGTGGCTTGAGAGCTGTTCTGCGGGGTGGCTTGCGGGCCGTTCTGCGGGCTGTTCTGCGGGGTGGCTTGCGGGCCGTCTTCTGGGCCGGGGACCGCCAAGACCTGCTCCTCCGCGAGCCGTAGCGCCCTCAGCGCCGTGACCAGCACCGTCAGGCCGGGGGCGAAGGTGGATGCCTCGCGCAGCAGGCCCGCCACCAGGGCCGCGCCGCGGGGCCCGAGCCGTTCCCAGCCGTCCAGGACGAGGACGCGGGGTGCTCCGGGGGCGGCGAGTCTGCGGCGCAGCGTCCGGGCGAGCGCGGGCAGGTTCTCGGGGGTGAGGAGGTCGGCCGGCTCCCAAAGGGCCTCGACGCCCTCGCGCCGCAACGCCTCCCGTATGAGGCGGGACTTGAGCGGACCCGGGGGCCCGGTCAGGGTCAGCAGCCTCGCCCGGTCGCGTATCCACCCTCGCAGAACCGCGAGTTCCTGCTCTCGGCCCGCCAACGAACGCCCCGTTTCCGCCATCTGCCCCTGCCCGCCCCGTTGCCGTGGATCCGGTCTCTCCAGCCTGACTTCATGGCAGGGCACCGCCAGTACGGCTTGAATGCATATGCCCCTGGGACAAAATCCTGGAGGCCCGAAGCAAACCGGCCAAGCAATTGTCGTGAATCGCCCAAGGAGACGCATGCCATCCGGGGAATCCGTCCTGGAAGAGCCGGATCTGGCGCTGATCCACGCATTGCAGCTCGTTCCGCGGGCGAGCTGGACCCAGCTTTCGGCCGTTCTCGGCGCCGGCCCCGACACCCTCGCGCGCCGCTGGGAGCACCTGACGGCCGGCGGCTACGCGGGACCACGGTGCCCGTGCAGGGCGGGGCAGGGCGCGTTGCGGCGGCGATGGAGCGGGCGGCGCCCGCGCTGCGGATCACCGGGACCGCGCTGAGCCCGCGGACCCACAAGTCGGGCGCGCAGGTGCTGGGGCCCGACGGGCGCCGACTGCACCACGTACGTCCGGATCGCGCCGCTGTGGCACGACCGTCTCGTCTGAGGCTTTCCCCCGGCCGGTCTTTGCCTCGGTGAGGCTTTCCCCGCGTGAGGGCGACAGTAAGAATGGCGGCATGGAGTTCGCCGTGTTCGTGACCCTGCCGGGGCTCGTCATCCTGCTGACCGCGCTCGCGTTCGGCGACCAGCTCCTGCGTGCCACCGGGCGCGGGCGGCGGTCGGGCCAGATCTCCTCCACCGGCTTCGAGCAGCTGCACGCCACCTTCTCGCAGGGCAAGCAGAACGAGCTCAAGGAGCGGCAGAGCGCCCTCGTGATGCGTGACGACGAGGAGGACGGCGCCCCGCCGCACCACTCCACGGTGGATCTGGCGGGCGGGCACGCCGTCATCAGGATGCCGTCCTCGGCGCCGGTCACCACGGTCACGCCGCCCACCCCGGTCACCCCGGTTACGCGGCCTTCGGCGCCTTCGACGCCTTGATCGAGTACATCAGCGGGATCCGGGGCCGGTCGGCCGCGAAGCGGTAGTAGCCGTCCTCGTGCCGGGCGAGGGTCTCGAAGCGCGGGTACAGGGTCGCGTCGTGCTCGTGCAGGAACTCGATGCGCAGGCCCGCCTTCGCGAGGGCCGTGACGACCTCGCCGACCGGGTGGACCCACTCCACGCTGCGGTTGTGGACGGTCGCGGCGTCGAGGTCCGCGTACGTGCCGGACGAGGTGTCCACCCAGGGCTCGCGCACGAAGTAGTCGTTGACGATCCTGGTCCCGGTCTCGTCGTCGAAGGAGTCCGCCATCGGGTGGAACTCGGCGACGTACAGGAAGCCGCCGGGCGCGACCAGCGAGGCGGCCGTCTCCGCCCAGCGGTCGAGGTCGGGCAGCCAGCACAGCGCGCCGCCGCCGGTGTAGACGATGTCGTACGAGGAGTCCGGCACCGCCTCGGCGGCGTCGTAGGCGTCGGCCGCGACGAACGCCGCCCGGTCGGGCGTGAGGCCGAGGTCGGCGGCGAGGGACCGGGCGGTCTCGACGGCCGGTTCGGAGAAGTCCAGGCCGACGACGCGCGAGGCGCCGTGGCGGGCCCAGGACAGGGTGTCGAGGCCGATGTGGCACTGGAGGTGCAGCAGGGAGCGCCCGGAGACGTCGCCGACCTCCGCGAGCTCGAAGTCGCGCAGGGCTTCCTTTCCGGCGCGGAAGTCGTCGAGGCCGTAGAAGTCGCTGGCCACGTGGATCGGGACGCGTTCGTCCCAGCGGGCGCGGTTGGCGGCGTGCCAGTCGTCGGGGGTCGGTGCGTACATGTCCGGGAGGTTATCCACAGGCTGCGGACGCGGCGAACGAATTGTCGGCCGGGCGGAGCATCATGGCTGCATGACTGAGCGCAAGGCGACTGAGAGCACGGCGACCGACACGACGACGGAGAGCACGACGGCCGGCAGCACGACGGGCGGGAGCCCGGGCGGGGGCACGGCCGGGGGCGGCGGGGTCGCCGGGATGCCGCGGTGGGAGCAGCGGTTCCGTGCGCCGCGGGTCTCGCTGCCCGAGTGGGCCGAGGAGGCCCCGGACCGCTCGCTGTTCGTGTCGAACGCGACGGGGACGTACGAGCTGTACGCGTGGGACCGGGCGACCGGCCGGCAGCGGCAGGTGACCGACCGGCCGAACGGGACGACGGACGGCACGCTCTCGCCCGACGGGCAGTGGATCTGGTGGTTCGCGGACACCGACGGCGACGAGTTCGGGGTGTGGATGCGCCAGCCCTTCCACCAGGGTGAGGGCGAGGGCGGCGGGGACGAGCCGGCCGTGCCGGGGCTCGACGCCTCCTATCCGGCGGGGCTCGCCATCGGCCGCGACGGCACCGTCGTGGTGGGCCGGTCCACGGACGAGGACGGCTCGACCGTGCACCTGCTGCGGCCGGGCGCGGCCGGGCCGGTGGAGATCTACCGGCACCGCGAGTCGGCCGGGGTCGGCGACCTGTCGCACGACGGGAGCCTGATCGCGGTCGAGCACACCGAGCACGGCGACTCGATGCACTCCTCGATCCGGATCCTGCGCGCGGCCGACGCCTCGGTGCTGGCCGAGCTCGACGACACCAAGGGCGGCACGGAGGAGCTGGGGCTGAGCGTCCTCGGCTTCGCGCCGGTCGACGGCGACACCCGGCTGCTCGTCGGGCACCAGCGGCGGGGGCGCTGGGAGCCGATGCTGTGGGACGTGGCGACGGGCGCCGAGACCGACCTGCGTCTGGACCTGCCGGGTGACGTGTCGGCCGAGTGGTATCCGGACGGCTCGGGGCTGCTCGTCGTGCACAGCTTCGAGGCCCGCAGCGAGCTGTGGCGGTACGAGATCGGCACCGGCGCCCTGGTCCGGGTGGAGACCCCGGCCGGCTCCGTGTCGAGCGCGACGGCCCGCCCGGACGGCTCGGTGGAGTACCTGTGGTCCTCGGCCGCCCAGCCGCCGGTGGTGCGTTCCACGGACGGCTCGGTCGTCCTGGACCCGCCCGGCCCGAAGGCGCCGCCGTCGCTGCCCGTGACGGACGTGTGGGTGGACGGCCCCGGCGGGCGGGTGCACGCGCTGGTGCAGCGCCCGGCGGAGGGCGAGGGCCCGTTCCCGACGGTGTTCGAGGTGCACGGCGGCCCGACCTGGCACGACAGCGACGCCTTCGCGTCCGGTCCGGCGGCCTGGCTCGACCACGGCTACGCGGTCGTGCGGGTCAACTACCGCGGCTCCACCGGCTACGGCCGGGAGTGGACGGACGCGCTGAAGCACCGGGTCGGCCTGATCGAGCTGGAGGACATCGGCGCGGTCCGCGCGTGGGCGGTGGAGAGCGGCCTCGCCGACCCGGAGCGGCTCGTCCTGTCCGGCGGCTCCTGGGGCGGCTATCTCACGCTGCTCGGCCTCGGCACCCAGCCGGAGGCCTGGGCGGTGGGTCTGGCCGCCGTGCCCGTCGCCGACTACGTGGCGGCGTACGAGGACGAGATGGAGGGCCTGAAGGCGCTGGACCGGACCCTGCTCGGCGGCTCGCCCGAGGAGGTGCCGGAGCGGTTCGCCGCCTCCTCGCCGATCACCTACGTGGACGCGGTGAAGGCCCCGGTGCACATCACGGCCGGCGTCAACGACCCGCGCTGCCCGATCCGGCAGATCGACAACTACGTGGACCGGCTCGCCGCCCGGGGCGCCGTGCACGACGTGTACCGGTACGACGCGGGGCACGGCTCGCTGGTCGTGGAGGAGCGGATCAAGCAGGTCGCCCTGGACCTGGCCTTCGCGGCGAAGCACCTGGGGACCCGGTCGCAGGAGGGCTGAGCCCGCTTGCGTACCGTGGGGGTGTGTACCGGTTCCTGAGAACGCCCCGCTGGTGGGGGATCAACGTCTTCGTCCTGCTGGCGATCCCGTTCTGCGTGTTCATGGGGACCTGGCAGCTGGGCAAGTTCGAGGACCGCGTCGACTCCCACCGGGAGGCCGAGCGGCGACCCGACCCGGCGACCCAGCGCACCGAGCCGCTGGACGTGCTGCTGCCCGTCGACAAGGAGACCTCGGGCCGTGTGGCGCAGGCCAGCGGACGGTACGGGGAGCAGTTCCTGGTCCCCGACCGGGCGCTCGACGGGCGCTCCGGCGCGTACGTCCTCACCCTCCTGAAGACGGACGGCGGCAAGGTGCTGCCGGTGGTCCGGGGCTGGCTGCCCACGGGCGCCGCGGCGCCGGCCCCGCCGTCCGGCGAGGTCACCGTGTCGGGCGCGCTGCAGGCCTCGGAGAACCCGGGCACCAAGGGCGTCAACACGGCCGGCGGGCTGCCGACCGGGCAGCTCGGCATGATCAGCGCCGCGGCGCTGGTCAACGTCGTGCCGGACGACGTCTACGACGCCTGGATCACCCTCCTGGACTCCCCCGCCGGGCTCACCCCGGTGCCCGCGTCGGCGGCCGCCGGGACGAGCCTGGACATGAAGGCCTTCCAGAACCTGGGCTACACGGCCGAGTGGTTCGTCTTCGCCGGCTTCGTGGTCTTCATGTGGTTCCGGCTGGTCCGCCGCGAGGCGGAGGCCTCCCGGGACGCGGCCCTCGGGCTGTAGCGCCCGGGGCCGGTCGCCGGTCCCTCAGGACGCGTCCAGGACCCCGGTCCGGTAGATCGTGCCCGCGCACGCGTTGGGGATGGTCGCCTCGGCCACCGGGCCGCCGCCCTCCGCCGTGTGGGTCACGGCGACGCTGCCGTCGGCCGGGGTGCCGTCCGTCAGGAGCTGGCTGCTCGCCGTGTTGCCGGTCGTGCCCGTGCCCGCCGAGCCTCCGGTCGCACCGCCGTTGGACGCCGGGCCGCCGCTGCCGCCCGTGCTCGGGGTCGGGGTGGGCGTCGGCTCGGGGCCGGTGGTGGGGCAGGTCTCGCTGGGCACCCAGGCGAACCGCACCTCGTAGGCGTTGGCCGGGGTCAGGACCAGGGTGGGCGACTCCTGCGTGGGGTCGGGCAGCCCGCTCGCCGCGTCGCCGAAGGTGTGCTCGACGACCGCGATCTTCCCCGCGTCGGCCGCGCCGCGCGCCTGGAAGGCGACCCGGCCCGGGCCGCCGACCATGCAGTCCTTGCCGGACACGTTGGCGATGCGGAAGCTGCCGTACACCTTGCCGTCGGCGTCGGGCGTGCCCGCCTGGACGGCGCTGACGCTGAGCTGGCCGGCCTCGCAGGTCGGTGAGGGGACCGGCGGGCTCGTCGGGGTGCCGGCCTCGCCGCCGGAGCCGCCGCCGCCCGAACCGGGCACCGGGACGCTGGGCTTGCCCGCTCCCCCGGTCCCGCCCTGTTCCGGCGCCGCGGTCCCGACGGGCGGCGTGTGGCTCTTCTGCCCGCCCTCGACACCGGTCTCGGTGCCGGTGCCGCCCTGGGCCTGCTCGCCGTGGCCCGCGTTGACCGCCTTGTCGGCGCTGGTCCCGCCCGAGGAGGCCACGTGCACCAGCGCCGGGACGGCCGTGCCGACGAGGACGACGGCGGCGGCGATGCCGACGACGGCCTGCCGCTTGCGGGCCCGGCGCGCGGGCACGGCACGCCGCAGGTGCTCCAGCGTGCCGTCGGAGGGTTCGAGCCCGGACACCGCGCCCTGGAGCAGTCGCCGCAGCGCCAGCTCGTCGGCCGTGCCGGAATCCGGCCCTTCGTTCAGCATTCCGCGTCCGCTCAGGTCGTTCCGGTCATCGTGCTCGTCGCCGTCCCGCGGCCCGCCGCTCATGACGTCGCCTCCATCGCGACGCGCAGCGCCGCGATCCCGCGCGAGCCGTACGCCTTCACGGAGCCCAGGGAGATCCCGAGCGTCTCGGCGACCTGTGCCTCCGTCATGTCCGCGAAGTAGCGCAGCACCAGGACCTCGCGCTGCCGGCGCTGGAGCCCGCGCATCGCCTTGATGAGCGCGTCCCGCTCCAGCTGGTCGTAGGCGCCCTCCTCGGCGCTCGCCATGTCGGGCATCGGCTTCGAGAGCAGCTTGAGCCCGAGGATGCGGCGGCGCAGCGCGGAGCGCGAGAGGTTGACGACGGTCTGGCGGAGGTAGGCCAGGGTCTTCTCGGGCTCGCGCACCCGGCTGCGCGCCGAGTGGACCCGGATGAAGGCCTCCTGGACGACGTCCTCGCAGGAGGCGGTGTCGTCGAGGAGGAGCGCGGCGAGGCCGAGGAGCGAGCGGTAGTGCGCGCGGTAGGTCTCGGTGAGGTGGTCGACGGTGGTGCCGGCGGCCATCGCGTCGTCAGCGCCCTCGCGGGGCGACGGGACGCCGTTCACGGTCGGTCGGGTGCGGATGGGCATGGGGGCGATCACCGGCATGCCGCCGGCCGGGCGCGGCCGCCGGAGCGGGCGCACCGCGGTGCCGCGCAGCGGGATGACCGCCGTGATGTCGAGTACCTCTGCCACGCCTGTTGGACACGCATCCCCCCGTCAGGGTTGTACGCGTACGGCACCGTTTTTGACGGTGCGTCGTTTGTCCTCATGCGTACCCGTTCTCCCCCGATGCCCCGCTTTCGCGGTGTGCTTCGCGCTGTCCGGACGGCCACATAGTGATGGGTGCACCCGAAGACGCCGCCTGCCCGACCGCCGGTTGCGGAGGGAAGGGAACAGCATCGTCGTCCAGGACATCTGACCTGTTCAAGAGGCATCCGAAGCCGAATTGCTCACAAGGGCTTCACAGATCCTACAAAGTTGAGCGGTGCCGCGATGCCGATTTCCGGACGCTTACGGCCCTCGCGGACGCTTCGGGGCGCTCGGACAGCGAGGCCTCAGGGCCGTCCTGCCGGCAGGCGTTACGCGCCGATGATCGATTCGGCGATCTGCAGGGCGTTCAGGGCGGCCCCCTTGCGCAGGTTGTCCGCGCACACGAAGAGCTCCAGGGCCCGCTCGTCGTCCATCGACCGCCGCACCCGCCCCACCCAGGCCGGATCGGTGCCCACGACGTCGGCCGGCGTCGGGTAGTCGCCCAGGCCGGGGTCGTCGTACAGCACCACGCCGGGCGAGGTGGCCAGGATCTCGTGGGCGCGGGCGACGGTGACGGGCCGTTCGAAGCGGGCGTGCACCGAGACGGCGTGCCCGGTCACGACGGGGACCCGGACGCAGGTGGCCGCGACGCGCAGCCCCGGCAGGCCCAGGACCTTGCGGGTCTCCTCGCGGACGGCCAGCTCCTCCGAGGACCAGCCGTCGGCGGCGAGCTCCCCGGACCAGGGCAGCACGTTGAGGGCGACGGGCCCGGGGAAGGGGCCGGTGTGGTCGCCGACGGCCCGTCGTACGTCTCCGGGATGGTTGCCGAGCTCGCTGCCGGTGACCAGGGCCAGCTGGTGGCGGAGCGCGGCGGTGCCCGCGCGTCCGGCGCCGCTCGCGGCCTGCTGGGCGGTGACGACCAGCTCGTCGAGACCGAACTCGGCGTGCAGGGCGCCCACCGAGACGATCAGCGCCAGGGTGGAACAGCCGGGGCTCGCGACGATGCCCCGCGGGCGTACGCGTGCGGCGGGGGCGTTGAGCTCCGGGACCACGAGCGGTACGTCGGGGTCGGCCCGGAAGGCCGTGGACGTGTCCACGACCACCGCGCCCTTGGCGGCGGCGATCGGCGCCCACTGGGCGGCGACGTTCTCGGGTACGAGGAAGAGGGCGAGGTCGACGCCGTGCAGGGCGTCCTCGCTCAGCGCCAGGACCTCGCACTCCTCCCCGCGCACGGCCAGCTTGCGGCCGGCCGAGCGGGGGGAGGCGAGGAGACGAATCTCGCCCCAGACGTCGGCGTGGTGCGTGAGCATCTGGAGGAGCACCGCCCCGACGGCCCCGGTCGCTCCCACGACCGCGAGCGTCGGCCGGGCGGCGCCCGGAGCTTCGGCGAGGTCCCGCGCCTCGGCGAAGTCCCGCGCCTCCGTGACACCCCGCGCCTCCGTGACACCCCGCGCCTCCGCGTCGTCTAGCGGGGGCACGTCACCGGCCGGTGCCGCCGTAGACGACGGCCTCGTCCGAGTCGCTGTCCAGACCGAAGGCGGTGTGGACGGCGCGCACGGCCTCGTTGACGTCGTCGGCGCGGGTGACGACCGAGATGCGGATCTCCGAGGTGGAGATCAGCTCGATGTTCACGCCCGCGTCGGACAGCGCCTTGAAGAAGTCCGCGGTGACGCCGGGGTTGGTCTTCATGCCGGCGCCGACCAGGGAGATCTTGCCGATCTGGTCGTCGTAGCGCAGCGAGTCGAAGCCGATCACGGGCTTCGTCTTCTCCAGGGCGTCGATGGCCTTGCGGCCCTCGGCCTTGGGGAGCGTGAAGGAGATGTCCGTGAGGCCGGTGGAGGCCGCCGACACGTTCTGCACGATCATGTCGATGTTGATCTCGGCGTCCGCGACCGCGCGGAAGATCGCGGCGGCCTCGCCCGGCTTGTCCGGGACGCCGACGACGGTGATCTTCGCCTCGGAGGTGTCGTGGGCGACACCGGAGATGATGGCCTGCTCCACCTGCTCGGCTCCTTGCTCGACGGGTCGTGCGTTGCTGACCCAGGTGCCCTGCAGTCCGGAGAAGGACGAGCGGACGTGGATCGGGATGTTGTAGCGGCGCGCGTACTCGACGCAGCGGTGCAGCAGCACCTTGGAGCCGGAGGCCGCGAGCTCCAGCATGTCCTCGAAGGAGATCCAGTCGATCTTCTTCGCCTTCTTCACCACGCGCGGGTCGGCGGTGAAGACGCCGTCGACGTCCGTGTAGATCTCGCAGACCTCGGCGTCGAGCGCGGCGGCGAGGGCGACGGCGGTCGTGTCCGAGCCGCCGCGGCCGAGGGTGGTGATGTCCTTCTTGTCGGCGGACACACCCTGGAAGCCGGCGACGATGGCGATGTTGCCCTCGTCGAGCGCGGTGCGGATACGGCCCGGCGTGACATCGATGATGCGCGCTTTGTTGTGGACCGAGTCGGTGATGACACCGGCCTGACTGCCCGTGAACGACTGGGCCTCGTGGCCCAGGTTTTTGATCGCCATGGCCAGCAGGGCCATGGAGATCCGCTCTCCGGCGGTCAGCAGCATGTCGAACTCACGTCCGGCCGGCATCGGGGATACCTGCTCGGCGAGATCGATCAACTCGTCCGTCGTGTCGCCCATCGCGGAGACCACGACCACCACCTGGTGGCCGTTCTTCTTGGCTTCCACGATTCGCTTGGCGACGCGCTTGATGCCTTCGGCATCGGCAACGGAGGAGCCTCCGTACTTCTGCACGACAAGGCCCACGTGCGCTCCTCGCTCAGTCCTCGCCGCAGCACACGCTGCGGTCGGCTCAGTCTAACGAGGGACCGGGAAACGCCGACCTGATATCAGATGCTGAGATAGCGTGCTCAGAGAATGATCAGAATGATCCGAGGGGGTCGGCAGGCCGGCCGGAGCCGCCCGGCAGCCGTTCTTCCGGAGCAGCTCATAGCGCTTGGCAACACCCCTTTCACAAACGTTCCGGCATCCGAGACGGCAGCGGTGTGACCTGGACACATGCCCGTACGACTGCCACTCTCCCGCCATGCGCTCTCGCTCCGCCGCCATAGCCGCGGCCTCCGTCCTCGCCGCCCTCGTAGCGTCCGGCTGCGCGCCCCAGCCGACGGCCGGCAGCGCCTCGGGAGCGTCCGGCCCGGCCTCCGCGGGCGCCAAGCCCGGCGGCTCCTGCGCGGCGGACGCGCTCGCCACCAAGGCGAAGGGGAAGCTGACCGTCGGCACCGACACGCCCGCGTACGCCCCCTGGTTCCAGGACGACGACCCGGCCAACGGCAAGGGGTACGAGTCCGCCGTCGCGTACGCCGTCGCGCAGAAGCTGGGCTTCGCCAAGGGCGACGTCGTCTGGCAGAAGGTCGCCTTCAACAACGCCTTCGCCCCCGGCGCCAAGACCTTCGACTTCGACGTCAACCAGGTGTCGATCAACGAGGACCGGCGCAAGGCCGTGGACCTGTCCTCCGGCTACTACGACGTCCGCCAGACGATCATCGCGCTGAAGAACTCCAAGGCCGCCAAGGCGACCAGCCTCGCCGACCTCAAGGGCGCCAAGCTGGGCGCCCAGGTCGGCACCACCAGCCTCGACGTCATCAACGACCTGATCAAGCCGGACCAGGAGCCGTCCGTCTTCCAGAAGAACGACCTCGCCAAGGCCGCCCTCAAGAACGGCCAGGTCGACGCGATCGTCGTCGACCTGCCCACCGCGTTCTACATCACCGGCGCCGAGGTCACCGAGGCCAAGGTCGTCGGCCAGTTCGAGACCCCCGCCGGAGCCGCCAAGGAGCAGTTCGGCCTCGTCCTCGACAAGGACAGCGCGCTGACCTCCTGCGTCTCGCAGGCCGTCGACGCGCTGCGCGAGGACGGCACGCTCGCCGCCATCGAGAAGCAGTGGCTGTCCGACGCCGCGGGCGCCCCGGTGCTCAAGTGACCCTCACGGAGAAGACCGGGGAGGACACCCCCGGCCACATGTACCGGCCGTCGCAGCGGCGGATCGAGCGCGAACGCTACAAGCGCTCCCGCACCCGCCGCGCGACGGCGGTCGCCACCCTGAGCACCGTCCTCACCCTGGCGGTGCTCTACTTCGTCGTCACCGGCTCCCCGGGCTGGCCGCGCACGAAGGAGACCTTCTTCGACGCGGAGTACGCGCGCCAGGCGCTGCCGCTGGTCCTCGACGGCCTCTGGCTCAACCTGCGCCTCCTCCTCGTCTGCGGCGCCGTCACCCTGGTCCTCGGCCTGCTGCTCGCCGTCGCCCGCACCCTGCGCGGCCCGGCGTTCTTCCCGCTGCGTGCGCTGGCCACCGCGTACGTCGACTTCTTCCGCGGCCTGCCGCTCATCATCTGCCTGCTCGCCGTGATCTTCGGCGTGCCCGCGCTGCGCCTCCAGGGCGTCCCCACCGACCCCGTCGTGCTCGGCGGCACCGCCCTCGTGCTCACCTACTCGGCGTACATGGCCGAGGTGTTCCGGGCCGGCATCGAGAGCGTCCACCCCAGCCAGCGGGCCGCCGCCCGTTCGCTCGGCCTCTCCACCGCGCAGACCATGCGCTTCGTCGTCCTGCCGCAGGCCGTCCGCAGGGTCGTGCCGCCGCTCCTCAACGACCTGGTGTCGCTCCAGAAGGACACCGGCCTGGTCTCCATCGCGGGCGCGGTCGACGCCGTGTACGCGGCGCAGATCCTCGCCAGCAAGACCTTCAACTACACCCCGTACGTCGTCGCGGGCCTCGTGTTCGTCGTGCTCACCATCCCCATGACCCGCTTCACCGACTGGGTCACGGCACGCATGACCCGGCGCCAGTCGCAGGGAGGCACCGTATGACGGACGTGACGGACGCGACGAACGCGACGGACGTGACGGACCTGAAGGCCGGCCCCGAGAGCCCCGTCCTCCGCCTGGAGGCCGTCCGCAAGACGTACGGCGGGCATCCTGTCCTGCGCGAGGTGGACCTGGAGGTCCCGCCGCACACGGTCACCGTGCTCATCGGCGCCTCCGGCTCCGGCAAGTCGACGCTGCTGCGGTGCGCCAACCTCCTGGAGGAGATCGACGACGGCGCGATCTTCCTGGACGGCGAGGAGATCACCGACCCGCGCGTCGACGCCGACACCGTACGGCGCCGGATCGGCGTGGTCTTCCAGGCGTACAACCTCTTCCCGCACATGAGCGTGCTCGACAACATCACGCTCGCCCCGCGCCGCGTCCACAAGGCCGGACGCCGCGAGGCCGAGGAGCGGGCCCGCGAACTGCTCGTCCGGCTCGGTCTCGGCGACAAGGCCGGCGAGTACCCGGACCGGCTCAGCGGCGGGCAGCAGCAGCGCGTCGCCATCGCCCGCGCCCTCGCGAGCCGCCCGCGCCTGCTGCTCCTCGACGAGGTGACGGCTGCACTCGACCCGGAGCTGGTGGGCGAGGTCCTGAACGTGGTGCGGGACCTCAAGGAGGAGGGCATGACGATGGTCATCGCCACCCACGAGATGGGCTTCGCCCGGGAGGTCGCCGACCAGGTCTGCTTCCTGGCCGACGGCGTCGTCCTGGAGCGCGGCACCCCCGCGGAGGTCTTCGGCGCGCCCTCGCACGAGCGGACGCAGCGCTTCCTGAGGCGGATCGTGGAGGCGGGGCGGCTGTAGGGGCCGCCCCGAGGGGGCTGTCGACGGGAAGGGGCCGTGATGGAGAGCGCCGCTCCCCACCAGGGGAAGCCAGGCCCCTCTCCTGGATAGCGCCGCTCCCCACCAGGGGAAGCCAGGCCCCTCTCCTGGATAGCGCCGCTCCCCAAAAGCAGCCGCGCTCCCCCGTCAGCCCTTCGGGCCCCCCAGCCCCAGCGGTCCCGCGATCTCCTCGGCCATCACACGCCCCGCCTCCTCGGCGAGGTCGTCCTCGGTCAGGTCCTCGTCCGTGTCGAGGCCGTCCAGCGCGGCGAGCGGCTGGTCCAGGCGGACGTGGGAGACCAGGGACTGGAGGGCGCGCAGGGTGGCGGAGGCGGTGGGGCCCCAGTTGGAGAAGTACGAGAACTGCCACCACCACAGCGCCTCGCTGGTCCGGCCGGCCCGGTAGTGGGCCAGGCCGTGCCGCAGGTCCGTGACGATGTCGGCGAGGTTGTCGGAGATCCGGGCCGGGACCGGCGCCTTGCGCGGCTCGTACGGGTCGAAGACCTCCGAGAACACGTCCACCGGCTCCAGGAGCACCGCGAACCGCAGGCGCAGCTCGTCCACGTCCACGTCCGGGCCCGTGTCCGGCTCGTACCGCTCGTCCGGGACGATGTCCTCGTGCGCGCCGAGCCGCCCGCCGGCGAGCAGCAGCTGGGAGACCTCCAGGAGCAGGAAGGGCACCGCGCTGTCCGGCTCGTCGCCCTTGGCGACCTCGTTCGTCGCGACGATGAAGCTCTCGATCGAGTCCGCGATCTGGACGGCGAAGTCGTCAGGATCCTGCGTGATGGAGTGCAGTGTGGCGTCAGACATCGAGGAGCCTCCCTGAGAGTGCGCCGTCGTGCGCACGGACCCGGTCGTCATACATCTAGCAGCCGCCGCCCCTCGAAGGCACGCCCCAGGGTGACCTCGTCCGCGTATTCGAGGTCGCCGCCGACCGGCAGCCCGCTCGCCAGACGCGTCACCTTGAGGCCCATGGGCTTGATCATCCGCGCCAGGTACGTCGCGGTGGCCTCGCCCTCCAGGTTGGGATCGGTCGCCAGGATCAGCTCGGTGACCGCTCCGTCCGCAAGCCGCGCCAGCAGCTCGCGGATCCGCAGGTCGTCCGGGCCGACGCCCTCGATGGGGCTGATCGCGCCGCCGAGCACGTGGTAGCGGCCGCGGAACTCACGGGTCCGCTCGATCGCCACGACGTCCTTCGGCTCCTCGACCACGCAGATGACCGTCAGGTCGCGGCGCGGGTCGCGGCAGATGTTGCACTGCTCCTGCTGCGCCACGTTGCCGCAGACCGCGCAGAACCGGACCTTCTCCTTGACCTCCAGGAGGGCCTGCGCGAGCCGCCGCACATCGGTCGGCTCGGCCTGGAGGATGTGGAAGGCGATCCGCTGCGCGCTCTTGGGACCGACGCCGGGCAGCCTGCCCAGCTCGTCGATGAGGTCCTGAACCACGCCTTCGTACAACGGAACGCCCTTCTCGGGAGTGCTTGATTCTTACGGTAGTGGCTGGAAACCGGCCACAGAAGGTGTACGGGGAAGCCGACCGCGCCGCGGGCCCGGCGTACGGGTCAGAAACCCAGCCCCGGCATGCCGCCCAGCCCCTGCGCCAGCGGGCCCAGCTTGGCCTGCTGGAGCTGCTGCGCGTTGTCGTTGGCGGCCTGCACGGCGGCCACGATCAGGTCGGCCAGCGTCTCGGTGTCCTCCGGGTCGACCGCCTTCGGGTCGATGACCAGGCCGCGCAGCTCGCCGGAGCCGGTCACGGTCGCCTTCACCAGGCCACCGCCCGCCTGTCCCTCGACCTCGGTGCGCCCCAGCTCCTCCTGGGCGCGGGCGAGGTCCTGCTGCATCTTCTGAGCCTGCTGGAGGAGCTGCTGCATGTTGGGCTGGCCACCACCGGGGATCACGGTCACTCACTCCTGCGGGTCTGCGTAGACGGATACGAAAAGGGGATACGCCGAGCCTACGTGGTCGCCGACCGGCCTGCCGACACAACACTTTCGAGTGAGAAACTGCGGGCTCCTCTACCTGATCAACAGCTTCTTGCAGGCGGAATTCGCGGGATTCCGGGCCCACAGCCCACCATTCGGCGGTAGGAAGGGCAGGCACCACGTGCACCGCACGTCACAGAAGGACACGAGCGCTGAGCTGAACAGAGGAGTTCCCCGGTGAGCCAGCAGCCGGACATGCAGCCGCAGCCGGGGAATCCCGAAGACCCGGGCGACCCAGGCAGGGGCCAGGGCCAGGGCCAGGGCCAGGGCCAGGACGAGGGTCCGGCGCCGGACCGCGACCTGACCGGGGCGCCCTTCCCCCTCGGCGACTGGGGCGAGCCCGCCGAACGCCTCGACGAGCTCTACCGCTGGGTCGAGTCGAACGCGCTGCGCACCGCCGAGTGGTACCTCGCCGACCGCGTCTGGAAGCGCCGCTGCGCCCGCGCGCTGCGGATGGGTACGGCCCTCGGGGTGATCGCGGGCGCCGCGCTGCCGCTGCTCGACCTGACCAAGGCCGCCGAGGGCACCGCCGGCTGGGGCTACCTCTCGCTGCTGCTCGGCGCGGCCTGCCTGGCCTGCGACCGGTACTTCGGGCTCACCTCGGGCTGGATAAGGGACGTGGCGACCGCGCAGGCGGTGCAGCGGCGCCTCCAGGCGCTCCAGTTCGACTGGGCGTCGGAGAGCGTCCGCGAGGTCCTCGGCCCCACCGAGGGCACGGCCAGCGAGGCCGCCGAACGCTGCCTGGGCGTGCTGCGCCGCTTCTCGGAGGACGTGACGGAGCTGGTCCGGGCGGAGACGGCGGACTGGATGGTCGAGTTCCGCTCGGGCCCGGCGCCGCTGGCCCTCCAGTCGGTCGGCACCTCGGCGCCCCGCCCCGAGAGCGGACACCCCTCGGGCCGCTTCCCGCTGCCCCCGGGCACCCGCCCGAACATGCCGCGGCAACGCCCGCCGGAGCCGCGCTGAGGCCGTGGGGGACGGCCCGGGGCCTGGCCGTCAGCCGGGCGGGGGCGTCAGCCGGACGAGGGTGCCGGCCGGACGAGGGACGAGGACGTCAGCTCAGGACGATCATCGAGCCCTGGGCCAGGCTGCGGGTGGCCGCCGCGTGGAGGCCGAGCCAGACGTGCCGCTCGCGGGCGAAGGGGCTGTCGTCCTGGTACGGGACGGGGGCGGCGGGCTCTTCCAGGGCGGTGGGGCGCTCCGGGGCCTGGGGCGCGGCGGGCGGGTTGGCGGGGTCTATGCCGATCGCGGGCGCGACGAACTGCAGCTCGCGCAGCAGGCCGTGCGAGGAGCCCAGCGGGCCGCCGCCCTCCAGGAGCTCGTCGTTCGAGAGGGGTACGGGGAAGTCGACCGGCACGTAGGCGCCCGCGTGGTCGTAGTGCCAGACCAGGTGGGACTGCTGGGCGGTCGCCTCGAACATCTCCAGGAGCTGCTCGTAGTCGCCGCCGAGCTCCCCGACGGGTTCGACGGGCAGTCCGCACATCTGCAGCAGGTAGGCCCGGCGCAGGAAGTGCAGGGCCTCGTAGTCGAAGCCGGCGACGGGGGCGACGTCCCCGGAGAGTCCCGGCATGTACGCGTAGACGGGCACGGCCGGCAGCCCGGCCGTGGTGAGGGCGTGGTCGTAGGCGGCGATCTCTTCGGCGAAGGGGTTGTCGGCGCTGTGGCACAACACGTCGACGAGGGGGACCAGCCACAGGTCACAGGCCAAGGGAGGCTCGCTCTCCGTCAGTTCTGGGGTCGGTACGGGCGGTATGCAGGGACGGCCAGGGTAGTCGGGCCCTCCGGCCCGGCACACCCCGCCGGGGAACTGCCCCTGGAGGAACCACCTCAACCCGCCGCGGCCCGGCCCGGCGAGGCCCGGCCGTCGCGGCCCGCCCCGCGGCCCGCCCGGCGCTCAGCCGGTCCGCCGCTCCAGGCGGTCCGGGCGGTCCGGTCGGTCCGGTCGCCCCAGGCCGTCCAGGTGCTCCGCCCACTCCAGCGACCGGGCGTTGTACTCCCGTACGACCGTGACGGCGGCCTCCGCGTCGCCGCGCGTGATCGCGTCGACGAGTTCGACGTGGCCGCTCCACAGCCAGCGGGTGAACTCGCGGTCGGCGCGCAGGTGCGGGACGGAGAAGACCCAGGCCTGGACGCGCAGCCGGTGCAGAAAGCCGGCGATGTGCTCGTTGGCGGAGATCAGCCGGCCCAGTTCGCGCCAGTAGCGGATGTCGTAGCCGATGAGGACTTCCAGTTCGCCGGCGCGGGCCGCGCGGGCGGCGGCCTCGCCCCGGCGCCGTATGGAGACCAGCGTGACCCCGTACGACAGGTCGGGCTCGGCGGGCGTCTTCCGGGTGGCGGGGGCGTCGCGGCGGAAGATGCCGTCGACGACGAGCATGCGGGCCTCGACCATGCCCCGGTAGTCGGCGACCGAGAACTCGTGGACGCGGAAGCCGCGGTGCTGGTCGGAGTCGAGCAGCCCCTGGGCGCAGAGGTCGACGAGGGCTTCGCGCACGGGGGTCGCGGACACCCCGTACTGCTCGGCGATCTGCTTGACGGTGAATTCCTCGCCGGGGCGCAGACGCCCCGCGAGGACTTCGTCACGCAGCGCGTCCGCGATCTGCTGCCGCAAGGTGTTGCGGGTGACAGCTCCGCTCGCGGGCATGGTGGTCGGCCCCCTCCGTCCGGCTCCCGGACACCCTAGTCCAGGGCACGGAGGGGGCCGCTCTCGTCACACCGTGTGTTCGTCGGCCACGGTCAGGGCCGCGTCGAGGGCCGCCAGGCCCTCCTTGGCCTCCGCCTCGGAGACGTTGCAGGCGGGGACGGCGTGGGTGCGGTTCATGTTGACGAAGGGCCACAGGCCGTTCTTCTTCGCCGTGGCCGCGAAGGCCGCCATGGGGGCGAAGTCCGCGCCGGCCGCGTTGTACGGGACGAGCGGCTCGCGGGTCTCGCGGTTCTTGACCAGCTCAAGCGCCCAGAAGACGCCCAGGCCGCGCACGTCGCCGACGGACGGGTGGCGCTCGGCCAGCTCGCGCAGGCCGGGGCCGAGGACGGTCTCGCCGATGCGGGCGGCGTTCTCGACGACCTTCTCGTCCTCCATGACGTTGATCGTGGCGACGGCGGCGGCGCAGGCCAGCGGGTGACCGGAGTAGGTCAGTCCGCCCGGGTAGGGCCGCTTGTCGAAGGTCGCGGCGATCTTCTCGCTGATGGCGACGCCACCGAGCGGCACGTAGCCGGAGTTCACGCCCTTGGCGAAGGTCAGCAGGTCGGGCACGACGCCGTAGTGCTCGGCGGCGAACCACTTGCCGGTGCGGCCGAAGCCGGACATGACCTCGTCGAGGATGAGGACGATGCCGTACTTGTCGCAGATCTCGCGCACGCCGGTCAGGTAGCCGGGCGGCGGGGTCATGATGCCGGCGGTGCCCGGCACGGACTCCAGGATGATCGCGGCGACCGTCTGCGGGCCCTCGAACGCGATCGTGTCCTCGAGGTGCTGGAGGGCGCGGGCGCTCTCCTCGGCCTCGTTCGTCGAGTAGAACGCCGAGCGGTACAGGAACGGCGCCCAGAAGTGCTTCACACCGGCGGAGGCCGTGTCGGAGGCCCAGCGGCGCGGGTCACCGGTCAGGTTGATCGCGGTGGAGGTGGCGCCGTGGTACGAGCGGTAGGCCGAGAGCAGCTTCGTCCGGCCCGTGTGCAGACGGGCCATGCGGACGGCGTTCTCGACGGCCTCGGCGCCGCCGTTGGTGAAGAAGATCTTGTCCAGGTCGCCCGGGGTGCGCTCGGCGATCAGGCGCGCGGCCTCGGAGCGGACGTCCACGGCGAAGGCGGGCGCGAAGGTCGCCAGCTTCCCGGCCTGCTCCTGGATCGCGGCGACGACCTTGGGGTGCTGGTAGCCGACGTTGGTGTAGACGAGACCGCTGGTGAAATCGAGGTAGCGGTTTCCTTCGTAGTCCCAGAAGTACGAACCCTCGGCGCCGGCGACGGCGAGCGGGTCGATCAGGCCCTGGGCGGACCAGGAGTGGAACACGTGCGCGCGGTCGGCGGCCTTGACGGCCGCACCGGCCTGGGGGTCGGGCTCGACATGAGGGGTCATGTTTCGAGGGTAAGGAACCGCAGGTGGGGCGGGCCATGGCCATCTTGTCCACCGAGACCGGGACGGACGAGACAGGTTGCCGGACGGCCCGCACCAGGAGACCACATTGACAGCAGGCTGTCATCATGACAGTCTGCTGTCATGGATGCAAAGATGACCTCCCGGACCGTTCATCTCGCCGTCTACGACACGCTCGCCGACTGGGAGACGGGCCACGCCACCGCCTGGCTCGCCCGCGCCGGTTTCACCGTCCGCACGGTCGGCCCGGCCGCCGAGAAGCCCGTCACCACCCTCGCCGGGATCCGGATCCTCCCGGACCTCTCCCTCGACGAGCTCGACCCCGCCGACAGCGCGCTGCTGATCCTCCCGGGCGCCGAGAAGTACGACGAGGGCGACGAGCTCGCCCCCTTCACCGCCAAGGCCCGCGCCTTCCTCGACGCGGGCGTCCCGGTCGCCGCGATCTGCGGCGCCACGGCCGGTCTCGCCCGCGCGGGCCTGCTCGACGCGCTCCCCCACACCAGCGCGGCCTCCTTCTACCTCGCCGCCACCGGCTACGCGGGCGCCGCGCACTACGTGGAGGCCGACGCCGTCACCGCCGGCGACCTCATCACCGCCGGCCCGACCGAACCGGTGGCCTTCGCCCGCGAGATCTTCGCCCGCCTCGGCGCGTACGAGGGCAAGCGGGACGCCTGGTTCCGCCTGTTCCACGACTCGGACCCGGCCGCCTTCGCGGAGCTGAACGCGTGAGCCGCCGCCCCCAGGACGCCCTCTCCCGTACGGCCCTCGGCGTCTTCCGGCTCAACGGGCAGTTCCTCGCCGTGTCGGAACGCCTCGCCGAACCCGCCGGACTCACCGCCGCCTGGTGGCAGGTCCTCGGCGCCGTCCTGCACGAACCCCTCCCCGTCTCCGGGATCGCCCGCGCCATGGGCATCACCCGCCAGAGCGTCCAGCGGATCGCGGACCTCCTGGTCAAGGAGGGCCTCGCCGCCTACCAGCCGAACCCGGCGCACCGCCGCGCCAAACTCCTCACCCCCACCGACACCGGCCGCGCCGCCATCGGCCGGATCAACCCCGGCCACGCGGAACTGGCCGACCGGCTCCTGCGGGAGCTGGGCGGCCAGGAGGCGTTCGACGAGACGGTACGGGTGCTGGAGCGGCTGATCGGAGCGATGGACGCGATCGAGGCGGATGCGCCCGGCCCCTCCTGACCAGCGCCGGATCAGCGCTTGACGATCCTGTCCAGGACCTCGGCGAGGCGGGCCTTCACGGCCGCGCCGTGGTGCAGGGGTCGCAGCTCCTCCTCCCCGGGCGTGCGGACGCCCCGGTCCGCGAGGACGTAGAGCAGGCGGAGGGTGCGCAGGCAGTTGGTGAGGTGGGCGGGCACCGGCGTGACGATCCGGTCCGCCCCGAACTCCGCCTCGATCGCGTCCAGCCACCCGGTCGCGTCCCGCTCACTCAGGTCGGTCCGGGTGAGGACACGGGCGACCGCCCGCGCCAGCCGGTCGTCCTCCAGCTGGTCCAGGACGTGCCCGGTCGGCGCCGTCAGCCGCGCGGCGGCCAGCTCCAGCATCCGCGCCGGGTCCACCTCGGCGTGGCGCCCGAACCGGTCGAGCAGGTCCGCGCCGTGCGCGACCGCGTGCAGCCAGCCCAACTTCTCGTCGTAGCCGCGCAGATCCTCCTCCGCCGGGTACCAGCGCGCGAACGCGTCCACCCAGGCCGAGCTGAAACCGCCCGCCTCCACGATCATGTCGAGGACGAGCGGCGCGAAGGTACGGGCCTGGATCTCCGCGTCCCCGAACCGGGCGGCCATCTCGTCGCCCAGCTCCAGCCGCCGCCGCTCGTCGATCACCCCGCTCTGGAGCCAGGTGTACAGGACCCCGTAGGGCGCTCCGTCCCGGACCTCCGGGTCCGGATCGGCGAGGGCACGGGACAGCTCCCCCACGAGTTCGCCCAGGTCACGGTCGGCGGGCACGGCGTATTCGGCGTCGACGACGCCACTCCAGTCGGTCACGCCCGCACGATAATCGGACAGGGGTCGGCCGCGCCGGGATTAATTCCCGCCGTACGGATCGGCGAACAGCTCCGTCACCGCGCTCCTCAGGAGTAACGGGTGCACCAGCCGCCCCGGTTCCGTCGGCGGGAACCGCCACGAGAGCGGCCAGGTCTTCCCCGTCAGCGCCGGCACCGGCACGTAACTCACATGGGCCGGACCCGCGTTGAACCGCGTCACCCCTCGCGGCCACGCGCGGTGCGTCGTCGAGCCCGGCGGCACCAGGAAATACACCCCGCGCCGCCCGTTCGCCTCCATCACGACCGGCCCCGGGTCGCCCCCCGTAAGGGACTCCATCCAGTCGGCGAGGCGGCGGCCCTCGTCTCCGTCGACGCGGACGGCGTCGAATTGCACTCCCGCCTTGCGGAGGTGGAATCCGGAAAGCGGAATCCAATCACACGGCCCGGAGTCGCGCTCACTCTTCGAAGCATTCACAGGGACATGGTGACGCCTCGACGCTAGCGTTTTCCACGACTGCGGGGGCGCGTCGGCAAACCGTTGACCTGCGTCAACGCGCCTTGTCGGCAGTCGAATTCGGCGGGGAGCAGTTGAGACCGGTTGAGTCCGGTTGAGTTCGATTGGGGAACGTGGATGGCACGTGAGGAAATCAGGGAAAACGTCGGCCCGATGGCCCGAATGGCCGCGACATTGGCCAAAAAGATGCGGTTGCGAAAGGGGCTCACTCAGGAGCGAGAAGGGGCGCTCATGGGGTACACGGGGGCCGCGATCAGCGCGATGGAGCGGTTCGTCCATCCCGTCAGCGACGAGATGCTGGTGCAGCTGGAACGCGTGCTCGGGGACGGGCTCGGCATCTTCGAGGAGCTGCGGGTGCCGGTGAGCCTGGAGAAGCTGCCGGAGCAGTTCCGCAACTACTCGCAGATCGAGCAGAAGGCCGTCGCCCTGTGGCTGTACGCGAACCACGTCGTCCACGGGCTGTTCCAGACCGAGGCGTACATGCGGGCGCTCATCGCGGGCGGGTTCCCGGAGCCGACCCTTGAGCGGGTCGAGGAACTGGTCGTCGGCCGGATGGCTCGTAAGGCCCTGTTCGACCGCGAGAAGCCGGTGTGTCAGATCGAGCTGGTTCTCGACGAGTCGGTGCTGCGACGGCCGATCGGGAGCGAGGAGGTCATGCGGGAGCAGTTGCTGTATCTGGCGGAGTGCGCGAGGCGGAGGAACGTGAATCTGCAGGTGCTGCCGTTGGATGCGGGGCTGGGAGGCGAGTACGCGGCGGCCAGGGGCAACCTGAGCGTGGTCGAGACCCCCGCGCACGACCATGCGGTCTACCTGGAGATCCAGGACGAGAGCGTGCTCGTCTCCGACCGGTCGAAGGTGAGTACGTACATGCAGCGGTATGCGAAGATCCGGGCACAGGCCCTGGACCCGCGCACGTCACTGGGTCTCATCGAACGGTTGGCGGGAGTAGAGAGTTGAGCGACACCCTGCACTGGTTCAAGTCCAGCTTCAGCAGCGACAGCGGCGGCGAGTGCATCGAAGTCGCCTTCGACTGGCACAAGTCCTCCTACAGCGACGACGGCGGCGGTAGCTGCGTCGAAGTCGCCACCTGCCCCCACTCCGTCCACCTCCGTGACTCCAAGGTCCAGGACGGCCCGACCTTCGCGGTCGAGCCGTCCGTCTGGAGTTCGTTCCTCGCCTGGCAGGGCTGATCAGCAGGACAGGTTCGACCCGGCGGGGACGCCCAGGATCTGGGTGAACTGCTGGTACTTGGTGACCCGGCTCTGCACCTGGGCCGGGTTGCCGCCGTTGCACTCGAGGCTGCCGTTGATCGCCCAGATGGTCTGGCCGAAGCCCGCGCCGTTGACCATGGCGTTGTGGGCGGTCATGGTGCCGGGGCCCTTCTGGGTGTTCCAGTACCAGAGGCCGGTGGCCATGGCGATGGCCGGCTCGCGCTCGACGCGCCAGGGGTTGTTCAGCAGGTCGATGCCGAGGGCGTCACCGGCCGCCTTGTAGTTGAAGTTCCAGGAGAGCTGGATCGGGCCGCGGCCGTAGTAGGCGGCCTGGCCGGCGGGGCAGCCGTAGGACTGGGTCGTGTCGCAGTAGTGGGGGTAGTTGGCGGTGTTCTGCTCGACGATGTAGTAGAGGCCGCCGGTCTCGTGGCTGACGTTGGCGAGGAAGGCCGCGGCCTCCTGCTTCTTCACGGTGTCGCCGCCGGTGGTGGCGAAGGCCGGGTACGACTTGAGGGCTTCGACGAGTCCGGCGTACGTGTAGAAGGGGTTCCGGTTCGGGAACATCTGGTTGAACTGGGCTTCCGAGACGACGAATCCGGACGGGTCCGGGTTGCCGCCGCCGTCGCCGCAGGCGCCCTGGTCGGCCCAGACGCCCCATGGGCCGGTCGTGCCGGGGGTCTCGTTCTGGGTCCACCATTTGGCCTGCCAGTTGTGGCCGTTGTACGAGGCGGTCATGCCGCCGGTGTAGACCGCGCCGGAGCTCCAGGCCGCCGCGCAGGCGGGCGCGGCGGCGGCGGAGGTGGCGGGGAGGAGTACGGCGAGGCCGACGACCGTACAGATCGCGGCGAGAACGGTGAGAAGACGTCGCAACACGCGGTTCTTCCTTCCGGTGGGGGAAGGGCCAGCGAAGCGTGATTGGTCTGGACCCGTCAAGGTCTAGACCAAACGTAAAAGGCACGGGGACGGGGCGAGACGCGCTGTTAGGCTCCTTTTCGGCCTGCGCGGGGGAACGCGTGGACACGACTGTGGCAACACAGGCCACACAAACAACAGCGGGAGCCGGGGGGAACACCTGACTCCCGCAGGGGAACACGGGGAGAACACCAGGTGGTTCGTCATACCCTCGCGCGGAAGGCATCCCTCACCGCGCTCGGACTCTCGGTCGCCGCAGGTGGCCTGATACCGCTGGCCGCTCCGGCGGTCGCGGACACGCCGGAGGTGCCGCAGGAGCTGGTCATCCCGGCGGCCGTCAAGAACAACCCGCTCTGGGAGCGGGTCTACCAGGCCGGACAGGCCGAGTACGGCGACGCCGACAGCGTCGGCACCGAGGGCGTCTTCGTCCGCGAGGACGGGCGCAACCAGCCCGTCTGGACGCGCTACTCCGACGGCAGGACCTTCGACATCCCCGGCATCGCCTCCGCGACCGGCTCCGGACGCGGCACCGGCACGGACGCGCTCGCCTTCGTGACGGCCGACAAGGCCGAACTACGGCACGCCGACGGCCGGGTGGAGACCCTCGCCCTGCCCGCCGGGCTCAAGGACACGAACGTCTACGGCCTGCGCGCGGTCGGCGACGACGCCCAGGGCCGCACCCACATCCTCTCGGCGACGCCCGAAGGCGGCACCGCCGACCTGCTCGTCGAGGAGCCGGACGGCGTCGAGTACGGGCCCGCCGTCGCGGGCGACACGTCCTCAGTCCTGCTCCAGGGCCCCGACCTGGGCGGCCACCGCGCCTACACCCTGATCGACGCCACGACCGGCAAGGCCCAGGGCCGCTTCCCGGCCGTCCCCGCGGGCTACACGCGGGCCCGGATCTCGTCGAAGTACGTCCTGTTCTACGGCGACTACCGCACCGGCAAGGTCCTCGTCGGCTCCCGCGCCAACCCCACGGCCCCGCTCGTCGAGGTCCCCCTCGCCGTGTACGGCAACGAGGTCGCCCTCGTCGGCGACTGGGTCGTGCACAACCCGTACGGCAAGATCCAGGCCGTCCCCCTCAAGGGCGGCGCGCCCATCGACCTGCTCACCGGCCAGACCTGGGGCGGCATCGGCCAGGGCGCCGACAGCGCGGTCGTCGTCGGCGGCCCCGACAACTCCGACTGGGCCGTCCGCCGCATCACCGCCGGCCCCGACGGCAAGCCCGCGATCTCGGTCCTGAAGAAGGTCCCCGGCACGCCCGTCCCCGTCGAGCGCCTCGCGCTCGCCCAGGGACAGCTCGCCGTCATCGACCGCAGCGACGACTCGTCCGCCAACGGCAGGGCGTGGAGCCGCGGCCTGAGCACCAGCGGCGCCCTCACCGCCGGCAAGCGCGCCACCGAGAGCCTGTGGATCGACCCCTGCCCGGCCGGCGACACCGCGTGCGAGGAGTACTGGCCCACCGGCGACGGCGGCTTCCTCACCCACATCGGCGGCAGCGACGGCTACCTCACCGTCCAGGGCTGGGACAAGCCGACCTTCCGCACCGCCTACCCGGGCGGCGTGGCGCGCGTCCGCGACCTCAGCGGCTCGTACGTCGTCGTGGACAGCAAGAAGGACACGTCCACGAAGCAGCGCGTGCTGCTGATGACGCAGGACGCCGCGAAGACCCAGGTCCTGGAGGAGCGCACGCCCGTCGCGTCCGCCCTGTGGGGATCCTGGCTGTGGAGCGCGGGCGCCGACAAGGGCGCGGTCACCGCGAAGGACCTGAAGACCGGCAAGACCGTCGAGACCCTCAACACCGGCGCGCCGTGCGTGCCCGAGGAGCTCCAGGCCGTCGGCCGCTGGCTCTACTGGTCCTGCGGCGCGAGCGGCCCCGCCGGCGTCTACGACCGTACGGAGAAGGCCAACCGGACCGTGCCGTCCGACGAAGCCCTCCTCGGCGACGGCTACGTCGTCACCCACGACAAGGCCGCCGGGAAACTGGTCCTCACCGGCACCGACACCGCCGGGCCCGCCGTCAGCCGCGTCGTCGGCAGCCTCCCCGACACGGGCAGCTCCCAGCGCCGGATCACCTGGACCGTCGACAAGTTCGGCGGCCACCTCGCGTACGCCGACGCCCAGGGGCAGGTGCACGTGGTGCCGAGCGGCATCGCGCGCCAGCCGCTGACGCTGCTCACCCGCGAGGACACGCCGGCCGCGCTCGTCGACGGCCGCAAGCCGGAGAACCCGACCGTCCTCACCACCCTGATGCCCTCCCGCCCCCTCGGCGACTGGACCCTGACGGCCCGCCACCACACCACCGGCAAGGTCACCACCCTCGCCACCGGCACGGACGGGCGGGCGCTGCGCCCGGCCTGGAACGGCAAGGACAAGGCCGGCGCGCTCATGGCGAACGGCGCCTACACGTGGACGCTGACCGCCCGCCCCGACGGCGCCGCCGGCGCGCCGACGACGGTGAGCGGCGACGCCGTACTCCGCGGCGGCACGTCCCCCGCCGAGTCCAGCTTCACCAGCCTCCCGCCGCGCCGGGTCCTCGACACCCGTAACGGCACCGGCGTCGTCAAGGGCAAGGTCGGCGCCAAGGGCACGATCACCCTCGACCTGTCCGGCGTGCCGGGCGTCGACAAGAACACGACCACCTCCGTGGCCCTCCACGTCACCGCGACCAACGCGACCTCCGGGACCTTCGTCTCCGCGTACAACGGCTCCATCGGCCGCTCCGCCGCCTCCAACCTCAACGTCGCGGCCGGCCAGACGGTCTCCAACCTGGTCGTCGCCAACCTCGACCACGGCAAGGTCACCTTCTACAACCACGCGGGCACCGTCGACCTCGTCGCGGACCTCGCCGGGGCGAACACCGCGAACGACGCCAACGCGCTGTACCGGCCGATGACCCCCTGGCGGGCGCTCGACACCCGCGGCGGACTCGGCGCACCCAAGGCGAAGATCACGGGCGGCAACCGGGCCCACCTGTCCTTCACCGGCACCGAGCTCGACGCCCCCGGCGTCACCGCGGTCGTCCTCAACGTGACCGCCACCAACGTCTCCACCGGCACCTTCGTCACCGCCCTCCCCAAGGGCGCGGCGGTCGTCGGCTCCCACCTCAACCCCGGCGCGGGCGAGACCCGCTCCAACCTGGTGATCGTCCCCGTCAAGGACGGCGGCGTCGACCTCTACAACCACGCCGGCGCGGTCGACCTGATCGCCGACGTGGCCGGCTACTACACCAGCGACCGGGTGGGCTCCCTCTACTCGTCGCTGTACCCGCAGCGCCTCCTCGACACCCGCGCGGGCACCGGCACCCCCAAGGCGAAGCTGGGCGCGGGCGGCACGGTCACCCTGACGGTCGCCGGCAAGGCGGGCATCCCGGCGACGGGCACGACGGCGGTCGTCCTCAACGTGACCGCCACCAACACGACGACGAACACGTACGTCACCGCCTACCCCTACGACACCACCCGCACCAGCGCGTCGAACCTGAACGTGCCGGCCGGGGCGACGGTCTCGAACCTGGTGATCGTGCCGGTGAAGGACGGGAAGGTGACGTTCTACAACCACGGCGGGACGGCCGACGTGATCGCGGACGTGCAGGGGTTCTTCGCCGAGTAGCCCGTACGGACGGCGGCGGGCGCACCGGCCCCGGGCGGGTCAGATCATCAGTACGATCCGCCCCGGCCGGTGCCCCGACTCCGCTCTGCGGTGGGCCTCGGTGGCCTCCTCCAGGGGCATCACGTCGGCCACCCGGGTGATGAGCTCGCGGGCCGCGACCTGTTCCAGGATCGTCGTCAGGGCCGCCGCGTCGGGGCGGCCCACGACCGTGTGGACCTCGATGGCGCGTTCGGCCGTCGGGGTGCGGTCGGCGGCCAGGGAGACGAAGCGGCCGCCGTCCTTCAGGGCGGCCATCACCGGGGTGCCGACGAGGGCGCCGTCGAAGACGCCGTCGACGCGCTCGGGGGCGTAGTCCAGGATCCCGGTGAGCATCTGGGCCGGTTCTCCGCGGGGCACGCAGTGCTGGGCGCCGAGGACCTTCAGTTCGCTCTCGTCGCCCTCGTAGGTGACGGCCACCACCCGCAGGCCGGCCGCCGCCGCCAACTGGACGGCGAAGCGGCCGACGACGCCGCTGGCGCCGGTGACGAGGAGGGTGGAGCCGGCGGGGAGGGCGAGTCTGGCGAGGCCCTGGCGGGCGGTGATCGCGGCCAGGGGCACGGACGCGGCGGCGGTGAAGTCGACGTCGTCGGGGAGCGGGGCCAGCCATGCCGGGTCGACGCGGATGACCTCCGCGTACGTGCCCTCGCCGGTCAGCTCGTCGAACCAGGGCATGAAGCCCGCCACCCGGGTGCCGGCCGCGAGGGTGCCGGTCGGGCCGGGCGCCGGGTCGAGGAGGCGGCCCGCGAAGTCCGTGCCGAGGACGAAGGGCGGGCGCAGGCCCCCGATCGCGTCGACGTACCGGCCGGACCTGATCCTCAGGTCCGCCACGGTCAC
Organism: Streptomyces sp. NPDC023157; assembly: GCF_055560575.1. Taxonomy (NCBI): domain Bacteria; kingdom Bacillati; phylum Actinomycetota; class Actinomycetes; order Kitasatosporales; family Streptomycetaceae; genus Streptomyces; species Streptomyces sp. NPDC023157. The sequence goes on from NZ_JBVHIL010000005.1 coordinate 218,371, forward strand.
ACCGGCCGCCTTGAGCCGTACCCGTACCTTGCCCGGCACGTCCCCGGCCTCGGGTTCCGGGCGGCGGGCCATGCTCAGGACCTCGGGTCCGCCGTAGGCGGTGACTTCGACGACACGCATGGGGTTTCTCCTCCTGCGGCAGCCCCCTCGTGGCCATTACACCCACGCCCGGCAGCCCCGGCAACAGGTGTGGGGGATTGGGGGACGCGGGGGAACCCCCGAAGTTGAAGGAAGGACGAACTCCGGGTGGCGGGAGCGGCGACCGCCCCGTCCGCTCGCACTCCTGTCCGTACCGTGGCGCTCGTGGACTGGGTCAGCCCCGAGAACGTCATCGCCGTCGTCACCGCGCTGCTCGGCGTCGTGGTGACCTTCGGCGTGCTCGCCATCGAGCGGCGGGTGCCGCGCCGCAAGCGGATCGGCTACCGCGTGCAACTGGACACCCCCGTGGGTGAGCGGGACAACCCCGACGTGGGGCTCTTCCACGGGCAGCCGGACATGGCGGACGCCACCCTCGTGCTGCTGCGGATCGAGAACGACGGCGCCGTCTCCATCGGCCGCGAGGACTACCAGCTGGAGGAACACGGGCTGACGGTGGAGTTCGGCCCCCGGCAGGTGCGGGCGGTCGCCGCGACCGAGGCGCCGTTCACCGCCGCCGCCCTGAGCCACGGCGGCAGCCAGGTCCGGCTCCCCAAGGTGCCGCTCAACCGGGGCCAGTACTTCAAGCTGCTCGCCCTGCTCACCGGCGGGCCCGTCGACACCCCCGTCACCGTCTCCGGCGGCCTCCGCGACGGTGACATCCACACCAACCACAGCACCACCCTGGACCACACCCCGCCCACCTTCAGCCGGGCCGCCCGGGCCGTGACGATCGTCCTCACCGCCTGCGTCATGGTCCTCGCCACGATCATCGTGGTCCGCGACGACGCCCCGCCGCCCATGGGCTGCGCCCACGGCACCCTCACCGTCACCGGCTCCACGGCCTTCGCGCCCGTCATGCGCGACCTGGCCCGGCAGTACGAGGAGGACTGCGAGGGCGCCACCGTCCTCGTCGACGTGCACGGCTCCACCGCCGGGATACGGGAACTCGCCGAACAGGGCACCAAGAACACCAAGGGCGCGCCCGCGCTCATCGCCCTCTCCGACGGGCGCAAGCCCGACGGCTACCCGCAGCTGCGCGAGAACATGGTCGCCGTCTCCCTCTTCACCCTCGTCCTCAACGACGACGTGCCGCTGCGCGACCTGTCGCTGGACGCCGTACGCCGGATCTACCGCGGCGACGTCGTCAACTGGAGCGAGCTCGGCGGACCCGACCTCCCCGTCCGGCTGGTCAGCCGCGACGCCAACTCCGGCACCCGCGAGGTCTTCCAGCGGCGGGTCCTCGGCCGCAACGAGCCCGCCAACTCCTCCCGCGACTGCACCCACACGGACGACCCCGAGGCACGGGTCGTGCGCTGCGAGCTCGACAGCACCGACCAGGTCCTGTCGACGGTCGCCACCGTCCCCGGCGCCATCGGCTACAGCGAACTGCGCTCCGGCAGCGGCTTGAAGGGCCTGCACCGGATCGGCATCGACGGGCGCCAGCCGAACGTGGACGAGATCGGCTCCTCGCCCTACCCGTACCGGGAGATCGAGTACGCCTACACCTGGGGCGTGCCGCCCGCGGACTCGCTGAGCTCCAGCTTCCTCACCTTCCTCAGCCGGGGCGGCGGCCAGGCCGTCATCAGCACCCACGGGCACCTGCCGTGCGCCACCCCGAAGGGGCTGAAGATCTGCGGCGAGGGGTGAGCGGGACCGCGTCCGCCGCCCCGTCTGGCATTCTCTGTCGACGTGGATCCCTTGAACGCGGAAGACCCGGTCACCATAGGGCCGTTCCGGCTGATCGGCCGGCTCGGCGTGGGCGGCATGGGCCGGGTGTTCCTGGCCCGGTCGGCGGGCGGGCGTACGGTCGCCGTGAAGGTCGTGCACGCGGAGCTCGCCGCGCAGGACGAGTTCCGGCGCCGGTTCGCCCGTGAGGTCGCCGCCCTGGAGCGGGTCGGCGGCACCGGCACCGCGCCCGTGCTCGGCTCGGACACCGGGGCCGAACTGCCCTGGGTCGCCGTCGGCTACGTGCCGGGGCCCTCGCTGCGGTCCGTCGTCGGAGACGCGTTCGGGCCGCTGCCGCCCGACAGCGTCCGCACCCTCGCGTCCGGGCTGGCCCGCGCCCTCGTCCATGTGCACGCGGCGGGGCTCGTCCACCGCGATCTGAAGCCCTCGAACGTCCTGCTGACGGTCGACGGTCCGAAGATCATCGACTTCGGCATCGCGCGGGCCGTCGACACCGTCACCGACGGCGGCCTCACCAGCACCGGCGCGGTCGTCGGCTCCCCCGGCTTCATGTCCCCCGAACAGGTGCGGGGCGAGAAGCTGACGCCCGCCTCCGACGTGTTCTGCCTGGGCTCCGTCCTCGCGTACGCGGCGACCGGGCGCACCCCGTTCGGCGGGGCGGACAGCGGCGTGCACGCCACCATGTTCCGCATCGCGCACGACGAGCCCGACCTGACGGACCTCGCGCCCGAACTCAGCGGGCTCATCCGGGCCTGCCTCACCAAGGACGCCGCCGGGCGGCCCACCGCGACCGAGCTCGTCGACACCCTCCAGGTCACCGAACCCTGGCTGCCCGCCGACCTCCTCGCCCGGCTCGGCCGGCACGCGGCCCTGCTCCTGGAGACCGAGGCGGAGGCCACACCGCTCCCGGAGCGCACCGCGCCGACCGATCGGCCCGATCCGGCCACGCCGGCCGCACCGACCGATCCGACCGCACCGGAGACCGCCCCGCGCCGCCCCCGTCGGCGCGGGCTCACCGCCGCCCTCACGGCCCTCGCCGTCGCGGGCGCAGCCGTCCTCGCGTACACCTACTGGCCGAGCCCGGGCGGCGGGACCGGCGGGCCGGACGGCAAGGGAGGGAACGGCAGGGGGAGTTCCGCCTCGGGCCGCCCCGCCGGGATCGTCCCGGCCGCGTTCCTCGGCGCCTGGGAGGGCGTCCTACGGGGCGCCGCGGACGCCCCGTACGAGACCAGCCGGATCGAGATCACGCAGGGCGCGGCGGGCAGCAGGAGCGCCGTCTACACCCATGTCACCGGGGAACGCCTGTGCATCGGGCGGGCCGTGCTGCTCTCCGCCACCGACGCCGAACTCGTCCTGGGCGACGCGGAGATCACCGCGAGCGTCCCCGGTCGGCGCTGCACCCCGGCCGCCCGCCAGACGCTCCGGCTGCGGGCGAACGACGTCGTCGAGTGGAGTTCCGGTGTCGCCCGGAGCACGTTCCAGCGGGCCAGGACCGGCGCGTCCGTCGTCCCGACCCCGCTGCTCGGCACCTGGAACCAGGTGCCGCTCGGTGGGATCGCGCCCCCCGACGCCGACCGCTGGGTCAACCGCCTGACCGTCTCCCAGGGCCCGGTCGGCGCCGCGCTGGTCCGCGTCGAGCAGGTCTACCCGCGCACCGACGCCGACGGCAACAACACCCCCGAGAACGTCCACTGCACCGCCACCGCCGTCGTCGGCGGCGCGGGCCCCCTCCTCGTCGTCGGCCCGCAGACCCGGGACCCCGACGTCTGGGACCCGGACTGCGTGGAGGACGGCTCCACCAACCTGCGGATCGTCCGCTACCAGGACAAGGACCGGCTCCTCGTCTACGGGATGTCCGCGGACGGGGAGCCGGGGGAGTACCAGCGGGGCTGAAGGGTGTTGCAGAAGGCTCAGTTCTGGGCATTTTGCAACACCCTTCAGGGGGCGGACGCCCCGGCCGCCGTCCCTGAAGGCGACCAGGCGGCCGCCGCCCCCGTCACCGCCCCCGCCGCGCGCGCGTAGTCGTGGACGGCCGGGCGGGGGTCGTCGGCGCGCCAGGCGAGGGCGAAGCGGCATTCCGCGATGCCGTCGACGGGGCGGGTGACGACGCCGTCGCGGGCGAGGAGAGGGGCGTTGCCGGTGGCGACCAGGCAGATGCCCCGGCCGTCGACGAGGGCCTCGTACGTCTCGTCGGCGGAGGCGATCTCGGCGCCGATGCGGGGCGGGCGGCCGCCGCGGGCATCGACGGCGAGCCAGTGGTCGCGCAGTTCGGGGCTGTCCTCAGGAAGGGCGAGGAAGGGTTCGTCGAGGAGGTCGGTGAAGGGGACGCGGTCGCGGGCGGCGAGCGGGTGGGTCTCGGGGAGGGCCAGCAGGCGGGGTTCGGTGGCGACGACGACCCAGCGGTAGCGCTCGGCGTCGGCGAGCGGCAGCCACACGAAGGCCACGTCGCTGGTGCCGTCGGCGAGGCCGGCCGTGGGGTCCTCCCAGCCGACCTGGCGCAGCCGGAGCCGGGCCTCGGGGTGCCGTTCGGTGAAGCGGGAGCGGATCGCGGGGAGCAGGCCGCCGCGGCCGGGGCTGGTGGACATGCCGATGACGAGCGTGGCGTGCCGGGCCGCCCTGACCTGCCGCAGCGCCTCCTCCCCCGCCTCCCAGGCCGCAAGGACCGTCCGCGCGTGCGGCAGCAGGGCCGTACCGGCGTCGGTGAGGCGTACGGTGCGCCGGTCGCGGTCGAACAGGGCGGTGCCGAGCTGCCGTTCCAGGGCGCGGATCTGTTTGCTGAGCGCGGGCTGGGAGACGTAGAGGCGTTCGGCGGCGCGGGTGAAGTGGAGCTCCTCGGCCACGGCGACGAAGTAGCGCAGATCCCGGCCGTGCACGTCGATGCTCGTCATGTCCTCTGGTTATCACAGTGGATCTTGGACGGGCAACGCCCTTCAGGCGCAGTCTTGTTGACAGAGATCGGGCTACGAGGGGAACGGAACACCATGAGCAAGGTCTGGCTGATCACCGGGGCGAACAGCGGCTTCGGGCGCGCCTTCGCCGAGGCCGCGATCGGCGCCGGCGACGTCGTGGTCGCCGCCGCCCGCCGTACGGGCACCCTGGACGACCTGGTCGCCGCCCACCCGGACCAGGTCGAGGCGGTCGCCCTGGACGTCACCGACCACGCCGCCGTCGACCGGGTGGTCGCCGGGATCGCCGAGCGCCACGGGCGGATCGACGTCCTGGTCAACAACGCGGGCCGGACCCACGTCGGTTCGGTGGAGGAGACGGACGACGCCGAGCTGCGCTCGCTCTTCGACGTGCACGTCTTCGGTCCTGCCGCGCTGACCCGGGCCGTCCTGCCGCACATGCGGGCCCGCCGCTCCGGCGCGATCGTGCAGCTCAGCAGCGTCGGCGGGCAGATGTCGATGGCCGGCTTCGGCGCCTACAGCGCCACCAAGTTCGCCCTGGAGGGCCTGTCCGAGGCGCTCGCCGCCGAGGTGAACCCGCTCGGCATCCGCGTCCTCATCGTGGAGCCCGGCGCCTTCCGCACGTCCCTCTTCGGCAACGGCAGCCTCAGCACCGACACCGTCGCCGACTACGCCGACACGGTCGGCGCCACCCGCGCGTTCGTCGAGGGCGGCGACGGCGGCCAGGCCGGCGACCCCGCGAAGGCCGCGGCGGCCGTCCTCGCCGCCCTGGACGCCGAGGAGCCGCCGCTGCGCCTCGCGCTCGGCTCCGACTCGATCGACACGATCTACGGGCACCTGGAGCAGGTGCGGGGCGACCTGGCGGCCTGGGAGAAGGTCGGGCGGGAGACCGGGTTCGACGCGTAGGGAACAGCCAGGCCGGTCGAAACGGCAGAGACGGCAGAGACGGCAGAAACGGCAGAAACGGTAGAGACGGTAGAAACGCAGAGGGCCCGTGCCCCGTCTTCACGACGGGGTACGGGCCCTCGGCTGTGCGGCCTAGAGGAACGAGTTGATCTCGATCGTCTCGGTGCGGCCCGGGCCCACGCCGATCGCGGAGATCGGGGCGCCGGACATCTCCTCCAGGGCCTTCACGTACGCCTGCGCGTTCTTCGGCAGGTCGGCGAAGGTCTTGGCCTTGGTGATGTCCTCGGACCAGCCCGGCAGCATCTCGTAGATCGGCTTCGCGTGGTGGAAGTCGGTCTGCGAGTAGGGCAGCTCCTCGACGCGCTTGCCGTCGATCTCGTACGCGACGCAGACCGGGATCTGCTCCCAGCCGGTCAGCACGTCCAGCTTGGTGAGGAAGAAGTCGGTCAGGCCGTTCACGCGGGTCGCGTAGCGGGCGATGACCGCGTCGAACCAGCCGCAGCGGCGGTCACGGCCGGTGGTCACACCGCGCTCGCCGCCGATGCGGCGCAGGGCCTCGCCGTCCGCGTCGAAGAGCTCCGTCGGGAACGGGCCGGCGCCGACGCGGGTCGTGTACGCCTTGAGGATGCCGATGACGCGGCTGATCTTCGTCGGGCCCACGCCCGCACCCGTGCAGGCGCCGCCCGCGGTCGGGTTCGAGGAGGTGACGAAGGGGTACGTGCCGTGGTCGACGTCGAGCAGGGTGCCCTGGCCGCCCTCGAAGAGCACGACCTTGTCGTCGTCGAGCGCCTTGTTGAGGATCAGCGTGGTGTCCGCGACGAACGGCTTGATCTGCTCCGCGTACTGGAGCATCTCCTCCACGATCTGCTCCGCCTCGATCGCGCGGCGGTTGTACAGCTTGGCGAGCAGCTGGTTCTTGCCCTCCAGCGCCGCCTCGACCTTCTGGGTGAGGATCGACTCGTCGTACAGGTCCTGGACCCGGATGCCGACGCGGTTGATCTTGTCGGCGTAGGTCGGACCGATGCCGCGACCGGTGGTACCGATCTTCCGCTTGCCGAGGAACCGTTCCGTCACCTTGTCGAGCGTGACGTTGTACGGGGTGATCAGGTGGGCGTTGCCGCTGATCAGGAGCTTCGACGTGTCCACGCCGCGCTCGTTCAGTCCGCTCAGCTCGGAGAGCAGGACCGCCGGGTCGACGACGACACCGTTTCCGATCACCGGGGTGCACCCCGGGGAGAGGATTCCGGAAGGGAGAAGATGCAGCGCGTACTTCTGGTCGCCTACGACGACCGTGTGGCCGGCGTTGTTGCCGCCCTGGTAGCGCACCACATAGTCAACGGATCCACCGAGGAGGTCGGTGGCCTTTCCCTTGCCCTCGTCACCCCACTGAGCACCGAGCAGCACAAGTGCGGGCACAGGCGTACACCCCTTCCGGGTGGGGCATGTCCAAGGTCAGGGGGCATACGCCGCCTCACCGGTGTGCCCCGGAATAGACGAAGCCCCTGGCGCAATAGCGCAAGGGGCTCTTGCACAAAGATGCTACCCGAGGAAGGACCGAGGTGTCGGATCACGACCAGCTGCTGGTCATCATCGACCCGGTCGCCCGCCGAATGGACGGCGAGTCCGTGCGCATCGCGAAGGATGTGCTGTCCGCCGGCGCGGAAACGAAGATCTGCCTGCCGGACGGTCCCGAGGAATTCGCCAGGATCCTGTCCCGGCGCGGCTCCCGGCGCCCCGTCGTCCTCGGCGACGACCGCGCGCTGCTCCGTGCGGTGACCCTGCTGCACCGGGACCGCGAGCCCTCCCCCGCGCCCCTCGCGCTCGTCCCGATCGGCGCCCCCGACCGGCTCCAGGTCGCCCGCGCGCTCGGCGTGCCGCCCGGCACCGTGGCCGCCGCCCGCGCGGTCCTGTACGGCGTGGCGCGCCGCCTGGACCTGCTCGTGGACGACAGCGGCGGAGTCGTCCTGCACCGCCTGGACGTCCCGGCCGCCCGCCTGCTCGCCGCCGCGCCGCCCACCGTCTGGGACACCTGCCGCTCCCTGGTCCGCACCCTGGTCCGCCCGGCGCCCGCACCGGTCCTGGCGCGCGCCCACCGGCTGCGGGTGGAGGCGGACGGGGTGCTGCTCAGCGACGTGGACACCCCGCTGGAGGGCCTGACCGTGCGCGCCCTGGGCGGCGCGGCCGCCCTCACCCTCGCCCCGGCCGGCGCCCCGCCCGTGCACGCCACCGCCCAGACCCTCACGGTCACCGGACCCGACTTCCGCTACCGCGCCGACGCCCTGGTGTCGGGGCCGGTGCGGCGGCGGGAGTGGACGGTGCGGGCCGGGGCCTGGGGGCTGACCCTTCCCCGGGAGGCGGGCGCGGTCTAGCCTCCCCCAGGGGTACGTGATCACACGGAAAACGGGGGGTTCGTGGTGGAGTGCGCGCTGGACCGGGAGGCGACCGGGCGGGGGCTCGGACGCTACCGGCGGCAGGCCGCGCGGGGCGCCGGGGCGGGGGCGGCCCTAGTGGTCCTCGGCCTCGTCTTCGTCCTGCTGCCGATCGACGCCTCCTGGGCCTCGGACCTGGCCGCCGGCCTCGGCGTCAGCGGCCTGATCGTGCTCGGCATCGGGCTCAGCGCCCTGCGGAACGCCGGGCGGATGCGACGGGCCCTGGCCGCCGGACCGTGGTCGGCCCACCCGGCCGTGGAGGTCGTCCGCGGCGGCATGGTGCCCCCGTCGGTCGTCCTCGGCGACCCGGACGGCGGACAGGCGTGGCCGTTCGCCATCGCGGCGACGAAGCAGCGCTACGAGCGGGTCCGGCCGGGCCCCGACGCCGTCCTGTGGTGGTGCGGCGACCCGGACCACGGCGGCGTACTCGCCGCGCCGGGCGGCGAGGAGCTGGTCTGGGCGCGGGCGGTACGGGGCCACCACACGCGTAACCGGACCATCGGGCTCGCGGGGGCCGCGGGTCTCTTCGGACGACCGGCGGCCGGGCGGCCGGCGGGCCCGGGGGCGGTGGACTCGGGGGCGGTGGACTCGGGGGCGGCGGGCTCGGGGCCGGCGGGTTCCGGGCCGGCCGGCTCCGGGCCGGCCGGCTCCCACGCCGAGCCCCGCCCCGAAGCCCGCCCCGAGCCCGAGGGCCAGAACCGGGACCAGGACCGGGACCGGGATCAGCCCCAGTCCCAGGACCACGACCCACTCCTCCCGACCCACGCCACCCTCGCCGCCGCCGCCCGGCGCCAGGCCCTCCCCCCGGCCGCCCGGCCCCGCCGCGAGGCGGACGTGCGGGTCGTGCCGTGGTGGCGGGTGCGGTCGTTGCGGCACGTGTCGGGGCTGCCGCGGCTGCTGGTGTCGCCGGTGCCCGTCGTGACCGGGCTGTTGATGCTGGGCGGTACGGGGGACTATCCCGCCGTGGTGGCGTACGCCGTCATCGCGCTCGGGGTGGGCGTCCTCGCGCACTCCGGGTGGCGTTTCCTCGGCTCCGGCCGCGCCACCGCCCAGCGGCTCGCCCGGGCCGCGCGGGGCCCCGAGCCCGTACCGAAGCGGTACGTCCTGCTGTTCGATCCGGTCGGCGGCGGGCCGGTCCTGGTGCTGTTCCCGTACGGCGGCGGGCCGGAGGACCTGCCCGAGGCGGTGCTCCGGCTGTACCCGCCGGGCACGCTGAAGGAGCCCCGCAAGGGGCTGCCCTCGGCCCCGTCCGGTCTGGCGGAGCTGCGGGGCGTGACCAGCCAGGGCACTCCGGTCGTCGTCCCCTGGATCGAGGGGCGGCCGGTGTGGCCCTGGGGTCCGTTCGAGGAGCTGCGGCCGGGTGACCGGGCGGCGCGGGAGTACCTGGAGCGGCTCGCGCCGCCTCAGGGGGCTTCGGGGGTCCCGGCTCGCTGAGCCTCCTTACGGGCCCGCCAGCGGTCCATGAGGCTGAGCATCTCCTCCTGGAGGAACTCGAAGAACTCGGCCGTCTCGGCCGTCCGGCTGCCCGCCGCCGTGTCGGGGCCGAGGGCCTCGGCGCCGTCCCTGAGGACCTTCTCCCAGCGGGTGAGGATCTGGTCGCGGCGGGTGAAGGTCTCGTACCAGAGCTCGTTGTGCAGGACGTAGCGGTCCCGGCGGGTGCCGGGGTCGCGCTCGCGGGTGACCATGCTGACCTGGCTGAGGTAGCGGATCGCGCCGGAGACGGCGGCGGGACTGATCTGCAGCCGTTCGGCGAGCTCGGCGGAGGTCATCGAGGCCGTCTCGGAGGCGAGCAGCGCCGCGAAGACGCGGGCGGCCATGCGCTGCATGCCGGCCTCCGTGAGTTCGGCGGCGAAGCGCTCGACGAAGCGGGAGACCGCCTCTTCGTTGGTCGTCGTCATGCCTTCCACTATCTCACCAACTTTCTACGCTTCCTTAACTTCACAAGTTTGTGAAAGTAGCGTACGTTCTGAAGCATGACGAAGGCAATCACGGTGGCCGGGCTCCACAAGGCGTTCGGCCGCACCCACGCGCTGGACGGCCTCGACCTCGATGTCGCCACCGGCGAGGTCCACGGCTTCCTCGGCCCGAACGGCGCCGGCAAGTCCACCACCATCCGGGTCCTGCTCGGCCTGCTCCGCGCCGACTCCGGACAGGTCCGGCTGCTCGGCGGGGACCCCTGGGCCGACGCCGTCGCCCTGCACCGCCGGATCGCCTACGTCCCCGGCGACGTCACCCTCTGGCGCAACCTCTCCGGCGGCGAGGTCATCGACCTGTACGGGCGGCTGCGCGGCGGCCTCGACCCGGCGCGGCGGGCCCGCCTCGTCGAACGCTTCGAGCTCGACCCGACCAAGAAGGGCCGGACCTACTCCAAGGGCAACCGTCAGAAGGTCGCCCTGGTCGCCGCCTTCGCCTCCGACGCGGACCTCTTCGTCCTCGACGAGCCCACCAGCGGCCTCGACCCGCTGATGGAGGAGGTCTTCCAGCAGTGCGTCACCGAGGCGCGCGAGCGCGGCGCGACCGTCCTGCTGTCCAGCCACATCCTCAGCGAGGTCGAGACCCTCTGCGACCGGGTCAGCATCATCCGCAAGGGCCGCACCGTCGAGACGGGCTCCCTCGCCGAGCTGCGCCACCTCACCCGTACCAGCGTCGTCGCCGAACTCGCCGCACCGCCCGCCGGGCTCGACCGGCTGCCCGGCGTCCACGGCCTCGACGTGCGGGGCCCGCGGGTGTCGCTCCAGGTCGACACCGACAAGCTCGACGCGGTCCTGCGCGCGCTCACCGACGCCGGGGTCCGCAGCCTCACCTCCACCCCGCCCACCCTGGAGGAGCTCTTCCTCCGCCACTACGACGACTCCGCCGCCACGGCCACGGAGTCCGGCGCGGAAGCCGGGGCGGTCGCGCGATGAGTACGGCCACCCTCACCGGCACCGGGTCCCTCACCCGGCTCGCCCTGCGCCGCGACCGGCTGACGCTGCCGGTCTGGGCCCTGGTCACCGGCGGCATGGTCGCCGGCGGGGCGGGATCCCTCGAAAGCCTCTACGGAACCGCCGCCCAACGCGCCGAACTCGCCGCCTCCATGAACGCCAACAGCTCGATGCGCTCCCTGTACGGGCCGGTCTTCGACGACTCGCTCGGCGGGCTCGTCGCCTGGCGGTTCGGCACCTTCGGCGCCGTGCTCGCCGCCGTGATGAGCCTGATCATCGTCGTACGGCACACCCGCGAGGAGGAGGAGACGGGCCGCCAGGAGATGCTGTCGGCCACCGCGGTGGGCCGCCGGGCCCCGCTGACCGCCGCCCTGCTCGCCGCGCTCACCGCCAACGCGGCCGTCGCCCTCATCGTCACCGCCGGGCTCGCCGGACAGGGCGCCGCCGGGGCGCTCGCCCTGGGCCTCGCGATCGGCGGGACCGGGATGGTCTTCGCGACCCTCGCCGCGATCGTCGCCCAGCTCACCGAGAGCGCCCGGCTCGCCAAGGGCCTGACGGCGGGCCTCCTCGGCCTCGCCTTCACGCTCCGCGCGGCCGGCGACGCGGGGGCGGCGGACGGCGGGTCGGCGCTCACCTGGCTCTCCCCCGTCGGCTGGGCCGAACACGTCCGCGCCTTCGCCGGCGAACGCTGGTGGGTGCTGCTCCTGACCGCCGCGGCCATCGGCGTCCAGACCTGCGCCGCGTACGCGCTGACCGCCCGCCGTGACGTCGGCATGAGCTTCCTGGCCACCCGCCCCGGCCCCGCCACCGGGCGGCTCGCGACGGCCGGCGCCCTCGCCTGGCGGCTCCAGCGCGGCACGCTGCTCGGCTGGTCCCTCGGCTTCCTGCTCGGCGGCCTGGTCTTCGGCGGCATGGCCGAGGGCGCGGCCGACCTCGTCGGCGACAACGCGCAGGCCCGGGAGATCTTCGAGCGGATGGGCGGACAGAGCGCCCTCACCGACGCCTTCCTCGCCACCCTGGGCGGCCTGTTCGGCATGGTCGCCGCCCTGTTCGCGGTCGGCTCGGTGCTGCGGCTGCACGGCGAGGAGACCTCGCAGCGCGCCGAACCGCTGCTCGCCGCCCCCGTCGGCCGGCTCCGCTGGGCGGCCGGGCACCTGGTCGTCGCGTTCGCCGGCTCGGCGCTGATCCTGCTGCTCAGCGGGGTGGGCCTGGCCCTCTCGTACGGGCACGACGTCGGCCCGGTCGTGGGCGCCTCGCTCGCCCAGCTGCCCGCCGTCTGGACCCTGGCCGGGCTCGCGGTGCTCCTCTGGGGCGCCGTCCCGAGGGCCGCCGTCGGCGCCTGGGGCGTGGCCGGGGTGTGCCTGGCGCTCGGCTGGGTCGGCCCGGCGCTCGGCCTGCCGCAGACCGTCCTGAACCTCTCGCCCTTCGCCCACCTGCCGAAGCTGCCCGGCCACGAGCTCGCCTGGACCCCGCTGCTCGCCCTCACGGCGCTCGCGGCGGCCCTGGTCGCGGGCGGCCTGGCGGGGCTGCGGCGGCGGGACATGACGAGCTGAGGAGCGTACGTACAGGAGGCTGCCACCTCGTACGTACGGGAGGGCCCCCGCCGGAACGATCCGGTGGGGGCCCTCCCGTATCCGCGCCTCCGCCGCTCACACCTCCACCAGCAGCTCCTCGACGCCCCGGATGACGTACCCCGGCTTCCACACCGGCTCGGCCGCGAGCCGCATCCCCGGCGCCCGCCGCAGCAGTTCGCCGAAGACGGCGGTCAGCTCCAGGCGGGCGAGCGGGGCGCCGAGGCAGTAGTGGATGCCGGCGCCGAAGGTGAGGTGCGGGTTGTCGGCGCGGGTGAGGTCGAGCCGGTCGGCGGTCGGGCCGAAGCGGGCGGGGTCGCGGTTGGCGGAGCCGAAGAGCAGGGCGACCTCGGAGCCGCGCGGGATGACCTGGCCGCCGAGCTCGATGTCGTCGAGGACCCAGCGCTCGAACATCTGGAGCGGGGTGTCGTACCGCAGAAGTTCGTCCACAGCTGTGGACAACTTTTCGGGATCCGGCCGCACGTCCTCCCGCAGCAGCGTCCACCAGCCGTTGACCGTGGTGTTCACGGTGGCCTCGTGGCCGGCGTTCAGGAGCAGCACGCAGGTGGAGATCATCTCCTGCTCCGACAGCTCCGCCACGCCGACCAGCCCCGAGATCAGATCGTCCCCCGGATCCCTGCGGCGGCGGGCGATCAACTCCCGCAGGTAGTCGGAGAACTCGATCGAGGCGGCGACCGCGCGGCGGGCCGTCTCCGCCGAGGGGTTCAGCTCGAACATGCCGCAGATGTCCGCCGACCACGGGCGCAGCCGCGCCCGCTCCTCGTCGCTCTCCGGGATGCCGAGCATCTCGGCGATCACCGCCACGGGGAGCGGTTCGGCGACCGCCGCGAGCAGGTCGCCGCCGCCGTTCGCGACCAGCTCCCCCACCAGCTCACCGGCGAGCCGCCGCACCGTCGGCGCCAGGTCCGCCACGGTCCGGGGCGTGAACGCCTTGGAGACCAGCCGCCGGATCCGGGAGTGGTCGGCGCCCTCCAGGTCGAGCAGCCCGTGGTCGTTGAGCGTGTGGAAGGGCTCGTGGGCGGCGTCCGGGGCCTCGCGCCCGAACTCCGCGTGGCTGAAGCGGTGCGTGTACGTACGCCCGAGGCGGCGGTCCCGCAGCAGCGCCGACACGTCCGCGTGGTGCGGGATCAGCCACTGGCGGGTCGGCGCGTACCAGTGGGCACGGCCGGCGGCGCGCAACTCCGCGTACGCGGGGTAGGGATCGGCGACGAACTCCGGGGACCAGGGGTCGAAGGCAGCGTCCATGACCGGACGCTACCCCCGTCGGCGGCCCCGGCCCCGTCCGACGCCGACCGCCACCGAGGCCTCGGGCCGCCGGTCTCAGCCGCCGACCTGCACCAGTCGTGCCTCGTACGCGAAGACCGCCGCCTGGGTCCGGTCCCGCAGGCCCAGCTTCACCAGGATGCGGCTGACGTGCGTCTTGATCGTGGACTCGGCGACCACCAGGTGGTCGGCGATCTCCACGTTCGACAGGCCCTGCGCGATCAGCACCAGGACCTCCGTCTCGCGCTCGGTCAGCTCGCCGATCTGCGCCATGGCGGGCGGCCGCGGGGAGACCGCGGAGCGGGCGAACTCCGTGATCAGGCGCTTGGTGACGGTCGGCGCGAGCAGCGCCTCGCCGGCCGCGACGACCCGGACGCCGTCGGCGAGCTGCCGGGCCGAGGCGTCCTTCAGGAGGAAGCCGGAGGCCCCGGCGCGCAGCGCCTGGTACACGTACTCGTCGAGGTCGAAGGTGGTGAGGACGAGGACCTTCGCGTCGGCGTCGGCGGCGACGATCTCGCGGGTGGCGTCGATGCCGTTCAGCTCCGGCATGCGGATGTCCATGAGCACCACGTCGGGGCGGAGCGCGGCGACCTGCGTGACGGCCTCGCGCCCGTTGACGGCCTCGCCGACCACCTCGATGTCCGGCATGGCGCCGAGCAGCACGGAGAAACCCTCGCGGACCATCATCTGGTCGTCGACGATCAGGACCCGGATCGTCATTCGACGACCTCCTCACGGGGGACGGGGATGTACGCGGTGACGGCGTAGCCGCCCTCGTCGGTGGGCTCGGCCGTCATCTCGCCGTTCAGCATGGCGACCCGCTCCCGCATGCCGGTGATGCCGTGCCCGGCGCCCGGCGAGGGCTTCACCAGACCCCGCGCGGGGCCGTTGACGATCCGCAGCCCGAGCCCCCCGAGGACATGGCTGACCTCGACCTTCGCCCCGGCGCCCGGCGCGTGCCGCAGCACGTTCGACAGGGCCTCCTGCACGATCCGGTACGCCGAGAGCTCCACGCCCTGGGGCAGCTCCCGCACCGCGCCGGTGACCGTCAGCCGCACGTCCAGACCGGCCTCGCGGACGTTGCCGACCAGGTGGTCGAGGTCGGCGAGGGTGGGCTGCGGGGCGTCCGGGGCCTCGTAGTCCTCCGCGCGGACGACGCCGAGGACCCGGCGCAGCTCGGTCAGGGCGGCCACGGCGTTCTCGCGGATGGTCACGAAGGCCTGCTCCAGCTCCGGCGGCGGGTTCTCGACCCGGTACGGGGCGGCCTCGGCCTGGATCGCGACCACCGACATGTGGTGGGCGACGACGTCGTGCAGCTCGCGGGCGATGGTGGTCCGCTCCTCCAGGAGCGTCCGCTTCGACCGCTCCACCGCGGTCACCGACTGCTGCGCGGTGACCTCCAGGGCGGCCTCGCGGCGGACCTGGCGGACGGTGACGACGAGCAGGATCAGCGCGGAGAAGAACAGCAGTTGGGGAGCGTCGTTGGTGAGGCCGATGCCGAGGAGGAAGCTGGTGACGAACGCGTACCCCGCGGTGATCAGCCACATCCAGCCGGCCGTGCGGGGGCGGGTGCGCATGGCGACGACGGTGAGGACGACGAGGTGGGCGGCGAGGGAGTTCGGCTCCCACGGCCACATGCCCGTGGAACCCATGTAGGCGAGGAACGGGGTCGCGGCGAGCGACAGCCAGAACGCGAGCACCGGCCGTACGAGGGTGAGCAGCACCGTCGCGGCGGGCAAGCCCGCGTAGAACATGCCGGTCAGGCCGCGGTAGCCGGCGCCGCCGGTGGTGAAGCCGATGGCGAAGACGATCACGGCGAGGCAGATGACCACGGCGTGCGGGAGCAGGCCGGCGTGGACCCGTATGCGCTGCGGGAGGAAGCGGGTCAGCCCGCGCTCCACGTCCATGCGGGGCAGCGGGCGGTAGGTGTTCGCGTGGTCGAGAAGATCCGCCCGCAGACCGCCGAGCGCCTTCATCGTCATGCGGAGCTCGGGGCTGCCGCTCGTTTCGGGGGTCCGGGTCGTCGAAGTCACCCGACCACGGTACGGGTGGGGGGTGACGGGGGTCGTCCCGCTGGATACGGATCCTCCGGGGTCCGCCTTGAGGACTACGGCGGGGGCGGACCGCGCGGAGGCGCGGGCGTGTCCCCGCCGGCGCCCGGCCCGCACCGGCGCCCGGCCCGCAGCGGACCGCGGGCCCCGGGCTACCAGGCCAGCTGGGCGATCTCCTCCGCGACGACCGCGCACGCGTCCGCCGCCGGGTCGATGAGGGGGAAGTGGCCGGCGTCCTCCAGGAGGGTGAAGCCGACCATCTCGCCCGCCTTGGCCGCCGCGTCGACGTAGGCCTCGGCGACGGCGGGCGGGACGACGGTGTCCTCGCGGCCCTGGACGACGGTGGTGGCGATGCCGGTCGGGAGGAGCAGCGAGGGGTCGGCGAAGGCCGCGCGGGCTTCCGACTCGGCGGAGCCGCCCAGGAGTTGGGTCACCGCGCCGCCGCACACGTCCAGTTCGACGGCCCGCGCGAAGTGCGCGATCGGGGCGAGGGCGACCACGCCGCGCAGCGCGGGCGGGGCGGGCAGGCGCCAGGGGGACCCGGCGGGCAGGACGTGGCGGGCGGCGGCCCACAGGGCCAGGTGGCCGCCGGCGGAGTGCCCGGTGAGGACGATCCGGCGCGGATCGGCGGCCGGGAGTGCCCGCGCCGCCAGGTCGGGGAGGGCGTCGAGGGCGGCGGCCACGTCGTCGAAGGTCTCGGGCCAGCGCCCGGCGACCGGCGCGGTGCCGCCCTGCCGGGGGATGTCGCCGCCGCGCCGGTACTCGACGTTCGCCACGGCGAAGCCGTGCCGGGCGAGGAAGTCCACGAAGGGGGTGAGGTGTTGCCGGTCGTAGGGGCCGCGCCAGGCGCCGCCGTGGAGGGCGACCACGAGCGGCGCGTTCGTGCGCCCGTCGCGTGGGGCGTAGAAGTCGACGACCTGGTCGGGGTGGGCACCGTACGCGGCGGAGGCGTCCGGGGCGACGGCCGGGTGCGAGAGGGCCGAGGCCTCTTCGGCGGCGTCGCGCGCGGCGGGGTCCGGCATCTCTGCTTCCAACCTCTCGGATTCGAGGCCGAATTGGCCTGACCTGCGGGGACGGTACCAGGAGTCCGGCACCCGCAGATCAGGCGATCATCTGACCTATGCCGGAGGCAGGTCCGCGGGGATGTCCGTCAGGACCTCCCCGAGCACCCGCGCCGCCCGCTCCGCGTCCGCGAAGCCGACGTACAGCGGGGTGAAACCGAAGCGGAGGATGTCCGGGCGGCGCAGGTCGCCGACCACTCCGCGCCGGATGAGTTCCGCCATCACGCGCGGCGCCTCGGCGCAGCGCAGCGCGACCTGGCTGCCCCGCTCCCCGTGGGCGCCGGGTGTCACGGAGACGACCCGGCCCTCGGGGGCGTACGCCTCGACGCACTCCAGGAAGAAGTCGGTGAGGGCGAGGGACTTGGCCCGTACGTCCTCGACGCGGACGCCGTCCCAGACGTCGAGCGCCGACTCCAGGGCGAGCGTCGAGAGGATGTCGGGGGTGCCGACCC
Organism: Streptomyces sp. NPDC023157; assembly: GCF_055560575.1. Lineage (NCBI taxonomy): Bacteria > Bacillati > Actinomycetota > Actinomycetes > Kitasatosporales > Streptomycetaceae > Streptomyces > Streptomyces sp. NPDC023157. The sequence continues at coordinate 235,779 of NZ_JBVHIL010000005.1, forward strand.
GGCCCCGGAGCGCGCCGTCGGCGGCCCGGTAGCCGGGGGTCATCCCGAACGGGTCGGCGTGCGAGTTCCAGCCGGGCAGGGGCGAGTCGAAGCCGGCCTGGTGGCGTTCGGCGACGTACAGGTACGCGGGCGAACCGGGGCCGCCGTTCAGGTACTTGTAGGTGCAGCCGACGGCCAGGTCGACCCCGTGGGCGTCCAGGCCGACGGGCAGCGCGCCCGCGCTGTGGCACAGGTCCCAGACGGCCAGCGCGCCCGCCGCGTGGAGCGCGGCGGTGAGCCCGGGCAGGTCCTGGAGCCGGCCGGTGCGGTAGTCGACGTGGTTGACGAGCGCGGCGGCCGTGCGGCCGCTCACCGCCGCCGCCATGTCGGCCGGGTCGCACGGCACGAGCTCGTGCCCGGTCATCCGGGCCGCGGACCGCGCGATGTACCCGTCCGTGGGAAAGGTCGTGGCGTCGACGAGGATCTCGTCGCGGTCGTCACCGTTCAGACGGGCGGCGGCGACGACGGCCTTGAAGACGTTGACGCTGGTCGAGTCGCCGACCACGATCTGCCCGGGGGCGGCGCCGACGAGCGGCGCGATCCGGTCGCCGATCCGCTCGGGCGCGGTCCACCAGCCGGACTCGTCCCAGGAGCGGATGCGCAGCTCGCCCCACTCGCGGGTGATGACGTCGGCCATCCGGGCGGGGACGTGGGCGGGCAGCGCGCCGAGCGAGTTGCCGTCGAGGTACACGGTGTCGGCGTCGAGGGCGAACTTCTCACGGTGCGCGGCGAGTCCGTCGGCCCCGTCGAGCTTCAGGGCCCGCTCGGCGAGGAGGTCAGACATGGCTGCGCGCCGTCCACAGCTCGGGGAACACGTTCTTCTGGGCGCGCTTCTCCAGCCAGGCCACGCCGGCGGAGCCGCCGGTGCCGGTCTTGGCGCCCATCGCGCGCCGGGTCGCCACCAGGTGGTCGTTGCGCCAGCGCCAGACCAGCTCGGCGACGTCGCTCAACGCCTCGCCGAGGCGGACGAGTTCGGCGTTCTGGTCGGCGTCGGCGTAGATGCCGGCCCAGACCCGCTCGACCTCGGGGTGCGGCTCGTAGCGCAGCGCCAGGTCGCGGTCGAGGACCTCGGCCGGGACGGGCAGGCCGCGCCGGGCGAGCAGCCGCAGCGCCTCGTCGTACAGGCTGGGCTCCTGGAGCGCCTTCTCCAGCTCGGCGTGGACGCGGGGCGCGCCCCGGTGCGGCACCAGCATGGACGCCGACTTCTCGCCGAGCAGGAACTCCATGCGCCGGTACATCGCCGACTGGAAGCCGGAGCCCTCGCCGAGCGCGGAGCGGTAGGCGTTGAACTGGCCGGGGGTGAGCTGGGCGAGCGGCCGCCAGGAGTGGTTGAGGGCCTCCAGCTCGCGCACGGAGCGCTTGAGCGCGTCCCGGGCGACGGCCAGGTCGTCCTGGCGGAGGGCGCGGCTCGCGGTCTCCCACTCGTGGACGATCACCGTGAACCACAGCTCCATGACCTGGGTGGTGACCAGGAAGACCATCTCGCCCGGGTCGTCGGAGCGCAGGTGCTGGAGGTGGGTGAGGACGTCCGCCTGGACGTAGTCCTCGTACGGCGTGGTGCCCGCGAAGTCCAGGTTCGGGTCGTCAGTGACCGAACCGGCTCCGGAGGCATCGGGAGAACCTTGGAAGGTCGACATTTCTGTCTCCTCGATACGTACTTCCAGGTAGCGGTCCGCTCCTTCCGCGTGCCGTCCGGCACGGGGAGCCCCGGTCCCCTCAGGAGGCGTGCCTCGTCGCACGGCCTCCCACGCGCATCATGACACGATCGGGCCGGTGATGTAGATCCCGTCTTCGTCATACGGATACGCATTCGAACGACAGCCGTCCAGACCCTTGATCTGCTGCATCATCACCGGCGCCGGCCTGCCCGGACCCGGGCAGCCCAGGTGCCGGCGGAGGCCGATCTCGTGGCCGACCTCGTGGTTGATGATCAGGTGCCGGTACTCGGCGGGGGCGCCCGCGAAGGTCGGGGAGCCGAGCATCCAGCGCCGCAGGTTGACCACGACGCCCGCCGTGGTCTCGCAGTTCAGCTCGCCGTGGGTGTCCAGTCCGTTCTCCAGGCACAGCCTGTCGGCGGTGGCGGGGGTGGCGATCCGGATGACGAAGTCGGCGTCCCCGGAGACCAGCTGGAACCGGCCACGGCCGTGCGCGGCCCAGCCGCGCGGATGCGCCAGGATCCGCTGGATCTCGGCGGCGGCCTCCCGCGCGGAGACACCGACGCCGTCCTCGACCTGCACGCGGTAGCGCCGCAGCGCACCCCCGCTGCCGACGGGCGCGCCGGTGGCCTGGGCGGTGCCGAAGGTGCCCGGCCCCGAGCGCGGCACACCGGTCTTCCCCGCCGTCTGCCTCGCACTCGGCTTCGGGGCCGGTCTCGGCGGCGGCTCCGGCGCGGGGGTCACGGGCTTCGCCGTGGTCGCGCGGGGACGGGGCGGGCCGGTCGTGGGCCGTGGGCCGGCCAAGTCCGCCGAGCCACCGCCCTCATAGTGCGCGAGCGCCGCACCCCCGCCGAGCGAGACCACGATCAGTGCCAGCACGGACAGAAGCAGTCTCGCTCCCCGGCCCGGTCGGTCACGCCTGCGGCGGCGGCTCTGCGGAACGGCGCGCTTGCCCAAGACAGACTTCTCCCCCTGGCGGGGCCGGGGTGGGGAGAGGGACGTGGGGGCCTCTGCACCGGCCGCTCGGTACTGCGCGGTCCCGCAGGATCGTACCGGCCCGTTCGAACACCTCGAACGGCCCAAGGAGCGATGTCCGGAAATCCCCCGTCACGAGGACGGGGGCTCCGGGTACGGGGGAACTCAGCCCAGGGTGTCGGCCGCCGTCTGCGAGGAGTCCCGCAGGAAGGTGGAGCAGCGCTCGTACTCCTCCTTCTCGCCGATGTCGCCGGCCGCGCGGGCCAGGGCGTGCAGGGCGCGCAGGAAGCCGCGGTTCGGCTCGTGCTCCCACGGCACCGGCCCGTGGCCCTTCCAGCCGTTGCGGCGCAGGGCGTCGAGCCCGCGGTGGTAGCCCGTACGGGCGTAGGCGTACGACTCGACGACGCTGCCGCGCTCGTACGCGTCGTCGGCGAGCTGCGCCCAGGCGAGCGAGGAGGTCGGGTACTTCGCGGCGACGTCCGCCGGCGCGGTCCCGCCCGCCAGGAGCTCACGCGGCTCCGGGTCGTCGGGCAGGTGGGTGGGGGCCGGTCCCCCCAGGAGGTTCTCGTGGATGGCCATGGGGCCCAGTCTGCCTCAGGCGGCGACGGGGGGCCGTCGCCTGGCCCTCAGCCCCCGCCCCGCACCGCCGGCGGCTCCCCCGGCGCCTCCCCCAGCGTCCTCCCCGGATCCAGCGGCGGCGACGCCACCCCGCAGTGGTAGCGGCACTCCGGGTGGCAGGTCAGCGGGGGCGGGGTGCGGACGAGCGTCCAGGCCAGGGCGGCGCCCGCGACGAGGAGGCCCGCGCACAGGGGCATCGCCTTGCGGAAGGTGTCGCCGAACTCCTCCGCCGAGCGGTACGCCTCCGGGCTCATGCCGGTCAGCGCGGGCAGCGCCGCCACCGCGAGCAGCCCCGCGGCCCGCGCCGCCGCGTTGTTGATGCCGCTGGCCAGACCCGCCCGGGTCACCGGCACCGAGGCCAGCACGGTCGCCGTCAGCGGGGCGACCAGGGTCGTCATGCCCAGGCCCAGCACGACCATGGCGGGCAGCACGTCCGTCAGGTACACGGCGTCCTCCCCGACCCGCAGCATCAGCAGCATCCCCGCCGCGCACAGCAGCGGCCCCACGGTGAGCGGGAGCCGCGGCCCGGTGCGCTCGCCGAGCTCGCCCGACTTCGCGGAGCCCAGCAGCATCAGGACCGTCGCCGGCAGCATGGCCGTCCCGGCGGCGAGCGCCGAGTAGCCGGACACCACCTGGAGCTGGAGCGCGGCCAGGAAGAAGAAACCGCCGAAGGCCCCGTACACGCACAGGGTGACCAGGTTGACCGAGGTGAAGAGCCGGGACCGGAACACCGAGGGCGGCGCCATCGCGTCCTCGCCACGCCGCCGCTCCACGAACGCGAAGGCGGCGCCGACGCCCGCCCCGGCCACCCCCGCCCACCAGACCTGCGCGATCAGCGCGTACGTCACGAGCGCGAGCGCCGAGGCGCCCAGGGCCGCGCCGAGCACGTCGAAGCGCCCACGGGCGGTCTCGTCGCGGGACTCGGGCACGTGCCGCAGCGCGACCGGCACGCAGATCAGCGCGAGCGGCACGTTCAGGAAGAAGACCCAGCGCCAGCCGGGGCCGTCCACCAGCCAGCCGCCCACGAAGGGCCCGACGGCCGCGCCGACGCCGCCGAAGCCGGACCACAGGCCGACCGCCTTGGCCCGGTCGTCCTCGTGGAAACTGGCCTGGATCAGCGCCAGCGAGCCGGGGGTGAGCAGGGCCCCGCCGACGCCCTGGAGGGCCCGTGCGGCGACCAGGACGCCCGCGTTCGGGGCGAGCCCGCACAGCAGCGAGGCCACCGCGAACCAGACGACGCCGATCACGAAGACCCGCCGCCGCCCGTACCGGTCGCCGAGCGAGCCGCCGAGGAGGATGAGCCCGGCGAGGGTCAGCATGTAGGCGTTGACGGTCCACTGGAGGTCGGCGATGTCGGCGCCGAGGTCCTCGCCGATGTGGGGCAGGGCGACGTTGACGACGGTCGAGTCGAGCAGCGCCATTCCTGAGCCGAGGACCGTGGTGAACACGATCCAGCGCCCCGTCCCCGAGGCGAGCCGGATGTCCATGCCTGCATGGTCCCGCGAACGGCGGAGCCCCGCCCACCGGAGCGGTGGACGGGGCCCGTCGGGACGTGAGGGTCAGCGGGTGAAGTTGAAGTACTTCCAGGGCCCGTAGACCGTGCTGTTCACGTTGTCGCCCGCGGCGCCGTCGATGTACGCCGAGCGGACGCGGAACTTGTAGCCGGCCAGGGCCGGGTCGCCGTCGAAGCGGACGTACGACTTGCCGAACTGGTCCAGCTTGAAGTACTCGGGACCGAGGTCGCGCCAGGCGCCCGCGTAGAACATCTGGGCGTCGAGGCGGGTGCTGCGGTTCGGGTACGCGTTGTGCCAGGTGGTGATCAGCGCGTAGTTCGACGTACGGAACGTCTGGTAGTTGACGGTGCCGAACTTCGTCCACTTGTAGTGGCGCGAGAGCGAGGTGCTGACACCGGCGCGGGTGTAGACACCCGACACCGCCTGCGCCCAGCCGTAGCGCGCGTCACCGGCGAAGACGGCGGTCACCGTGGTGTCGCGGGACATCCACATCGACGCGGACAGCTTGCCCTGCGCGTTGACCGTGCCGCGCTTGAGGAGCCGCTTGGGCTCGTAGCCCCACGGGTCGGCCCAGATCTCCACGACGCGGTTCTTGTATGTCGGGCCGAGGGTGGCCGTGTACGTGACGGTGGTCGCGTAGTTGTACGTGCTCTTGTTCTTGTCGAGCGTGATCGCGGTCCTGTTGTGCGCGACCTTGACCAGCGCCGAACCGGAGGCCGCGGAACGCTGCGCGTCGCCCGCGTACGCCACCTTGTAGGTGACGTTGCCGGCGACGGCCGGGGTGTCGGCGAAGGAGAACGCGCCGTTCGCCCCGAGCGTCCTGGTGCCGAGGGACTTGCCCTGCGGGTTCTCGACGTCGAAGCGGGTCACCGCGAGCGGCGTCCCGGCCGGCAGCGGCACGGTGGCCGTGAGCGAGCCGCTCACGGTCAGCGGCTTCTGGACCGGCGCGGTGGCCGGGACCTTCACGGTGAGCGCCGGGGCGGACTTGGTCGGCTCGTCCAGGACGTGCAGACGGACCGAGCCGTTGTAGTTGCTCGTCACGGCGAAGAGGCGGCTGCCGCCCGGCTCCCAGACGAGACCGCCGTCGGCGAGGTTGTCCCCGCCGCTGCTGGTCCCGGTGGACGGGAAGTCGTAGGTGCGGACCGCGGTCTTGGCCGCCGGCTTGTAGACGAAGACGTCGTCGCCGTAGGACGAGTCGGAGCCGGCCGCGACGGTGCCGTCCGGGGCGATCGCCACGGCGGCGCCGTGGTAGTCGCTCGGGAGGGTGCCGGCCTCGACGAGGTCCGAGCTCTGCCACACGTGGTGCACGTTGCCCGCGTTGGCCGTGATGAGACGGGTGCCGTCCGGCGTGAACGCCAGGTCGTTGGTCATGCCGGACACCGTGCTGTCGTTGCGCGCGGTGCGGCTGGCCGTGCCCGTGGTCACGTCGTACTCCGCCAGCTTGAAGCGGTGGTAGTACGAGGAGGCCGCGGCGATCGTGTTCGGGTTGGCCGGCGAGGCGGCGAGCCTCGGGGCGCCCGAGTAGTTCGTCTCGGCGTCCTGGGCCAGCGCCACCACCGGCTCGGTGCCGGTGATGTCGAGCGAGCCGATGTCGCCGTGGTCGCTGGTCCCGTATCCGAACCAGATCTTGCCGCCCGCGAGGGCGAGGAACTGCGGATCGGTGCCGTCGCCGGTCGCGTAACGGGCCGTCTCGGTGCCCGTCGCGGTCTCCAGGGCGACGACGGAGTCCGCGCCCGGAACGGCGGCGTACAGGCTCGACGAGTCGGCGGAGAGCGCGAGGCCGGTGACACCCTGCAGACCCGTGGTGGTCCCGAGGACCTTGCCCGCGTAGTCGGTGGCGACGACCTTCCCGAGGTACGGGTCGCTGATGAAGATCTTCTGGTGGACGCCGTCCACCACGACGTCGCCCACGGACGACACCGGCAGGACGACGCTGCTGTCCGCAGCCGCCGAACCCGCCGTACCCGCGACCAGTGCCGCGGAGCTGAAGAGGACCGCGAGCGATGTCGCGGCCGAGAGAGTGCGCTTACGCACGATGAAGAGACCCCCCAAAAATGGCCTCCGGCCCCCAGATACGGGGCACGGTGATCCGCAGCCTAGATCACCCCTCGGACAGCGCGCCTCCCGGTATCCGTCAAACGGTCAACTTCGGCAAAAGTCGACTTCTCGACCCTCTCAGCCGCGCAGCCGCGCCGCCGCCCGCACCAGCGCGTCCACGCCCCGCTCGGCCTTGGCGCGCGGGCAGCCCACGTTGAGGCGCAGGAAGCCGGGGGTGCCGTACACCCCGCCCGGCATGATCGCGACCCGCTCGACGCTCACCAGCTCCTCCTGGAGCGCGGACTCGTCGATGCCCAGCGGGCGCAGGTCGATCCAGGCGAGGTAGCCGGCCTGCGGCGGGGACCAGACGACGCCCGGGAGGCCGTCGGCGATCCGCTCCTCGACCAGGCGCATGGTGCCCGCGACATAGCCGCGCAGCGCGTCCAGCCACGGCGCGCCGTGCCGGTAGGCGGCGATGTGGGCGGTGAGGGAGAGCACCGCGGGGGAGGCCAGGCCCTCGCCGGTCTCCATGCGCCGGACGAACGCGACCCGCTCGTCGGGGTCGCCGAGGAAGCCGTACGAGCCGGAGAGCGCGGGGAAGTTGAAGGCCTTCGTGCCGGAGGTGACCATCGCCCAGCGGCGGCCCCGGCCCGCTTCCGCGACGGCCGCCCACGGCACGTGGCGGTGGCCCTCGGCGGTCAGGTCGGCGTGGATCTCGTCGCTGACGACGGCGACGCCGTACCGCTCGGCGAGCCGCGCGAACTCCTTCAGCTCGTCCGCCCGCCACACCCGGCCGGTCGGGTTGTGCGGGGAGCAGAGCAGCAGCATCCGGCTGCCGGGCCGGGCCAGCTCGCGCTCCAGGGCCTCGGGGTCGTCGAGCGGCACCCCGCGCAGCTCGCGGCCGAGTCCGGTGACCGCCTTGCGGAAGCCGTCGTACGTGGGGGTGTGGACGACGACGCCGTCACCGGGTTCGGTCCACATCCGCAGCAGCTGGGAGAGCTGGCTGAGCACGGAGGGCGCGTAGACCATGGCCTCCGGGTCGACGACGGTCCCGTACCGCTCCGCGTACCAGTCCCGGACGGCCTCCCGGAACTCCCCGAGCCGCCAGTCGGTGTAGCCGAAGACGCCGTGGGCGACCCGCTCGCGCAGGGCGTCGAGGACGGCCGGCGGGGAGGTGAAGTCCATGTCGGAGATGGTGAACGGCAGCAGATCGGGGACGCCGAAGCGGTCGGCTATGCCGTCCCACTGCACGGACCAGGTCCCGCGCCGGTCTGTCTCCCGGTCGAAGTCGAACTCGGACACCCTGCCTCACTTCCGGATACGACGAGGGGCCCGGCCCCGTCGGAACGGTGCCGGGCCCTCGTGGACTGCCTGACTGCTACGGCGTGCTGCTCACATCAGCCGCTGACTTCAGCCGCTGACATCAGCCGCTGACTTCAGCTGCCTACTTCAGCTGCCTACTTCAGCTTCGTGCCGGCCGAGCGCAGCGCGACACAGGCCTCGCCGACGCGGGCGGCCATGCCGGCCTCGGCCAGCTTGCCCCAGGTGCGCGGGTCGTAGGTGGACTTCGTGCCGACCTCGCCGTCGACCTTCAGGACGCCGTCGTAGTTGCGGAACATGTGGTCCACGACCGGGCGGGTGAAGGCGTACTGGGTGTCGGTGTCGAGGTTCATCTTGACCACGCCGTTCTCCAGCGCGGTGGCGATCTCCTCGGCGGTGGAGCCGGAGCCGCCGTGGAAGACGAAGTCGAACGGGGAGGTCTTGCCGAACTTCTCGGCGACGCCCGCCTGCAGGTCCTTGAGCAGCTCGGGGCGGAGCACGACGTTGCCCGGCTTGTAGACGCCGTGGACGTTGCCGAAGGAGGCGGCCAGCAGGTAGCGGCCCTTCTCGCCCAGGCCGAGGGCCTCGGCGGTGCGGATGGCGTCGTCGACGGTGGTGTACAGCTCGTCGTTGATCTCGTGGCTGACGCCGTCCTCCTCGCCACCGGTCGGGGTGATCTCGACCTCAAGGATGATCTTGGCGGCGACGGCCTTGGCCAGCAGCTCCTGGCCGATGGCCAGGTTGTCGGCGAGGGTCTCGGCGGAGCCGTCCCACATGTGCGACTGGAACAGCGGGTTCAGACCCTTGGCCACGCGCTCGGCGGAGATGTCGAGCAGCGGGCGGACGTAGCCGTCCAGCTTGTCCTTGGGGCAGTGGTCGGTGTGCAGCGCGACCGTGATGTCGTACTTCGCGGCGACGATGTGCGCGAACTCGGCCAGGGCGACGGCGCCCGTAACCATGTCCTTCTTGTACTGGCCACCCAGGAACTCGGCGCCACCGGTCGAGATCTGGATGATGCCGTCGCTCTCGGCCTCCGCGAAGCCGCGCAGGGCGGCGTGGAGGGTCTGGGACGAGGTCACGTTGATGGCCGGGTAGGCGAACTTGCCTGCCTTCGCCCGGTCGAGCATCTCGTTGTAGACCTCGGGGGTTGCGATGGGCATTCGTCCGCTCCTTGTGATGTGCGGGTGTGTGGTGCTAGGCCCTGACCTAGAGGCGACGTCATCGTCGCCGCCCATCTTTCCAGACTCCTGTACGGGCTCCCACGGGCCGTACGGACACGAAGACGGGGTGTTTCACGTGAAACACCCCGCCTCTGGATAAAAACGCAGGTCAGGACCGCAATACCGGGGGTCCCGGGACCTAAGTCACGACTTGATGGCGGTTACGCCAGTCCGAGATCCCCCAGCTGGTAGCCGGTGAGGTACGGGAGACCCGCCTCGGCGATCGCGTCGGCCGCGCCCCGGTCGACGATGGTCGCCACGGCGACGACCTCGCCACCCGCCTCACGGACCGCCTCGACGGCGGTCAGCGGCGAGCCGCCCGTGGTGGAGGTGTCCTCCACCACCAGGCAGCGGCGGCCCTTCACGTCGGTGCCCTCGATACGGCGCTGCATGCCGTGGGCCTTCTGCGCCTTGCGCACGACGAACGCGTCCAGACGCGCACCGCGCGCGGCCGAGGCGTGCAGCATCGAGGTCGCGACCGGGTCGGCGCCCAGCGTCAGACCGCCCACGCAGTCGAAGTCCAGGTCGGCGGTCAGGTCCAGCATGACCTGACCGACCAGCGGCGCGGCCTCGCCGTCCAGGGTGATCCGGCGCAGGTCGATGTAGTAGTCGGCCTCACGACCCGAGGAGAGGGTCACCTTGCCGTGCACCACGGCCTTGTCCTTGATCTGCTGGAGCAGCTCAGCGCGTACGTCAGTCATGCTGACGAGCTTAAAGCCGCTTCCTCAGAGGCGACGCCAGCGCCAGGTCGTCGCGAGCTCCAGCGGGTCGATCGGGGTGACCAGGCGCGGGAGGGTGTTGAGGCCGTTCGGGGGGCCGGACTGCGGCTCGACGCAGACCGCGTCCGCCGGCTCGTCGTAGATCACCAGCCACTGGGCCCGGCTGGTCAGGCGCAGCTCCAGCTGCCCCGGCCAGGTGAGGGTGATGTCGACGCCGTCGGGCATCCCGAAGCAGTCGTCCCAGGGCCGGGGGGTCGGCTCGATGCGGCGGCCGGTGGGGAGGTGGTCGTCGCCGCGCTCCTCCTGCCAGCCGGGCGTGAAGTCGAGCTCGACGTCCTGGCCGCCGAGGTCGCGGCGGAACCAGGGGTGCCAGCCGGCCTGCGCCGGGAAGGAGCCCTCCGTCGCCTCGATGCCGAGCTGGAGCGTGAGGGAGTCCTCGGTCAGCTCGAAGGTCTGGGTGACCCGGCCCGGGTACGGCCACGGGGCGGCCAGGTCGGTGGTGAAGGCGGCGGTGGCCCCGGTGACCTCGGCGGTCTTCCACGGCACGTCGCGGACGGTGCCGTGCAGGGCGTGCGGGGCGGCGTGCTCGCTGACGGGGAGCTGGTGGACGGTGCCGCCGTTGCGGAACCGCCCGTTCGCGGTGCGGCCCGCCCAGGGTGCCATCACGAAGGAGCCGTACCGCTCTCCCTGGAGCAGGAGTTCGGTGCCTCCGATGCGCAGGCCGTCGATACGGCAGCCGTGCTCGGGGTCGATGGTCAACTCGGCGTCGCCGGCCGTCAGTCGCGTCAGATTGCTCACGCCACGACCTTATGGCCTGCCCCGACGCCTCGTCAGCGACGCCGCCGCAGGGCCCGGCCGACGACGACGGCGGACGCGATGGCCAGCACGGCGGCGGGGGCGATCCAGCGCAGGGTGGCGGTGGCACCGGAGGCCTCGGGGGCCGGAACGGGGGCGTACCGGCCGCGCGGCGGGGCGTGGTCGACCTCCTCCGCGCTGCGCCCGATCATCGTGCGGCGCGCGTGGGCGGCTTCGGCGGCCGGGGGGCGGGCGTCCAGGGGGTCGGTGCCGTCCACGGCACCGGCGGCGCCGGCGGCGTCATCGGAGGTCCGCGCCGTGTCGAGGGGGGTGTCCGCCGACGGGCGGGAGGGCTCCTCCACGCCGTCGTCCACCCCGTCGTCGTCGGTGTCGGTCCCGGCCGCCAGTTCCGCCGCCAGCTCGGCCTCCACGTCGGCCACGGCCACCAGCGCCTCGGCGAACCGGTCGAGCAGCCGGGCGCCCGCCGCGCCGCGGGCCTCGGGGCCGGCCTCGGCGAGCCGGCCGTCCGCCTTCACCGAGCCGGTGAAGGTGAGCGTGGTGCCCTCGGCCACCGGGGTGAGCGTGAGCGTCAGGTCCAGCGCCGCGGAGCCCTTGCCGCGCACCTCGCTGCCCGCGCCCTCGACGGCGAAGGCCCCGTTCCGCTCGCCGATCCGCAGCGCGCCGCGGTAGGTGATGGTGTTGCCGCCGACCCGGATCTTCAGCCGTCCGGCGAGCGGGTCCGCGTCCGGTTCGGCGTCCTGCTGGAGGCCGGGGACGCAGCGCGCGACCCGCGCCGGGTCCGTCAGGGTGGCGCGCAGGACCTCGGCCGGGACCGGGACGAACACCTCATGCTCCATGGGAGCCGAGCCTACTCAGGCGCGGGCCGCCCGTCGCCTGTTTGCGTCCCCCCGGGGGCCGGGGCTCCGCCGTGCTCAGTAGCGGGGGTGGACGAGCGTGGACGGCGGCAGGCCGGTCGCCTCCGCGGTGCGGGTGCGCTCGATCCGGGCCTCCGCCGTGGTCAGGGAGCGGGGGGTGAGGGAGCGCAGGCGGGGCGCGGCCGGGTCCAGGCCGAGGGCGGGCGGCCGGGGGGCCGGGGCGGCGAGGAGGAAGCTCCCCTGGCCGGGGGTCCGGTCGGGGGCGGAGCGGGCGGCCCGGGTGGGCGCCGTGGTGGTGCCGCCGGCCGCGCCGTAGGGGCGGGTGGCGAAGCCCGCGGCGCGGAGGGTGGCGTCGACGGTCCAGTACGCGCGGGGGCGGGCGGTCGCCGAGCCGGCGTGGACGACGAGGCGGCCGCCGTCGGCGAGGGCGCCGGCGACGAGCCCGTAGAACTCCTCCGAGTACAGCTTGGCGCCGGCGGTGGTGCCGGGGTCGGGCAGGTCGGAGATCACCACGTCGTACCGTTCCCGCACGGGCCGGGCCGCGCGCAGCCAGCGGAAGGCGTCGCCGTACGCGACGGTGACGCGGGGGTCCCGGAAGGCCTGCCCGTTGAGGGTGGCGAGCTCGGGGTCGGTGCGGACCAGGCGGACCACGCCGGGGTCGAGCTCGACGACGGTGACCGCGCGGACGTCGGGGTAGCGCAGCACCTCGCGGGCGGCCAGGCCGTCGCCGCCGCCGAGGATCAGCACCCGGGCGCGGCGCCCGTTCATCGCGGGGTGGACCAGGGCCTCGTGGTAGCGGTACTCGTCGTGGCCGCCGACCCGCAGGCGCCCGTCGAGGAACAGGTCGGGCGGGCCGCCGTGGCCGCCGGTCACCACCACCTCCTGGAGCGAGGTGCGGACGGCGACCCGTACATCGCCGTAGACGGCCCGGCGCGCGGCCTGTTCGAAGTCGTCGGCGAGGGCGGTCGCGGTGGCGAGGGCCCCGAGCACGGCGAGGTTGGCGCCGACCAGCAGCCACCGGGAGCGGGGCGTGAGGTCCCGGCGGAACAGCCAGAGCACGAGGGCGCCGCCCGCCACCGCGTTGACCGCGCCGGTGACGAGGGCGCCGGTGAGCTGCCCGAGCCAGGGCAGCAGCAGGAACGGGAAGGCGAGGCCGCCGACGAGGGCGCCGACATAGTCCGCGGCGAACAGGTCGGCGACGGTGCCGGCCGCGTCCTGCTCGCGCCGGCCGCCGCGCTGGATCAGCGACATCAGGAGCGGGATCTCCGCCCCGATCAGCACCCCGATGGCCAGCGAGAACGCGACCAGCACGTACCGCGCCTCGCCGAGCCAGGCGAAGGCCGCGTACAGCACCATCGCGGAGCAGCCGCCGATCAGCGCGAGACCGCACTCGACCAGGCCGAAGCCGACGGCCGCACGGCAGCGCAGCCGCTTGGCGAGCAGCGAGCCGACGCCCATCGCGAAGACCATGACGGACAGCACGACGGACGCCTGGGTGACCGAGTCGCCGATCAAGTAGGAGGCGAGCGCCACCAGTTCCAGCTCGTAGACCAGACCGCAGGCGGCGCACACGAACACCACCGCCAGGACCGGATACCGCACCGCGCGCGGCCGTTCCGGCGGCAACCGCACCGCCCGCTTGGGTGGCGGGGGCGCGGTCAGGGTCGGGTCGATCATGCCCGTAACGCTACGTCACACGTCCGTTGCCACTTGTCACCCACACGAGTGCATCTGGGGTGAACGGGCAGCGCATCAGAGTGTCGCGGGCATACGGGCGCCGATCCGGGTTCTGGTCACCACCAACTGCCCTTCCTGTGGGTACGCGTGCCAGGTGCGCCAGCGCACCTGGCCCTCGTGGCGCTGCGCCAGCATCGCCGTGAAGGCGTGCGGCGAGCCGGGGAAGGTCCCCGCGAGGCCGTGGGGATGGTCGGCGACGAGCGCGAGCAACTCCTGCGCGCGGCCCGCGAACGAGCCCTGGGTCAGGGTCTCGACGCGCGCCGCGAACTCGTACTCCCACTCGCCCACCCGCTTGGACACGCCCAGCGGCAGCGGCGTACTGCTGCCGGGCATGCAGGCGACGGTCTCCGAGCAGTTGCGTTCCGCCTCCTCCAGGAGCACCTGGTGGGAGGCGCCGAGCAGCCGCAACTGCAGCTTCGCTCCGGATAGTTCGAGGTCGAGCACCGCGAGGGCGGGAAGCGGGTCGCGCCCCAGCGCCCAGGCCAGGTCGGCCGCGCGGGTGTCGGTGTAGGAGGTCTTCAGGGTCGTGAGCATGGGTCGGCTCCGCAAACACGGTTTGACGGGTGGGCCGGGGGCGTCCCGGCGGAGAGGCTCCGACCGGAAGTGGGGATCGCCGGCTCGGTTCCACACACGGTCCGAGGGCTGGATGTTCTCAACAGCGAGGGAATCATGAACCGCGGCCAGCTCACAGCGTTTTTACCCAACTTGACGTGGTTTCCATCCCCTCGGGGGCCCCACGGTTCAACTGTTCAGTCGGATTCGATCGCGTGGTTCCCACACATGCCCAACGGATGCGCGTACGAGGCCCGTTGCGGACGTCAGCTGGAGCCGCAGCCACCGCCGCCGCAGGACGACCCGCACGAGGAGGAGGACGACCCGCACGAAGAGGACGACCCGCAGGACGAGGAGGACCCGCAGCCTCCGGAACCGCCGCTGCCGCCGCTCGACCAGCCGCCACGCCGCCGCCGGCGCCGCTTGCTGGAACCGCCGCCCTTCACTGCCGAGGTAAAGCCGATCACCACGATCGCGAAAGCCACGATGATGAAGAGTTCCATTTCCGTTCCCCCGTACTCCTGTATGCCGTTCCGGTGTTCCGTTCCGGTATTCCGTTCCGGTTGTTCCGTTTCCGATGCGCCGTTCCCCGGCGTGCGAGGGGGATTCCCGGCCCGCACCACGCCCAAAGCGCACTTGAGCAAGTCCAGAGCTTCACCCGAGGATGACGCCCATGACACGACCGCTGCTCAACCGCCGGCTCGCGGAGTTCGGCACGACGATCTTCGCCGAGATGTCCGCGCTCGCCACCCGCACCGGCTCGATCAACCTGGGCCAGGGCTTCCCCGACACCGACGGCCCCGAGGAGATCCGCGAGGCCGCGGTCCGGGCCCTGCGCGAGGGCCACGGCAACCAGTACCCGCCGGGCCCCGGCGTCCCCGAGCTGCGTGCGGCGATCACCGACCACCAGCTGCGTCGCTACGGCCTGGCGTACGACCCCGACAGCGAGGTCCTGGTCACCGCCGGGGCCACCGAGGCGATCGCCGCCGCGCTGCTCGCCCTGGTCGAGCCCGGCGACGAGGTGATCGCCCTGGAGCCGTACTACGACTCGTACGCCGCCTGCATCGCGATGGCCGGCGGCACCCGCGTGCCGGTCACCCTCCGCCCGCACGACGGCGCCTTCACCCTCGACCTGGACGAACTGCGCGCCGCGGTCACCGACCGGACCCGGCTGATCCTCCTCAACACCCCGCACAACCCCACCGGCACCGTCCTCAGCCGCGCCGAACTCACCGCGATCGCCGAACTCGCCCAGGAACGCGACCTGCTCGTCGTCAGCGACGAGGTCTACGAACACCTGGTCTTCGACGGCGCCGCCCACGTGCCGATCGCCTCGCTGCCCGGCATGCGGGAGCGGACCGTCACCATCGGCTCCGCCGGCAAGACGTACTCCTTCACCGGCTGGAAGGTCGGCTGGATCACCGCCACCCCCGAGCTGACGAGCGCCGTCCGCTCCGCCAAGCAGTTCCTGACGTACGTCGCATCCGGCCCCTTCCAGTACGCGGTCGCCGAGGCGCTGCGGCTCCCCGACAGCTTCACCGACGGGCTGCGCGCCGAACTCCAGGCCAAGCGGGACCTGCTGACCGAGGGCCTCGCCGCCGCGGGCTTCGGCGTCCACCGGCCGGCCGGCACGTACTTCGTCACCACCGACATCCGCCCCCTCGGCGAAACCGACGGCTTCGCCTTCTGCCGGGCCCTGCCCGAACGCGCGGGCGTCGTCGCCATCCCCAACGCGGTCTTCTACGACCACCGCGAGGAGGGCGCCCCCTTCGTCCGCTTCGCGTTCTGCAAGCGCGTCGACGTCCTCCAGGAGGCGGTGGACCGGCTGAAGCGGCTGGCGGGCTGAGGGGTGGTCGACCGGCACGGATAGGGTCCTCCTCGCCCTGATCGTTCTCGGTCAGGGCGAGACGACCAGGGGGTACCCACACATGTCCACGCCGAAGTCCTCACCCAGCCGCAGAGCGACGCTGCTCGCCTTCGCCGGGGTCGCGGCGGGCGGCGCCCTGCCGCTCGCCGCGGCGGTGCCGGCGGCCGCCGAACCGGTGCCGTCGGCCGATCCCCCGCTGGTGCCGTCGCCGCTGAACGGCGGGCCCGCGCCGGCGCCCGGCGCGCGGCTGCCGATGCTGATCGATCCCACCGACCCCTGGCACTTCACCCCGCACCCGGCCGGGGCGCTGACCACCCGCGCGATCGCCGGCGGACTGGAGGTCTCGGACACCAAGGGGGTGCTCGCGACCCTCACGACGGGGGCGAGCACCGTGACCATGCGCGGGCCGAAGCGCTGGTTCACCGAGGAGAAGCGGACCGTCACGGACGCCTTCGACCGGAGCCTGCTCACCGGCACCACCGGCTGGGGCGTGTCGCCCGACGGCGGCTCCTGGTCGCCCAACAGCAAGGACGACGCCAACGTCGGGGACTACAAGGTGGAGGCCGGGCGGGGCGTCATCACGCTGAACGCGACCGGTTCGAGCCGCCACTCCGTCCTCTCCGACAAGGGCCTCGGCGACGTCCGGGCCCGCGCCCGGTTCTCCTTCGACAAGAAGCCCACCGGCGCGCCCCTCTCGCTCGCCCTCACCTTCTCCCTGTCGGCCCTCTCCACCCACTACCGGGCCCGTCTGATCGTCACCCCGGCCGGGGACGTCCAGCTCGTCCTGGAGAAGGCCCTGGACGACGCGGTGACCGTCCTCGCCGCGGCCGTCACGGTCGGCACCGGCTTCGTGGCCTTCGACCACTGGTGGGTGCAGGTCGAGAAGGCCGGCGACGTGCTGCGCGCCCGCGCCTGGAAGAACGGCGATCCGACGCCCGACTGGCGCTTCAGCCTGCGCGACCCCTCCCCGGACACCGCCCTCGGCGCCGGAACCGTCGGCGTCCGGGCCTACGCGGCCACGGGCGCGGCCACCGGTGTGGAGGCCCGGGTCTACGACTTCCTCGTCGAGGAGGCGTCCTGGGTCGACCCGCCCGTCATCGCCCACGACACCTGGGTACGGGTGCTCCCGGAGCCCTTCGACGGCTCCTGGACGCCCGCCGTGGAGCAGCGGGTGCGCGCCTGGGCGGGCGACCTCTCGCCGGACGCCCTGTCGTACGCGGCGATGTTCCTGCCGTACGCGCCCGACGTCACCGACCCGGCGCGGCAGGGGGCGAGGGTGCTGGGCAAGGCGCGGTACAGCGATCCGGACGCGGTCACCGGCGAGCGCACGGTCGGCGCCGACTTCCAGGAGTACCTGGGGATCTCCTGGACCTTCCCCGGTTTCCCGGCCCGCGCCCCGGAGGCGCCGTTCCTCGGCTGCCTGGACTGCTCGGGCTTCGTCCGGATGGTCTACGGCTTCCACATGGGCCTTCCGCTGCTGCACGAGAAGGCGGCTCCCGACCACCGCGGTCTGCCGCGCACGTCGACGGCCCAGGCGAAGGACGGCCCCGGTGTGAAGATCGCCGACGGCGGCACCGCGGCGCCGGCGCTCGACGGGCTGCGCATCGGCGACACGGTCTTCTTCGACGCCGACACGGACCCCGAGTCGGGCGGCCACATCGGCATCTACGCGGGCGTGGACCAGCACGGCTTCCGGCGCTTCTTCTCCAGCCGCAAGACGCCCAACGGCCCGACGCTCGCCGATGTCGGCGGCCGGTCGGTCCTCAACGGCACGGCGGGCGAGACCTACACGGACAAACTCCGGGTGATCCGCCGCTTCTGACCCGCGCGCCCCCGCCGTGCCACGGCGTTCGTCCGGTAAACCGATTTGTCGGGTAAGACCGGATTCCCGCGCGCACGGAGGTGCCCCCTGTCCGCCGAGACCCTCGACCGCCCGGCGTCCAGCCCCCTCGCGGTCCCGGCCGCCCGGCGGGTGCCCCGTTGGCGGGCCTCGCTGCGGCGGGCGGCGCCCGCGCTCGGACTGTTCGCGGCCGCCCGGCTGACCGGGACGCTGGTGCTCGCCCTGTGGGCCTGGCACGTGGGGCGGTCGCCGCGGGCGCTGCTCGCGAAGTCCTGGGACTCGGACTGGTACACGCGGATCGCCGCGCACGGGTACGGGCGCACCCTGTTCTGGCCGGACGGGGGCGCCCAGTCCGACCTGGCGTTCTTCCCGCTGTACCCGGGGCTCGTACGGGCCGTGGCGACCGTGCTGCCGGTGGCGTACGGGACGGCGGGGCTGCTGCTGTCCTGGCTGGCGGCCGGGGCGGCGGCCTGGGGGATCTACCTGGTCGCGGAGCGCGTCGCGGGGCGGCCGGCCGCCGTGGTGCTGGTGCTGCTGTGGGCGCTGCTGCCGCACTCGGTCGTGCTGACCATGGCGTACACCGAGCCCCTGATGACCGCGTTCGCCGCCTGGGCGCTGTACGCCCTGCTGACCCGCCGCTGGCTGCTCGCGGGCGCCCTGGCCACCCTCGCGGGGCTCTCCCGGCCCAACGGGGTGGCCGTGGCCGCCGCCGTCCTCGCGGCCGTCGCCGTGGAGCTGTGGCGGCGCCGGGGGCGGGCGGGGTGGCGTCCCTGGGCGGCGGCGGCGCTCGCGCCGGCCGGCTGGGTGTCGTACGTGCTGTGGGTCGGGGCCCGGCGGGGCGACCTGCTGGGCGGCTACTTCGCCGTGCAGGACGGCTGGACCTCGCGCTTCGACTTCGGGCGGGGCGCGCTGCGCTTCGTCCGGGACATGGTGGCGAAGGGCCCGACCCAGTTCGGCTTCGTGATGGCGCTGGTGATCACGGCGGTCGGGGTGCTGCTCTTCGCGCTGCTGCTGTTCGTGGAGCGCCCGCCGCTGCCGGTGCTCGTCTACACGGGCGTCCTGGTGCTCATCACCGTCGGCGGTTCCGGCTTCTTCGAGTCGAAGCCGCGTTTCCTGCTGCCGGCCTTCCCGCTGCTGCTGCCGGCGGCCCTGGCACTGACGAGAGCCCGGCCACGCGCCGCGATCCTGGTGGTCGCGGGGCTGGCCGGGCTCTCGTTCGGCTACGGGGTGTACGTGCTGACGCTCGCACGCATGGCCCTGTAGGAGTCAGGCGTCAGGAGCGGCGATTCACTCGCCGGACTCCTTCTCCTCCGGGGTCTCCAGACCGAACTGCTCGACGATCCACTTGTCGAACTCGATCGACGCGCGGACCCAGCTGACGGTGGAGGACACGAAGTGCTCCAGCGACACGCCGGTGCCGATCAGCATCTGGGCCTCACCGATGAGGCGGAGGGTGGCGGAGCCGTCCTCCTCCTCGTGCAGGTGGGTGTAGACCTTGGGCCACAGGGTGCGCCGGTTCCAGTCGTCGATCGCGTCGAGGACCTTGGCGCGGTCGTCCGCCGAGTGCGGACGGTCGTAGAACGTGCGGACCGAGAAGACCTGCTGGTCGTCCTCGCCGCGGAACATGAAGTACGTGCGGAATTCCTCCCACGGCGCCGCGAGGTCACCCTCGTCGTCGACGACGTACTTCAGCTCCATCTGGTCGAGGAGCTGCTTCACCAGGTCCTGGTCGGGAACGACGGGGCCCGCCGGTCCTGCGGCCTGAGGCTGGGGCTGTCCCCCGAAATTCGGAATCGAGGACGGGTCGATGCTCACCGGGATTTCCCTTCGTACGGATGTGGCCATCCTCCCTCATGCCGGGCGGGGCGTGGCAAGCCCCCACGGCGCGGATCAGCTGCAAGCTGATCCGCGCCACCGGGACGGGCGGAACGAGCGGCTCAGGCCGAGGCCCGTCCGACGATCAGACCGTCCTCGAAACGGTCCACCCGGACGGTGTCCCCGTCCCGGACCTCGCCGGCCAGGATCTCCCTGGCGAGGCGGTCGCCGATCGCCGTCTGGATCAGGCGGCGCAGCGGCCGGGCACCGTAGGCCGGGTCGTTGCCCTCCTGGGCCAGCCAGGCCAGCGCCTCGGGGGTGACCTCCAGGCCGAGCCTGCGGTCGGCGAGGCGGCGGGCCAGCCGGTCGATCTGGAGCCGCGCGATGCGGGCCAGCTCGTCCTGGTCCAGGGCGGAGAACACGACGATCTCGTCGAGCCGGTTCAGGAACTCGGGCTTGAAGCTGGCGCGCACGGTCTCCAGGACCCGCTCCCGCTTCTCGTCCGCGCCGCTCACCGGGTCGACCAGGTACTGGCTGCCCAGGTTCGAGGTGAGGATGAGGATCGTGTTGCGGAAGTCGACCGTGCGGCCCTGGCCGTCGGTGAGGCGCCCGTCGTCGAGGACCTGGAGCAGGACGTCGAAGACCTCCGGGTGGGCCTTCTCCACCTCGTCGAGGAGGACCACGCTGTACGGGCGGCGGCGCACCGCCTCGGTGAGCTGGCCGCCCTCCTCGTAGCCGACGTAGCCGGGGGGCGCGCCGACGAGGCGGGCGACGGAGTGCTTCTCGCCGTACTCCGACATGTCGATGCGGACCATGGCCCGCTCGTCGTCGAAGAGGAAGTCGGCGAGGGCCTTCGCCAGCTCGGTCTTGCCGACGCCGGTGGGGCCGAGGAAGAGGAAGGAGCCGGTGGGCCGGTCGGGGTCGGCGATGCCCGCGCGGGTGCGGCGCACGGCGTCGGAGACGGCCCGGACGGCCTCGCTCTGGCCGATCAGGCGCCGGCCGAGCTCGTCCTCCATGCGCAGCAGCTTCTGCGTCTCGCCCTCCAGGAGGCGCCCGGCGGGGATGCCGGTCCAGGCGCCGACGACGTCGGCGATGTCGTCGGGGCCGACCTCCTCCTTGACCATGGTGTCCTTGGCGGCCTCCTGCTCGGCCTCGGTGGCCTCGGCCAGCTCGCGCTCCAGGGTGGGGATCTCCCCGTACAGCAGCTTGGAGGCGGTGTCGAAGTCGCCGTCCCGCTGGGCGCGCTCGGCCCGGCCGCGCAGCTCGTCGAGCCGTTCCTTCAGCTCGCCGACGCGGTTGAGGGACTGCTTCTCCTTCTCCCAGCGGGCGGTGAGTCCGCGCAGCTCCTCCTCGCGGTCGGCGAGGTCGCGGCGCAGCTTCTCCAGGCGCTGGAGGCTGGCCGCGTCGGTCTCCTTGGAGAGGGCGAGCTCCTCCATCCGGAGCCGGTCGACGGAGCGCTGGAGCTCGTCGATCTCGACGGGCGAGGAGTCGATCTCCATGCGGAGCCGGCTGGCGGCCTCGTCGACGAGGTCGATGGCCTTGTCGGGGAGGAAGCGGGAGGTGATGTACCGGTCGGAGAGGGTCGCGGCGGCCACCAGCGCGGAGTCGTTGATCTGCACCTTGTGGTGGGCCTCGTAGCGCCCCTTGAGGCCGCGCAGGATGGCGACGGTGTCCTCGACGCTGGGCTCGGCGACCAGGACCTGCTGGAAGCGGCGCTCCAGGGCGGGGTCCTTCTCGATCCGCTCGCGGTACTCGTCGAGGGTGGTGGCGCCGACCATGCGCAGTTCGCCGCGGGCCAGCATCGGCTTCAGCATGTTGCCGGCGTCCATGGCGGAGTCGCCGCCGGCGCCCGCGCCGACGACGGTGTGCAGCTCGTCGATGAAGGTGATGATCTGGCCTTCGCTCTCCTTGATCTCGGAGAGGACGGTCTTCAGCCGCTCCTCGAACTCGCCGCGGTACTTCGCGCCCGCGACCATGGCGCCGAGGTCGAGCGAGACCAGCCGCTTGCCGCGCAGCGACTCGGGCACGTCGCCCTTCACGATCCGCTGGGCGAGGCCCTCGACGACGGCGGTCTTGCCGACGCCGGGCTCGCCGATGAGGACCGGGTTGTTCTTGGTGCGGCGGGAGAGGACCTGTACGACGCGCCGGATCTCGTGGTCGCGGCCGATGACCGGGTCCAGCTTGCCCTCGCGGGCGGCGGCGGTGAAGTCGGTGCCGAACTTCTCCAGGGCCTTGTACGAGCCCTCCGGGTCGGCGGTGGTCACCCGGCGGGTGCCCCGGCTCTTCTCGAAGGCGTCCTGGAGGCGGGCGGCGGTGGCGCCCTGCCGGTCGAGGACCTGGCCGGTCTGCCCGCCCTTGGCGGCGGTCGCGACGAGCAGGTGCTCGGTGGAGATGAAGTCGTCGCCCAGCTTCCTCGCGCGCTCGGCGGCGTCGGCGATCACCGCGAGGAGCTCGCGGTTGGGCTGCGGGGGCGCGACCGTGGACCCGGTGACGCTGGGCAGGGCGGCGAGCAGCCGCTCCGCGCCGGATCGCACGGCGGCCTGGTCGGCCTCGACGGCGGCGAGCAGGTCGGTGATGTTCTCGTTGTCCTGACCCGCGAGCAGGGCGAGCAGAAGGTGCGCGGGGGTCAGATCGGCGTGCCCCTGGGACACGGCGCGGCTGCTCGCCGCGTTCAGCGCGTCCCGGCTCCTGTTGGTCAGTTCGGCGTCCACGTGCGGGGTCTCCTCCGGTGAGCTCGACTCGTACTCCTCGTACCCGTATGACTCATACAGCGTACATAAAGTTGAGTCTATTCCGCTCAAGGTACCGGCGGGGGCCTGCACGGCGGTAGTTTCCGGGCATGGCGACTGACCCGAGGAACCCCGGCGACTCGTATCTCAGCTTCTGGCGCGAGTACCACATGAGCACCCTGACCACCCCCCGGCCGAACGGCACCCCGCACGTCGTGGCGGTGGGCGTCACGTACGACCCCGAGAACGGGCTGGCACGGGTGATCACCAACAAGCACAGCCGCAAGGTCGCGAACGTCCTGGCGGCGGGCGCGGACGGCGCGAGGGTGGCCGTCTGCCAGGTCGACAAGGGGCGCTGGGCCACCCTGGAGGGCATCGCGAGGATCCGCACCGAGGCCGAGGTCGTCGCGGACGCGGTGGACCGCTACGCGGAGCGCTACGGCCGGACGCCGACGCCGAACCCGGACCGGGTGGTCATCGAGATCACGCTGACGCGCGCGATGGGCCGGGCGTAGGGGTCGCGCGGCCCAGAACGGCACGGAACGGCACGGAACGGCACGGCGCGACCGGCCGGCGAGTGGCCGGCCGCCCGTCCGCCCGGCCGGAGATGCACAACGGCGCCATCGCGTTTCAGGTTCGCGATGGCGCCGCTGTGTGGGGGAAGTACCTGAGCGATCTACAACGACGGGGGAACCGCTCAGGCACTGCGGGGGGTGGCGGTGATGGTCTCTGGTTCGACCAGCTGGTGGTCACGCTGGTCGAGGTTGACGAAGATCATGCCGTACCGGATGGCACAGCGGACGGGCTGCGGAGCGCCACGGGGCCGGCGCAGACACCGGTACGCACGGACGTCCTCGTCCTGCTCCCTGGCGACCACGATCGGTTCTCCGAAGAGGGTGACCATCAACGAGTCGCCACGGTGGGGGATGGCCGTGACGAGATCGACGAAGTGCCACCCGGACCGGTAGGCCGAAGCCATCTCCCGCCGGAAGGTCCGGTCGTCCGGAGGCACGGTCATGCGTCCGCGTCCGCCCGGCTGGAATCCCATACCGGGTCGAGCTGACCGACCGGGGCGAAGTCCCAGACGGGGTCAATCGGTGCCGCGACGACCTTGGCGGGCGCGCTGTCCCACACCGGGTCGCTGACGGCCAGCGCTCCCACTGCCGCCGCCCCAATGAAGACGGAAGCAAGTATCGAGCGAAGCAGTTTCGTGGACATGAGCGGCTTCGACCTCACTTGATGGTTTCCTCTCCCCCGCGTACAAGACGATGGCTCAGTCTTTGCGCTGGCACCACCTGGGCAATGCATCATGTTCCTGAAATACAGGATCCTGGGGGGTGTGCATATGCCGCAGAAACTGACAGAACCGACACATCCTCACGGGCATGTCGACCTCTGTGCAGCCGGAACGGACTTGTACGCAAGTGCGTTGCGGATCGGACGAATAACCAGGAGCGAGGCAGAAGCCGCACCCTGCCTCATGGATCTCGACCTGTTGCATCCGGATCCGGACGATCCGTCCTGGCTGCGGCCCGTCCCGCCGTCCGCCGCTCTCGCCCGGCTCGTCCAGCCGCTGGAGCGCGAGATCCAGGACCGGCGCGCCCTGGCCATAGGCCTCTCCAGCACGTTCGAGCCCTTCATGGCGATCAGCGCCCAGGACCCCTCGACCACCCACGCCATCACGGTGCTCGAAGGCATCCACCGCATCGACGCCGTCCTCGGCCGGGCCACCGCCGAGTGCTCCCAGGAGCTCCTCACCGTCCAGCCCGGCGGCGGACGCAGCGAACACACCCTCAACACCGCCCTCAACCGCGTCCAGCCGCTCCTCGACCGCGGCGTACGGGTGCGCACCCTCTACCAGCACACCGCCCGCCACAGCCCCGGCATGCAGGTCTACCTCGAACAGGCCGGCATGGACCGGCTCCAGGTCCGCACCCTGGAGGAGAGCATCGAGCGGCTCATCATCATCGACCGCTCCGTCGCCCTCATCCCCGCCCGCCAGGACCGCCAGGTCGCCCTGGAACTGCGCCACCCCGGCCTCGTGGAGTACCTGGCGACCGTCTTCGAGCAGTCCTGGGCCCGCGCCACCCCCTTCGGCGAGCAGGTCCCCAACGCGCAGCGCAGGGACGGCATCAGCGGCGTCCAGCACTCCATCGCCAAGCTGCTCGTCGAGGGCCACGTCGACGAGGCCATCGCCCGCCGCCTCGGCATGAACGTGCGCACCTGCCGCGCCCACATCGCCAAACTGGCCGCCACCCTCGGCAGCGGCAGCCGCGCCCAACTCGGCTTCCTCATCGCCCAGTCCGGCATCCTCGACGAACCGGGCCCGGGACCGGACCCCGAGCAGAACGACTGACGGGACCGGCGCCCGTGCCCCGGGCCCGGACGCGCGCACGCCCGAGGCCCCCTCCGCCGGAACGGAAAGGGGGCCTCGGGCGTGCGTACGTGCGTCCCTGCGAAGGGGAGCCGCGGGGCTACTCGCCGCGCTTGTGGGACGGCCGCCACACCACCAGGGCGCTCGCCTGCTGGACGTCCGTGTACGGCACCAGGTCGCGCCGGTACGAGGCGTGGACCTGGGCCTCGCGCTGGCGCATCGCCGCCGCCGCGCCCTCGACCGCCGTCGACAGCTCGGCGATCCGGCTCTGCAACGCCGCGACCTGGTGCTCCAGCTCGATGATGCGCTTGATCCCGGCCAGGTTGATGCCCTCGTCCTGCGACAGCTGCTGCACCTGGCGGAGCAGCTCGATGTCACGGGCCGAGTAACGGCGCCCACGGCCCGCGGTGCGGTCCGGGGAGACCAGACCCAGCCGGTCGTACTGGCGCAGGGTCTGCGGGTGCAGACCGGACAGCTGGGCCGCCACCGAGATGACGTACACCGGCGTCTCGTCGGTCAGTTCGTATGCCCTGTTCCCGAATCCGGGCGGTCGGCGACGGCCGTCCATGTCCTCAAGCTCCCTTCGCGGCCTGGAACAGCTCTGCCCTGGGGTCCTCGCCCGCCGTGGCCTCGCGGTAGGTCTCCAAGGCCTCACGGGCCTTGTCGGCCAGGTCCTTCGGCACCGCGATCTCCACGGTCACGAGGAGGTCGCCGCGCGTGCCGTCCTTGCGGACCGCGCCCTTGCCACGGGCGCGCATCGTGCGCCCGTTGGGCGTGCCCGCGGGCAGCTTCAGGGTGACCGGGGGGCCGCCCAGCGTCGGCACCTTGACCTCGCCGCCGAGCGCCGCCTCGTCGAAGCTGACGGGCACCGTGACGGTGAGGTTGTCCTCCTTGCGGCCGAACACCGGGTGCGCGTCGACGTGCACGACGACGTACAGATCGCCGTTCTGCCCGCCGCGCTCGCCCGGGGCTCCCTTGCCGCGCAGCCGGATCTTCTGGCTGTCGCTGACGCCCGCGGGGATGCGGACCTGCATGGTGCGCGAGGACTTGGCCCGGCCGCTGCCCTTGCAGACCTCGCAGGGGTTCTCGGCGATCAGGCCGCGGCCCTTGCAGTCCACGCACGGGTCGGTCAGCGAGAAGCCGCCGCCGCTGCCGCGCGAGACCTGCCCGGTGCCGACACAGGTCGGGCACACCCGCGGGGTGCCGTTCTTGTCGCCGGTGCCCGAACACGCCTTGCAGGGCTGCTGGCTGGACATGCGCAGGGGCACGGTCGCGCCCTCGATGGCCTCGGTGAAGCTGAGGGTCACCTCGGACTCGATGTCCTGGCCGCGGCGCGGCTGCGTACGGGTGCCCGCACCGCCCGCGCCCCGGTTGAACAGGCCGCCGAAGACGTCCCCGAGGCCGCCGCCGCCCCCGAAGCCACCGGCTCCGCCGGGGCCCTGGGCGCCGCCGAAGAGGTCGCCCAGGTCGAAGTTGAACGAGCCGCCCGCCCCGCCGGGTCCGGCGCGGAAGCCACCGTTGCCGAACAGGGCACGCGCGTCGTCGTACTCCTTGCGCTTCTTGGGGTCGCCGAGGACGTCGTTCGCCTCGGAGATCTCCTTGAAGCGCTCCTCCGCGTTGGTGTCGCTCTTGTTGGCGTCCGGGTGGTTCTCGCGGGCCAGCTTCCGGTACGCCTTCTTGATCTCGGCGTCGGTGGCGTCCTTGGGGACGCCGAGAACCTTGTAGTAGTCCTTCTCGACGAAGTCCTTCGTACTCATCGACGTCCCTCCTTCCGGACGGTCACTGCGTCACCCCTCTTCGGGGGCACCGCTCTCCTCGTCGGCCTTCGGCTCTTCCTTGCCGCCGGCGGCCGCGCCCGGCTGGGGCTCGGCGACGGCCACACGGGCGGGCCGGATGGTCCGCTCGCCGATCCGGTACCCCGGCTGCAGGATCGCCACACAGGTCGTCTCGGTGACGTCCGGCGCGTACGAGTGCATCAGGGCCTCGTGGATCGTCGGGTCGAAGGGCTCGCCCTCCTTGCCGAACTGCTGGAGGCCCATCTTGGCGGCGACGGTCTCCAGCGACTCGGCGACCGACTTGAAGCCGCCGACGAGCTCGCCGTGCTCCCGGGCCCGGCCGATGTCGTCGAGCACGGGCAGCAGCTCGGTCAGGAGGCTCGCCACGGCGATCTCCTTGACCGTCACCCGGTCCCGCTCGACCCGGCGGCGGTAGTTCTGGTACTCGGCCTGCAGACGCTGGAGGTCCGTCGTGCGCTCGCCGAGCGCCGTGCGGGCCTGGTCCAGCTGCGCCAGCAGGGCCACGTCACTCGCGTCCCCGGCCGGGGCCGCCCCCTCCGCCTGGTCGGCGGAGGCGGCGGCAGCGGTCGTCTCGGGCTCCTCGGGCGTGCCCTCGGCGGGGACTTCGGGCTTCTCCTCGAAGCCCGGGGTCTCCTCCGACATCAGGCAGCGCCGCCCTTCGGCTTCTCGTCGTCGACGATCTCGGCGTCGACGACGTCGTCGTCCTGCGCCTGCTGGGCACCCTCGGCGCCGGCGGCACCCTGGGCGGCCTGCGCGTCGGCGTACATCGCCTGGCCCAGCTTCTGGGAGACGGCCGCGACCTTCTCGGTGGCCGTACGGATCTCGGCGGTGTCCTCGCCCTTGAGCTTCTCCTTCAGCTCGGCGACGGCGGCCTCGACCTCGGTCTTGACCTCACCGGGGACCTTGTCCTCGTTGTCCTTGAGGAACTTCTCCGTCTGGTAGACGAGCTGCTCGCCCTGGTTGCGGCTCTCGGCGGCCTCGCGGCGGCGGTGGTCCTCCTCCGCGTACTGCTCGGCCTCCTCACGCATCCGGTTGACCTCGTCCTTCGGCAGCGAGGAGCCGCCGGTGACGGTCATCTTCTGCTCCTTGCCCGTGCCCAGGTCCTTCGCGGTCACGTGCATGATGCCGTTGGCGTCGATGTCGAAGGCGACCTCGATCTGCGGGACGCCGCGCGGGGCCGGCGGGAGGCCGGTCAGCTCGAACATGCCCAGCTTCTTGTTGTACGCCGCGATCTCGCGCTCGCCCTGGTAGACCTGGATCTGCACGGACGGCTGGTTGTCCTCGGCCGTCGTGAAGATCTCGGACCGCTTGGTCGGGATCGTGGTGTTGCGCTCGATGAGCTTCGTCATGATGCCGCCCTTGGTCTCGATGCCGAGGGACAGCGGGGTGACGTCGAGGAGCAGGACGTCCTTGACCTCGCCCTTGAGGACACCGGCCTGCAGGACGGCGCCGATGGCGACGACCTCGTCCGGGTTCACACCCTTGTTGGCCTCGTTGCCGCCGGTCAGCTCCTTGACGAGCTCCGCGACGGCCGGCATGCGGGTCGAGCCGCCGACGAGGACCACGTGGTCGATCTCGGACAGCGCGATGCCGGCGTCCTTGATGACGTTGTGGAACGGGGTCTTGCAGCGGTCCAGGAGGTCCGCGGTCAGCTGCTGGAACTGGGCGCGCGTGAGCTTCTCGTCCAGGTGCAGCGGGCCCTCGGCGGAGGCCGTGATGTAGGGCAGGTTGATCGTGGTCTCCGTGGAGGAGGACAGCTCGATCTTGGCCTTCTCGGCGGCCTCGCGCAGGCGCTGGAGGGCCATCTTGTCCTTGGACAGGTCCACGCCGTGGCCGTTGGCGAACTGCTTCACCAGGTAGTCGACGACGCGCTGGTCCCAGTCGTCACCACCGAGGTGGTTGTCACCGTTGGTGGCCTTCACCTCGACGACGCCGTCGCCGATCTCCAGGAGGGACACGTCGAAGGTGCCGCCACCGAGGTCGAAGACGAGGATCGTCTGGTCGTCCTTGTCGAGGCCGTAGGCCAGGGCGGCCGCGGTCGGCTCGTTGACGATGCGCAGGACGTTGAGGCCCGCGATCTCACCGGCCTCCTTGGTGGCCTGGCGCTCCGAGTCGTTGAAGTACGCGGGGACGGTGATGACCGCGTCGGTCACCTTCTCGCCCAGGTACGCCTCGGCGTCGCGCTTCAGCTTCTGGAGGATGAAGGCGGACATCTGCTGCGGGTTGAAGTTCTTCCCGTCCAGCTCGATCTTCCAGTCGGTGCCCATGTGGCGCTTCACGGACCGGATGGTCCGGTCGACGTTGGTGACCGCCTGACGCTTGGCGACCTCGCCGACCAGCACCTCACCGTTCTTCGCGAAGGCGACGACGGACGGCGTGGTCCTGGCGCCTTCGGCGTTGGTGATGACGGTGGGCTCGCCGCCTTCCAGAACGCTGACGACGGAGTTGGTCGTACCCAGGTCGATGCCGACCGCACGTGCCATTTTCGATTCCTCCAACGGAATGACTTGAGTGGAACTGACTCAAGGATGCATGAGGGGCCGACCCAAGTCAACAGACCTGAGTGGACCCGACTCAACTCTTCACCCTCCCCCCCGCTCAAAGGTCTTCCTCAAAGGGTCGCAGAGGGCGCGTCATTCCCCGATAAGGACCGGTGCGGCGTGAGAGAGTCCGGACATATCCCATGATTCTCGCCGGAAGGTGTGAGTGCATGACGGCGAAACGCGCGGTCGACGTGGCCGGCGGGCTGGCCCTGCTGGCCGTCCTCTCCCCGCTGATCGCCCTCGTCGCCCTCTCCGTCACCGTCGGGACCAGCAGCCCGCACGGGGTGCTGCGGCGCCGCCCGGTCGCGGGCCGGGGCGGCCGGACCTTCACGATGCTGACCTTCCGCACGAAGAGCCCGCTGGCCACGCTGCCGCTGCTGCTGCACGTCGTACGGGGCGAGATGTCGCTGGTGGGGCCGTGTCCGCTGCCCCCAGGACACCGGGAGTCCACCGGGGACGGGCGCCGCCGGCTCTCCGTACGCCCGGGGATGACGGGCCTGTGGCAGATCAGCGGGCGCTCGGAGCTGCCCTGGGAGGAGCGCGAGCTGCTCGATCTCCACTACGTGGATCACCACTGGCTGGGCATGGACCTGGTGATCCTTGCGCGTACGCTTCCTGCAGTCCGACGCCGCCGCCACGCGGAACCGGCGGCGAGGGTTGCCTGAGCGACACAGATCACCGTGAGCTCCGCTACAGTGCGGCGCCACGAACGGGTAATCTCGGCACGGACTAAATAAGTTACCGCTTAGTAGGCCCGACTGGCCCCCGCCCGAGGAGCCCCTCATGCAGCTCGCCGCGATCATCGTGTCGCTGGCCCTGACCGTGGTCGGCGTTGCCCTGCTCGCTCGCGCCATCGGTCAGTTCGTCCGCTACTTCAAGCTGGGCCAGCGCCTCCCGGCCGGCGCCCGCACCGACAACCCCTACCAGCGCAGCGTGACGCTCGTCCGGGAGTTCCTCGGCCACACGCGCATGAACCGCTGGGGCATCGTGGGCTTCGCCCACTGGTTCGTCGCCATCGGCTTCCTGACCCTGCCGCCGACGATCATCACCGCGTACGGCCAGCTGTTCCAGGCCGACTGGACGCTGCCGATCATCGGCGGGTTCCTGCCGTACGAGCTGTACATCGAGTTCATCGCGGCCATGACCACCGTCGGCATCGTCGTCCTGATGGCGATCCGCCTGCTGAGCCTGCCCTCGCGGCCCGGCCGCAAGTCCCGCTTCGCGGGCTCCAAGATGGGCCAGGCGTACTTCGTCGAGTACGTCATCCTCATCATCGGCCTGGCGATCTACGTGCTGCGCGGCCTCGAAGGCGCGATCCACCACGTCGAGCACTACGAGGCCGCGTACTTCGCCTCGTACCCGCTGGTCCTGGCCTTCAAGGGCCTCAGCACCGCGACGCTGCAGAACCTCATCTACTTCACCGCCATGGTCAAGCTGGGCACCACCATGGTCTGGATGATCACGGTGAGCCTGAACACCAACATGGGCGTCGCCTGGCACCGCTTCCTCGCCTTCCCCAACATCTGGTTCAAGCGCGAAGCCACCGGCGGCACCGCCCTCGGCGCGCTCCAGCCGATGACCTCCGGCGGCAAGGCGATCGACTTCGAGGACCCGGGCGAGGACGACGTCTACGGCGTCTCCCAGGTCGAGCAGTTCTCCTGGAAGGGCCTGCTCGACTTCTCCACCTGCACCGAGTGCGGCCGCTGCCAGTCGCAGTGCCCCGCCTGGAACACCGGCAAGCCGCTCTCCCCGAAGCTCCTCATCATGTCGCTGCGCGACCACGCGCACGCCAAGGCCCCGTACCTGCTCGCCGGCGGCGGCAAGGACATGGAGGGCAACGAGAAGGCCACCGAGGAGCAGCTCAAGGACGTCCCCGCCGCCGCGATCGCCGAGGCCGAGCGCCCCCTCATCGGCACCGCCGAGGAGAACGGCGTCATCGACCCCGACGTCCTGTGGTCCTGCACCACCTGCGGCGCCTGCGTCGAGCAGTGCCCGGTCGACATCGAGCACATCGACCACATCGTCGACATGCGCCGCTACCAGGTGATGATCGAGTCCGCGTTCCCGTCCGAGGCGGGCACGATGCTCAAGAACCTGGAGAAGAAGGGCAACCCCTGGGGCCTGGCGAAGAAGCAGCGCGTCGAGTGGACCAAGGAGGTCGACTTCGAGGTCCCGATCGTCGGCAAGGACATCGAGGACCTCACCGAGGTCGACTACCTCTACTGGGTCGGCTGCGCCGGCGCCCTGGAGGACCGCGCCAAGAAGACCACGAAGGCCTTCGCGGAGCTGCTGCACATCGCGGGCGTCAAGTTCGCGATCATGGGCGGCGAGGAGAAGTGCACCGGCGACTCCCCGCGCCGCCTGGGCAACGAGCCGCTGTTCCAGCAGCTCGGCCAGGAGAACGTCGCGATGCTGAACATGGCGTTCGGTGAAGACGACGAGGACGAGGCGACGAAGAAGCCGAAGTCGGCGAAGAAGATCGTCTCGACCTGCCCGCACTGCTTCAACACCATCGCCAACGAGTACCCGCAGCTCGGCGGCGAGTACGAGGTCATCCACCACACCCAGCTGCTCCAGCACCTCATCGACGAGGGCAAGCTGGTCCCGGTGACCCCGGTCGACGGCCTGATCACGTACCACGACCCGTGCTACCTGGGCCGCCACAACAAGGTCTACACCCCGCCGCGCGAGATCATGTCCGCCGTCCCCGGCCTGCGCCAGCAGGAGATGCACCGCCACAAGGAGCGCGGCTTCTGCTGCGGCGCCGGCGGTGCCCGGATGTGGATGGAGGAGCGCATCGGCAAGCGCATCAACACCGAGCGCGTCGACGAGGCCCTGTCCCTCAACCCGGACATCGTCTCCACCGCCTGCCCGTTCTGCCTGGTCATGCTGACGGACTCCGTCAACGGCAAGAAGAACGACGGCAAGGCGAAGGAGAGCCTCCAGGTCGTGGACGTGGCCCAGCTGCTCCTCGACTCGGTGAAGACCCCGGCGGACCCGGAGCCGGAGCCGGCGACCGAGCCGGAGCCGGAGCCGGCCGCGTAAGGCCGTGACGCTGTAAGGCCGTAAGGCCGTAACGCCGTCGAGAGGGCCGCCCCCGCGGAGAAGCGGGGGCGGCCCTCTCCGTCGTCCGGGCAACCCCTAGGGGATGTCACAGCTCTGCCGCACTCCGCCTCCGAGGAGCGAACACACGTCGGGACCGGGTACGTTCATGGACGTGGCTGGATTCAGGAACGGACGCGGCCGGGCCGGAGGCCCCCCGCAGCAACCGCAACAACCGCAGCGCCCGCAACGCCCGCAGCAGGGGCCGTACGGGTACGACGCGGCACCTCCGTCGTACCCGCAGCAGCAGTACCCGCAGCAGCACCAGCAGCAGGCGTACGGCGAGCCCGAGTACTTCGGCGACCCGCACCCGCAGCAGCACCAGCAGCAGTACGCGGCGGCGAACAACCCGGGCCACACCCAGGTCTTCAGCGTCCACGACGACCCGTACGGCGCGGGCGCCACGTACCAGGCCGGCGCCGCCCCCGCCCCCACGGGCCCACGGCTGCCCTGGAAGGCCCTGCTGAGCGGCATCGTGCTGCGCCCGGCGGACACCTTCCTGCGGATGCGGGACCACGCCGTGTGGGGCCCGGCGCTGGTCGTCACGTTCCTCTACGGACTGCTCGCGATCTTCGGCTTCGACAAGGCGCGCGACGAGGCGATCAACGCGACCCTGTCGACCGCCGTCCCGTACGTCCTGATGACGGCGGTCGGCTTCGTCGTCGGCGGCCTGATCCTGGGCGCGGTCACGCACACGCTGGCCCGCCAGCTCGGCGGCGACGGTGCCTGGCAGCCGACGGTGGGCCTGTCGATGCTGATCATGTCGATCACGGACGCGCCCCGCCTGGTCTTCGCCCTCTTCCTGGGCGGCGAGAACGGCCTGGTGCAGGTCATCGGCTGGCTGACCTGGCTGGCGGCCGGCGCCCTCTTCACGGTCATGGTGAGCCGCTCCCACGACCTGCCGTGGCCGAAGGCCCTGGGCGCGTCGGCGATCCAGCTGGTGGGCCTGCTGAGCCTGATCAAGCTGGGCACGCTGTAAGAGGACACACGCAAGGGAAGGCCCCCACCGGCTCAGGAGCCGGTGGGGGCCTTCTCACGTCGTACTCGCCACGGGGCCTCGCCGGCCCCCCGCGTCGCCTCAGGCGTCGAGAACCTGGCCCTCACGCCGTACGACGGGCGGCTCGACGCTCCACGGGAAGTTGATCCACTCGTCGGTCTTCTTCCACACGTACTCGCACTTCACGAGGGAGTGCGACTTCTCGTAGATGACGGCCGAACGGACCTCGGCGACGTGGTCGACACAGAAGTCGTGGACCAGCTTGAGCGTCTTGCCGGTGTCGGCGACGTCGTCGGTGATCAGGACCTTCTTGTCGGAGAAGTCGATCGCGTCGGGCACGGGTGCCAGCATGACCGGCATCTCCAAGGTGGTGCCGACGCCGGTGTAGAACTCCACGTTCACGAGGTGGATGTTCTTACAGTCGAGCGCGTAGGCCAGACCGCCGGCGACGAAGACGCCGCCGCGGGCGATGGAGAGCACGATGTCCGGCTCGTAGCCGTCGTCGGCGATGGTCTGCGCCAGCTCGCGGACGGCGGTGCCGAAGCCCTCGTACGTCAGGTTCTCGCGTACTTCACTCATGCCTGCGACCGCCTCACACCTGGGTCCGATGGAAGTTCAAGTAGGAGCGGGAGGCCGTCGGCCCCCGCTGCCCCTGGTACCGGGAGCCGTAGCGCTCGCTGCCGTACGGGAACTCGGCGGGCGAGCTCAGCCGGAACATGCACAGCTGCCCGATCTTCATCCCCGGCCACAGCTTGATCGGCAGGGTCGCCAGGTTCGACAGCTCCAGGGTCACGTGCCCCGAGAAGCCGGGGTCGATGAACCCGGCGGTCGAGTGCGTGACGAGCCCGAGCCGCCCCAGGGAACTCTTCCCCTCCAGACGCGACGCGATGTCGTCCGGCAGGGTGATGACCTCGTAGGTCGAGGCGAGCACGAACTCACCGGGGTGCAGGATGAACGCCTCGTCCCCCTCCGGCTCGACCTCGCGCGTCAGGTCCAGCTGCTCGATGGCGGGATCGATGTGGGGGTGGCGGTGGTTCTCGAACACCCGGAAGAAGCGGTCAAGCCTCACGTCGATGCTCGAGGGCTGCACCATGAATTCGTCGTACGGGTCGATGCGCACCCGTCCGGCATCGATCTCGGCCCGGATGTCCTTGTCTGAGAGAAGCACGCTCCCACGATACGCAGAGGGTGCGGAGCTCCCCCAATCGGGAAGCACCCGCACCCTCCGGACATCGTCAGCGCTGCCCGATCTCCACGGGCACCGCATGCCGCAGCCGCGCACACCGAGGACACCGGACAAGCCGCCCGGGCCCGATCCGACCCGCGTCGAGATGCTGCAACGGGAACGAAGAGGTGCTGAAGACGTGCCCTTCGGCACAACGGACGACGGTGCGCTCGATCAACCCGATCAAGTCCCTTCCCCGACAAGCAAGTGGTGGACGAGACAGCCACATTAGGGGATCAACGGGACACCGCTCCAGGCGGCACTCCGCACACCGAAAGCCATGAACTTCGCCTCAAGTGGCGCATGGGGTACAGTGTGCGACGATGGCGCACCGATCTTCGGGGCACCTTTCGCGGATGTAGTTTAATGGTAGAACATGAGCTTCCCAAGCTTATAGCGCGGGTTCGATTCCCGTCATCCGCTCCATAGCAAAGCCCCAGGTCAGCGACCTGGGGCTTGTTTGTTGTCCCCGCCCGACTCCACATCCGCCGGACCGGTACAGATCGGCACCTCACCCTGCGCCGCGCGCGAGCGCTTCGCGACACGTCAGGTTGAGCCCGCTCCCCTCTCGGACGTCCCGGCAGCCGTGAAGATCCGGTCCAGGTGGTGGCGGAGCACCGCGATCGCCGACTCCGGACTCCGCTGGCCCACGAGGATGCTGGTGCCCATGGCCGCCGCCATCGCGAGCAGGCTGATCGCCTCCGTGCGCGCGTCGGCGTCCGGGTCGGCCAGGCCGGCCCCCTGCGCCTGTTCGAGGAGTCCGGTCAGGGCGTTCTCCGCGGCGTCGGGCTTGTCGATGAAGGGCTGGGCAGCCAGCGCCTCGTCGGTCACGGACAGGATCGCGTAGGAGCTGTAGAGCAGGTGGAACGTGCGGCTCTCCTCGTCGGTCGGCAGCGAGGCCAGCAGCAGCGCCTCCACCGTGACGCGAGGGCCCGGGTCCGGGCCGACAGCGGCCAAGCGGGCACCCACCCTCGCGGTGAAGCGATCGGTCAGGTGCCGCAGGCCGTAGAAGAGCAGCTTCTCCTTGGTCTCGAAGTAGTACTGCACGAGCCTGAGCGACACACCGGCCTCAGCGGCCACGTCCCGCATGCCGACGGCATGCAGCCCCCGCCGCCCCGCCACCTGGATGAGCGCCTCGGCGATCTGGGCGCGCCGCTCCTCGTGGTCGACCCTCTTCGGCATGGGTGTCTCCGCCTGTCGATGGTGGGTTCGCGCTCCGCCGCCCGAACCCCTTCATGATACCGATGTACCACATTGGTGATACGGTCGTACCACGAAGGACGGATCTTCACCGGAGGTGCCGCCGTGCCCGAGAACACCGCCCGCGTACGCCGCGACGTCGGCCGCTACGTCAACGACACCCTGCGCGACCGCTACTTCGCCGCCGCCGACGTCCTCTACGCGATGGGGGCACCCGCCCGCTCCGAGACGGACGTGGAGACCAGCTTCGGCACCACGCACGTCTACCGGTACAGCCCCGAGGACCCCGCGGCCGAGTCCCGCACACCGATCGTCTTGATCCACGGCGCCGGGTACTCCTCCGCCATGTGGTATCCCAACACCCCCGGGCTCAGCCTCGACCGCCCCGTCTACGCCCTCGACACCCCCGGCGACGCCAACCGCAGCGTCCACCGCGAGCCCATGTGGCAACCCGAGCGCGCCGCGCAATGGATGGACGAGGCCCTCGACGCGCTCGGCCTCGACCGTGTCCACCTCGTCGGCTCCTCCTACGGCGGCTGGCTGGTGCTCAACCAGGCCCATCGGCAGCCCGGACGGCTCGCCTCGGTCACCGCCCTCGACCCCGGCGGTCTGGAGAAGGTCGGCCTGCGCTTCTTCGCCTGGGTCTTCGTGAGCCTGTTCGCCACCCTCGCCCCCAAGGCGCTGCGCCCCCGGCTAGCCAAGTGGCTGGACCAGCCGGTCATCGCCGTCCCCGAGATGCGCAAGTGGATTCAGCTCGGCGCCCGCGCGTACCGGATCCGCCGCCCCGCACCACTGCCGCTGGCCGAGGACGCGCTGCGATCCATCCGGACCCCGCTCTACGTCATCATGGGCAAGCACAGCCTGCTCGTACACCCCAAGCGGCAGCTGGAACGCGTTCCGCGCCTCGTCCCCGGAGCCCGCGCCGAGATCATCACCGCGACGGGGCACGGCCCGCAGATCGACCACCCCGACGTGGTCAACGCCCGGATGCTGTCCTTCATGGAGGACGTCGACTCCCTCGACCCTGCTGCGGTCGACGCATAGGGCTACGACAGGGGGAAACGACGTCGGCGGCGCCCGCGCCGTGCCACAACGTGCCAGCAGGGGCGGTAAACAGCGGTCGCCAAGGGGCTCACAGAAGCAGCCGGGACAGATCCGCCGGCGAACATTCCGGCAGGTCAGAGGGCACATGCACGCCCAAGTGCCGGGGGATTCCCAAGCTTATAGCGCGGGTCCGATTCCCGTCATCCGCTCTTGAAACGCCACATTCGGAGTGCATCAATACCTGTGTTCGCGACCTGAGATTTTACCAACCCTCACGGAGAGGGTTTTTGTCGGCGACGTCCAGGAGAAATATTTGACGCACAAATACTACGGGGACGTGCTATCGTCCATCTCAGTTGCAGTTTTGGTACCCAAAAACTCCGAGTGCTCCCGTCGCCGTGTACCGCGCGGAAGTCCTCTGTCTTTCCGGCGTTTTCCGGGCAGGGCATCATCGCGGCGATACGACATCCGTACGGTACGGATGCCGGTGTACTGCCCCAAGGAGATACGACATGACTGCTGGCACCGTAAAGTGGTTCAACGCGGAAAAGGGTTTCGGCTTCATCGAGCAGGACGGTGGCGGCGCTGACGTGTTCGCCCACTTCTCGAACATCGCCGCCCAGGGCTTCCGCGAGCTGCAGGAGGGCCAGAAGGTCACCTTCGACATCGCGCAGGGCCAGAAGGGTCCGACGGCCGAGAACATCGTCACCGTCTGACGCCGACGCGCATCTTGCAGCTGGGGCCCGCATCCCTCGGGGTGCGGGCCCCAGCTGCATGTATTTCCGCAGTGACTTCTCCTGTCGGAACACCCTCTCAAGGTACGCAGCCCCCACTTCGGAGCCGTACCCCTCGATGCCCCGGATTCACTTCCGCGCACATCTCCTTTCCGCCTGCGTCGCCACGAATTTACCGTGCGCCACGCTCGCTTTCTCTTCTCGAATTCCATTCGGTCCGTACCTGTGATTCCGCATGCCGCTCTTACGCTGCGGAACTCCTCGATACGTGCCGTATCAAGGAAGGTTCTTTGTGAACCCCACGCGTACGAACAGCCGCTCTTCCCGAACCCGCCGCACCAGCGCTCCCGCTTTCGGCTCAGCCGCCGGTTCGACCCGAGGCAGCCGCTTCACTGTGTCGTCCGCCCCGAGCCGTTCGGGTGCTCCCCGCCGCTCGGGAGGTCAGGGCCGGCGGCCCGCCCCGGTGCAGGGCGAGTTCGCCCTGCCGAAGACGATCACTCCGGCGCTGCCCGCCGTCGAGGCGTTCGCCGACCTGGACATGCCCAAGGCGCTGCTGGCCGCGCTCACCGCGCAGGGCGTGTCCGTGCCGTTCCCCATCCAGGGCGCGACGCTGCCGAACTCCCTGGCCGGCCGTGACGTCCTGGGCCGGGGCCGGACCGGCTCCGGCAAGACCCTCGCCTTCGGTCTGGGCCTGCTGGCCCGCACCGCCGGGCAGCTCGCCGAGCCCCGCCAGCCGCTGGCGCTGGTACTGGTCCCCACCCGGGAACTCGCCCAGCAGGTCACCGACGCCCTCACGCCCTACGCCCGTGCCGTGAAGCTGCGCCTGACCACCGTCGTCGGCGGGATGCCGATCGGCCGGCAGGCGAACGCGCTGCGAAACGGCGCCGAGGTCGTCGTGGCCACCCCCGGCCGCCTCAAGGACCTCATCGACCGCGGCGACTGCCGGCTGAACCAGGTCGGCATCACCGTCCTGGACGAAGCCGACCAGATGGCCGACATGGGCTTCATGCCCCAGGTCACCGCGCTGCTGAACCAGGTCCGCCCGGAGGGCCAGCGCATGCTGTTCTCCGCGACCCTGGACCGCAACGTCGACCTCCTGGTCCGCCGCTACCTCACCGACCCCGTCGTCCACTCCGTCGACCCCTCCCAGGGCGCGGTCACCACCATGGAGCACCACGTCCTGCACGTGCACGGCGCCGACAAGCAGCGGCTGACGACGGAGATCGCGGCACGCGACGGCCGCGTGATCATGTTCCTGGACACCAAGCACGCCGTGGACCGCCTCACCGAGGACCTCCTCAACTCCGGCGTCCGGGCCGCCGCCCTGCACGGCGGGAAGACCCAGCCGCAGCGCACCCGCACCCTGGCGCACTTCAAGACCGGGCACGTCACGGTCCTGGTCGCGACGAACGTCGCCGCCCGCGGCATCCATGTCGACAACCTCGACCTCGTCGTCAACGTGGACCCGCCCACCGACCACAAGGACTACCTCCACCGCGGCGGCCGCACCGCCCGGGCCGGCGAGTCCGGCAGCGTCGTCACCCTCGTCACGCCCCAGCAGCGCCGTGGCATGAACCGTCTCATGCAGGACGCCGGCATCGTGCCCGAGACCAGCCAGGTCCGCTCGGGTGAAGCAGAGCTGATCCGGATCACCGGCGCCCAAGCCCCCTCCGGCATCCCGGTCACCATCACCGCACCGCCTGCCGAGCAGCGCAAGCGCAGCACATCCTCCTCCCGCGGCCGACGCGGCACCGCCGCGGCTGCCCGGCGCGCCGGCGCCCGCCGGCCCGCCGTCGCCGCGGCCTGAGAACCACGTGATCCGGAAACTCGCCCATCTGTGCAGGAGGCATATCGTGACGGTGGTCCAGATGCAGCCCAGCTCGTCGAACACCAGGTCTGAGCCCCAGACGGTCAATGACGTCATGGAGGTGGCCGGACCACAGGTCGGCGATGACATGACGGTCGAAGTGGCCCTGGCCGTGATGGCAAGTGCGCGCACCCGGCATCTCCTCGTCTGCGACGAGGACGGCCTGTGCACCGGGCTGATCACCCGGGCCCAGCTCACCGCCGTCCGCGACAGCGCCGCCTACAACGACCGGATCCGGTTGCGCGCCGTACCCGGCGACCGCGGGCTGTTCACCTCGCCCCTGACCACGACGGCCGAAGCGGACCGCGCGATGCGCCACCGTCGGCTCGACGTGCTGCCCGTCATCGACGAACAAGGCAGCGCCCTGGGCGTCCTCGCCCTGGCCCGCTGAACCGCCTCACCACAGCAGAACCTTCCCTCCTTCTCTTCCTGTGAGGCATCAGGCGCTGTGTCATCGATCGAAAGCGCGTCCGGGGGGGGTACCCCCCGATCGGACCACCGGTTCGCCGGATGTTCCCGGGGCACGCGTCCCGGCCATGATCGTTTTCTGTGTGGGGCCGCACCGGCCCGAGACGCCGTGGACGAGAACGGGAACAACTGCATGCGACACAAGAGGCTCGGAGGAGCTATCGCCATGACGATGGTCATGGCATCGGCCCTGGCCGCCGGGACGACCCTGCCCGCCGTCGCGGCGGGGCACCCGACCGGCGCCGGGAGCCAGGTCGACGGCGTATGGCGGGTGGACGGCTACGGCACCATCCTGTCGATCGCGGACGGGCACCTACAGGAGTACCAGACCACGGCGATCAGCTGCGTACCCGGCGAGGCGGCCGCCCGGACGGCCCCGGGCACCTATCGCACCGAGGACAAGACCCTGCTCACGGTCCGCGCGCAGGGAACGCTGCACGTGGCCGGCGCCACCGGCGACCGCCGACTGCGGCGCCTCGCGGCGCTGCCGAAGACCTGCGACCACGTGCTGCCCACCGACAAGGTGACGGCACTGACGGCCTTCGACGTCTTCTGGCAGACCTTCGAGGAGAACTACCCCTTCTTCGCGGACCGGGGCATCGACTGGCACGCCGTCAGGGACACCCACCGCCCCAAGGTTCACGCGGACACCACCAGGGAGGAACTCCTCGCCCTCTTCGACGACATGGTGGCTCCGCTGAACGACGCGCACGTCTCCGTCTCCTACGGGGAGCTCCGTTCCGCCCCCCACTTCCGGCCCGGCACCACGAGCGATCTCCAGGGCCTTGACGCCAGGGCCAAGGAGCACATCGTCCGGCGGGACCTCGGCGGGAAGGACCCACAGGAGTTCGGGAACGGTCGCATCTCCTACGCCGACCTGCCCGACGGACAGGGCTACCTGCGGATCTCCGGATTCGCGGGCTACAACCCGAAGGACCGCACGTACGCCGGCCAGCTCGCCGAACTGGACCGGGCACTGGACACCGTCCTCACCCGTGAACGCACAAAATCCCTCCGAGGGCTGATCATCGACCTCCGGCTCAACGGCGGCGGCGACGACGCCTTGGGCGTGCACCTCGCCGGACGCCTGACCGACATCCCGTACCTCGCCTACCGCAAGCGCACCCGGTACACCCCGCCGCAGTCCGTCCGCGTGGAGCCGACCCGCGACGCCCCGCGCTACACCGGCCCCGTCGCCGTGCTCACGGCCGACACGACGTTCAGCGCGGGGGAGAGCTTCATCCAGGCCCTCGTCGACCGGCCCGGCCGGACCGTCCGCGTCGGCGGACCGACCCAGGGCGTCTTCTCGGACATGCTGGAGCGCTCGCTCCCGAACGGCATGGAGTTCACGCTCCCGAACGAGGAGTTCCTGACCCGCACCGGGAGGACCTTCGACATCACCGGCATCCCCCCGAACCTGCCGACGCCCGTCTTCACAGAGGAGGAGTTCGAGCAGAACCGAGACTCCGCCTTCGACACGGCCGTCGCGGCGCTGAAGCGCTGAGGCCGGCGGATCGAGGTACGAAGCACGGAAGCCGCGCCGGACAGGTGAGGGGAAATGCGCGTGGGCGCATACTGACAGCAATGACAAAGCCCAGTGCACCGAAGCGCTTCTTGCCCACCAGCCCCTTCAAAGCCCCGGTTACGCCGCCTCCCAAGCAGTTCGCCGTAGGCGACCAGGTCACACACGACGTGCACGGCCTCGGCCGGGTCACCGGCATCGAGGTCGGGATAGCGGCGATCGTGGATTTCGGATCGGCGCAAGAGCGGATCTCGAGTCCGTACGCCAAGATGAGCAAGCTGTAGGACCACCGTGCCCGGTCACAGCACACCAGATCCGTTCACGGACCCCACATGAAGAGGACTCTTGTCATCGACCTGACCTCGCCGTTCTCCGCTCCGGTAGAGACGTCCCCCTGCGCCGCCGCGGCATCGCCGTATCCCACCACACATCCCTTCCAGGCGCCCGACTTCGGGGAGATCGAAGCCTTCCTGTTCGACGAGGACGCGCAAGTGTCCCCCTCTGGCACGAGTGCGGCTCGACGCGAGGCGGGCTAGCTCCCACCCGTGACGACGGCTTCGCCTCGGGCCACGAGGCGTATCCGTTTCCGTCTCCCTCCACGGCGTGCGCCGGCCGGCTCCGTGCGGGCCCGGATAAGGCGACACGAGGGGCCCCTCCCCGGTCGGACGGGGAAGCTCGGCGGCGGCCAGCTGACCCGGTCCCACCGTCGCACCGTCCAGGCGAACGGACACCCACAGTGGCGCGGGGCAGAACCGACCGGGATCGCGGCCACAAGCTAAAGCGCGGGTTCGATTCCCGTCATCCGCTCCATAGCGAAGCCCCAGGTCAGCGACCTGGGGCTTCGTTGTTGTCTGAACCTCTTGGGGACTCCTCCCGCATCACCTACGCGGCGCCATGGCGTCGCGCGGGTGCGCCTCTGGCTGGAGCCTGACGCGCAACCGCGGCGGACCCTGGGGCGGCTCGGCCGGGAGAGGCTCGCGCGCGCACGGGACTCGGCAGGACTGGACCGTCTCCGGTCCGAGGTCAGCCTCCGGGAAGTCCGTCACAGGGCCCATCGCGTGGGCTGAACCGCTTCTACCCTCCACTCGGAACGACTTGGTCCTGCGGGGCGGGTAGCTCCGGTCTTCCCTGTGCGGGTACGGATCCCGATCCTGTGGCCCGGCCGGGTGCCGCCTGCCGCATTCCGGTGCGCTGTGCCGCACGGCGCCACAGCCGGGGCAGGAAGGTGTAGAAGCGGTCGGGCAGGAACACGGCGTCCGCGATGATCATCGCGCCGGAGAACAGCGGCAGCC
Organism: Streptomyces sp. NPDC023157; assembly: GCF_055560575.1. Classification (NCBI taxonomy): domain Bacteria; kingdom Bacillati; phylum Actinomycetota; class Actinomycetes; order Kitasatosporales; family Streptomycetaceae; genus Streptomyces; species Streptomyces sp. NPDC023157. The sequence goes on from NZ_JBVHIL010000005.1 coordinate 278,250, forward strand.
CCATGAGTACGGCGATGCCGATGTGCATCCCGAGCAGCACGGCAAGAACGGGATACTTGAGCCGGCCGAAGAGTACGAACGGGAAGGCGACCTGGACGAGCACCGTGACGTAGCCGGTGATCGCGATCACCATCGGGAAATCGTCCACGAGGTGGGAGAGCGCGGGCCAGGGCTGGAACAGTTCGAGGTTCAGCGCGTAGTGCAGAGCGGTGCCGCCGCCCCAGGTGGAACCCTGGACCTTGTACAGGCCTGCCGATCCGTAGAGGAAGCAGACCTGTGCGGCGATGACGAAGACGCCGCAGTTGTGCACCACGGTCGTCAAGGTGACGCGGGCGTGGCGGAGTTCCTGCGCGTACAAGCCCCGCACCGGCTCCGGCACGTCGCCCGCACGAGCCGAATTGAGCCGGTCGCGGCGTGCGTCCAGGGACCAGCGCCGACCACACGCGGTCAGGACGAGGTACACGGCCATCAGCAGGACCAGGTTGTCGCCCCCGTCCGTCATGAAGATCGACCTCGCGTGGAACGAGATCACCACGACGGCGAAGAGGACGGACATGACGCGGGTCCGCCAGCCCAGGATGAACAGTACGGACGTGACGACGGCCATCGCGTAGCAGAACTCGAAATAGGCGGGGCTGTCGGACAGGGTCAGGACGCTGTTCCAGCCCGTCTGCTCGAAGAGCTGTTCCGCCAGCGCAGGCGTCCAAGGGGATTCGGGTCCCCAGATCTCTCCACGGTGCGGGAACTCGCGGAGCAGGAAGACCAGGTAGAGCAGCCCGTAGCCGATGCGCAGCACCGAGGCGGCATACAAGGACACCGGGCGGCCGGTGAGGAGGGCCCACAGAGCGCTGACCTGGCCGAGGAGCCACTGACGAGCGGCTCCGACGAGCGAAGTCCCCGGACCCAGGGGGCGTTGTGGTGCGGCTGCCGCAGGGGCGGGCCGGGAGGGCTGCTCAATTCCCATGGGGGGTCACCTTCCACCAGGGCAGGAGCCGGTTCTCGGTGGGTACCGGCGGGCGGTTGCCGGCGGCGGTGCCGGGAGCGGCGATGGGCGTCGTGACGACCCGAAGCTGAACGAAGTCGAACGTGTCGCCACCGTGGCGGGCGGCGAAGCGTTCCGCGACGATATTGCGCAGGTACTTCTGCATCATCACCGCCCGTTCCGAGCGTGCCGTGTCGCTTCCTCCGTGCGTCTCGACATAGGAGCTCCAGGCGCGGCGCAAAAGGTTCTGAGCCGTGTGGCTCGGAAATGCGTTGTGGTCGACTGCGGCATCGTCCACGGCGGCCAGGTCGAACCAGGGGCTCACTCGTAGCGATCCGTCGGAGGCCGTTTGTGCAGTTCTCGCCAGGACCTTCCGGTTGAAGGAATCGGGGTCCGGTGCGAAAAGTCGCCAATTCTGCTCGAAAAGGGGGTACACCCATCCGTTGACCTGTGGGCCGTACCGCTTCGATACGGGGTTGGAGGGGGCTACGTGAAGGAACACCATGACGACATGGACCAGCGTGGTCACCAGACACAGGGCCACGGCCGTGCGCAGCCCCGCTCTCAGTGCGCGCACCCTCATGGGCCGTCTGTCCGGCGGGGTCGCTCTGTCGTGTTCTGGTGACAGGGGGGCCGGATCGGAACCGGACTGCTGAAGTTCCTGTACGGCCGCTGTTTCGATTCCGCTCGACACCGCCCACCCTGTCCTTCGCGTATGCGCTGCTCGCGCCTGAGTCTCTGCGTCTCTCACCGGCGGCGCACGACGGAACCACTGAGGATTCCGCCGCGCGCCGTCATCCGATGAACGGTCTTGATACGGCCTGCTGCTCAGCCCTCGTGGACCGCGGGCTTGTCGGCGTAGCCGTAGTGCCCGTCAGCCTGGTCGCCGTACTCGCCGTACTCGCCGTACTCGCCGTGCTCGCCGTGCTCGCCGTGCTCCGGCTTGCCGGGCCCCTCGTCGTGCCCGTGCTCCGGCCCACCGTGCTCGGGCTTGCCGCCGTGGTCCGGCCCACCGTGGTCCGGCCCACCGTGGTCCGGCTTGCCGCCGTTCCCGCCGGCGACGTTCCCGCCGGTGATGGAGCCGCCGGTCGTGTTCCCAGCGCTGTTGCCCGACGTGTTACCGCCAGTCGTGTTCCCGGCGGTGTTGCCCACGGTGTTCCCCGAGGTGCCGCCGCCCACCAGGTTGACGCTGGGCCCGCCGATGAGGGTGCCGCCGATCAGACCCAGAGTCGTCCCCGTCGTCGCGCCGGTCGTCGTCCCCGTCGTCGCGCCGGTCGTCGTCCCCGCCGTCGCGCCGGTCGTCGTCCCCGCCGTCGCGCCGGTCGTCGCGCCGGTCGTCGTACCGGTCGTCGTACCGGTCGTCGTACCGCCGGTGGCACACCCGCCGAGGAAGATCCTGTTGTTGTTGAGCGTCACCTCGCCGTTGCGGGCCAGCGCCCTGCCCTCGACGCTCGCCCCCTGGTTCACGAAGATCGAGGTCAGCGCCATGATGGTGCCCACGAAGGTGGAGGTGGTGCCGAGAGTCGCCGAACTCCCGATCTGCCAGTAGACATTGCACGGAGAAGCGCCGTTGGTGAGGAGGATCCTGCTATTGGATGCCGTCGTCAGGGCTTCGGGAATCTGGAACACCCAGACCGCGTTGGGGTTTCCCCCGGCGTTCAAGATCAGGTCACCGGTGAGGCCGACACCGGATGTGGCCCTGTGGACGCCGGGAAGCAGCTCCTGACCCCCGCCGATCCCTGCAGCGAGCGGGAAGTCCGGCGCCTGGCCCGTGAGTTGGCCGGCCGCGTTGTTGTACGCCACGATCAGATCGCTCTTGGCCTGGGCGGCCGCGGCGTCCGCGGGATGCACAGCGCCGAGTACCAGGCCGGGCGGGAAGCCGGTGATGGCCGGGTTCGGGTGCGTCCCGAGGTCGTGGTCGAGCACTGAGTTGCCGGTGTTGGTGACTCCCTGCCCTGCCAGGACGGAGTAGCTGGCGGTCGTGCCCAGAGGAACGGGCGTCGCGATGGCAAGTGCCTGCGTCGACGTGACGGCGACCATGGCGGCGGCAACTGCTGTGGCGAGGGCCGAGGCCAGCCCGCCGGACAGAATGCGACGCTGAGTCGTTCGAGGGATGTGCAGCTTCATCAAGAGGCCATTTTCTGTGGGGGGCCATGGCACACGCCGGTCCTACGGATCACCCGGGGCGCCTTCTAGCTGTGGCGGCATATTACGCATGGAAATGCGCGCACCCGCACCGGGCGAAAACGAGGAGGGGGATGAATATAAAAAGATTCAATACCGCGGGGCGTGATGAAAATACGCAATCCCCGCACCGCCGACGATTCGGAACGTCGCCGGATGAGTGAAATTCGATCAGTTCACACGAAGCGGCACCGCACACCTGTCCTGAAACCGACCCCGATGTGAACACGGATGTACGCCGACTGGGTCGATTCAGGACCGCTGCGGCGTGGGCGTGGCGCGCCCGGGGCGAAAAGCGCAAGGAGGCGCGGCATCAGCGTCGGTGATGAAGTGCCGGCTCTGCTCCGGGGCGAGGGCCAGCACCCGGGTCGACGAGATGCTGGTCGGTGTCGCCGTAGAGCACGCAGAGATCACGTACGTCGCGGCGGCTGACCGCACGGCGGCCCGTCTCCATGTGACCGACCTTGGCCTGGGAGATCAGCAGATCCGCGGCGACCTGCGTGCCGGTCATACCGCGGTCCTCACGGAGCCGGCGCAGCTCCGCCCCCAGTCGTCGTCCTGCGACGGTGGGGTTGTTGTTCGCCGCCATGGGCGGTGTACCTCCGGCTCCAAGCCACTACGTGCCCGAGCAGATTGGCATGGAGCACCGGTTGTCGATCACGCGCCGCGCCGCCGGTGTCGTGCGTCGGGAAAAAGGATGGTGCCGATGTGACGTGCCCGGCGTCGCCCGTACGCATCAGCGCACCGACGAGCGTCGAGCGGGCGGTGATCAGCGCGACCACGACGATCAGCAGGCAGAACAGTCCTTCGGCGACCGCGCCGATGATGCCCAGCACGATCGCGGCAATGACGACCGTGCCCCATCCGTGCCCTTCGGAACGGTGAACTGCGGTCAACACGGGTATCGACAGACCACCGAAAGGAGCCGCAAGCAGGGGTGTTTAGCGCGGGTTCGATTCCCGTCATCCGCTCGTGAACGAAGGCCCTGGTCAGAGACCAGGGCCTTCGTCGTGTCACTGAGAGGCCCACCAGGTCGAGGACGCCGCGACCGTGTAGCCCAGCGACTCGTACAGCGGTCTGCCCAGTTTCGAGGCGGTGAGGGTGACCGGCAGGTGGGTCAGGTGGGCGAGGGAGCCGAGCATGACGGCCCGGCCCACGCCGCGCGAGCGGAAGGCCGGCGAGGTGCCGACCCAGTAGTGGCTGCCGATGCCGTCGTCCTCGACGCTGACGCCGACGCCCGCGGGCTCACCGTCGTGCAGGGCGACGAACACGTCCACGCCCGGCTGCTCGATCAGCGTCGTCGGGAACAGTTCGCCGGGGCGGTAGGGCGTGAATCCGGTCAGCTCGAAGCCCTCGATCGCGATCCGCTCGGCCGCCTGGAGGTCCTCGGGCCGCCGCACCCGGATCACGTCCAGCTCCGGTTCGGCGACGGGCCCGGGCTGCCGCAGCATGACCGGCATCTGCCAGCTGCGCATGCCCAGGTGGCTCAGGTCGGTCGAGCTGAACGGGTCCTCGGCGTTCGCCGGGCCCGCGGCCCGGCGTACCAGCTCGTTCAACTCGGCCAGTTCGCCCGGGTCGAGGTCCGGCTCCTGGATCAGGATCCGCAGGCCGGCGCGTACGTCGCCGTCGACCGCGACGAATCCGCGGCGCCGGATGACCTCATGCCCCCGGCAACGGCCGGTCGCGGTCCACAGGGCGGCGGAGTTACGGGCCTGACGCGTCGGCGCGTCGGACAGGGCTACGGACAGGAGGGGCTGGTCGGGCGATGTGGATCGTGTGGTCATTGCGCCTACGGTACTGGTCAATTGCCCTGCCTCAGGGGCCAATTGCGAGTGAGCCGGCTGGGCCACCTGCGGGGTCGGACCATCGGGCGGGGGCCTTGGCCTGCACTTGCTGAGGGCCGTTCGCGGCTCTCAGCTTTCGGGTCACCAGTGGGTGATGAGCGGCGCGTCCTGTTCGTGTCGGCGCCAGGCTTCGGTGAGGCGGGCGAGGCGGGTGGGGGCGGCGATGCCGTGCAGGGTGGCGATCCTGCCGTCCGCGAGGTCGAACATCGCGGAACCCACGACCCGGTCGCCGACCACGAAGAGGAGGGCCGGAGCGCCGTTGACGACCGCGTAGTGGAGGGCGGGCGTGCCGCCGGCCAGTCGCCGCTTCGCGTCGGTGGGTTTGAGACCGGCCCTGACGACGGCGGCGACGCGCTGCGGAGTGTCGTACCGGAGCAGTTTCGCGGCCAGCCCGCCCGCGCCGTCGGAGAGCGCGATCGCGTCGGCGGTGAGCAGTTCCACCAGCCGGTCGGTGCGGCCCGAGACGGCGGCGGCGAGGAATTCCTCGACGATCCTGCGGGCGGCGGAGGGGTCGACTTCGCCGCCGCCGCGGCGCGCGGCGGTGAGGTGGTGCCGGGCCCGGTGGAGGTGTTGCTGGCTGGCGGACTCGGTGATGCCGAGGATGTCGGCGATCTCGGCGTGGCCGTAGGAGAACGCTTCGCGCAGGACGTAGACGGCCCGTTCGAGGGGGGACAGGCGCTCCATGAGCATGAGGACGGCCAGGGAGACCGATTCGCGCTGTTCGAAGGTGTCGGCCGGGCCCAGCATCGGGTCGCCTTCGAGGAGGGGTTCGGGCAGCCAGGCGCCGGCGGTGCGTTCGCGGCGGGCCTGTGCCGAGCGCAGCCGGTCGAGGCACAGGTTGGTGACGACCTTGGTCAGCCAGGCTTCGGGCACCTTGATCCGCTGCCGGTCCGCGGCCTGCCAGTGCAGGAACGCGTCCTGCACCGCGTCCTCGGCGTCGGCGGCCGAGCCCAGCAGGCGGTACGCCAGCGAGGCCAGCCGGTTACGGCCGGCCTCGAAGCGACCGGTGTCGAAGCGATCGCCGGCGATGCTGTCCATGCGGGCCACCCTAGGCGTACCTTGATCGACTACGCGATCGCCTGCTCGGCGGCGACATCCGGCGCGGTGCGCGCGGCGGCGGTCATGGTGGCCACGGGGGTCACGTGGTGCTTGCGCCTGGGCAGGCCGAACGTCGGGTGCGAGCTGGTCCACAGCGACATTCTGAGGATGGCCGCCTTGAACCCCGCGGCCTTCCGGCCGCCCATGTACTTCGGCTTGGCGCGCCCTTCCTCGTCCACCATCTGCAGGATCCCGTCCCGCCGTCCGAGGCTGATGTGGTTGCCCACGTACTCCAGCTTGGTGTTCGCGATCTCGCGGCCGGTCAGGCGTCCCACGATCGCGGCCGTGGCCTGCAAGCCGGTGAAGCCGGCCGAAGCGCAGGACATCGGCAACGGGCTGCCGTTGTCGCCGATGGCGTGGGCGCTGTCGCCGACGGCGTAGACGTTCGGGTGCGAGACCGACCGCATGGTGCGGTCGACGACGATCCGGCCGTTCCCGGTGACCTCCAGCCCGCCGGCCGCCGCGATGGGGCTGACCGCGAAACCGGCCGTCCACACGGTCGCGTCGCACGGCAGGACGGAGCCGTCGGCGCACCGCACCCGCGTCGCGTCGACGGCCTCGACGCGGGTGTGCTCCAGGACGGTGACGCCCAGCCGCTCGCAGGCCCGGCGCAGGTGGCCGCGGGCTCCGGCGGAGAGCGGGGCACCCAGCTCGCCGCGGGCGACCAGCGTCACCGACAGGCGGGGCCGGGATTCGGCGATCTCGGTGGCGGTCTCGATGCCGGTCAGCCCGTCGCCGACGACCAGCACGCTCCCGCCCTCGTCCCGCCGTTCCAGGCTGTCCAGGCGCTCGCGCAGGCGCAGCGCCGAGGGCCTGGCGGCGACGTCGAAGGCGTGCTCGGCCACGCCCGGGATGCCGGCGTCGGCGCCGTGGCTGCCCAGCCCGTAGACGAGGGTGTCGTAGGCGAGCTCGCCTCCGTTGCCGCTGCTGTCGCCTCCGTCGGCTCCGTCGCCGCCGTCCACCGTGACGATCTGGCGCTCGGGGTCGACCGCCGCGACACGGGCCACCCGCAGGCGTATCCCCGTGCCCGCGAAGACCTCGGCGAGTCGCGGAGCCTCGATCTCCTGACCGGCCACGAGCTGGTGCAGCCGCAGCCGTTGGACGAAGTCGGGCTCGGCGTTGACCACGGTGATCTCGATGTCCGCCGGGGACAGCCGACGGGCCAGCGTCCCGGCCACGTAAGACCCGGCGTAACCGGCGCCGAGGACGACGATGCGGTGCTTCATGAGCTGCTCCTTGTCGGTTCGCTTGCTCCCGGTGGCTTGAGCGGGACAGCGACCCGATTCCTGACAGCAATCGCATGTGACGTGGATCACACGCACCCTGGGTCCTCGTCGTCCGGGCCTCTCGTGGCGCGCCACGGAGCGCGGATCACGTGTTGCGCTGGTCGTGGGTGTCCTGTCGGAGCCGGGCGGTGTGGCGGGTCAGGGCGTCGATGCGTTCGGTGAGTTCGGCGTCCTCGGGCCGCAGATGGGCGCGCGTGTCGACCAGGGGGCGTACGAGGCGGGCGGCGTCGTCTTCGGCGAGGGCCAGGTTCAGGTCTCCGATGGCGTCCGCGGCGCCGGCCGGGAGGCTGGTGAGGGCGGTGATCTGGCCGGCGAGGCGGCGCAGGTCGGCCGCGTTGTCGCGGGCCCAGGCGGTCACCGTGCGGTCGGCGGCGCGGGTGTCGCGGGTGGCCTGGACGCGTTCCTCGCCGGTGCTGCCGGTCTTGCCCGGGCGCAGCCGGAGGTAGCGGCGTTCGGCGGCCTGGCGGCTGGCGACTCCGAGGGGGCCCGCGAGCTCGGCCCAGCTGGCGCCCTGGCCGCGGGCGGTCTCGATGAGGCCGGTCTCCCAGCCGGCGAGCTGCTCGCGGACCTCGCGCAGCATCAACAGGGTGGCCAGGGCCGGGTGCGGTCCCGTGTCCGCCGGGGGTGCCGCCGTGGTGCCCGGCGTTCCGGCGGAGGCTCGCTGCGCGTCCTTGACGGCCTGGTTGATGGTCTCCAGCGCCGCGGCGGCAGCGAGAAAGGGGACGGGCGCGGTCGGCTCTGCGGCCTCGTTCATGAGGGCCTCCGTAGTGTCATCTTCCGGATGACTTCTCACTTGTCATCGTTTCGATGACATGTTACAACGGGAGCACGTTGAAGCGCATTGGCAGTTCCTGCCTGAACAACTGGAGGTGTTTCGCGATGTTGATGCGCACTGACCCGTTCCGCGAGATGGACCGGATCGTCCAGCAGCTCGCCGGGACATCGGGCACGTGGTCGAAGCCGTCCGTGATGCCGATGGACGCCTACCGCCAGGGCGACGCCTATGTGATCGCCTTCGACCTCCCCGGCGTGACCACCGAGGCGATCGACATCGACGTCGAGCGGAACATGCTGACCGTCAAGGCCGAGCGCCGGCCCGCGGAGGAGTCCGACGGCGTGCAGATGGAGCTCTCCGAGCGGCCCCTCGGTGTCTTCTCCCGCCAGATCATGCTGGCCGACACGCTCGACACCGAGCGCATCGAAGCCGACTACGACGCGGGTGTCCTGACCCTGCGGATCCCGATCGCCGAGCGCGCCAAGCCGCGGAAGATCGCCATCGGCGGCGAGTCCGGCCGCAAGCAGATCTCCGGCTGACACGAGCCGGCACCAGCGGCGGAGGACGGGCGGCCGTTCCCCCCGACGGCCCCCCGTCCCCCGCACCCCTCTTCCTTCGCCCTCCCCGGAGGTGACGTGAGATGTCGATGCGCCGGGAAGCCTTCCTGGAGCAGGTCCAGGAACGCGGTGGATACAAGACCCGGGAAGAAGCGGAACGGGCGGCCCGCGTCGTCCTGGCCCTGCTGGGCGCACACCTGGTCGGCACCGTACGGGCCGAGCTCGCCGCCCGGCTCCCCGAGACCTACGCGCTGATCCTCCTGAACCCGTTGCAGGCCGCGGAGCCGCTGTCCCCCGAACGCTTCATCCGCGCGACCACGGCCTGGATCGAGGGCGCCACCGAGAGAACGGCCCTGTGGGACATCGGCGCGGTCCTCTCGACCGTGGCCGCGGCGGCGGGAGACGCCCTCATGGACGAGATCCTGCTCCAGCTCCCGCCCGGCTACCACCTCCTCTTCGGCCACCCCCAGCCCCTCTGACCGGCCGACGCCACCGGCCGACGCCACCGGCCGGAACCCGAACCTCGAAGAGAAAGGCAACCGCAGCACCATGTACGACCAGCCTCGACCGAACCATGCCCGGCCCGCCATGACGTTCGACCAGATGCTGGAGCACGTGCGCTACGAAGGCGCCTACCCCACCCGCGAACGCGCCGAGGAAGCCGTCCGCACCGTCCTGGCCGCCCTCGGCCGGCAGCTCGTCGGAGACGAACGCGTCGACCTCGCGCAGTGCCTTCCCGTCGAGGCCGCCCTCGCCCTGACCGCACAGATCCCCGTCACCGGACAACTCAGCGGCTGGGGCTTCGTCAAGGACCTGGCCGCCCGCGGCGGCACCACCCCGGCCATGGCCCGCTGGGACACCGGCGCCGTACTCGCCGTCGTCACCCGCCTCGCCGGCCCCGACCTCCTCGCCCGGATCCTCCACCAGCTCCCCGACGGCTACGCGCTCCTCTTCGGCCAGGCAGAACTGCGCCGGCCCCAGGCCGCCTGACGGGGGCTGGCGACCCCTGACGGCTCCTGACGGCTCCCAGAACGCTCCACCCGCGGATAATCAAAATCTGTTTTTGCGGTCTGAGAGTTTTCCAGGACCCGCAGGGAGAATTTCCGTCGCACTCGCGCGGCGGGGAAATTTTCCGCGCACAAGCGCCTCCGCCGTGCTACTGTCGATGTCAGTTGCAGTTTTGGTTCCCAAAAGCTTTGAGTTCGGATCTTTCCGGCGGGGCATCATCACAGCGACACGGCGTCCGCACAGTGTGGACGCCGATGTACTGCCCTAAAGGAGATCTGACATGGCATCTGGCACCGTGAAGTGGTTCAACGCGGAAAAGGGTTTCGGCTTCATCGAGCAGGACGGTGGCGGCGCTGACGTGTTCGCCCACTTCTCGAACATCGCCGCCACCGGCTTCCGCGAGCTGCAGGAGGGCCAGAAGGTCACCTTCGACATCGCCCAGGGCCAGAAGGGCCCGACGGCCGAGAACATCGTCGCCGCCTGACGCACCGGCGCACATGCGTAGCTGGGGCCCGCATCCCTCGGGGTGCGGGCCCCAGCTGCATGCTTTTCCCCGCAGTGCCACCTCCTGCGGGCCACGGAATTCAGAATCACAGCACACGGGCTCCACGCCGTTCGATTCCGGATTCGCGTCCATCCGACGCAATTTCCCTTCGGCTCGGTCTCGAATTCCCTGCGCCGCGTTTCGTTGCGAGAATTCCTTGATACGTGCCGCTTCAAAGAAGGTTCTGACTTGAACCGCACACGTATGACCGGCCACTCCTCTCGCAACAGCAACGGCAACAGCAGCCGCAACAGCAACCGAAGCCAGCCGAACGGCCGTACTTTCGGCCAGTCCGGAGCTCCGAGGCGCCCGAGCGGCCACGAACGCCGTCCCGCCCCGGTCGGCGGCGAGTTCGCCCTGCCGAAGACCGTCACCCCCGGGCTGCCCGCCGTCGAGTCCTTCGGCGACCTCGCCCTGCCGGCCGAACTGCTGGCCGCCCTCGGCACGCAGGGCGTGACCGTGCCCTTCCCCATCCAGGGCGCCACCCTGCCCAACACCCTCGCGGGCCGTGACGTCCTCGGCCGCGGCCGCACCGGCTCCGGCAAGACCCTGGCGTTCGGTCTCGCCCTGCTGGCCCGTACGGCCGGACAGCGCGCCGAGCCCCGCCAGCCGCTCGCCCTCATCCTCGTCCCCACCCGCGAGCTGGCGCAGCAGACCACCGACGCCCTCACCCCGTACGCCCGCGCCGTGAAGCTGCGGCTGACCACGCTCGTCGGCGGCATGTCGCTCGGCAGGCAGGCCGGGGCGCTGCGCGCGGGCGCGGAGGTCGTCGTGGCGACGCCCGGCCGGCTGAAGGACCTCATCGACCGGGGCGACTGCCGTCTGGACCGGATCGCGATCACCGTCCTGGACGAAGCCGACCAGATGACCGACATGGGGTTCATGCCCCAGGTCACGGCGCTCCTGAACCAGGTCCGTCCCGGCGGGCAGCGGATGCTGTTCTCCGCCACCCTGGACCGCAACGTGGATCTGCTGGTGCGCCGCTACCTGACCGACCCCGTGGTGCACTCGGTGGACCCGTCGGCCGGCGCGGTGACGACGATGGAGCACCACGTGCTGCACGTCCACGGCGCCGACAAGCAACGGGTCACGACGGAGATCGCGGCGCGCGAGGGCCGGGTGATGATGTTCCTCGACACCAAGCACGCCGCCGACCGCCTGACCCAGCACCTGCTGAGCAGTGGCGTACGGGCCGCCGCGCTGCACGGCGGCAAGTCCCAGCCCCAGCGCACCCGGACCCTCACCCAGTTCAAGACCGGCCACGTCACGGTGCTGGTCGCGACGAACGTGGCGGCACGGGGCATCCACATCGACAACCTCGACCTCGTCGTGAACGTCGATCCGCCGACCGACCCCAAGGACTACCTCCACCGCGGCGGACGCACCGCGCGCGCCGGCGAGTCCGGCCGGGTCGTCACGCTGGTGACCCCGAACCAGCGCCGCGGCACGACCCGCCTGATGGACGCCGCCGGGATCGTCCCGGAGACCGCCCAGGTCCGCTCGGGTGAAGCGGAACTGAGCCGCATCACCGGCGCCCGGACCCCCTCCGGGATCCCGGTCACCATCACCGCGCCCGCGCCCGCGCCCAAGAGGCCCCGAGGCGGCAGCGCGTCCCGCGACCGCGGCAGGCCCCTCACGGCCGCACGGCGCAGGAGGGGACCCCGGCCCGCCCTCGACGCGGCGGCCTGAACCACGACGCGCGCCCTGCCCGTCATCGACGAGCAGGGCAGCGCTCCAGGCATCCTCACCGCCGCCCGGTGAAGTGCCCGGTGAAGTGCCCCGTAAAGCACCTCACCACCGCCCGCCCGTCTCCTTCGATCCTCTGTGAGGCACCATGCGCTGCGTCATCGCCCGCTTCCCGTTCGAGCTGACCAAGAACGGCGTCCTGGAGTCCATGAAGGGCGTCAAGCCGGAAGAGGTCACCGGCGCGTCCGTGATCATCGGCCGTCGCGCCTACCCGCCCAAGCAGGTCGGCCAGGTCGTCACCCGCCAGGACCCGCGGGACTTCAGCGCCACCGAGGTCCTCCGGGCCATGACCCGGCTCGGCTTCACCTGCCGCGAGGCCTCCCCGGTCCCCGCGCCCACCCACGCCTCCAGCCCGCTCCAGCGGGCCTCCGAGGCGCTCGGCGCGCCGGCGTCCGTCTGACGGGCAGCAGCCCGACGGCCGGTACGAACCGGCATCCGGACAACGAGCAGGGCCCGACCGGCACACGCCGGTCGGGCCCTCTTTCGTATCCGCGGCCCTCTCGCGGCAGAGCCGGTCAGCGGTCAGCGGTCAGCGGTCGGAATAGCTGAAGTCGCCCACGGTCCAGGCGCTGACATCCGCGATCGAGACGCGGTACATCCCGCCCGTCTCCGGGATCCCCACCGCGCCCTGGAGGATCCGGGCGACGTGGAAGTGCAGATGGGTGGGCGGCCCCTCCCGGGACGCCGCCGTCGCGAACGCGGCGGCGAACTCACCCAGTCGGGCGGAATCCGACAGGACCTCCGACACCCGCTGCCTCCAGACGGCTTCAGGAGCCAGCCTCCCGGTGATCACACCGCCGCCGACCACCACGGTCAGCGACATCTGATTGCTCGGCCCGGACTCCACCAGGGCAGCGATGTCAACGAGCAGCTCGTCAGGCTTCGACATGGGAGCCGATTTTATGCGCCGCCGCCCGCCCTGCCCTACCGGGCCCCTGCCGGCGGAGGGATCCTGACGGGCCGCCCTCCACACTGAACCGGCCACAGACGTCTAGCTCACCCCTGCAAGCGCAAAAATCTATGACGGCTGGAGTAGACATTGGTCGGTGACGTGGATATGGTTTCTCTCGTAGCCAGAAAGTCCGTAGGGCCCGGCAGAGACGAACTGCCGGGCAGCAGCACCCGCAGTCGCAGGACGGTGCGGTGGTGGAGTACCGAAGCCAGAGCGGTAGCAGGACGGCGACGGGACTGACCACCGGACCGGGTGGCCCGCAGTAGTCAGGGGCCGCCACGAGCAGTACCAGCAGTTCGCAGTCCCCTTTTGAGAAACACAGTTCACCACCGAGGGAAAGAACGGAGGAGCCCCAACGCCATCGGGATCGCCCGGACGGAGGTCTTGAGTCCGGGTACCGCAGGACATCGATAGTGAGGTGGTCTCCGGTCAGGCAACCGCGATCCCCGCAGACCCCGTCCCCCTCGGGACAGGTCGGCGGAAACACAAGGCCGGCGCAGGACTAGGGCCGGCAGATGGTGTAGTAGTTCCTTCGGGGCCCTGGTGCCGTACGGCACCAGGGCCCCTCCACGCGTTCCATGAGAGAGGTTCAATGACAGCGGACGAATCGTTCGACCGTCTCGACGACGACGACTATCCCGCCTACACCATGGGCCGGGCCGCCGAAATGCTCGGCACCACCCAGGGCTTCCTGCGCGCTCTCGGCGAAGCCCGCCTCATCACCCCGCTCCGCTCCGCCGGCGGCCACCGCCGGTACTCCCGGTACCAGCTGCGGATCGCCGCCCGCGCCCGGGAGATCGTCGACCAGGGCACCCCGATCGAGGCCGCCTGCCGCATCGTGATCCTTGAGGACCAGCTCGAGGAAGCCCAGCGCCTCAACGCCGAATACCGCCGCGCCGCCGAGTCCGACGATCCCCCGCCCAGGACCTGAAGCCCTGCGCCCCGCGCGTTGCCCTTCGCTCTGCGCTCTGCGCTCTTCGCTCTTCGCTCTTCACACGAAGAGGAACGCCGCCGCGGTGGTCGCGCCCAGGGTCGCTCCCGCGACCGTCTGGGCGACCGAGTGGTACGTCAGGGCGACGCGCGACCAGCAGACGCCGATCGTGAGGGTGTAGGCGAGCAGCCACCACGGGGAGTGGACCGCGGCCAGCAGCGCCACCACCGCCGAGGCCACGGCGGAGTCCACCGAGATCTTCCAGACGGTGTTCACCGCGAGGAGGCCGATCGTCATCACCCACAGGGCGAGCATCGCGACCAGGATGCGCGTCGGAGCCCCGCCGAGGAGCATGACCAGCGAACCGGTGCCGATGGAGCCGAGGATGACGAAGAAGATCGGCGCCCGCTGCGTACGGTCGACGACATGGCGGTCGCCCCAGGTACCGCGCTTGCGCTCCCACTCGATGTAGCCCGCCGGGATCAGACCGGCGCACAGGGCGCCGAGGAGGCCCCACAGCAGGCCCGTCCAGTGGCCGGCCGCGGCGAAGCCGATGCCGAGCATGCCCGCGAGAAGCACGTTGCGGGGCTGGAGGACGTCGGTGACGACGCGGGCCGTGGCGGTCAGGGACGTACCGGTGGAATCGGCGCCGGTGCTCTCGTCGGTGCGGGTCACGCGTGGGCCTCCAGACCGGCCCGGAGGACTCCGCGACTGCGCTGCTCCGGGATGGACTTGTACGCGGCGGCCACCCGTACGAGCCAGGCGACCTCACCGTCCTGGTCGGTGGCGTGCTTCGTGTCGAAGGCGGCCGCCTTTCCGGCGGGCGTGCCCTCGGCCTTCGCGACCAGCGCCGCCTTGATCCAGTAGGCGTCGGCGAGCGCGTCCGCCTTCCCGGGGTCCGCGCCCTCCCCCGCCGCGGCGTCCTTGGCGGCGGCCAGCAGGCCGTCGGGGACGTAGTGGCGCAGCTTCTCGACCGCGTCGGCGATGTCGGCGGCCCAGCGGTCGACGCGCAGGTCCGCGGGGGTGTCGAAGCGGGTCAGCTCACGGCCGAGGGAGGCCGGCGGGGCGAACGGCTGGTCGGGGAAGGCGGTCATGAGCTCGCGCCACAGGGGATGCAGGTTGACCTGGGCCCGCCAGAGCCTGGCGCGGCGCCAGCCCTTGCTGAAGGCGGGGAGGGAGGCGCCGAGCGCGAAGAAGGTGAAGAGCACCAGCTGAGCCGCCTCGGTGGCCTCGTCGAAGGCCAGCGCGAAACTCTCGCTGGGGCGGTCGACGACGCTGATCCAGAGGAAGAGGGTGCGGCTGAGGGTGTAGCCGACGCCGATGAACATCGCGAAGGTCATCATGCCGAGGCCGACCCGGAGATGGAGCAGCTTCGTGTCGGCCGTGGCGAGGGCCCATTGGTAGGCGCAGACGGCGGACGCGGCGCCCAAGTACAGGTAGAAGACGCTCATGTAGAGCGTGGCGCCCCACTGGCCGGCGTGCTCGGCCACGAACCGGTCCGCGGGGACCGTGCGGTCCACCACCGTGAAGAAGAGCACGGTGAGCAGGACGAGGGTGACCACGGAGGCCTTGGTGGCCACCTGCTGGATGAGGCGGGCGAAGCGCACATGGCGGGGGACCGGGCCGCCCGCCGGGAAGTGCCCGTAGATGGCGACGATGTAGCTGAGGATGGCGAGGATGGCGATGGTGGACGTGTAGTGCTTGATCAGCACCGCGAGGTCCACGACGGGGCTGTTGTTGAGACCAATGCGGACGACCTGCGTCTTGGTCCAGAGGGCGACGGCGAACCCCGCGTAGCAGCCCCACAGGGCGCGGCGGCGCTTGTCCTCCTCGTCGCCCCAGAGTGCGGCCGGCATGCGCCACAGGGCGACGGCGGTCATCAGACCGGCTATGAGGTAGCCGGCGAGGTCGAGCGCGGTCACGTGAGTTCCTCGGGTGGGGGGTGGTGTTCCGGGGGGACGGGTGGCGAAGGGCAGGCGCCGATCGACGGGCTACTCGGAGGAGCGGCGGAAGAAGCCGCGCCGGCGGTGAGCCACCGGTCTGGAGAGGGAGTTGGCGAGGCGGCCGACCATGTCGTCGCTCGTCACGTCCCGGGCCATACGGGGGATGAGGGAGGCGCCGAACTCGGCGACCCGCTCGTCGTGGGTGTCGTACTGCGCGCGGGCCTGGACCGTGTCGGAGGCGAGCACCCGCTTGATGAGGGAGGTGTCGAAGACCGGCAGCAGCTTCCGCAACTGGTCGGCGTCCAGGCTGGTGCCGTGGTCGAACCACTCGTGGCACAGCTCGTGCAGGATCACGTGCTGGGTCTGGTACGCGGTGGGGCGGCGCCGGTAGAGCACGTAGCTGGTGGTGCCGGACTTCAGGCGCAGGCCGCAGGCCGCGTTGACGCGGGCCAGGCGTTCGGGCAGCTCCTGGAGGACGATGGTGCGGCCGCGGGCCGCCTCCATGTTCGCCACCAGGCCCTCGATGGTGAAGGGCGCGGGGATGGGAAGGTCAGCCAGCCCGGCTTCGCACTCTTTGCGCAGTTCACGCAGGGACATTGAGGCCTCTTGGTCGTCGTCACGCGTGTGTGACATGCGGTCGGCGAGTTTAACCAACGCGGGTTGCCGACCGAGAGGCGCGTGCGCTAACTCCCCGGGTTCCCGCCCTCGGCGGCGGGGTCGGGGTCCTGCTTGGCCTTGGTGTCCGCGAGCAGGGAGAGGGCGAACTCCAGGAGTTCGGCGGGAAGTCCGTCGTCGTCGACGCCGCGGCCGGCGACGCCGCTGATCTCGCCGGTACGCCGCTTGGCGAGGAACTGGAGCCCCGCGACGACGTCGCCGACGACCTCCGACTCCTCCTTGAAGAACCGCCAGTCCACGCCGAAGCCCAGTCCGAGTGCCTTGAGGATCTCCTCGGAGGGCTGGGTGACCTTCCCGGCCAGGATGTTGGAGAAGTAGCTGTGGGAGAGGGAGCCGCCGCGCTCCCTGACCAGCTCGGCGAAGGTCCGTCCGGACACCTTCTGGCCGGGGAAGGTCTTCTCCAGCATGTACTCGACCTTCTGCCGCAACGACTGCAGCTCAGGCACGTGTTCGTCGCCGATGTCCATCCCGGTTACCTACGTTCACATCCTGCACCGGCGCAAGTGCCGGGCTTGCGTAAACACTCTACGTCACTGTTAACTGCAAAAAACACGGCCAGGGCACCACAGGGGAGTGCCCTGGCCGTGCACCACACCCACGCGCCACCCGGCCGAACCCACCGCCCGGCACCGCCTAAAGGTGTAGCCCTTCGCGACGGGGGATGCGCGAAGGGCTACCCGTGCAGTATGCCAGCCCCCCGGCGACACTCCACAGGACGCCCGGCGGCCCGCGCCTCGATGGGTATCGGCTCGGCGCCCCGCGCCAGTTGAGTTCCGGTGACATCGTCTCGCTCCGGGGACGCCGTCGGGACGGGCACCCTCGCGTCCGGCGGGCGCTGGTACGCCACAGCCCTCCGTACCGGCGACGGCACGCACCTGGCCACTCACCGACGTCCACGCCCCCACCGGACACGTGGAACGCAGGCGTGAGGCCTTGCCGGTGACCCACGGGGCACAACTCTGGGGCGCCCACCAGGCACAGCCGTAGGACCGGGCCCGACCACGACCACGACCGCGGCCACCACCACCGCCCACCAGCTTGATCATTTCCGGGGTTTCCTGTCCAAACGGGCGGAAGTCCGTGGAACCCAGGTGCGCTTCCCCCCGTCTTCCCCGCCGGAGAAGTCCGGCGTCCGCCGTCAGAGTGACACAAGGCGGACCTCGCTCGTTTAACGGCCAGACGGTTCACAGGATCCGCACACTGGGGGCGAACGATGAAGGTCCCGGCTCAGCCAACGGTCTCCGTTGTGCTGCCTGTCTACAACGCGATGCCCTACCTCCGGCTGACGCTCCGGTCCATCGAGCAGCAGACCGTCGGCCTGGACGCCCTGGAGGTCGTCGCCGTGAACGACGGCAGCACCGACGGCAGCGGCGAGGTGCTCGACGAGTGGGCCGCCCGGCATCCCGGGCGGGTGAAGGTCGTGCACCAGGAGGCCTCCGGCGGTCCGAGCCGGCCGCGGAACGTCGGGCTCGACCACGCCACCGGCCGCTACGTGTTCTTCGTGGACGGCGACGACTGCCTCGGCCCCGAGGCCCTGGAGCGGCTCGTCGCCATGGCCGAGCGGAACGGCTCCGACACCGTCCTCGCCAAGCTGGTCGGGGTGGGACGGCGGGTGCCCAAGCAGGTGTTCGCGAAGAACGTCGACCGGGCCGACCTGTCCAAGGGCGACGTCTACTACACCCTCATGCCGTTCAAGCTGTTCCGCCGCGAGATCATCGAGAAGCACGGCCTCCGCTTCCCCGAGCACATGCGGATCAGCGAGGACCAGCACTTCGTCGCCCGCGCCTACCTGCACAGCAAGGTCATCTCCATCGTCGGCGACTACGACTGCTACTACGTCGTCAAACGCGGCGACGACGGCAACATCACCGCCGACGGCATCGAGTTCGGCACCGCCCTCCGGCAGGCCGCCGAGATGGTCGAGCTGGTGAAGCGGATGACCTCCCCCGGGCCGCTGCGCGACCACCTCGTCGGGCGGCACGTCAACGTCGAGATGATCCGCCGCTTCGACCAGCGCTTCCTCGACGCCGACGCCGACGAGCGCAAGCTGCTCGTCGAGCTCGCCCGGCCCCACGCCCGCGAGTGGATCGGGCCCGGCGTCCTCGCCCGGATGCCCGTCCACGAGAAGCTGATCGCGCACTGCCTGCGCGAAGGACTCGTCGACGAACTCGCCGCCGTCCTCCGCTGGCAGCTCGCCGGGCGGCCCGGCAAGGCCCTCGTCCGGGACGGGCGGGTCTACGCCACCCCGCCCTACCCGCCGGCCGACTCCCCCGCGTACCCGGAACTCTGCGACATCACCGGCCAGACGCTCGGCGCCAGCCCGCGCCGCCGCGTCGACCGGCTCGCCTGGCGCGGCACCGTGCTCGAACTCGCCGGATACGCCTACCTCGACCAGGTCGACACCGACGACCTCGTCACCGAGGTCGTCCTGCGGCACACCGACAGCGGCCGCGAGATCGCCGTCACCGCCGAACAGACCCCCTCCCCGCACCTCACGGTGAGCCGCGGCAAGGAGACGTACGACTACGGGCGGGCCTGCTTCCGCGCCTCCGTCGACCTGGCCCGCGTCGACGCCGGCGGCCCGCTCCCCAAGGGCGACTGGCAGCTCTCCCTGCGCTGCACCGCCCACGGCCTGACCGCCCGCGGCGCCCTCGGCAACGCCCTGGGCGGCAAGGTCACCAAGCGGGCCGACGAGCACGCCGTCACCCTGCCCGGCACCTCCAAGCGGCCGCACACCGTACGGGTCGGGCCCAGCGACGGCGAACTGGTGCTGCGGCTGCGGCCCGCGCACTCCGCCGTCTCCGCGTACGCCGTCAGCTTCGGCTGGAAGGCGGCGCGGGCCGTGCGCGCGCGGGTCAACTGGAGGTGAGCCCCGTGTCGGCGGGGCCGCCGCCCTGTCCCCCCGTCGGACCCGCCGGGCCCGGCGGCCCCGCCGGCCCCGTCGGCGCCTCCGCCAGGAATTCCGTCACCGCGAAGGCGAAGAGCAGGGCGAGCGCCAGGCCGACCACCACCCAGCCCGTGGGGTACGACCAGAGGACGTACGTCAGCACGGCCGCCGCCACCAGCACCCAGACGATCCACCGGCGGTAGCGGCCGACGAACGGGCCCACCGGGCCGGTGCGGAAGCCCGCGTGGTCGGCGGTCGTGCGGGCCGCGCCGATGCCCGAGTGCCACACGCCCCGTACCAGCGTGGCGTACTTCCCGGGGCCGGAGAGCCAGGCGGCGAGCGCGACGACCACGGCGAGCACCGCGACCATCCGCACCGAGGTGCGCAGGTAGCGGATCAGGATGTCGTAGACGGAGCCGGCGGCGGCCGGGGAGACGCCGTTGGGCAGGGCGTTGAGGTAGACCGTACGGAAGACGGTCAGGCCGATCCCGAGGACCAGCGCCCCGGCGAAGACGCCCAGGGCCGCGGCGATCAGGCTGCGGCGCCGGTGGGCGGCGAGCAGGACGCCTCCGGCGACGAGCACGACGGCGATCACCGGCAGCCAGAAGCCCATCTTCTGCAGGAGCGCGAAGCCGGTCTTCACCTTCCCGATGTCGTCGGCCTGCACGAGGGTGAAGTCGGTGTGGACCTCGGGGATCTTGCCCGCCACCGTCAGGCCGGAGTCGACCAGCCGCTGTTTGACCTGGTCGACGACGGGCGCGAGGTCCAGGGTCACCGTGTTCTGCTCGATCTTCACGGCGCCCTCGTCGCTGCCGGTGAGGGCCCGGTCGAGGGAGGTGTGGACGGCGCGGTTGGCCTCGTTCCAGATGTTCTGGAACGTGTCGGACGCCACGACGTCCTGCGCCTTCTCGTGGACGAAGCTGCCGACGGCCCCTTCCAGGGAGTCGCCCAGCTTGCCCAGGGCCTTCTCCAGGACGGGGCGCTGCTCGGGGGCCACGCCTTCGAGGAGGTCGCCGAGGTTGATGTGCTCCATGACCACGTTGGTGACGCGGTTGGCGACGGCCGTCTGCACGTCGGCGTCGCTCGCGAGCGGGGCGACCGTGGACACGTACCGGTCGGTGTTGCCGAGCAGGTCGGCCGTCCAGGCGGCGACCAGGCTCAGCGGGGCCAGGACGCAGCCGATGACGATGAGGAGCGCCGAGAAGAAGGCGCGCACCCGGTGGTGGGCCGGGGCCGCCGGGCGGGCCACCGCCTCCGCCTCCAGGGCGGCCACCCGGGCCCGCAGCACCGCGAGTTCGTCGTCACCACCGGTCGTCATGCCGCCTCCGGAGTCCGTCCGGCGCACGGCGAGACGCCGAGGCCGATCATCCTGATTGTGTGCGGCGCTCCCCTGTTTGTCGCTTCGAGCGGGGCCATTTGCGATCATGCGCTCCATGCCGAACACGTCGAACACGTCGAACACGCCGACCGCCCGACTGCGCTGCGCCGTCCTCGACGACTTCCAGGGCGTCGCCCTGTCCTGTGCCGACTGGAGCCCGCTCGACGCCCGGGTCGAGGTCCGTGTCCTGCGGGAACACCTCACCGACCGCGACGCGCTCGTCGCCGCCGTCGAGGACTGCGAGATCCTCGTGGTGATGCGCGAGCGGACCCCGCTCGACGCCGCCCTCCTGGAGCGGCTGCCCCGGCTGCGGCTGATCGTCACCTCGGGCCTGCGCAACGTCTCGATCGACGTCGCCGCCGCCCGCGCCCGCGGCATCACCGTCTGTGGCACCGCCAGCGGCTCCGAGCCGCCGACCGAGCTGACCTGGGCGCTGATCCTGGGCCTGGCCCGGCAGGTGCACACGGAGAGCCGGGCGATGCGCGAGGGCGGGCCGTGGCAGTCGACGCTCGGCCTCGACCTGTCCGGGCGCACCCTGGGGCTCGTGGGCCTCGGCAAGATCGGCGGCCGGGTGGCGCGGATCGGCCTCGCGTTCGGCATGGACGTAGTCGCCTGGAGCCCGCACCTGACCGACGAGCGGGCCGCCGAGCACGGGGTGCGGCGGGCGGAGAGCCTGCCCGCCCTGCTGGCCGGCAGCGACGTCGTCTCCCTGCACATGGTGCTCTCCGACCGCACCCGCGGCCTGCTCGGCGAGGCGGAACTGCGGGCGATGCGCCCGAGCGCGTACCTCGTCAACACCTCCCGCGCGGGCCTGGTCGACGGGGCGGCGCTGCTGAGCGCGCTGCGCGAGGGCCGGATCGCGGGGGCCGGGCTCGACGTGTACGAGACGGAGCCGCTGCCCGCCGACGACCCCCTGCGGACCCTGCCGAACGTGCTCGCGCTGCCCCACCTCGGATACGTGACGGAGGCCAACTACGCCCGCTACTTCGGGCAGGCCGTCGAGGACATCGAGGCGTTCCTGGCGGGGGCGCCGGTCCGGGAGCTGGACTGAATCCACACCAGATAAGACGGTCACGCGGATCGGCCCCGTACCCCTGCGGGAGGGGTACGGGGCCGATGACCGCGTACGAGATGTACGAGCCGTACGAGGTGTACGAGCCGTACGGCGGGGCTCAGGCGGCCGGGGCCGGCTGTGCCACCTGGGACGGGGCGGGTCGCGGGGCGAGGAGCCGCTCCGCGAGCAGGCCGAAGGCGAGGCCGAAGACCACCCACAGACCGGCCTGGATGCCCAGGGTCGCGAGCCGGAACTCCCAGAGCACGGCGGCCGGGAAGGACGCCTGCACCGAGTCCCCGTTCCCGGGCAGGAACAGGCACGCGACCGCGATCGCGGCGACGAAGCCCGCGCCCGCCACGACGGTCGCGTTCCAGTTGCCGAGGCGCGGGGCGAGCCGGCGGCCCGCGACGATCGCCGCGATGCCGAGCAGCACGCTCAGCAGGATCATCAGGAAGAACAGGGTGGTGCGCTGCCCGATGGTGTCCGGATTGCCGACGGCCGGAGGGGTCGCCGGGTACTTCAGGAACGGCACCAGATAGACCGTGGTGAAGGCGCCCGCCGCGACGAGCGCCGCGGTCGCCTTCGGGGTGAAACGGCCCACCCGGCCCAGCACGAAACAGAACGCCAGCGACGCGATGCCGCCGAGGGCGACACCGTAGACGAGGACGCCGGTGGCGAGACCGGCCGTGGACTGGAGGTCCCGGCTGACGATCTCCTCCTCCTCGGCGGGGGCCGCGGCCTGCCCATGGCCCGCGCCATGGCTGTGGGCTGCCGCGTGCTCCGCCTTGGCGGCGGCCTCCTCGACGGCGATCGAGGCGTTGACGGACGGTTCACCCGCGACGTAGGCGACGCCGAAGGCGAACAGTCCGGCGATCAGGCCCGCGAGCATGCCGCGGACCAGGAGCCGCCCCACGAGCGAACCCGTGGGGGCGGCGGGGGACTGAGCGGGGGGTGGAGCGGTGGATGACATGTGCGCGGTTGCCCCTCAGTGGCAGGGGAAGCCGAGCAGGTGGCGCCCGTCGTGCACCCACTCGTGGACGTCGCTGCCAGCGAACAGGGACGTGGCACCCTGCTCGGCACCGACGAAGTAGAGCGCGACGAGCATCAGGACCCCGGCGAACAGCGCCCACGGGAGCACCGCGCGGACCGGCAGGGAAACCGGAACGGCGATGGACGGGGTGGACGTGACGGCGGGCGACGCGATGGCCTCGGCCATGGTGGAACCTCCTCGGGAACTCGCGTCCCATACGGTGGTGCGCGACGACGGTCGTCGGGTCTGACTCACCCGTCCCGGGGGCGCCGGGGCAGGCTCACAGTGGCGCGACCGTGCCGGACTTGCACCGGACTTCCGTCTCGCCGTCGTCGTTCTGTGGAAATGTCGACTGACCGTACCGCGCCCGTCACGCCACGCCAAGAGCGCCTGGGAGGCGGGCCGATGAAGTGAGGGATGAATCACCCATGCCCGTACGCCCCCTGACCGTACGGCTCACGCTGGTCTCCCCGGCGATGACGGCCGCCCTGCGCGAGGCCCGGTTCGACGACAGCGGTCCGGTCGAGGCGGTGGCCGCGGGCCCGCTGACGCTTCCGGCGGGGGTACGGGTGGTGGGCTCACCGTCCGGGCGGTGCCTGGCGACCGCGCGGGCCCTGGGCCTCGACCCCGCCTCCGTACGGGCCGAGCCCGCCCTCGCGGGGTGCGCGATGGGCCGCTGGCAGGGGCGCCGGCTCGACGAACTGACCGCCGCGGAACCGGAGTCGGTGGCCGCGTGGCTCGCGGACCCGGCCGCGGCCCCGCACGGCGGCGAGTCCCTGCGGGAGCTGCGCGCGCGGGTCGCCGGCTGGCTGGACGCCCTGGAACCGGGCCCCGTGCACGCCTTCGCCGAACCGGACGTCATCCGCGCGGCCGTCACCCACGCCCTCGGCGCCCCCGACTCCGCCTTCTGGCGCCTCGACGTACGCCCGCTGCACGCGGTCGAGCTGTCGGGGCGGGCGGGGCGATGGAACGTGCGGCTGGGGGCGGGGGTGGGGTGAGCCGCGGCCCGGGGTGCGACTCGCCCCACCTCCGTCAGTCCAGGGACACGCGTGCCAGGTCCAGGAACTCCGTGTCCGTGAGCCCCAGTTGGCGGGCCTCGGCGGCCAGTTCCCTGAGCCGGTCGACCAGTTGGGCGCGCCCCGGTGCGGCGGCGCCCGGCACGATGACGGCGCCGCGACCCCGGCGGAGCTCGATCAGCCCCTCCTCGCGCAGCCGTTGGTAGCCGCGCAGCACGGTGTGGACGTTGACCCCGAGGGAGTCGGCGAGTTCCCGTGCGGCGGGCAGCCGCTCGCCGGGCAGGGCGCTGCCGTCGGCGAGGGCGCCGCGGACGCAGGCGGCGATCTGGTCGCCGAGGGGGACGGAGGAGGCGGGATCCACCCGGAAGAGCACGGTCAGTCCTTTCGGGGGGCGGGGCGGCCGGGGGTCTGGCCCGCGGTGGCGTCCGGGCTCGTGTCGGGGCCGTTCCCGGTCCGTTCCACGAGTGCGTTGAGCAGGCCCGCGGCCGTCGTCGCGTCGTCGACGGTCACGACGAACTCGCGTCCGTCGCGGCGCCGTACGGCGAGCGCGGGGCCGGAGCGCAGGATCACGCCGGATGCTCCGGGCCGGACCCGGTAGCCCCAGCCGCCGAACTCGCCGGCCGGGGCGACGTCCCGGGTCGTCGCGCCGGTGATGTCGTCGAGCGGCACCCGCAGCCGGGGCCGGGTCGCGAGGGCGGGGCGGACGGTCAGGCCGCGCCGGTCGGCGGTCACCCGGACCCGGCTGAGCGCGGCGCCGGACAGGCCGACGGCCAGCGGGATCAGCGCGTACGGCCAGGGGGCGAGGAAGGGGACGACGAGCGCGGCGAGCAGGAAGGCGGCGCCGAGCAGGCTCATCGGGAGCGAGCCGGTGGTGCGGGCCCAGCCCGCGAGTTCCCCGGCGGCGAGGTCGAGCCGGGGCGCGTCGGCGGGCACGGGGACCTCCCGCGCGGGCTCCTCGGGGACGAGCCGGGTGAGCGCCCAGCCGGCGCCGGCGGCGAGGGCGCCGACCGCCAGGGCCACGGTCAGTACGGCGAGCGGCAGGCGGGCCTCGGCCGGGTCGGTCAGGTCCAGGTTGCCGCGCAGTTGCAGCGCGAGCAGCCCGCCGGTGAACCCGGCGGTCGCCCAGGCGCCCCACAGCGCCCGGCGCCGGACGAAGAGGGTCCAGCCGACGCCGAGGGCGATCAGCAGGGCCGAGCCGACGGCGAGGTACCCGCCGGCGGCGGTGAAGCCGTCGGCGCGTCCGTCGGTGCCGAAGTGGGTGGCGAGGCGGTCGGGCAGCCGGTCGCGCCAGAGCGCGAAGAGCAGCAGGCCGACGGCGAGTGCGAGCGGGAACGGCAGTGCGGCGAGCAGCCGCAGCCGGGTGGCGGCACGGTTCACAGGATCCTCCCCTGACTCCCATGGCGGTTCTCTGGGTTCTACTTGTTCGCAGTCTACTAGAACAAGTAGAGGAGTGTGGGGGGAGTGCGGATGTCAGGGCGGGCGGCCCGCGACGCCGAGAACCGCCGGGGGGTCCGGGACCGTGACGTGCGGGCGACGGTGTGGGACGGTGGGCGTATGCCGGTACCCGTGATCCTCGACTGCGATCCCGGACACGACGACGCCTTCAACATCCTGCTCGCCGCGGCCCATCCGGCCGTCGACCTGCTCGCCATCACGACCGTGGCGGGCAATCAGACGGTGGAGAAGACCACGCTCAACGCGCGCCGGGTGTGCTCCGTCGCCGGGATCCACGGCGTCCCCATCGCGGCCGGCCGGGACCGCCCGCTGCACGCCGGGCCGTACGGCGCGCCGCGCGTCGCCGAGCACATCCACGGCGACTCGGGGCTCGACGGGCCCGGCTTCGGCGAGGGCGAGCCGCCCGTGCCGCAGGACCCGCGCGACGCCCTCGCGCTGACCCGGGACATCCTGCTCGCCCACTCGGCGCCCGTGACGCTCGTGCCGACCGGCCCGCTGACCAACATCGCCGCGCTGCTGCTCGCCCACCCCGAACTGGCCGCCCGGATCGAGCGGATCGTGCTGATGGGCGGGTCGACGGGGCGGGGCAACACGACGCCCGCGGCCGAGTTCAACATCCTCTGCGACCCGGAGGCGGCGGACCTCGTCTTCCGCAGCGGGATCCCGCTGACCATGTTCGGCCTGAACGTCACCCACCAGGTCCGGGCCACCCCCGACGTGCTCTCGCGGCTCGCCGGGCTCGGCACCCCGCTCGGGCGCCTGTGCGTCGAGCTCCTGACGTACTTCGCCGCGACCTACCGCGAGGTGTACGGCTTCGACGCGCCCCCGCTGCACGACCCGCTGACCGTGGCCCATCTGATCGACCCCTCGCTGGTCAGCCTGGTGCGGGCGCCGGTGACGGTCGAGCTGGCCGGCACGTACACGCGCGGGGCGACGGTGATCGACCTGGACGGGGTGACCGGCCTCCCGGCCAACGCCGAGGTCGGCATCGAGGCGGACGCGGACCGCTTCTGGGACCTGATCGTGGACGCGGTGCGGGTGCTGGGGGAGCGGGCGTCCGGGGTGGCACCCCCGCCGTAACGAGACGTTGCGTCTTGCCTGAAGTGGCAGCGAGGCGTACGGTGAGCGCATCGAGTTTGCGAGACGGAACGTCTCGTCTCGATTGATCGGATCGCACGGCCCTGCTCTCACCCCGCCCTCACCCCGCGATCCGCCCCCTGTCGTCCACCCCCGGGAGGCCGCCCTTGTTCCGTGTCCATCTCACCGACGTCACCAAGCGCTACGACACCCGGCTCGTCCTCGACCGGGTCTTCCTCTCCGTCCGCGCCGGCGAACGGATCGGCGTCGTCGGCGACAACGGCTCCGGCAAGTCCACGCTCCTGCGGCTGCTCGCCGGCCGGGAGAGCGCCGACAACGGCACCGTCACCGTCGAGGCGCCCGGCGGCCTCGGCCACCTCGCCCAGACCCTGGACCTGCCGGGCACCGCGAGCGTCGGCGCGGCGATCGACCTCGCCCTCGCGGACGTACGGGCGCTGGAGCGGGCCATCCGTACCGCCGAGGCCGAGCTCGGCCGCACCGGCGACCTCGACCGGTACGCCGCCCTGCTCGCCGCCTACGAGGCGCGCGGCGGAGCCGACGCCGACCGGCGGGTGGAGAGCGTGCTGCGGCGGCTCGGCGAGCGCGAGCCGCTCGACCGCGCGCGGCCGCTCGGCACCCTCTCCGGTGGGCGCCGCTCCCGGCTCGCGCTCGCCGCGACCCTCGCCTCCGACCCCGAACTGCTGCTGCTCGACGAGCCGACCAACGACCTCGACGACGAGGCCGTCGGCTGGCTGGAGGAGCGGCTGCGCACCCACCGCGGGACGGTCGTCGCCGTCACCCACGACCGGACCTTCCTCGACCGGGTCACCACCGCCGTCCTGGAGGTCGACCACGAGACCCGTACGGTACGGCGCCACGGCGACGGCTACGGCGGCTACCTGACCGGCCGGGCCGCCGAACGGGCCCGCAGGGAACGGGAGTACGCGGAGTGGCGGGCCGAGTGGGCCCGGCACTCCGCGCTCGCCGACAGCACCATCGACCGCTTCTCCGCCATCCCCCGCAAGGCGCCCGCGGCCTTCAGCGGCGCGGGCGCGTTCCGGGCCCGGTCACGGGCGCACGGCGCGATGAGCAGGATCCGGGCCGCCCGCGAGGCACAGCGCAGGCTCGCCGAGAACCCGGCGCCCCGACCGCCCGACCCGCTGCGGTTCGCCGCCCGGATCGACGGCACGGCGGCGGCGGTCGACCTGGCGGGCGTCCGGGTCGACGGCCGGCTGCGGCTGGACGCCCTGCGCCTCGAACCGGGCGAACGGCTGCTGGTCACCGGCCCGAACGGCGCCGGGAAGAGCACCCTGCTGCGGGTCCTCGCGGGCGAACTCGCCCCCGACGCGGGCACGGTGAGCGCCCCGGCCCGGGTCGGCCTGCTCCGCCAGGACACGGCGGGGGACCCGGCGGGGGACCCCACGGCCGTGAACCCCGCGCACGACCCGCGCGCCGGGAACCCCGCGCAGGACCCGCGCACCCTGGCCGCCGCGTTCGGCGAGGGCCGGGAGGAGGAGCTGCTGGGGCTCGGTCTGTTCGCCCCGGCCGACCTGGGCACCCCGGTCCGGGAGCTGTCCGCCGGGCAGCGGCGCCGTCTGGAGCTCGCCCGCCTGGTCACCGCCCCGGCCGACCTGCTCCTCCTCGACGAGCCGACCAACCACCTCTCCCCCGGCCTGGTCGAGGAACTGGAGGCCGCCCTCGCGCACTACCCGGGCACGCTGGTGGTCGTCAGCCACGACCGGCGCCTGCGGAACGGTTTCCGGGGGCGGCGGGTGGAGCTGGAGCCGTGGGTCAGCGCACCGTGTCCGGTGTGAACGGGGGCTGCTCGAAGGTGGGGACCGGGACCACGGTGACGGGATCGCCCGGCCGGTACCCCGGCGGCGGCGCGTAGGGCGGCGGCGCCGGACGGTCCGGCGCCGGGGGCGGGTTCGGGCCCGCGTTGGGGTTCTGCGGTTCCGCCGCCGTCTTCCTCTTCACGCCGCCGGAGGTCCCGGGCCGGTACGGCTTCGCCGAGCGCCCGCCGGTCCCCGGGGTGATCCGGACCTTCGACGGGGTCGCGCTCGCGGACGGATCCGACGCCGGGTCCTCGGCCGGATCCGCGTCCGGGTCCGCGGACGGGGTCGCCGAAGGCGTCGGGGGTGCCGTCGTCGTGGGGTGCGCGGACTTCGGGGCCTTCGGCTTCGGAGGCGTACCCCCGTCTCCTCCGCCCGAGCAGGCGCCCAGGGCCAGGCCCAGACCCAGCACCACCGCCGTCGTCACAGCTCCGCGGGCACGCACGCCCACCACCCCACCCCAGGTCGACGTCCCGATCCGCACGCACGGCGCGCGCGGACCGGGAGCGTAACCCAGAGCCCCGCGCCGCCCGTCACCGCCCGTCGGGGTCGGTGAGAGCCCGTCGGGGCCTGTCAGCGCCCGTCGGGGTCCGTCGGGTCCGCCGCGCCCTCCAGATCACCCTCCGTCTCCAGGAACACCTGCCGCAGCGCCGCCAGCGTCTCCGGGTCCGGCTTCTCCCACATGCCGCGGGACTCGGCCTCGAGGAGGCGCTCGGCGATGCCGTGCAGCGCCCACGGGTTGGCCTCCTTGAGGAAGGCCTGGTTCTCCGGGTCGAGGACGTACGCCTCGGTCAGCTTGTCGTACATCCAGTCGGCGACCACGCCCGTCGTGGCGTCGTAGCCGAAGAGGTAGTCGACCGTCGCCGCCAGCTCGAACGCGCCCTTGTAGCCGTGCCGGCGCATCGCCTCGATCCAGCGCGGGTTGACCACGCGGGCGCGGAACACCCGGGAGGTCTCCTCGACCAGCGTGCGGGTGCGGACCGTCTCCGGGCGGGTGGAGTCGCCGATGTACGCCTCGGGCGCCGTGCCCTTCAGCGCGCGGACGGTCGCCACCATGCCGCCGTGGTACTGGAAGTAGTCGTCGGAGTCGGCGATGTCGTGCTCGCGCGTGTCCGTGTTCTTCGCCGCGACCGCGATCCGCTTGTACGCCGTCTCCATCTCGGCGCGCGCCGGGCGCCCTTCGAGACCCCGGCCGTACGCGTAACCGCCCCACACCGTGTACACCTCGGCCAGGTCGGCGTCGGTGCGCCAGTCGCGCGAGTCGATCAGCTGGAGCAGACCCGCGCCGTACGTGCCCGGGCGGGAGCCGAAGATACGGGTGGTGGCGCGCCGCTCGTCGCCGTGCTCCGCCAGGTCCGCCTGGGCGTGCGCCCGTACGTAGTTGTCCTCGGCGGCCTCGTCGAGGCCCGCGACCAGCCGTACGGCGTCGTCGAGCAGGCCGATGACGTGCGGGAACGCGTCCCGGAAGAAGCCCGAGATGCGCAGCGTCACATCGATGCGGGGACGGCCCAGCTCGGCGAGCGGGATGGGCTCCAGGCCGTTCACGCGGCGCGAGGCGTCGTCCCAGAGCGGGCGGACGCCCAGCAGGGCGAGCGCCTCGGCGACGTCGTCGCCCGCGGTGCGCATCGCGCTCGTGCCCCACAGGGAGAGGCCCACGGAGGTCGGCCACTCGCCGTTGTCGGTGCGGTAGCGCTCCAGGAGCGAG
The DNA here is from genome assembly GCF_055560575.1 of Streptomyces sp. NPDC023157. NCBI lineage: Bacteria > Bacillati > Actinomycetota > Actinomycetes > Kitasatosporales > Streptomycetaceae > Streptomyces > Streptomyces sp. NPDC023157. The sequence continues at coordinate 308,209 of NZ_JBVHIL010000005.1, forward strand.
TCGGCGAGCGCCTGGCCGGTCTCCCACGCGAGGCGGGACGGCACGGCCTTCGGGTCGACCGAGTAGAAGTTGCGGCCGGTCGGCAGCACGTTGACCAGGCCGCGCAGCGGCGAGCCCGACGGCCCCGCCGGGACGAAGCCGCCGTTCAACGCGTGGACGGCGTGCGTGAGTTCGTCGGTGGTGCCGGCCAGGCGCGGGACGACCTGCTCGCAGGCGAAGCGCAGCACCGCGTGCACGTCGGCGCCGTACGCGCCGGCCACGGAGGCGATCGCGTCCACGGACCAGTCCGCCGCCTCCATGCCCTCGACCAGCTCGCGGGCCTTCGCCTCCGCCTCGTCGGCGGTGGTGCGGGTCGCCGCCGACTCGTCCAGGCCGAGGGCCTCGCGCAGGCCCGGCAGCGCCTGCGTGCCGCCCCAGATCTGCCGGGCGCGCAGGATCGACAGGACCAGGTTCACCCGGGCCTCGCCGACCGGGGCGCCGCCCAGGACGTGCAGGCCGTCGCGGATCTGGGCGTCCTTGACCTCGCACAGCCAGCCGTCGACGTGCAGCAGGAAGTCGTCGAAGCCGTCGTCCTCCGGCCGGTCCGCCATGCCCAGGTCGTGGTCCAGCTTCGCCGCCTGGATCAGCGTCCAGATCTGCGCGCGGATCGCCGGCAGCTTCGCCGGGTCCATGCTGCTGATCTGCGCGTACTCGTCGAGCAGCTGCTCCAGGCGCGCGATGTCGCCGTACGAGTCGGCGCGGGCCATCGGCGGCACCAGGTGGTCGACGAGCGTGGCGTGCACGCGCCGCTTGGCCTGGGTGCCCTCGCCCGGGTCGTTGACCAGGAACGGGTAGACCAGCGGCAGGTCGCCGAGCGCGGCGTCCGGGCCGCAGGCGGCGGACAGGCCGGCGTTCTTGCCGGGCAGCCACTCCAGGTTGCCGTGCTTGCCCAGGTGCACCATCGCGTCCGCGCCGAAACCCCCGTCCTCGGCGCGGGCGGCGATCCAGCGGTAGGCCGCCAGGTAGTGGTGCGAGGGCGGCAGGTCCGGGTCGTGGTAGATCGCGATCGGGTTCTCGCCGAAGCCGCGCGGCGGCTGGATGAGGACCAGCAGGTTCCCGCGGCGCAGCGCCGCGAGCACGATGTCCCCCTCGGGGTTGCGCGAGCGGTCCAGGAACATCTCGCCCGGGGCCGGGCCCCAGTGCTCCTCGACCTGGGCGCGCAGCTCCGCCGGGAGTTCGGCGTACCAGCGCTTGTAGTCGGCGGCCGGGATACGGACCGGGTTGCGGGCCAGCTGCTCCTCGGTGAGCCAGTCCTGGTCGTGGCCGCCGGCCTCGATCAGGGCGTAGATCAGCTCGTCGCCGTCGCCGGAGACCAGGCCGGGGATGTCCGCCTCGGGACCGAAGTCGTAGCCCTCGGCGATGAGCCGGCGCAGCAGCGCCACGGCGGAGGCCGGGGTGTCGAGGCCGACGGCGTTGCCGATGCGGGAGTGCTTCGTCGGGTACGCGGAGAGGACGAGAGCCAGCTTCTTCTCGCCGTTCGCGATGTGCCGCAGACGGGCGTGCCGGACGGCGATGCCGGCGACGCGGGCGGAACGCTCGGCGTCCGCCACGTACGCGGGCAGGCCGTCCTCGTCGATCTCCTTGAAGGAGAACGGGACGGTGATGAGCCGGCCGTCGAACTCCGGGACGGCGACCTGGCTGGCCGCGTCCAGCGGCGACAGGCCCTCGTCGTTCTCCTCCCACGCGGCGCGCGAGCCCGTCAGGCACAGCGCCTGCAGGATCGGCACGTCCAGGGCGGCGAGCGCGCCCGCGTCCCAGGCCTCCTCGTCGCCGCCGGCCTGCGCCTCGGCCGGCTTGGTGCCGCCCGCCGCGAGGACCGTCGTGACGATCGCGTCGGCACCGCGCAGCTCGTCGAGGAGCTCCGGCTCCGGGGCCCGCAGGGAGGCCACGTACAGGGCCTTCGCCCGGGCGCCCTTCTGCTCGATCGCGTCGCAGAGGGTGCCGACGAAGGCGGTGTTGCCGCTCATGTGGTGGGCGCGGTAGTAGAGCACGGCGACGGTGGGGGCGCCCTCGGGCGTCTCCCCCGGGGTCCGCTCCAGCGGGCCCCAGGTCGGCGCGGGGGCCGGCGGCTCGAAGCCGTGGCCGGTGAGCAGCACCGTGTCGGAGAGGAAGCGGGCCAGCTGGCCGAGGTTGGCCGGGCCGCCGTGCGCCAGGTACGCGTGCGCCTCGGTGGCCACGCCGACCGGGACGGTCGACGCCTCCATCAGCTGCGCGTCGGGAGCCTGTTCGCCGCTGAGCACCACCACGGGCTTCCCGGCGGCCAGGACCGTGTCCAGGCCGTCCTCCCAGGACCGCAGGCCGCCGAGGAGGCGGACGACGACGAGCTCGACGCCGTCGAGGAGAGCGGGGAGGTCGGCCAGCGGCAGCCGGGACGGGTTGGCGTACCGGTACGCCACCTGCCCATCGGCGACGGCGGCGTCCGCCGCGCGGGCGCTGAGCAGGTCGGTGTCGGAGTGCGACAGCAGCAGGAGCATGGCGAGCTCAGGCCCTTTCCTCGGGGTTGTCCGCGCCCCGGGTGGTCGTATGGACGGCGGGAGTTCCTGACTCACCGCCCCGGAACTCCGGACCGGCTCACAGTGGCGGGACCGCGCCGGATTCTCACCGGGCTTCCTCCCCGGGGTCCTGGGACCCCATGCCGTCTGCATCCTAGATCGTGAGCGGGCGCGGCGGGGGGAGAGCGGGGGGTCGGGCGGATCACACCGGGTGGGCGGGGGCCGTACGCGGCTGCCGCCGCCCCGCCCGTGGCCGGTTCGTGCCAGGTGGGAGCGGATCGTGCCGTGGGTATGCTCGCCGCCATGTCGGCCACCCCACGCACCTCGCCCGAACCGGGCGAACCTCTCATACGGGACCGCGGCGACGCCTGTCCGGGTGCGCTGCGACTGCACGCGGCGGACGACGGGCGGCTCGCCCGACTGCGCCTGCCCGGCGGGCGCCTGACGGAGGCTCAGGTTCTCGCTCTGGCCGACGCGGCCGAGTCCCTCGGGGACGGCAGCGTCAGCATCACCTCACGCGGCAACGCGGAGCTGCGCGGGCTCGGCGAGAGCTGCGGCACCGAGCTGGCCGCGCTCCTCGACCGGGCCGGGCTGCTGCCCTCGCCCAGCCACGAACGGATCCGCAACATCGTCGCCTCACCGGCCGCGGGACTGGACGGACTCGGCGGCCCCGACCCGCAGTTGTGGGCGCGGGAGCTGGACGCGCTGCTGTGCGCGGAGGCGTGGACGGCGGCGCTCTCGGGACGGTTCCTGTTCGTCCTGGACGACGGGCGGGGCGACGTCGCGGGGCTCGGCGGGGATGTGACCTTGCTCGCAGAACAGCCCCCCGCGGGCGGGGAGGCCCGCGCCCGGCTCCGCCTCGGCGACCACACCTTCCGGATCGCCGCCGCCGACGCCCCGCGCGCCGCGCTCGCCGCCGCCGACGCCTTCCTGCGGGCCGCCGAGACCGCCGGGACGGGGGCCTGGCGGGTGCGGGAACTGCCCGAGGGGTGCGTGCCGGACCTGGCGGCGGCCCTGACGCGTGCCGGGCTCGTCGCGGAGCCCGTCCCCCACGCCGTACCCCCGCTGCCCCAAGGGGAGCCGCCCGCCCCGGGGCCGCTGGGCGCGGACGCCCTGTACGTCCTCGCGCCGCTCGGCCGGCTGACCGCCGTCCAGCTGCGGGCGCTGCTGCCGGCGCGCGAGGTGCGGTTCACGCCCTGGCGCGGTGCGGTGGTCGCCGCGCCGCCCGGCCGGCTCGCCGAGCTGGCCTCGTACGGCCTGATCACCCGGCCCGACACCGCCGGCACCGGCGTCGGCGCCTGCACCGGGCGGCCCGGCTGCGCCAAGTCCCTCGCCGACGTGCGGGCGGACGCGGCCCTCGCGCCGCACGGGCGGCTGCCCGTCCACTTCTCGGGGTGCGCACGCCGCTGCGGGCACCCGCACGGCGCCTGGGTCGACGTCCTCGCCACCGAGGACGGCGCCTACCTGGTCGACGGCGTCCCCACCCCCCGTACCTCCCTGTCCGAAGCGGTCGCGGCGGCCCGCGGCCCGGCGACCCCCACGAGATGAGCGAGAGCACCAGGATGTTCGAGTACGAGAAGGACGGCGCGGAGATCTACCGCCGCTCCTTTGCCACGATCCGCGCCGAGTCGGACCTCGCGGGCCTGCCCGCCGACGTCGCCACGGTCGCGGTGCGGATGATCCACGCCTGCGGCATGACCGACCTCGTGCGGGACATCGCCCACTCCCCCGGCGTCGTCGCCTCGGCGCGCGCCGCCCTGCGCGCGGGCGCGCCCATCCTGTGCGACGCCCGGATGGTCGCCAGCGGCGTCACCCGCAAGCGGCTGCCCGCCGACAACGACGTGGTCTGCACGCTCTCCGACCCGTCGGTGCCCGCGCTCGCCGCCGAACTGGGCACCACCCGGTCGGCCGCCGCGATGGAGCTGTGGCGGGACCGCCTGGAGGGCTCCGTCGTCGCCATCGGCAACGCGCCGACCGCGCTCTTCCACCTCCTGGAGATGATCGCGAAGGGCGCGGGCCGGCCCGCCGCCGTGCTCGGCATCCCGGTCGGCTTCATCGGCGCCGCCGAGTCCAAGGACGCGCTGGCCGCCAACGACCTGGGCCTGGAGTACCTGGTCGTACGGGGCAGGCGGGGCGGCAGCGCCATGACCGCGGCGGCGCTCAACGCCCTCGCGCACGAAGCGGAGATCCAGCAGTGACCGGAAAGCTGTACGGGGTCGGGCTCGGACCCGGCGACCCGAACCTGATGACGGTGGCCGCGGTGAAGGCCATCGCCGGCGCCGACGTCGTCGCGTACCACTCGGCGCGGCACGGGCGCTCCATCGCCCGCTCCATCGCCGCCGAGCACCTGCGCGAGGACCAGATCGAGGAGCGGCTGATGTACCCGCTCACGGTCGAGACCACCGACCACCCCGGCGGCTACCGGGGCGCGCTCGACGACTTCTACGAGGAGGCCGCGGCCCGGCTCGCCGCCCACCTCGACGCGGGCCGCACGGTCGCCGTCCTCGCCGAGGGCGACCCGCTGTTCTACGGCTCGTACCAGCACATGCACAAGCGGCTCGCGCACCGCTACGACACCACCGTCATCCCCGGCGTCACCTCGGTCAGCGCCGCCGCGGCCCGCCTCGGGGAGCCGCTGTGCGAGGCCGAGGAGGTGCTGACGATCGTCCCCGGCACGCTGCCGGAGGACGAGCTGACGGCCCGTCTCGCGGGCACGGACTCGGCGGTCGTGATGAAACTGGGCCGCACGTTCCCCACGGTCAGGCGGGCCCTGGAGCGGGCCGGCCGCCTTGAGGACGCCCGGTACGTGGAGCGCGCGTTCATGGCGGGCGAGCGCACCGGCCGCCTCGACGCGATCGACCCGGACTCGGTCCCGTACTTCTCCGTCGCCGTCCTCCCCTCCCGCATCGACGCGCAGCCGCCGGTACGGGAACGGGGCGAGGTCGTCGTCGTCGGCACCGGCCCCGCCGGGGCGCCCTGGCTGACGCCCGAGTCGCGCGGCGCGCTCGTCAACGCCGACGTGCTCGTCGGCTACACCACCTACCTCGACCGGGTGCCGGTGCTGCGCGCCGGGCAGATCCGGCACGGCTCGGACAACAAGGTCGAGTCGGAGCGGGCCGAGTTCGCCCTCGACCTGGCCCTGCGCGGGCGGCGCGTCGCGGTCGTCTCCGGCGGCGACCCGGGCGTGTTCGCCATGGCGACGGCCGTCCTGGAGGTCGCGTCGGAGGAGCGGTACGCCGACGTGCCCGTCCGCGTCCTGCCCGGCGTGACCGCCGCCAACGCGGCCGCCGCCGCCGCGGGCGCCCCGCTCGGCCACGACTACGCCACCATCTCCCTCTCCGACCGCCTCAAGCCCTGGGAGGTCATCTCCCAGCGCCTGCGCGCCGCCGCCGAGGCCGACCTGGTCCTCGCCATCTACAACCCGGGCTCCAGGTCCCGCACCCACCAGGTCGCCGCCGCACGCGAACTCCTCCTGGAACTCCGCTCACCCGACACCCCGGTGGTCGTCGCCCGCGACGTCGGCGGCCCGGAACAGTCGGTCCGCATCGTGACCCTGAAGACCCTGGACCCGACCGAGGTCGACATGCGCACCCTGCTCCTGGTCGGCTCCTCCCAGACGCAGGTCACGGAGCGGGGCGACGGACGCACGATCGCGTGGACGCCTCGGCGGTACGGCTGACCGTCCCTCCTGGTTCTCTCGGGCCCGCTCCCCGCGCCGTCGGGGGGCGGGCCCTGTCGTGTGCCTGATCAGCGCGGGTAGAGGCGGGTAGAGTCCGTGGGCGGCGGACCACGGCCCCACCCGGACCCGCCCTTCCTCCCACGCCTCTCGGTCGTCACCCCGTCCGGCGTGCCCGCACGCCGCACACGGTCCGGAAAGGGCCCCTCGCACCTGTGATCACTCGCAACCGCCCGAAGGCCCGGCCGGCGGCCTCGGCCGCCCTCGCCGCCCTCGCCCTCGCCGGCGGCCTCGTCACCGCCACCCCCGCCGCCGCGGCCGTCACCTGCAACGCCCCCGTGTGGAAGGCGCAGTACTACGCCAACACCACCTTCAGCGGCACCCCCAAGCTCACCGCCTGCGACTCCGCCGTCGCCGAGAACTACGGCTACGGCGACCCGGCCGGCGTCACCCTCCCCAAGGACAACTTCTCCGTCCGCTGGTCCCTCACCCGCGACTTCGGCTCCGGCGGCCCCTTCACCTTCTCGGCCGAGGCCCAGGACGGCATCCGCGTCTACCTGGACGGCGTCCGGAAGATCGACCTGTGGCGGAACGTCTCCACCACCCAGAAGCGCACCGTGAACCTCACCGTCCCGGCCGGCCGCCACTCCCTGCGCGTCGACTTCGCGGCGTGGACGGGGGCGGCGAACGTGAAGTTCGGCTACGCGCCCCGCACGTCGGCCTCCGTCGACACGGTCCGGCCGCTCGCGCCGGCCGGCCTCTCCGCCTCGCTCGACCGCAACTCCGGCCGGGCGACCCTGCGCTGGGCCGCCAACAAGGAGATGGACCTGGCCGGCTACCGCGTCTACCGGCGCACCGGCACCGCCGGCTGGGCCCAGGTCAGCGGGACGGCCCTCCGCACCGGCACCTCGTTCGTCGAGATGCCGCCCGAGACCGGCGCGTCGTACGTGTACGAGGTCCGGGCCGTCGACCGGGCGGGCCGCGAATCCCTCGGCAGCGCCGACGCCACCGTCGTCAGCGTGGACCGCACGGCACCCTCCGCGCCCGGCGGGGTCACCGCCACCGACGGCGCCGCCGGAATCGCCCTCGCCTGGCAGCCCGTGCCCGGCGCGGCGAAGTACCTCGTCCACCGGCAGCGCGCCGGCACCAGCGATGCCGGCACCCCCGCACCCCTCGTCCAGGTCGCCACGGTCACCGCACCGTCCTGGACCGACCCGGACGTCACCGAGCGGACCGGCTACACCTACTGGGTCTCGGCCGTCGACGCCGCGGGCAACACCTCGCCCCGGACCACGCTGCCGACGGCCCACGGGGACTACGCGCCGGGGGCGCCTACCGGCCTGACCGCGACCTTCGTCCCCCAGCGGGGCATCGACCTGACCTGGACCGCCCCGGCCGACACCGACGTGGTCTCGTACAACGTCTACCGGAACGGGCACCTGAGCCGCGACGGCGTCTCCGGGCGCACCTACCGTGACCTCTCGGTCGACAACGGCACCACGTACACCTACACGGTGACGGCCGTCGACCGGGCCGGTCACGAGTCCCCGGTCTCCGCCGCGGCCTCGGCCACCACCGAAGGTGACCTGGTCCCCCCGGCCGCCGTCACTGGCCTGAAGGCGACCCCGCGCGAGGACGGCATCCTGCTCGAATGGGACGCCAACACCGAGCCCGACCTGCTGCGTTACGACCTCTACCGGGGCGAGTGGATCCCGGACGAGGAGAGCCCCGGCGGCGGGATCTGGATGTTCCGCCAGGTCGAGTGGATCGGCAAGGACGCCACCTCCCACCTCTACCCGGCCACGCCTGACGGCGAGACCTCCGCGTACGCGCTCGCGGCCGTCGACGTCTGGGGCAACACCCTGGCCACGGACATCGACCAGGTGTCCCGGGTCGAGGTCACGGAGCTGGGCACCCCCGCTACCGGCTGAACGTCCCCAACCCCTCCGCGTTCAGGTACTCGACGGTGAACGATCTCCCGTCCGGGGCGAAGGTGACCCCGGTGCGCCCGATGGCGTTCTCGCCCGCGGTCTCGAAGCTGAACGTGTCGCCGGCGTAGTGCGCCAGGCGGTACGACTGGGGCTTCGGGCCCAGGCGGAGGGTCAGGGTGCCGTCGGGGGCGGCGACGACCTGGGCCGGGCCGTAGTAGGCGTTGCGGTACGTGCCCGTGTAGGTGGCGGCGGCCTTGGCGGGCGCGGCGCCGGACGGCGGGTGGGCGTAGTCGGTCTTCGACCGGAGCGCGTCCGTCTGCTGCTGGTACACCTGCTGGATGAGCGGGATCCAGTCGCGGGTGGGCTGCCCGTACTCCGCGATGTCGAAGAAGTCGAGCGCGACGGCGTCGGCCACGCCGACCGGCGAGGCGTTGGTGAGGACGACGATGCCGAGCTGTTCGCCGGGCAGCATCGTCACGTTGGTGTGCGCGCCGAGTTCGAAGCCTCCGGTGTGCGACAGCCTGAGCCGGCCCGCGTCGTCGTAACTCACGTTCCAGCCCAGCCCGTAGAAGCCCGTGCGGGCGGCCGGGGCGTGCGGCGGGTTGGAGACCGCCTCGGGCCAGTGGGTGCGCTGGAGGGCGTCGGCCGGGATGATCTGCCGCCCGTCCAGCTTGCCGTCGGCGAGCTGGAGCTTCACGAAGGCCGCCATGTCACGGGCGGACGAGCTGACGCCGCCGGCCGGGGACTGGGCGTCCGCGTCACGCACGTACTGCGCCTTCCAGCTCCCGTCGGCGGCCTTCGCGTGACCGTAGGCGCGGTCGGGGGCGTTGACGAAGTCCTGGAAGCGGGAGCTGGTGTGGTCCATGCCGGCCGGCTTGTACAGGACGTCGGCGGACAGCTTGTCCCACGGCACACCCTTCTCCTCCGCCACGGCCACCGCGGCGCCCGTCAGGCCGAAGTTGGTGTAGGCGTAGCTCGCCCGGAACGGGGTGAGGGGCTCGTAGCGCAGGTGGGACAGGATGTACGCCTGGTCGTAGCCGAGGTCTTCGAGCAGGTCACCGGCGTGGTCGGGCAGGCCGCTGCGGTGCGAGAAGAGGTCGGCGGCCGTCATGTGCGCGGTGACCCACGGGTCCTTGAGCTTGAAGTCCGGCACGTTCGGCGCGACGGGTTTCGTCCAGCCGTCGAGCCCGACGGCGCCGGCGACCACCGTGGAGGCGACCGGCTTCGAGACGGACGCGAGCTGGAAGACGGTGTCGGCGTCGACGGTGGCCTTCTCGCCGACCTTCCGCACGCCGTACCCCTGGAGTTTGACCACCTTGCCGTCGTGGACGACGGCGACGGAGACGCCCGGCACGCCGGTACGTTTCATGGCGTCCTTGACCACCCCGTCCAGCCGGTCCACCGCCCGCTGCACCTCGGCGTCGTCGAGCTGGGACGGCGGCTGGGCCGGGGGCGGCGAAGGCCCCGGGGCCGTGGCGCCCAGGAGCGCCGCAAGTCCCGCCGCGGCAAGCCATCGAACGGTGCTCATCTCTCCATTCAAAGACCTGCGGGCGCGTCTGTCGCGCGCGGGGCGCGGGGTGGGGGTGGGGCGGCGGCCTCCTCCGCGCGGGCCAGCGCCCAGGCCGCCGCCGTCTCCGGGGTCGGCGCCGTCGGCACGCCCGCCGGGACCGGCGGGCGGCGTACGACGACGACCGGGACGCCGGCCTCGCGGGCGGCGGCGAGTTTGGGGGCGGTCGCCGCGCCGCCGCTGTCCTTCGTGACGAGGACGTCGATCCGGTGCCGGGCGAGCAGTTCGCGCTCTCCGTCGAGGGTGAACGGCCCGCGTTCCAGGAGGACTTCGGAGCGGGCGGGGACGGGCACGTCGGGGGCGTCGACGGACCGGACCAGGAACCACTCGGGGCGGTCGGCGAAGGCCGCGAGCCCCATCCGCCCCGTCGTCAGGAACACCCGCTCCCCCAGCCCGTCGAGGGCGGCGGCGGCCTCCGCCAGCGAGCCCACCTCGTGCCAGTCGTCCCCCTCGACCGGGACCCAGCCGGGCCGGCGCAGCGCGAGCAGGGGAACATGGGCGGTGGCGGCCGCCCGGGCCGCGTTGAAACTGATCCGCTCCGCGAAGGGATGGGTGGCGTCGATGACCGCGTCCACGCCGTGCTGCCGCACCCACGCGGCCAGCCCCTCCGCCCCGCCGAAGCCGCCGATCCGCACCTCGCCCGCCGGCAGCCGGGGCGCGGCGACCCGCCCGGCGAGCGAACTGGTGACCCGCACCGCCCCCGCGAGCAGGCCCGCGAGGACCCGTCCCTCGGTCGTTCCCCCGAGAATGAGTACGTGCATGGGAGTCCATCCGTGAGTGCGACGAGTTCCGGCGGCGGGCGCGAGGCCCAACTCAAGCACACCGGTCTGCGCCCCGGCTGGACGACTGGTGCCTGCGCGACGGCGGCGTCGACCGCCGCGTACACGGCGCTGCTCACCGGGGAGTTCCCCGACCCGGTGACGATCACCCTCCCGAAGGGCCAGACCCCGTCCTTCGCCCTGGCGGTGGAGTCGACGGACCCGGACTCGGGCTCGGCGACGGCCGGGGTGGTGAAGGACGCGGGCGACGACCCGGACGTGACGCACGGCGCCCTGATCCGCTCGACGGTACGGCTCCTGCCGCCCGGCTCGGGCGTCGTCTTCCGGGCGGGCCCGGGCGTCGGCACGGTCACGCTCCCCGGCCTGCCGCTGGAGGTCGGCGAACCGGCGATCAACCCGGTCCCGCGCCAGATGATGCGCGACCACGTGGCGGCGGTCGCGGCGGCGCACGGCGGGAGCGGCGACGTCGAGATCACGCTCTCCGTGGACGACGGCGCGGAGATCGCCCGCTCCACCTGGAACCCGCGGATCGGCATCCTCGACGGCCTGTCCATCCTCGGCACGACGGGCGTCGTCGTCCCGTACTCGTGCTCGGCCTGGATCGACTCGATCCGCCGCGGCGTGGACGTGGCCCGAGCGGCCGGCCTGACCCACGTGGCAGGCTGCACGGGCTCCACCTCGGAGAAGACGATCACCACCCTCTACGACCTGCCGGAGCTCGCCCTCCTCGACATGGGCGACTTCGCGGGCGCGGTCCTGAAGTACGTCCGCCGCCACCCGGTGGACCGCCTCACGATCTGCGGCGGCTTCGCGAAGCTGTCCAAGCTCGCCGCCGGCCACCTGGACCTCCACTCGGCCCGCTCCCAGGTCGACAAGCCCTTCCTCGCCGCCCTGGCCCGCACGGGCGGCGCCTCCGCCTCCCTGGCCACCGAGATCGAGGCGGCCAACACAGGCCTGGCCGCCCTCCGCCTCTGCGAATCCGCCGCGGTCCCCCTCGGCGACCTCGTCGCCACCCGAGCCCGCGACGAGGCCCTCACGGTCCTGCGCGGCGCCCCGGTCGCGGTCGACGTGGTGTGCATCGACCGGGCGGGCGTGGTGGTGGGACGGTCGGGGGTGGCGGGGCCGGGGGGCTGACCGCCCTCGGCTTCACCCGCACCACGCGTGCGTGACCGCCGTGGCCGGGGCGGGGCAAGGGATCCTCCGTCTCCCTCTGTCAGGCGGCGCTCGTCCCCACGGACTGCCACGTGCGGGAAAAGCTCACGACAGGCGGCGGGGCCGCGGCGGAGAATCACCGCATGGCCGACTTCTCCCTCAAGCCCACCCTCACCGGCGACCTCGTCACCCTGCGCCCCGTCACCGAGGACGATGTCCCCGCGCTGCTGCCGATGCTGAGCGACCCCGGGATCAGGCGGCTCACCGGCTCGCACGCCGACTTCACCGAGGCCGCGCTGCGGCAGTGGTACGGGACGCGGGGTGAGCAGCGCGGCCGGATCGATCTGGCCGTGGTGGAGCGGGCGACCGGGCGGGTCGTCGGCGAGGTGGTGCTGAACGAGTGGGACGCACCGAACGAGAGCTGCGGCTTCCGCATCTGTCTGTCGCCCGACACCCTCGGCCGAGGGCTCGGCACCGAGGCCACCCGGCTGGTGCTCGGGCATGCCTTCGGCGTGCTCGGGCTCTTCCGGGTCTGGCTGGAGGTCTACGCCTTCAACCCGCGCGCCCGGCGCGCCTACGAGAAGGCCGGGTTCCGCGCGGAGGGTGTGCTGCGTGGGGCGCTGTTGTGGGAGGGGGAGCGGGTGGACGCGACGGTGATGGCGGTGCTCGCGCCGGAGTGGGGGGTCACCCCCACCTGAGGTGACGTCACCCGCGTCCGAGGAGGCATCACTCCCGCCCGAGGAGGCGTCACTCCCGCCCGAGGGTCCGGCGGCGCTCGTGCTCCGCGTCGAGCGCCGCGAGCGCCCGGGAGTGGTCGCGCAGTTCCTCGATCCCCGGCAGCGGACGGGTCTGACAACCGGCCCCCGGCCGACGTGCGCCCCCCTCCCCCCGAACCTAGGCTTGCCAGGGCAAACCCCGACAGAACCCCCACGAGACCGGGAGGAACGCCATGTCGAAGCGAGGCAACAAGCGCCGGGCGCGGAAGAAGAAGGGTGCCAACCACGGGAAGCGGCCCAACACCTGAGCCGAGGTGCCCGGGCCGCCGCCCGTTCAGCAGGTGTGGCGGTCCCGGGCCGGGTCGTACAGGTGGCTGTCGCGGAACTCCGAGGCGGCCAGGGTGCGGCCCACGATGATCACGGCGGTCTTGGTGATGCCCGAGGCCTTCAGCTGGTCCGCGATGTCGGCCAGGGTGCCGCGCAGGACGAGCTCGTCCGGGCGGCTGGCCATCGCGACGACGGCGGCGGGGCAGTCCTCGCCGTAGTGGGGGACGAGTTCCGCGACGATCCGGTCGGCGTAGCGGGCCGCGAGGTGCAGGACCAGGAGGGCGCCGCTGCGGCCGAGGGTGGCCAGGTCCTCGCCGGCCGGCATGGGGGTGGCCTGCTGGGCGACGCGGGTGAGGATGACGGTCTGGCCGACGGTCGGGACCGTCAGTTCCCGCTTGAGGGCCGCCGCGGCCGCCGCGAAGGCGGGGACTCCGGGCACGACCTCGTACGGGATGCCCGCCGCGTCCAGGCGGCGCATCTGTTCGGCCATGGCGCTGAAGACGGACGGGTCGCCGGAGTGGAGGCGGGCCACGTCCTGGCCGGCCTCGTGGGCGGCGGCGATCTCGGCGACGATCTGGTCCAGGTCCATCCGGGCCGTGTCGACCAGCTTCGCGTCCGGCGGGCACTCGGCGAGCAGTTCGGTGGGGACGAGGGAGCCGGCGTAGAGGCAGACCCCGCACTTCGCCAGGGTCCGTGCGCCGCGCACGGTGATGAGGTCGGCCGCCCCGGGGCCCGCGCCGATGAAGTAGACGGTCATGTCGGTGTTCAACCCTTCGTTACGGACCATTGCGTGACCGGCATCGCCTGGCGCCAGCCGGTGAAGCCGCCCACCGGCACGGCGGCGGCGACCGCGAGCCGGATCAGTTCGCCGCCGTGGTGGCGGTAGCGCTCGGCGAGCAGCGCCTCGGATTCCAGCGTCACCGTGTTGGCGACGAGCCGGCCGCCGGCGGGGAGCGCGTCCCAGCAGGCGTCGAGCAGGCCGGGGGCGGTCAGACCGCCGCCGATGAAGATCGCGTCGGGGGCGGGGAGCTCCGCGAGGCCGGCCGGTGCCGCGGCCGTCACCACCCGCAGGCCCGGTACGCCGAGGGCCGCCGCGTTGCGGGCGATGCGCGCCGCGCGCTCGGCGGACCGCTCCACGGCGACGGCCCGGCAGTCGCGGTGGGCCCGGGTCCATTCGATGCCGATGGAGCCGGAGCCGCCGCCGATGTCCCAGAGCAGTTCGCCGGGGGCGGGCGCGAGCGCGGCGAGCGTGGCGGCGCGCACGTACCGCTTGGTGAGCTGGCCGTCGTGCTCGTACGCCTCGTCGGGCAGTCCGGGCGTGACGCCGAGCCGGAGCGTCCCGGGGTCGCGCACGCAGTCGAGGGCGATCACGTGGAGGGGGTCGGTGCGCTCGTGCGGCCAGTCGGCCGCGGTGCCGTCGAGGAGCCGTTCGCGCGCGGAGCCGAGCTGTTCGAGGACCCGGATCCGGGTGCCGCTCCAGCCCCGCTCGCGCAGCAGCGCGGCGACCCGCGCCGGGGAGTCGGCGCCCTCGCCGAGCAGCAGCAGCCGGTGACCGTCGTGCAGCCGGGCCGTGAGGGCGTCCAGCGGCCGGGCGACGAGGGAGACGGTCTCGGTGGCCTCCAGGGGCCAGCCGAGCCGGGCGCAGGCGTACGAGACGGAGGACGGGTGCGGCAGGACCCGCAGGCGGTCCGGGCCGACGGTGCCGGCGAGGGTGCGGCCGATCCCGTAGAACATGGGGTCGCCGCTGGCCAGGACCGCGAGGCGGCGGCCCTCGTGGGCGGCGAGCAGGCCGGGCACGGCGGGGAGCAGCGGGGTGGGCCAGGCGACGCGGGTGCCGGGGCAGTCGGCGGCGGGCAGCAGGTCGAGCTGGCGGGGGCCGCCGATGAGCACCTCGGCGGCGCGCAGGGTCCGGCGGGAGGCTTCGGGGAGCCCGTCCCAGCCGTCCGCGCCGATTCCGACGACCGATATCGCAGCGTTCACGCCGGGGACTCTACGTGAGCAGGGGCGGAGCCCTGCCGCGCGGTCACTTCGGGGCGGTCCGCGGGGTCACTTCTGGGCGTTCTGGCCCACGTAGAAGAGCAGCCAGACGAAGCCCGCGAAGGCGTGTGTCGCGAAGACGTACACGAAGACGCGGAGCATCACGCCCCGCTCCTTCCACCGCTCCATGTCGGTGCCGGGGTCCGTGCCGGGGTCGGGGTCGGTGCCGGGATCCGTCATGTCCCCAGGGTACGGGCGCGGGGACGGGTGGCCGGGAATACGGGGGCGGGGTGCGCCGTTCCCCGTGATGGTTTAAGATTCAACCACTGATGGACAGCCGGTGCGGACCGCATCGCGGCATCAGGAAAGGCGAGAGGTGAGCACGATGCAGTTCGGGATCTTCACCGTCGGCGACGTGACGGCCGACCCGACCACCGGCCGGACCCCCACCGAGCACGAGCGGATCAAGAACACCGTCGCCATCGCGCTCAAGGCGGAAGAAGTCGGCCTGGACGTCTTCGCGACCGGCGAGCACCACAACCCGCCGTTCGTCCCGTCCTCCCCGACGACCCTCCTCGGGCACATCGCCGCCCGCACGGAGAACCTGATCCTCTCCACCTCCACGACCCTCATCACCACCAACGACCCGGTGAAGATCGCCGAGGACTACGCCACCCTCCAGCACCTCGCCGACGGCCGCGTCGACCTGATGATGGGCCGCGGCAACACCGGCCCGGTCTACCCGTGGTTCGGCCAGGACATCCGCCAGGGCATCCCGCTCGCCATCGAGCACTACGCGCTCCTCCACAAGCTGTGGAGGGAGGACGTGGTCGACTGGGAGGGCAAGTTCCGCACCGCGCTCCAGGGCTTCACGGCGACGCCGCGCCCGCTGGACGGCGTCCCGCCGTTCGTCTGGCACGGCTCCATCCGCTCCCCGGAGATCGCCGAGCAGGCCGCGTACTACGGTGACGGCTTCTTCGCCAACCACATCTTCTGGCCCAAGCAGCACACCGAGAAGATGGTCCGGCTCTACCGGCAGCGGTACGCCCACTACGGCCACGGCACCCCCGAGCAGGCGATCGTCGGCCTCGGCGGCCAGGTCTTCATGCGGAAGAACTCGCAGGACGCCGTACGGGAGTTCCGCCCGTACTTCGACAACGCGCCGGTCTACGGCCACGGCCCCTCCCTGGAGGAGTTCAGCAGCGAGACCCCGCTGACCGTCGGCTCGCCGCAGGAGGTCATCGAGCGCACCCTGTCCTTCCGCGACTACGTCGGCGACTACCAGCGCCAGCTCTTCCTGGTCGACCACGCCGGTCTGCCCCTGAAGACGGTCCTGGAGCAGCTCGACATCCTCGGCGAGGAGGTCGTCCCGGTGCTCCGCAAGGAGTTCGCGAACCTGCGGCCCGCCGACGTCCCCGAGACCGCCCCGCTGCACCCCGCCGTGACCGCGCACCGCGCCCAGAAGGAGTCGTAAACCATGCAGACCCTCAAGCTGGTCGCCGTCTCCGCCGGCCTCAGCTCCCCGTCCTCCACCCGGCTGCTCGCCGACCGGCTCGTCCAGGCGGCCCGCTACCGGCTGGCCGAGCAGGAGTACGCGGTCGACATCGAGGTCGTCGAACTGCGCGACCTGGCCGTCGACATCGCGAAGAACCTCGTCACCGGCTTCCCCTCCGAGAAGCTGGGCGCGGCGATCGACGCGGTGACCGGCGCCGACGGCGTCATCGCCGTGACCCCGGTGTTCACCGCCTCGTACAGCGGCCTGTTCAAGTCCTTCTTCGACCTGATCGACCCGACCGCGCTGACCGGCGTCCCGGTCCTGATCGGGGCGACCGGCGGCACCGCCCGCCACTCGCTCGTCCTCGACCACGCCCTGCGCCCGCTCTTCGCCTACCTGCGGGCCTCCCTCGCCCCGACCGCCGTCTACGCGGCCTCGGAGGACTGGGGCTCGGGCGGCGACGAGTACACCGAGGGGCTGCCCTCCCGGATCACCCGGGCCGGGCAGGAGTTCGCCGGGATGGTCGCGGCCCGCCCGCGCCGCCGCGCCGACGGGGCGGGCGCCGACGGACTCGGCGGGCTCGATGAGGTCGACGGGCTCGATGAGATCGTCCCGTTCGAGCGTCAATTGGCCGACCTGCGGCTGGATTGATCCATTTGTTACGTTGGTCGGGAGGGCCCCGCACGGGGCCTCCCGACAGCGAAACGGAGGTCGGTCATGGCCGGCGGCAGGATCGTGGTGGGCGTGGACGGATCGGCTCCGTCCCTGAGGGCGCTGAAGTGGGCGGCGGCGCAGGCCGCCCTGGCCGGGGACTCGCTCCAGACGGTGATCAGCTGGGAGTACCCGGCCTCCTGGGCCACCCTCATGCCGGGCGTCCCGCCCGAGTTCGACCCGGAACAGCTGGCGAAGCAGATCCTGGACCAGGCCCTCGACCAGGCCCTCGATCCCGCCACCGCCGCCGCGGTCACCCGCACCGTCGTGGGCGGCAACGCGCCCCAGGCCCTGATCGACCAGGCCGAGGGCGCCACGCTGCTCGTGGTCGGCGACCGCGGCTACAGCGGCTTCAAGGCGGCCGTACTGGGCTCCGTCTCCTCCCACGTCACCCAGCACGCACCGTGCCCGGTGGTGGTCGTACGCGGGGAGATCCCGGGCGAGGAGTAGGGGCGGGCCCGGGGGGCGGCCCGTCCGGACGGGCCCCTCTAGGCGGCCACCACGTCCGCCACCACACAGGCCGCGTTGTCCGGACCGCCCCGCTCCCGTGCGAGCGCGATCAGGGCGTCCGCCGTGGCCTCCGGGTCGCCGGTCTCCGCGAGCACGCGCCGGATCGCGTCCGCCGGGACGACCGCCGAGAGCCCGTCCGTGCACAGCAGCAGGCGGTCCCCCGGCCGGGTCCCGTGCACCCCGAACTCCGGCTCGGGCGGCACGTCCCCGCCGTCCAGAGCCTTGAGGAGCAGCGCCCGGTCGGGGCGGTCCGCCACCTCGCCCGGGTCCAGCTCACCCGCGTCCACCAGTGCCTGGACGACGGTGTGGTCGCGGGTGAGACGGGCGAGCGCGCCGTCGCGCAGCAGGTACGCCCGGGAGTCGCCGATGTGCGCGACGGCGAGGCGGCCGGCCGTCCAGGCGGCGGCGGTCAGGGTCGTCCCGGAGCCGGTGAGCTCGGCGAGTGCGGCGGCGGCCCCGCGCACCCCGGCCTCCAGGGCGTCGAGGACGTCGCCGGTGCGGGTCCCCGGGGCGTCCGGCAGGTCCGTGTGCGCCGCGACCGCCGCTTCGACGGCCTCCCGCGCGGCCCTCGCGCCCTCGGGTCCGTAGCCGTCGGCGACGGCCAGCAGGTGCGGGCCCGCGTGGGCCGCGTCCTGCTGGGAGGCGCGGACCAGGCCGCGGTCCAGGCGCACGGCGGTCCGCAGCAGGGCGTGAGCGGGCGCCAATGCGGGAGTGGGCTCGGATGTGGGCGCGGATGCGGGTGTGGGTGTGCTCATGTCAGTGGTCCCCTTCAGCCGGTCGACCAGGGAGGACGCCAGGTCCCGCCGCGCCGCCGTCTCCGACTCGACCCGCGTCCAGTACGCGCGGATCGCGCGGGCCGCGGCCTCCGGATCCGTCGCGTACCGCTCGCAGACCCGTCCGACCTCGGCGAGCGGCATGCCGATGCGGCGCAGCCAGGCCACCAGGCGGGCCTGTTCGACCTGCTCCTCGGCGTAGTAGCGGTAGCCGGTGAACGGGTCGACGCGGGCGGGCGGCAGCAGGCCGAGTTCGTCGTAGCGGCGCAGCGCCTTGGCGGAGAGCCGGGAGGCGCGGGCGAAGTCCCCGATGGTCAGCATGGCTTCGGGCATGGAATCACGCTGGGCAGCTGCGTCGCGCACGGCTCCTGCTCCTCCCCGTGCCGGGCCCCTTGCCCGGCACGGCCGATGCTGGGCCTTCCCGGCGGGGGAAGGTCAACAGGGCCCACGGAAAGCGCTGTCGGGGAGGAGGCCGTCTCCCCCGCGCGGCGGAGGCGGTCGGCACGGCGGGGTGACGGCCCGGGGCGGGGCCGGGCGGGAGGCTGGGCGCATGCCGAGAATGAACGCCCTTCCCGATGTGCCCCGTTGGGCCGCGGTCGCCGCGCACGCCGTGCCCTTCCTGGTCCTGCCCGCCGGACTGTGGCGGCTGGCGCTGGCCTTCGGGCTGCCGGTCGCCGCGCACTCCCCGTACAGCGATCCGGGGCCGGGGATGCTGGCGTACATGATCGGGCTGACGGTCCTGTCCGAGCTGCTGGCCCTTCTCACGCTCGGGCTGGTACGGGGCTGGGGCGAGGTGTTCCCGGGGTGGCTGCCGCTGCTCGGCGGCCGGCCGGTGGGCGTGCGGGGGGCCACGGGGGCCGCGTTCGCGGGGGCGGCGGGGCTGCTCGCGGCGGGCGGCTGGTCCGGGTACGCGGTGTACGCGGGACTGGGCGAGGGCGACGGCACGGTGCTCACCGCCGCCCAGAACGCCCTGTTCCTCGGCTGCTATCTGCCGCTCGCGGCCTGGCCCGTCCTGCTCGTCGCCGTGGCGGTGGCGTACCGCCGGCGCCGGTCCGGGCGGGCCCGGCAGGAGGTGGCTCAGTAGGGCGCGGGGCGGCCGGCCGCGTCCTCGTGGGTGTAGAAGAGGTAGTAGGCGGCGCCGCCGTTCACCCCCGCCACGATCAGTCCGAGCAGCGACGACGAGTAGACGCTCGCGCCGGAGAGGCTGTAGAGGAAGCCGATCGCGATACCGGCGAGGGAGCCCCAGGCCACGGCGCGCAGTTCGCGCGGGAGCCGTCCACCGTAGCGGCGCAGCCCGTGGATCGCGACCGCGAGGACGACGGCGCTGATCACGCCGAGCCAGAACTGGCCCCAGGACAGGGCGCCGCCGTCGCGGACGATGACCGGGGCGTAGAGACCGTAGAGGATGCCGATGGTGGCGGGCACGGCCCAGCCGTGCGTGCTCAGCTGCCGCCGCCGGGCGGGTACCGCTGCGTGTGCGGCCATGACAGGAGCTCCTTTCCCCGGAACCTTTCCTGCACCCTCCAGGGCACACCCGCCCCCGGCGCCCCGCAAGTGGATCAGCCCGCCGCCGGGTCCAGGGTCAGGCCGGCCAGCTCCCGCCGCCAGGCCAGCTCGGCGCGGCCCATCGCGCCGGCGATGGCGCACTCGGCGGAGGGCGGGCCTCGCCGCGGCCGGTCCCTGGCCGCGGACCTCGGTGCAGCGGAAGGCCTCGTCCGGGCCCTCGATGGCGGTGACCACGTCCATGAGGGTGATCCGGTCCAGCGACCTGGCCGGCCGGAAGCCGCCCTTGGGTCCGGAGACCGAGCCGAGGACGCCGGCCCGGACGAGCGCCTGGAGCTGCTTGCCGAGGCGCCCTCCCCGTCACCCGTACGGCTCAACTGAAAGTTCGCGGGCGGGCGGGCGCTCCGAGGATGGGGCCATGAGCCAGAACACCGCATCACCGCACCGACAGAACCCGGCTGACAGCGGCGGCTGGGCCGCCGGGGGCACCCTCTTCGCCGGTGTCCTCATGCTGGTCACCGGCATCATGGACATCTTCCAGGGCATCGCGGGCATCGCCGAGGACGACGTCTACACCCGCGTCGGCGACTACGTCTTCAAGTTCAACCTGACGACCTGGGGCTGGATCCACCTCGTCCTCGGCATCGTCGTCGCCGTCGCGGGCTACGGCATCCTCAAGGGCGCCGAGTGGGGCCGGGTCGCCGGTATCGCGCTCGCCTCCCTGAACGTCATCGCCCAGTTCCTGTTCCTGCCCTACCAGCCGTGGTGGGCGCTGTTCTCCATGGCCGTCTCGGTCTTCGTGATCTGGGCGCTGGCCACGGACGACTCGCACGGCCGGGAGCGCGCGTGACCCGGGTACGCGCCACGGCGGGCGCGGTAGCGCTGCTGCTCGGTCTCTCCCTCGCCTCCACCGGCTGCGACCAGGCCAAGGAGGCGGCCGGCGGCATCGTCTCCTCCGCCACGGCGGCGGCCGCGTCCGCCGCCCAGGAGAAGATGAACGAGATCAAGGGCGGGGTGAACGCGAACGGCGACGTCAAGGCGGGACCGACGTCGACGGACGGGGACCGTACGGTCGCCGAGATCACCGCGACCAACCCGAAGGACAAGACGGCCGACTACACGGTCTGGGTCAACTTCCGTGACCCCGGCGGCAATCTGCTCGACGCCGTCGTCCTGAACATCGACGGCGTCGACGCCGGGAAGTCCAAGTCCGGCACGGCCCGCAGCAACCGGACCCTCACGGGCGACACGAAGGCCGAGATCCAGCAGGCGGTACGGCACTGAGCCGCCCGGCAGCCCGCCCCGGCGCTCGACCTGCGCGCCGGGCGCCGATCGGCCACGCTGAAGGCATGGAAAACGACGAGATCCTCGAGAACATCGGCTCCCTCGTCGAGGAGGAGCGCGCCCTTCGCGTGCGCACCGGCGGCCTCCTGGACGAGGAGCGCGCCCGCCTCGCCGAACTGGAGGTCCAGCTGGACCAGTGCTGGGACCTGCTGCGGCAGCGCCGCGCGAAGGCCGAGTACGGCGAGGACCCGGACACCGCGGCCGTCCGCCCGGCAGCGGAGGTCGAGGGCTACCGCAGCTGACGTCGAGGGCAGGGGGGCCGGTCTTCCGACCGGCCCCCTTCGTCCTACTTTGTAGCCATGGCGAAACCCGCACGGCTCACCCCGCCCTCCTGGCTCACCGCCGGACTCCGCCCGCAGTCCACCCCCGTGCCGTGGGCCGCCGTGCTGCGCGCCTCGGTCGCGCTCTCCGTGCCGCTGGCCGTCGGATTCGCCGCGGGACAGCCCGCGTACGGGGCGCTGGTGTCCATGGGCGCGCTCTCCGGGGTCATCGGCGACACCGCCGACGCGTACCGCATGCGGATCTTCAACATCGCCGTCCCGCAGCTCTTCGGCGCCCTCGGCGTCACGCTCGGCACGCTCGTCTTCGGGCAGGGCTGGCTCGCCGTCGTCGTCCTCACGCTCATCGCGCTCGTCTCCGGGATGATCTCCTCGATCGGCGCCGTCGCCTCCGTCTCCGGGCTGCTGCTGCTCCTCAACGCCGTCGTCGGCGCGGGCCTGCCGATGCCCGACCCCTGGTGGAAGGCGCCGCTGCTGCTGACCCTCGGCGGCGTCGTGGTCCTCGTCCTCACCCTGCTCGGCTGGCCGCTGCGCGGCGGCACGCCCGAACGGACGGCGGTCGCCGGGACCTACCGGGCCGTCGCCGCGCTCTTCGACGCCGCCGGCACCGACACGTACGACGAACGGCGGCAGACCGTCACCGCCTCCCTCAACCAGTCCTACGACCTGCTGCTCGCCCGCCGCGCCCGCCAGCACGGCCGGGCACCGAGCCTGGCCCGGCTGCTCTCCCAGCTCAACGCGGTCATCCCGCTCCTGGAGGCCGCGCCCGCCGCCCACCTCGCCGCGCGGCGCTTCCACCGGCCGCTGCCACCGGAGATCCCGGCCGCCGTGCGCGCCCTCGCCGACGCCGTCGAGCAGGGCCGCGGCGGAGCGCCCGAACGCGCGCTGCCGGAGGCCCGCCGCCCCTCCGAGAAGGCCGTCGACGCGGCCCTGCGCTATGCGGCGACCGTCGTCCACGAGGCGGAGCCGAACCCGTACAACATCGACGACCGGCTGGGGCGGCCCGCCGCGCTCCGCGTCCGGGTGCGCCGTACCGCCCGCGCGGTGCTGTTCTCCGAGGCGTCCTGGCGGTACGGGCTGCGGCTCGCCCTGTGCATCGGGCTCTCCCAGGCGCTGGTCTCGCTGATCCCCGTACCCCGCTCGTACTGGGTCGCCCTCACCGTCACCTTCGTCCTCAAACCCGACTTCGGCTCGGTCTTCTCGCGGGCCGTGCTGCGCGCCCTCGGCACCGCCGCCGGGCTGCTGATCGCCGCGCCGCTGCTCGCGGCGGTGCCGCGCGGCTGGTGGGACGTGCCGGTGATGATGCTGCTCGCCGCGCTCATCCCGGCGTTCTCCGCGAAGGGGTACGCCTTCCAGACCGCGGCCATCACCCCGGTCATCCTGCTCCTCTCCGACCTCCTCAACCACCAGGGCTTCGACCTCGTACTGCCCCGGCTGTACGACTCGCTGATCGGCTGCGGGATCGCCCTGGTCGCCGGCTACCTGCTGTGGCCCGAGTCCTGGCACACCCGGGTCGCGGACCGGCTCGCGGACGCCGTCGCCGACACCGCCGGGTACGTGTCGCTGGCCTTCGGCCCACCGACCGGGGACGACCCGGCCCGCCGGCACCGGGCCCGGCGCGCGCTGTACCGGGACATGTCGGCGGTCCGCTCCGAGTTCCAGCGGGCCCTGACCGAACCGCCGCCCGCCGGGGACCTGGCCGCCGCCTGGTGGCCGCTGGCGATCGCCGTGGAGCGGATCGTGGACGCCACCACCGCCGCCCGGATCCGCGTGGACCACGGCGCGCCCCCGCCCGAACCGGCCGAGGTCGCCGCCGTGGAGGGGCAGTTGCGGGAGCTCGCCGCGGGGCTGCGGTCCAGCCGGGTCCTCGTGGAGGTCCGTGCCGATCTCGGCGGCGACGAGGAAGGGGTCCTGGACCCGCTGCGGCAGGAGGTGCGGGCGGCGCGCGCCATCGCCTCGCCGTAGAGGGCGCCGGGGGCGGCGTGTTGGGCGGCGCCTTGGAGGCGGCAGAGGTTCAAACCTCACCAATAGGGCGTACGGAAGCCCTTACCGGCGGTTGCGGAACGGAACCCTCCCGCCGCCGTTACCCGAATCCACGTGTACGACTACGATGCGCTCGACTCACCGTGATCCGCGCCCCCATCCCCGGCCACAAGCGTCCTGGTGGCAGGGTCACTTGTCTGTGTCCCCCGTCCTTCCCCTCCCCGAGGACACCGCCATGCGCACCACCTCCGGCAGAGGTCTCCAGCCCAACGCCCTCGGCACGTTCGACACCATCGTGATGGCCGTGGCCGGCAGCGCCCCCGCGTACTCGCTCGCCGCCACGACCGCCGTGCTCTTCGGCGCGGTGGGCCTCGCCGGGCCCGCGGCGCTGCTCTACTGCGCGATACCGATGCTCGGCATCGTCCTCGCGTACGCCCGGCTCGGCCGCATCGACGTCAACGCGGGCGCCGGGTACTCCTGGGTGGGCCGCACCCTCCACCCCTTCCTCGGCTTCCTCTCCGGCTGGGCCCTGGTCTTCGCCGCGACCGTCTTCATGGTCGCCGGATCGCTGCCCGCGGGCTCCCTGACGCTCTCCCTCTTCGCCCCGGAACTCGCCGGGAACACGGCGCTGTCCTGCGCGGTCGGCGCCTGCTGGTTCCTGATGATGCTGCTCGTCGTCCTCGGCGGCGCACGGCTCACCGTACGGGCCCAACTCCTGATGTCCGGCGTGGAGTTGCTGATCCTCCTCGCCTTCGTGCTGGGTGCCGTGGCACACCGCGGGCACGCCACCGCCTTCGACTGGTCCTGGTTCGGCCTCGGGCACTTCGGCGGCACGTCCGGCTTCGCGTCCGGCGCGCTCATCGCCGCCTTCTACTACTGGGGCTGGGACGTCACCAGCAACCTCAGCGAGGAGACCCGCGACAGCCGCCGCACCGCCGGGCTCGCCGCGCTCGTCGGCATCGGCGTGGTCTTCCTGCTCTTCGAGGCGTTCACCGTCTCCGTCAACGTGCTGCTGAGCGCCGGGCGGATCGAGAGCGCCGGCGCCAACGTCCTCGCCGTCCTCGGCGAGGAGATCTGGCCCGGCACCGGCGGAAAACTCCTCGTCCTGGCCGTCCTGCTGTCCACGGTCGCGACCCTGGAGACCACCCTCATCCAGGTCACCCGCTCGCTGTTCGCGATGGGCCGCGACCGCACCATGCCGGCCGCGCTCGGCCTCGTGCACCGGCGCTGGAACACCCCCTGGGTGGCCATCGCCGCCGTCGGCGCCGCCGCGCTCGTCATGTTCGGGGCGGCGGCCGTCGCCGGCTCCGTGCAGCAGGTCCTCAAGGACGCGGTCAGCGCGATCGGGCTGCAGATCGCGTTCTACTACGGCCTCGCGGGCATCGCCGCCGTCGTCGCCTACAAGTCGCTGCTGCTGAGCTCCGTACGGGACTTCGTCCTGGGCGGGGTGTGGCCGCTGCTCGGCTCCGCCTTCATGCTGTGGGCCTTCGTCGAATCGCTCGGCGAGCTCTCCACCACCGCCCTGACCATCGGCCTCGGCGGCCTCGCCCTCGGCGTCGTACCGATGCTCGTGTACTGGGCCAAGGGCAGCGCCTACTACCGCCCCGCCCGCCTCGACGCGGCCCGCGCGCTCGCCGCCGCCGCGCCCTTCGCCTCACCGGACTCGCCGCGCGCCCGCCGCTCGGACGAGTCGCTCGCCACGGACTTCTGACGGCCACTGCCTTCGAGGGAGGAACGGATGGCCGCTCTCCGCAGACCGTCCCGCTCGTCGCGCCCGGCGCGCTTCACACCCGACTTCGACCCGGACCTCGGCGACCGGGCACTCACCGAGGCCCGCCACGACATGGTCATCGGACGCTGGCAGGGCGTCCGGGACCTGCTGCGGGCCACCGGTGACGACTGGCCGCGCCGCACCCACCGGCTGCGGCTCCTCTCGCACGCCGCCGCGGGCAGCTCCACCGTCGAGGCCTGGCGGGCCGCCGAGCCGGGCTGCCCCGACGCGGCCGTGCTGCGGGCCGCCACCGACGTGGTCCGCGTCTTCGACGCCGCCATCGCCGCCGGCCGGGGCGGCGCCCTCGACCGCGGCCGGATCGACGCCGCCGTCGACTCCTGCCGCGCGGCGGCCGAGGCGGCACCCGCCGACCCGATGCCGTGGGTGTCGCTGCTGTCCGTCGCGCGGCTGTACGAGGGCGGGGTGCCGCGCCGCGAACTGCGCCACTGGTTCGACGAGTTGCGGCGCCGCGACCCGTACAACACCGAGGGGCACACCCAGGTGCTGCGCTACTGGTCGGCGCGCTGGCACGGCACGCACGGCGCCATGTACGACTTCGCGCGCGACGCGGCGGGCGTGGCCCCGCCCGGCTCCCCGCTGCCGATCCTGGTGCAGATCGCCCGGGTCGAGGAGTACCGCTACATCGCCGACGGGGCCCTCGGCCGGGGCCCGGTACGCGGCTTCGACCAGCACTGGAAGCACGAACTCGCGGTGACCGAACTGCGCCGCACCTACGCCCGCTGGATCGGCGGCCGCGAACCGGGCCGCCCGGTGGCCCCCGAGGAGGTCGCCGACCTCAACTACCTGGCCCACGCCGCGTGCTACGCGGGCCAGGCGGAGGTGGCGCGGGAGCTGCTCGGGCTCCTCGGGGCCCGGGCGGTGTGGGTGCCGTGGGTGTACACCGGGGAGCCGGAGGAACAGTTCGTACGGTTCAGGGAGGGCCTGGGGGTCGGGTGACCCCGCCGGCCCTCCCCGGGGGGCCGTCAGACGCCGATGTCGCGTCCGTCGGCCCGCCAGACCGAGACGACGGCCGGCCGGACGATCCGGCCGGGCCCGTCGGGCCACACCGACGCCGGCTTCTCCACGGAGGCCCCGTCGATCTCGCCCGGGTGCTGGACGGCGACCAGGACCCGGCGGTCCTGCACGATCGGGCCACAGGTCTCGGCACCGGTCGGGACGGTCAGGAACTGCTTGAGCTCACCGCGCCGCTCGCCGTGCGTGGCCACACCGAACAGGCCGTCGTGGGAGCCCAGCTGGTTGCCGTCGGTGGAGATCCACAGGTTGCCGTGCGGGTCGAAGGCGACGTTGTCGGGGCAGGAGATCGGCGACACCTTGTCCTTCGGGAAGCCCGCGAAGTAGGTGGCCGGGTCGTTCGGGTCGCCCGCGACGAGGAACAGGCGCCAGGCGAAACCGTCCGAGGACGGGTCGTCCCAGTTCTCGGCCAGCTCCAGGATCTGCCCGTGCTTGTTGAGGTTGCGCGGGTTGGCCTCGTCGGCGCCCGGGTTGGTGCCCTTGCCGCGGTTCGAGTTGTTGGTGAGCGCGACGTACACGCGGCCGGTACGCGGGGAGGGCTCGATGTCCTCCGGGCGGTCCATCTTGGTGGCGCCCACCTTGTCGCCGGCGAGGCGGGTGAAGACGTACACCTCCTCGGCGGTCATGCCGGGCACGTGCGAAACGGCACCGTCCGGGCCCGCGGTGGCCAGCGGGATCCACACGCCGGAACCGTCGAACTCGCCGTCGGAGGGCAGCTTGCCGCTGCCGTCGACCTCGGCGGCCGGGCTGTCGCCGGTCAGCTTGGCGACATACAGCGTGCCCTCGTCGAGCAGGGTCAGGTTGTGCGCGTGCGCGGCCCGCGAGCCGCCCTTCTTCATCCGCTTGCTCGACACGAACTTGTAGAAGTAGTCGAAGCGCTCGTCGTCACCCATGTAGACGACGGGCCGCCCGTCGGCGGTCATCCGCGGCTGCGCCGCCTCGTGCTTGAACCGGCCCAGCGCGGTCCGCTTGCGGGGCGTCGACTCCGGGTCGTACGGGTCGAGCTCGACGACCCAGCCGAAGCGGTGCGCCTCGTTGGGCTCCTGCTTCAGGTCGAAGCGCTTGTCGAACCGCTCCCACTTGCGCTCGGTGGCGCCCGTGCCGATGCCGTACCGCTTGTCGGTGGCGCTCGACGCGTGGGCGAAGTACTGGTTGAAGTTCTCCTCGCCGTGCAGCGTGGTGCCCCACGGGGTGGTGCCGCCCGAGCAGTTGTTGAGCGTGCCGAGCACCTTGCGGCCCGAGGGGTCCACGGACGTCCTGACCAGCGCGCTCCCCGCGGCGGGGCCGGTCATCTCGAAGACGCTGGTGGCGGTCAGACGCCGGTTGAGGCGGTGGCGGGTGACGGCCGTCAGCGCGCCGCTGCGGTGCTCCTCCTGCACCACGACGACACCGAGGCCGTGCGCCGCCCAGGCGATCTCGACCTGCTCGCGGGTCGGGTTCTCGGGGTCGTACCCCCGGAACATCAGCACCTCGTCGGTGTACTCGTGGTTGGCCACCAGCACCTGCCGGTGGTGCTCGCCCGGCAGCGGCAGCAGCGACAGGAAGTCGTTGTTGTAGCCGAACTGGCCGGCCTGCGCCTTCGCCGTCTGCTTCTCCGGGTCGAAGGCCGGGGCGCCGCGCAGAATGGGCTCGCCCCAGCGGATGACCACGTTCTGCTCGTAGCCGGAGGGGACGGTGACCTGGTCGGCCGTGTTCGGCGCGACGGGGGTGAAACGGAGCCCACGGGCACCGTCCGCACCCGGCTTCGGCTTCGGCCGCCCGTGCGCCTCGGCGGCGGGCGCGTTGCCGACGGCGAGCGCGGTCCCGGCGGCGGAGGCCACGGTCACGACGGCGGCGGCGCGCATCACCGAACGGCGCGAGAGCGCACCGGCTATGACGTCGCCGACGTACTCGTTACCGCTCGTGTTGGGCACCTCCTGGAAGCAGGCGTCGCCACACCGGAACCGGCAGGTCATGGCGGAACGCCCGCCTCCATGCGAGTGGTTGCTCAGCATCGGCAGCAGGTTGCGCACGTCGTCCTCCGGTGTGTCGATCATCGTCCGGCGGTGACGTTATGTGTGCACATCTGCACAGCGGAGGCGACGGAATGAACGCCGAATGAATGCACGGCAACCAGGGGAGCCCGGGTCGTAGGGCCGGGCGGACGTGGCCGCTAACCTTACGTGTCCGCCCTGGCCAGGGATGAAGGACGCATAACGCCCAACTCATGCGAAGGGGTTCGCCCATGGGTATTCGGAGCTTGCTGCGCAAGGTATTCGGCCGCGACCACGCGAACGACGCCGAAGAGTCCTCCGCCCCGGCAACCTCCGTACCGGCCCAGTCGGCGGGCCCGGGGGAGACCACGGGAACCACGCCCCCGACCTCGACCTCGACCACGGAGGAAAGCCCCGCCGAACGCGCGGCGGCCGACCTGGTGGCCGCGTCCTTCGACAACCCGCAGGTACCGGCGGCACGACGGGCGTCGGACGGGGAGGCGGAGGCCGCCGAGGCCGCCGAGGCGCCGAGCGCGGACGCCGGTGAGGCGGCTGGCGAGGCGGCTGAGGCGACGGCTGAGGCGGAGAAGCCGTCGGCGACGGCTGAGGCGGACGAGTCGTCGGTGACGGCCGAGGCGGAGACCGTCGCGGCGAGCGACGCGGCTGAGGCGCCGGCGGAGGCCGAGACGCCGGTGGACACGGACACCGCCGAGGTAACGGCCGAGGCCGAGACGCCGGTGGACACGGACACCGCCGAGGTAACGGCCGAGGCCGAGACGCCGGTGGACGCGGACGCCGCCGAGGTGACGGCCGAGGCCACGGGCACCGTGGACACGGACGCGTCGGACTCCTCGGCAGTGGCCGAGACGCCGGTGGACACGGACACCGCCGAGGCGGCCGCCCAGGCGGACGAGGTGGAAGCGCCCGCTGCGGCGGGCGACGCGTCGGAGGCCCCGGCGGAGACCGAACCGACGGTGGACGCGGACGCGACCACGGCGGACGCGGACGACGCCGCCGAGCCGCAGGAGCCCGTGGACGCCACCGCCGAGCCGGAGGCGACGGCGGACGTCGACGCCGCCGAGCCGACGGCGACCGTGGACGTCGACGCCGCCGAGCCGGAGGCCCCCGCAGACCTCGCGGTCGAGGTGCCGGCCGCGCGTACCGCGGACGAGGAGCCCGTCGCCGCGCAGGCGGCAGCGGACGCGCCCCCGGCGCAGATCCCCGCAGCCCGCGAGTCCGCCGAGACGGCGGAGCCGACGGAGGAGCCGGCCGCCGCCGAGGCCCCGGTCGAGGTGCCCGCCGCCCCGGCCCCGGTCGAGGCAGTGGCCGCCGCGGACGCCACCGACGCCCCCGCCGACGAGCCCGCCGCCCCGGCCCCCGCCGAGGAGCCGACGGCCGCCGCCGAGGCCACCACGGAGGAGCCCCCCGCCGAGGAGCCCCCCGCCGACGCCCCCGCGCAGGACCCCGCCCTCTCCCTCGCCCAGGTCAAGGCCGTCGCCCCGCACCTCGCGGACGCGTACAAGGCCGCCGGGGCCGTGCTGAAGAAGCAGGGGCTGGCGGGGGCCCGGGCCGCCGTGTACCTCGTGGTGGACCGGTCGGGGTCGATGCGGCCGTACTTCAAGGACGGGTCCGTGCAGCGGCTCGCCGAGCAGACCGTGGCGCTGGCCGCGCACCTCTCCGAGGACGCGACGGTCACGGCGGTGTTCTTCTCGACGGACATCGACGGCACCGCCGAACTCCGCCCCGCCGACCTCACCCCGGACCGCGTCGAGACGGTCAACGCGACGCTCGGCCGGATGGGCCGGACCAACTACCACCGGGCGATCGAGGAGGTCCTGGCCCACCACGAGAAGAACGACCCGGCGCGCCCGGCGCTCGTGGTGTTCCAGACGGACGGCGCGCCCGAGTCCCGTACGGCCGCCACGCAGGCGCTGGCGGAGGCGGCGGACCGTCCGGTGCACTGGCGGTTCACGGCCTGGGGCGAGGAGGACGGCAAGGCCTTCGACTACCTGCGGAAGCTGCCCGCCACCGCCCCGAGGACCGGTGTCCACCTGGCGGGCCCGGCCCCGCTGGAGACCCCGCACGCCGCGTTCTACCGGGGGCTGCTCGCGGACGCCCCGGCGCTCTGACGGACGGTGTGGCGGGCCCCGGCCCGCCCGCCGGAACGGGGGCCCGGGGGGCGGGCCGGACGGCCTACCCCCCGGGCCCCCGTTCTAACCGTGTGAGGAGACCCTCTTCCGGCCGTTAAAATTCGCACCATGGCGGCCACTGGATCCGAGAAGCAGGGCACGAAGGCGTTCTACGTCTCGACCCCCATCTACTACGTCAACGACGCTCCTCACCTGGGCCACGCCTACACGACCGTCGCAGGCGACGTGCTCACCCGCTGGCACCGCCAGCGTGGTGAGAAGGTGTGGTACCTCACCGGCACGGACGAGCACGGTCAGAAGATCATGCGCACGGCCGAGGCGAACAACGTCACTCCGCAGGCCTGGTGCGACAAGCTGGTCGAGGAGGCGTGGAAGCCCCTCTGGGAGCACCTGAACATCGCGAACGACGACTTCATCCGCACCACGCAGAAGCGTCACACCGATCGCGTCCAGGAGTTCGTGCAGGACCTGTACGACAAGGACGAGATCTACAAGGGCGGCTACGAGGGCCCGTACTGCGTGGGCTGCGAGGAGTACAAGCTCCCGGGTGATCTCATCGAGGCCGAGGACGGCACGAAGCTGTGCGCCGTCCACAAGAAGCCGGTGGAGATCCTCAAGGAGGAGAACTACTTCTTCAAGCTGAGCGAGTACGGCCCGAAGCTGCTGGAGTTCTACGAGGCGAACCCGGGCTTCATCCAGCCGGAGTCGGCCCGCAACGAGGTCGTGAACTTCGTCAAGCAGGGCCTGGAGGACCTCTCCATCTCGCGCTCGACGTTCGACTGGGGCGTCCCGGTGCCGTGGGACGACAAGCACGTGATCTACGTGTGGGTCGACGCGCTCCTGAACTACGCGACGGCGGTCGGCTACAACGAGAACCCGGCGAAGTTCGACGAGACCTTCCCGGCCAACGTGCACCTGATCGGCAAGGACATCCTGCGCTTCCACGCGGTGATCTGGCCGGCGATGCTGATGGCGCAGGGCCTGCCGGTCCCCGGGAGGATCGCGGCCAACGGCTGGCTGATGGTCGGCGGCGAGAAGATGTCGAAGTCGAACCTGACCGGCATCAAGCCGCAGGACCTGACCTCGCACTTCGGCGTGGACGCGTACCGCTGGTACTTCCTGCGGGCGATCGCGTTCGGCCAGGACGGCTCGTTCTCGTGGGAGGACTTCTCCGCCCGCTACACCTCCGAGCTGGCCAACGACTACGGCAACCTCGCCTCGCGCGTGGCGGCGATGGTCGGCAAGTACTTCGGCGGCGAGCTGCCGGCGGCGACGGCGGACGGCGACGCGGAGAAGGCGGTCCACGAGGGCCTGGCCAAGGCCGTCGCGGTGGCCGACGCGAAGATCGGCGAGGAGCTGGACTTCCAGGGCGGCATCCTGGCGATCTTCGACTTCGTGAAGCAGGTGAACGGCTACATCACGGAGCAGGAGCCGTGGAAGGTCGCGAAGGACGAGTCGGAGGAGGGCCGGGCCCGCCTGGCGACGATCCTCTACACGGCCGCCGAGTCCCTGCGCGCGGTCGCGGTCCTGCTCAACCCGATCATGCCGGAGACCTCGCAGGCCCTCTGGGACTCCCTGGGCGCCGAGGCGTCCCTGGGCGCCCTGTCCGCCCAGCCGGTCCAGCACGCGGCCGACTGGGGCCGCCTGCCCGCCGGCGCGACGGTGACGAAGGGCGCGGTCCTGTTCCCCCGCCTGGAGGACCCGAAGAAGGACTGACCCCCCGGGTCGCCCCAGCACGCCCAGAAGGCCGCCGCTCTTCCCGTACGGGAGGGACGGCGGCCTTCGGCGTGGCCGGAGGAAGGCATCCTCACTCCCACGAGTGAACGCCGCTCGTTCCCACCCCACCCGCCCCTGGCATATGCCAGTGTCCTGGCGTGGCGACAGCGACGAATCCGTCCGCGCGATCGGACGAACACGTACCGTGGAAGGCACCACCGATCCCGGAGGAGGCCGCCGTGGAGGCAGTCGAGCAGCGGACCCGTGCCATGACCCAGGAGCTCTTCGAGGAGCTCGCACGGGTGGGCGACCGGCTGAGCGATGCCCTGCGCCTGGAGTTCATCGACGGGAAGATCGGGGAGAAGGTTTTGCCGGACGGCGACCACGGGCAGATCATCGAATGGCTGACCCGCTTGTGCATCCAGACGAACACGGCGTGGTGGCTATACCCGGACCAAGGGCTGCACGTCGAGAGCTACCGCAAGGGCAACGCCCGCCCGGACGGGTGTCTCGCCCCCAGCGGCACCTTCGCCGGCCAAGGCGAGTGGGCCAGCCCCGACGGCGTCCTCATGGCCGTCGAGGTCACCTCCTTCGACTCCGACACCGATCGTCGTGACCGCGTCGAGAAGCCCCGCGCCTACGCCGAGACCGGCATCCCCGTGTACCTCCTGATCGACCGCGCGGCCGGGGACGTGGTGGTCCACTCGCAGCCGGACGACGGGCGGTACGAGATGGTGGTGACCGTCGCCTTCGGCAAGACCGTGACCCTGCCCGAGCCGGTGAACATGGAGCTGGACACCGAGCCCCTGAAGGAATGGGTCGGCTGACCGGGCCGCACGCCCCCCGCGCAACCGGAAGGGCCCGGAACCGTCGACCGGTTCCGGGCCCTTCGTGTGCCCGAAGGCGGGGTACTAGCGGGCCGCGTCCGGGTGGACCGACTCCGTGACCGGGCGGTCGTCCGAGGGCTTCTCCTTCGCGACCGGCTTGCGGAGCTGGATGTTCAGCTCGCGCAGGCGGGACTCGTCGAGCTCCGTCGGGGCGCCCATCAGGAGGTCCTGGCCGTTGCCGTTGAGCGGGAAGGCGATGATCTCGCGGATGTTCGGCTCGTCGGCGAGGAGCATCACGATGCGGTCGACGCCCGGGGCGATGCCGCCGTGCGGCGGGGCGCCGTACTCGAAGGCGCGGAGCATGCCCGCGAACTCGGACTCGACGGTCTCGCGCGTGTAGCCCGCGATCTCGAAGGCCTTGAACATGATCTCGGGCTCGTGGTTCCGGATCGCGCCGGAGGAGAGCTCGATGCCGTTGCAGACGATGTCGTACTGCCAGCCGAGGACGTCCAGCGGGTCCTGGGTCTCCAGGGCCTCCAGGCCGCCCTGCGGCATCGAGAACGGGTTGTGCGAGAAGTCGATCTTGCCGGTCTCCTCGTCCTTCTCGTACATCGGGAAGTCGACGATCCACGCGAAGCGGAAGACGTTCTCCTCGAAGCGGCCGGCGCGCTTGGCGGCCTCGACCCGGACCGGGCCCATGATCTTGGAGACCTCGTCGAACTCGCCCGCGCCGAAGAAGATCGCGTGGCCGGGCTCCAGACCGAGGCGCTCGGTCAGGACCTTGACGTTCTCCTCGGTGAGGAACTTGGCGATCGGGCCGGTCAGGGCGTTGCCTTCGCCGACGCGGACCCAGGCCAGGCCCTTCGCGCCGAGGGAGACCGCGAAGTCGCCCAGCGAGTCGAAGAACTTGCGCGGCTGGTCGCCGGTCTCCGGGACGGCGAGCGCGCGGACGTGCTTGCCGGCGAAGGCCTTGAACTCGGAGTTCTCGAAGACGTCGCTGATGTCGACGAGTTCGAGGTCGGTGCGCAGGTCGGGCTTGTCGTTGCCGTACTTGAGCATCGACTCGCGGAAGGGGATCCGCGGGAAGGGGGAGGTGACGTGGCGGCCGCCGCCGAACTCCTCGAAGAGTTCGGTCATCAGCTTCTCGATCGGCTGGAAGACGTCCTCCTGCTCGACGAAGCTCATCTCGACGTCGAGCTGGTAGAACTCGCCCGGCGAGCGGTCGGCGCGGGCGTCCTCGTCGCGGAAGCAGGGCGCGATCTGGAAGTAGCGGTCGAAGCCGGAGATCATCAGCAGCTGCTTGAACTGCTGCGGCGCCTGCGGCAGCGCGTAGAACTTGCCCGGGTTCAGACGGGACGGGACGACGAAGTCGCGGGCGCCCTCGGGGGAGGTCGCGGCGAGGATCGGGGTCGCCATCTCGTTGAAGCCGAGGGCCACCATCTTGGAGCGGATGGCGGCGATGACGGCGGAGCGCAGCATGATGTTGCGGTGCATGCGCTCGCGGCGCAGGTCGAGGAAGCGGAACTCCAGGCGCCGCTCCTCGTTCACGCCGTCGTCGGCGTTGATGGTGAAGGGGATCTGCTTGGCCGCGCCCAGGACCTCGACCGTGGCGGCCTCGATCTCGATCTCGCCGGTGGCGAGCTCCGGGTTCACGTTGTCGGCGCCACGCGAGACGACCTTGCCGTCCACGCGGACGACGGTCTCCTTGGTCAGCTTGTCGAGGACCTCGGCCGCGGCGGTGCCGGGGCGGGCGACCAGCTGGGTGATGCCGTAGTGGTCGCGCAGATCGATGAAGAGGATGCCGCCCAGGTCGCGCCGATTGTGCAGCCAGCCGCTCAGCCGGACGTCGGTACCGACGTCAGAGGCGCGGAGCTCGCCGCAGGTGTGGGACCTGTACCGATGCATCGTTCATCCAGTTCTTCGGGATCCTTGGTGGGCGCCGGACGGACACACGTCCAGCCGTCCCAGGGTACCGGGCCACCCAAGATCGCGATTCGAATACTCTCAGTGGCGACCTGCTGTCCGATATTCATAAAGTAGGGCAATGCGCACCGAGGACGTCCTGGCCGCCATCGCGACCGGCCTGTGGCGCTGGGACAACGCGTCCGGGGTGGTCACCCTCGACGGCGAGGCGGCCCGGCTCCTCGGGCTGCCCGCGGAGCCCGTGCAGCTCACCGAGGCGGCCGTACGCTCCCGCTTCCACCCGGTCGACTGGAACGAGATCGACGGCGTGGTCAACCTGGCCGTCGCCGAGGGCACCCTGGCCGAGGCCCGGCTGCGCATCATGGACGAGCACGGCCGGGTGCTCCGTACCGTACGGAGCAGATCGAAGCCGCTCATCGAGGGGAACGACTACCAGCTGGTCGGCACCCTCCAGGAGGTCGCCGAACCACAGCCCGGCACCGCCGCCTCCACCCCCGTCACCGGCGACTGGCGCCGCTCCCGCGAGGCGTTCCTGCTGGACGCGGGCCGGGCGCTCGCGGAGGCCCGGTCGACGGCCGAGGTGCTGCGGGTGGCGGCCTCGCTGTCGATGCCCGGCTTCTCACCGGACGGGCTCGCCGTCTTCGGCCTGGCCGGCGACCGGCTGACGATCATCGGGCACCACGGGCACAGCGAGGGCGACGAGGGCCCCTTCACCTCGATGACCCTCGACACCGACTACCCGGCGGCGGAGGTGGCGCGGACCGGGCGGGCGATCTATCTGCCGACGCCCGAGGAGTACCTGCGCCGCTTCCCCATGACCTGGCCGCTCGCCCAGCGCTTCGGGCGCCGCTCCTGGGCCTTCGTCCCGCTGGTCGTCGCCGGGCGCACGATGGGCGCGTGGATGGCGGCGTTCAAGCACCCGGTCGCGTTCACGCCCGACGAGCGCTCGGTGCTCACCACGGTCGCGCGGATGCTGGCGCAGGCGCTGGCGCGCGCCGGGGTGGCCGAGTCGGAGCGCGAGCTGTCGCTGGGGCTCCAGCGCACGATGATGCCGGTGCTCGGCCCCGGCATCCCCGGCATCCAGGTGGCCGCCCGGTACGTGCCCACCGGCGGCGGCCTCCAGGTCGGCGGCGACTGGTACGACATGATCCGGCTGCCCGGCGGGTCCGGCGCCGGCCGGATCGCGCTGGTGATCGGCGACGTCCAGGGCCACGACGTGCGCGCGGCCGGGCTCATGGGGCAGCTGCGGATCGCCCTGCGGGCGTACGCCTCCGAGGGGCACCGCCCGGACGCCGTGCTCTCCCGGGCCTCCCGTTTCCTGTACGGCGTCAACGACGGCACGGACGGGGACGACGACGGGGCGTTCGGCGGCCCCCGCTTCGCCACCTGCCTGTACCTGGAGGTCGACCTGGAGTCCGGGGTGGTCGAGATCGCCCGCGCCGGGCATCCCGATCCGGCGGTACGGATGACCGACGGAACGGTTCTCCTCAGGCCCACGGCGGGCGGCCTGCCGCTCGGCATCGACCCCGACACCGACTACCCCACCACCCGGCTCACCCTGGAGCCCGGCGAGACCCTGATGATCTGCACCGACGGCCTCCTGGAGACCGGCGGACACGACCTCGACACCGGCTGGGAGCGGGTCCGCAAACTGCTGGAGGCCGACGACGGCGAGGACCTGGAGGTGCTCGCCGACCGCCTCGTCGAGGCCGTCCACGGGCCCGGCTCGCACCACACCACCGGGCCGCTCGCCGACCGCCGCGAGGACGACATCGCGGTGCTGCTGCTGTCCCGGCAGGGCGCCGCCGCGCTGCCGGCCCCGCGCCGCACGATGATGACGGTCGCCCAGGCCGAACCCGAGCGGATCGCCACCGCCCGCGAGCAGCTGCGCCAGCTCCTGCACGACTGGTCCGACGAGGACCAGGTCGACTCGGCGGTCCTGATGGTCTCCGAGATGGTCACCAACGTCCTGGTCCACACCGACGGCGACGCGCTGCTCGTCGCCGAGGTCGTCTGCGGCGACACGTCCCGGCGGCTCCGCGTCGAGGTCGCCGACGCGAGCGACGAGCTCCCGCACAAGCGGCACCCGGGCGAGATGGCGTCCAGCGGGCGCGGGCTGTGGCTGATGGAGATGCTGGCGCACGCGTGGGGGGTGGACCCGCGGGGCGAGGGCAAGTCGATCTGGTTCGAACTCCACGAGCTGCACGAGCCGGATGAGGCGGGCTACGGACGGGACGAGGGCGATGCCCCCTCCCCGTGACGCGCGCCCTCCCGCCCCCCGGAGGAGACTGGTTCTCGTACGGCCGCCAGGGGGACCGGGAGCCCGCCATGGACACGCACAAGGTCGGCAGTGACGTCACCGTCCTCGGGGACAGTCTCGACGTGCCGGGGATCGGCCACATCCCCGTCAACGCCTTCGTCCTCACCGCCCGCGAGCCCGTGGTCGTCGACACCGGGCTCTCCGTCGCCGACCGGGACTTCCTCGCCGCGCTCGGCGGCGTCATGGACCCGGCCGACGTGCGCTGGATCTGGCTCACCCACCCGGACCGCGACCACACGGGCGGCCTCTTCGAGCTGCTGGAGGCGGCGCCCCGGGCGAGGGTGGTGACGACCTTCGTCGGCGCGGGGATCATGACCACCGAGCGGCCCCTGCCGATGGACCGCGTGTACTTCCTCAACCCGGGCGAGCGCCTGGACGTGGGCGACCGCTTCCTCGACGCGTTCCGGCCGCCGCTCTTCGACAACCCGGCCACCGTCGGCTTCTACGACGAGAAGACCCGGATCTGCTTCAGCTCCGACTGCTTCGGCGGCCCGATGCCCACCGAGGAGCTCGCGCGCGGCGGGCACGCCAACGACCTCAAGCCGGAGGAGCTGCGGGGCGCGCAGCTGCTGTGGGCGACGGTCGACAGCCCGTGGGCGCAGATCGTGGACCGGGTGAAGTACGGGCTGTGGGTGGACGTGTTCCGGGAGATGAACCCGGAGATCGTGCTGAGCACGCATCTGCCGCCGGCGGTGCGGATGACCGCCCGGCTGATCGAGACGATCACGATGGCGCCGGACGCGGACCCGTTCGTCGGCCCCGACCAGGCCGCCCTGGAGCAGCTGCTCGCCTCCTTCGAGCCGGGCGGTCTGCCGGCCTGATCACCCGGGCCCGGCGTCCTGGGCCCCGTACCGGCTGCGCAGTTCGCCGATCACCCCGAACGCCGCGGCCGTCAGCGGGACGGCGAGCAGCATGCCGAGGATGCCGGCGACGGAGGCCCCGGCGGTGATGGCCAGCATGACCACGGCCGGGTGCATCTGCACGGTCCGGCTCTGGACCATGGGCTGGAGCACGTTCCCCTCCAGGACCTGGACGGCGAGGACGACGCCGAGCACCCACAGCGCGATGACGAAGCCCCGGTCGGCGAGGGCGACGAGGACGGCGACGGCGCCGGAGAGGAAGGCGCCGAGGTACGGGATGTAGGCGGTGACGAAGACGAGCGCGGCCAGGCCCACCGCGCCCGGCACCTTCAGGACGAGCAGGCCGATGCCGATGAGGACGGCGTCGACGAAGGCGACGAAGGTGGTGCCGCGCATGAAGCCCTCGACGGCCTCGAAGGCGCGCCGCCCCATGGCCTCCAGCATGTCGCCGGTGGAGCGGGGGGCGAGCGAGCGCAGCGCGTCGGCGGCCCGGTCGGAGTCGCGCAGGAAGAAGAAGATGAGGAGGAGGGCGAGGACGGCCATGGCGAGCATCTGGCCGACCACGCTGAGCCCGGAGATCACCCCGGAGGCGGCGGTCCCGCCGAACTTCTCCAGCAGCTTCTTGGCGTTCTTGGCGAGGTCGTCCAGGGAGGTGCCGGCCGCGCCGAGGTGGTCGGCGATGTCGACGGCGGCCTGCCGCAGCGAGGAGACGATCTGGTCGCCGGTCTCGATGAGGGCGGCGACGACGATGTACGTGGCGCCGCCGACGACCGCGACCACGGCGAGCACCGTGAGCCCGGCGGCCAGCGACCTCTGCACCTTCATCCGCAGCAGCCGGCGGTAGAGCGGGCCGAGCAGGGCGGTGCCGAGGAGGGCGAGCAGGACGGGGGTGACGGCCGTCTTGAAGACGACGCAGAGCCAGATGAAGACCGCCGCGACCCCGGCGACGAGGAGGGCGACGGCGCACCAGGCGGCGGTGCGGCGGGCACCCTCGGGAAGCAGCGGCGACGGGCGATCGGTGGACACCCGTCCACCGGACCACGCCGCCCGGCGTGTCGTCCTGCGGTGGGGGCCGGACGGGCGACGGCCCGTCCGGGAAGGGAGAACGGGAACGGAGAAGCCGCCGCGCGTACGAGGGCGTCGCCCCGTACGCGTGACGGCTCCGGCTCCGGCCGGGCGGGTCCTACTCGCCCATGCCGTGGACGGCCGGGATGGTGCCGAGGCGGCCGGCCTGGAAGTCCTCGAAGGCCTGGCGCAGTTCGGCCTGGGAGTTCATGACGAACGGGCCGTAGTGCGCCATCGGCTCGCGGATCGGCTGCCCGCCGAGGAGCACGACCTCCAGGTCGGGGGTGTTCCCGTCCTGCTTCTCGTCGGCGCGGACGGTGAGCGCGCCGCCCTTGCCGAAGACGGCGGTCTGGCCCATGTGGACCGGGCGCCGCTCGGCGCCGACGGTGCCGCGGCCGGCCAGCACGTACGCGAGGCCGTTGAAGTCCTCGCGCCACGGCAGGCTGATCTCGGCGCCGGGGCGCAGGGTCGCGTGGATCATCGTGATGGGCGTGTGGGTGACGCCCGGGCCCTGGTGCCCGTCGAGCTCGCCGGCGATGACGCGGAGCAGCGCGCCGCCGTCGGGGGAGGTGAGGAGCTGGACCTGGCCGCCGCGGATGTCCTGGTAGCGGGGGGCCATCATCTTGTCGGACGCGGGCAGGTTCACCCAGAGCTGGAGGCCGTGGAAGAGGCCGCCGCTCATGACGAGCTGCTCCGGCGGGGCCTCGATGTGGAGGAGGCCGGAGCCGGCGGTCATCCACTGGGTGTCACCGTTGGTGATGGTGCCGCCGCCACCGTTGGAGTCCTGGTGGTCGAAGATCCCGTCGATGATGTAGGTGACCGTCTCGAAGCCACGGTGCGGGTGCCACGGGGTGCCCTTGGGCTCTCCGGGCGCGTACTCCACCTCGCCCATCTGGTCCATCATGATGAACGGGTCGAGGTACTGGTAGTTGATCCCGGCGAACGCGCGGCGTACCGGGAAGCCTTCGCCCTCGAAGCCGGAGGGCGCGGTGGTCACCGCGAGCACCGGCCGGGCG
This sequence comes from Streptomyces sp. NPDC023157, assembly GCF_055560575.1. Classification (NCBI taxonomy): domain Bacteria; kingdom Bacillati; phylum Actinomycetota; class Actinomycetes; order Kitasatosporales; family Streptomycetaceae; genus Streptomyces; species Streptomyces sp. NPDC023157. Next base: position 348,115 of record NZ_JBVHIL010000005.1, read on the forward strand.
ACGGCCTCGGCGGGAGCGGCGACGCGGGGCAGGGTGAGCGGGTTCTCGACGGTCACGGCGGGCATGGCGGGCCTCCTTCTGCACGAACCACTTTAGTTGAAGCTCGTACGACTGCTTCGGTCCGACTTTAGTTGAAGTTTGAACTTTCTGCCACCTGGAACGCGGAACGCCCGGGAGGTATTCCTCCCGGGCGTCCCCACACCATCCGGTCCTCGACCGGTACGGCCAGCGTCCGTCAGCCGTACATCCGCCGCATCGCGAAGTCGACCATCTGCTCCACGGCCTTCGCGTCGAAGACCATGCGGTGGTCGCCCTCCATGTCGAGGACGAAGCCGTACCCCGTCGGCAGCAGGTCGATCACCTCGGCGCCGGTGATCACGAAGTACTTCGACTCCTTGCCCGCGTACCGCCGCAGCTCCTTCAGCGAGGTGAACATGGGGATCACCGGCTGCTGGGTGTTGTGCAGCGCGAGGAAGCCCGGGTTGTCCCCGCGCGGGCAGTAGACCTTCGAGGTCGCGAAGATCTGCTGGAAGTCCTCGGCCGCGAGGGTGCCGGTCGTGAACGCCCGGACGGCGTCCGCGAGCGACGGCGGCGACGGCTCCGGGTACAGCGGCGGCTGCTGGGCGTACCCGCCCTGCATGCCGCCCTGCATGCCGGCCTGCGCGCCCCCCTGCATCCCGCCGTGCATCGGCGGCTGCTGCGGGGGCTGGCCGTACTGCTGCTGGGCACCCGGATTCTGGTCGTAGCCGTACATGCGCCCAGACTATCGACCGGCGGGCCGCCCGGGGGGCGCATGGATGCCCCTCGCACTCTTCTTCGCACGGCACGGACTCTCTTGCTAAGTTCGCGGAAGCAATCCGGCCACCACGGGGGTGAAAGATGGCGCTCAACGCCAAATGGCAGGAAATCATCGGTGAAGAGCCCGCGGCGATGAGCCTCGCGGGGCTTCCGGCGCCCGACGGCGGGGGCGGCTCAGGACCCGATCTCAAGGCCGACGTGGGCCCTTGGCACAGCGCCGGGAACACCGCGGGCGAGCTGAAGACCTCCACGACCAGCTCGGTCACCGACCTCGACACCGCGAACGAGGGCGTCACCGGCGGCACCGCGGGATTCGACTCCTCCGCCGCGCTCACCGAGATCCTCGGCACCTGGAAGACCCGCCTCACCAACGTCCGCGACGAGTGCGGGCGCCTCGAAGGCGCCCTGAAGGCCGCCGGACGCGACTTCGGCGAACGCGAACTGGACACCAAGCAGAAGGTGGCCGCCGAGGGCAGCCAGCAGTCCGGCCCGAAGAAGGAGGGCTGACCGCCGTGCCCACCTGGCAGCAGCTGCGCGACGTGAAGCTGAACGAGTACACCGACGCCGCCGACGGCTGGGGCAAGGTCAGCTCCCGCGCCAACGCGGACAAGGACCGCGTGGACAACGGCATGTTCGCCCTGATCCACGACACCCAGAAGGGCGACACGGCGAACAAGGCGGGCGGCGACGTCCAGCAGCTCTCCCGCAACTACCAGTACCTGCACACCGAGTGCGGCCTCGTCCGCACCGCGCTCAACGGGCTCGCCGCCGAACTCGCGGCGCCGCAGAAGAAGTTGAAGCAGGCCCTGGAGGACGCGGAGAACCTCAAGTTCACCGTGAAGGAGGACGGCTCGGTCAGCTACCCGACCCAGTCGTACGTCCTCAAGCCGGGCGAGCAGACGGCCCAGGACGGCGCCCCCTTCCCGTACCTCCCGGGCAAGGCCGAGGGGATCGGCAGCGGCGACGCCAACAAGGGCAAGGCCGAGGACATCGCCCAGCGCATCGGCGACGCCGTCCGGGAGGCCAACGAGATCGACGGCCGCTACGCCGGCGCCCTGCGCAAGCTGAAGGCCGAGCCCGGCCTCACCGTCAGCGACGAGACCCTCGCCGACGCCGCCAAGGACACCAAGGCGCTGCAGGAGGCCGCCGGCAAGTACGCCGACGACGACAAGATCCCCCACGGCAAGTCCCCCAAGGAGAACGCCGACTGGTGGAACGGCCTCACCCAGGAGCAGCGCGACGAGTACGCGACGCTCTACCCGGCCTCCATCGGCGCCCTGGACGGCGTCCCCTCCGCCGTCCGCGACGACGCCAACCGGATGGTGCTCGCGGAGACCCGCGCCCAGACGCAGCTCGACCTCAACGCCATACCGAAGCAGCCCCAGGAGTACCTGCCGAACCCCAGCGGCTCCTACCCGGCGGTCATCAAGAACCCCGAGTGGCGCGAGTGGAACGAGAAGTACGGCGACCGGAAGAAGGAGCTGGAGGGCGACCTGAAGGGCATGAACGCCATCCAGGACCGCTTCGACCGCACCGGCAAGTCCGAGAAGCCCGGCGAGAAGCCGCTGCCCGAGGCGTATCTCCTCGGCTTCGACACCCAGGGCAACGGGCACGCGATCGTCGCCAACGGAAATCCGGACACCGCCACGCACACCGCGATGTACGTGCCCGGCACCACCGCCAACCTGGAGGGCATCGGCGGCGACATCAAGCGCATGGAGACCCTCTGGCGGGCCAGCGACAACCTCGCCAACGGTCAGAGCGTCTCCACCATCACCTGGCTCGGCTACGACGCCCCGCAGAACATCGTCAAGGACGCGCCCTTCAGCCACTACGCCGACGACGGCGCGCCCAAGCTGAACTCCTTCGTGGACGGCCTGCGCGCCACCCACCAGGGCGACGCGACCCACCTGACCGTCACCGGCCACAGCTACGGCTCCACGGTCGTCGGCTCCGCCGCCCGCCAGGGGACGCTGCACGCCGACGACATCTTCGTGGCGGGCAGCCCCGGCATGCAGGTGGGCAGCGCCACCGACCTGGACGTGCCCAAGGGGCATGTGTACGCGGCGGAGGCGGACAGCGACCCGTACCTCAAGGGCCTGCACCTGCCCGGCCCGCTCGGCGCGCTCACCGACGACAAGTACGGCGGCTTCAACATCCCCTTCGTCACCAGCGACCCGGTGCCGGACATCGGCGGCTGGGGCCACGCGCCGAAGAAGGTGGACATCGACGTCCTGCCCTCGTGGATCGACGGCGACGGGACGAGCGTGGTCAAGACGCTGACGCCCACCAACCCCGACTTCGGCGCGCACATCGTGGCGACGGACGGCTCCCGGGGCCACAGCGGCTACTGGGACAACGGCACCGAGAGCCTGAACAACCAGGCCCGGGTCGTCACCGGCCGCTACAAGGAAGTGACCTCCCAGTGAGCGCACGCACCGGACGTACGGGCGGCCTGACGGCCGCCGCCGCCACCGCCCTCCTCCTCGCGACGGGATGCAGCACCATGAACGACTCCGCCGGCGACCTGCCGTACGCACCGCAGGCGAAGAAGGTCGCCGAGGCCAAGGACCTCGTGCGGGCCAGGTCGAGCGAGATCTTCGACGCCGCGGGCCTGAAGCAGGCGAGCAACGGCGCCCCGGACGCCTCGCCCTGCGACGGGGTCGAGAACGGCTACCGGGTCCGCCACTTCTGGTCGATGTACGCGCCGACCGCGGACGCCCTGAAGCAGGCCATGGACCGGCTGCACAAGGACCTGCCGGCCAAGGGCTGGAAGGTGCTGCGCTTCGAGCCCGCGAAGTCCGAGGCCCAGCAGCTCCAGCTGGACGTCGAGCACGAGCAGGACCACCACACGGCGACGATCGAGCTGCTGCTGCCGTCCACGTACAAGGACGCCTCGAAGTGGGAGAAGCAGCAGAAGGACAGCCTGTCGGTCTCCCTCACCTCTCCGTGCTGGACGGACCCGGCGTACAAGGTGGGCGACTGACCGGCGCCCGACCGGCGCGTGACCGGCGGCCGCCCGGCCACTGAGTGCGGCGTCACAGACATCTTGGCCGGATAGGGGTTGCCGTTATTACCGGTGGGTAGCATCATCGTAGAGAGCGTGAGCTACCCGCCGGTAGTCGTCGTGTACGCGTATGAGGAAACCGCCTCCCCGAGCCTTTACGGAGCCGTCGCCATGGGGCACTACAAGTCGAATCTCCGCGACATCGAGTTCAACCTCTTCGAGGTGCTCGGCCGCGACAAGGTGTACGGCACCGGTCCGTTCGAGGAGATGGACGTCGAGACCGCGAAGAGCATCCTCGACGAGATCCGCCGCCTCGCCGAGAACGAGCTCGCGGAGTCCTTCGCGGACGCCGACCGCAACCCGCCGGTCTTCGACCCGGAGACCAACACCGCGCCCGTCCCGGCCTCCTTCAAGAAGTCCTACAAGGCCTTCATGGACTCCGAGTACTGGCGTCTGGGCATCCCCGAGGGCATCGGCGGCACCGTCTCCCCGCGCTCCCTGGTCTGGGCCTACGCGGAGCTGCTGCTCGGCTCGAACCCGGCCATCTGGATGTACTCCTCCGGCCCCGCCTTCGCCGGCGTCCTCTACAACGAGGGCAACGAGGCGCAGAAGAAGATCGCGCAGATCGCCGTCGAGAAGCGCTGGGGCTCCACCATGGTGCTCACCGAGCCCGACGCGGGCTCGGACGTCGGCGCCGGCCGCACCAAGGCCATCCAGCAGGAGGACGGCTCCTGGCACATCGAGGGCGTGAAGCGCTTCATCACCTCCGGTGAGCACGACATGGAGGAGAACATCCTCCACTACGTCCTCGCCCGCCCCGAGGGTGCCGGCCCCGGCACCAAGGGCCTCTCGCTCTTCCTCGTCCCGAAGTACGAGTTCGACTGGGAGACCGGCGAGCTCGGCGCCCGCAACGGCGTCTACGCCACCAACGTCGAGCACAAGATGGGCCTCAAGGCCTCCAACACGTGCGAGATGACCTTCGGCGACCAGCACCCCGCCAAGGGCTGGCTGATCGGCGACAAGCACGAGGGCATCCGCCAGATGTTCCTCATCATCGAGTTCGCCCGCATGATGGTCGGCACGAAGGCGATCTCCACCCTCTCCACGGGCTACCTCAACGCCCTGGAGTACGCCAAGGAGCGCGTCCAGGGCACCGACCTGGCGAACTTCATGGACAAGGCCGCCCCCAAGGTCACCATCACGCACCACCCCGACGTCCGCCGCTCGCTGATGACGCAGAAGGCGTACGCCGAGGGCATGCGCTCCCTCGTCCTCTACACGGCCTCCGTGCAGGACGCGATCGCGGTCGCGGAAGCCGCCGGCGAGGACACCAAGGCCCTGCACGGCCTGAACGACCTGCTGCTCCCGATCGTCAAGGGCTACGGCTCCGAGAAGGGCTACGAGCAGCTCGCCCAGTCGCTGCAGACCTTCGGCGGCTCCGGCTTCCTGCAGGAGTACCCGATCGAGCAGTACATCCGGGACGCCAAGATCGACACCCTCTACGAGGGCACCACGGCCATCCAGGGCCAGGACTTCTTCTTCCGCAAGATCGTCCGCGACCAGGGCGCCTCCCTGAACGCGCTCGCCGAGGAGATCAAGAAGTTCCTCGCCGTCGGCACCGGCGGCGACGAGCTGGCCGGCGCCCGCGACGCGCTCGCCAAGGCGGCCGTCGACCTGGAGGGCATCGTCGGCAAGATGCTCACCGACCTCACCGCCACCGGCGAGGACGTCAAGAACATCTACAAGGTCGGCCTCAACACCACCCGCCTGCTGCTCGCCTCCGGCGACGTGGTCGTCGGCTACCTGCTGCTGCGCGGCGCGGCCGTGGCCGCGGAGAAGCTGGCCGGCGGCGCCACCGGCAAGGATGTCGCCTTCTACCAGGGCAAGATCGCGGCCGCGAAGTTCTTCGCCGCCAACATGCTGCCCGGCGTCACCGCCGAGCGCCTCCTCGCGGAGGGCGTCGACGGCTCGCTCATGGACCTGGACGAGGCCGCGTTCTAGTACGCGCCTCCGTCCACACTGGAACGGCTCGCTCCCGGGGAGGGGAGCGGGCCGTTCTGCTGTCCGCTCCCGGGGCCCCGGCGGCGGCCGCCGCCGTCGCCGAAAGGCACCTGCGTAAGGTGAACAGCATGAGTAGCGCAGCTCCCCGGTTCGACCGCGGCCACACCGATGACCTCATGACCTTCCTCGCGGCCTCGCCCTCGCCGTACCACGCGGTGGCCAACACGGCCGCGCGGCTGGAGGAGGCCGGCTTCCGCAAGGTCGAGGAGACCGACGCCTGGGACGGGACGACCGGGGGGAAGTACGTGATCCGCGGGGGCGCGATCATCGCCTGGTACGTGCCCGAGGGCGCCGCCCCGCACACGCCGTTCCGGATCGTCGGCGCCCACACCGACTCCCCCAACCTGCGCGTGAAGCCCCAGCCCGACTTCGGCCGCGAGGGCTGGCGCCAGGTCGCCGTCGAGATCTACGGCGGCCCGCTGCTCAACAGCTGGCTCGACCGCGACCTCGGCCTGGCCGGCCGGCTCACCCTGCGCGACGGCAGCCACCAGCTGGTGAACGTGGACCGGCCCGTGCTGCGGGTGCCGCAGCTCGCCGTCCACCTCGACCGGGGCGTCAACGACGGCATGAAGCTGGAGCGCCAGCGCCACATGCAGCCGATCTGGGGCCTGGGCGAGGTCCACGAGGGCGACCTGATCTCCTTCGTCGCGGAGGAGGCCGGGGTCGACGCCGAGGACGTGGCCGGCTGGGACCTGATGGTGCACGCCGTCGAGGCCCCCGCCTACCTGGGCCGCGACCGCGAGCTGCTGGCCGGCCCGCGGATGGACAACCTCATCTCCGTGCACGCCTGCGTCGCCGCCCTCGCCGCCGTGTCGGCGCTGCCGGACCTGCCGTACATCCCGGTCCTGGCCGCCTTCGACCACGAGGAGAACGGCTCCGAGGCCGACACCGGCGCCCACGGCCCGCTCCTCGGCAACGTCCTGGAGCGCTCGGTCTACGCCCGCGGCGGCGGCTACGAGGACAAGGCCCGCGCGCTGGCCGGCTCGGTCTGCCTCTCCTCCGACGTCGGCCACGCCGTGCACCCCAACTACAGCGAGCGGCACGACCCGACGCACCACCCGCGCCCCAACGGCGGCCCGATCCTCAAGGTGAACGTCAACCAGCGCTACGCCACCGACGGCAGCGGCCGGGCCGTGTTCGCCGCCGCCTGCGAGAAGGCCGGCGTGCCGTGGCAGTCGTTCGTCTCCAACAACGACATGCCCTGCGGCACCACGATCGGCCCCATCACCGCGGCCCGCCACGGCATCAGCACCGTCGACATCGGCGTCGCCTGCCTGTCGATGCACAGCGCCCGCGAGCTGTGCGGCTCCGAGGACCCGCACCACCTCGCGAACGCGCTCGTGGCCTTCCTGGAGGGCTGAGCCCCCGGACCCCCGTGCCCCTCCCCCCGGCCGTGTCATGGTCCACGGACCGACCGGGGGAGGGGTACGCGTCTCAGCCGTCCATGCCCGCGAGGATCAGCGGCAGCCGGGCCGCGCCGCCCTCGGTGACGCGGACCGGGACGCCCCAGTCCTGCTGGTGCACATGGCAGGCCGGGTACTCGTTCTCCGGGTCGTCGTCGCAGGACGCGGCCATCGCCGAGACGTGCAGGACGCCCTCGGTCAGCTCCGGGTTCAGGGCCAGCTCGCGGAACAGGTCCGTGCCCGTGCCCTCGCCCGTGAGCAGCAGCTCCGGCGGGGTCGAGGAGACCAGCAGCCGGGTCGAGGGGCCGTACCGCTCGTCCAGCTTCTGGCCCTTCGGGGCCTGGAAGACCACGTCGAGGCGGAGGGCGCCGGGGGCGACCTCGGTGGCCTCCCGCTGGGTGCGGTGGGCGACCGACTCGACCTGGACGGCCTCCTCGGGCAGCCGCAGCCGGGTCAGCCGGTGCCGGGCCGACTCGACGACCACGACGTCCTCGCCGACGACGACCGCGTCGCTGGGCTCGCGCAGGTCGGTGGCGAGCGTGGTGACCTCGCCGCTCGCCGGGTCGAAGCGGCGCAGGGCGTGGTTGTAGGTGTCGCTGACGGCCACCGAGCCGTCGGGCAGCGCGGTCACGCCCAGCGGGTGCTGGAGCAGCGCCTGCCCGGCGTCGCCGTCACGGTGCCCGAAGTCGAAGAGGCCGGTGCCGACGGCGGTGTGCACGAACCCGTCGGGGTCGACCCAGCGCAGGGCGCTGGTCTCCGAGTCGGCCACCCACAGCCGGTCCTCGGTCGCGGCGAGCCCGGAGGGCTGCGCGAACCAGGCCTCGCCGGCGGGCCCGTCGACCAGGCCCTCGTTGGTGGTGCCGGCCGCGACCTCGACGGTGCCGCTCTCCGGGTCGTACGTCCACAGCTGGTGGACGCCGGCCATGGCGATCCACACCTTCCCCTGCCACCAGGCCACGTCCCACGGCGAGGACAGGTCCACGTCGAGGGCGGGACCGGAGGTGGGGGAGCCCTGCCACCACTGGCGGCCGGTGCCGGCGATCCGCTCGGAGGTGCCGGTGGCCGGGTCGAACAGCCGCAGCGCGTGGTGCACGGTGTCGGCGACGACGACCTTCCCTCCCCCAGACTTCGTCAGGGAGGTACCCCCAGGCAGCACCGCGAGGCCCTGCGGCTCCCGGAACTCCCCGTCGCCGATCCGGCGCACCACGGTCTCGCCGTCCGGCTCCAGCTCGACGAGCTGGTGTCGGGTGGTGTCGGAGACGAGGAAGTTCCCGGACGGCAGCAGGACCGCCTTGCCGGGGAAGCGCAGGTCGGTCGCGACCGGCTCCGGCGGCACGTACGGTCCGTCGCCGCGCCGCAGCGTGCCCTTCGCCCCGTGCTCGGCCTCCAGCTCCTCGACGAGCGTCCGGAGCGCGTTGGCGTGCCCCTCACCGGCGTGCTGGGCGACGACGTACCCCTCGGGGTCGATGACGACGAGCGTCGGCCAGGCCCGTACGGCGTACTGCTTCCAGGTCGCGAGCTCCGGGTCGTCGAGCACCGGGTGGTGCACCTCGTACCGCTCGACTGCGTCGACGACGGCCTGGTGCTCGGCCTCGTGCACGAACTTGGGCGAGTGCACCCCGATGATCACCAGGGTGTCGCGGTGCTTCTCCTCCAGCTCACGGAGCTCGTCGAGGACGTGCAGGCAGTTGATGCAGCAGAAGGTCCAGAAGTCGAGCAGAACGATCTTTCCCCGCAGGTCGGTGAGGGTCAGATCGTCTCCGCCGGTGTTGAGCCAGCCGCCCTTGCCGATCAGCTCGGGGGCACGGACACGGACGCGCGCGCGCACGGAGTCGTCGTTCATGGCTCAAGGGTGCCGTACGTCCGGCCGGACGGATGAATGAGGGGCCCGGTGGGCGGGACGACGGCGTGTCTTGCCCGGGGCGGGGGCGGGGGGCGTGGCGAGCATGACAGCCGGAACGATCATCGGACTTTTCGTTCGGCTGGGAGGGTGCCATGCGGCGGTTCCGGAGTGCTGCGCTGTCCCTGGTGCCGCTGCTGCTCCTCCCCCTCTGGGGGGCGCCCACCGCCCGGGCGGGCGGCGCCGGGGAGGGCGCGCTGAGCATGAGCGTCACCGTCAACGGGGGCGCCGGCCCCGGCGGCCGGGCCGTACGGACCGGCGCGACGGTCGTGAAGCGGTACCTGCTGGTCAACCGGGGTGAGGCCGATCTGTACGGGGTGCGGATCGCCGATCCCGGCGTCCCCGGCGACCTGGTCCGCTGCCCCACCGCCCCGCTCACCGCGCTCCGCACCATGGTCTGCACGGCCCGTTTCCGCGCCCTGCCCGGCACCCACACGGCCACCGCGCGGGCCACCGGCGACATCCCCTCCCTGCGCCGGCACGTCACCGCCACCACCCGCTCCGGATACGAGGGGGTGTCCGGGGCGCTCCGCCTGACCGAGACCGTACGGGTCGCCTCCGCGGCCGGACGCCAGGGCCGTTCCGCACCGCACGCCGCCCCCGGACCCGACGACCGCACGGCCGTCGTCCGCTACACCGTCACCAACCTCGGCAACCACCCCGTCCACACCGTCCGCCTCACCGACGCCGCCCTCGGCGCCGACACCCTCGCCTGCGGTACCGGCCCGGCGCCCACCGTCCCCGTCCTCGCGCCCGGCGCCTCCGCGGGGTGCACGGCGACGGTACGGCGGGCCCCGGGGACGTACCGCAGCACCGGGTACGCCTCGGGCACCGACGGCGTCACGACCTACGGCGAGCGCGGGGAGCCCGTCCCGGCACCGGAGCTCACGGCACGGGCTTCGGCGGTGTTCCGGGTGGTGGGGAGCGGTGGGACGGGGACGGGGACGGGGGCAGGGGTGGGGGCCGGGGCCGGGGCCGGGGCCGGGGCCGGGGTCGGGGTCGGGGTCGGGGTCGTTCCGGGGGTGCCTCCGGCGGTGCGGGGCGTGGTGCCGCCCGGCGGGGCGGGGGCGGGGACTGCGGCCGTCGCGGGTGCGGCGGCGGGGGTGGGCGGGGCCGGTGCGCCGGGGGCGCCGGGGGCGCCGGGATTGCTGGGGGCGCTGGGGTTGCTGGGTGGTGCGCCTGGTCCCGCCGCTGCGGCGGGCGGGGCCGGGGCGGGGGGCGTGGGAGGAGCGGGGGCCGTGGGAGGAGCGGGCGCCGGGACGGACGCGGGAGCCGGTACAGGCGCGGGAACCGGCGCGGGCGCAGGCACCGGGGCAGGCGCGGGAATCGGCGCGGGGGCGCGGCCCCCTGGGGCCCAGCCCCCCGGCGTACCACCGGCGCAACCCCCCACCACCGCGACCACCCGGGTCCCCACCGCCGCCGGTGACGAGGGGCTGCTGCCCCGCCTGCACCGCCGCTACCGCGAACTCCCGCACCTCGGTGTGGTCCTGACGCTGCTGCTCCTGCTCATCCCCGCGGCGATCGCCGCGGCCCTCTTCGGTTCCCGCCACCACTGAGAGACCCCATGGCCCTCCTGGAAACCCTCGTCGTCGTCGTCGGCGTCGCCGTCGTCACCGCGCTCGCCGTCGTCGCCAAGACCCGGCTGTTCCCGATGCGTGAGGAGGACGAACCGCGCGAGGACGTCGCCGAGTACATCGCGATGATGGTCTCGGTCCTCTACGCCATCGTGCTCGGCCTGTGCCTGGTCTCCGTCTGGGACAACCGGGCCGCCGCCGACGACCAGGTGCAGGCCGAGGCGAGCGCGCTGCACCAGACGTACCTCCTCGCGGACGCCTTCCCCGCCGGGCAGCGGGAGCCGGTGCGGCAGGAGGCCCGCGCGTACGCCGCCCACGTCGTGGACGTGGAGTGGCCGCTGATGGCCGAGCGCACCCCCCTCGGGCCGGAGGGCTGGACCCTGCTCGCCCGGCTGCGCGACGCGGGCCAGCTGCACGGCACCGGCACCACCGCCCAGCAGATCGCGGCGCAGGAGATGCTCGCCCAGATCGGCTACGTGGACGACGCCCGGCGCGGGCGGGAGGCGGCGGCCCAGGAGCGCCTGTCCCCCGTGCTGTGGACGGGGCTCATCCTCGGCGGTCTGCTGACGCTGGCCTTCATGTTCCTGTTCGGGATCAGCCGGAACACCACCCATGTGGTGATGGTGATGGGCCTGGCCGGCTTCATCGCCTTCACCGTCCTGGTGATCCATCAGCTGGACGCACCCTTCGGGGAGATGCTCGGCACGAGCCCGGACCCGTTCACCCGCTACTTCCCGGCGTGACGGGGAAGGCATTCCCCCATGAAATACCTGGTACGGGACAAGATCTTCGCGATCGGCGACGACTACTGGATCGAGGACGAGCGGGGCCGGCACGCCTTCCTCGTCGACGGCAAGGCGCTGCGGCTGCGCGACACCCTGGAGCTGAAGGACCCGGACGGGCAGGTCCTCATCACGCTGCGGCAGAAGATGTTCAGCCTGCGGGACGCGATGACGATCGAGCGGGACGACCGCCCGCTCGCCACGATCCGCCGCAAGCGCCTCTCGCTGCTCCGCAACCACTTCCGCGTCACCCTCGTCGACGGCACGGAGCTCGACGTCAGCGGCCGGATCCTGGACCGGGAGTTCACCGTCGAGTACGACGGCGAACTCCTGGCCCACATCTCCCGGCAGTGGTTCCACGTCCGCGACACGTACGCCGTGAACGCGGTCCGCGAGGACGCCGATCCCGCCCTGCTCATCGCGGTCGCGGTGTGCGTGATCCGGATGGCCGAGCGGGAGCGGGAGGACTGAGCCCGAGGCAGGGGCCCCGGCCGGCGGCTCCTACAGCGCCTTGTCCAGGGCCTGCTCCAGGTCCGTCCACAGGTCCTCGACGTGCTCGATGCCGACCGAGACCCGCACCGTGCCGGGGCCGATGCCCGCCGCCTCCAGGGCCGCCGCGTCCAGCTGGCGGTGCGAGGTGGAGGCGGGGTGCATGACCAGGGTCTTCACGTCGCCGAGCGAGGCGCTGAGGGAGGCGAGCCGGACGCCTTCGACGAAGGTCCGGCCCGCCTCGCGGCCGCCCGCGAGGTCGAAGGAGACCACCCCGCCGCCGCCCTTGGGCAGCAGCCGGGCCGCCACCTCGTGGTCAGGGTGCCCGGCGAGGGCCGGGTGCCGGACGGCGGCGACCGCCGGGTGGGCGGCCAGCCGGGCCCCGAGCTCCGCGGCGTTGGCGCACTGCCGCTCGATGCGCAGCGGCAGCGTCTGCAGGCCGCGCAGGGTCAGCCAGGCGGCGAACGGGTCGGTGGTGGCGCCCTGTTCGACGGCGTAGTGGCGGATCCGGTCGTACAGCTCCTCGTCCTTGAAGACGGCGATGCCGCCGAGGACGTCGGCGTGACCGGCGAGGTACTTGGTCGCGGAGTGCACGACGATGTCGGCGCCGTACTCGATCGGCCGGCACAGCAGCGGCGAGGCGAAGGTGTTGTCGACGGCGGACGGCACCCCCGCCTCGCGCGCGACGGCGATCAGGGCGGGCAGGTCGGAGACGCGGGTGGTGGGGTTGGCGATGGTCTCCAGGTACAGCAGCCGCGTCTCGGGGCGCAGCGCGGCCCGCACCTCGTCGGGGTCGGTGCCGGAGACGTACGTGACGTCGACGCCCCAGCGCGCGGTGAGGTCGGCGAGGAGGGCGTACGTGCCGCCGTACAGGCAGCGCTGGGCGATGACGTGGCCGCCGGTGGCGAGCAGTCCCAGCAGCACGCCGTTGATGGCGCCCATGCCGGAGGCGTACGAGAGGGCGGCGGTACCGCCCTCCAGGCGGGCGACGGCGGTCTCCAGGGCGCGGACGGTCGGGTTGCCCATCCGGCTGTAGAGGAAGGTGTCCGTCGAGTGGAAGGCCTCGGCCATGGCGTCGGCGGTCTCGAAGGCGAAGACATGGCCCTGGTGCAGCGGCACGCCGAGCGGCCTGCTGCCCTTGATCTCGGGCTGCGGAGAGTGGACGGCGAGGGTCTCGGGACGGGACGTGTCGGGGAGGAAGTCGGCGCTCATGACGTCAGTCTGAGGAAGGAACGCTTGCGCCCACAGGACCAATCCCGGCAGATTGGTCCGGCGATGGAGCCAATGACACCCTCCCTGGACGAGCTGGTCGCCTGGCTGGGCCGCTGGTCGGCCGGCCGGGGACCGATGTACCTGCTGCTGGCCGCTCGCGTACGCCAGTTGATCGACGAGGGGCTGTTGCCGCCAGGTGCCCCGCTGCCGCCCGACCGACGGCTGGCGACCGCGCTCTCGGTCGGCCGCACGACGGTCGTCGCCGCCTACGACACCCTGCGTCAGGAAGGGCGCCTGGTGCGCCGTCAAGGCAGCGGTACCCGGGTCGCGCCGACCGCGCTCACCCCGCCGGGGCCACGGCCGCCGGAGACCTCCAACCCGATGTTCCTCCACCTCCTCGAACCCTCCGACGGCGTCATCCTGCTGAGCTGCGCCGCCCCGCCGTCGCCACCCGCCCTGGTGGCCGAGTCGTACGCGCGGATCGTGCTGCCGACGGACGACCTCGGCTACCACCCGGCCGGCCTCCCGGTCCTGCGGGCGGCCGTCGCCCGCAGGTACCGGGCGCGGGGGGTGCCGACGGAGCCGGGCCAGATCCTGGTCACCACCGGGGCCCAGCAGGGCATCGGGCTGCTCACCCGGCTCCTGGTGGCGCCCGGTGACGCGGTCTTGGTGGAGGCGCCGAGCTATCCGGGGGCGCTCGACCTGTTCCGGGAGGCCGCGGCGGTGCCGACGCCGGTGGCGGTGGGGCCGGACGGGCTCGACGTGGCGGCGGCCGTCGAGGTGATGGAGCGCCGCCGGCCGGCCCTGGCCTATGTGGTCCCGCACCTCCACAACCCCACGGGGACCGTCCTGCCGCCGCTGCTCGGGCGGCGCCTCGTCGAGGCCGCGGAAGCGTACGGGGTGCCGCTCGTCGAGGACGAGGTGCTGAGCGAGCTGCGCTTCGACGATCCCGCCGTTCCCGACGCTTCCGCCGGCGCCGTGCCGCCCCTCTCCTCGTACGGCCGGGAGGTCATCGGCGTCGGCTCGCTGAGCAAGTGCGTCTGGGGCGGCCTGCGGACCGGCTGGGTGCGCGGTCCGGCCCCGCTGATCGCGCGCCTCGCGCGCCTCAAGGCGTTGCACGACCTCGGCAGCGACGTGCCGGGCCAGCTGGTGGCGGCCCGGCTGCTCGACTCCTTCGAGCCGCTGCTGCGGGCCCGGGTGGCCGAACTGCGGGCGGGGCACGACCTGCTGCGGGCCGAGCTCGCCCGTCGGCTCCCTTCCTGGGAGTGCCCGCCGGCCGCGGGCGGCCAGACCCTGTGGGTCCGCCTCCCGTACGGCGACGGAGTCTCCTTCGCCCAGATCGCGCTGCGCCACGGGGTGGCGGTGCTGCCCGGCTCCACCATGGACGCCCTGGGCGGCAGCGGACGCATGCTCCGGCTGCACTTCCTGCTGGCGCCGGACACCCTCACCGAGGCGGTGCGCCGGCTGGCGGCGGCGTGGGCGGAGTACCGGCCGGGCGTGGCGTCCGGGCCGGGCACCGCCCTGCACGCGATCGCGGTGTGAGGGCGGGCCCGGACGCCTGGGGTCCCGGAGCAGCCGGTCCGGCCGGTCCGGCCGGTCCGGCCGGTCCGGCCGGTCCGGCCGGTCCTCCGGCATCCGGCATCCGGCCTTACAGCAACCGGCCCGACAGCAAGCGGCCTTACAGCAACCGGTCCTTCAGCGCGGGGAACTGCTCCCGCGTCAGGTTCACCTTCGCCGGGTCCAGGACGACCCGCAGGATCTCCTCGTCCGGGCCCGCCTCCGCGAGGACCTCGCCCCAGGGGTCGACGACGATCGAGTGGCCGGCCTGCTCGACGCCCGCGTGGGTGCCTGCGGTGCCGCAGGCGAGGAGGTACGCCTGGTTCTCGACGGCACGGGCCCGCGCCAGCAGCGTCCAGTGGCCGAGGCGCCGGGCGGGCCAGCCGGCCGGCAGCACGAAGGCCTGGGCGCCCGCGTCGACGAGGCCGCGGAACAGCTCGGGGAAGCGCAGGTCGTAGCAGGTGGCGACGCCGACGGTGAGCTGCGGCAGATCGACGGTGACGAGGTCCTCGCCGGCCGTCATCAGGACCGCCTCGCCCTTGTCGAAGCCGAAGCGGTGGATCTTCCGGTAGGAGGCGACGAGTTCGCCGTCGGGGGAGAAGACCAGCGAGGTGTTGTAGAGCGCCCCGCCCGCCGCCTCGACGATCGAGCCCGCGTGCAGCCAGACCTCGGCGTCCCGCGCGGCGGCCGCCATCGCCTCGTACGTGGGGCCCTTCAGCGGCTCGGCCTCGGCCGCGAACGACTCGTAGGCGAAGGCCCCGACGGGCCACAGTTCGGGCAGGACCACCAGGTCCGCCGCGTCCCGTTCCTCCCGTACGAGGCGGGCGACGCGCGCCCTCCGGCTCTCGACCGGTTCGTCCGGGTCTACCGCGATCTGGATCAGCGAGGCGCGCACACTACCACCGTCCTGGCATTCGAGCCGTCAACACCGGCCTACGATCGTCACACGAAAGCACTGCCGGGGTGCCTGCGGGCAGCGTAACTTAGCCAGCGAGCCTCCCACGCAGTCGAGTTTTCAGCCCGCCCAGCCGTACCAGCGCCGCCGAGGGGTCCCGTGACCGTCCATCCCAGCCTCCAGAACTACGCCGACGCCTGGACCCACTCGATCGAAGCGATAGCCGAGCTGGTGGGGCCGCTCGCGGAGGGCGAGTGGAACCGCGCCACCCCGTGCCCCGGCTGGTCCGTCCGCGACATCGTGTCCCATGTCATCGGCATGGAGACCGAGATGCTGGGCGACCCGCGCCCGATCCACAGTCTGCCCCGCGATCTCTACCACGTACGCAGCGACTTCGCCCGCTACATGGAGATGCAGGTCGATGTGCGGCGCCACCACACCGCGCCGGAGATGACCTCGGAGCTGGAGTACATCCTGATCCGCCGGGCCCGCCAGATGCGCAACGAGAACCGGCTGCCCGACGCCCTGATCCGCGCCCCCCTCGGCGCCGAGCAGACCCTGGAACTGGCCTACCGGATGCGCGCCTTCGACTGCTGGGTGCACGAGCAGGACCTGCGGACCGCCCTCGGCGTCCCCGGCAACCTGGACTCCCCCGGCGCGTACATCACGCGGGACGTGCTCCTGGAGGCGCTGCCGTTCGTCGTCGCGAAGGAGGCCGGCGCGCCCACCAGCTCGGCGATCGTCCTCGACGTCACCGGGCCGGTCGAGTTCCTGCGGACGGTCCGGGTGGACGCCGAGGGCAACGGCTCGGTGGACGGCGCGCCGTCCCTCGGCCCGGCGGTCACGCTGGTGACCGACTGGGAGACGTACGTGCGCCTGGCCTGCGGCCGGGTCCGGCCGGCCGAGGTGGCCGACCGGGTCAAGACCGAGGGCGACGAGGACCTGGCGCGGGCGATCCTGGACCACTTCGCGGTCACGCCGAACTAGGCCCGGCGCCCGGCGGTCACGCCCACCCGGGCCCGGGACCGACCCCGGCGGTCACGCCGGTACGTGCACGACCTCGACCCTGCTGGCGACCAGCCGTTCCCGTTCCCGGCGGGCGGTGCGGGACTTCAGGCGGAGGATCTGCACGACGCCGAGGGCTTCGAGGACGAAGACCGAGGAGAAGGCGACCCGGTAGTCGCCGCCGGTGGCGTCGAGGAGGACGCCGACCGCGAAGAGCGTGGTCATCGAGGCGACGAAGCCGCCCATGTTGACGATCCCGGACGCCGTGCCCTGCCGCTCCGGCGGGTTGGCGGGCCGGGCGAAGTCGAAGCCGATCATCGAGGCGGGCCCGCAGGCGCCGAGCACCACGCACAGGGTGACGAGCAGCCACATCGGCGCGTGCTCGCCGGGATAGACGAGGGTGGTCGCCCACAAGGTGGCGGTCGCGGCGACGGTGCCCAGGGCGAGCGGGGCGCGGGCGGCGTGGTGGCGGGCGATGATCTGCCCGTAGACGAGCCCCACCACCATGTTGGAGGCCACGACCAGGGTGAGCAGCGACCCGGCGGTCCCGCGGCTGAGGCCCTGCGCCTCGACGAGGAACGGCAGCCCCCACAGCAGCAGGAAGACCATGGCGGGGAACTGGGTGGTGAAGTGCACCCACATCCCGAGCCGGGTGCCGGGCTCCCGCCAGGACTCGCCGATCTGGCGCCGGACGAAGGCGGCGCCCGCGTGCGGCAGGGGCTCGGGCTCGTACCCCTCGGGGTGGTCCTTGAGGAAGAGCAGCAGCAGGACGAGGACGACCACGCCGGCGGCGGCGCTGCCCGCGAAGGCGGCGGTCCAGCCGAGGCCGTGCAGGAGCCGGGCGATGACGAGCGTGGAGACCAGGTTGCCGGCCATGCCGACGAGTCCGGCGAGCTGGGCGACGAGAGGGCCGCGGCGGGCCGGGAACCAGCGGGTGCCGAGCCGCAGCACGCTGATGAAGGTCATCGCGTCGCCGCAGCCGAGCAGGGCCCGGGAGGCGAGCGCCATGCCGTACGTGGGGGAGAACGCGAAGCCCAGCTGCCCGAGGGTGAACAGCAGCACGCCGATGGTCAGCACCTTCTTGGTGCCGAGCCGGTCGACCATGAGGCCGACGGGTATCTGCATACCGGCGTAGACGAGCAGCTGGAGTATGGAGAAGGTGGACAGCGCCGACGCGTTGACCCCGAACCGGTCGGCGGCGTCGAGCCCGGCGACACCCAGCGAGGTCCGGAAGATGACGGCGACGAAGTACACGGCGACCCCGACGCCCCAGACCAGCGCGGCCCGCCGCCCGCCGGGCGGGTCCCCGGGCAGGGTGACGGCCGACCCGTATCCGTTGCCGCGGCTCACCTCGCCTCACCCCGGACCAGCACCTTGACCCAGCTCAGGTGCTGCCGCACACAGGAAGCGGCCCCTTCGGCGTCCCCCGCCTTGATCCGCTCCAGGATCTCGGCGTGCTCGACGATGTTCTTGGCGACCCGGTCGGGCTGGGACTGCATCACGGCGACGCCCATCCGCAGCTGCCGGTCCCGGAGCTGGTCGTAGAGGCGGGCGAGGATCTGGTTCCCGGCGTGCTGGACGATCTCGGCGTGGAAGGCCCGGTCGGTGGCGGCGACCTCCGCCAGGTCCCCCGCCTCGGCCCGCCGCCTCTGCTCCTCCAGGAGCTCTTCGAGCCGCTCGACGAGCCCGGGCGCCGGGGGCACGGCCCGCCGCACCGCGAACTCCTCGACGAGCAGCCGGGTCTCGACGACGTCGGCGATCTCCTGCGCGGAGACCGCCAGCACGAGGGCGCCCTTCTTGGGGTAGAGCTTGAGCAGCCCTTCCATCTCCAGCTTCAGCAGCGCCTCCCGCACCGGCGTCCGCGACACCCCCACCGCCTGGGCGAGCTCCCCCTCGGTGAGGAGCGTCCCCCCTTCGTACCGACGGTCGAGCACGGCCTGCTTGACGTGCATGTAGACGCGGTCGGCGGCGGGCTGCTGCTTGACGGGCTGCGGGGCGGGCGCTGGGGCTGAGGGCATGCGCACAGCTTAGATACAACAGGGGTGCAACAGACAGGCCCGTCCGCGATGCGGACGGGCCTGTTTCACGTGAAACGGTCACATGGGGTGTTACGCCCAGGTGATGAGCCGCTTCGGCTGCTCCAGGATCGCGGCCACGTCGGCCAGGAACTTGGAGCCGAGCTCGCCGTCGACCAGGCGGTGGTCGAAGGAGAGCGCGAGAGTGGTGACGTGACGCGGCTTCACCTTGCCCTTGTGGACCCAGGGCTGGAGCTTGATCGCGCCGACCGCGAGGATCGCGGACTCGCCCGGGTTCAGGATCGGCGTACCGGTGTCGACGCCGAAGACGCCGACGTTGGTGATGGTGAAGGTGCCGCCCTGCATGGCCGCCGGGGTCGTCTTGCCCTCGCGGGCGGTGGCGACCAGCTCGCTCAGGGACGCCGACAGTTCCGGGAGGGTCTGGGCGTGCGCGTCCTTGATGTTCGGCACGATCAGGCCCCGCGGGGTGGCCGCGGCGATGCCCAGGTTCACGTAGTGCTTGACCACGATCTCCTGGGCGGCCTCGTCCCAGGCCGCGTTGATGTCCGGGTTGCGCCTCGCCGCGACCAGGACCGCCTTGGCGATCAGGAGCAGCGGGTTGACCCGCAGGCCCGCCATGTCCTTGTCGGACTTGAGTTCCTCGACCAGCTTCATCGTGCGCGTGATGTCGAAGGTCACGAACTCGGTGACGTGCGGCGCGGTGAAGGCCGAGCCGACCATCGCCGCCGCCGTGGCCTTCCGTACGCCCTTGATGGGGGTACGGGTCTCCCGGGCCTCCGAGGAGACGGCGGGGGCGGCGGCAGCGGGCACCGCTGCCGGGGCCGCGACCGGGGCGGCGACCGGGGCGGCGACGGGCGCCGGGGTCTCGACGGCCGGAGCCGCCGCCGCGTGCACGTCCTCGCGGGTGATGACGCCGTCCGGGCCGGTCGGGGTGACCGCCGCCAGGTCGACGCCCAGGTCCTTGGCCAGCTTGCGCACCGGCGGCTTGGCCAGCGGGCGGCCGGCCACGGGGGCGTGGCCGTTGAGCTGCTCGGGCACCAGGACGGCGGCCGGGGCGGGGACCGCGGCGGCCACCGGGGCTGCCGGGGCTGCCGTCGTCGTCTTGCGGGCCCGGCGCTTGGTGGAGGTCGCGGCCACGCCGTAGCCCACCAGGACCGGCTGGCGGCCCTGCGGCTCGGGCTCCTCCTCGGGGGCGGCCGGGGCGGCGGCGGCGGGGGCGGGCTCGGCGGCCGGGGCCGCGGGGGCCTCCGGGGCCGCTCCGCCGCCCACGTTCACCGAGATGATGATCTCGCCGACGTCGACCGTGGTGCCCTCGGGGAAGCGCAGCTCGTGGACCGTCCCGTCGAACGGGATCGGGAGCTCCACGGCCGCCTTCGCCGTCTCGACCTCGCAGACGACCTGCCCGTCGGTGACGGTGTCACCGGGCTGGACGTACCACTTGAGGATCTCGGCCTCGGTCAGGCCCTCGCCCACGTCGGGCATCTTGAATTCACGGATCGTCACGATGCTCTCCTCAGAACGCCAGCGAGCGGTCGACGGCGTCGAGCACGCGGTCCAGACCCGGCAGGTACTCCTCCTCCAGGCGCGCCGGCGGATACGGCGCGTGGTAGCCGCCGACCCGCAGGACGGGGGCCTCCAGGTGGTAGAAGCAGCGCTCGGTGATGCGGGCGGCGATCTCCGCGCCGGAGCCGAAGAAGACCGGGGCCTCGTGCACCACGACCAGGCGGCGGGTCTTCTCCACCGAGGCCTGGATCGTGTCGAAGTCGAGCGGGGAGATCGAGCGCAGGTCCACGACCTCGATCGACTTGCCCTCCTCGGCGGCGGCCGCGGCCGCCTCCAGGCAGGTCTTCACCATCGGGCCGTACGCGAGGAGCGTCAGGTCCGTGCCCTCGCGGGCGACGCGGGCCTTGTGCAGCTCACCGGGGATCGCCTCGACGTCGACCTCGCCCTTGTCCCAGTAACGGCGCTTGGGCTCGAAGAAGATGACCGGGTCGTCGCTCTGGATCGCCTGCTGGAGCATCCAGTAGGCGTCCGAGGGGTTGGCCGGGGAGACGACCTTGAGGCCCGCGACGTGCGCGAAGAGCGACTCGGGGGACTCGGAGTGGTGCTCGACGGCACCGATGCCGCCGCCGTAGGGGATGCGGATGACGATCGGCATCTTCACCGTGCCGAGCGAACGGGCCCGCATCTTCGCCAACTGGGAGACGATCTGGTCGTACGCCGGGAAGACGAAGCCGTCGAACTGGATCTCCACGACCGGCCGGTAGCCGCGCAGGGCCAGACCGATCGCGGTGCCGACGATGCCGGACTCGGCGAGCGGGGTGTCGATGACCCGGTCCTCGCCGAAGTCCTTCTGCAGGCCGTCGGTGATCCGGAAGACGCCGCCGAGCTTGCCGACGTCCAGACCCATGACGAGGACCTTGGGGTCGGTCTCCAGCGCCTTGCGCAGCGACTCGTTGAGCGCCTTGGCCAGGGGAAGTTTCTGAACAGCCATGATTACTCGGCCTCTCCGCCCTCGAAGGACGCCTGGTACGCGGCGAACTGGGCGCGCTCCTCGTCGACGAGCGCGTGCCCGTCCGCGTACACGTTGTCGAAGATCGCCATGTGGTCCGGGACGGGCATGGCGCGGACGACCTCGCGGACGTGCTTGCCCAGCGCCTCGCTCTCCGACTCCAGCTCCTCGAAGAAGGCGGCGTCGGCGTGGCCCTCGTTCTCCAGGTACGTCTTGAGACGCAGGATCGGGTCCTTCGCCTCCCACTCCTCACGCTCCGCGTCGCGGCGGTAGCGGGTCGGGTCGTCGGAGGTGGTGTGGGCGGCCATGCGGTAGGTGTACGCCTCGATGAGCGTCGGGCCCTCTCCGCGGCGGGCGCGCTCGAGTGCCGACCGGGTCACGGCCAGGCACGCGAGGACGTCGTTGCCGTCGACGCGGACACCGGGGAAGCCGAAGCCGCGGGCGCGCTGGTAGAGCGGGACGCGGGTCTGCTTCTCGATGGGCTCGGAGATGGCCCACTGGTTGTTCTGGCAGAAGAACACGACCGGGGCGTTGTAGACCGCGGAGAAGACGAACGACTCGTTGACGTCGCCCTGGCTGGAGGCGCCGTCGCCGAAGTACGCGATCACGGCGGAGTCCGCGCCGTCCTTGGCGATGCCCATGGCGTAGCCGGTGGCGTGCAGGGTCTGCGAGCCGAGCACGATCGTGTACAGGTGGAAGTTGTTGCTGTTGGGATCCCAGCCACCGTGGTTCACACCGCGGAACATGCCGAGCAGGTTGGTGGGGTCGACCCCGCGGCACCAGGCGACCGCGTGCTCACGGTAGGTGGGGAAGACGTAGTCGTCGTCCCGCAGGGCGCGGCCGGAGCCGATCTGGGCGGCCTCCTGACCGAGCAGGGAGGCCCACAGGCCCAGCTCGCCCTGGCGCTGCAGGGCGGTGGCCTCGGCGTCGAAGCGGCGGCTGAGGACCATGTCGCGGTAGAGGCCGCGCAGCTCCTCGGCGCTCAGGTCGATGTCGTACTCGGGGTGCTGGACGCGCTGCCCCTCGGGCGTCAGCAGCTGAATGAGCTCGGGCTCGGCGCTCTGGGCTGCCGTCGCCTTCTTCGCGCTCGCGCTGGCGCTTGCGGTGCGCTTGGTGCCGCTGCTGCGTCGCGTCGTCTTGCGCGCGGCAGTGCTCTCCACGGTCACGTGCGTGCTCCTCCGTCGGTCCGGCCCCCGGGTTCGCCGGTGAGGCCAGTGCGGCTCCGCCTTCACCGTGCCCTTCGCACGGGGTGGGTGCGACTCGGCCGGGGTCGGGCGTGACAGGTGCCCCGGCGAGCGCCCTGTCATAGGCACGTTACCCACAGCGCCGCATTCCTGCGAAACCCCATTTGACCTGCGATTTTGCTTGGATTTCCAAGTAAATCGAGAAATGCGGGACTCGCCGCTGGTCAGCGGGCGTTGGGGGCAGCCCGAAGAGGCCGCCGGAACACCCGGCACGTTATCCCGGTCACCCCGGGCACGGGAAGAGTGAATATGTGAGACTGGCTGCGTGCGCGAAGAAGGAAAAATCCGGGTATTTCTGCTGGACGACCACGAGGTCGTGCGGCGCGGCGTCCACGAGCTGCTCTCCGTGGAGGACGACATCGAGGTGGTCGGCGAGGCCGGTACGGCTGCGGACGCCCTGGTCAGGATCCCTGCGACCCGTCCCGACGTGGCCGTGCTCGACGTCCGGCTGCCGGACGGCAGCGGCGTCGAGGTGTGCCGCGAGATCCGGTCGCAGGACGATTCGATCAAGTGCCTGATGCTGACCTCGTACGCGGACGACGAGGCGCTGTTCGACGCGATCATGGCCGGGGCCTCGGGATACGTCCTGAAGGCCATCCGCGGCAACGAGCTGCTGAACGCGGTGCGCGACGTGGCGGCCGGCAAGTCGCTGCTCGACCCGGTGGCGACCGCGCGGGTCCTCGAGCGCCTGCGGGACGGCAACAGCCCCAAGGGTGACGACCGGCTCGCCAATCTCACCGAGCAGGAGCGCAAGATCCTCGATCTGATCGGCGAGGGCCTGACCAACCGGGGCATCGGCGAGCGGCTCCACCTTGCGGAGAAGACCATCAAGAACTATGTCTCCAGCCTGCTGTCGAAGCTGGGCATGGAGCGGCGTTCCCAGGCCGCGGCGTATGTGGCGAGGATGCAGGCCGAGCGTCACTGAGGCCGGCGGGTTCCCGGACCCCGGCCGCTTCACCCGAACGGGTGCGGCCGGTCCGGGCGGCCCGCATTCGGGACCTACGTCCCCGGAGAACCGGGGCAGGGGCCCCTTTTCCGACAGGGTGCCGGTGGCGGAGAGTGGTAGCCATGTCCCCCGATGAGATCCGCGCCCTCGACCTGCTGAGCCGTGTGTCGTACGGCCGGGTGGCGACGAGCATGCGGGCGATGCCGTTCGTCGCCCCCGCCCGGCACATCGTGTTCGACGGCGACGTCCTGATCCGGCTCCACCGCGGCCTCGGCTACCACCGGGCCTGCAACGGCAGCGTCGTGGCCTACGGGGCGGACAACTTCGGCGCCGAGGCCGAGACCGTGTGGTCCGTGCAGTTCACCGGCACCGCCGGGATCATCGACCCCACCGAGGCCCAGCTGGCGGCCTTCGGCCCGGAGCCCCGCTCCGTCGACGGCGAGCCCTTCGACCCGGTCTTCATGCGGATCGAGCCCCAGTTCGTCACCGTGCACAGCCTCGACTACACGTCCGAGCGGCCGGCCCCCGCTCGCGCCCTTCCCTCCATCGAGCGACACCTCCACCACGTAGCGTGATCTAACATCTGCGGAGTGCCGCGCTCATCTGTACCCCTGGCCCCGCCCCGGTCGACCTCCCCCGCCCCGCCCCTCGGCGCCCTGCTGCGCCGCTACGGGGACACGGGCGAGCCGCTGTCCTGCGAACCCGTCGCCCAAGGCTTACTCAACCGCGGCTACCGCCTCTCCACCACGCGGGGCCGCTACTTCCTCAAACAGCACCTGGACGCCCGCACCGCCGACCGGGACACCATCACGCGCCAGCACCGGGCCACCCTCCGCCTGCACGCCCTCGGGCTGCCCGTCGCCCCGCCGCTGCACGACGCGCGGGGCCGCACCGTCGCCGTCATCGGCGGCCACTGCTACGCCCTGCACCCCTGGGTCGAGGGCCGGCACCGCGAGGGCGCCGAGCTGTCCACCGCCGGATCCCACCGCCTCGGCAGCCTCCTCGGGCACGTCCACACGTCCCTGGAGCAGGTCATGGACTCCCCGCCGCCGGACGCCGGCCACGAGAGCGCCTGCCCCGAGGAGACCCTCCGGCTCATCGAGGAGCTGTTACGCCTGGTGCGCACGCGACGGCGGCGCGACGGCTTCGACGAGCTCGCCGAGCACCGGCTCCGCGAACGCCGGGTGCTCCTCGACCGGCACGCCCACCGGCGCCCGCCCGCCGCCGCCTCGGGCGGCTGGGTGCACGGCGACTTCCACCCGTTCAACCTGCTCTACCGGGGCGCCGAACCGGCCGCGATCATCGACTGGGACCGGCTCGGGGTCCGTCCGCGCGCCGAGGAGGCGGTCCGCGCCGCCGCGATCTTCTTCGTCCGGCCGGGCGGCGAGCTCGCCCTGGACAAGGTGCGGGCCTACGCGCGCGCCTACCGGCGGGCCGCCGGCGTGGACCGCGCCGACCTGGCCGCCGCCGTCGACCGGGTGTGGTGGGAGCGGCTCAACGACTTCTGGACCCTGCGCTGGCGCTACCAGCTGCACGACCACAGGGCCGACCCGCTGTTCCCCGCGGTGTCGGCCCTGGCCGTGTGGTGGACCCGCGAGTACGAGGCGGTGCGTGACGCCTTCGCGGGCTGAGCGCTCTGAGCGGGCTGGGCGGGGGACGCGAGGCGCGCCCCGGCGGTCAGCCCGTGCCGGCGGCGGTGCCCGTCGTCGTGCCCGTCCCGGTCGTGGTGCCGGTGCCCGTGGACGTGCCCGTCGAGGTGCCGGTCCCCGTCGACGTGCCCGTCGAGGTGCCGGTGCCCGAGGACGTGCCGGTCGAGGTGCCCGTGGACGTGCCGGTCGAGCTTCCCTCGGTCGTGCCCTCGGTCGTGCCTTCCGTGCCGCCCTCGGACGTGCCCGTGCCACCGTCGGCCGTGCCCGTCGGGTCCGTCGACGGGGTGCCCGTCGACGTCGGCTCCTTCGTCGGCTCGTACGTGGGCTTGTACGTGGGCTTCCAGGTCTGCTGGCCGCTGCCGCCGTTCGACGTGTCCGGCGGATCGGGCTCGTCCGAGGGCTCGTCGGAGGGATCCGGCGACTTCGACTGGGTGGACGGCGAGTCGCTGACGGCCGGCGGCTTCGTGTTGCCGTCGTCGTTCTTGGCGCCGGCCTTGTCGATGGCGTACGCGACGCCCGCGACGATCGCGACCAGCGCGAGCGCCACGAACAGCAGCAGCTTGCCGCGGCCGCCCTTGCCGCCGCCGTGCCCGCCGTAGCCACCGTCCGGGGTGTAGCCGCCATGGCCGCCGTGCCCGCCGTCGTAGCCCCCGTCGTCCGGGTTCATCGGGGGCAGGATCGGGCCCTGCGCGGTCGTGTGGTGCGTCGGGTGGCCCATGGGGTGGCCGAGGACGGCCGTCGCGCCGACGCCGCCCATCCCGCCGCCCGGGGTGTGCATCGGGTCGTGCGTGTCGTACAGGTCGACCGGACCCGTGTTCCACACGCCGGTGTGGCCGCCCTGCTCCTGGAGCATCTGCAGCGCGTACTGGATCAGGCCGCGCATCTCCTCGGCGCTCTGGAACCGGTCGTCCGGGTCCTTCGCGAGCGAACGCATCGCCAGGCCGTCGAGCTCCGGCGGCGCCGCGGGCGCCACCTCGGACGGCGGGACCGGCGTGTCCTGGACGTGCTGGTAGACGACCGACAGCGGCGTCTCACCCGTGAACGGGGGCCGCAGCGCGAGCAGTTCGTAGAGCAGACAGCCCGTCGCGTACAGGTCGGAGCGGTGGTCGACGGCCTTGCCGAGCGCCTGCTCGGGCGACAGGTACTGCGGGGTGCCCATGACCATGCCGGTCTGGGTCATCGTCGACTGCGCGCCGTGCAGGGCGCGGGCGATGCCGAAGTCCATGACCTTGACCGCGCCGCCGTGCGTGATGATCACGTTCGCCGGCTTGATGTCGCGGTGCACGATGCCGTGCTGGTGCGAGTAGGCGAGCGCCTCCAGGACACCGGAGACGATGATCAGGGCCTGCTCGGGGCCCGGCGCCTCGGCGCTGATCAGCAGGTCGCGGATGGTGCGGCCCTCGACCAGTTCCATCACGATGTACGGCACGGAACGGCCGCCGACCAGGTCCTCGCCCGAGTCGTAGACCGCCACGATCGCATGGTGGTTGAGGCCCGCGACGGACTGCGCCTCGCGGGTGAAACGGGCCTTGGAGACCGGGTCCTCGGCGAGGTCGGCGCGCAGCAGCTTCACCGCGACGGTGCGCCCCAGGCGCACGTCCTCGGCCGCGAACACCTCGGCCATGCCGCCGCGTCCGAGGCGGTGGGTCAGCCGGTAGCGGCCGTCGCCGACCACTCCGTCGATGCCCCAGGACTCGGCGGAAGCGTCCGGGAGACCGCCGCCTGCTCCGGAATCGGGTGCCATCAGTCCTCGCCGTCGTCTCTTGTGCCGTGTCCAGTCGTCACGCTACAGGCTCCGTACGACATCACGGTCCGCCATGGACCGGCCATCCGACTCCCCACATGTACACCTGTGCAAATTCCGTGCCGTTCCTGTCACGCCGCCGTCACGGTTCCCGGAGCGCGGCTGTGCGGAGGGTCACGGAACGGGTACCGAACGGACACCCGGCTTGACGTGTCACTGCCCTCGGGCAGACTTGGCCGGACCATTTCCGGATCAGCGCCGCCACGCGCGCGTAGGGGGAAGCACGAGATGAGCCAGGACGGCGCACAGGGCCGCTATGCGGGCGGTTCGGTCGCGGGCGGCCGGTACCAGCTTCGCGACCTTCTCGGCGAGGGCGGCATGGCGTCGGTGTACCTGGCGTACGACAGCGCCCTGGACCGCCAGGTCGCCATCAAGACGCTGCACACCGAACTCGGCCGCGAACAGTCCTTCCGCGAACGGTTCCGGCGCGAGGCGCAGGCCGTGGCGAAGCTGTCGCACACCAACATCGTCTCGGTCTTCGACACCGGCGAGGACACCCTCGACGGCGCCGTCATGCCGTACATCGTCATGGAGTACGTGGAGGGGCAGCCGCTCGGCTCGGTGCTCGCCTCCGACGTGCGCCAGTACGGCGCGATGCCGGCCGACAAGGCGCTGAAGGTCACCGGCGACGTGCTCGCCGCGCTGGAGACCAGCCACGAGATGGGCCTGGTCCACCGGGACATCAAGCCGGGCAACGTGATGATGACCAAGCGCGGCGTGGTCAAGGTCATGGACTTCGGCATCGCGCGCGCCATGCAGTCCGGCGTCACCTCGATGACCCAGACCGGCATGGTCGTCGGCACCCCGCAGTACCTCTCCCCCGAGCAGGCCCTGGGCCGCGCCGTCGACGCCCGCTCCGACCTCTACTCGGTCGGCATCATGCTCTTCCAGCTCCTGACGGGCCGGCTGCCCTTCGACGCGGACTCGCCGCTCGCCATCGCCTACGCCCACGTCCAGGAGGAGCCGGTCGCCCCGTCCTCCGTGAACCGCGCGGTGACCCCGGCGATGGACGCACTGGTGGCCCGCGCCCTGAAGAAGAACCCGAACGAGCGTTTCCCCAGCGCCGCCGCGATGCGCGACGAGTGCCTGCGGGTGCTGTCGGCCGGGCAGACCGGTGCGCCGGTGATCGTCGCGGGCGGCCCCGTGCAGAGCGGCTCGGGCGTCGGCTCCGCCGTCTTCCCGCCGGTCGGCCAGACCCCGCCGCCCTCGACGCACGGCCTGCAGACCCCTTACCAGCCGACGCCGCAGCCGGGGCCCTACGGGCCTCCGACGCCGGCGCCGTCGTACGGATATCCGCAGCAGGTCCCGACGCCCCCGCCGGCGCCCGCCTACCAGACGCCGGCGCCCGTGCCCGCGCCCATGCCGGGGCCGTACACGATGCCCCAGCAGCAGACCCACGCCCCCGTCGCGGGCGGCGGCTCCTCGTCGAACCGGTCGAAGATCGCCATCGGCGCCCTCGCGCTGCTCGTGGTCGCCGGCGTGGTCACGGGCATCTCCCTCTACAACCGCGAGCCCTCCGGCGAGCCCACCGCGGACGGCCCGAGCCAGAGCAGCAGCGCCGCCCCCGGCCACAAGGGCCCGGACCTCACCCGGACCATCGCGGCCAAGAAGTGCACGGAGCCGTCCGAGTCGAGCAGCGACCCGGACAAGTTCGAGGTCCCGGACTTCACGTACAAGAACATCCAGTCGGTGAAGGCCTGCCTCCAGGCCGCGGGCTGGAAGGTCAAGGCCGAGTCCTCGGTCGACGAGGCGACCTGGGGCCAGGGCACGGTCATCACCCAGTACCCGCGCCAGGGCACGGACATCTCGAAGGACGACGCCGAGTTCACCTTCGAGGTTTCCACGGGCAATCCGCCGCAGTAGTTTCCCGGCCCCCTGGCCCGGAACCCGTCCGGATGATCCGGGATGCCGGGTGTGTCCCGTCATGTGACGCTGAGTCGAAGAACTCGGCGGCTCGGCACGGGAGGGGGTCACCCGGTGACTCCAGCACTCCGCACGGCACGGTCACGGGCCCTCGGACCCGTCCTCGCCTGCTGTTTCACGGCATGCGCGGTGTCCGTCGCCGGGCCGCAGGCCCCGTACGCGTACGGGGCCCAGGTCACCCCGGCCGGCCCGGGCGGCGCCGCCGCGACCGCGACCGGGAACGGGACGGGTGCCGGCGAGGGTGGCGGTGCCGGTGCCGCCGACAGCGAGAGCGAGAGCGACACGGGCGGCGAGGGCTCCGGCGGTACGGGCGGGGGCTCGGCGATCCCCTCGCGTACGCCGCCCGCACACCCGCGGCCCGCGCACCCGCGGCCCGCGAGCACGGCACCGCCCCGGGGGACCGGGACGCCGCCGCCGACCGCCGCCACCGTCGTGCCGCGCCCGACCGCGACCGGCTCCGGCCCCGGTTCCGGCGCGTCCTCCTCGGCCGCCTCCCCCGCGCCCGCGCCGAGCGGGTCCACCGCGGGGCCCGCCGGGCGGCCCGCCCCGAACGGTTCCGCCTCCCTCGCGGGGCGCCCCGCGGGCGAGGGCCGGGAGCGCCCCGGACGGCCCCCGGAGCCGAGTTCCCCCGTCGCCACGACCCCGTCGGCGCCTTCGGGAAGCCCCTCTCGTATCAAAACCGCAACAGAGGACGGGCCCGCCGTGGAGGCGGACGAGGGGGTCGGGGCGGTACCTGAGAGGGAGTTGCCGCTCGCGTCCTCCTCGGCGGCGGCGCTGCCCGCGGCGGCGCCCCGGATCGGCGCGGAGGCCGTCGGCACCCTCTCCGACCGGCGGATTCCGGTCATGACGCTGGGTGTGGGGCTCGCTCTGATGGGGCTCGGCATCGGCTTCCTCGGGGTCCGGATGCGGCGCCGCTGAACCCGCCCGGAAGCCCCGGGTCCTCCTTGAGTCGGATCCCGGGGGTCCACCTCAGGGCGCTTGTCGGCGGCGGCATACTCGGTATACATACTGAGTATGTCGATCCGCCACGGGCTTCTCGCCCTCCTCGAACGCGGCCCCCGCTACGGCTCGCAGCTCCGCACGGAGTTCGAGTCCCGCACCGGCTCCACCTGGCCGCTCAACGTCGGACAGGTCTACACGACCCTGGCCCGGCTCGAACGGGACGGCATGGTCGGCCAGGACGGCGAGGACGAGGCCGGACACGCGCTCTACGCGATCACCGACAAGGGTCGTGAAGAGCTGCGCGCCTGGTTCGAGAACCCCGTCGACCGCAGCAGCCCCGCCCGCGACGAGCTCGCCATCAAGCTGGCCATGGCGGTCGGGGCGTCCGGGGTCGACATCCGCGACGTCATCCAGTCCCAGCGCCGGCACACCGTGAAGGCGATGCAGGACTACACCCGGCTCAAGGCGCAGGCGATCACCGCCGTCGAGCGCGGGGGCGCCCGCGAGCGCGACGACGTCGCCTGGCTGCTCGTCCTGGAGCAGCTGATCTTCCGGACCGAGGCGGAGGCCCGCTGGCTGGACCACTGCGAGTCCCGGCTGATCCGCCTCTCGGCGATCTCCGCCGCCTCACCCGCACCACCTGCCTCACCCGCACCACCGGTTCCGCCCGGGGCCTCGTCCCACTCCGCCCCGACCGCTTCACCCCTGCCGGGAGCCACGGGGGTTTCGTAACCCGGCAGACCGCTTCCGACCGCTCCGCAAGCAACCCGACCAGACCCAGACCGTACGCACCGGCACCGGCACCGAGCCCGGCATCGGCACCGTCCGCGGCCCCGGCACACCGCCGCCCGCCACACGGCCGTCGGCACCCGCCCGCCACCCCGCCCGCGTACGCCCGAGGGGGATCCCGCCATGTCCATACAGCAGCAGCCCGTGCTGCGTCTGCAGCAGCTGACCCGCGTCCACGGCGCGGGCGCCACCGAGGTCCACGCCCTGCGCGGCATCGACCTCGACGTCTACCCCGGCGAACTCGTCGCCGTCATGGGCCCGTCCGGCTCCGGCAAGTCGACCCTGCTCACCATCGCCGGCGGCCTCGACACCCCCAGCTCGGGCCGGGTGATCGTCGAGGACACCGACATCACCTCCGCGAGCGTCAAGCAGCTCGCCGCCCTGCGCCGCCGCAGCATCGGCTACGTCTTCCAGGACTACAACCTCATCCCGGCCCTCACCGCCGTCGAGAACGTGGCCCTGCCCCGCGAGCTGGACGGCGTCTCCGCCCGCAAGGCCCGCACCGAGGCCCTCGCCGCCCTCGCCGAGATGGAGCTCGGCCACCTCGCCGACCGCTTCCCCGACGAGATGTCCGGCGGCCAGCAGCAGCGCGTGGCCATCGCCCGCGCCCTCGTGGGCGACCGCCGGCTCGTCCTCGCCGACGAGCCCACCGGCGCCCTCGACTCCGAGACCGGCGAGTCCGTCCTCGCCCTGCTGCGCACCCGCTGCGACGCCGGTGCCGCCGGCGTCCTGGTCACCCACGAGCCGCGCTTCGCCGCCTGGGCCGACCGCGTCGTGTTCCTGCGCGACGGCGCCGTCGTCGACCAGACCGTACGCAGCGAGGCCGACTCGCTCCTGACCGGCCGGGCGGCGCAGCAGTGAACACATGGCTCCACTCCTGGCGGGCCGCGATCCGCATCGCCCGCCGCGACGCCTGGCGCTCCAAGGGCCGCAGCTTCCTCGTCCTCGCGATGATCGCGCTGCCCATCCTCGGCGTGAGCGCCTTCGACGTCACCCTGCGCAGCTCCGAGCTGACCGCCGAGCAGCGGACGGAGCGCGTCATCGGCGCCGCCGACGCGCGTTTCAAGGACGCCCAGGTCAGCGGCGTGCCGATCTATCAGGACCCGGTGGGCGAGCAGCACACCCCGGTCAAGGACTACGACAAGGAGCCCTGGCCCGACGGCCCGACCGACGTCCGCAAGGTCATCCCGGCCGGCTCGACCGTCCTCACCGACACCTACGGCACCGCCAAGCTGACCACCGCCCACGGTCTGCTCCAGACCGAGGTCCGTGAGCTCAAGGCCGCCGACCCGGTCGCCCGCGGCATCATGCGCCTCCAGGAAGGCAACTTCCCGGAGGGCAACGACGAGATCGCCGCGACCACGCACTTCCTGGAGACCAGCGGCCTGACCGTCGGCTCCACCCTCACCGCGCGCGGCTTCGACCGCACGTACCGGATCACCGGCGCCTACGAGCTCCCCAGCGACCTCAAGTCCGACCAGGTCAACGCGCTGCCCGGGGCCTTCCTCGCGCCGTACGGGCAGGCCGTCGAGAAGGCCGGGATGCAGACGCCGGACCTCTCCACCACGTACCTGGTGCGCAAGCCCGGTGGTTTCACGTGGAACACGGTCCAGCAGATCAACGCCAAGGGTGTCGTGGTCGTCTCGCGCGCCGTGGCCCTCGACCCGCCCACCGACGCCGAAGTGCCGCTCTTCCAGAAGGACGGCTGGCGCAACTACGACAGCAGCCTGGCCTCCGACGCCGCCGCCCTCGCCGCCGTGGGCACCGTGGTCGGTCTCGCGATGCTGGAGATCTGCCTGCTCGCCGGTCCCGCCTTCGCGGTCGGCGCCCGCCGCTCGCGCCGCCAGCTCGGCCTCGTCGGCGCCAACGGCGGTGCCCGCAGCCACATCCGGGCCATCGTGCTCAGCGGCGGACTCGTCATCGGCGTCGCCGCGGCCGTCGTCGGCACCGTCCTCGCCCTGATCCTCACCTTCGCGCTGCGCCCGCTGCTCGAAGACGCGATGGGCCAGCGGTTCGGCGGCTTCACCGTCCGACCGCTCGAACTCCTCGGCATCGCCGGGCTCGCCGTCCTCACCGGACTGCTCGCCGCGATCGTCCCCGCCGTCACCGCCTCCCGGCAGACGGTCCTCGCCTCCCTGACGGGCCGTCGCGGCGTCCGCCGCAGCAGCAGGGTGCTGCCCCTGGTCGGCCTCGGCGCCGTCCTCCTCGGCGCGGTCATCGCCCTGTACGGATCGGTCGTCACCGACCAGTTCGTCATCGTCGCCGGCGGCTCGGCCATCGCCGAGCTGGGCGTGGTCGCCATGACCCCCGCCCTGGTCGGCCTGTTCGGCCGCACCGGCCGCTGGCTGCCGCTCTCGCCGCGCCTCGCCCTGCGGGACGCCGTGCGCAACCGGGGCCGTACGGCACCCGCCGTCGCCGCCGTCCTCGCCGCCGTCGCGGGCACCGTCGCCGTCTCCACCTACGCCGCCAGCCGGGACGCCCAGGGCCTCGCCGAGTACGAGGCACGCCTGCCGTACGGGGTCGTCGCCGCGCTCGTCACCGAGGAGGGCGGCCGGGACGCCCCGGCGGTCCGCGAGGCCGTCCAGCACATCTTCCCCGTCGACGTCCGCGCCGACGTCTCCCGGATCGCCGTCGGCAAGCCGGGCTGCGAGCCCTGGGGCGGCGGCAAGGGCTGCGGCCGCTTCGAGGTCATCGTCCCGCGGGCCAACGAGTGCCCCCTGTGGGCCTTCGCCGCCGACGGCTCCGACCCCTCCGAGAAGTTCACCAAGGAACAGCGCCGCGAGCTCACCACCAAGGACTGGCGCTGCCAGGCCAGCGCCGGCAACGGCGTCTACGTCGAGGGCGGCATGCTCATCGCCGACGCCCCGATCCTCACGATCCTCGGCATCGACGACCCCGGCGCCGCCAAGGCCCTCGCCGACGGCAAGGTCGTCAACTTCCTGAAGACGCAGGTCGACCAGAAGACCGGCACGGTCGGCGTCAAGCTGATCACCGACACCGAGGCCGCCGACCTCGCCGCCGAGAAGAACCAGCCGGTCCCCGGCGAGGTCAAGAACCTCCCCGCCTACCAGGTGCCCGGCTCCCCGCTCTCGTACGGCGTGCAGAGCATCCTCAGCCCGGCCGCCGCCAAGGCCGCCGGACTGACCACCGTCCCCATGGGCGCGTACTTCAGCACCGACCACCTGCCCGACAGCGAGCAGCGGCAGAAGCTGGACAGCGAGATCGCCAAGCTGGGCAGCACCGTCGACCTCACCCTGGAGGAGGGCTACGTCAGCAAGACCAGCCTCGTGCTCCTCGCGCTGACCGTCTTCGCCGGCCTGGTCACCATCGGCGCGGCCGGCATCGCCACCGGGCTCGCCCAGGCCGACGCCGAGGCCGACCTCAAGACGCTCGCCGCGGTCGGCGCCCCGCCCCGGGTCCGCCGTACGCTCAGCGGCTTCCAGTGCGGAGTCGTCGCCGCGATGGGCGTGGTCCTCGGCTCCGCCGCCGGAGTCCTGCCCGCCATCGGGCTGCGGCTCACCGAGGGACGCGAGCAGCTGCGCTTCTACGAGGAGAGCCTGGAGAACGGCTGGGCCGGCTCGGACGCCCCGCCGTACGTGCCGATCGTCGTCCCCTGGGAGACGCTCGCCGCCCTCCTGGTGGCCGTCCCGCTCGGCGCCGCCCTGCTGGCCGCCCTGGTGACCCGCTCCCGCGGCGCCCTGGCCCGCCGCGCCGCGCACTAGGGACCCCGCCGCCGCACACGCGTTCGTTGCCATGCCGTGCCCCTGTACGAGGGTGGATCACCCTCGTACAGGGGCACACCGTGTGGTGAGGCATGTGTGCGAGAGAATGGCGGCATGGAGATGCCGAGGAATGACAGGTCGCAGGAGCACCCCCAGGTCCTCATCGTGGGCCCGGACGGGACGGCGCTCGGCGGCACTCAGGGTGACGACGAATCCCGCGAGGTCCCGGTGACGGAAATGGTCGAACAGCCTGCGAAGGTCATGCGGATCGGCAGCATGATCAAGCAGCTTCTGGAGGAAGTCAGGGCGGCCCCTCTCGACGAGGCCAGCCGCGTCCGGCTCAAGGAGATCCACGCCAGCTCCGTGAAGGAGCTGGAGGACGGTCTCGCGCCGGAGCTGGTGGAGGAACTGGAGCGGCTCTCCCTGCCGTTCACCGACGAGGCCATCCCCTCCGACTCGGAGCTCCGGATCGCGCAGGCCCAGCTGGTGGGCTGGCTCGAAGGCCTCTTCCACGGCATCCAGACGGCGCTGTTCGCCCAGCAGATGGCGGCCCGCGCCCAGTTGGAGCAGATGCGCCGGGCGCTCCCGCCGGGCGCCTCGCACGACGATGACGACGACGACCACGGCCCGGGGCACGGGCGGGCGGTCGGGTCGGGGCCGTACCTGTAGGACGGACGTTTCCGAGGACGATGACGAAGGGAAGGCCCGGCGCTGGTGACAGCACCGGGCCTTCGGTCACTTCCGCGGCCGTGGTGACGGCGCCGGGCCTTCGGTCATTTCTGCGGCGCGCGCAGGAGCACCTTGCCGACGTGGCTGCCCGATTCGATGGCCCGGTGCGCGTCGGCGGCGTCCGGCAGCGGCACCGTGCGGTCGACGACCGGGGTGACGGTGCCCGCGCCGATCAGCGGCCAGACGTGCTCGCGGACCGCCGCCACCACGGCCGCCTTCTCGCCCAGCGGCCGGGAACGCAGCGTCGTCGCCAGGACGGCCCCGCGCTTGGCCATGAGCGCGCCGAGGTTCAACTCGCCCTTGACGCCGCCCTGGAGACCGATGACCACCAGCCGCCCGTTGACGGCGAGCGCCTTGATGTTCCGCTCCAGGTACTTCGCGCCGACGATGTCCAGGATGACGTCCGCCCCGGCGCCGTCCGTCGCCTTGTGCAGCTCCTCGACGAAGTCCTGCTCGCGGTAGTCGATGAGGATGTCCGCGCCCAGCTCGGCGCAGCGCGCCAGCTTCCCGGGGCCGCCGGCCGTGACCGCGACCCGCGCGCCGACCGCCTTGGCCAGCTGGATCGCCATCGTGCCGATGCCGCTCGCCCCGCCGTGCACCAACAGGGTCTCGCCCGGCCGCAGGTGGGCCAGCATGAAGATGTTCGACCAGACCGTGCACGCCACCTCGGGCAGCGCGGCGGCCGTCACCAGGTCCACGCCCTCGGGCTTCGGGAGCAGCTGCCCCGCCGGGACGGCGACCTTCTCCGCGTAGCCGCCGCCGACGAGCAGCGCGCACACCTCGTCGCCGACGGACCAGCCGGAGACCCCGGGGCCGAGCGCGACGATCCGGCCGGAACACTCCAGGCCGGGGTAGGGGGAGCTGCCCGGCGGCGGGTCGTAGTAGCCCTGACGCTGGAGCAGATCGGCACGGTTGACGGCGCTCGCCACCACCTCGACGAGGACCTCGCCCTCGGCGGGGACGGGGTCGGGCACCTCGGCCCAGACCAGCGCCTCGGGACCACCGGGTTCCGGAATCGTGATCGCATGCATGGCGGCGAGGCTACTCCGAGGGTCCCGGTGCCGGTCGCGGTCGCGTGGCCGGGGCGGGTCGGCGGCCGGGGGCTCGGTCCCGGCCCCGGCCCCGGTCCCGGTCTAGTCGTCGCTCGGCGTGGTGAGCGGGGTGACCGGCGCGGCCCGCATGATGGTGATCACACGGTCCGTCAACTTCAGCGGGCTGGCGGCGGGATCGTCGTACCCGAGCAGCCGGTGGCCGCGGAGCACGCTCACCACCAGGTCGTCCGTCTCCCGGACGCTCCGCCCCGCCTCGGCCTTGGTCACCGGCCGTTCCACGAGGTCGAGCCCGGAGCCCTGCTGGATCAGGTCCTCCATCACGGTGCCCGCGCTGGGGCTGAGCACCGACAGGCCGAGCAGCCGCCCGGCGGCACTGGCGCTGGTGATCACCGCGTCGGCGCCGGACTGGCGCAGCAGCGGCGCGTTCTCCTCCTCGCGGACCGCGGCGACGATCTTCGCCCCACGGTTGAGCTGGCGGGCCGTCAGGGTGACCAGGACCGCCGTGTCGTCGCGCTGGGTGGCGATGACGATCTGACGGGCCTTCTGCACCTCGGCGCGGAGCAGTACGTCGCTGCGGGTCGCGTCGCCGATGACCCCGACGAAGCCGTCGGCGTTGGCCGCCTCGATCACCTTGTTGGAGGGATCGACGATGACGATCTGGTCCTTGCGCAGGCCGGTCGCGCAGAGCGTCTGGATCGCCGAACGCCCCTTCGTACCGAAGCCGACGATGACGGTGTGGTCGCGCAAGATGGCCCTCCAGCGGCGCAGCCGGAACTCCTCGCGGGTCCGCTCCGTGAGGACCTCGAGGGTAGTACCGACCAAGATGATCAGAAACAGCACGCGCAGCGGCGTGACCAGCAGGATGTTCGCCAGCCGTGCCGAGTCGCTGTACGGGACGATGTCGCCGTATCCCGTGGTGGAAAGGGTGACCGTCGCGTAGTAGACGGCGTCGAGGAAGTCGACCGTCTCGTCGGCGTTGTCGTGGTAGCCGGACCGGTCGATGTAGACGATGAAGACGGTCAGGAGCAGCACGCCCAGCGCCATGAGCAGGCGTTTGCCGACCTGGCGCAGGGGATTCTCCACCACGCGGCGCGGCAGCCTGATGCGGGAGCCCGTCACCTTCTCCCCGGCCTCCCGGGCCATCACGTCCCGGTTGGGAAGTTTCACGTGAAACACACTCCTTGGGCTCCGCCGCCCGGACCTTCGGCCGACACGACCTGCCAGGGTAGATCCAGGATCTCCAGCGGCTGCCCGGGACGGGCACCCCCCGGCGGGATCACGCCCATTCCATGGGCGACGGCGATACCGCGCAGCATCGCCGGGCCGTTGTAATGCAGCGGCTCGACCCCGTCGCCCCGGCGGACCACGGGGACGAGCCGGGTGTCGTACGGATGCCCCGGGACCTCCGCGCGCACGGGCAGCCGGTACGGGGCGGGGGCGGGCGCACCGGCGAGGGCGCGCAGCAACGGCTCGGCGAGCGTGAGCAGCCCGGAGACGGCGGCGAGCGGATTACCGGGCAGGCCGACGAGGTGGCGGGGGTGGGGAGTGGCTTGGGTGCCGTGGGCGCCGGGGGTGGAGGCGGCTGGGGTGCCGTGGGCGCCGGGGATGGTGGGAGGGGCGTCGAGCCGCGCCAGGAGCATGGGATGGCCGGGCCGCACCTTCACCCCGTCGACGAGCAGCGTGGCCCCCGCCTGGTCGAGGACGCTGTGGACGTGGTCGACGGGACCGGCCGCCGTGCCGCCGGTGGTGACGACCACGTCGGCGGCGGAACCGGTGACCGCCGCGTACAGCGCCTCGGCGTCGTCGCCGATCCGGCGGGTGCCGAGCACCTCCGCGCCGAGCGCCGTCAGCCAGGGGCCGAGCATCGGGCCGAGCGCGTCACGGATCAGGCCCTCGTGGGGGAGTCCGCCGGTGAGCAGCTCGTCGCCGAGGACCAGCACCTCCACGCGGGGGCGCGGGCGCACGGTCAGCTCGTCGTAGCCGGCCGCGGCGGCGAGGCCGAGGACCGCGGGGGTCACCGGGCTCCCGGCGGGCAGCAGCAGGTCGCCGGTGCCGCACTCCTGGCCGCGGGGGCGGATGTCCTGGCCGTGGACGACCTCACGCAGGGCGTGCAGGTGCCCGGCGGTGTCG
The DNA here is from genome assembly GCF_055560575.1 of Streptomyces sp. NPDC023157. Taxonomy (NCBI): domain Bacteria; kingdom Bacillati; phylum Actinomycetota; class Actinomycetes; order Kitasatosporales; family Streptomycetaceae; genus Streptomyces; species Streptomyces sp. NPDC023157. The sequence continues at coordinate 386,276 of NZ_JBVHIL010000005.1, forward strand.
GTACGGGAGTGCTCGCGGCGGACGACGGCGGTCGCCCCGGTCGGCACGCGGGCGCCGGTCGCGATCCGCACCGCGTCGCCGTCGGCGAGCTCGGAGGCGGGGAGGTGCCCGGCGAGGACGGCACCCTCGGGGTCGATCCGCCAGGGGCCGGGCCCGGCGACCGCCCAGCCGTCCATGGCGGAGGTGTCGAAGGAGGGCAGGTCGGTGAGCGCGCGCAGCGGCTCGGCCAGCATGTGCCCGAGCCCCTGCCCGAGCGCCACCCGGACCGGCTCCCGCACGTCCGCGGCGCGGGCCGCGACGGCACGGGCCTCGGGCCAGGGGGTGGCGCGATGCGCCTCCGCTGCGGCGGCGGCGCGCGGGGAGTCCGTACGGGGACGGCCGACGAGCGCGAGGGCGTCGTCGACGCCGTCGTCGGGCAGCCGCTCCTTCATCGTCATCCGGCGTCGTCCTGCTCGGCGGCCCAGCGCTGGGCCAGCGCGGCCGCCTTGCGCGCGGCCTCCGCCACGGCCTCGGGCCCTGCGTCGGCACCGGCCTTGGCCGCCGCGTACCCGACCAGGAACGTGGTCAGCGGCGCGGCGGGCCGGGCGACGCCGTGGGCGGCGTCACGGGCGAGGTCGAGCAGGAGGCCTGTGTCGACGTCCAGGTCGATGCCCAGTTCGTCCTTGACTGCGGTGATCCATTCGTCCAGCACGTTCCCATGCTCCCTGATCCGCGCCCGGGCGGTGGCGATGTCCCCCCAGGTGTCGCAGTCGAAGGAGGCCCCGCCCTCCGCCGCGACCCGCACGACCTGCAGTTTCCCGGTGACGAGCCGCAAGGGCAGCCCGTCGAGCCCACCCCGGTCGGCGACGACCTCCGCGATCTCCCGCCGCAGCGCCCGCACCCGATAAGCCCCCACCAACGGCTGCTCCCGCCCCTCCCCGTCGACCAGCACGGCCGCTTCGGCCCCGGCCCCGGAGACGAGCGCATCCACGAGCCGGCGCGCGGTGTCGGCGCCGAAGAAGGGAAGGTCGGCGGAGAGGAGCAGGACGACGGGGTCGGAGGCGGGCGAGGAGAGGCCGGAAGGGGTGGCGGAAGGGTCCGTGGGCGCATCGGAGGGCGCCTCAGGGGCGGCGTCCGGCGCTGCGACGGCGCTGGAGGGGGCAGCGAGGGTGCCGGACACGGCAGCGGGGCCACCGGAGGGGGCGGCAGAGCCGCCCGTGGGGGCAGCGGGCCCGCCGGACACGGCGGCGAGACCGTCCGACGGAACCGCGGGGGCGAGGCGGCGCAGGCCGGCGTCGAGGGCGGCGAGGGGGCCGCCGCCCGGCGGGTCCTCCCTGGCCCATTCCACGGGGCGCGCGGTGGTCCGGGGGTCGGCGACGACCACGGTCGTCCCGGCGTCGCGGCAGCCCGTCAGGACCCGGTCGAGCAGGCTCCGGCCGCCGACCCGCACTCCTGGCTTGTCGGCCCCGCCGAGGCGCCGGGCGGCACCGCCGGCGAGCACGATGGCGTCGTACGCGGTCGTCATCCCAGCAGTATCGTCCGCGCCCGCCAGGGACGGGCCACCCGGGGCCCGGCGCGCGTCCGCGAAAGGGGTGGGGCGCCCGGCAGGGGAAAGGGGTGGGACGCCCGGAAGGGCGGGAGGCCCGTCCGGAAGTTGCGGCCGGCCCGCGCCCGCGCCCGCGCCCGCTTCTCAGGGCAGGCGGTGGTTCGGACCGGTCCGCGAGGACGTGTCCGGGACCCGGCGTGGGGTTGGGTCCCGGACGGGGCCGCCGGGAACCGCCGGGGCCCCGTGCCCCGGCCGGTGTCCGCCCCGGCGGAGTCCTGTCACAGCGTGCGCAGCAGCACCGCCGGATTCTCGACGCAGTCGGCGACGTAACGGAGGAAGCCGCCGGCGGTCCCTCCGTCGCAGACCCGGTGGTCGAAGGTCAGCGACAGCTGCACCACCTGGCGTACCGCCAGCTCGCCCTGGTGCACCCACGGCTTGGGGATGATCCGCCCCACGCCGAGCATGGCCGCCTCGGGGTGGTTGATGATCGGCGTGGAGCCGTCGACGCCGAACACCCCGTAGTTGTTCAGGGTGAACGTGCCGCCGGTCAGGTCCGCCGGGGTGAGCGTCCCCTGGCGCGCCGACTCCGTCAGCCGGGCGAACTCGGCGGTCAGCGACTCGGCGGTGCGCCCGCCGGCCTCCTTGACGACGGGGACGACCAGCCCGCGTTCGGTCTGGGCGGCGAAGCCCAGGTGCACGGACGGCAGCCGGACGATCTCCCGCGCGGCCGTGTCCACCGTGGAGTTGAGCTCCGGGAAGCGGGCCAGGGCGTGGACGCAGATCCGGGCGAGCAGCGCGAGCACGGAGATCTTCGGCCCGCCGGCCGCGTTCATGGCCGCGCGCGTGGCCATGAGTTCGGTGGCGTCGGCGTCGACCCAGCAGGTCGCGTCGGGGATCTCCGTACGGCTGCGGGACAGCTTGTCGGCCACCGCGCCGCGCACTCCGCGCAGCGGTATCCGCTCACCGGCGGCGGGCGCGACGGCGGCGGCCGCGGGGGCCGGGGCGGCGGGCCGGGACCGTACGGCGAGGGCGGCCTCGACGTCCGCGCGCAGGATCAGCCCGTCGGGCCCGGAGCCCTGGATCTCCCGCAGGTCGAGCCCTTCGTCCCGGGCCAGCTTGCGCACCAGCGGGGAGATGACGGGCACGGGCCCCTGGGCCACGGCGGGCACCGCGACGGGCACGGCGACCGGCGGCACGGCAGGCACGGCGACCGGCGTCACGACCGCCGCCACAGCGGGCGCGTCCCGCCGGACCCGGCGACGCCGCGCCGCGGGCCCGGCCGTGCCGTAGCCGACGAGGACGTTGCCGGAGTACTCCGAGGACTCGGCCGACTCGGCGGCCGACGCGGCGGATCCGCCCGTCCCCGCACCGACACCCGCGAGCGCGTCGGGAGCCGCTCCCGCGACTCCGTCCGCGCCGCCGACCGCGACCGTCAGGAGCGGCGCGCCGACCGGCAGTTCCGTGCCTTCGTCGCCGAAGCGGGCGGTGACCACACCCCCGTACGGGCAGGGCACCTCCACCATCGCCTTGGCCGTCTCGACCTCGACGACCGGCTGGTCGATGGCGACGACGTCCCCGACGTTGACCAGCCAGCGGACGATCTCGGCCTCGGTGAGGCCCTCGCCGAGGTCCGGCAGCTTGAATTCGAGCACCTGGGCCATCAGCTCCCCGCCTCCCACTGGAGCCGGGCGACCGCGTCCAGGATCCGGTCCACGCCGGGCAGGTGGTGCCGCTCCAGCATCGGCGGCGGGTACGGGATGTCGAAGCCCGCGACGCGCAGCACCGGCGCCTCCAGGTGGTGGAAGCAGCGCTCGGTGACCCGGGCGGCGATCTCGCCGCCGGGCCCGCCGAAGCCGGTGGACTCGTGCACGACGACCGCGCGGCCGGTGCGCTTCACGGAGGCGCTGACGGTCTCGTCGTCGAAGGGGACGAGCGAGCGCAGGTCGACGACCTCCAGGTCCCAGCCCTCGGCCCGGGCGGCCTCGGCGGCCTCCATGCAGACCGGCACGGAGGGGCCGTAGGTGATGAGGGTGGCGCTGGTGCCGCGGCGGCGGACCACCGCCTTGCCGATCGGCTCCACCGCGGCGGGCGCCTCGGGGGACCAGTCGGACTTCGACCAGTAGAGCCGCTTGGGCTCCAGGAAGACCACCGGGTCGTCGGAGGCGATGGCGGCGCGCAGCAGCCCGTAGGCGTCCTCGACGGTCGCCGGGGTGACGACATGGAGGCCGGGGGTCGCCATGTAGTAGGCCTCGGAGGAGTCGCTGTGGTGCTCGACCCCGCCGATCCCGCCGCCGTACGGCACACGGACCACGATCGGCATCGGCATCGCGCCGCGGGTGCGGTTGCGCATCCGGGAGACATGGCTGATGAGCTGCTCGAACGCCGGGTAGGCGAACGCGTCGAACTGCATCTCCACGACCGGCCGCAGCCCGTACATGGCCATGCCGACGGCCGCGCCGAGGATGCCCGCCTCGGCCAGCGGCGTGTCGGTGCAGCGTTCCTCGCCGAACTCCTTGGCGAGGCCGTCGGTGACCCGGAAGACACCGCCGAGGGTGCCGACGTCCTCACCGAGGACGTGGACCGTGGGGTCCTCGGCCATCGCGTCGCGCATGGCCCGCTGGAGTGCCTGCGCCATGGTGGCGGGCTTGGCCGCCGCCTTCACGGCCGGCCGCGCAGTCGCGTGGGTGGTCATCCCGCCTCACTTTCGGCGTCGAGCTCTGCCCGCAGCTGCTCCGCCTGCTCGCGCAGCTGCGCGGTCTTCTCGGCGTAGACGTGGGCGAACAGGTCCATCGGGTCGAGCACGGGGTCGGCGTTCATCCGCTCGCGGAGCGCCGCCGCCATCGTCTCGGCGGCCTCGGCCGCCGCGCGCCGGCCGTCCTCGTCGAGGAGGCCGCGCTCGGTCAGCTCCCGTTCGAGGAGCAGGATCGGGTCGTGCGCCCGCCAGGTCTCGACCTCGCTGTCGCCGCGGTAGCGGGTGGCGTCGTCGGCGTTGGTGTGGGCGTCGATCCGGTAGGTGATGGCCTCGACGAGGGTGGGCCCGCCGCCGCGCCGGGCGCGGGTGACGGCCTCGGTGAGCACCTGGTGGACGGCGACGGCGTCGTTGCCGTCGACGAGCCGGCCCGGCATGCCGTAGCCGACGGCCTTGTGGGCCAGGGAGGGGGCCGCGGTCTGCTTGGCGAGCGGCACGGAGATCGCGAAGCCGTTGTTCTGCACGAGGAAGACCACGGGGGCCTGCCACACGGCGGCGAAGTTCAGCGCCTCGTGGAAGTCGCCCTCGCTGGTGCCGCCGTCGCCGACCATGGCGAGCGCGACCACGTCGTCGCCCTTCAGCCGGGCAGCGTGGGCGAGGCCCACGGCATGCGGGAGCTGGGTGGCGAGCGGGGTGCTCAGCGGGGCTATGCGGTGCTCGTGCGGGTCGTAGCCGGTGTGCCAGTCGCCGCGCAGCAGGGTCAGCGCCTGGACGGGGTCGAGCCCGCGGGCGACGGCGGCGAGCGTGTCGCGGTACGAGGGGAAGAGCCAGTCCCGCTCCTCGAGGGCCAGCGCGGCGGCCACCTCGCAGGCCTCCTGGCCCGTCGTGGAGGGGTACACGGCGAGGCGGCCCTGCTTGGTGAGGGCGGTCGCCTGCGCGTTGTACCGGCGGCCGCGTACGAGCTCCGCGTACAGGCGGCGCAGCAGCTCCGGGTCGGCGTCGGCCACGGCGTCCGTGCCGAGCACGCGCAGCGGCTCGGCGTCCGGCAGCAGCGGGGCGGGGTCGGTGCGCGGCTGCCAGGCCGGCGGCGGGGTGGGCCGGTAGGCGAGAGCGGCACCGGGGGGCTCTTGGACTGTCGAACTGCGCTGTTGCAACGAGTCCACCTCCTCGTGGGAGCGGGCATAAGACCCGAAGGCGGGTGGCGCGAAATGTGGCGCGCCTCACCTACCGATTGTTCGGTCGTGGAGGCATTTTGGCTACAGGCACCTTCAGCCTGTGGACAAACGGTTCTCCACAGCTTGGGATGGGTGCAGGTCGTCCACAGGAGAGAGGCGGGGGGACATGGCGGATGAACAAATGGCCGACATCGAGGAGCGCACCATCGACGAGCTCCTGAACGCGCCCCCCGGCGCCGCCCCCTCGACGGGCGCTCCGGCGGGCCCGGCGGGAGCTCCGGCGGGCCCTGCCATCGTCTCCCCGATGCCGCCGGCCCGCCCGCTGGACGCGATCGACCGGGACATCCTGCGACTGCTCCAGGCGGACGGGCGCGCCTCGGTCCGCTCGGTGGCCGAGCGGGTCCACGTCTCCCGCGCCAACGCGTACGCGCGGATCAACCGGCTCATCGACGACGGGGTGATCCGCGGCTTCAGCGCCCGCGTCAACCACGAGCGCGCGGGGCACGGCGCCTCCGCGTACATCACGCTCAAGATCGTCCAGAATTCGTGGCGCACCGTGCGCGAACAGCTCCAGGCCCTGCCGGGAGCCGCGCACATCGCGCTGGTCAGCGGCGACTTCGACGTCCTGCTGCTGGTGCACACCCCGGACAACCGCACCCTGCGGGAGCTGGTGCTCACCCGCCTCCAGTCGATCCCGGAGGTGCTCTCCACCCGCACCCTGCTGGTCTTCGAGGAGACCGACCTCGACCCGGACCCGGAACAGCGGGGCTGAGCGTGGCGGGGGGCCCGACCGACACCGGCCAGGCCCCCGCCGCTCTCCCCCGGGCATCCCCCGCACCCGCCTCAGCGGGCCGTACGCAGCCCTCCGAAGGCCATCCGTACGACGGTCTCCGCCAGCTGGTCGCCCTCCGCCGGGGAGTCCGGGTGCGGCCGGTACCACTCCACCAGCGAGTTGATCATGCCGAAGAGCAGCCTGGTGGCGATCCGGATGTCCAGGTCGGCCCGCAGGTCGCCGTCGGCGGCCGCCGCCTTCAGGAGGTCCGCCACCCGGTGGTCGAACTCGCGGCGGCGTTCCATCGCCCACCGCTCGGTCTTCGTGTTGCCCCGCACCCGCAGCAGCAGCGTCACGTACGGAAGCTCCTCGATCAGCACCTCCACGGTGCGCCGGGTCACGTACTCGACCCGCTCGACGGCCCGGCCACGGCCCGCGCCCGGCTCGTCGAGGACCGCGAAGAGCCCGTCGAGCGCCCGGCTGACGGCCCGCCGCAGCAGCTCCTCCTTGCCCGCCACATGGTGGTAGATCGAGGACTTGGAGATCCCGGCCGCCTTCGACAGGTGCTCCATGGAGGTGCCGTCGTAGCCGCGCTCGTTGAAGACCCGCACGGCGACCGAGAGCAGCGTGTCAGGGGTGTACGTGTCGCGCCGCGCGGTGGTCATCGGCTCTCCTCCGGCTCTGCGGCCTCTTCGTCGTAGCCACGCCGCGCGAGGGCGAGCGAGGGCGCGTAACGGCCGGTGGGGTAGCGCTCGTGCAGGTTGCCGAGCAGGTCGCGCAGGCCCGCGAAACCGATCCGCCCGGCCCACTCCAGGGGCCCGGCCGGGTAGTTGACGCCGAGCCGCATCGCGGTGTCGACGTCCTCGGCGGAGGCGACGCCCCGGTCGACCGCGTCGGCCGCGAGGTCGGCGAGCAGGGCGACCGTACGGGCGACGATCATGCCCGGCACGTCGCCGATCACGGAGACCTGCTTGCCGAGCGCCTGGAAGAGCCCGACCGCCTCCTCCAGGGTCTCCGGGGAGGTGCGCGCGGCGGTGGACAGAACGATCCTGCCCGCCCGCGCGTAGTCCAGGGCGAGGTCGAAGTAGACGACCTCCTCGTTGAGGAACTCGAAGGACGTCTCGCCGTCCGCGAGGTGCAGCCGGCCGCCGCCGGGCAGCGCGACGTACCCCGTGCCGCCCTTGCGCCGCACGGTGATCCCCGCCTGCTCGAAGAGCTCGACGAGCGGCCCCGCGGGCCCGAGGTCGCCGCGCACGGTGACCGTCGCGGGCGCCTTCGCCGGGGGCGCGGTGTGCGGCTCGGGACGCGCGGCGCCCTCCGCGTACGGGAACCAGCCGTGCCCGGACTTGCGGCCGAGCCGCCCCGACTCGACCAGGCGCCGCTGCGCGAGCGACGGGGTGAACTTGGGGTCCTGGAAGAAGGACTCCCACACGGAACGGGTCACGGCCTCGTTGACGTCCTGGCCGATGAGGTCGGTCAGCTCGAACGGGCCCATCCGGAAGCCGCCGGACTCGCGCAGCGCCGCGTCGATCGTGGCGGGGTCGGCCGCGCCCTCCTCGTAGAGGCGCAGTGCCTCCGCGTAGAAGGGGCGCGCGATCCGATTCACGATGAAGCCGGGGGTGTCGGCGCAGCGCACCGGCGTCTTGCCCCAGCTCCTCGCCGTCTCGTACGCGCGCGTGGCGGCGGCCGGCTCGGTGGCGAAGCCGCTGACGATCTCGACGAGCGGCAGCAGCGGGGCCGGGTTGAAGAAGTGCATCCCGACGAAGCGCCCGGGCAGCCGCAGGCCGCCCGCGATGGCGGTGACGGAGAGGGAGGAGGTGTTGGTGGCGAGCACGGTGTCCGCGCCGACGAGCTCCTCCAGGTCGGCGAAGAGGCGCTGCTTGACCGCCAACTGCTCGACGATCGCCTCGACGACCAGGGCGGCGTCGGCCAGCTCCGCGAGCCCGGCCGCCGCGTGCAGCCGGGCGACGGCGGTGTCGCGGTCGGCCGCGTCGAGCCGGCCCTTCTCGACGAGCCGGTCCAGGCGGGCCGCGACGCCGGTCACGGCCTCCTCGGCGCGGCCCGGGGCGCTGTCGTAGAGGCGGACGGGATGGCCCGCGAGGAGGGCGACCTGGGCGATGCCCTGGCCCATGGTGCCCGTGCCGACGACGGCGACGGTGCGGCTCGGATCGATGGGTCCGGCTCCGTCGGCCGACACCGCGTCGCTCCCCTGGACGGTCGTGTTGGCGGTCATAGGAGTGATCCTCCCCGATGGGTTTTCCACAGGATCGCCGGACCCCCTTGTCCCGACCGATCGTTCGGTTACTCTAACTCCGTACGCCTGCCCCTGCCCAGCTCATTGAGGAGTTGCGCCCATGGCCGCCGCTCAGCTGACCACCGACCGTCTGGCCGACAAGCACCGGTCCACCCTGGATCAGGCCCTCGACACCATCCGCACGCGCGCGTACTGGTCTCCGTACCCGGAGCACCCCAAGGCGTACGGGGAGGGCGACTCGCTGGACGCGGCCGCCGGGCTCGACGCCTACAAGGCCCTGCTCGACACCCGCTTCGAGCTCGACCAGCCCGGCACCGACGACTGGACCGGCGCCGAGGTCTCGCCGTACGGCCCGGCCCTCGGCATCACGTATCCGCACGCCGACATCGACGTCCTGCTGCCCGCGATGCGCGCCGGCATGGGCGCCTGGCGCGACGCGGGCCCCGAGACCCGCGCCCTGGTCTGTCTGGAGATCCTCGCCCGGATCTCCGCCCGGACCCACGAGTTCGCCCACGCCGTCATGCACACCAGCGGCCAGGCCTTCATGATGGCCTTCCAGGCCGGCGGCCCGCACGCCCAGGACCGCGGCCTGGAGGCGGTGGCGTACGCGTACGCGGAGCAGACCCGCACGCCCGCCGGCCGCGCCGACTGGTCGAAGCCGCAGGGCAAGCGCGACCCCCTGGAGCTGTCCAAGGAGTTCACCCCGGTCGCGCGCGGCATCGCGCTCATGATCGGCTGCAACACCTTCCCGACGTGGAACGGCTACCCGGGCCTGTTCGCCTCGCTGGCCACCGGCAACCCGGTCCTGGTCAAGCCGCACCCCCGCGCCGTCCTCCCGCTGGCCCTCACCGTCCGCGTCGCCCGCGAGGTCCTCGCCGAGGCCGGCTTCGACCCGAACCTGGTGGCGCTCGCCGCCGAGCGTCCCGGCGAGGGCATCGCCAAGACGCTGGCCGTCCGCCCCGAGATCCGGATCATCGACTACACCGGCTCGACCGCCTTCGGCGACTGGCTGGAGGCCAACGCCCGCCAGGCGCAGGTCTACACGGAGAAGGCCGGCGTCAACACAGTCGTCGTCGACTCCACCGACGACTACAAGGGCATGCTCTCCAACCTGGCGTTCTCGCTGTCCCTGTACAGCGGCCAGATGTGCACCACCCCGCAGAACCTGCTGATCCCCCGCGAGGGCATCACCACCGACCAGGGCCCGAAGACGTACGACGAGGTCGTCACCGACCTCGCGGGCGCGGTCGGCGGTCTCCTCGGCGACGACGCCCGGGCGAACGCGCTGCTCGGCGCCCTGGTCAACCCGGACGTGAAGGCGCGCCTGGAGGCCGCCGCGAGCCTCGGCGAGGTCGCGCTGGCCTCCCGCGAGGTGCCGAACCCGGACTTCCCGCAGGCCGTCGTCCGCACCCCGGTCATCGTGAAGCTGGACGGCTCCAAGCCGGACGCGGACGCCGCGTACTTCTCCGAGTGCTTCGGCCCGGTCTCCTTCGCCGTCTCGGTCGACTCGACCGCCGACGCCCTGGAGCTCCTGCGGCGCACGGTCCGCGAGAAGGGCGCGATGACGGTCGGCGCGTACACGACCTCCGCCGACACCGAGCGGGCCGTGGAGGAGGTCTGCCTGGAGGAGTCGGCGCAGCTCTCGCTGAACCTGACGGGCGGCGTCTACGTGAACCAGACGGCCGCGTTCTCCGACTTCCACGGCTCGGGCGGCAACCCGGCGGCGAACGCGGCGCTGTGCGACGGCGCCTTCGTCTCCAACCGCTTCCGCGTGGTGGAGGTCCGCCGCCAGGCCTGACCTCCCCGGCCTGTGACCCCGGATCCTCCGGGGTCACAGGGCCTCGGGGCCGGCCGCTCCCGCGTTACTCCGCTACCGCGGGTCCGGGACGTCGGCGTACCGCTGCACCCAGGCGTGCATGGCGACGGCGGCCGCGGCCCCCGCGTTGATCGACCGGGTCGAGCCGAACTGGGCGATCGAGCAGACCATCGCCGCGTGCTTCCGGGCCTCCTCGGTGAGGCCCGGCCCCTCCTGCCCGAACAGCAGCACACAGCGGCGCGGCAGCACGGTGCGCTCCAGCGGCACCGCGCCCGGCAGGTTGTCGATGCCGATGATCGGCAGGTTCTCGGCCGCCGCCCAGGCGGTCAGCGCCTCGGTGTCCGGGTGGTGGCGCACATGCTGGTAGCGGTCGGTGACCATGGCCCCGCGCCGGTTCCAGCGCCGCCGCCCCACGATGTGGATCTCCTTCGCGAGGAAGGCGTTGGCGGTCCGCACCACCGAACCGATGTTGAAGTCGTGGCCCCAGTTCTCCACCGCCACATGGAAGTCGTGCCGGCGGGTGTCCAGGTCCTCGACGATGGCCTCACGCGTCCAGTACCGGTAGCGGTCGACGACATTGCGCCGGTCCCCGCCGGCGAGCAGCTCGGGGTCGTAACGCTCACCCCGCGGCCAGGGCTCCGGGTGCGGCCCGACACCGACCTCGGGGCCGTACCCCTCGTCGTACTGGATCGGCTGGCTCGGCTCGCTGCTCCCGGACAGCCCAGACAGCTCGGGCGACTCAGACGGCTCAGACAGCTCAGACGACTCGGACGGCTCGGTGCTCCCGACGGGCCGGGGCTGTTCCTCGGTGGTGCTCACCCGACGAGGGTACGGGGACGCGGCGCCGGAGCCTCCTCCTCCACGGGCGGCTTCCGGCGCAGCAGCCGGTCCCGGCCCCGTGCCGCCCGCACCCCCAGCCACAGCAGGAAGCCCGTCGGCAGGAAGACCGCGTCCGCGGAGATCATCGCGAGCGAGAAGAACGGCAGCCCCAGCAGCACGGCGATGCCGGCGTGCTCCAGCATCATCACCCCGAGCAGGACGTTCTTGACCTTGCGGTTGAAGAGCGTGAAGGGGAACGCGACCTGCACGATCACCGTGCCGTAGGTCAGCAGCAGCACCATCACCCCGCTGGTGCCCAGCACCTCGGAGAGGGCGGGCCAGGGGGAGAAGTAGTCCAGCTTGAGCGGGTAGTACAGCGCGGTGCCGTCCTGCCAGCGCGAACCCTGGATCTTGTACCAGCCGGCCGTGGCGTAGATCAGGCAGACCTCCGCCATGATCACGACGAGGGCGGCGTTGTGGGTGAGGTTGGCGATGACGTCGAGCAGGGTGCGCGGCTCGTCTGCGGCGTACCGGCACACCAGCCACCACAGCCCGTGCCCCAGCCACAGCACCCACAGAAGCACCACGAGCCACCATTCCCCGGTGATGTCGGAGAAGTAGGTGGTGGCCATCAGGAGGCCCCCGAGGAGCGTCCACAGCACCGGCCCCACGAGGTCGCGGTCCTGGCCGGCCGCCGCGCCGCTCCGTGCGCGGCGGGCCGCCCGCCGGGCATCGAGCGACCAGACCTGGCCACAGCGGGTGAGGACGAGGTAGAGCGCCATGATGTGGACGACGTTGTCGCCGCCGTCGCCCATGAAGATGGAGCGGTTCTGCAGGGACAGCACGCCGGCCATGAAGACCACGGACACGGCCCGGGTGTGCCAGCCGAGCAGCAGCAGGACGGAGGAGAGCACCGCGAGCCCGTAGACGAGCTCGAACCAGAGCCGCCCGTCCGACCACATCAGGACGGTGAAGGCGTGGTTGTCGGTGATCAGCCGGCGGCCCATCTCCCAGGACCAGGGGCCGTCGGGCCCGTACAGCTCCATCCGGTGCGGCCATTCGCGCAGCAGGAACAGCAGCCAGGTGAGCGAGAAGCCGATCCGGACGATCGCCGTCTGGTACGGGCCGAGGGCCTCGGCCGTGACCTTCTGGAGGGCCCGGGCGAGCCGCCGGTCGAAGGGGACGCGGGGCTGCGCGGGGGCAGCGGGGGTGCGGCTCATCGGCCGGCCTCCGTACGGTTCGGCGCGAGACCCCGGGCCTCGGCGCCCGCGGCCCCTGCGGGCCGGTCGGGATCGGTGATCCGCCACCACGGATACGTACGGAAGACCGGATCCGTGTCGGTCTTCTCGCCGCTCCACGCGGGCGACGGGATGGGCCTGGTCACGGAGCGCAGCTGAACGCGCTGGACCGTGCCGCCGAGCTCACGCTCGTCGAGGCGCAGCATCACGATCCGCCGCATGTAGCTCTCGGAGAGCTCTCCGCGCAGCCCGTTGGGGCGGTGGTCGTCGGTGTGGGAGTTCAGATAGAAGTCCCAGGCCCTGCGCAGCTCGTTCTGCTCGGTGTGGCTCGGCAGGAGGCTGCCGCGGATGTTCGCGGCGTCCTGACCGGAGAGGTCGATCCAGCCGGTGGTCCTGCGCCCGCCGTCACCGGCCACCGTGGCCCTCACCTGGACCGCGATGTTCTGCTGGAGCGGATTGGGGGCGAAGAGCTTCCAGTTCTGCTCGAACTCGGGGTAGATCCAGTCGTCGACGGCCTCGCCGTGCTGCTTGGTCAGCGTGTTCGACGGGGCGACGTGCAGGAACACCATCCCGAGATGCACACAGGCGAAGACACCGAGGACGGCGAGCGCGACGGCGGCGACCACCTGATAGGGCATCGAGAGCGCGGCGATGCCGACACGGGGGGTGGGGGCGTCCTGGGGGGTGGGGTCGGCATGCGGCTCGGGGCCGGCGTCCTGGGCCTGCCTGGCGGAGTCCTCGGTGTCGCCGGATTCCTCGGACGCTCCGGCGCCCCCGGCATCCGCGCTGTCCCCGGCATCCCCGCTGTCCCTGCTGGTCCTGCTGTCCCTGCTGGTCCGGGCCTCCCCGGCGTCCTCTTCCACGCCTCCGTCGTCGTACGAGTCCATCGCGCCCCGCTCCCGATCGGCCCAAGCAGTTATCCACAGAGGTTGACACCATACGGGCCGCCGAACGACCATTGAAGTCATTCAACCGAACGATCGGTCGGTAGGGGGTCCGATGACCGCAGGTACGGCAGAGACGACAGTGACAGCGACACCGGCGACGACAGGGACGGCGGCGACGCACGCGGCCCTGGAAGCGGTGTTCGACGCCGCCGTCGCCGCCGACGAGCGCATCGAGCCCCGCGACTGGATGCCCGACGCCTACCGGGCGGGACTGGTCCGGCAGATCGCGCAGCACGCCCACTCCGAGATCATCGGCATGCAGCCCGAGGCGAACTGGATCACCCGCGCCCCCTCCCTCCGGCGCAAGGCGATCCTCATGGCCAAGGTCCAGGACGAGGCCGGCCACGGCCTCTACCTGTACAGCGCGGCCGAAACGCTCGGCACCAGCCGCGACGAGCTCCTCGACAAGCTGCACTCCGGCCGCCAGAAGTACTCGTCGATCTTCAACTACCCGACGCTGACCTGGGCCGACGTCGGCGCCATCGGCTGGCTCGTGGACGGCGCCGCCATCACCAACCAGGTCCCCCTCTGCCGCTGCTCCTACGGGCCGTACGCACGCGCGATGGTCCGGGTCTGCAAGGAGGAGTCCTTCCACCAGCGCCAGGGGTACGAGGCACTCCTCGCCCTCTCCCGCGGCACCGAGGCCCAGCACGCCATGGCCCAGGACGCGGTGGACCGCTGGTGGTGGCCCTCGCTGATGATGTTCGGCCCGCCGGACGACGAGTCGACCCACTCCGCCCAGGCCATGGCCTGGAAGATCAAGCGGCACTCCAACGACGAGCTGCGCCAGCGCTTCGTCGACATCGCCGCCCCGCAGGCCGAGTCCCTCGGCCTCACCCTGCCCGACCCCGACCTCAAGTGGAACGAGGAGCGCGGGCACTACGACTTCGGCCCCATCGACTGGGCCGAGTTCTGGGACGTCCTCAAGGGCAACGGCCCCTGCAACGAGGAGCGGCTCACCAAGCGCCGCCAGGCGCACGAGGACGGCGCCTGGGTCAGGGACGCCGCCGCGGCATACGCCGGGAAGCACACCGCGAAGCAGCACACGGACGGGGAGGCACGGGCATGACCACCGACGGATGGCCGCTGTGGGAGGTGTTCGTGCGCTCGCGCCGCGGACTGTCCCACACCCACGCCGGCAGCCTGCACGCGCCGGACGCCGAGATGGCCCTGCGCAACGCCCGCGACCTCTACACCCGCCGCAGCGAGGGCGTGTCGATCTGGGTGGTCCCCTCCACCGAGATCACCGCCTCCTCCCCCGACGAGAAGGACCCCTTCTTCGAGCCCTCGGCGGACAAGCCCTACCGGCACCCCACCTTCTACGAGATCCCGGACGGGGTGAAGCACCTGTGACCACGCAGCCCGCCACCGCCCCGGCCGCCGCCCTCGCCCTCGGCGACGACGCCCTCGTCCTCGCCCAGCGCCTGGGGGAGTGGGCCGGCAACGCCCCGGTCCTGGAGGAGGAGGTCGCCCTCGCCAACATCGCGCTCGACCTCCTCGGGCAGGCCCGCATCCTGCTCTCCCTCGCCGGCGACGAGGACGAACTGGCCTACCTCCGCGAGGAGCGCGCCTTCCGCAACTGCCAGCTCGTCGAGCAGCCGAACGGCGACTTCGCCCACACCATCGCCCGCCAGCTCTACTTCTCCACCTATCAGCGACTCCTGTACGGCGAGCTCGCGGCCGGCGACAGCCCCTTCGCCGGACTCGCCGCCAAGGCCGTCAAGGAAGTCGCCTACCACCAGGACCACGCCGAGCACTGGACCCTGCGCCTCGGCGACGGCACCGACGAGAGCCACCGGCGCATGCAGCGGGCCTGCGACGCCCTCTGGCGGTACACCGGCGAACTGTTCCAGCCCCTCGACGGCCTGGACATCACCCCCGACACCACCGCCGCGATGGAGCGCGCCTGGCTCGACTCGGTCACCGCCGTCCTCGAGAAGGCCACGCTCACCGTCCCCACCGGACCGCGCACCGGCGCCTGGAAGGCCGGCGCCGGCCGCCAGGGCCTGCACACCGAGTCCTTCGGACGGATGCTCGCCGAAATGCAGCACCTGCACCGCAGCCACCCGGGGGCGTCATGGTGACCACCACCCCGGCCGGCCCGGCCACGGCCCCGCCGACCCCGCTCGAAGAGGAACTGGCGCGCATCGCCGGCGCCGTCCCCGACCCCGAGCTGCCCGTCCTCACCCTCGCCGAACTCGGCGTCGTACGCGGTGTCCACGTCCTCGGCCCCGGCCGCGTCGAGGTCGAACTCACCCCCACCTACACCGGCTGCCCCGCGATCGAGGCGATGTCCTCCGACATCGAACACGCCCTCCACGCCCACGGAATGCCCGAGGTCAGCGTCGTCACCGTCCTCAGCCCCGCCTGGTCGACCGACGACATCACCGAGGAAGGGCGCCGCAAACTCACCGAGTTCGGCATCGCCCCGCCCCGCCCCCAGGGCCCCACCGGCGGCCCCATACCCCTCACCCTCGCGATCCGCTGCCCGAACTGCGGCTCCACCGACACCGAGCTCCTCAGCCGCTTCTCCTCCACCGCGTGCAAGGCACTCCGCCGCTGCACGGCCTGCCGCGAACCGTTCGACCACTTCAAGGAGTTGTAGATGCAGTCCTCAAAGACCGGACGGGCCGGATTCCACCCGCTCCGGGTCAGCGAGGTCGAGCAGCTCACGGACGACTCGGTGGCCGTCACCTTCGCCGTCCCGCCCGAGCTGCGCGAGACCTACCGCCATACCCCCGGCCAGCACCTCGCCCTGCGCCGCACCGGAACCAACGGCGAAGAGATCCGCCGCACGTACTCGATCTGCGCCCCGGCCGCCCCCGAGGGCGAGACCCCCGTCCTGCGCGTCGGCATCCGCCTCGTCGACGGCGGCGAATTCTCCACCTACGCCCTCAAGGAACTCGCCGTCGGCGACACCGTCGAGGTCATGGAACCCATGGGCCGCTTCGTCCTCGACCCGCGCCCCGGACACTTCGCCGCCGTCGTCGGCGGCAGCGGCATCACCCCGGTCCTGTCCATGGCCGCCACCCTGCTCGCCCGGCAGCCCGACGCCACGTTCTGCCTCGTGCGCAGCGACCGCACCGCGGCCTCCACGATGTTCCTCGACGAGGTCGCCGACCTCAAGGACCGCTTCCCCGACCGCTTCCAGCTGGTCACCGCGCTCTCCCGCGAGGAACAACAGGCCGGACTCCCCTCCGGCCGGCTCGACCACGAGCGGCTCACCACTCTGCTGCCCGCGCTGCTCCCGGTCGGCGACATCGACGGCTGGTTCCTGTGCGGCCCCTTCGGCCTGGTGCAGAACACCGAGCGGGCCCTGCGCGACCTCGGCGTCGACCGCGCCCGCGTCCACCAGGAGATCTTCCACGTCGACGACGGCTCCGCCCCCGCCCCGGCCCCCGCGGCGGACGCCCCCGCCGACGCGACCCTGACCGCCACCCTGCACGGCCGCTCCGGCAACTGGCCCGTCCAGCAGGGCGAAACGCTCCTGGAGACCGTGCTGCGCGCCCGGGCGGACGCCCCGTACGCCTGCAAGGGGGGCGTCTGCGGCACCTGCCGCGCCTTCCTCGTCACCGGCGAGGTCCGGATGGACCGCAACTTCGCCCTGGAGCCCGAGGAGACCGACGCCGGCTACGTGCTGGCCTGCCAGTCCCACCCGGCGACCCCGGAGGTCGAGCTCGACTTCGACCGCTGACGGACGGAGCCCGCCCATTCCCTTCCGGTAGAACCTGTTCTATGTTGACGATCCGTCAGATCGACAGGGCCGGAAGGGACAGGGCAGTGGACTTCACCTTCACCGAAGAACAGCACGCCGCCGTCGAGGCGGCCAGGGCCGTCTTCTCCGACGTCGCACCCGACGCCGTACCCAGCCCCGCCCTCACCCCCGGCGCGGTCGCCGACGACTACGACCGCCCACTCTGGGCCCGCCTCGCCACCGCCGACCTCCTCGGCCTCCTCCTCGACCCCGCCCACGGCGGCGCCGGACTCGACCCCATCGCGCTCTGCCTCGTCCTGCGCGAATCCGCCCGGGTCCTCGCCCGCGTCCCCCTGCTCGAAACCACCGCGGTCGCCCTCACCCTCCAGCGGTACGCCCCCGCCGAAACCGCCGCCGCCCTGCTCCCCCGCGTCACCCGCGGCGAACTCGTCCTCACCGCCGCCGCCCACGGCCGCACCGGACACGACCCGGCACCCCTCGCCGTCACCGCACACCGGGACACCACCGGCTGGACCCTCGACGGCCATACCAGCGCCGTCCCCTGGGCCCACCAGGCCGACCACATCGCCGTCCCCGCGCACACCCCCGACGGCAGGACCGTCCTCGCCCTGCTGCCCCGCACCCACCAGGGCCTCACCCTCGCCGACCAGTACGGCACCCACGGCGAACTCCTCGCCGAACTCCACCTCGACGGCGTCCACCTCGACCCCGCCGACGTCATCGACACCGAAGGCGCCTGGGAACGGCTCCGCGACCTCCTCGCCACCGGAACCTGCGCCCTCGCCCTCGGCCTCGGCGAACAAGTCCTCACCATGACGAGCCAGTACACCGGCAAGAGGGAACAGTTCGGCCACCCCGTGGCCACCTTCCAGGCCGTCGCCGTCCAGGCCGCCGACCGCTACATCGACCTGCGCGCCATGGAAGTCACCCTCTGGCAGGCCGCCTGGCGCCTCACCACCGACGCCGGCGGACCACTCCCCACCGGCGGAGACATCGCCGTCGCCAAGATCTGGGCCTCCGAAGGCGTACGCCGCGTCGTCCAGACCGCCCAGCACCTCCACGGCGGCTTCGGCGCCGACACCGACTACCCCCTGCACCGCTACCACGCCTGGGCCAAGCACCTCGAACTCGCCCTCGGCCCCGCGGCGGCCCACGAGGAGGAACTGGGCGACCTGCTGGCCGCCCACCCCCTCACCTGAACTCCCGCCGGCCTACAGCACGTACGCGGGGCTCCCGCCGTCCGCGACCATCGGGCGCCCCGCACCCTCCCAGGCCAGCATCCCGCCGTCCACGTTCACCGCGTCGATGCCCTGCTGCACCAGATACTGCGTGACCTGCGCCGAACGGCCACCCACCCGGCACATCACGAACGCCCGCCGCCCGTCGGCCACGGCCTCCGTCACGTCACCGAACCGCGCCACGAAGTCGCTCATCGGCACGTGCAGCGCACCCTCGACATGACCGGCCGCCCACTCGTCGTTCTCACGGACGTCCAGCACCAGAGCATCGGCCGGCACGGAGGCCGCGTCCACCGACGGCAGCGGGGCGAAATTCATGGGACAGGCCTTCTCTCTCACACGACGGTGGCACCCCGCGGACGCGGACGCCGAACCATCGAAACCTACTGCACCGACCGCACCAGCACGTCGAGCTCCGCCTCACGCTCGGAGACCTGCGCCAGCAGCTGCTCCGCGATCTCCTCCAGCAGCCGGTCGGGATCGTCCGGAGCCATCCGCAGCATCGCGCCGATGGCACTGTCCTCCAGCTCCCGGGCCACCCCCGACAGCATCTCCTTGCGCTGCGACAGCCACTCCAGCCGCGCGTACAGCTCCTCGCTCTCGCTCAGCCGCAGCTCCGGCACCGGACCGGCCGCCCACTCCTCGGACAGCTCCCGCAGCAGAGCCTCGTCGCCACGGGCGTAGGCCGCGTTCACGCGCGTGATGAACTCCTCACGCCGCTGCCGCTCGCCCTCTTCCCGCGCCAGATCCGGATGCGCCTGCCGCGCCAGCTCGCGGTACAGCTTGCGCACCTCGTCGGACGGCCGCACCCGCTTCGGCGGCTGCACCGGCCGGTCGGTCAGCATCGCCGCCGCCTCGGCCGAAAGCCCGTCGGAGTCCATCCAGTCGTGGAACAACTCGTCCACCCCGGGCATCGGCATGACCGCGGCCCGCGCCTCCTGAGCCCGCCGCAGATCCTCCGGATCCCCGGTCCGCGCCGCCCGCGCCTCCGCGATCCGCGCGTCCAGCTCGTCGAGCCGCGCGTACATCGGCCCGAGCCGCTGGTGATGCAGCCGGGAGAAGTTCTCCACCTCGACCCGGAAGGTCTCCACCGCGATCTCGAACTCGATCAGAGCCTGCTCAGCCACCCGCACAGCCCGCTCAAGCCGAGCCTCAGGCCGCTCGTCGACGGGCGACTCGTCGGCGGGCCGCTCGCCAGCGAGCGGCTCGTCGGCAGATCGGTCGTCGACGGCTCGCTCGTCAGCGGCTCGCTCGTCAGCGGCTCGCTCGTCGACGGGTCGCTCGTCAGAGCGCTCACCACCAGGCTGTACGCCCTCGGGCGTCGCACCCTCAGGCAGCACGCCCTCGGGCAGCTCCTCCGCGGGCCGCTCACCCTCGGACCCGCCACCCACGCCCTGGTCCATGCTCACGTCCACGCCCGTCCACGTCCTCGTTCCGGCTCGTCCCATCCAGCCTACGGTCCTTCGGGGGGGGCCTCCCCCCTCCCTCCCCCCCTCCACCCCCTCGCCCCCTCGCCCCCTCCCCCCCCCGCCCCCTATGAAGGCGGCCCAGGCGTCAGACGCCCAGTTCCGCCGTTATCCGTCCCGTGCGGATCGCCGACAGCAGATCCTCGTGGTCCGCGGTGGTGCGGTCCGCGTAGGCGATGGCGAAGGCCGCGACGGCCTCGTCGAGCTCTTCGTTCTTGCCGCAGTAGCCGGCTATCAGGCGCGGGTCGGCGCTGTGGGCGTGGGCCCGGGCCAGCAGGGCGCCGGTCATGCGGCCGTAGTCGTCGACCTGCTCGGCGGTCAGGGCGGCCGGGTCGACGCTGCCCTTGCGGTTGCGGAACTGGCGCACCTGGTACGGCCGACCCTCGACGGTGGTCCAGCCGAGCAGGATGTCGCTGACGACCTGCATCCGCTTCTGCCCGAGCACCACCCGCCGCCCCTCGTGCCCCGCGTCCGGGACGGTGAAGCCGGCCGCCGGCAGGTAGGGCAGCAGCGCCGAGGGGCGGGCCTCCTTGACCTGGAGGACCAGTGGCTCGCCCCGGTGGTCGAGGAGCAGCACCACGTAGGAGCGGGTGCCGACGCTGCCGGTGCCGACGACGCGGAACGCAACGTCGTGGACGGCGTACCGCGCGAGCAGCGGCAGCCGGTCCTCGGACACGGTCCCCAGGTACTCGCCGAGGGCGGCGGCGACGGCCGCGGCCTCTTCGTCGGGCACCCGGCGCAGTACGGGTGGTGCGTCGACGAAGCGTCTGCCGCCGCCTTCCTCGTCGGTGACGGCCTCGGTCGAGCGGGCGGCGAACCGTGCGCTGGTGTTGTTGCGGGCCTTCGCGGAGACCCGTTCCAGGGTGCCTATGAGGTCGCGGGCGTCGGTGTGGGAGACGAGTTCCTCGTCGGCGATGGCGTTCCAGGCGTCGTGTGCGGGGAGCCGGGCGAGGAGCCGCATGGTGCGGCGGTAGGCGCCGACGGTGTCGAAGGCGGCGGCGCGGCACATCTCCTCGTCGGCGCCGACCTCGCGTCCGGCGAGCACGAGGGAGGTGGCGAGCCGTTTGAGGTCCCACTCCCAGGGGCCCACGACGGTCTCGTCGAAGTCGTTGAGGTCGATGACGAGGCGTCCTCGGGCGTCGCCGTAGAGGCCGAAGTTGGCGGCGTGCGCGTCGCCGCACAGCTGGGCGGCGATGCCCGTGACGGGGGAGCCGACGAGGTCGTGGGCCATGAGTCCGGCGGAGCCTCGCAGGAAGGCGAAGGGGCTCGCCGCCATCCTGCCGACGCGTATCGGTGCGAGTGCGGCGACGCGGCCGCGGCTCGATTCCTCCACGGCGGCCACGGCGTCGGGCCGTCCCGCGGCGAGGACGAGCGTGCTGTGCGAGGCCCGGGGGACGTCGCGGCGCAGTTCCTTGCCGCGCTGCTTGGCGGAGCCGGCGGCGGTGGCCTCGGTGCCGCCTGCCGTGCGCCGGGCGAATCCGGGCACGTGCGGGATCCGCCCGTCCCCGTGGGTGTGCGCGCGCTGCCCCGGAACCGTTGTCCTGGTCTCGTCCATGGGACGACCTCCCCCGACTCTTGCCTGTCCGCCAACATCAACTTCGTCGACTGGGCATGAAGGTACCGCCGGGGTCGCCAGGCCGTCTTCCCCTGTGGACAACGGCCTGTGGACAACTCTTTCCGAGGGTCGGACCGCCTGGGGTCAGACCCCGACGGCCTCCTCCATCTCCTCCTCGGCGTCCCGCTCGGAGCCGTGCTCGACGTCCCGCTCGGCACCCTTCTCAGCGCCCTTCTCGATCGTCTTCTCCGGCGTGTGTTCCGCTGCTCGTGTCCGCCGGGCCTCGGTCGTGCCCGCGAGGACGGTGAGCAGGACTCCGGCGAGGAACCAGAGGCTCAGCACGAGGACGTTGCGGCCGAGGGCGTCGCCGGCGAAGTAGACGTGGCCGCGGACGCCCTCGACGAATCCGGCGCCGTTCCAGAACGCGTGCAGCGAGCCGAAGAAGCCGGGCTGGAGTTCGGGGCGGTAGATGCCGCCGGAGCTGGTGAAGTTGAGCATCACGAACAGGACCATCACGCCGAGGGTGGTCCAGCGCTTGAGGAAGGTGTGGAGTCCGACGCCGATCAGGAGGATGCCGGCGCTGTACAGCCACGACAGGGCCCAGACGCCGCCGAGTCCCTGGTCGACGAGGTGGAAGAGCGGTCCGGCGAAGACGGTGCCGATGAGGCTGACGACGAGGGACATGCCGGCGGCCAGGAGGGCCCTGATCCGCATGGGCAGTACGGCGCCGGCGCCGCCGATGACGGCGACGGAGGCGTACGAGCCGATGCTGAGGGCGACGAGCAGGAAGAAGATGCCCTGGCCGGTGGGGTCGCCGGAGGCGACGGGTGCGACGTCGGTGACCTTCAGGGGTTCGCCGTGGGTGGCGGCGACCTTGGTGAAGACCTTCTCGACGGCCATGGCGCTGGTGTCGGAGGAGCCGGAGGCCACCAGGAGCTCAGGCCCCGCGGCCGCCCCACCACCGGGTATGTACGCGCCGAAGCTGGCCCGGTCGCGCAGGTGGGCGGTGGCGGTGGCGCGGTCGGGGACGGTGCGGACATCGAGGGCGCCGTCGCCCTTGTCCTGGAGGGTCTGGGCGAGGACCTGGGCCTGGGGGCCGGAGCCGACGATGTCGACGCGCAGGTCGTGGGGCTGCGGGGCATGGAAGGCGCCCAGGTAGGCGAGGCCCATGCCGACGCACATCAGCAGGGGGGTGAGCAGATGCCCGAGGACGTGGCGCAACGCTCCCTGGGTGGTCTGTCCTGCGGATCCTGCGGACACCGGAACCTCCATGGTTGGCTTTTACAACTAAATAACCGTTGTACTATACAACCGAAGAGGGGGATCGGGCCACGGGCCCGGCCATCAGGTCCGCCCAACGGGTCCCTCGGCGACAAGGAGCGCACCATGAGCGACGGCGCGCGGGAGACATCCCTCGACATCATCGAGCGGGAGCTGACCGCCTTCGCCCGCCGGGCGCGGGCCGCGGCCGCCCGGCTCCACCCGGAGCTGCCGCTGGTCTCGTACACGCTCCTCGCCCACATCGACGACCAGCAGGGTTGCCGGGCCACGGACCTGGCCGCCCACTACCTCCTGGACAAGTCGACGGTCAGCCGTCAGGTCGGCGCCCTGGAGAAGCTGGGTCTGGTCGAGCGGCGGCCCGATCCGGACGACCACCGGGTCCAGGTGCTGCACCCCACCGAGAAGGGCACCCGGCTGCTCGCCTCCACCCAGGCCAGCCGCCAAGCCGCCTACGGGGAACGCCTGAAGGACTGGTCGGCCGACGACCTCGCCCACTTCGCCGCGTACCTGCTCCGCTACAACGCGGCGGGCGGCGCCGGTCTCCCCGACACCAAAGGGCTGAGTGACACCAAGGGCTGAGTCAGAGGCGGGCGTCCCGCGCGAGCAGGGCCGCCTGGACCCGGTTCTCGCAGCCCAGTTTGGCGAGGATGCGGCTCACATAGGTCTTCACCGTCGCCTCGCTCATGTGCAGCCGACGGCCGGCGTCCGCGTTGGACAGTCCCTCGCCCAGCAGGGCCAGCACCTCGCGCTCCCGTTCGCTGAGCGCCGCCACCCGGGTCCGCGCCTCCTCCGCCCGGGCCGCCTCCCGCCCGGAGGCCAGCTGCTCGACCACGTGCCGGGTGGCGGCGGGGGAGAGATACGCGTCACCCGCCGCCGCGGCCCGTACGGCACGGATCAGTTCGGCCGGGGCGGTGTCCTTGAGGAGGAACCCGGCCCCTCCGTGCTCCAGCGCCCGCAGCACGTTCTCCCGCTCACCGAACGTCGTCAGCACGATCACCCGCGTCGACGGCGCCGACCGGCGCAGCTCCGGGAGGGCGGAGAGCCCGTCGAGCACGGGCATCTGGATGTCGAGCAGCAGGACGTCGGCGGCGTGGGCGCGGGCCAGGTCGACGGCCTCCCGGCCGTTCGCCGCCTCCGCGACGACCTCGATCTCCGGGTCCGAGGTGAGGATCATCCTGATCCCGGCCCTGATCAACGGCTCGTCATCGGCGATCACGACCCTGATGTGCCGGCTCCCTGCCACAGCCACAGCAACTCCCCCACGGCTCACTCACGAACACGGGCCCGCATCCGGGCCCCGCCGGCATCGGTCGTGCCTAGCGCACGACCTCGTACGACTTCTTCTCGATCAGCTTGCCGTCCTTGAAGCAGAACCGGAAAACGGGCTCGCTGTCCATGCTCTCGCCGGTCTCCGAGCTCATCAGCACCAGGCACGAGGAACCCTCGGGCTCCTTGGGGCCCTTGCCGTGCAGACCGGTGGTGGCGATGGTGTCACCCGAAGGAAGCCGGTCGCGTACGTCCTGCTCGCTCTGGCCGACCTTGACGGCGTCGTACTCGCCCGGGCCGATCATCCCCTTCTGCATCGACCCCATCAGGAAGTAGAGGCCGAAGCCGCCCGCCACCAGCAGCAGCACGAGGGCGGCGAACGCGATCCCGCACCCGATCGCTATCCCGCTGCCCGTGCTCCTGCCCCTGCCCGCGCGCATCGCCATCGCCCACTCCCGTTCGGTCACCGTCCAGTCGGCCTTTCCGACCGCGGCCCGACCACCGTCGCGCGAGCGGGGCCACCGCGACTGCTGCCGGAAGTCGTCGGCCGCATCGACGAAAGGATCGGCCGAGGAAGAGGGACGGTGGGGGCCGCCGGCGGACGGCGCGACGCCGAGTTCGATGCCTGCCGTGAGCAGGTCCGGCTCGACGTACGGGGCGGCTTCCACCGACCCGTACGGCAGGACGCCCGCTACGCGGAAGCCGCCGCCGTCCGCCGGGCCGGCGTGCACGATGCCGCCGACCAGCCGGGCCCGCTCGTGCAGTCCGGTGAGGCCCTGTCCGCCGCTGACGACATCGGTCGGCTCGGCCGTCGCCGGTTCGTTGAGGACCTCCACGACGAACGCGTCCGGCTCGTACCGCACTTCGACGGCTATGGGGGCGCCCGGCGCGTACTTGTAGGCGTTCGTCAGGCCTTCCTGGACGATCCGGTACGCGGCGTGGTCCACGGCCGGGGCGAGCGGCCGGGTCTCCCCGTGGCGGGCGAGCTCGATGGTGGTCCCGGCGGACCGGGCGGCGGCCACGAGTCCTTCGATGCCGGCGGTCCCCCTGGCCGCCTTGCCCGTCTCGTCGCCGGGCCGCGTCACGGACGGGCCGCCGGTCTCGTCGGGCGCCTCCACCCCGTCCCGGAGGATGCCGACGACCTCGCGCAGCTCGTGCATGGCGTCCACGGAGGCGTTCCGCAGCACGCCGACGGCCTCGCGCTGGCGGTCGGTCAGGTTCGGGTCCACCTCCAGGGCACCCGTGTGCACCGAGATCAGCGCCAGTTGGTGCCCGAGGCTGTCGTGCATGTCCTGCGCGATCCGCTGCCGCTCGCGCAGCCTGGCCTGCCCGGCGACCATCGCCCGCTCCCTGATCAGCTGGGCGTTGCGCTGCTGCAGGGCGTGCAGCAGGGTCCGGCGCTGGGTCCAGTAGCGGTGGGCGAGACCGGGCGCGAGCGTCGTCGCCAGGAAGTACAGCGTGCTGATGAACGCGAGCGTGAGGATCATGCGCTGGTCCCACGCCTCGATCACCGTGCCCGCGATGTTCAGCACGTACGCGGCGGTGAACGCGACCAGCGCCCGTCCCGCGCCCGCTATGTAGCGGCCGGCGGACCAGCCGATGAGGATCAGCAGCGCCAGGAAGCCCGGCACGAACGGCGCGAGGAACGACGTGACGATGAGCACGGTCGCGGGGAGCCGGCGGCGCAGCAGCGACAGCACGGCGGAGCCCAGGGCGACGGCGGCGAGCGTCCATCCCTCGCCGCCGAGCATGTCCTGGGTGCCCGCGGCCAGCAGCGCCATGACGACGGCGAGGACCAGCTCGCCGGCGGTCCTGCGCCTCGACCACTGACCGGGCACCACGAACCACCGCCGGGCGGCTTCGGACCATGTCCTGATCTTCGGAGGAGCTTCCACGTCCGCACGATAGGCGGCGCCCCGGCCCGCCCGCCGTCCTCTTTCGTCGCTCCCCGCACCGACGAACGTCGCACCCTCCGACGCCCGTCACCAGGCATCCGTCCCCAACCACGCAGAAGAACAACGCAGAAGCCCCGTAGATCTTTCGATCTACGGGGCTTCCGTCTGGTGCGCGAGGGGGGAGTTGAACCCCCACGCCCTTTCGGGCACTGGAACCTGAATCCAGCGCGTCTGCCTATTCCGCCACCCGCGCATTGGGTGTGCTCCGAGCTTCTTGGCTTTTTGGCCCGTCCGCCTGGCGACATCTGAAGATTAGCACGTCGGGGACGGCGGATTCACATCCGTTGTTTCGCCCCCGCCTCGGATGACTAGGAGTGGGGAGGAAGCACGAGCAAGGGGACGACGAGGGACGGCGGGGGGGGGCGGTGCGGGACGGCGGGGGGGGGCGACGCGAGACGGCGCGGGACGACGGAAGAGGAAGGAACGGCACCGGCCGAGAAGCACGAGTGACGCGCGGGGCCCTCCTGCTCCGCCGCCGGGTGCGGGACACTGTCCACAGGCCACCTCTACGATCCATGGGGAAGGTCTGCCGAAAGGTCTGCGGAAGGTCTGTGAGAGGTGACACTCGTCCACAGGGCAGAGAAGGGGAACCAGCCGATTTCCCGACGCGTGGATACGATCAGTAAGCAGTACCAGGACGACAACGACGGAGGAGGTGCCCCATGGGAGTCATGAAGCGGTTCGAGCAGCGACTCGAAGGTCTGGTCAACGGCACCTTCGCCAAGGTCTTCAAGTCCGAGGTCCAGCCCGTCGAGATCGCCGGCGCGCTCCAGCGCGAGTGCGACAACAACGCGACGATCTGGAACCGCGAGCGGACGGTCGTCCCCAACGACTTCATCGTGGAGCTGAGCGCGCCGGACTACGAGCGCCTCAGCCCGTACTCGGGTCAGCTCGGCGACGAGCTCGCCGGTCTGGTCCGGGACTACGCCAAGCAGCAGCGGTACACCTTCATGGGGCCGATCAAGGTCCACCTGGAGAAGGCCGAGGACCTCGACACCGGTCTGTACCGGGTGCGCAGCCGTACGCTCGCGTCGAGTTCGTCACAGTCCCAGCCGTCCCCGCAGTCCCCGCCGCCGCAGAACGCGCCCGGTGGGTACCCGCAGGGGCCCCAGGGTCACCAGCAGCCGGCCCGCGGTGGCTACGGCTACCCGCAGGGCGGTCCGCCGGCCGGTGCTCCGCCGATGCCCGCGGCCCCGCCGCCGGGTGCCCCGGCCATGCCCGGGCACCGTCCGGCGACTCCGGCCACGGCCCGCCCCGGCGGTGCGGCCGCGGCGCCCGCGGCGACGGGTGCGGGCGGCCAGGTGCGCCGTTGGATCGAGATCAACGGCACCCGTCATCAGATTTCCCGCCCGACTCTGGTCCTCGGCCGCAGCACCGACGCGGACGTGAGGATCGACGATCCCGGCGTCTCCCGCCGGCACTGCGAGATCCGGACCGGAACGCCCTCGACGATCCAGGATCTCGGGTCCACCAACGGCATCGTGGTGGACGGGCAGCACACCACCCGCGCTACGCTCCGCGACGGCTCGCGGATCGTCGTGGGCAGCACCACCATCGTTTACCGGCAAGCCGAAGGGTGAAGCGGGGGCAATGTCAGAGCTGACCCTGACGGTCATGCGGTTGGGTTTCCTGGCCGTTCTGTGGCTGTTCGTGATCGTGGCCGTCCAGGTCATCCGTAGTGACCTCTTCGGCACACGGGTCACCCAGCGCGGTTCGCGCCGCCAGGAGGCGCGTCCGCAGCAGAACGCGCGCCAGGCGGCGCCTCCGCAGCAGCGCGGCCAGCAGAGCGCGAGCGGCGGAGGCGGGCGCCAGCGGCGCGGCGCCCCGACGAAACTCGTCGTCTCCGAGGGCACCCTCACCGGCACGACGGTCGCCCTGCAGGGGCAGACCATCACGCTGGGCCGGGCCCACGACTCGACGATCGTGCTGGACGACGACTACGCGTCCAGCCGGCACGCGAGGATCTACCCGGACCGGGACGGCAATTGGATCGTCGAGGATCTCGGGTCCACGAACGGCACGTATCTCGACCGGACCCGTCTCACCACCGCGACGCCGATTCCGCTGGGCGCGCCGATCCGCATCGGCAAGACCGTCATCGAGCTTCGGAAGTAGTGCTACGTCATGATTGAGCGCGAGCGGAGCATGCGCGCCGGGAGGGTCCCCACGACGGGCCGTTCCGAGCGGCGCGTGGCAGCCCGGCCAGCGGGCCAGGGCGGGCACGGGCTCCCGACCGGAGGGTGGGCAGTGTGGCTCGAGACCGGCGGCACCCCGAGTCGGCGCCGACAGGGCAGGTGGGCATGAGTCTGTCCCTGCGTTTCGCCGCGGGCTCGCACAAGGGCATGATCCGCGAGGGCAACGAGGACTCCGGTTACGCCGGTCCCCGGCTGCTCGCCATCGCCGACGGCATGGGCGGCCAGGCCGCCGGTGAGGTCGCCTCGTCCGAGGTGATCTCCACGCTGGTGACGCTCGACGACGACGTCCCCGGCTCCGACATCCTCACCTCGCTCGGTACGGCGGTGCAGCGCGCCAACGACCAGTTGCGGATGATGGTCGAGGAGGACCCGCAGCTGGAGGGCATGGGCACGACGCTCACCGCCCTGCTGTGGACGGGTCAGCGCCTCGGTCTGGTGCACGTCGGCGACTCGCGCGCCTATCTGCTGCGGGACGGCGTGCTCACGCAGATCACGCAGGACCACACCTGGGTGCAGCGGCTCGTCGACGAGGGCCGGATCACCGAGGAGGAGGCGACGACGCATCCGCAGCGTTCGCTGCTGATGCGGGCGCTGGGCAGTGGCGATCACGTCGAGCCCGATCTCTCCATCCGCGAGGTGCGGGCCGGCGACCGCTATCTGGTCTGCTCCGACGGCCTGTCGGGTGTGGTGTCGCACCAGACGCTGGAGGAGACCCTCGCCAGCTACCAGGGTCCGCAGGAGACCGTGCAGGAGCTGATCCAGCTCGCGCTGCGCGGCGGCGGCCCGGACAACATCACGGTGATCGTGGCCGACGTCCTGGACGTCGACGGCGGCGACACCCTCGCCGGTCATCTCAGCGACACCCCCGTGATCGTGGGCGCGGTCGCCGAGAACCAGGCGCAGCTGAACGACGGCGGCGCGATGCACACGCCCGCGGGGCGGGCCTCCGGGCTCGGCCGGCCGGCGCCGCACCAGCAGCCGCCGGCCGGTGGTTTCGGCCCGCCCGGCAGCGGTGACGACCACGGCTACGGCGGGATGCCGCCGCAGGGCTCCTTCGGCGCGTACGTGGACGACGACTTCGTCAAGCCGCGGTCCGCGGGACGCCGCTGGCTGAAGCGGTCGTTCCTGCTGGTGCTGGCGCTCGCCGTGGTCGGCGGTGCGCTGTACGGCGGTTACCGCTGGACGCAGACGCAGTACTACGTGGGCTCGAAGGACGAGCACGTGGCGTTGTACCGGGGTATCAGCCAGGACCTGGCGTGGGTGAAGCTCTCGGAGGTCGAGACGGACCACCCCGAGATCGAACTCAAGTACCTGCCGGAGTACCAGCGCAAGCAGGTCGAGGACACCATCGCCGGCGGCAACCTCGACAAGGCGCGGACGAAGATCTCCGAGCTCGCGGTGCAGGCCACGGCCTGCAAGAAGACCGAGGAGCGCCGTAAGGCGGCCGCCGCCGCCCCGGACAAGCCGAGCACGCCGCGCGGCACGGAGAACAACGCGTCGCCGAACCCCACCAAGCCCACCACAGCCGCACCGTCCCCGGGTCCGACCCTGTCCGCGGAGGAGCAGAAGCTGGCCTCGAACTGCGGCAAGCAGTAGGCAGACCCGTAGGGGGCCTTTCACCACCATGAGCGTTGTCACCAACACGACCACGATCGGCGCCATCGAGGCGCCGAGCCGCCGGAACACCGAGCTGGCGCTGCTGGCTTTCGCCGTCGCCATCCCGGTCTTCGCGTACCTGAACGTCGGTCTGGCGATCGACGGCAAGGTGCCGCCCGGCATGCTCGGTTACGGGGCGGGCCTGACCCTGCTCGCGGGCGTCGCGCACCTCGTGGTGCGCAAGTTCGCGCCGTACGCGGACCCGCTGCTGCTGCCGCTGGGCACGCTGCTCAACGGGCTCGGCCTGGTGCTGATCTGGCGTCTCGACCAGTCGCCGCGGCTGATCCAGCGGGCGACGAGCGCGTACGGCTCGTTCAGCCCGGACGCGCCGAAGCAGATGCTGTACTCGGCGATCGGCATCGCCATGTTCGTGGGTGTGCTGCTGGTCCTGAAGGACCACCGGGTGCTCCAGCGGTACACGTACATCTCGATGGTGGCGGCCCTGGTGCTGCTGCTGCTGCCGCTGGTGCCGGGCCTCGGTTCGGACGTGTTCGGCGCCAAGATCTGGATCAACGTCGCCGGTTTCTCCATCCAGCCCGGTGAGTTCGCGAAGCTGGTCCTGGCCGTGTTCTTCTCCGGCTATCTGATGGTGAAGCGGGACGCGCTGGCGCTGGCGAGCCGCCGGTTCATGGGTCTCTACCTGCCGCGTGGCCGCGACCTCGGCCCGATCGTGACGATCTGGGCGGTCAGCCTCCTCATCCTGGTCTTCGAGAACGACCTCGGTACGTCGCTGCTGTTCTTCGGCATGTTCGTGATCATGCTGTACGTGGCGACGGAGCGGACCAGCTGGATCGTCATCGGTCTGCTGATGTCCGCGGGCGGCGCGGTGGTCGTCGGTTCGACCGCGAGCCACGTGCAGTCGCGTGTGGCCGCCTGGCTCGACCCGTTCGAGTGCCTGAAGACGGCCCCCCCGAACGGCAACATGGCCAACGCCTGTGACCAGATGACGCAGGTCCTGATGTCGTTCGGTTCCGGCGGCATCCTCGGCACCGGCCTCGGCCAGGGCAACTCGGACCTGATCGGCTTCGCCGCGAACTCCGACTTCATCTTCGCCACGGTCGGCGAGGAGCTGGGTCTCGCCGGCGTCATGGTCTTCCTGCTGCTGTACGGCCTGATCATCGAGCGTGGTGTGCGGACCGCCCTCGCGGCCCGCGACCCCTTCGGCAAGCTGCTCGCGATGGGCCTGTCGGGCGCGTTCGCGCTGCAGGTCTTCGTCGTCGCCGGCGGTGTGATGGGCCTCATCCCGCTGACCGGTATGACGATGCCGTTCCTCGCCTACGGTGGTTCGTCCGTGATCGCCAACTGGGCGCTGATCGGTGTCCTGATCCGGATCAGCGACACCGCGCGGCGCCCCGCGCCCTCCCCCGCCCCGAATCCCGACGCCGAGATGACGCAGGTGGTCCGTCCGTGAACAAGCCCCTGCGCCGGGTCGCGATCTTCTGCGGCCTGCTGGTCCTCGCGCTGCTGCTGCGGGACAACTGGCTCCAGTTCGTCCGTGCCGACGAGCTCAACGCGAACTCGAAGAACAAGCGGGTGCAGATCGAGCGGTACTCCAACGAACGCGGGAACATCATCGTCGACGGCAAGCCGATCACCGGCTCCGTCGACTCCGGTGACACCTTCTACGCGTACAAGCGGACGTACGTCGACGGCCCGATGTGGGCGCCGGTGACGGGTTACGCCTCGCAGGCGTTCGACGCCAACCAGATCGAGAAGATCGAGGACGGCATCCTCACCGGCAACGACGACCGGCTGTTCTTCGACCGCACGCTCTCCATGTTCACCGGGGAGAAGAAGAAGGGCGGCGACGTCGTCACCACCCTGAGCGGGGCCGCTCAGCGGGCCGCGTTCAAGGGTCTCGGCAGCAAGACGGGCGCGGTCGTCGCCATCGAGCCGTCGACGGGCAAGATCCTGGCGCTGGCGTCCACCCCGTCGTACGACCCGGGGTCCTTCGCCGGCTACCACGACAAGGACGCCCAGGCGTGGCAGGCGCTGGAGAAGGACAAGAACAAGCCGAAGCTGAACCGCGCGCTGCGCGAGATCTACCCGCCCGGTTCCGTCTTCAAGGTCGTCACGGCCGCGGCGGCGCTGGAGAGCGGCAAGGTCACCGACATCAACGCGGCGACGGACACCCCCGAGGGCTGGAAGATCCCGCTCTCCACGGTGCCGATGAAGAACCACGCGAGCGGCTGCACCAACGCCAGCCTGAACGAGGCGCTGCGGGTCTCCTGCAACTCGGTCTTCGCGAAGCTGGGTGACGACGTCGGCCGGGACAAGATGGTCGAGATGGCGGAGAAGTTCGGTTTCAACGCCGAACAGTTCATGCCGGTGCGTTCCGCAGCCTCCGTGTACGACAAGAAGGCCGACCGCGGTGGCAACGCGCTGTCGTCGATCGGCCAGTTCAACACGGCGACCACCCCGCTGCAGATGGCGATGGTGACGGCGGCGATCGCCAACGACGGCAAGCTGATGAAGCCGTACATGATCGACCAGCTGCGGGCGCCGAACCTGGACATCATCAAGAAGACCGAGCCGGAGGAGCTGAGCCGCCCGGTCTCGCAGAGCACCGCGCAGCAGCTCCAGGCGATGATGGAGAACGTCGTCGAGAAGGGCACCGGCGCCAACGCCGCCCTGGACATCGACGGGGTGCGGGTCGGCGGCAAGACGGGTACGGCGCAGCACGGCGAGAAGAACGCCAAGCGGCCCTACGCGTGGTTCATCTCCTACGCCAAGACCGACCAGGGTTCGCCCGTCGCGGTCGCCGTCGTCGTCGAGGACTCGGCGGGCACGGACCGTGAGGACATCACCGGTGGCGGCCTGGCGGCCCCGATCGCCAAGGCCGTGATGAAGGCGGTACTGAAGAGCAAGAGCTGAGCCGATCCCGGGGTCCGGGGCCGCATACCGGTCGGGTATCAGGTGGCGGCCGACGGACGAAGCGCCGTCCCGCGGCCGGTAGCGTATGCGCGAACAGCACACACCGCCGGACCACACACGGGTGCGGTCGGGACAGACGGAGAGGGCTGGAGAAGCTATGGAAGAGCCGCGTCGCCTCGGCGGCCGGTACGAGCTGGGCTCGGTGCTCGGCCGTGGTGGCATGGCCGAGGTGTACCTCGCTCACGACACCCGGCTCGGCCGCACCGTCGCTGTGAAGACGCTGCGGGCGGACCTCGCCCGTGACCCGTCCTTCCAGGCCCGGTTCCGCCGGGAGGCCCAGTCCGCCGCATCGCTCAACCACCCGGCGATCGTCGCGGTCTACGACACCGGCGAGGACTACGTCGACGGCGTCTCCATCCCGTACATCGTGATGGAGTACGTGGACGGGTCGACCCTGCGTGAGCTGCTGCACTCCGGGCGCAAGCTGCTGCCCGAGCGCACGCTGGAGATGACCGTCGGCATCCTCCAGGCGCTGGAGTACTCGCACCGCGCCCAGATCGTGCACCGGGACATCAAGCCGGCGAACGTCATGCTGACCCGTACCGGTCAGGTCAAGGTCATGGACTTCGGCATCGCGCGCGCCATGGGCGACGCGGGCATGACCATGACGCAGACGGCCGCGGTGATCGGCACGGCCCAGTACCTCTCCCCGGAGCAGGCCAAGGGCGAGCAGGTCGACGCCCGCTCCGACCTGTACTCCACGGGCTGCCTGCTGTACGAGCTGCTGACGGTCCGGCCGCCGTTCATCGGCGACTCGCCGGTCGCCGTCGCGTACCAGCACGTACGGGAGGAGCCGCAGCCGCCGAGCGTCTTCGACCCCGAGATCACGCCCGAGATGGACGCCATCGTCCTGAAGGCGCTGGTCAAGGACCCCGACTACCGCTACCAGTCCGCCGACGAGATGCGGGCCGACATCGAGGCCTGCCTCGACGGCCAGCCGGTCGCGGCGACCGCCGCCATGGGCGCGGTCGGGTACGGCGGCGGCTACGGCGGCTACCCGCCGGAGGACCAGCCGACGACGGCCCTGCGCCAGGCGGACCCGGCCGGCCAGACGACGATGCTGCCCCCGATGAACGGGGACGACGGCGGGTACGGCGGGTACGACGACCGTCCGGACCGGCGCCGGCAGAAGAAGTCCAACACCTCGACGATCCTGCTGATCCTGGCGGGCCTCCTGGTGCTGGTGGGCGCGATCTTCATCGGTGTCTCCCTCTTCGACAAGAAGGACGGCCCGCAGCAGGTCCCGGTCCCGCAGTTCGTCGGCAAGACGCTGAAGGAAGCACAGGGCCTCGCGGTCAACTCGCAGGTGAAGGTCGCGCAGACCGGCACCGAGCGCTGCGACCAGCCGAAGGGCGCGATCTGCAGCCAGACGCCGGCCTCGGACCCCACGGCGAAGATGAACATCAACGAGACGATCTCCGTCGTCGTCTCCGAGGGCGCGCCGCAGATCGAGGTGCCGGACGTCACGGAGAAGCAGCAGGAGGGCGCCGAGGAGCTGCTTCGCGGCAAGGGCTTCCAGGTCGTCGTGCAGACCGAGGAGTCCGACGAGGACCCGGGCAAGGTCCTCAAGCAGGACCCCGAGGGCGGCACGCAGGCGGAGAAGAACTCCAAGGTCACCATCACCGTGGCCAAGAAGCAGAAGTCGCAGCTGCCGGACGTCACCAGCCGCACCTACGACGTCGCCGTGCAGCAGCTGCAGGTCCTCGGCTTCACGAACGTCTCCCGGCAGGACGTGGACTCCGAGCAGCCGATGGGCACGGTCATCGACCAGACCCCGAAGGGCAACACGGACCAGTCCAAGGACGTGCAGATCGTGCTGAAGGTCTCCAAGGGCCCGCAGCAGAACACGCAGCCCGTCCCGCCGATCGTCGGCATGACGATCGACCAGGCCCGGGCCACCCTCACGGCGCTCGGCTACCAGCTGGGCAACGTCGACGGCCCGGCGGGCGGCGACGCCCGTATCAAGGAGCAGGACCCGCAGCCCGGCACGCAGGGCCAGCCGAACCAGGCGGTCAACGTGAAGACCGAGAAGGACGGCAACGGCGGCGGGGGCTGGTTCGGCTAGAACCGGCCCGCGCCCGCCCCGTAGGAGCAGGTCGCCTCGCATGAAGTAAGCCCCGGCATCCTGGATGCCGGGGCTTACTCGTTGTCCATGGGGGGGCGGGGGCGGCTCCGGGTGTCTAGCGCAGCTCCGCCGGCGGGGTGCGCCGGGCGTCGACCTTCTCGGTGCGTTCCAGCTCGCCCCAGACGATGTAGCGGAAGTCCGAGGTGTACATCGGGGTGCAGGTCGTCAGGGTGATGTAGCGGCCCGGGCGGGTCTTGCCGGACTCCTCGGGGACCGGCTGGAGGACGTCCACGTTGTACTTCGTGGTCTCCGGGAGCGTCTTGTAGACCTTGTAGACGTACCAGGTGTCCTTCGACTCGAAGACGATCGAGTCGCCGTTCTTCAACTTGTGGATGTTGTGGAACTTCGCCCCGTGCCCGTCGCGGTGCGCGGCGAGCGTGAAGTTGCCCTGCTTCTGCTGCGGCAGCGCCGACGTGACCGGGTCGGTGTAGTAGCCGGCGACGCCGTTGTTGAGGACCTCGCTGTCGGTGCCCTTCTTCACGAGCACCTCGCCGTTGCCCATCGCCGGCACGTGCAGGAAGCCGATGCCGTCCTTGGTGTCGAGCGCGCCGGGGCCGCTGTCGGCCCAGTGGTCACGGACCTGGTCGCCGTCCTTGTCGGCGGCCCGGTCGGCGATCACGTTGGTCCACCACAGCGAGTAGACGACGAACAGGCCGAGGACCAGGCCCGCGGTGATGAGGAGTTCACCGAAGACACTGATGAGCCCGGCGATCCGGTTGCGCGCACGTGACACTGGGTCGTCCCGTCGAAAAGTGGGTGGTCTCGGTGGGGCTCAGCCTACGAGCGCGGCCGGCTTCCCCTTGCTGCGCGGGCGTTCGTCGACCAGCTTTCCCCACACGATCATGCGGTACGTGCTCGTGAACTCGGGCGTGCAGGTGGTCAGCGTGATGTAGCGGCCCGGCCCGGTGAAACCGGAACCCTTCGGCACGGGGTCGATGACGGAGACGTTCGACGGCGAGGTCTGCGGCAGGATGCTCGCCATCTCGTACGTGTAGTACGCGTCCTGCGTCTCGACGACGATCGGGTCGCCGGGCTTCAGCTGGTTGATGTACCGGAACGGCTCGCCGTGCGTGTTGCGGTGGCCGGCGACGGCGAAGTTGCCCTGCTTGTCGGCGGGCATGGCGGTCTTCAGCTTGCCCTCGCCGTAGTGGCCGACCATGCCCTTGTCGAGGACCTTGGTCTTGCTGATGCCCTCGGCGATCGGGGCGACCACGTCCAGCTTGGGGATGTACATGATGGCGAAGCCCTGCCCGGGCTCGAAGGCGTCGGGCTGGCTCTCGCCCTGCGACCAGGAGTTCTCGATCTGCGCCTTGGCCTGGTCGGTCTCCTGCCCGGCCCGGACGTTCGTCCACCACAGCTGGTAGGTCACGAAGAGCAGCATGACCACGCCGAAGGTGATGAAGAGTTCACCGACGACCCGGCTGAGGACGACGCCCACGCTGTCCTTGGCGGCGCGGGCGGCCCGCCGCGCCTCGACACGGGAGAGCGGGGCGGCGGGCTCCGGCGCGGCGGCGGGCTCGGGCGCCCGCCCCTTGCGGCGGGCGGCCCGGCGCCGCTCGGCCCGTCCGGGCCCCGGCAGCGGCGCGGTGCCCTGCTCGGCGTACGGCGGCTCGGCATACGGCGGCTCGGCATACGGCGGCTCGGCGGCCACCGGCTCGTACGGCGGCTCGGTGTACGAGGGCTCGCTGTACGAGGGTTCGGTGTACCGCGGCTCGGCGGCCACCGGCTCGTACGGTGTCTCCGGCACCGGCTCGTACGGTGTCCCCGGCACCGGCTCGTACGGTGTCTCCCGCACCGGCTCGTACGGCCCCCCGTAAGCCGCCTCGTACGCCTCCTGGGGCGCTTGGGGCGGCTGAGGGACCTGATAGGCCTCCGGGGCCGGTATCGCCGCGTAGACGGCCGTCTCGGCCTCGTACGCGGGCGGCCTGGGCCCGGGGGCGTAGCCGTGCGGGGGTACGGGTCCGGGCGCGGGTGTCCGCTGGGGGTCCGGCTCGTCCTCCGGAGGGTTCGTCGCCCGGAACCACGGCGACCCGGCCGTCACGCGACGGCCTTGCCCACCACCGGCGCGAGTCCCGCCGACCGCGCGACGGCCCCCTTGTCGCCGCACTGCTCCAGCCAGTTGGCGAGCATCAGGTGGCCGTGCTCGGTGAGCACCGACTCCGGGTGGAACTGCACGCCCTCGACCGGCAGTTCCCGGTGGCGCAGCCCCATGATGATGCCGTCCTCGGTGCGCGCGGTGACCTCGAGCTCGGCCGGCAGGGCGGCGGGCTCGGCGGCCAGCGAGTGGTAGCGGGTCGCGGTGAACGGCGAGGGCAGGCCCTGGAAGACGCCCTTGCCCTCGTGGGTGACGGGCGAGGTCTTGCCGTGCAGCAGCTCGGGCGCGCGGTCCACGACCCCGCCGTAGGCGACGGCCATCGACTGCATGCCCAGGCAGACGCCGAAGACGGGCACCCCGGTCGCGGCACAGTGGCGCACCATGTCGATGCAGACCCCGGCCTGTTCGGGCGCGCCGGGCCCGGGGGACAGGAGCACGCCGTCGAAGCCGTCCTGAGCGTGGCCCAGCTCGACCTCGTCGTTGCGCAGCACCTCGCACTCGGCGCCGAGCTGGTAGAGGTACTGAACGAGGTTGAAGACGAAGCTGTCGTAGTTGTCGACGACGAGAATCCGCGCGCTCACTGGCCGTCCACCGTCACATCGTTGAACGGAAGCAGCGGCTCCGCCCAGGGGAACACGTACTGGAAGAGGGCGTAGACGACCGCGAGGACGAGCACGACCGAGATCAGTGCCTTGGCCCAGGCGTTGCCCGGCAGATGCCGCCAGATCCATCCGTACATGACGTCCGCCGCCCCTTCCGTTCGTTACGGGGACCAGAGTACGGGGCCCGGGGGCGCTGGGGGGTCAGCTGTCCAAAGCCTGTGGACGCCCGTCGGTCACGGGCTGGGTGGCGTCCAGGTGGGCCCAGGCGATCAGGCGGTGGCTGCTGCCCCACTCGGGGTCGCAGGTGGTGAGGGTGAGGTAGCGGCCGGGCCCGTGGAAACCGACCGCGCTTCTCTTCATGGGCCGGGGCACGGGCTCGATGACGCCGGTGTCGGTGGGCACGGTCCGGTAGGGCTCGCGGTCCACGCGGTACGTGAACCAGGTGGTGCCGTCGTTGAGGACGACGGCGTCGCCGCGGCGCAGCCGGGGGAAGTCCTTGAAGGGGTCGCCGTAGGTGCGCCGGTGGCCGGCGACGGCGAAGTTCCCGGTGTCGCCGAGGCGGGCGGTGCCGGTGTAGTGGCCGAGGCCCTTCTTCAGGGTGCCGGTCGAGGTGCCCTCCAGGACGGGCCACTCCCAGTCCTTGCCGAGCCGGGGCACGTACATGACGGCGAAGCCCTTGCCGGGCGTGTACGGCTTCGGGGGCGGCGCCGCGCGGGGGGCGCCGGCCGCCGCGACGGGGCGGTCCACCCACTCCCGCTGGAGGGTGTCGAGCTGGCCCGTGGTGGCGCTTTCGGCCTGCACTCCGGTCCAGTACAGGACGTACACGACGAAGAGGACGATCAGCGCTCCGGCGGTGATGCACAGCTCGCTGAAGCTCCGTACGGCCAGGCGCAGGGCCCGTCCTCCGGCCGGCGGTCCGGCCGGTCGCACCCTCGTCCCCGCCGTCACGGCACCCCGGCTCCCCCCGGTCGGCCGACCGGTCAGCTCACCGGTCAGCTCACCGGCTTCGCGTAGTGGAGGTCCACTGTGCCCGAGTAGCCGGGCAGAGTCACCGCCTTGTGCTCGTCGACTTTCCAGCCGAGGCCGTAGGCCTTCACGTACAGCTGGTAGTTCTGCAGGGCGGGGGAGTCGGCGAGGGCCTTGCTCAGCTTGCCGCGGTCACCGACAGCGGTGATCTTGTAGGGCGGCGAGTAGACGCGGCCCTGGAGGATCAGGGTGTTGCCGACGCAGCGGACGGCGCTGGTGGAGATGAGCCGCTGGTCCATGACCTTGATGCCCTGGGCGCCGCCCTTCCACAGGGCGTTGACGACGGCCTGGAGGTCCTGCTGGTGGATGACCAGGTCGTTGGCCTGCGGCTCGGGGTAGCCGGGGGCGGCCTGGGCGTTCGGCGGGGCGTCGTTCAGGGTGACGGTGAGGCCGGGGCCGGCCGTCTCGGTGGTGCCCGCGCTGCTCTCCAGGGCGCGCAGCCGCGCGTCCTGCGCCTGGGTGGAGCCGTCGTCGCGGGCGGCCAGGGCGTCGACCTGGCGGCGCAGGGCGGCGGTGGTCTCGTCGAGGCCGGCGTTCTTGTGGCTGCGCTCCTCGATCAGGTCCGAGAGCCTGAGGAGGGAGGCGTCGGTGCGCAGGTTCGTGCCCTTGGCGGTGTTGAAGCTGGTGACGAAGATCAGTCCGGCGAGGGCGAAAACGGCAGCGGTGAGGACCCGGACGGGGCGCCACCTCGTGGTTCGGCCCGGCCCTGTGGGAGTGTCGGCGGAATTGCTCAACGTACCCTGATCCCCTTCGGTGCCGTGGAACCACTACGCTAACGGACGCCCGGGGGACGCAGCGGTCCTCCTGCGTCACATCCCGGCGCCAGCCACAGTTCCCTGCGCGGTCACGCAGCGCATCGACAGGAGAGTCCCTCGTGCCGAAGTCACGGATCCGCAAGAAGGCCGACTACACGCCGCCGCCCGCCACCAAGCAGGCCGCCTCCATCAAGCTGACCAACCGCAGCTGGGTGGCGCCCGTGATGCTGGCGCTCTTCGCCATCGGTCTGGTGTGGATCGTGGTCTTCTACGTCACCGACGGCACGCTGCCGGTGAAGTCCATCAACAACTGGAACATCGTGGTCGGCTTCGGCTTCATCGCCGCGGGGTTCGGCGTCTCGACGCAGTGGAAGTAGCGGCTCACCCCGCCCCTCGTCAAGCTCTGCCCTGAGGTTATCCACAGCGTTGTGCACAGCACTGGATAACTTACGAAGATCTGTGGATAACTCCGAGGATGTTGACGCCGGTACGACCGCGACAACTCCGCCAAGAGAACTCCTCGCCCCTCACCTCTGAGAGAAAACACCTGCTCAGAGGCGGGGGGCGCAGTCATGTCCAGACCAAGGTGACGCTGTGGCCACGCATTGTGGATAACTCTGGGGAAAGCTCGCCCCAGGGCTTGTCCCCAGCTCGTCCACAAGCCCTCCCGCTCAGGTGAGCGCAGCGGTCCGGAAGAGCACGATCCCCAGGTCGACCAGCAGCACCAGGCCGCAGATCCCGTACTGCACCAGCTCCCGCCGCTCTCGGGGCGCGTGCACCATGGCGAAGGTGACCAGCGCTCCCCCGACGAGACCGCCGATGTGGGCCTCCCAGGAGATACCCGGTCGGGTGAACGTCAGCAGCAGCGACAGCGCCACGAAGAGGAAGACCGGCCGCATGTCGTAGCGGCGCCGGCGGGCCAGCACCACCCAGGAGCCGATCAGGCCGTAGACGATCCCCGAGGCGCCGAGCGAGGCCTGGTTCGGGGCGTCGACGAGATAGACCAGCGCGGAGCCCGAGAGGCCCGACAGCAGGCAGAGCAGCGTGTAGCGGACGCGGCCCAGCTCCGGCTCCACGATCCCGCCGATGACCCACAGGCCGATCATGTTGAAGAGGAAGTGCGGGATCTCCTGGTGCAGGAAGGCCGAGGTCAGCAGCCGGTACCACTCGCCGTCCGCGACCCCGACGACCTCGCCGAGCACCGGGTTGTACGCGTAGCCGATCATCACCAGCTGGTCGGTGAACCGGTCGCCGAGCACCTGGACCGCGATGAACAGCGCCAGGTTGATCCCGATCAGGATCTTGGTGACGAGCCGCCCGTCGGTCTCCACCCGGCCGCCGGCGAGCGTCCTCGGCCGGTTGGCGTCGGGCGCGTGACCGGTGCCGGAGCCGTTGCGCACGCAGTCGGGGCACTGGAAGCCGACGGACGCGGAGACCATGCACTGCGGGCAGATCGGCTTCTCGCAGCGGGTGCAGCGGATCCCGGTCTCGGTGTCCGGGTGGCGGTAACAGCGCGGCAGACCGGACTGCGGGTCCATGAGGCGTCCTCCCGAGGACGAGGCGACTGAGGAGACAGGGGCGGCGGCGTCAACAGAACGCCCCGCCCTCCTGACGGACGGGCGGGGCACCAAGGTTCCCGTACGGGGTACGGGCAGCTGTACGAGCCGGGCAGGAACCGCGGTCAGCACCGCGCGACACCGCGGTCGGCACCGCGCGACACCGCGGTCAGCACCGCGCGATACGGCGGTCAGCGCTTCTCGACGACGACCCGTTCGATGACGACGTCCACGACCGGACGGTCCGTGCGCGGGTTGGTCTCGACGGCGGCGATCGCGTCCACGACCTTCTTGCTCGCCTCGCCGACGACCTCGCCGAAGATCGTGTGCTTGCGGTTCAGCCAGGTCGTCGCGCCGAGCGTGAGGAAGAACTGCGAGCCGTTGGTGCCCGGGCCGGCGTTGGCCATCGCGAGCAGGTAGGGCTTGTCGAAGAAGAGCTCCGGGTGGAACTCGTCGGCGAACTCGTAGCCGGGGCCGCCGGTGCCGTTCCCCAGCGGGTCGCCGGCCTGGATCATGAAGCCCTTGATCACCCGGTGGAAGACCGTGCCGTCGTAGAGCGGCTCCGTGGTGACCGCGCCGGTCGCCGGGTGCGTCCACTCGCGCTCGCCCTGGGCGAGCTCGACGAAGTTCCTCACCGTCTTGGGGGCGTGGAACGGCAGCAGCCGAATCTCGATGTCACCCTGGCTGGTCTTCAGAGTCGCGTACAGCTGCTCGGCCACGATCCGCCTTCCTCCACCTCGCACGGGCGCTCCTGCGCCCGCGGTCCGATCCTCGCATGCCCCGGATGCCCGCCCCGCATGCCGGACAGCGGTCGGGCAGGCATGATTCCGAAAAGGATGGAAAGGTGAAAAACCGAACATCGCCACCGAGGAGGAGGAATCCTGTGACCCGCATGGACAGCGTGCGCGCCGCGACAGGTTCGGCGAAGGAGAGCGTCCTGCACGCCGCGGAAGTGGTGGCGCCGTACGCGGAGACGGCCAGGGACCAGGCCGTTCAGTATGCGCAGGAAGCGCGCGACAAGCTGGGCCCGAAGGTCTCCAAGGCCGCGTCGCAGGCCCGCGCTCAGGCGCGTCAGCAGTACGACTGCCATGTCGCACCGCATGTACCGCCGCGGGTCGACGAGGCCGCGCATCGTGCGGCGGCCGTGACCCGCAAGGCCGCCCGTCAGGCGACCGACTACACCGTTCCGCGTGTCGAGCACGCGGTGGCCGCGACCGCTCCGGTCCTCGACGAGGCCGGGTCGCGTTCGACCGCCGCCTGGGCCGCGCTACGCGGTCAGGTGACGCCGAGGGAGATCGAGAAGCTCATGAGGCAGCACGAGCGTCGGGCCAGGGCCGGACGCGTCGCCAAGGGACTCGTAGTCCTCGGCGTGCTGGCGGTGGGCGCGTACTGCGCCTGGAGGTGGTGGGACAAGCAGGCCAACCCCGACTGGCTGGTCGAGCCGCCCGCTCCCACCGAGGTGGACGAGGAGACCCGGCTGTCGTCCGTCGACGACGGCGGTTCGTCACTCGATCCCGGGGTGGCGGCCAAGGAGGCCGACACGGAGGCCACGGACCACGACGACGAGCGCCGCTGATCACCGGCCGGTCGCTCTGCGGAACACGGACGGACGCGAGGGCGTACGCGGGACATCCCGCCGCGCCCTACGCGGCCGTCGCGGCGTGCGCGGTCTGAGCGGTCTGCACGTCGGTCGAGGTCTGAGCGGTCTGCACGGCATGCGCGGCGTGGGCGGCGTACGCGGCGTGAGCGGCACGCGCGGTACGAGCGTCGTTCGCGCCCTGCACGCCTCGCGCGCCCCGCGCGGTCTTCGTCCGCAGTGCCGGGCCGGTCAGGTCGCCCGAGCCGGCGGCCGGGTCGGTGCCGGCCAGGTCACTGCCGGCCGGGGTGTCCGCGCGGAGGTGCCGGACGGCGGGGGAGGAACCGTGTGCCTCGGCGCCGATCCGCTGCTTGATGGTCGGCGGCAGCGCGCGGCCCTGCGCCGTGCGCCACTGATGGCTCCGCTGTGCCGGTACGGAGACGGCGGGACGTGCGGCGACGGTCCCGGCGCCACCGGCGACGGCCGGCTCCTCACCCTGCTGGAGGGCGGGCTGCTGGGCGGCGGTGGCGGGGCTCGCCAGGCCGAGGGAGGCGAACAGGGCGAAGAGGACGGAGATGAAGGCGGTCCAGAACTGCTTGACCTTGGCGGTTGCCATGACCCCTCACTTTCGTGTCGAGACAGATCCAGCGAACTCGGATGGTTCATTTCGGATTGCGGGCTTTTCGTACCTTCCTCATGATGTGTACGCGGGCCGGGATTTCCCGGAGCGACGCCACGTCCGCGCAGTTCTTCCGATGAACACCACCCGTCCGGCTCAGTAGGTGCGGGCGGGCTCCGCCACGCCCGACCGGGACCGCTCCGCCCAGCGCACCGCCGGCCCCGTCGCCAGGCCCGCGACCAGGAAGATCCCGCCCAGGACCAGCCAGCCGGCCGCGCCCCCTCCGATCAGGAGCGTGGTGACGAGCAGCGGCCCGAGGGTCCTGGCGACCGGCACGCCGGTGCCGTAGAAGCCCTGGTACTGGCCGATCCGGTCGGCCGGCGCGAGCCCGAGGCCGATCTGCCAGGAGCCCGCGGAGTGGCGCATCTCCGCGACCACCTGGAGGACCGCGCCCAGGACGAGCACCGCGACCGTCGGCCAGGGCCCGAACCCGGCCGCCGTCACCGCGAACACCGCGCACGAGGCGAGCATCACCAGGCTGGAGCGCCCCACCGCCCGGGTGGCCTCGGGCAGTCCGGTCACCGAGCGCGCCGCCCGCACCTGGAAGAGCATCACCGCGCCGGTGTTGAGGACGAAGAGCGCCGAGACCGTCCAGCCGGGCGCCGTCGTGCGCTCCACGATCCACAGCGGCAGGGCCAGGCTGAGCAGCGGCAGCCGGAGCAGCAGCAGCGCGTTGAGGAGGGTGAGCAGGGCGTACGGGCGGTCCCGCAGCACCACGAGACGGGCCGGGCCGTCGACCGCGCCGCCCGTGCCGGTCAGCGGCGGGAGGCCGCGCAGCACCAGGGCGCAGACGAGGAAGCCCAGCGCGTCGAGGGCGAAGACGGTGAGGTACGCGCCGCGCGTGC
This sequence comes from Streptomyces sp. NPDC023157, assembly GCF_055560575.1. Taxonomy (NCBI): domain Bacteria; kingdom Bacillati; phylum Actinomycetota; class Actinomycetes; order Kitasatosporales; family Streptomycetaceae; genus Streptomyces; species Streptomyces sp. NPDC023157. The sequence continues at coordinate 430,031 of NZ_JBVHIL010000005.1, forward strand.
CGGCGTGTGCAGGGCGAGGCCGCCGAGCGCGGCGCCGACGGCGAGCCCGGCGTTGAGCGTGGCCTGGATCCTGGCGAGCATCCCGACCCGGTCGGCCGGCTCGACGAGCCCGGCGAGCAGGGCCTGGCGGGCGGCGGCGAGCCCGCTCTGGGCGGTGGCGTACACCGTGGCGGCGATCAGGAACGGCACGAAGGAGCGGATGAGCAGGAAGGAGGCGACGGCTCCCGAGGTGGCCAGGGCGAGCAGGACGGAGGTGCCGCGCGGTCCGCGCCGGTCGGCCAGGTGTCCGAGCGGTACCCCGGCGAGGGAGCCGATGCCCCAGGCGACGGCGAGTCCGGCGCCGATCTGCGGGGCGGAGAGCCCGACGACCAGCGAGAAGTAGAGGGCCGAGGTCACATAGAACGCGCCGTCGCCGACGGAGTTGCTGAGCTGGGCGAGGAGCAGCGCCCGGTGGGTGCGCGGGGTGGTTCCGCGGGTGTTCGGCATGGACACGACGCTAGGACCTGGTGGCCCAGGTCCCCTGGTCCATTCACCCCCTGCGCCGATGGGCCACTCGCCCACCTCCGCGGCCCCTACGAGAAAACCCCTCCCGGCCCGCGTACGCGCGGGTCGGGAGGGGTTTCCAGCAGAACTCTGGGAGTGGAGCCTAGGGGAGTCGAACCCCTGACATCTGCCATGCAAAGACAGCGCTCTACCAACTGAGCTAAGGCCCCGGAGTGACAACAGAGTACCGGGTCACCCCCCGGATCCCGCAAAAGGATTGGGACTCCCCGTCGGCGACCACGCTCCGTAAGATGCTGATCGAGGTTCGCAGTGGCGAACCGCAGGGATGGGGAGAAGTAATGGATACAGCGCAGCAGGAAGCCACGGCCAGAGCCAGGGAGCTTCAGCGCAGTTGGTACGGGGAGCCGCTGGGGGCGCTCTTCCGTCGCCTGATCGACGATCTCGGGCTGAACCAGGCCAGGCTCGCGGCCGTGCTCGGGCTTTCGGCACCCATGCTCTCCCAGCTGATGAGCGGCCAGCGGGCCAAGATCGGCAACCCGGCCGTCGTCCAGCGCGTCCAGGCCCTGCAGGAGCTCGCCGGCCAGGTCGCCGACGGCAGCGTCAGCGCCGCCGAGGCCACCGAGCGGATGGACGAGATCAAGAAGTCCCAGGGCGGTTCCGTCCTGACCGCCAGCGGCCAGGCCACCACCGGCGTGGGGGCGCCGACGGTGCGCCGGGTGGTCCGCGAGATCCAGTCCCTGCTGCGCTCGGTCTCGGCGGCCGGCGACATCATCGCCGCGGCGGACGCCCTCGCCCCGGCCCACCCCGAACTGGCAGAGTTCCTCCGGGTGTACGGCGCCGGGCGCACCGCCGACGCGGTCGCGCACTACGAGGCGCACCAGAACTGACGCCGGACGGCAGGGGGGCGGGCGCGGCGCGATGGGTGAGGTCTTCGCCGGCCGGTACGAGCTGATCGACCCGATCGGGCGGGGTGGGGTCGGCGCGGTCTGGCGCGCCTGGGACCACCGTCGCCGCCGTTACGTGGCGGCCAAGGTGCTCCAGCAGAGCGACGCCCACACCCTCCTGCGCTTCGTGCGCGAGCAGGCGCTCAGGATCGACCACCCGCACGTCCTCGCCCCGGCCAGCTGGGCCGCGGACGACGACAAGGTCCTCTTCACGATGGACCTCGTGGCGGGCGGCTCGCTGGCCCACGTCATCGGGGACTACGGCGCCCTGCCGCCCCGCTTCGTGTGCGTCCTGCTCGACCAGTTGCTGTCCGGGCTCGCCGCGGTGCACGCGGAGGGGGTCGTGCACCGTGACATCAAGCCCGCCAACATCCTGCTGGACGTCACCGGAACCGGACGGCCGCACCTGCGGCTGTCCGACTTCGGCATCTCCATGCGCAAGGGCGAACCCCGGCTCACCGAGACCGATCACGTCGTGGGGACGCCGGGTTACTTCGCACCCGAGCAACTGAGGGGCGCCGAGCCGGACTTCGCCGCCGACCTGTTCGCCGTCGGCCTGGTCGCGCTGTATCTGCTCCAGGGCCGCAAGCCGGACTCCCAGGCCCTCGTGGAGTACTTCCTGGCCCATGGCACCCCGGGCGCCCCACAGGGCATCCCGGAGCCCCTGTGGCAGGTCCTGGCCGGGCTGCTCCAGCCCGACCCGCAGTCCCGCTTCCGGACGGCCACGGGCGCGCGCAAGGCGCTGCACGCGGCGGTGGAGCTGCTGCCCGAGCCGTCGGCGGCCGACGAACCCGTCGAGGTCTTCGACCAGATAGGGCCGCTCCCCATCGGCTTCGGCCCGAACGGGCCCGAGCCGCACCTGCCGGGCATGTCCGAGACGGGCAGCTTCCACCTGCCCCCGCCGCCGCGCACACCCACCCAGCCCGTCCCCGTACCGCCCTCCCCGGCGTACGCTCCGGCGCCCACCCCCGTACAAGCGCCCCCGGCGCATCCGGCGCTCTCGGCATCCCCCGCGTCCCCTGCGTCCCCTGCGTCCCCTGCGTCCCCTGCGTCCCCCGCGTCCCCTGCGTCCCCCGCGCCTTCGCCCGCCGCCTTCGCCCAGACACCGACGGCCGCGGTCCCCCGCCCCCAGCCCCCGGCTCACGCCCGACCCGGCGCCCTCGATGTCCCCGCGCGCCGTCCCGGGCCGCCCGCGAAGGTCGCCGTCCCGGTGCTGCTCACCGCGCTGGTCTGTTTCGCCGTGGGGATCTGGGCGCTCATCCAGGCGTAGGTCCGGCGCCCGCCGCCCGGCGGGCCAGCAGCCACCAGGCGCCCAGGCCGAGCAGCAGGACCGTTCCGGCGCCGATCCCGGCCACGCCGACCACCCGCAGGCCGTCGCTGCGGGCCGCCTCGGGCGCGCTCTGTCCGCTGGCGGCCGCGTCCCGGTCGGCGTCGGTGACCGTGAACGGCCCGGCGGGCCCGGCGTACGCGGGAGCGGCCTTCGCCGGCCCGGTCACGTTCACCCGCAGGGTCAGCGGCAGCGGCTTGTCCCCGTACGCCGTGGCGACCTTCGGGCTGAGCGTGGCCGACAGGGTGTACCAGCCGGCGAACCGCATGCCGTTCGTGCCGTCGTTCGAGGAGAAACGGTTCTCGTAGGCCACCGGCCGTCGCGGGTCGAGCTCCAGGGTGGCCGGGTCGCCGCTGTAGCTCAGGGAGTCGCGGTCGACATGGCCGCGGGCCGGGTTCTCCAGGGAGAGCACGAACGCGTTGCCGACGAAGGCGTCCCCGTCCGGGCTGCTGCCCAGCTCGGCCTCGGCGAAGAGCTGTTGGCCCCAGTCGACGGGGACCCGGTAGTAGAGCGTCTGGCCCGGCCTGATGTCCGTGCGCCACTCGCCCTGCCGCAGCGAGGCGGCGTCCTGGAAGCCCGCGCCGCCCTCGCGCCGCCGCGGTCCGCCGGCGGGCGGCTGGGGCGTGCCCGAGGCCCAGTTCTCCGGGAGCGCCGTCGGACCGGCCCGGCGCACGCCCGGCTCGGTCAGGAAGCGGATCTCCAGCTCCCAGGCGCCGGGGTCGGAGTCGGCGGCCGAGTCGCGTTCGACGAGGACGTAGTACGCGCCCGCGTGCCGGCAGGTCGAGGAGCCGGGGGTGAGCGTGCGGTGGGCGTAGGCGGTGAGGGGGCGGGCGAACTCGGCGGGGCCGAAGGAGGTGTCCTGGTAGCCGCACCCCATGTTGAAACCGTCCTGCATGCTCACCCTGATGCCGTCGCCGTACGCGACCTTCCCGGCCCCTTTGGGGACGGCCACCACCGAAACGTACGCGTTCCGCTCGGTGTCGAGGTCGACGCGGTAGTAGAGCTTGCCGTTCTTCCCGATCGTGTCCCGGTAGCTCTGCCCCGGCTCCAACTGCTCGGCGTCCAGGGTGGATACGGCGCCCTTCACGCGCCGGGCCCCGTCGTCGAAGGCGTATCCGTCACCGGCCGCCCGCGCCGCGCCGGGCAGCGAGACGGCCAGGCAGGCCGCCGCGGCCAGTACTCCGGCCGTACGGCCCGTACCCCGTCGCCTGTTCACGCGCTCCCCCTCGTCGTGTCCGTGCCGGCCCATCCTGCCCGTCCGCCCGGCCACGACCCAAGAACTTCGCGACAGCAAGCGATTCATTCACTGTCGCGAACAGCACGAGGCCCCGGCCGCTCAGAGCGGCCGGGGCCTCGCACACACAGACTGTTGCGTCTCACACACCCGAACCTGCGGGCACGGAGTCGGTCGCCTCCGTCCACAGGTCCTGCTCGGCGCGATCCGCCTGGATCTGGCGGTACACGAGGAGCCCGCCGATGGCGGCCAGTGCGACCAGGAGCAGCTTCTTCACCGCGCGACCTCGTCTTTCGTTGACGTAGGAGACTTCTGACGCCCACTCTACACACCGACCGATACCGATCAGTGACCTAGGACGACAACGTGTCCGAACAAAGCAATCGGCCCGGACGGGTGAACCGTCCGGGCCGATCTTCTGTGTGGGGCTAACAGGATTTGAACCTGTGGCCTCATCCTTATCAGGGATGCGCTCTAACCAACTGAGCTATAGCCCCGCCGCGCTTGCGGTGTGTGTCCCGCGCGCTGACTCCTGAAGGTTAGCGCACGTGGGGGCCAGTCCCAAAATCGGTTCCTGACCGGCCCCCTCGGGACCTACTCGTCCTCGGCGAGGGTGAGCTCCACACCGCCCACGAAACCGGCCGACAGGTTGTAGATGAACGCCCCGAGCGTGGCCAGCGCCGTCATCAGGACGACGTCGATCACGGCGATCACCGAGGTGAACATCAGCACCCGCGGCAGCGACAGGAACGACTGCAGGTCGAAGCCGTTGGACTCGTTGGAGCCGGTGGCCTCGCTGATCGTGCCGCCCACGGTCGAGAAGACGCCCATGGCGTCCATGACCATCCACAGCACCGCGGCGGCCACGACCGTGCAGATGCCCAGCGCGATGGAGAGCAGGAAGCTCACCTTCATCACCGACCACGGATCGGCCTTCGCCACCCGCAGCCGGGCCTTGCGCGTGCGCGGAGTGGTCCGCGCACCCGTGCGCGGCTTGCGCACGGCGGCCGTGTTCTGGCCGCCGGACGTGCCGCCCTGCGCCGCGTAGGCCTGCGGCGGGTGGTACGGCGCGCCCTGCTGCGCCTGGCCCCCCGCACGCTCGCCGGGCAGCGGCCCGTTGTACGTCTCGTACGAGGGACGCTGCCCTCGAGTGTCCGTCACCGTAACCCCCTGGGAGTCCGTGGCGGAGCCACGGGCACCGCTCGATCCTGCGGACCGGCCGTCGGCCGAACCGGCGCCCGTGGCTCCACTCACGCTCTACTCCTCGTGCTCCCCGGTCGCGGGCTCCGTGCCCTCGACCGCCTCGACCGCATCGGCGCCCTCGGCCACCTCGGCGTCGACGTCCTCGTCCTCGCCGCCGGCCTCGGCGTTGCGCGCGATGCCGACGACGGCATCGCGCTTGCCCAGGTTGATCAGCTGGACGCCCATGGTGTCACGGCCGGTCTCCCTGACTTCATTGACTCGCGTACGAATCACACCGCCGGACAGGGTGATGGCGAGGATCTCGTCGGTCTCCTCGACCACCAGCGCGCCCACGAGCGAGCCGCGGTCCTCCACGATCTTGGCGGCCTTGATGCCGAGGCCGCCACGGCCCTGGACGCGGTACTCCTCGACCGGGGTGCGCTTGGCGTAGCCACCGTCGGTCGCGGTGAAGACGAACGTACCCGGCCGGACGACATTCATCGAGAGAAGCTGGTCGTCCTCGCGGAAACTCATCCCCTTGACACCCGAAGTCGCGCGTCCCATCGGGCGCAGCGCGTCGTCGGTGGCGGTGAAGCGGATCGACTGCGCCTTGCGCGAGACGAGGAGCAGATCGTCCTCCGAGGAGACCAGCTCGGCGCCGATCAGCTCGTCGTCGCTGCCGTCCTCCCGCTCCCGCAGGTTGATGGCGATGACGCCGCCGGAGCGCGGCGAGTCGTAGTCCTTCAGCACCGTCTTCTTCACCAGACCGGCCTTGGTGGCGAGCACCAGGTACGGCGCGGCCTCGTAGTCGCGGATCGCCAGGATCTGGGCGATCTGCTCGTCCGGCTGGAAGGCCAGCAGGTTGGCCACGTGCTGGCCGCGGGCGTCCCGGCCGGCGTCCGGCAGCTCGTACGCCTTGGCCCGGTAGACCCGGCCCTTGTTGGTGAAGAAGAGCAGCCAGTGGTGGGTGGTGGAGACGAAGAAGTGGTCGACGATGTCGTCCTGCTTCAGCTTCGTGCCGCGCACGCCCTTGCCGCCGCGCTTCTGCGAGCGGTAGTCCTCGGTCTTCGTCCGCTTCACGTAGCCACCGCGCGAGATGGTGACGACGATGTCCTCCTCGGCGATGAGGTCCTCGATGGACATGTCACCGTCGAAGGGCACCAGCTTGGAGCGGCGGTCGTCGCCGAAGCGCTCGACGAGCGCGGCGAGCTCCTCGCTGACGATCGACCGCTGGCGCTCCGGGGAGGCCAGGATCGCGTTGTACTCGTTGATCTTCGCCTGGAGCTCGTCGTGCTCGGCGACGATCTTCTGGCGCTCCAGGGCGGCGAGCCGGCGCAGCTGCATCTCGAGGATGGCGTTGGCCTGGATCTCGTCGATCTGGAGCAGGCCCATCAGGCCCGTACGCGCGACCTCGACGGTGTCGCTGCGGCGGATGAGGGCGATGACCTCGTCGATCGCGTCGAGCGCCTTGAGGAGGCCGCGCAGGATGTGGGCGCGCTCCTCGGCCTTGCGCAGCCGGAACTTCGTCCGGCGGACGATGACCTCGATCTGGTGCTGCACCCAGTGGCGGATGAACGCGTCGATCGACAGGGTGCGCGGCACCCCGTCGACCAGCGCCAGCATGTTCGCGCCGAAGTTGGTCTGCAGATCGGTGTGCTTGTAGAGGTTGTTCAGCACCACCTTGGCGACGGCGTCGCGCTTGAGCACGATCACCAGGCGCTGGCCGGTCCGGGACGAGGTCTCGTCGCGGACGTCGGCGATGCCGCCGATCTTGCCGTCCTTCACCAGGTCGGCGATCTTCTGCGCGAGGTTGTCCGGGTTGGTCTGGTACGGAAGTTCCGTGACCACCAGGCACTGGCGGTTCTGGATCTCCTCGACCTCGACGACCGCGCGCATCGTGATGGAGCCGCGCCCGGTGCGGTACGCCTCCTCGATGCCCTTGCGGCCGACGACGAGCGCGCCGGTGGGGAAGTCGGGGCCCTTGATCCGCTCGATCAGCGCGTCGAGGAGCTCCTCGTGGCTGGCGTCGGGGTGCTCCAGCGCCCACTGGGCACCGGCCGCGACCTCGCGCAGGTTGTGCGGCGGGATGTTGGTGGCCATGCCGACCGCGATACCGGCGCTGCCGTTGACCAGCAGGTTCGGGAAGCGGGCCGGCAGGACCGTCGGCTCCTGGTTGCGGCCGTCGTAGTTGTCCTGGAAGTCGACGGTCTCCTCGTCGATGTCCCGGAGCATCTCCATGGCCAGCGGCATCAGCTTGCACTCGGTGTAGCGCATCGCGGCGGCCGGGTCGTTGCCCGGGGAGCCGAAGTTGCCGTTGGAGTCGACCAGCGGCATCCGCATCGACCAGGGCTGGGCGAGGCGGACGAGCGCGTCGTAGATCGAGGAGTCGCCGTGCGGGTGGTACGTACCCATGACGTCGCCGACGACGCGGGCGCACTTGTAGAAGCCCTTCTCGGGCCGGTAGCCACCGTCGTACATCGCGTACAGCACGCGCCGGTGCACGGGCTTGAGGCCGTCCCGTACGTCGGGCAGGGCGCGGGACACGATGACGGACATCGCGTAGTCGAGGTACGAGCGCTGCATCTCGGTCTCGAGCCCGACGGGCTCGATCCGCAGCACGGGGTCGTCTTCGGTGGTCCCGGTCGGGGTGTTTTCGTCGGCCATTGCTGGTCGTCAGTCCTTTCGTACGGTCAGCTGAGACCGACTCAGATGTCGAGGAAGCGAACGTCCTTGGCGTTGCGCTGGATGAACGAGCGCCGCGCCTCGACGTCCTCGCCCATCAGCACCGAGAACAGGTCGTCGGCCTGGGCCGCGTCGTCCAGGGTCACCTGGCCGAGCACGCGGTGCTCGACGTCCATGGTGGTGACGCGCAGCTCCTCGGCGTTCATCTCGCCGAGACCCTTGAAGCGCTGGATCGAGTCTTCCCGGATCCGCTTGCCGTTCTGCTTGCCCAGCTCGACCAGGGCGTCGCGCTCGCGGTCCGAGTACGCGTACTCGAAGTCGTCCCGGCCCCACTTGATCTTGTAGAGCGGCGGGCGGGAGAGGTAGACGTGGCCGGCCTCGACCAGGGGCCGCATGAAGCGGAAGAGGAAGGTCAGCAGCAGGGTGTTGATGTGCTGGCCGTCGACGTCGGCGTCCGCCATCAGGATGATCTTGTGATAGCGGAGCTTCTCGATGTCGAAGTCCTCGTGAACACCGGTGCCGAAGGCGGAGATCAGCGCCTGGACCTCGGTGTTCTGCAGGATCTTGTCGATCCGGGCCTTCTCGACGTTCAGGATCTTGCCGCGGATCGGCAGGATGGCCTGGTACATCGGGTTGCGGCCGGACTTGGCCGAGCCGCCGGCGGAGTCACCCTCGACGATGAAGATCTCGCACTTGGCGGGGTCGTTCGACTGGCAGTCCGAGAGCTTGCCCGGCAGCGAGGCCGACTCCAGGAGGCCCTTGCGGCGGGTCAGGTCGCGCGCCTTGCGCGCGGCCACGCGCGCGGTGGCGGCCTGGATGCCCTTGCGGATGATGTCCGCGGCCTCGTTCGGGTTGCGGTCGAACCAGTCCGTCAGGTGCTCGTGGACGACCTTCTGCACGAAGGTCTTCGCCTCGGTGTTGCCGAGCTTCGTCTTGGTCTGGCCCTCGAACTGCGGCTCGCCGAGCTTGATCGAGATGATCGCGGTCAGACCCTCGCGGATGTCGTCGCCCGTGAGGTTGTCGTCCTTCTCGCGGAGCAGCTTCTTGTCGCGCGCGTACTTGTTGACCAGCGTGGTCAGCGCGGCGCGGAAGCCCTCCTCGTGGGTACCGCCCTCATGCGTGTGGATCGTGTTCGCGAAGGAGTACACGCCCTCGCTGTACGAGGAGTTCCACTGCATCGCGATCTCGACCGAGAGCAGACGCTCCTTGTCCTCGGCCTCGACGTCGATGATGGTCGGGTTGACCAGCTCGCCCTTGCGCGAGTTGAGGTACTTCACGAAGTCGACGATGCCGCCCTCGTAGTGGTACTTCACCGTGCGGGCGACGGCCTCGGTGGTCGCCTCGGCGTCCGGGTCGTCGGCGCCGACCGTGGCCTTGGCGGAGTCGCGCTCGTCGGTGAGCGTGATCGTCAGGCCCTTGTTGAGGAAGGCCATCTCCTGGAAACGGCGCGAGAGCGTCTCGAAGGAGTACTCGGTCGTCTCGAAGATGTCCGGGTCGGCCCAGAACGTCACCGAGGTGCCGTGCTCGTCGGTCGCCTCGTGCTGCGCGAGGGGCGCGGTCGGGGCGCCCATCTTGTAGTCCTGCGTCCAGCGGTGGCCGTCGGTCTTGACCTCGACGGCGACCTTGGTGGACAGGGCGTTCACGACGGAGACGCCGACACCGTGCAGACCGCCGGAGACCGCGTAGCCGCCGCCGCCGAACTTGCCGCCCGCGTGCAGGACCGTCAGCACGACCTCCAGGGCCGGCTTGCCCTCGGACTCGACGATGCCGACGGGGATACCGCGGCCGTTGTCGATGACGCGGACGCCGCCGTCGGCGAGGATCGTCACGTCGATGGTGTCCGCGTGACCGGCCAGGGCTTCGTCGACCGAGTTGTCCACGACCTCCTGCACCATGTGGTGCAGGCCGCGCTCTCCGGTCGAGCCGATGTACATGCCGGGGCGCTTGCGCACCGCGTCCAGACCCTCGAGTACCTGGATGTTGCTGGCGGTGTACTGGTTGTTCTCGTTGGGGTTGCCGGAATCGGCCACGAAGCGCCCTTTCTGGCACAGCACAGGCCGTTCTCCGGGCATACGGGAGCGGCTGCGTCGTTCGACATGTTCCGCAGGGTGGCGGGATTGTCTCCCAGTCTACCGGTACCACTGACACTCATGGGGGTTTGCCGGTACCTGAATGCTCATGTGCCGCCCTCGACGGGCGCGAGACGACTCCCCATATCCAGGGAGGGGCCCCAGAGGCCCCTGACGGCCACCTAGCGCTTCGGGTCGTAGCGCGGTGTGGGCATCGGGGGCACCCACGCCGCACCGGCTGTGGGCATGCGGTCCGCCGGGGCGTTTGGGGGTCCCCCGGACGAAGTCCGGGGGAGGGTGGGCGCAACGCCCCCGCGCACGGCGCCCTTCCGTCCGGACCCGCGCCTCCGGGGCCCGCCCTTCACGTACGCGCCCGCGCTACCCGTACGTGTCGCCGGGCCCGGTGGACCCGGGCGCCCGCAGCGGCCCGTACCCGCGCCGCGGCCCGCCCGGCCCCAGGACCTTGATCATCCGCACGGTCCCGTGCCCCAGGTCCTCGTTGAGCCGCGCCACCAGCGTCGGCGCGAGCAGCCGCAGCTGCGTCGCCCACGCCGTGGAGTCGCACTGCACGGTGAGCACCCGCACCTCGGGGTCCTCGTCGTACTTCAGCGGCACGCAGTGCTTGGCCAGGTCCGCGCCCACGATCTGCGGCCAGCGGCCCATGACCCCGCCGACCGCCGCCGGCGTCTCCCAGCCCCGCTCGGTGATCAGCCGGTTGATCGCGGCGCCGAGCGCCATGGGGTCGCGACCGTCCGCGCGGGCGCCGGAGCGCAGCCCGCCGCCGCGCCGCGCCTGCTTCTTCTGCTGGGCCGCCGCGCCCCGCGCCTTCGCCTGCTCCTTGGCGGCGCGCAGCGCGACCCGCGCGAGATCGACGCCCGACGGCTCGGGTGCCGCCGGCTTGTCCACAGGCTGGGGAGAGAATTCGCCGCTCATGCCGCTCACACCCGTTCGACCGTCCCACCGGAGACCTCGTACCGCGTTCCCGCGAGCACGCCCGGCACGTCGTCGTCGACGGCGGCCGTCACCAGGACCTGCTCGCCGGGGGCCACCAGCTCGGCGAGGCGTTCCCGCCGGCGGGCGTCCAGCTCGGCGAAGACGTCGTCGAGGACGAGGACGGGCTCGTTGCCCTCCGCGCGCAGCAGGTCGTACGAGGCGAGCCGCAGCGCCAGGGCGTACGACCAGGACTCGCCGTGGCTCGCGTACCCCTTGGCCGGCAGGTCGCCCAGCTTGAGGAGGAGCTCGTCGCGGTGCGGTCCGATCAGCGTGACGCCCCGCTCGATCTCCTGCTTGCGCACCTCGGCGAGCGCGGCGATCAGCTGCTCGTACAGCTCCTCGCGGGTGTGCCCGGAGCCGGGCGCCGAGGGCCGGTACTCCAGCTGAACGGGGCCGCCGCCGGGCGCCAGCTGCTCGTACGCCTTGTCGGCGAGCGGCCGCAGCACCCCGATGAGGTCGAGCCGCTGGGCGAGCAGTTCGGCGCCCGCGCGGGCCAGGTGCTGGTCCCAGACGTCGAGCGTGGACAGGTCCATGGAGCGCCCGCCGTGGCGGCGGGCCATCGCGGCGGACTTCAGGAGCGTGTTGCGCTGCTTGAGCACCCGCTCGTAGTCCGAGCGCACGCCCGCCATGCGCGGCGCGCGCGCCGTGATCAGCTCGTCGAGGAAGCGCCGGCGCTCGCCGGGGTCGCCCTTGATGAGCGCCAGGTCCTCCGGCGCGAACAGCACCGTCCGGACGATCCCCAGGACGTCACGGGGCTTGACCTGCGAGGACCTGTTGATCCGGGCACGGTTCGCACGGCCCGGGTTGAGTTCGAGCTCGACCAGCTGGGAGCGCTCGCCCTGGGTGACGGAGGCCCGGATGACCGCCCGCTCGGCGCCCATCCGCACGAGCGGGGCGTCGGAGGCGACCCGGTGGCTGCCCAGGGTGGCGAGATAGCCGACCGCCTCGACCAGGTTGGTCTTGCCCTGCCCGTTCGCCCCCACGAACGCGGTGACGCCCGGGTCGAGCGGGACCTCGACCCGGGCGTACGAGCGGAAGTCGGCCAGCGACAGATGCGTGACGTGCATGGTGGGCGCCGACCTTCTTCCCCCGGCGGCTGTGCACCGCGGGGTGCACAGCCTGTGGATTACTTCTTCGTCTCGACCGCGTGGCCACCGAACTGGTTGCGCAGCGCGGCGATCATCTTCATCTGCGGGGAGTCGTCCTGACGCGAGGCGAACCGCGCGAACAGCGACGCGGTGATCGCCGGCAGCGGCACGGCGTTGTCGATGGCGGCCTCGACGGTCCACCGGCCCTCGCCGGAGTCCGACGCGTAGCCGCGCAGCTTGTCCAGGTGCTCGTCCTCGTCGAGGGCGTTGACCGCGAGGTCCAGCAGCCAGGAACGGATGACCGTGCCCTCCTGCCAGGAGCGGAAGACCTCGCGCACGTCGGTGACGGAGTCGACCTTCTCCAGGAGCTCCCAGCCCTCGGCGTAGGCCTGCATCATCGCGTACTCGATGCCGTTGTGGACCATCTTCGCGAAGTGGCCGGCGCCGACCTTGCCGGCGTGGACCGAGCCGAACTCGCCCTCGGGCTTGAGCGCGTCGAAGACCGGCTGGACGCGGGCCACGTGCTCGGCGTCGCCGCCGTACATCAGCGCGTAGCCGTTCTCCAGGCCCCAGACGCCGCCGGAGACACCGCAGTCGACGAAGCCGATGCCCTTGGCCGCCAGCTCCTCGGCGTGCTTCTCGTCGTCGGTCCAGCGGGAGTTGCCGCCGTCCACGACGATGTCACCCGGGGAGAGCAGATCGGCGAGCTCGTCGATGGTGGACTGCGTCGCGGCACCGGCCGGGACCATCACCCACACGACACGCGGACCCTTGAGCTTGCCCACAAGCTCTTCGAGGCTGTGGACATCGGCGAGGTCCGGGTTGCGGTCGTATCCGATGACGGTGTGGCCTGCGCGGCGGATGCGCTCGCGCATGTTGCCGCCCATCTTGCCGAGACCGACGAGACCGAGCTCCATCAGATGATTCCTTAAGCGTCGTGTGCGGTTCGTACCCGCGTCCGAGCCTACGCCCGGACGCGGGTGCACACCTGTGGGGTCAGCCGCTCAGGCGTACCGGCATGATCAGGTACTTGTACGCCTCGTCCGCCTCCGCGTCGAGCGCCGGCTTGCCGCTCAGCAGCGCCGGCTTCGTGGAGGTGGTGAAGGAGAGCTGGGCGACCGGGGAGTCGATCGCGCTCAGGCCGTCCAGCAGGAAGGTCGGGTTGAAGGCGATCGAGATGTCGTCGCCGTCCAGCTGCGCGTCCACGCGCTCCACAGCCTGTGCGTCGTCGCTGGAGCCGGCCTCCAGGATGAGCACGCCCTGCTCGAAGCTGAGCCGCACCGGGGTGTTGCGCTCGGCCACCAGGGCCACGCGCTTGACGGCCTCGACGAAGGGCGCGGTCTCGATCACGGCGATCGAGTTGAACTCGGTGGGGAAGAGCGTCCGGTACTTCGGCAGGTCGCCCTCGAGCAGCCGGGTGGTGGTGCGGCGGCCCGCGCCCTCGAAGCCGATGAGGCCCTCGCCCTTGCCGGAGCCGGAGAGCGCCAGGGTGACCGTGTCGCCACTCGTCAGGGCCTTCGCGGTGTCCAGCAGCGTCTTCGCGGGCACCAGGGCGACCGCGGAGGCGTCCGGGGACTCCGGCTTCCACAGGAACTCGCGGACGGCGAAGCGGTAGCGGTCGGTGGAGGCCAGGGTGACGGTGTCGCCCTCGATCTCGATGCGCACACCGGTGAGCACGGGCAGCGTGTCGTCGCGGCCGGCGGCGATGGCCACCTGGGCGGCGGCGGAGGCGAAGACCTCACCGGGGACGGTGCCGGTCGCGGTGGGCATCTCCGGCAGCGCCGGGTACTCCTCCACGGGAAGGGTGTGGAGGGTGAAGCGGGAGGAGCCGCAGACCACGGTCGCCCGTACACCGTCTGTGGAGATCTCCACCGGACGGTTGGGGAGGGCGCGGCAGATGTCGGCGAGCAGGCGGCCGGAGACCAGGACGGTGCCGTCCTCCTCGACCTCGGCCTCGACGGAGACCCGGGCCGAGACCTCGTAGTCGAAGCTGGAGAAGCTCAGCGCGCCGTCCTCGGCCTTCAGCAGAAGGCCCGCGAGCACGGGCGCCGGCGGACGGGCCGGAAGGCTGCGGGCCACCCACGCCACCGCCTCCGCAAGTACATCGCGCTCCACCCGGATCTTCACCGGAACCGCCTCCTGCTTGTTGCTGGCTCTTCGTCGACTGCGGGAACCAGTCTGACGTACGCCACCGACACTCGGTGCGGCTCGGGGTCAAGTCGCGACGAGAGCGCGTCGAGGCTCCGGGCTCGAGTTGTGCACAGGCCCCGCTTCGAAGCGGATTCCTAGCTAACTCTCTGTGGGAGTAGTAGTAGGGGCTGTGGAAACGGTGGATAACGCCGTTGGCGCAGGTCAGCCCCTGTTTTTTGTCCACCGACCCTGTGGGTGGAGCCCGTGGAAAACCGGGCCGTTCTGTGGACACGCGAAAGTTCTGCACACCCGATTCACAGGGCAGGGGTAGTTCTCCCCAGTGCTGTCCCCAGCTTTCCCCAGGTTCCCCACAGCCCAAACGTCTCCCTTGGTGTGACCGCTTTCACTCGGTGCGGTGAGCGGGGGTGTTTCGTTGCCGAACAGTGGACAGCGGTGTGGAGAAGCTGTGGGCAACCGCCCGGAGCCTGTGGGCGGCCGGTGGACAACCGAGCCGGGCCCCCTGTGGACAGTTTTTTATCCACAGGCTGTGGAGATCGTTTGCCAACAATTCCACAGGCCCTTGACCAGGGATGATGGTCTGTCAGCCGGTCACCCTGTGGATGTAATCCGGATAACTTCGTAGTCCCCACCCTGTGGACGGAAGATCATCCCTCAATCTGTGGAGAACTCGCCACCGGAACGGAGTAATCGAACAGCGGGCGCTCGTACACAGGTGTGCACAGGGCCCGATCAGCGGCCGCGGACGGCTCGCGGAGGGTCCACAGAGGGCCCGCAGAGGGTCCGCAGAGGCTCGGGGACGGCCCACGGACGGCCCACGGACGGCTCGTGGACCCGGTGTGAGCCGCTTCCGGAAGGCTCCTGGGAACGCCGAAGGGCGCCCGGGGAGCTTGTCCCTGGGCGCCCTTCGAAGGGGTCCGCGGCGGCGTCTCAGCCGTTCTTGATGCGGTTGGTCAGCTCGGTGACCTGGTTGTAGATGGAGCGCCGCTCGGCCATCAGCGCGCGGATCTTGCGGTCGGCGTGCATGACCGTGGTGTGGTCACGGCCGCCGAACTGCGCGCCGATCTTCGGCAGCGACAGATCCGTGAGCTCCCGGCACAGGTACATGGCGATCTGCCGGGCCGTGACCAGCACCCGGCTGCGCGAGGAGCCGCACAGGTCCTCCACCGTCAGACCGAAGTAGTCCGCCGTCGCCGCCATGATCGCGCCCGCGGTGATCTCCGGCGCCGAGTCCTCGCCGCCCGGGATCAGGTCCTTGAGGACGATCTCGGTCAGCCCGAGGTCCACCGGCTGCCGGTTGAGGCTCGCGAAGGCCGTCACCCGGATCAGCGCGCCCTCCAGCTCGCGGATGTTCCGCGAGATCCGGGAGGCGATGAACTCCAGCACCTCCGGCGGGGCGTTCAGCTGCTCCTGGACCGCCTTCTTGCGCAGGATCGCGATCCGCGTCTCCAGCTCCGGCGGCTGCACGTCGGTGGTCAGACCCCACTCGAAGCGGTTGCGGAGCCGGTCCTCCAGGGTCACCAGCTGCTTGGGCGGCCGGTCAGAGGAGAGCACGATCTGCTTGTTGGCGTTGTGGAGCGTGTTGAACGTGTGGAAGAACTCCTCCTGCGTCGACTCCTTGCTCGCGAGGAACTGGATGTCGTCGACCAGCAGGATGTCCACATCGCGGTAGCGCTTGCGGAAGGCGTCGCCCTTGCCGTCGCGGATCGAGTTGATGAACTCGTTGGTGAACTCCTCCGAGCTCACGTACCGCACCCGCGTGCCCGGGTAGAGGCTGCGGGCGTAGTGCCCGATCGCGTGCAGCAGATGGGTCTTGCCGAGCCCCGACTCGCCATAGATGAAGAGGGGGTTGTACGCCTTCGCCGGCGCCTCGGCCACCGCGACCGCGGCCGCGTGCGCGAAGCGGTTCGAGGAACCGATGACGAAGGTGTCGAAGAGGTACTTGGGGTTCAGCCGCGCGTGCTGCTCGCCCGGCGCGCCGGGACCGCCGCCCTGCCCGGAGGGGCCGCCCATGCCGGGGCCGCCGGTCGGACCGGTGCCCATCGGTCCGGGGACGGGACCGCCCGGACGGGGGCCGCCGCCCGGCCGCTGGGGCTCGTGCTGCTCGCCGCGGTCGGGCCGCTGCCGCTGCTCGTACGCCGGGGGCCGCTCGTCGTACCGCGGCTGGGGCTGCTGGGGGCGGGCCGTCGCGTAGGGGTCGCGCTCCTGGAAGCCGCCGAGCCGCTGTTGCTGCCAGGACAGGTCCTCCTGGGCGCGCGGCCAGGACCCGGGCTCGGGGCGCTGCTGCTGGTACTCGGGGTAGGCCGGCCGGGCGGTCGGCAGACCGTCGTCCGGCAGCGGGCGCCCGTACTCGTCGTACTTCTCGTACTTGTCGTACTTCCCGTACGGCTCTGCCGGCGGGCGCTCGTCGTAGCGCTGCGGCGGCTGGGGCTGCGGCGCGTGCCGGACGGGCGGCGCGGGCGGGGTCGGCTCGCCGACCGAGTCGTCGACGGTGATCGCGATCCGGATCGGGCGGCCGCAGGCGTGGCTGAGGGCCTCGCTGATGAGCGGGGCGAGCCGGCCCTCGAGGACCTGCTTGCCGTACTCGTTGGGTACCGCGAGCAGGGCGGTGTCGGCCACCAGGGCGAGCGGCTGGCACCGCTCGATCCACTGCTTGTCCTTGGACTCGATGCCCTGCTGGCCTTCGCCGAGAAGCTCTTCCAGCACGCGCGGCCACACTGCGGCAAGATCGGCAGGTACGTCAGCCACGGGGCACGCTTCCTCGCAGGTCCCACGAATGTGTGGTTCTCGGGACGGCAGGTCGAAGTCCTGAAGGACAGGTAAGGACAGAACGGAAAAGATTGCGGAGTCCAGCCACGGTAGTCGTGGCGGCTGACGTGGTTCAAGTTTTGTCCACAGCCTGTGCACAATGGACCCCGGTGACCGGCCGGTTTGACCGGATGGCGTAGCCGCGCGTACCGTAACCAGGTCGAGTTGTCGATGGCTGCTGCCGCCTGCCTCCGATGGGCGAAGATCACCTTACGTGGTCGCGAAGCGGTGCACTCGGGCGTATTACGAGCTACTCGTGGGCGCACGGTGACAGCCAGGCGATGTCCCGCCACCAACGAATCATTTCTGGAGCCCCCGAGTGAGCAAGCGCACCTTCCAGCCGAACAACCGTCGTCGCGCGAAGACCCACGGCTTCCGCCTGCGCATGCGCACCCGTGCCGGCCGCGCCATCCTGGCGAACCGCCGTGCCAAGGGTCGCGCGGAACTGTCCGCCTGATCTGTCTAAACAGGTCATGACGTGCTGCCTACCGAGAATCGGCTGAGGCGGCGCGAGGACTTCGCGACCGCGGTACGCCGAGGGCGCCGGGCTGGACGCCCGTGCCTCGTCGTCCATCTGCACAGCGATGCAACGGACCCGCACGCGCCTGGGGAGAGCGCTCCCCCGACGCGTGCGGGTTTCGTCGTGAGCAAAGCCGTTGGCGGAGCGGTCGTCCGCAATCAGGTGAAGCGTCGTTTGCGCCATCTCGTGCGCGAACGGCTCACCGAGCTGCCCCCCGGTAGCCTGGTGGTGGTACGGGCGTTGCCCGGAGCCGGCGACGCCGATCATGCACAGCTGGCCCGAGACCTGGACGCCGCCCTTCAGCGGCTGCTGGGAGGGGGCACGCGATGAAGTACCCGCTGCTGGCCCTCATCAAGCTGTACCAGTGGACGATCAGCCCGCTCCTGGGCCCCGTCTGCCGGTACTACCCGTCGTGTTCCCACTACGGATTCACGGCCATCGACCGGCACGGCGCGGTCAAGGGCACAGCCCTGACCGCCTGGCGCATCCTGCGGTGCAATCCGTGGTCGCCGGGCGGCGTGGACCATGTTCCCCCGCGCAAGCGGCCGCGCTGGCACGAGATGCTGCGTGCCGCCCTGCGCGGAGACAAGGGCGGGTCCTCCGCCGACACGAGCCCGGCCGGAGAGACCTCGCCCAATGCTCAAGGAGCCTGATTAGTGGACACGATTGCCAGTCTGTTCAGCTTCATCACCACACCTGTCTCATGGGTGATCGTCCAGTTCCACAGCATGTACGGGGCGATCTTCGGCCCTGACACGGGCTGGGCCTGGGGTCTGTCCATCGTGTCCCTCGTGGTGCTGATCCGTATCTGCCTGATCCCGCTCTTCGTGAAGCAGATCAAGTCGACGCGGAACATGCAGGCGCTCCAGCCGAAGATGAAGGCGATCCAGGAGCGCTACAAGAGCGACAAGCAGCGTCAGTCCGAAGAGATGATGAAGCTGTACAAGGAGACGGGCACCAACCCGCTCTCCTCGTGCCTTCCCATCCTGGCGCAGTCGCCGTTCTTCTTCGCGCTGTACCACGTGCTCTCCGCGATCGCCTCGGGCAAGACGATCGGCGTCATCGATCAGCCGCTGCTCGAGAGCGCCCGGCAGGCCCACATCTTCGGCGCCCCGCTGGCCGCCAAGTTCACGGACAGCGCCGAGAAGGTCGCCGCCCTCAACGCCTCGCTGACCGATGTCCGCATCGTCACCGCGGTCATGATCATCATGATGTCGGCCTCGCAGTTCTTCACCCAGCGCCAGCTGATGATGAAGAACGTCGACCTCTCGGTGAAGACCCCGTACATGCAGCAGCAGAAGATGCTCATGTACATCTTCCCGCTGATCTTCGCGGTCATGGGCATCAACTTCCCCGTCGGTGTCCTCGTCTACTGGCTGACCACCAACGTGTGGACCATGGGCCAGCAGATGTACGTGATCAACCAGAACCCGACGCCGGGCAGCAAGGCCCAGGACGCCTACCTCCAGCGCCTGCTCAAGGGCGTCACCCACCACGGTGAGGTCCGCGGCCGTCGGCGCAAGAACATCGTCAAGGCGATCGTCGCCAAGGGCAGCGACCGCAACGAGAACGAGCGCCGCTTCTTCGCGGGTCTGGCCAAGGCCGGCTTCGCCGCCCAGGCCGACGGCACCGTGATCAAGAGCGACACCACGGCCGCCGAGGCCGAGGGCGGTGCCGCCACCCGGCGCCAGCAGCCCAAGCGCCAGACCAAGGCCCAGCGCCAGTCCGGCGGCCAGCAGACCCCGGCGAAGGAGGCCGAGGACTCGGCCCCGGAGGCCGAGGAAGCCGGTGCCGCCGCCGACGCCGACGAGAAGGCGGCTCCCTCGCTGGAGAAGAAGCCGCAGTCCGAGGCGAAGGACAGCAAGGCCGGGACCCAGGACGCGGGCGACAAGCCGGCGCGGCAGCGGGCCAACTCCGGCGGCTCCCGCCAGCGCAAGGGCCAGCAGCGGCCCAAGCACCCCTCCTCCAAGAAGTAAGCCTCCACGAAGCAAGAAGGAGTCCATCCGTGACGGAAGGCACCACCACCTCCGCCGCCGAGGGTGTCGACACCCTGACCCGCCTGGAGCAGGAGGGTGAGATCGCGGCCGACTACCTCGAAGGCCTGCTCGACATCGCCGACCTCGACGGTGACATCGACATGGACGTCGAGGCGGACCGGGCCTCGGTCTCGATCATCTCCGACTCGAACGGCCGTGACCTGCAGAAGCTGGTCGGCCGTGACGGCGAGGTGCTGGAGGCCCTTCAGGAGCTCACCCGGCTGGCCGTGCACCGGGAGACCGGTGACCGCAGCCGTCTGATGCTCGACATCGCCGGCTTCCGTGCCCAGAAGCGCTCCGAGCTGGCGCAGATCGGCGCCAAGGCCGCCGACGAGGTCAAGTCCAGCGGCCAGCCGGTCAAGCTGGACCCGATGACCCCGTTCGAGCGCAAGGTCGTGCACGACGCGGTCGCCGCCGCCGGTCTGCGCAGCGAGTCCGAGGGCGAGGAGCCGCAGCGCTTCGTCGTCGTGCTCCCTGCCTGATCGCTCTCGTAGTGTCGGCCCCGTCTGTTCGCAGGCGGGGCCGAATTTTGTCAGCCTGATAGTCAGCCACACAGTGCGCTCGCACGTCATGCGTGCGGTACGGAAGGACGGTTCCCCGTGACGGAGGCAGCGGAGCTTCCCCAGGCGCCGGAGCAGGCGCGGACGGTCTTCGGCGAGTACTTTCCGGAGGCCGTGCGCTACGCGGAGCTCCTCGCGGACGCGGGGGTCAAGCGCGGTCTGATCGGCCCCCGTGAGGTTCCCCGCTTGTGGGAGCGTCACATCCTGAACTGCGCCGTGCTCTCCGAGGTCGTCCCCGAGGGCGTCACGGTGTGCGACGTCGGCTCGGGCGCCGGCCTGCCCGGCATCCCGCTGGCGCTGGTGCGCCGGGACCTGAAGATCACGCTCCTTGAGCCGCTGCTGCGCCGGACGAACTTCCTCCAGGAGGTCGTCGAGCTGCTCGGCCTCGACCACGTGACGGTGGTCCGTGGCCGCGCCGAAGAGGTGCTCGGCACGCTGCAGCCCGTGCACGTCGTCACCGCCCGCGCCGTCGCACCGCTCGACCGGCTGGCCGGCTGGGGCGTTCCGCTGCTGCGTCCCTACGGCGAGATGCTCGCGCTCAAGGGAGACACGGCGGAGGAGGAGATCAACGGCGCCCGCGCCGCCCTGTCCAAGCTGGGCGTGGTGGGCACCTCCGTCCTGCACGTGGGTGAGGGGATCGTCGATCCGCTCTCCACGGTCGTGCGGGTCGAGGTCGGCGAGAGCCCCGGCGGTGTGAGGTTCGCCGCCAAGCGAGCCAAGGCGGCCAGGACCAGCCGGCCCCGCCGCGGCGGCCGCTGACCCCTGCCCACTGATCCGTACAAGCTGCGATACGTACAGATTTCGGAGTGTCGAGCGGTCCTGACCCTGCGGCGCGTGCATCGTGTTTCACGTGAAACGTCGCTCACTGCTGCAGGGGATCATCAGCCGCGGCCGCGCGGCTGCCACGCCCTGGGACCGCACACCTCCGGCGAAACCCCCCGTGAGGGTCAAGGGGTTGTCCACAGAGGTGGATTCCTCCACAGAACCACGGGCCTCGCTGGTTCACGACCCCGAAAGCATGGCAGGCTCTGTTCATCGCGAGCCTGAAGCCGAGGAGAGTGAATCCTTGCGGTCCGACGCCAACATCGCGGGACCGATGACCGATCCGGTCCCCGGTCCCCGAACCGAATCGGCGGGGGAGGATGTTTCACGTGAAACACCGCCCCCGATGGACGACACCCCCATTGGTCGTGCAGCTCAGCTGGCCGTAGAGGCCCTGGGCCGTGCGGGTGAGGGGCTTCCCCGGCCTGCCCAGACCCGCGTGATGGTGGTCGCCAACCAGAAGGGCGGAGTGGGCAAGACGACCACGACGGTCAACCTTGCCGCCTCCCTCGCCCTGCACGGTGCCCGTGTCCTGGTCATCGACCTCGACCCGCAGGGCAACGCCTCCACGGCGCTCGGCATCGACCACCACGCCGAGGTCCCCTCGATCTACGACGTCCTCGTGG
This sequence comes from Streptomyces sp. NPDC023157, assembly GCF_055560575.1. Lineage (NCBI taxonomy): Bacteria > Bacillati > Actinomycetota > Actinomycetes > Kitasatosporales > Streptomycetaceae > Streptomyces > Streptomyces sp. NPDC023157. The sequence goes on from NZ_JBVHIL010000005.1 coordinate 451,574, forward strand.
AGAGCAGGCCGCTCTCCGAGGTCGTCCAGCCGGTCCAGGACGTCGAGGGGCTCTTCTGTGCCCCTGCCACCATCGATCTGGCCGGTGCCGAGATCGAGCTGGTGTCCCTGGTGGCCCGAGAGAGCCGTCTGCAGCGCGCGATCCAGGCGTACGAGCAGCCGCTCGACTACATCCTGATCGACTGCCCGCCGTCGCTGGGCCTGCTCACGGTCAACGCCATGGTGGCGGGGGCCGAGGTGCTGATCCCCATCCAGTGCGAGTACTACGCGCTGGAGGGCCTGGGCCAGCTCCTGCGGAACGTCGAGCTGGTGCGCGGGCACCTCAACCCCACGCTGCACGTCTCGACGATCCTGCTCACCATGTACGACGGTCGGACGAGGCTCGCCTCGCAGGTGGCCGACGAGGTGCGCACCCACTTCGGCAAGGAGGTGCTGCGAACCAGCATCCCGAGATCCGTGCGTATCTCGGAGGCGCCGAGCTACGGGCAGACCGTCCTCACCTACGACCCGGGCTCCAGCGGTGCCCTGTCGTACCTGGAGGCGGCCCGTGAGATCGCCCTGCGCGGTGTCGAGGTCCAGTACGACGCCACGCACGCCCACACCGGCCAGCCGGCCATGGGCCACCAGAACAGCCAGCGAATGTCGGAGGGGATCCAGTGAGCGAGCGACGTAGGGGGCTGGGACGTGGGCTCGGTGCGCTGATCCCCGCTGCTCCCCAGGAGCGACAGGTGCAGGCCGTGGCCGTGGGAAGCCAGGCGACCTCGTCCCCCGGTGCCGTTCCGGCGCTCGGCTCGGAGCGAGGGGTGGCGGCGGCGAAGCTGGCGACCCTTCCGGCGAGCCCGCAGTCGCCCGACTCCGTGGTGCCGGTGCCCGAGCCCGAGGTTCTGCCGGAGTCCCCCGCCGGGGCGCACTTCGCGGAGCTTCCCCTGGACTTCATCACCCCCAACCCGCGCCAGCCGCGTGAGGTGTTCGACGAGGACGCCCTGGCCGAGCTGGTCACCTCCATCAAGGAGGTGGGCCTGCTCCAGCCCGTCGTCGTACGCCAGCTGGGTGCCGAGCGCTACGAGCTCATCATGGGTGAGCGCCGCTGGCGGGCCTGCCGCGAGGCCGGTCTGGAGCGTATCCCCGCGATCGTGCGGGCCACCGAGGACGAGAAGCTGCTGCTCGACGCCCTCCTGGAGAACCTGCACCGGGCGCAGCTGAACCCGCTGGAAGAGGCCGCCGCCTACGACCAGCTCCTCAAGGACTTCCACTGCACCCACGACCAGCTGGCCGACCGGATCGGGCGTTCGCGTCCGCAGGTCTCCAACACGCTCCGTCTGCTGCGTCTCTCCCCGCCGGTGCAGCGCCGGGTCGCCGCAGGAGTCCTCTCCGCCGGCCACGCCCGCGCTCTGCTCTCCGTGGACGACCCGGAGACGCAGGACAAGCTGGCGTACCGGATCGTGGCCGAGGGGCTGTCGGTGCGGGCGGTCGAGGAGATCGTCACGCTGATGGGCTCGGAGCCGTCCTCTTCGGTCAAGCCGAAGGGTCCGCGGGCGGGTGCCCGGGTCTCCCCGGCCCTGAACCGGCTGGCGACCCGTCTCTCGGACCGCTTCGAGACCCGGGTGAAGGTCGACCTGGGCCAGAAGAAGGGCAAGATCGTCGTCGAGTTCGCCTCGATGGAGGATCTGGACCGGATCCTGTCGACGCTCGCCCCCGGCGAGGGGCGAGTGATGGACCAGGGAAACGCCGAGCAGGATGAGCAGGACGGGCAGGACGGGCAGGACTCCGAGGGCTGAGCCCTCTCTTCTTCTCCCCGGGCGGGGCGTGTTCCGGCTTTCACCGGAACGCGCCCCGCCCTTTGCCTGAGTGCGGTATCGCCCCCCTCACGCCCTCGTTACGATGCGAAGAGGCGTATTCGTCCGGCATTGGCCGAGGGAAACGAGGAGCAGCCGTGGGGCGTCGGCTCGTACCGCTCACCTTGGACAACCTTCCGGATCTCCCCAAGCGGTGCCGCTCCTGTGTCTTCTGGGAGCTCGATCCGGTGAGCGGAGAGGCCGCCGTGAAGGCCGGCCGGCCGGAGCTGGAGAAGGAGGCGTGGATCTCCGCCGTGCTCCTCGAATGGGGATCCTGCGGCCGGGTGGTCTACGTCGACGAGGTGCCGGTCGGCTATGTGCTGTACGCGCCCCCGGCGTATGTGCCCCGTGCCATCGCCTTCCCCACGAGTCCCGTCTCGGCGGACGCCGCCCAGCTGATGACGGCCTGGATCATGCCGGGGTACCAGGGCCAGGGGCTCGGGCGGATGATGGTGCAGACCGTGGCGAAGGATCTGCTGCGGCGGGGCTTCAAGGCGATCGAGGCGTTCGGCGACGCCCGCTGGAAGGAGCCGGCCTGTGTCCTCCCGGCCGATCACCTCCTGGCCGTGGGCTTCAAGACCGTGCGGCCGCACCACGCGTTCCCGCGGCTGAGGCTGGAGCTGAGGACGACGCTCTCCTGGAAGGAAGACGTCGAGCTGGCCCTGGACCGGCTGCTGGGAGCCGTACAGAAGGAGCCGGCGCTGCGGCCCCTGTGATCCCGGCGGGGACTCCTCGCGGAAACGACGACGGCCCGCCCCCTCGGAAGGGGGCGGGCCGCTGATGTTTCACGTGAAACAGCGAGAGTGTCAGGCCTTCGTCTGGACGAAGCCGTCGAGGTCGCGCAGGATCGCGGCCTTCGGCTTGGCACCGACGATCGTCTTCACGACCTCGCCGCCCTGGTAGACGTTCAGGGTCGGGATGGACATGACGCCGTACTTGGCGGCCGTGGCCGGGTTCTCGTCGATGTTGAGCTTCACGACCTCGATCTCACCGTGCTCGGAGGCGATGGCCTCCAGCGACGGGGCGATCTGACGGCACGGCCCGCACCACGCGGCCCAGAAGTCCACCAGGACGGGCTTGTCGCTCTTGAGGACGATCTCCTCGAAGTCAGCGTCGGTCACGTTCTTCAGGGCGCCGGCCACGGCGGCCTCCTTAATTCGCGGGGTGTGGGGTGATTGAGGCGGAGGGGTCAGACCGCGGGGGTCTCGGCAAGCTTCTCGCTGTCGGCGAGAGCCGCCAGGAAGCGCTCGGCGTCGAGCGCGGCCGAGCAGCCGGTGCCGGCGGCGGTGATCGCCTGGCGGTAGGTGTGGTCGACGACGTCGCCCGCACCGAAGACGCCCGTGAGGTTGGTGCGCGTGGACGGGGCGTCGACCTTCAGGTAGCCCTCCTCGTCCAGCTCCAGCTGGCCCTTGAAGAGCTCCGTGCGCGGGTCGTGGCCCACGGCGATGAAGAGGCCCGTCACCGGGAGCTCGCTGCTCTCGCCGGTCTTGGTGTTGCGCAGGGTCAGACCGCTGAGCTTCTGCTCGCCGTGGATCTCGGCGACCTCGTTGTCCCAGGCGAACTTGATCTTCGGGTCGGCGAAGGCGCGCTCCTGCATCGCCTTGGAGGCACGCAGGGAGTCACGGCGGTGGACGATGGTGACCGACTTGGCGAAGCGCGAGAGGAAGGTGGCCTCCTCGATCGCGGTGTCGCCGCCGCCGACGACGGCGATGTCCTGGTCCTTGAAGAAGAACCCGTCGCAGGTGGCGCACCAGGAGACACCGCGGCCGGAGAGGGTGTCCTCGTTCGGCAGGCCCAGCTTGCGGTGCTGGGAGCCGGTGGTGACGATGACGGCCTTCGCGCGGTGCACGGTGCCGGCGGTGTCGGTCACGGTCTTGATGTCACCGGTGAGGTCTACGGCGACGACATCGTCCGGAACGAGCTCGGCGCCGAAGCGCTCCGCCTGGGCACGCATGTTGTCCATCAGGTCCGGGCCCATGATGCCGTCACGGAACCCGGGGAAGTTCTCCACGTCGGTCGTGTTCATCAGGGCGCCACCAGCGGTGACCGCACCTTCGAAGACGAGCGGGTTCAGCGACGCACGGGCCGTGTAGAGCGCAGCGGTGTATCCCGCGGGCCCGGAGCCGATGATGATCACGTTACGGACGTCGCTCACGGGTTTGTTCCTCGTCTCTGCAGACTGCCTACTGCCTACGGGGGGCGATCCTGTCGGTCACTCTCACCCACCCAACCGATCCTACGGGGCAAGCATTCCCGAGACCGCCGCCTGGCACGGCGCGGAGTTCACGAGCGCGACACGGATTCCTTCAGCAGCACGTCGGCCCGGGCATTCCCGCTCCCCGTGGCGCAGGAGGCGTCGACCACATAGACCTGCACCCGGGTGCTGTCGGCGGTGTCGGGGAGGACGAGGAGATAGGCCTCTCGTCCCTGATAGGCGCCCTTCCGGAAGGCGAGGGCCGCGTCCGAGCGCTGAGTGCCGGCCTGGACGCAGGCGGGCAGGGGGGCGGTGAGGGACCGCTTCTGGCCGTCGCCGCCACTCTGGGCGGAGAGCGACTCGGGGCTGTCCTGGGGGGCCTTGAAGGTGCTGTCCTGCTGGAGGAGGGCGTGAGCGGCGGCCTCGACCGGAACACCGTCGAAACGGGCGGCACCGGCAGCGCTGGCAGCGGTGTCGGACGTCGTCTGGGCGCCCGCTCCGTCCCCGTTGACGTTCAGCACACCCGACTGGAGGAAGAACAGGCTCAGCCCCAGCGCCGCGGCGCCGACGGCCGCGCCGAGGACGGCGCCCCTGCGACGCCGACGCCCACGGGGCCGTCCGGGCCCGGTGGCGGCGGAGGGGCGCCCGACGGGCCGGTCCACGGGCCGGTCCACGGCCGGGGCGGTCTCGGCCGGATGGCTGCGCGGTGTTTCACGTGAAACATGCGCGGTGGTGTCCGGCGCCGTGGAGTCCAGGAGGGCTTCGGCGGCCAGGGCGGCGTCGATCCGTCCGGCGATCTCCGCAGGCATCCGGGGCGGCCCCGGAAGGGTGCCCAGCAGGCTCCGGATCTCGTCCAGGGAGGTCCGTACATCGGCGCAGAGGGAACACGCGTCGAGGTGGCGGCGTACGACCGCGCCACGGGAAGGCGGGAGGAGGCCTTCGGCGAGCTCGGAGATCTCCGAGACGTCGGGATGCTGAGTCGTGTCGGCCGTGGAAGTCACGCGCGCCCACCTCCGCCCTTCACAGCAGCTGGATTGCTCGGTCCGGTCTCCGTCGGTCCCGGCACCGGTGGGACGGATGTCCCCGGCGTCCGGTTCCTTCCCCGGTCGGGGCTCTCGTTACCCACCGTGTCGCCGCGCAGATGAGTGAGCATCGGCAGGAGTCTGGCCCGTCCGCGCGCACAGCGGCTCTTCACGGTGCCGGTGGGGACGTCGAGCACCCGGGCGGCCTCGGCCACCGGATATCCCTGCATGTCGACCAGGACGAGGGCGGCACGCTGCTCCGGGGGGAGCGTGGCGAGGGCGGCCAGGAGCTGGCGGTGCAGATCCTGGCGCTCGGCGGGGGCCTCGGCGGACTCGTGCGGTTCGAGGAGCTGCTCGAACCGTTCGGTGTCGTCCATCGGGGAGGTGCGGCGGGAGGCCGCCTTGCGTACCCGGTCGAGACAGGCGTTCACGGTGATGCGGTGCAGCCAGGTCGTGACGGCCGACTGGCCCCGGAAGGTGTGGGCGGCCCGGAACGCCGACACGAGGGCGTCCTGGACGGCGTCAGCGGCCTCCTCGCGGTCGCCGAGCGTCCGCAGGGCCACCGCCCACAACCGGTCCCGGTGGCGGCGCACGAGCTCACCGAAGGCGTCCTGATCGCCGGCCACATGGCAGGCCAGAAGTTCCTGGTCGCTGCGCTCGTCGCGTATGGCGTCGTCCAACGGTGAGCCCCTCCCCCCGCGCGGATCAGCTGGTGATCTTGATGTCCGAGATCTGGCCCTTGAAGCCGCCGCCACCGGCCGGCAGGTCGGTGAGCCAGACGAGCACGTAGCGCGTCTTGACCGGCTTGGCCGGAGTGAGCGACACCTGGGAACCGTGCCCCGAAGCCTGCGTGGCGAAGCCCCCGGCCTTGTCGGGCGGGGACGAGGTGCCCTCGGGCGCCGTCCGCAGTTCGACCGAGGTGCTGCCCTGGAAGGTCACGTCGACCTTGGCGACCTGCTGGACCGTGCCGAGGTCCAGGACGATGCCCACACCGTCCTTCAGATGTCCGAACTTCGAGTAGCCGTCGTAGCGCATGGTCGTCCACGAGGTGCTCGGGTCGCCGTCGTAGGCGTTCTTTATCTGGTCCGAGTTCTCCGCGCCGTCGCCCTGCGGGTCGAAGTCATGGGCGTCGACGATCGTGACCGGCTTGCCGTTCGGCTTGTCCTTCTCGTCCTCGCCGGTCTGCGGCTGGGTGACCTGTGGGGTGTCGGTGTCCTTCGGCTGGTTCAGGAGCCGGTCAGCGATCTGCCAGCTGCCCAGGCCCAGGGCGGCGATCAGCAGGGCGGAGACGGCCCACTTCAGCGCCTTGCCGGCACGGCTCTGCAGCGGAGGCGGCGGAACCACGACCGGCTGAGGGACCTGCGGGCGCGGCTGGGGGCGCCCGTACGTGCCCTGCTGGTAGGTCGTGCGCTGGTACTCGGGCGGCGTCGGGAGCGGGAACACCGGCTCCGGCGGGCGGATGCGCGGCATGGCCGCCACGGCCTTGGCCAGCTCGTCCGGGGTGGTGCAGGGCGGCTCCTGGCGCGAGGCGGTGGCCCCGTCGTTCGCCAGGGCGCGCATGGCGATCTCGGAGAGGCCGCGGTGGACCCCCGCGCGCACCTGGTCGGGCGCGAGCAGCCCGACGCCCTTGGGGAGCCCGGAGAGGCCGTAGGCGTCGTTGTCGTACGGCCAGCGCTGGGTGAGCGCCGCGTAGAGCAGGGCGCCGATCGCCTCGGTGTCGGTGCGCTGCGGCCGGTCGGCGCTGATGCCGCGCAGGGCGGCGTTCACGGCGAGGCCGCGGATGCGGTACTGGCCGGTGGAGCTGCGCAGCACGGCGCTCGGCGTGAGCCGGAGGTGCGAGAGCCCCTCGCGGTGCGCCGCGGCCATGGCCTGGGAGACCTGGCTGACCAACTGGTAGGCGTCGTGCGGCTCCATCGGCCCGGTGGCCAGGAGCGCGGTCAGCTCGGTGGAGTCGGGCAGCCACTCGTGCACGACGTACACGAGGTCGTTCTCCTCGACGGCGTCGAGGACCTGGACGAACCGCGGATCGCCGAGGAGCGCGGCGGAACGGGCCGCGGCCAGCACCGAGCGTGCTCTCGGGTGGTCGGCGGGCAGGATGTGCACGCCGACGGCGCGGCGGAGTTTCTCGTCCACGGCGCGCCAGCTGCTGAACCCGTCCAGTCGGGTGACGCACTCCTCCAACCGGTAGCGCCTGGCCAGCTTGTGGCCGCTGTGCAAGTCCGGTGCCGTGAGGGAGGGCTGTTCGTCGCTCTTCGGTTCGCCTGCCTTGTTGTCCGTGGCCTCGGCGGTCGTGACCGCCTTCTTCTGCGCTTCCGCCACCCCGTCGGTCGCGGCCTTCTCCGCCTTGGCGGTCAGCGGGTCGTCACCGCTGTTGTCGGCCACGTCGACGGCAGCCGTGCTACGTTCCGCCACCGTCGTTCCTGCCTCCCCATCCGTTGCGCCACATCCAACAGCCATGCCAATTGTGCCCACAGTCCGACGCTATGCACGACACGCGTCGGCAGGCGATGGTTGTGCGAAGCCCGTTCGTCAGCGTCCCAGACGCCCGCGGACCATGCCGACCATGGAGTTGAGCTCCGCGATCCGCATGCGCTTGGCGGCGACGAAGAAGACGCCGAGCAGGACCGCTCCGCCCACGAGCAGCGCCACCAGCGAGCCGAGGGCCCCTTCGCCCAGCACCTTCAGGAGGCCGAAGCCGACCGCTCCGGCGACGACCGCGGCCGGCAGCGACGCGAGGCACAGCCGGGCGTAGGTACGCATCACATGGGCGCCGTCGAGGTCGCCACCGAGGCGGTTGCGCAGGCGGCGCCAGGCGACGCCGACGCCGACCATGTAGGCCAGACCGTACGAGGCGGCCATGCCGACCACGGCCCACTGGGCCGGGAGCACGACGTAACAGACGGCCGAGGCGGCCGCGTTGACCGCGGCGACGATGACGGTGTTGTAGAAGGGCGTCCGGGTGTCCTCGTAGGCGTAGAAGCCGCGGAGGACGACGTACTGCACGGAGTAGGGGATCAGGCCGAGGCCGAAGGCCATCAGGATGAAGCCCATGCCCTGGGCGGCCTGGACGCCGCTGGACGCGTAGAGCAGGGTGCACATCGGGACGCCGAGCGCCAGGAAGGCGAAGGAGACCGGGACGATCGCCACGGCCGAGTTGCGCAGGCCCTGGGAGATGTCGTCCCGGACGGCGCCCGGGTCGTTGTCCGAGGCGGCGCGGGAGATGCGGGGCAGCAGCGCGGCCATGACGGAGACGGTGATGATGGCCTGCGGCATGCCCCAGATCAGCTGGGCGTTGGAGTAGGCCAGGAAGCCCGCGCCGTTCTTGCCGGACTCCTCACCGGCCGCGGTGGCGAGCTGGGTGACGACCAGGACGCCGGCCTGGTTGGCGAGCACGAACAGCACGGTCCACTTGGCCAGCTTGACCGTCTTGCCGAGGCCGTGGCCCTTCCAGTCGAAGCGCGGGCGGAAGCGGAAGCCGGTCTCGCGCAGGTACGGGATCATCGCCAGGGCCTGGACCACCAGGCCGAGCAGGGTGCCGATGCCGAGCAGCCGGATGCCCTCTTCGGGGATGGTCTGGACGCCCATGTGGGACTCGGCGGAGGTGCCGTAGACCCAGATGAACAGGCCGAACGTGGCGATCATGACGATGTTGTTGAGGACCGGGGTCCACATCATCGCGCCGAACTTGCCGCGGGCGTTGAGGATCTGACCCATCACCACGTGCACGCCCATGAAGAAGATCGTGGGCAGGCAGTAGCGGGCGAAGGTGACGGCGACGCTGTTGGCCGCCGCGTCGTCGGCGATGGTGTTCGACATCAGCCGGATCAGCACGGGGGCCGCGAAGACGGCGATGGCGACGATCGCGCCGAGCGCGACCATCACGAGGGTCAGCAGGCGGTTGGCGTAGGCCTCGCCGCCGTCCTCGTCGTTCTTCATCGAGCGGACCAGCTGCGGCACGAAGACCGAGTTGAGACCGCCGCCCACGGTGAGGATGTAGATCATCGTGGGCAGGGTGTACGCGACGGTGAAGGTGTCACCGAGCAGGGCGGCGCCGAGAGCACCGGTGATCACGAGGCTGCGGACGAAGCCGGTGAGGCGCGAGACGAGGGTGCCCGCGGCCATCACGGCGCTCGACTTGAGCAGCCCGGAGGCGCGGCCGGACTTCTTCGGGGCGGGCGCGGGCATGGGGTTCGGCTCCGTCGACGGCGGAGGTACCTGGCCGGGCGTCTGCTGGTCCCGGTAGAGGTGGGCGAAGGCGTCCGTCTCCGGCACGTCCTCCCCCGCCCGGGTCACCAGGTCGTCGACACCGGTGAACTGGACCGTGCGGGCGTCGTCGCCGTACGGCAGGTGCCGCGAGGGCCCGTCCGGCTCGGGCGCCGGGGTCTGCGCCCACACCCGGGGGTCCGGGGCGTGCGCGGGCGCGGCCGGCTGCTGGTAGAGCGGCTGGGGCTCCGCGTAGGTGCCGGGTGGCGGCGGCGGGTGCGCGGCGCGGTCGTACAGCGCCTCGGTCACCGGGTCCTGCGCCGAGAGGTCCCGGCCCTGGTACGGGTCCTGGGCGTAGGCGTCCTGGACGTACGGGTCCTGGGCGTACGGGTTCCGCTCGTTCGGTGCGTACGGGTCAGGCGCGGGCTGCTGCGGCGGCGGCACCGGCATGGGGCCGGGGGCCGGTGCCGCGGGCGTCCCGCCGGCGGGCGTGGTGCCGCCCGCGGCCTGACCGCGGTCACCGTCGTACGGCGCGTTCATGGTTACCCCACCTCATCGTCCCCGGCCGACCGGCCACGACATCGCTCAACGGTCCACTTTCTCACCCGGGCCCGACGGGTCGCCGCTTTCGGGACCGGTGTCCGGTGTCGGGTCACTCGGCTGCCCGGGATTGGCGGCCTCGGCACCCGCCTCCGGCTCCGCTTCGTCCGTGGCCTCGCCCTCGGCCCCGTCTTCCGCCTCCGCCTCGGCTTCCGCTTCCGCTTCGGCCTCGGCGTTGCGGGCGGCGGCCCGCTTGCGCTGCGAGTACATCCGCACGCCGGCGAGGACCAGCAGGAGCACACCGCCGGCGATGACGAGCATCACCGTGGGGGTGATCTCGGAGACCTTGACGGTGAAGTTCATCGGCGGGCCGTAGGGCGTGCCGTCCTCGGTGTAGAGCTGGGCCGACATCGGGACCGGTCCGTTGGCGTTGGCCGAGGCGGTGAACTTCACCGACTGGCTGTGCCCGCCCTCGATCTTCACCGGCAGCTCGGCGACGGCGTCGCCGTTCAGCTTCAGACGGGTCTTGTTGCCGGAGGTCAGCCGCAGCACCAGGTGGTCCACGCCCTGGAGCAGCTTGTTCTGCACCGTCACGGGGATGGTGGCGCTCCGCCCCGAGAGCAGCAGGTCCGACTTCTCGATCAGCTGCACCTCCCGGGTCAGGCTCTCCAGGTACTGGTGCACTTCCTGGCGGTACAGCGAGGCCGAGGCCTTCTGCCCCCGCCACGAGGTCGACATCTCGCGGCTGATCGCGTTGGTGAAGGGCGGCACCACCCGGTCCGGGGCCGTCAGGATGACCTTGAAGTCGTCCAGCTGGTCGCGGGTCTGCTTCATCTGCTCGAACGCCTCGGAGTCGAGCTCCTGGGCGCGCAGCCGCTTCGGGTAGGCGGCGCTGCCCGGTACCCGGGTGGAGGCGTCCGTGTCGGGCTTCACCGTCGTGGCGGCCGCCGTCAGGTCCAGCGGCTGCGTCCAGCGCTTCGCCGCGCCCTCCAGCACCGACGCCATGGCCTGCGCCTGGGCGCTGCTCGGCATGCGCTGGGGGGCGACCACGACGCTGCGCTGGTCCTCGGGCCGCTCCAGGGTCACCGCGAGCGACTGGGCCAGGAAGGACTGGACGGCGAGGGTGGAGTTCTCGGCCCGGATCAGATCGCCGGCGAAGGCCGTGGACAGCTCGGCGTCGCTGACGACGGCGGTCGTGCCACCGCCGACCGGGCGCGCCGCGTTCGGCGTGTACGGGAGGTCGTCGCGGAAGCTGTCGCTGCGGGCGATCACGTTGTGCGCGCCCGCGGAGGTGGCGACGGACATGATCGAGGGGTCGACCGCGCCGTCGACGGGCCAGGAGAAGTCGGTGGACGGCTTCACATGGAGGACGGTCTCGACCGTGGTCGTGGCGAGCGCCGTCGCCTGCTGGAGGTGGCTGAGCGAGCCGGGGACGTCCTTGCCGTGGTGGGCCAGGGAGGCGAGGTCGGGGTCGGCGAAGGGCAGCGCGACGACCTTCTGGCCCTGCACCGCCTTCTCCAGGAGGTCGAGCCACCGTTCGGCGACGTTCTGGTTCCTGCCCGCGATCTCGGTGCTGCCGCTCTTGACCCGGTACGGCTTGGCCATGGCGTCGACGCTGGCCAGCAGGTCCGGGTCGATCACCCAGGTGACCGGCAGGTTCGTGCCGAGGCTGACCATCTCGTGGAGCCGGCCGCCGGGGGCGAGCTCGGCGGCGAGCTCGTCGTTCTCGAAGACCGGGGTCTGCTGGAGGTCCGGTCCCGTCTCCGCGGAGACATGGGTGGTGGAGATCAGCGGCCAGAGGTAGGTGAGCTGGGTCTTCTTGTCGGTGTCCTCGGGCTGGTACGGCAGGAAGGTCCGCTCGATGCCGAGGACCCGGCCGTAGGACTGGCTCCCGGTCTGACCCGTCAGGGAGACCCCGAGCTGGTAGACACCGGGGTCGTCGACGCCCAGCTTGGAGACGGGGACGGAGAGCGTGAAGTCCTTGCTGAGTCCGGCCCCCAGCTTCGGGATCTTGACCGTGTAGCTGCCGCCGAGGGGAGGCGGGTCTCCGCCGTCCCGGTAGCCGCGGCGGCCGGAGACGTCCTCGATCTCGCTGCGGCTGGTCATCCGGGGGCCCACCCGCAGGTCCACGGTGGCGTTGGTCACGGCCTGCTTGCCGCGGTTGGTGACCGAACCGGTGAGGGTGAGGGTGTCGCTCTCGACCGGGGCGCTCGGCGTGAGCGTGTCGACCGACACATCGACGGTTCCGGCGCTGCTCGCGCTCTCGGCGGCCTGCGCCGCGGGAGCGGTCAGGGCCGGCAGGAACCCGGCCAGCAGCGGAGCCGCGACGGCGAGGGAGACCAGACGCCGCACCCGGCGGCGGGCAGGTGAGGGACCGATCCCCTGGATAGCTGCCGCCTCGGCCACGCGTCGCCCGTCCTCGTCGTTGTCTGTGGTGTGTGTGGTGTCGGTGGTTCCCGGTTGCTGTGTCCAGGCATGGTAACGAGGCACGCGGCGGCCAAGTGCCGGGGACTGCTCCAGCCGATCGGACGAAGGGCGCCGGAGACGGGCCGTGGGCCGCTGTGGGCGTGGGAAAAACGGGGGCATCGGTACGAGCTGGGGCACGTACCCTTTTCTGTTGTGCCGAACGCCAACGAAGACACCTCGACTGCACTGAGCCAGGTGCAACGCCGCGCGGTCAGTGAACTACTGCGTGTGTCCCCCGTCGCCGACGACCTCGCCCGCCGCTTCCAGGAAGCCGGGTTCAGCCTCGCGCTGGTCGGCGGCTCGGTCCGCGACGCCCTCCTCGGCCGTCTCGGCAACGACCTGGACTTCACGACGGACGCCCGCCCCGAGGACGTACTGAAGATCGTCCGCCCCTGGGCCGACGCCGTCTGGGAGGTCGGCATCGCCTTCGGCACGGTCGGCTGCCAGAAGGACGCCCGCGTCGGAGACGTGGTGCAGCGCTTCCAGGTGGAGGTCACGACCTACCGCTCCGAGGCGTACGACCGCACCTCGCGCAAGCCCGAGGTCTCCTACGGCGACTCCATCGAGGTGGACCTGGTCCGGCGTGACTTCACCGTCAACGCCATGGCCGTGGCGCTCCCCGAGAAGGAGTTCATCGACCCGTACGGCGGTCTGGAGGACCTGGCAGCCCGGGTGCTGCGGACCCCGGGAACGCCCGAGGAGTCCTTCTCCGACGACCCGCTGCGCATGATGCGCGCCGCCAGGTTCGCCGCTCAGCTGGACTTCGAGGTGGCCCCCGAGGTCGTCACCGCGATGACGGAGATGGCCGGACGGCTGGAGATCGTCTCCGCCGAGCGCGTGCGGGACGAGCTGAACAAGCTGCTGCTCTCCGCGCACCCCCGCAAGGGCCTGGGGCTGCTCGTGGAGACCGGCCTCGCCGCCCATGTGCTGCCCGAGCTTCCGTCGCTGCGGCTGGAGAGTGACGAGCACCACCGGCACAAGGACGTCTACGAGCACTCGCTGACCGTCCTCGACCAGGCGATCGACCTGGAGGAGGACGGGCCGGACCTGGTGCTCCGGCTCGCGGCGCTGCTCCACGACATCGGCAAGCCGCGGACCCGCCGGTTCGAGAAGGACGGCCGGGTCTCCTTCCACCACCACGAGGTGGTGGGGGCGAAGATGACGAAGAAGCGCATGACCGCGCTCAAGTACTCGAACGAGATGATCAAGGACGTCTCGCGTCTGGTCGAGCTGCATCTGCGCTTCCACGGCTACGGCACGGGCGAGTGGACCGACTCGGCCGTCCGCCGCTACGTACGCGACGCGGGCCCGCTGCTCTCGCGGCTTCACAAGCTGACCCGCTCCGACTGCACCACGCGCAACAAGCGCAAGGCCTCCGCGCTCTCCCGTGCGTACGACGGCCTGGAGGAGCGCATCGCGCAGCTCCAGGAGCAGGAGGAGCTGGACTCGATCCGTCCCGAGCTCGACGGCAACCAGATCCAGGAGATCCTGGGGATCCGTCCGGGGCCGGCCGTCGGCCAGGCCTACAAGTTCCTGCTGGAGCTGCGGCTGGAGAACGGGCCGATGGGGCACGACGAGGCGGTCGCCGCGCTCAAGGAGTGGTGGGCGACTCAGGGCGAGTAGGCGGGCGCCGCTGTTTCCCGCGCGATGTTTCACGTGAAACAGCGAGGGGCCGGCACCAGTGAGGGGCGATGTTTCACGTGAAACATCGCCCCTTCGGCGTCAGGCCCGCGTGGAGCTTCTGGCGCTCTTTGCCAGCGCCAGTGCGATCCCGGCGTAGAGCAGGGCCACGAGGATCACGAGCGGCGCTGAGCGCCCGTCGGGAGGCAGCATGAGCGCGGCGACTCCGGCCGCCCCGACGAAGGCGACGTTGAAGAGCACGTCGTAGAGGGAGAAGATCCTCCCGCGATAGGCGTCGTCCACCGAGGTCTGGACGACCGTGTCCGTCGCGATCTTCGCTCCCTGGGTGATCAGGCCGAGGAGGAAGGCGGCCACGAGGAACGGGGTCCGGGCGAAGGTCAGCCCGAGGGCCGGTGTGAGCACGGCCGCGGCTCCCGCGCAGAGGGTCATCCAGCCGAACGGGCCCAGCTTTCCGACCGCCCAGGGCGAGAGGACGGCCGCCGCGAAGAATCCGGCGCCGGAGGCGGCGACGGCGAGCCCGAGCGCGGCCAGCCCGTCCGAGTCCGTCGAGCTCCAGGCGTACCGGCAGAGCATGAGCACGGTCACGAACAGGGATCCGTAGCAGAAGCGCATCAGGGCGACCGCGGTGAGCGCCCTGGCGGCGGGGCGCCGCTCGGCGAGATGACGCAGCCCGCTCGCCAGCCCCCGGGCGGTGGACCTCAGCGCGGCGGAGAGGCGGGGCTGGACGCGCTCCGGGTCCGGGCCGAGGAGCGCGCGCGGCATCCGCAGGGAGACGAGCGCGGAGCAGAGGTAGAGGAGGGCGCCGAGGAGGACGACGGCGGCGTCGGAGTTGTCGGCGACCAGCCGCATTCCGAAGGCCAGTCCGCCGCCGAGGGTCGCTGCGAGGGTGCCGGCGGTCGGGGAGAGCGAGTTGGCGATGACCAGCCGCTCGTCGTCGACGACTCGGGGGAGGGCGGCCGAGAGGCCCGCCAGGACGAAGCGGTTGACGGCCGTGACGGAGAGGGCGGAGGCGTAGAAGAGCCAGTCGGGCGGGGAGGCCAGGACGAGCAGCGCGGTGCCGCAGGCGAGGACGGTGCGCAGCAGGTTGCCGTAGAGGAAGACCTGGCGCCGCTGCCAGCGGTCGAGCAGGACGCCGGCGAAGGGGCCGACGAGGGAGTACGGGAGCAGCAGCACCGCCATGGCCGAGGCGATGGCCGCGGGGCTGGTCTCCTTCTCGGGGGAGAAGACGACGTACGTGGCCAGGGCCACCTGGTAGACACCGTCGGCGCACTGGGAGAGCAGGCGTACGGCGAGCAGGCGGCGGAAGTACCGCAGGCGCAGAAGGACGCGCAGATCACGCACGACGGACATGGCAGCAAGACTCACATACGAAGAGGGCCCCCGGGCAGTGCCACGGGGACCCTCGTCAGTGAGCTGTTCGACCGTCAGGTCAGCGCTCGACCTCGCCCTTGATGAACTTCTCGACGTTGGCGAAGGCCTCGTCGTCGAAGTACTGCACCGGCGGGGACTTCATGAAGTACGAGGACGCCGAGAGGATGGGGCCACCGATGCCCCGGTCCTTGGCGATCTTCGCGGCGCGCAGGGCGTCGATGATGACACCGGCCGAGTTCGGGGAGTCCCAGACCTCCAGCTTGTACTCGAGGTTCAGCGGGACGTCGCCGAAGGCACGGCCCTCAAGGCGGACGTACGCCCACTTGCGGTCGTCGAGCCAGGCCACGTAGTCCGACGGACCGATGTGGACGTTCTTCTCGCCCAGGTCGCGGTCGGGGATCTGCGAGGTGACGGCCTGCGTCTTCGAGATCTTCTTGGACTCGAGGCGGTCGCGCTCGAGCATGTTCTTGAAGTCCATGTTGCCGCCGACGTTGAGCTGCATGGTGCGCTCAAGACGGACACCGCGGTCCTCGAACAGCTTGGCCATCACGCGGTGCGTGATGGTGGCGCCGACCTGGGACTTGATGTCGTCGCCGACGATCGGGACACCGGCCTCGGTGAACTTGTCCGCCCACTCCTTGGTGCCGGCGATGAAGACCGGGAGAGCGTTGACGAACGCGACCTTGGCGTCGATGGCGCACTGCGCGTAGAACTTCGCGGCGGCCTCGGAGCCCACGGGCAGGTAGCACACGAGCACGTCGACCCGCTGGTCCTTGAGGACCTGGACGACGTCCACGGGAGCCTCGGGGGACTCCTCGATGGTCATGCGGTAGTACTTGCCGAGGCCGTCGAGGGTGTGGCCACGCTGAACCGTGACGCCCGCGTTCGGGACGTCGCAGATCTTGATGGTGTTGTTCTCGCTGGCGCCGATGGCGTCGGAGAGGTCGAGGCCGACCTTCTTGGCGTCCACGTCGAACGCGGCCACGAACTCCACGTCGCCGACGTGGTAGTCGCCGAACTGGACGTGCATCAGGCCGGGCACCTTGGACGCCGGGTCGGCGTCCTTGTAGTACTCGACGCCCTGCACCAGCGAGGCGGCGCAGTTGCCCACGCCGACGATGGCTACGCGAACCGAACCCATTCCGGTTGCTCCCTGTGTGTCGTGGAAGCCCTGCTGACGCAGGGTTTCACTTTGCGGTGTCGTCGGACGGATCCGGCCGGGTGCTGCCCCCGTGCCGGGGCAGGCCGCCCGTTTCTCCAGAATCGTTGTGCTGCTGAGCGGGGTCGTCGGGGCGGGATCGCTGATCCCGTCCCGCTCGCTCGCTCTCGATGAGCTCGTTCAGCCAGCGCACTTCGCGCTCCACGGACTCCATTCCGTGGCGCTGCAGCTCAAGCGTGTAGTCGTCGAGGCGCTCGCGCGTCCTGGCCAGAGAGGCGCGCATCTTCTCCAGGCGCTCCTCCAGCCGGCTGCGGCGGCCCTCCAGCACTCGCATCCGCACGTCGTGCTCGGTCTGGCCGAAGAAGGCGAAGCGGGCGGCGAAGTGCTCGTCCTCCCAGGCGTCGGGGCCGGTGTGGGAGAGGAGCTCTTCGAAGTGCTCCTTACCTTCGGCCGTCAACCGGTAGACGATCTTGGCGCGGCGCCCCGCGAGTGAGGCGGCCAGCGCGTCCTCGGGGGCGCTGCCCGGCTCCTCGATCAACCAGCCGTTGGCGACCAGCGTCTTGAGGCAGGGGTAGAGGGTCCCGTAGCTGAAGGCCCGGAAGATGCCCAGCGAGGTGTTGAGCCGCTTGCGCAGCTCGTAACCGTGCATCGGGGCCTCACGGAGAAGGCCGAGAACGGCGAACTCAAGGATTCCTGAGCGCCTGCTCATTCGCCGCCTCCTCCGCTCTCGGGACTCGTCTCTCGGAACCAGAAAACTCTTATGACGAGTCGATGTGCCGCACCGATGTATCGACTCGATACATCCCGACGATAGAACGAGCCCCCGGTTGCGACAAGTGGGGCTCGGGTGACCGGCGTCACATCGTCAATTCACAGCGTTCGACTTGCCGGATTTGGGGTGAAGTCCGTCTGTAGGTGGGTTTTGGCCGTGCGTAGTCTGTGCGGCATGCAGACCACCGGGAACCGAGCGATGCCCCAGGGCGTCAGTGAAGCGGGTGACCGGCTGCGGCACGGTGGGGCTTTTTCCGAGGTCCGGCCGTGTGCATTTCGGGGGGACCGGAACTCAACTGCCGCTTCCAGGCGTACGCGCCTGCCCGAGGAGTAGTCGTTCGATGAGCGAGCACCGTCGCAAAATGCCGCAGCAGCAGCCGCCTAGTGGCGGTCGCGCTGCGGCCCGGCGCGCGGCCCAGCAGCCGATGGGCCGGAGGCCGGTCCAAGGCCATGAGGTCGGTTCGGGGTCCCCTTCGGACTCGTACGGACCGCCTTCCGTCCATGGGGAGGAGCAGCGTCCCTACGGGGGGCGTGCCGAGGCCCGGCGAGCCGCCCAGCGGGGCGGTCGCAGGCGTGCGCCCGAGGCCGGTGGCCCCGGCGGCCCGAGCGGCCCCGGCGGCGGTCGGCGCGGCGGCGGTGGCGGCCAGGGCGGTGGTCCCGGGCGTGGCCGCGGCGGACGTCCGCCCGGCAAGAAGCGGATCATCGACTACCCGCGCTACGGCAAGTACGGCTGGCGGCGCTGGATGCCGTCGTGGAAGCTGGTCACGGGCCTGTTCCTGGCCTTCTGCGGTGGCCTCATGGGTGCGGCCTCGATCGCGTACGCGATGGTGGGCATCCCCAACGAGGACCTGAGCGCCAAGCAGCAGAACAACGTCTTCTACTGGTCCGACGGCACGGTGATGGCCGCGACCGGTGGTGAGGTGAACCGCCAGATCGTCGGGATCGAGCAGATCCCGGTGGTCATGCAGAACGCCGTGGTCTCGGCCGAGAACAAGACGTTCTGGACCGACTCGGGTATCGACCCGATGGGCATCGGCCGTGCCGTGTGGAACATGGCCAAGGGCGGCGAGACCCAGGGCGGCTCGACCATCACCCAGCAGTACGTGAAGAACAACCGGCTCAACGACCAGTCGCAGACCGTGACCCGCAAGGTGAAGGAACTCTTCATCTCCATGCGCGTCGGCAACGACCTGGAAAAGCGCGACATCATGGCCGGCTACCTCAACACCTCGTACTACGGACGCGGTGCCTACGGCATCCAGGCGGCGGCCCGCACGTACTTCGGCACGGACGCCAGCAAGCTGAACGCCAGCCAGTCGGCCTTCCTCGCCTCGCTGCTCAAGGGCGCGACCTACTACGACCCGGCCGGCTCCCCCGAGATCGACCCCCAGGCCACGGCCCAGGCCAACCGCGACCGCGCCGAGAAGCGCTGGAAGTGGATCCTGGACGAGATGGTCAAGGACGGGAACCTCCCGGCAGCCGAGCGCGCCAAGTTCACCGAGTTCCCCCAGGTGAAGGGCCGGACCCAGGGTGCCCAGCTGAGCGGCCAGGTCGGCTACCTGGTGCGGACGGCCGAGGCGAACTTCCTCAACAACAACGACAAGGGCATCACCGCCCAGCAGATCGCCAAGGGCGGCTTCGAGATCCACACGACCTTCGACAAGAAGAAGGTCGCGTCCCTCGAGAAGGCGATCAAGAAGGTCTACAAGGAGCACATCGACCCGAAGAAGCGCCCGAAGGAGGACACCCACGTCCAGTTCGGCGGCGCTTCGGTCGACCCGAAGACCGGCGCGATCGTGGCGATCTACGGCGGCACCGACGCCACCAAGCACTTCACCAACAACGCCGACCAGACGGGTGCCCAGGTCGGATCGACCTTCAAGCCCTTCGTCCTGGCGGCGGCGATGCGCGACGGTGTGCGGGACAAGAAGCTGGGGGAGACGCAGGGACCGTCCTCGCGGACGATCGTCGACCCCGACAAGAGCCTCTACAACGGCCAGAACAAGCTGAGGATCAAGAGGTACGACGGCTCGATCTGGCACGACGAGAAGGGCGGCGAGTGGCTCCAGACGAACGACGACGGTGCGAGCTACGGGAACGTGACGCTTCGTAAGGCCATGCAGGTCTCCGCCAACTCGCCGTACGTGCAGCTCGGCATGGACATCGGCATCGACAAGGTCCGCCAGTCGGCCGTCGACGCGGGCCTCCTGGAGTCCTCGCTGATCAAGGCCAATGTGCCGTCGTTCTCGCTGGGTATCTCCTCCCCGAGCGCGATCCGCATGGCCGGCGCCTACTCGACCTTCGCGAACAACGGCGAGCAGAACGACCCGTTCTCCGTGACCAAGGTCCTCCAGAAGGGCGAGGTCGTCTACCAGCACGAGGCCGCGCCGAAGCGCGCGTTCTCCACGGCCGTCGCCAGCAACGTCACCGACGTGCTGAAGGACGTCGTGAAGAAGGGCACCGGCAAGAAGGCCGCGCTCGACGACCGCGAGGCGGCCGGCAAGACCGGTACGACCGACGGCAACAACTCGGCCTGGTTCGTGGGCTACACCCCGCAGCTGGCGACCGCCATCGACATGTACCGCTTCGCGGACGACGAGACGATCAAGGACCGTAAGTTCGAGTCCATGTTCGGCACGGGTGCCCAGCCGAAGATCCACGGTTCGTCGTTCCCGTCGCAGATCTGGCACGACTACATGACCGACGCGCTGAGCGGCACCAAGGCGGTGGACTTCCCGTCGCCCGAGGACCTGGGCGCCGAGGCGGTCTTCGGCGGCGGCGCGGTCAGCCCGACGCCGACGCCGACGGAGACCGAGTCCGAGTCGCCGTCCGCCACCGCCACGACGCAGACGCCCACCATGAAACCGACCAAGACGGTGGACCCGGGCAAGACCTGCTCCGTGTGGGACTGGCCGTGCGACCCGAACGGCGGCGCCAGCAACGGGAACAACAACGGCGGCGCGACCAACGGCGGAGCCACCACGACACCCCCGCCGACGTCGACGGACTCCCCCTCCACCGATCCCGCCGCAGCGGGCGGCGGGGGCGGCAAGCCCAACGGCGGCACCGGCTGGACCGGCCTGGGCGGCTGATCCGCCCGCCGGCCGAGCGGCCTCGTCGAGGGCCGCCGCGCCCGGTCCGTACCTCGTGTACGGGACCGGCCGCGGCGGCCCTCACCGTTTTCCCAGGCCCGTACGGCAGGATGTCCCCCATGCCGAGCCTCCAGAAGACGAGCCCTCCGCGGGAACCGGCGGTGGTCTGCCCCACGCGCAGCGACGACGTGGCCGCCGCGGGCAGCGAACTGATCGGCGGGCCGATCGGCCGCCGGGCGCTGCTGGGCGCCGGACAGCTCACCCCGGTGCGCGTGGTGGCCCTGGTGGCCATCGGGATGTTCGCGCTCGGCATGGTGCAGAAGCTGCCCTGCTACAACTGGGCCTGGTTCCGGGGCACCACCTCCCAGTACACCCACGCCTGCTACTCGGACATCCCGCACCTCTTCTCGGGGCGCGGCTTCGCGGACGGTCTGGTGCCCTACTTCGACCGGATCGGTGGCGACATACCGTTCCTGGAGTACCCGGTCCTGACCGGTCTCTTCATGCAGGTCGCGGCCTGGCTGACGCCCGGCGGCACCCTGTCGGAGCGGGAGCAGGCCTACTGGATGGTCAACGCGGGCATGCTGCTCGTGTGCACGGCCGTCCTCGCCGTGTGTGTGGCCAGGACCCACCGCAGGCGCCCCTGGGACGGTCTCCTGGTGGCGCTCGCGCCCGCCCTGGCGCTGACCGCCACGATCAACTGGGACCTGCTGGCCGTCGCCCTGACCGCCGCCGCGCTGCTGATGTGGTCGCGCGGCCGGACGCTCGGCGCCGGCGTGCTGCTCGGGCTGGCGACGGCAGCCAAGTTCTACCCGATACTGCTGCTCCTCCCCCTGTTCCTGCTCTGCTGGCGGGCCGGGAAGTGGCGCGCGTTCGGCACGGCGCTGCTCGGGGCGGTGGGCGCGTGGCTGGCGGTGAACCTGCCGGTGATGCTGCTCGCGCCCGAGGGGTGGAAGCAGTTCTACGTCTTCAGCACGGACCGGAACGTCGACTTCGGCTCCGTCTGGCTGCTCCTCAGCCAGACCACCGGCCGTCAGGTGCAGCCGGTGACCGCGAACATCTGGGCGCTGCTCCTGATGGTGCTGGTGGCCGTCGGTCTGGCGATCCTGGCGTTCTCCGCGCCGCGCAGGCCCCGGCTGGCCCAGCTGGCCTTCCTGATCGTGGCCGCGTTCGTGCTCACCAACAAGGTGTACTCGCCGCAGTACGTCCTGTGGCTGATCCCGCTCGCCGCGCTCGCCCGGCCGCGCTGGCGCGACTTCCTCGTCTGGCAGGCCTGCGAGGTCATGTACTTCCTGGCCATCTGGTTCTACCTGGCCTACACGAGCAGCGGGAGCAAGCAGGGCCTGCCGACCGACGGCTACCAGTTCGCGATCGTGCTGCACGTGCTCGGCACGCTCTACCTGTGCGCCCTGGTCGTGCGCGACATCCTCGCGCCGGACCGGGACCCGGTACGCCGGGACGGCTCGGACGACCCCTCGGGGGGCGTCCTGGACGGTGCCGAGGACGTGTTCGTCCTGGGCAGGGCGGCGCATCCGCCGCTGCACGCGGCCCCGGCGACGGAGGGCCCGCGGGTGGATTGGGGCGCTCCGGGAGGCGCCCCGGGTGGCCTGCCCGGGGGCGATCTCTGGGCGGCTCCAGGGAGCGATCCGTGGGCGGTTCCCGGGAGCGCCTCCCGGGAGTGAGCGGAGCGGAGACACGAGAGCGGCCCCCGGGTGATCCCGGGGGCCGCTCTCGTGTCCGTACGGTGTCCGCCGTCGGCTCGGTGCTCAGCGCTCGACGAGCCGGTCGTACTGCGTCGTGGTGTGGCGCAGGTGGGCGACCAGCTCGTCGCCGACGTGCGGCTCCTGCGCGTCGGCGGGCACGAACAGGATCGACACCTGCATGTGCGGCGGCTCGGCGAACCAGCGCTGCTTGCCGGCCCAGACGAACGGGGAGAGGTTGCGGTTGACGGTCGCGAGACCGGCGCGGGCCACGCCCTTGGCGCGCGGCATCACGCCGTGCATGGCCTTGGGGGCCTCCAGACCGACGCCGTGCGAGGTGCCGCCGGCGACCACCACGAGCCAGCCGTCGGACGCGGCCTTCTGCTGGCGGTAGCCGAAGCGGTCCCCCTTGGCGACCCGGGTCACGTCGAGGACGGCGCCCCGGTAGTCCGTGGCCTCGTGGTCGCCCAGCCACAGCCGGGTGCCGATCCGGGCCCGGAAGCGGGTCTGCGGGAACTGCTGCTGGAGCCTGGCCTGCTCTTCGGCGCGCAGGTGGCTGACGAACATGGTGTGCAGCGGCAGCCGGGCGGACCGCAGCCGGTCCATCCAGGCGATGACCTCCTCGACGGCGTCGGTGCCGTCCGGGCGGTCCAGGGGCAGGTGCAGGGCGAAGCCCTCAAGGCGTACGTCCTCGATGGCGGCGTGCAGCCGGCCGAGGTCCTCCTCGTGGACGCCGTGGCGCTTCATCGAGCTCATGCACTCGATGACGACACGGGCGCCCACCAGGGCGTGCACGCCGTCCACGGAGGACACCGAGCGGATGACCCGGTCCGGCAGCGGCACCGGCTCCTCGCCGCGCCGGAACGGGGTGAGCACCAGCAGGTCGCCGCTGAACCAGTCCTTGATCTTGGCGGCCTCGTAGGTGGTGCCGACCGCGAGCATGTCGGCGCCGAAGCGCGCGGCCTCGTCGGCCAGCCGCTCGTGGCCGAAGCCGTAGCCGTTGCCCTTGCAGACCGGGACGAGACCGGGGAACTGGTCGATGACCGTCTTCTGGTGCGCCCGCCAACGAGCGGTGTCGACGTAGAGGGAGAGCGCCATGGCCGGCCCGGAACCTTTCTGGTGGCTGCGGTGTGTCAGCTGCGGTGGATCAAAGGGGTGTACGTGTGTACGAGACTACGCAAGCCTCGGGCGTGGCGTCAGCGACGCGACATGTAGATGTCCAGCGCCTTGTGCAGGAGCTTGTTGAGCGGGAAGTCCCACTCGCCGACGTACTCGACGGCCTCGCCGCCCGTGCCGACCTTGAACTGGATCAGACCGAAGAGGTGGTCGGTCTCGTCCAGCGAGTCCGAGATGCCCCGCAGGTCGTAGACGGTGGCGCCCATCGCGTAGGCGTCCCGCAGCATGCGCCACTGCATCGCGTTGGAGGGGCGGACCTCGCGGCCGATGTTGTCGGAGGCGCCGTAGGAGTACCAGACGTGGCCGCCGACGACGAGCATGGTCGCGGCGGACAGGTTCACACCGTTGTGCCGGGCGAAGTAGAGCCGCATGCGGTTGGGGTCCTCGTTGTTGAGGACGGTCCACATGCGCTGGAAGTACGAGAGCGGGCGCGGGCGGAAGTGGTCGCGGACGGCCGTGATCTCGTACAGCCGCTGCCACTCGGCGAGGTCCTCGTAACCGCCCTGGACGACCTCGACGCCGGCCTTCTCGGCCTTCTTGATGTTGCGGCGCCACAGCTGGTTGAAGCCCTTGAGGACGTCGTCGAGCGAGCGGTTGGCGAGCGGGACCTGGAAGACGTAGCGGGGCTGCACGTCGCCGAAGCCGGCGCCGCCGTCCTCGGCCTGCTGCCAGCCCATCTTCCGCAGCCGGTCCGCCACTTCGAAGGCGCGCGGCTCGATGTGGGTGGCCTCGACGTCCTTCAGGCGCTTGACGTCCGGGTCCTGGATGCCGGACTTGATGGCGGCCGAGTCCCAGCGGCGGATGACGACCGGCGGGCCCATCTTCACCGAGAAGGCGCCCTGCTGCTTGAGGTGCGCCAGCATCGGCTGCAGCCAGTCGTCGAGGTTGGGCGCGTGCCAGTTGATGACCGGGCCCTCGGGCAGGTACGCCAGGTACCGCTTGATCTTGGGCAGTTGCCGGTAGAGCACCAGGCCGACGCCGACGAGCTCGCCGCCCTTGTCGAACCAACCGAGGTTCTCCGAGCGCCACTCGGTCTTCACGTCCGCCCACGCCGGGACCTGGCAGTGGCTCGCCGCGGGCTGGCTCTGGATGAATGCCAGATGCTGCTCACGGCTGATGGTCCTCAGGGTCAGGCTCATGCGGGGCGCTCCTCGGCAGGTGTGTCCCCATCGGTACAGGGGCTCCGGCTCTCGCGCCGAAGCCTACTGTGACCGGGGAGCGCCCCAGAGGGGACGTGTGTCCCTGAGCCTGTCCGGACTGTCGCGTGGGATCAGGCGAGGCCTCCGTAGAACATGCCGAGGTAGAAGCCCACGGCCGAGGCGCCGAGGCCGACGATCAGGACGAAGCGTTCCCTGGTGGTCACGGAGACGAACTGTCCGACGGCGCCGGTCAGGATGCCGATCAGGCCCGTCCAGGACGCCAGCACGTGCAGGCTGTGGAACTGGGCGGTGATGAAGGACAGGACTCCGAGGAAGAGCGTGACCGCCATCAGGGTGTCCTGGAGCGGGTGCGGCTTGCCGTCCGTGGCGAAGAGGGAGTGTCCGGGGTCGGGTCGCATTGCCTGTGCCATGGGGCACCTCCTGGCGTGGCTGCGGGAAGGCGGCGCACTGTGACGCCGCCGACATCCGTTGTGTACAGATTGCGTCCCCTCACCACAGGATTTCAACCGCAGGGCGATGTGCGGGTACTCTGTACGGTCTGCACCGGTGTCTGCCCAGGTCCTTCCTGGACCCCGACGGAACCCTCGCTCGTCGAGGGGGATTGTCAGTGGTGGCCGATACCGTTGCTTACGCATCACGACCCTCCTGCCACGGAACGACCGTGGCCGCTGAGTCCAAAGGAGGTGGGTTCCACATGCGTCACTACGAGGTGATGGTCATCCTCGACCCCGATCTCGAGGAGCGCGCTGTCTCCCCGCTGATCGAGAACTTCCTCTCCGTCGTCCGTGAGGGCAACGGAAAGGTTGAGAAGGTCGACACCTGGGGCCGTCGTCGTCTCGCCTACGAGATCAAGAAGAAGCCCGAGGGCATCTACTCGGTCATCGACCTGCAGGCCGAGCCTGCGGTCGTCAAGGAGCTCGACCGCCAGATGAACCTGAACGAGTCGGTCCTCCGGACCAAGGTCCTCCGCCCCGAGACCCACTGAGCCTTCGGCTCACAGGTTTTCGGGTTCGAGTAGCAGTAAGCAGCCAGAAGCAATCCCGCCGAGAGGTTCACCCATGGCAGGCGAGACCGTCATCACGGTCGTCGGCAATCTTGTCGACGACCCCGAGCTGCGCTTCACCCCGTCCGGTGCGGCGGTCGCGAAGTTCCGTATCGCGTCCACTCCCCGCACTTTCGACCGTCAGACCAATGAGTGGAAGGACGGCGAAAGCCTGTTCCTGACCTGCTCGGTCTGGCGTCAGGCGGCGGAGAACGTCGCCGAGTCGCTTCAGCGAGGCATGCGCGTCGTCGTGCAGGGCCGGCTGAAGCAGCGGTCCTACGAGGACCGCGAGGGCGTGAAGC
Organism: Streptomyces sp. NPDC023157; assembly: GCF_055560575.1. Taxonomy (NCBI): domain Bacteria; kingdom Bacillati; phylum Actinomycetota; class Actinomycetes; order Kitasatosporales; family Streptomycetaceae; genus Streptomyces; species Streptomyces sp. NPDC023157. Next base: position 477,247 of record NZ_JBVHIL010000005.1, read on the forward strand.
GCACGGTCTACGAGCTGGACGTCGAGGAAGTCGGCCCCAGCCTCAAGAACGCCACGGCCAAGGTCACCAAGACCACGGGTCGCGGTGGCCAGGGTGGTTACGGCGGCGGGCAGCAGCAGGGCGGCGGCAGCGGTGGCAGCTGGGGTGGAAACTCCGGCGGTGGCCAGCAGGGCGGCGGAGCTCCCTCCGACGACCCCTGGGCCTCCAGCCCCCCGGCCGGCGGTCAGCAGCAGCAGGGCGGCGGTAGCTGGGGTGGAAACTCCGGCGGCGGCTACTCGGACGAGCCTCCCTTCTAGGGCACGCCCCCAAGAAGCAGCTCGTACCCAAACTTCTTGATCACACAGGAGAAACACCATGGCGAAGCCGCCTGTGCGCAAGCCTAAGAAGAAGGTCTGCGCATTCTGCAAGGACAAGGTCGCGTACGTCGACTACAAGGACACGAACATGCTGCGGAAGTTCATTTCCGACCGCGGCAAGATCCGTGCCCGTCGCGTGACCGGCAACTGCACGCAGCACCAGCGTGACGTCGCCACGGCCGTCAAGAACAGCCGTGAGATGGCGCTGCTGCCCTACACGTCCACCGCGCGATAAGGGAAGGGTGACCGAAAAATGAAGATCATCCTCACCCACGAGGTCTCCGGCCTCGGTACCGCTGGCGACGTCGTTGACGTCAAGGACGGTTACGCTCGCAACTACCTGGTCCCGCGTGGTTTCGCGATCCGCTGGACCAAGGGTGGCGAGAAGGACGTGGCGCAGATCCGCCGCGCCCGCAAGATCCACGAGATCGCGACCATCGAGCAGGCCAACGAGGTCAAGGCCCGGCTCGAGGGCGTCAAGGTCAAGCTGGCCGTTCGCTCCGGCGACGCCGGCCGTCTGTTCGGCTCCGTGACCCAGGCTGACGTCGCTTCGGCGATCAAGGCCGCCGGTGGTCCGGACGTGGACAAGCGTCGTGTCGAGCTCGGTTCGCCGATCAAGACCCTCGGCGCGCACCAGGTCACCGTGCGTCTGCACGCCGACGTGGTCGCCAAGCTGGGCGTCGAGGTCATCGCCGCCTAAGGCTGGCCTTCGGCAGACTCTGCTGAGCAGTGAAGAAGGGCCGTACCCCTCGGGGTGCGGCCCTTCTTCCGTTTCACGTGAAACATCGCGTTTCACGTGAAACATCACCGATCGGTCAGCGGGTGGCGCCGGTGACGATCCAGCGTCCGGAGCGGGCGCGGAGCCAGAGGGTGCCCAGGCGGACCGTCATCATCAGCGTCATCGCGCCCCAGAGCGCGGTCAGCCCGCCCCCGAGCGTGGGGACCAGCAGGGCGACGGGGGCGAAGACGGCCAGGGTCACGAGCATGGCCCAGGCGAGATAGCGGCCGTCGCCCGCGCCCATGAGGACGCCGTCGAGGACGAAGACCACCCCGGAGACGGGCTGGGAGAGCGCCACGACCAGGAGGGCGGGGAGTAGCGTGTCCTGGACCGAGGGGTCGCTGGTGAACAGCGGGATGAAGAGCGGGCGGGTGACGATGAGCAGCAGCCCGAGCACGACCCCGGAGAGCACGCCCCACTGCACCATCCGGCGGCACACCTGACGGGCCCCGTCCGCGTCCTCGGCCCCGAGGTAGCGGCCGATGATGGCCTGTCCGGCGATGGCGATGGCGTCGAGGGCGAAGGCCATCAGGCTCCACAGGGACAGGATGATCTGGTGCGCGGCGACATCGGTGTCGCCGAGCCGGGCGGCCACGGCCGTGGCGATCATCAGGACCGCGCGCAGGGAGAGCGTACGGACCAGGAGCGGGGCTCCGGCCTGGGCGCCGGCCCGGATCCCGGCGAGGTCCGGGCGCAGGGAGGCGCCGTGGCGGCGGGCGCCGCGGACGACCACGAACAGATAGGCGGCGGCCATGCCGACCTGGGCGATGACCGTGCCCCAGGCGGATCCGGCGATGCCGAGCCCGGCTCCGTAGACCAGACCGAGGTTGAGGAGCCCGTTGGCGGCGAAGCCGGCGATGGCGACGTAGAGGGGGGTCTTCGTGTCCTGGAGGCCGCGGAGGACGCCGGTGGCGGCGAGGACGACCAGCATGGCCGGGATGCCGAGGATGGAGATCCGCAGATAGGTGGTCGCGTAGGGGGCCGCGGTGTCGGAGGCGCCGAAGAGCCCCACGAGCCAGGGGGCGGTCGGCAGGGTGAGGGCGACGACGCCGGCACCCAGGAGGAGGGCGAGCCAGATGCCGTCCACGCCCTGTCGGATGGCGGACGGGAGGTCGCCCGCGCCGACGCGGCGGGCGACGGCGGCCGTGGTGGCGTAGGCGAGGAAGACGAAGACGCTCACCGCGGTGGAGAGCAGGGTCGAGGCGATGGCGAGCCCGGCGAGTTGGGGGGTGCCGAGATGGCCGACGATGGCGCTGTCGGCCAGCAGGAACAGGGGCTCGGCGACGAGTGCGCCGAAGGCCGGGACGGCCAGCGAGACGATCTCGCGGTCGTGCTGCCGTCGAACGGCCTTGGAGGGCGCGGGAGCCTGATGCATGGGGTCAATCTAATCTTCCACAGGTAAGAGATGCAATGCCATTACAACCCTTACTTGATGGGGGAGGGCGCCTTCGCGTGTGCGCCGTTTGTTCTGATCTTGGTCCAGACGGCGAAGTTTTTCTCCCCCACAGCCCGTGGATGGAAAAACAGCAGGTCAGATGGGTTCCGCCGGGGGTGATATGAGTTTGTCCACATGACTGTCCCCCGGTCCGTGCACAGGTTCTGGGGAGTTCTCCACAGCATCCGGGCCTTCACCCACAGGCCCTGTGGATAACCAGATTGGCTGACGGTGCCCGCGGGCCTACCGTGGACCGGCGCACGACGCGCCAGAAGCGGACTCAAAGCCCCTTGTTTGTCCGAGCCGTGGCGTAAGAAAGAGTGGCACGGCGAGGTCCGCGGAGCGGACGGGAGGAGGTGGCTTGTGAGCAGCCCCGAGCCCATGGACGATCCCTGGGCCGACAGCGGACCAGGTGACCGGCTGCCCACCCGTACCCGCGGCGAGGGCCGTGGCCGGGGGCGCGGTCGTGAGGACCAGCACGAGCGAGGCAGTGAGGACTCCTGGGACTCCGGGATCTCCGGCTTCGAGCGGGTCCCCCCGCAGGACCTGGACGCCGAGCAGTCCGTCCTCGGCGGCATGCTGCTGTCCAAGGACGCCATCGCCGACGTCGTCGAGATCCTCAAGGGCCACGACTTCTACAAGCCGGCCCACGAGACGGTCTACGCGGCCATCCTCGACCTGTACGCGAAGGGCGAGCCCGCCGACCCCATCACGGTCGGCGCCGAGCTCACCAAGCGCGGCGAGATCACCCGCGCCGGCGGCGTCTCCTACCTGCACACCCTCGTCCAGTCGGTGCCCACCGCCGCCAACGCCTCCTACTACGCGGAGATCGTCCACGAGCGTGCCGTGCTGCGGCGCCTCGTCGAGGCCGGTACCAAGATCACGCAGATGGGATACGCGGCCGACGGCGACGTCGACGACATCGTCAACCGCGCCCAGGCCGAGATCTACCAGGTCACCGAGCAGCGGACCACCGAGGACTACCTGCCGCTCGGCGACATCATGGAGGGCGCGCTCGACGAGATCGAGGCGATCGGCTCCCGCAGCGGCGAGATGACCGGTGTGCCCACCGGCTTCACCGACCTGGACGCGCTCACCAACGGTCTGCACCCCGGCCAGATGATCATCATCGCGGCCCGCCCCGCCATGGGTAAGTCGACGCTGGCGCTGGACTTCGCCCGCGCGGCCTCCATCAAGCACAACCTGCCCAGCGTCATCTTCTCCCTCGAAATGGGGCGCAACGAGATCGCGATGCGTCTGCTCTCGGCGGAGGCCCGGGTCGCGCTGCACCACATGCGCTCCGGCACCATGACCGACGAGGACTGGACCCGGCTGGCCCGCCGGATGCCGGACGTCTCGCAGGCCCCGCTCTTCATCGACGACTCGCCGAACCTGTCGATGATGGAGATCCGCGCCAAGTGCCGCCGCCTCAAGCAGCGCAGCGGCATCAAGCTGGTCATCATCGACTACCTCCAGCTGATGCAGGCCGGTGGCTCCAAGCGCTCCGAGAGCCGCCAGCAGGAGGTCTCCGACATGTCGCGAAACCTGAAGCTGCTCGCCAAGGAGCTGGAGCTCCCGGTGATCGCGCTCTCGCAGCTGAACCGTGGCCCCGAACAGCGCACGGACAAGAAGCCGATGGTCTCCGACCTGCGTGAATCCGGCTCCATCGAGCAGGACGCGGACATGGTCATCCTGCTGCACCGCGAGGACGCCTACGAGAAGGAGTCCCCGCGCGCGGGCGAGGCCGACATCATCGTCGGCAAGCACCGTAACGGCCCGACCGCGACGATCACCGTGGCCTTCCAGGGCCACTACTCGCGCTTCGTGGACATGGCACAAACCTGATCGAGTTCTCCGGGGCCGCGCGGCATGATCACCGTATGACCTCATCCTTCGAAGCCCTGCTTCCCAGCACCGAACGCGCCCTGCTGCACCGCGTCGCCGTCGCGCAGACCGAGGGACGCTCGCCCTCCTTCGCCGCCGGCGTGGTCCGGGAGGGCGAGACCGTCTGGTTCGGGTCCCGTAGCTGTGTCGACGGGCATGCCCCGGAGGCCGACACGCAGTACCGGATCGGCTCGATCACCAAGGTGTTCACCGCGGTGCTGGTGATGCGGCTGAGGGACGAGGGGCTGCTCAGCCTCGACGACCCGCTGGAGAAGCACCTGAAGGGCACCGGCGTCGGTGAGGTGACGATCGCTCAACTCCTCGGCCACAGCGCCGGTCTCGCCGCCGAGAGCCCGTCGCCGTGGTGGGAGCGGACGCCCGGCACGGTGCGGCCGGAGCTCGCCGACGTCCTGGGGGAGCAGCCGAGGCGGCACCCCGCCGGGCGGCTGCACCACTACTCCAACCCCGGCTACACCTTGCTCGGTTCGCTGGTCGAGGCCCTGCGCGGGGTGTCCTGGGAGGCGGCGCTGCGCACCGAGATCCTGGAGCCGCTGGGGCTGCGCCGGACGACCGCGCGGCCGGTCGCCCCGCACGCCGGTGGCTTCGCCGTGCATCCGTGGGCCGATGTGATGCTGCCCGAGCCCGCGCAGGACCTGGGGATCATGGCGCCGGCCGGGCAGCTCTGGTCGACCGTCGGCGATCTCTGCCGGTTCGGCGCGTTCCTCGCCGAGGGGGACGACCGGGTGCTCGCCAGGGCCTCCGTCGAGGAGATGCGGGTGCCCGCCGCGCCCCCGGCGGCCGGTGACGGGGAGTCGGGTTACGGCCTCGGTCTTCAGCTGCTGCGCAAGGACGGCCGGACGCTCGTCGGTCACACGGGTTCGCTGCCGGGCTTCGTGGCCTGCCTCTGGGTGAGCGTCGAGGACGGGCTCGCGGCGGTGGCGCTCGCGAACGCCACCTCGGGGCCCTTGACGGCCCTTGTGGCCGCCGATCTCGTACGGATCGTGGCCGAGGCCGAGCCGCGGCTGCCGGAGCCCTGGCGACCCCTTCCCGAGGCGGAGGTCGACGAGGAGCTCCTGGCGCTCACCGGCCCCTGGTACTGGGGGACGTACGCCTACGGGCTGCGGGTCGGTGCCGGGCGCGGGGTGACCCTGGAGCCCCTGCGTGGCGTCGGGCGCCGTGCCACGTTCCGGGCGCTTCCGGAGGGCGGCTGGATCGGCCTGGACGGCTACTACGCGGGGGAGACGCTCCGGGCGGTGCGGCGCCCCGACGGGTCGGTGAGCCATCTCGACCTCGGGTCCTTCGTCTTCACCCGCGAGCCGTACGGGCCGGAGGACGCCGTTCCCGGGGGTGTGGACGAGGCCGGCTGGCGCGGCCTCTGACCGGAAGCGCGCTGTTTCACGTGAAACAGCGCGCTCTCCTTCACAGGCTCAGCTTGAACCCGACGTGCGAGGCCTCGAAGCCGAGTCGCTCGTAGAAGCGGTGGGCGTCGGTGCGGGTGACGTCGGAGGTCAGCTGCACCAGGCGGCAGCCCTGGGCGCGGGACTCCTCGACGGCCCACTCGATGAGCCGGGTGCCGAGACCGCTGCCGCGCTCGTCGGCGTGGATGCGGACGCCCTCGATGAGGGAGCGGGTCGTGCCCTTGCGGGAGAGCCCGGGGATGAGCGTCAGCTGAAGCGTGCCGACGACCTTGTCCCCGCGCACGGCCACGACCAGCCGCTGGTTCGGGTCCTGGGCGAGCCGGGCGAAGGCGGCCGTGTACGGCGTGAGGTCGTCGGGCGACTCGCGCTGGGCGCCCAGGGGGTCGTCGGCCAGCATCGCCACGATGGCGGGGAGGTCGTCCTGCTCCGCGGGCCGTATCTCAAGATCGCTCATGGAGGGCAGGGTACGTCCCGCCCGGCGGGTCAGGCGGGAACGCCGAGGCTCTCGACGACCCGGACCAGCGGGGCCAGTTCCGGGTTCTCGGCCGCCGCGTCCAGGGCCTCGCGCAGGGCGCCGTCGTTGGTCGGGCGGGCCTCGTCGAGCAGCGTCCGGCCGGCCTCGGTGACATCGGTGTAGATGCCGCGCCGGTCGGTGGCGCAGAGATACCGGGTGAGCAGCCCGCGGTCCTCCAGCCGGGTGACGAGCCGGGTGGTGGCGCTCTGGCTGAGCACGACGGCGTCGGCGACCTGCTTCATCTGGAGGTGTCCGCCCGGGCCGTCGTGCTGGCAGCTGAGGACGTCGAGGAGCGAGTACTCGCGCACGCTCAGACCGTGCCGGGACTCCAGGGCCCGCTCGATGTGCGACTCGATCCTGCCGTGCAGCAGCGAGAGCGCACACCAGCCCTGGGAGAGGGCCGTCAGTGCGGGGTCCGTCGCGGTCATGAGCTCTCCTCGCTTCCACGTCTCCTCGGTCCGGAGCTCCGTACCAGCGTAGACGATGCGCGCAAAAATCCGCGTGTGCAAGTAATCGGCGGACGGGGCTCGGCCGGGTCAGCCCGCCGCGACGGTGAGCGGCGCGAAGCGGCGGCGCCAGTCGCCCGGGAGGTCGGGGAGGGAACGGATCATGACGGTGTTGTCGGCGATCCGCTCCAGGCCGTTCGCCTTCAGCCAGGTCGTCAGTGCGCTGTGCCGGCTGTCGACGTCCGTGCGCAGCGGGCGGTCCGAGGCGGCGGCGAGCGACGAGACCAGGGCCTGGGCCGTGGCGACGTCGCGGGCGATCAGTGGGCCGATGACATGGGTGTCCATGTTGGGCCAGAGTCCGGCGAAGCCGGTGATCTCGCCGTCCTGCTCCGCGACGCGCAGGTGGTCGGCGAAGGCCGGCAGCCGGGTGATCATCGCGGTGCGGTCGACGCCGAAGATCTCGTGGTCGAGGCGCAGCACCGCCGGCAGGTCCTCCGCGGTCGCGGGGCGGACCGGAAGGGCGGGAGCCGGTTCGGAGGAGGTGAAGCGCCCCTTGAGCATCTCCGAGCGGCCGACGCCGGCGAAGCCCAGCTCCTCGTAGAGGGGCTGCCCGTTCGACGTGGCGAAGAGGGTGAGCGGGGTGTCCCCCGCCTCGGCGAGCACGTGGCGCATCAGTCGGCGCCCGACGCCCTGGCGGGCGTAGCGCGCGGAGACCAGGACCATGCCGATGGCGGCGAGACCCGGCCCGTACGAGGTGACCACGCAGGCGGTCACGAGCCCCTTCCCGGACGGGTCGTCGATGCCGTATCCGGTGCCCGCGGTGAGCAGCAGCCCCCACTTGTGCTCCTCCCGGGCCCATCCCCGGTCCTCGGAGAGGTCGGCGCAGGCGAGGACGTCCTCCGGGGTGAGGCGTCGGATGGGGAGCTGGTCGAGCGAGGGGTGTGAGGAGGGCATGGGGGTCAGGCTCTCCGAAGTGGCGTGGGGGCGTCCACCGTTTTACGGGAGCGGGCGGATTCCCGCAGGCGGCGCCCGCGTCGGGTCGGCCCCCAGGGCTTGAGCACCGAGATCGCGGTCATGAAGAGATAGGCACTGGTGGAGACCGTGGGAGCGGCGACCAGGCTGAGGTCCGGCACGCCGGCCGTCGCCGCGTGGGCGATCAACGGGCGGAGCGCGAAGATCGTCGCGGCGGCCGTGGCGAGGGTGATCCAGAACTTGATCCAGACCCATCGGTGCCGGGCCAGCCCCCAGGGTGTCCCCAGCGAGAGCACCAGACCGGTGCCCAGGGTCAGCAGAGCGACCGGGGCGAGGAGCCAGTCCGCGAACACCCGCATGGCGCGGTAGGCCGCTTCCGTCAGGGAGGGGTCCTGGGTCGTGTACGCGGTGATGCCGAGGGTCAGCAGGCCCAGGCTGAGGCCGAGCCAGGCCACGGAGACGGAGACATGGACGACGAGGAGCGCCCGCCGGGCGGGCCGCCGGAGTTGTTTCACGTGAAACACGGTGCCGTCCGGAGCTCTTCTCCCGCGTCTGACCGGGGGAGTAACCGCCCGTACTAGCCTCGGCGTACATGACGACCCTCCGTGGCAGCCGCAGGCTCCATCTCTTCGACCTCGACGGCACCCTCATCCGGGGCTCGGCGGCCGCGGTGGAGATCTCGCGGCAGCTCGGCCTGGAGACGGAGATCGCGGAGCTGGAGCAGGGCTTCCTGCGGCACGGTCTCACCCCCGACGAGTTCGCGGTACGGGCCCGGGCGCTCTGGTCGGAGCTCACCACGGAGCAGGTGACGGCGGCCTTCGAGGGGGCTCCCTGGCTGGCCGGCATCCAGGAGGTCTGGGCCGCGATCCGGGCCGAGGGCGGCCACTGCGCGGTCATCTCGCTGTCGCCGGACTTCTTCGTCGAGCGGCTGCTGGCCTGGGGAGCGGACGCGGCCCACGGCTCGCTCTGGCCCTCCGTGCCGTTCACCGAGCCGATCCACCGCCCGGGGATCCTCGACGCGTCGGCGAAGGTGCGGATCGCCAGGGAGCTCTGCGCGCGCTTCGGCGTCCCGCTGGAGTCCTGTGTGGCGTACGGGGACTCGATGTCCGACGCGGAGCTCTTCGCGGTCGTGCCCGAGACGGTGGCCGTGAACGCGGACCATCACCTCGCGGGTCTCGCCCGGCACAGCTACTCCGGAGCGGACCTGCGCGAGGCGCACGCGCTGGTGCGAAAGAACGCAGCCTAGTCGCCGAAGGGGGGCGATCGGCCGGGAATTCCGCTTTCTGCCCGGGGTCCACGCCGGACTGTCATTCTGCGAACACGGAAGGCGACCACCAGGGTCGGCTGCGGGGAGGCGAGGACATGACGGATGCTCTGGCTACGGCCACGGACGCATCACCGCCCCGAATACCCCCGGACGAGAGCGGAACGCCCTCGCCGGACGCGGTGCTGGTGCGTCGCACGATGGCGGAGATCGATCCGGTCGCCGACCGGGTCACCTCGTACTTCTACGCGCTGCTCTTCACCCACCAGCCCGACCTGCGGGCGATGTTCCCGGCTGCCATGGACACCCAGCGCGACCGGCTGCTCAAGGCGCTGCTCACCGCGGCCGAGCACCTGGACGACGTGCCCGTGCTCACGGAGTACCTCCGGAACCTCGGCCGCGGGCACCGTAAGTACGGCACACAGCCCGCGCACTATCCGGCGGTGGGCGAGGCCCTGATCGGCGCCCTGACGCGGTACGCCGACAGTTGGGACGAGGAGACCGAGGCGGCCTGGGTCCGCACGTACACGACGATCTCGCAGATCATGATCGACGCGGCGGCGGAAGACGAGCAGCGCGCGCCGGCCTGGTGGCAGGCCGAGGTGGTCTCGCACGATCTGCGGACCCCGGACATCGCCGTGATCACCCTCCGGCCCGACCAGCCGTACCCGTTCCTCGCCGGGCAGTACACCAGCCTGGAGACGCCCTGGTGGCCCCGGATATGGCGGCACTACTCCTTCGCCTCGGCGCCCCGCCCGGACGGTCTGCTCTCGCTGCACGTCAAGGCGGTGCCGGCCGGCTGGGTCTCCAACGCCCTGGTGCACCGCGCCCGCCCCGGGGACGTCCTGCGGCTCGGACCGCCCGCCGGGTCGATGACCGTCGACCACTCCACCGACAACGGGCTGCTCTGCCTGGGCGGAGGGACGGGCATCGCCCCCATCAAGGCCCTGGTCGAGGACGTGGCCGAGCACGGCGACCGGCGGCGCGTCGAGGTCTTCTACGGCGCCCGCAGCGACCATGACCTCTACGACATCGACACCATGCTGCGGCTCCAGAAGACCTTCCCCTGGCTGGCCGTCCGCCCCGTCACCGAGGACCAGGGCAGGCTCCCGGACGCCGTGCGCCAGTACGGGCCGTGGGCCGAGTACGACGCCTATCTCTCCGGGCCGCTCGGCATGATCCGCAGCGGGGTGGACGCCCTGAAGGGCGTCGGCATCCCCACCGACCGGATCCGCCACGACTACCTGACCGAGCTGGTCCCCCAGAGCTAGGGCCTGATCCGGCCTGATCCAGAGGGCAGGCCCTAGCCCAGGTCGGGCGCGTGCATCAGCCCAGGTCGGGCGCGTGCATCGCCCGGACGCCCTCGATGTTGCCGTCCAGGTAGTGGCGCAGGGAGAGCGGCACCAGGTGCACGGCGGCGATGCCGACCCGGCTGAAGGGCACGCGGACGATCTCGTACTCGCCCAGCGGCTCCTCGATCTCGGGGCCGTGCCGCTGCGAGGTGTCCATGGACTCCAGCCGGCAGACGAAGAAGTGCTGGACCTTCACGCCGGAGACCCCGCCGTCGACGATGTGCTCGACGGTGTCGACGAAACAGGGCACCACATCGGTGATCTTGGCGCCGAGCTCCTCGTGCACCTCGCGGTGCAGGGCCTGGACGACGGTCGGGTCCGACGGCTCGACCCCGCCGCCGGGCGTCACCCAGTACGGATCCACTCCGGGCTTCGTGCGCTTGATGAGGATCAGGTCGTCCCCGTCGAGCAGGATGGCGCGTGCGGTGCGCTTGACCACTGGTCGTTCGGTCATGGGAAGAAAATGGCCCGTCCAGGGTGTCCTGAAACTCACCAGTCCCCCGCGGTCCGCACCAGCCGCTCATGGGCCCGCGCGAGATGCGGCAGCGCGAGCGTGCCGGTGCGCACCACCAGGAAGTAGGTGCGCAGCGGCGGTACCGGCGGTTCGAGCAGCGCCACGAGACGGCCGGTGGCCAGGGCCTCCTCGCACAGATAGCGCGGCAGGACGGCGAGCCCCGCGCCGGCGGCGGTGGCCTCCAGGACGGCCCGCAGGTCCGGTGCGACCACGGTCGCGGCGGCGGCCGGCTTCGACTCGAAGACGGCCGCCCAGTAGCGCGAGACGAACGGCAGCGGCTCGTGCACCTCGACCACGGGCAGCTGCTCCAGGACGACCGCGCCCCTGCGCAGCAGCACTCCGGGCGACAGGCGGGCGGCCCAGCGCGGGGCGGCGACCAGGACGTGCTCCTCGTCGCAGAGCGGAGTGGAGGCGAAGAGCCCGCCGCGGGGCCGCGCGGTGGCGACGGCCAGGTCGTGGTGCCCGGCGGCGAGGCCGTCGAGGGTCTCGTCCGCGTCGCCCAGGAAGGAGACGCGGAGCGTGAGGCCCTGGGCGACCAGCGGGGTCAGGGCGGGCAGCACCCGGACCGAGGTGAACTCGGGCGGCCCGGCGAGGTGCAGGGTGCGGATCCCGCTCTGCTCGTCGAGGCCGGTCTCGGCGATCTCGACGAGCGCGTCCAGGTGCGGGGCGGCGCGGTGGGCGAGCTCGTCGCCGATGGTGGTGGCGGTGACCCCACGGGCCTGTCTGAGGAAGAGCGGGCGGCCCAGCTGCCGTTCCAGGGTGCGGATCTGGCTGGTGACGGCGGGCTGGGAGAGTCCGAGGAGGGCGGCGGCGCGGGTGAAGGAGCCGGCCCGGTGCACCGTGACGAACGTGCGCAGCAGGGCCAGATCCATGTCCGCCCCCTCCCGGCCGCGGGGGCCGTTCGACTCAGGCGGTCCGCTGACGGCGCCCCAGGACCGTCCAACTATAAATAAGTCGATAGGTCGCTGTCGCTAGGGTGATTGGACACTGACGGAGAGTCAACTAGCCTTGTTCAGGCGGTCGTCCACGGCGCGAACCGCTGGGGGAGGCAAGGGGGAGAAAGGCGTTCCGAGCCACGAGGGGGGAGGTTCGGAACGCCTCTTCATGGGCCCGCTCTCCCCTGCTCAGGCGCCCTTGGCGGCGGCGTCGAGGGCTTGAAGGACGTCGTCGATCAGGTCCTCGGGGTCCTCCGCGCCCACCGAGAAGCGGATGAAGCCCTCGGGCACGGCGTCCCCGCCCCACCGTCCGCGCCGCTCGGCGGTCGACCGGACCCCGCCGAAGCTGGTCGCGTCGTCCACGAGCCGCAGCGCGTCCAGGAACCGGTCCGCCCACGCGCGGTCCGGCAGGACGAAGGAGACGACGGAGCCGAAGCGCCGCATCTGCCGGGCCGCCACCTCGTGCGAGGGGTCGCCGGGCAGCCCCGGGTAGCGCAGTCCGGTCACGTCCCGGTGCGCGAGCAGGGCCTCGGCGACGGTGAGCGCGGTGGCGCACTGCCGGTCGAGGCGCAGCTGGAGGGTGGCCAGGGAGCGGTGGGCGAGCCAGGCCTCCATCGGGCCCGGGATGGCCCCGACGATCTTCCGCCAGCGCCGCACCTCGGCGGCCCGCAGCGGATCGCGGCAGCTGACGTGCCCGAGCAGGATGTCGCCGTGCCCGGTCATGCCCTTGGTGTCGCTGGCGACGGAGAAGTCGGCGCCCAGTTCCAGGGGCCGCTGGCCGAGCGGGGTGGCCAGCGTGTTGTCGACGGCGACCAAGGCCCCGGCCTCGTGGGCGGCCCGCACCAGGCGGCGCACGTCGCAGACATCGAGCCCGGGGTTGGACGGCGTCTCCAGCCACAGCAGCTTCGCCCCGTCGAGGACGGAGAGCTGGGCGTCGCCGCGGGTCGGCGCGGTGCGCACCTCGACGCCGTACGCCCGCAGCTGCTCGTGCAGCAGCGGCAGCGCCTGGTAGGCGTCGTCGGGGACGACGACGGCGTCGCCGGCGCGCAGCTGGGAGAGCAGCACGGCGGAGACGGCGGCCATCCCGGAGGCGAAGACCAGGGTCTCGACCCCGGTCTCCCCCGGCGCCTCCAGCTCGCCGATGGCGCGTTCCAGGAGGGTCCAGGTGGGGTTCTCGTCGCGGCCGTAGGTGTAGGGGCCGGTGGGCTCGCCCGGGAGGTGGAAGTGGGCGGCGAAGACCGGACCGGGCAGGGTGGGCTCGTACTTCACGGGCTCGGGCAGGCCGGCCCGGACCGCCCGGGTCCCGTCGCCGATCCGGCCGGTCTCCTCGGGCCGGAGCCCTTCGCCGCCGTGGGTGCCGCTCATCGGGTCCGCTCCTCCACCTCGTCGCGCACCGCGGCGAGCAGTCCCTCGCTCGCGGCCTCCACCATGTCCAGGCACTCCTCGAACCCGTCCCGGCCGCCGTAATAGGGGTCGGGCACGTCGAGCTCGGTGCCCGCGCCGGGGTCGTAGGAGCGCAGCAGCCGTATCTTCGCGGCGTCCTCGGGGGTCGGGGCGAGCCGCCGCAGTTCCCGCAGATGCCCCTCGTCGAGGGCGATGACCAGGTCGAGCGCCGGGAACCAGGAGGCGCGGAAGCGGCGGGCGGCGTGCGCCGAGCCGTATCCGCGCTCCTCCAGCACGGCGACGGTGCGCGGGTCGGCGCCGTCGCCCTCGTGCCAGCCGCCGGTGCCGGCGCTGTCCACGACGACCGCGTCGGCCAGACCGGCCTCGGCCACGCGGGCGCGGAAGACGTGCTCGGCCATCGGCGAGCGGCAGATGTTGCCCGTGCAGACGAAGCAGACGCGGTACGTCATGGCCGGCCCTCAGTCGCCGTCGGGGAGGACGACGTTCAGCGCCCAGGAGACGACGGAGATGATCAGGCCGCCGAGCACGGCGGTCCAGAAGCCGTCCACGTGGAAGCTGAGGCCGAGCTGGTCGGCCAGCCAGGAGGTCAGCAGCAGCATGAGCGCGTTGACGACCAGGGTGATCAGACCGAGCGTCAGGATGAAGAGCGGCAGCGTGAGCAGCTGCACGAGCGGCTTCACGAGGAAGTTGACCACGCCGAAGACCAGGGCGACCAGGATCAGGGTCCAGGCCTTCTTCGCGGTGCTGTCACCGGTCAGGGTGATGTCCTGGAGCAGCCAGATGGCCACGGCCAGGGCCCCCGCGTTCGCGAGCGTCTTGACTACGAAATTCTTCATGTGTCAGATCGTGGCAGACATGATCGAGCCAAGGCAGGGGCGAACGAACCATGAAGGCATTCCGACTGGACGAGCTGGAGGCGGAGCGTGCCGCCAACGACGGCGCGTACCTCCAGTTCCTGCGGGAGCGGAACATGTCCGTCGGGCTGTACGCGCTCGACGCGGGGCAGCTCGACCCGCAGCAGCCGCACGGTCAGGACGAGGTGTACTTCGTGGTGAGCGGCCGGGCCGCGATCACGGTCGGGGAGGAGACGACCCCGGTGGCGCGGGGCAGCGTGGTCTACGTGCCGGCCGGGGTGCCGCACAAGTTCCACCACATCACCGAGGACCTGCGGGTCATGGTGGTCTTCTCGCCCCCGGAGGCGTGACCCCCACCCCCTAGGGGTCGGATCAGGGAAGAGCGGGGGCCGTGAGGCCCCCGTTCGCTTGGGGTGCGCGCCTAGCATCGAGGGTGTCGGCGACAGCGAACGCTGTGGACGCCGGCGGCCCCGGGTCCGGACGGATCCCGCGGGCCCGGACTCTTCGGGAGATGAGGTAAGCGCAATGGCGGTGAAGGAGATTCTCGCGGGGATGCCGTGGTGGGTGAAGTGGGTCGCCATACCCGTTCTCGCGCTCGTCGTCTTCGGTGGACTGATCACCAGCGTCCTGACCTTCGTGGTCGGCGTGCTCTTCAAGCTGCTGGTGTTCGTGGCGCTCGTCGGTGGCCTGATCTACGTCGTACGCAAGTTCACCTCGTCCTCCGGTTCGCGCGAGGACTGGTAGCACGCGGCCCCCGTTGGTACGGGCCAACGGCCGGGGATTAGCCCGGGCGGGGGAACGCACCGGTTGAAACCGGCCGAGGTCACAGGGGCTGCCATTAGAGTGGAAACCTCTGCCGCCCCAGGAGCAACAGGCGTAGACCCGGCGGTCCCAGGTCGCGGTGGGCGCGCGGGGGCGGCCCCCGCGGGCGGATGCGACGCGTCCGTCACTCGCCTGGGGGTGACCTTTGGCCACGGCTTCGCAGACCGCTGCTCCTACCCTGATCGGATCGGTACAGCGGGCGCTGAGACTTCTGGAGGCCGTCGGCTCCCATGAGGACGGAGCGCCCGCCAAACAGCTCGCCCGCGAAGCGGGACTTCCGCTTCCCACCGCGTACCACCTGCTCCGCACCCTGACGCACGAGGGCTATCTGCGTCGCGAGAAGGGTGTGTTCGTCTTCGGCGACGCCGCCGGCCGTCTGGTCGGCGGCGGAGTTCTGCAGAATCGTCGCACCAAGGTCGAGGACTCTCTCGCGCACTGGCGTGATGCCATCGGCGTCCCCGTGTACTTCGCGATCTACCGCGAGGGCGAGATCGAGCTCGTCGCCGTCGCCGACACCCCCGCGGCCCCCGCCGTCGAGGAGTGGGCTGATTTCCGGGAGACCGGCCACGCGCACGCCATCGGGCAGTGCCTGCTGAGTCAACTCGATCTGAAGAGTCGTCAAGACCACCTCGACCGCCATCCGGTGGACGCCATCACTCCGTATACGGTGCGTAATCGCCGTGCCCTTTTGGACCGTTTGGGCGGAATAGGGCGAATGGAGCCCCTGGTGGAGCGTCAGGAATATGCACTCGGCACAGTCTGCGCCGCCATCCCCATCACGGCGGGGTCCACGGCGGCCGCGATGGCCATTTCGGTGCCCCTTCACCAGGAAGAACGGTTGCTACCTGCGATCGCTCAGCTACAGAATGAGATCGGAGGGCTCTTCAGCTCCCTCGCGTTCTCTATCAGTATCTGAAAAATCACTCCTTGTGATCTGCTAGCGCTTACAGCACGATTGCGTCAAGAGGGCCATGAGGGATCATTCCTGGCCGTTTCGACCACAGCTTTCAGCAAACGTGTTTACACAACTGCTTCGTCTACTGCGGGGTACATGATGCGAGAGACGGTTCAAGCCGAACTCCTGATGAGCTTCCTCGTCTCCGAGGAGCTCTCCTTCAGGATCCCGGTGGAACTGCGATACGAGACCCGCGACCCCTATGCGGTGCGGATGACCTTCCACCTTCCCGGAGACGCGCCGGTGACCTGGGCGTTCGGCCGGGAACTGCTGCTCGACGGGATCAACCGGCCCAGCGGGGACGGCGATGTGCACATCGCGCCGACCGACCCCGACGGGCTCTCCGACGTGATGATCCGGCTCCAGGTCGGCGGCGACCGCGCCCTCTTCCGTGCGAGCGCGCCACCGCTGGTCGCCTTCCTCGACCGTACGGACAGGCTGGTCCCGCTCGGTCAGGAACGCACCCTCGGCGACTTCGAGGACAACCTGGAGGCGGAACTCGGCCGGATCCTCGCGGAGGAGAACGCCGGCTGAGGCGTGCCGAGGCGTACGGAGCCCCCTCGGACCCCGTACCTCCCGGCCGCTCCGGTCACTTGGCCCGACGGCGGCGTCCGCCCCTGCCCGGGCGCTGCTGCGTGGACGCGGGCCGGTCGGCCGAGACCACCAGCGCCGCGAGGGCGGTGGTGACCGGCACCGAGGCGACCAGGCCGATCGAGCCGATCAGCGTGCGGACGATCTCCTCCGCGACCAGCTCGCTGTTGGCCACCGTCCCCATGCTGCTCTGGGCGATCGAGAAGAGCAGCAGCAGCGGCAGGGCGGCACCGGCGTAGGCGAGCACCAGGGTGTTCACGACCGACGCGATGTGGTCGCGGCCGATCCGGATGCCGGCCCGGTAGAGCCCCCGCGGCCCCATCCGCGGGTCGGCCTGATGCAGCTCCCAGACCGCCGAGGTCTGGGTGACCGTCACGTCGTCGAGCACGCCGAGCGAGCCGATGATGACGCTCGCCAGCAGCAGACCCGACATGTCGATGTTCGGGTACAGGCCGTGGATGAGGCCGGTGTTGTCGTCGGTGTTGCCGGTGAGTGAGGCCCAGCCGATGAAGAGCGAGCCGAACAGGCCGATCAGCAGCAGCGAGACCAGGGTGCCGAGCACCGCCACCGAGGTCCGGGCGGACAGGCCGTGGCACATGTAGAGCGCGATGAGCATGATCGCGCTCGCTCCGACGATGGCGACCACCAGGGGATTGGAGCCCTGGAGGATGGCCGGGAGGATGAAGAAGGTCAGCACCATGAAGCTCACGACGAGCGCGATCAGCGCCATCACGCCGCGCATCCTGCCCACGACCACCACCACGAGCGCGAAGATGCCGGCGAGCACCGCCAGGGGCAGCTTCCGGTTCACGTCGGTGACGGAGTACTGGAGTTCGCGCGGCGCGTCGGGGGCGTAGGCGACGACCACACCCTGGCCGTCGTCGAGCTGGCGCGGGGCGTCCGGCTGCACGATCTCGGTGAAGGTCCGGCCCTTGTGCGGGCCCGAGGTGACCTCGATCGTCGCCTTCTCGCACTGCCGGGTGTCGCTCCCCGGCGCCGTCGAGGCGTCGCCGGCCGGCGGGGCCTGGGCGACGTTCACGTCCTTGCAGTCCACGTGGGCGACGGCGACCACCCGGCCCTGCTCGGTCTGCCGGTCGAAGCCCACCCCGGTGCGCTCGTGCGCCGGGGCGCCGCCCGGCCACAGCACCGCGAGGCCGATCAGCACGGCGGCGCCGAAGGGGATCAGGACCGCGGCGATGACCTTGCGCAGATGACGCGAGACGGGTGCCGCCGGGCCGTGGCTGTGGGTGTGCGCGTGGCCGTGGCCGCCGCCGTGGCCCCCGCCTTCGCCGTGGCCGCCACCCCCGCCCCCGTCTCCGCCGTCGTCGTGGGCGTGTCCGCCATGGCCCTCGTGGCCACCGGGACCGTGTGGTTCGGGGGTCTGCTGCGTGGAAGTCACCGACCGATCATCGCAAGAACGCGAGGGGACCCACTGTTCAGCACGCCAGGGAGGGCGCTAGCGTGGTGGCACCTTTGCACACGCGGGAGCTCGGAGCACCGGGCTGAGAGGGCGCTGATCACCGTACGCGCGTACTGGACGTACGTACGGGAGGAGGCTGCGCCGACCGCCGAACCTGTTACCGGGTAATGCCGGCGTAGGGAGATTCGGTCTCATGACCATTCAGGATGCACGCACGCCTGCCTCCGACCAGAACGGCCCGCAGGAGCGCACGCCGGGCTGGCACAAGGGATACGTCGAGGGCTCCCGCCCCGACCTCCGGGTGCCCGTCCGCCAGGTGCACCTCACCAACGGCAAGGACGTGACGCTGTACGACACGTCCGGTCCGTACACCGACCCCACCGTCGAGACCGACGTCCGGCGCGGCCTGGCGCCGCTGCGCGAGAACTGGATCATCGGGCGCGGGGACACCGAGGAGTACGCGGGCCGCCCGGTCCGCCCCGAGGACGACGGCATCAAGCACACCTCGCCGCGCGGCGGCGGCCTCAAGAACCTCGACGCCGTCTTCCCCGGCCGGCCGCGGCTGCCCCGCCGGGGCCGGGACGGCCAGGCGGTGACGCAGCTCGCTTACGCCCGCCGGGGCGAGATCACCCCGGAGATGGAGTACGTCGCGATCCGCGAGAACGTCTCCCCCGAGGTCGTGCGCGAGGAGATCGCCGCGGGCCGCGCGGTGCTCCCGGCGAACGTCAACCACCCGGAGATCGAGCCGATGATCATCGGCAAGCGGTTCCTGGTGAAGGTCAACGCGAACATCGGCAACTCCGCGGTCACCTCCTCCATCGAGGAGGAGGTGGAGAAGATGACCTGGGCGACCAAGTGGGGCGCCGACACCGTCATGGACCTCTCCACCGGCCGCAACATCCACACCACCCGCGAGTGGGTGCTGCGCAACTCCCCCGTGCCGATCGGCACCGTGCCGCTCTACCAGGCCCTGGAGAAGGTCGACGGCAAGGCCGAGGAGCTGACCTGGGAGATCTACAAGGACACGGTCGTCGAGCAGGCCGAGCAGGGCGTCGACTACATGACGGTCCACGCCGGCGTGCTGCTGCCGTACGTGCCGCTGACCGCCCGCCGCAAGACCGGCATCGTCTCGCGCGGCGGCTCGATCATGGCCGCCTGGTGCCTCGCGCACCACAAGGAGAACTTCCTCTACACGCACTTCGAGGAGCTCTGCGAGATCCTCGCGGCGTACGACGTCACGTACTCGCTCGGCGACGGCCTGCGCCCCGGCTCGATCGCCGACGCCAACGACGCCGCGCAGTTCGCCGAGCTGAGGACCCTCGGCGAGCTCAACACGATCGCCAAGCGCCACCACGTCCAGACCATGATCGAGGGCCCTGGCCACGTCCCGATGCACAAGATCAAGGAGAACATCGACCTCCAGCAGGAGATCTGCGAGGAGGCGCCGTTCTACACGCTCGGCCCGCTCACCACCGATGTGGCGCCCGCCTACGACCACATCACCTCGGGCATCGGCGCGGCGATGATCGCCTGGTGGGGCACGGCGATGCTCTGCTACGTGACGCCGAAGGAGCACCTGGGCCTGCCCAACAAGGACGACGTGAAGACCGGCGTCATCACCTACAAGATCGCGGCCCACGCGGCGGACCTCGCCAAGGGCCACCCGGGCGCGCAGGAGTGGGACGACGCCCTGTCGGACGCGCGCTTCGAGTTCCGCTGGGAGGACCAGTTCAACCTGGCCCTCGACCCGGACACCGCCCGCGAGTTCCACGACGAGACGCTGCCGGCGGAGCCCGCGAAGACGGCGCACTTCTGCTCGATGTGCGGGCCGAAGTTCTGCTCGATGAAGATCTCCCAGGACATCCGCCGTGAGCACGGCGGCGACCTGAAGGCGGACGAGATCGAGGCGGGCATGGCGGAGAAGTCGGCCGAGTTCGCGGCGGCCGGGAACCGCGTGTACCTGCCGCTGGCGGAGTAACCCGTACCGGAGCGCGCAGGGACCGGCCCGCGACCCATGGGGGGAGCCGCGGGCCGGTCCCGTTCTCGCGCGGGCTACTCCGGGTGGTGCTCCGGAGGGCCGAAGTCCGGGCTGCTGAAGTCCGGGCTCGAGAAGGTCGGCCGGGGGGCCGGGGTGCCCTCGGACGGACTGCTGAAGTCCGGGCCGCTGTAGCCGACCTTGGGGATCCGGCCGGTCGGCGGCTGCTGCCGCGGCTTCGGGAGGG
The DNA here is from genome assembly GCF_055560575.1 of Streptomyces sp. NPDC023157. Lineage (NCBI taxonomy): Bacteria > Bacillati > Actinomycetota > Actinomycetes > Kitasatosporales > Streptomycetaceae > Streptomyces > Streptomyces sp. NPDC023157. The sequence goes on from NZ_JBVHIL010000005.1 coordinate 497,383, forward strand.
CCGGGGGAGCGGGGGCGGCCAGGACGTCGTGGAGGAAGGGCAGGATGCCCCGGTCCACGAGGGCGCGGCCCCAGGCCTGTCTCGCGCGGGACAGGTCGTCGTCCGGTGGCCCGGCCGGCACCGCCGTGGCGCTGTTGCGCAGGGCTGTCACCAACAGGCCGACGGCCGCGCAGATCAGCCCCGCCGCGGCCACCGCGCCGAACATCAGGCCGGCGGTCAGCAGGGTGTCGGCGAAGGCGGGCGCCGGGTCGAGCAGCTTGAGGACCGCGCCGACCAGGAGCAGGAGCACGGCCGCGGTGCCCGCGAGGATCGGGGCGAGGACGGTGACGATGGCGACGACGCCCGCGCCGTCGGTGGGGTCGGCGGTGCCGCCCAGCGCCTCGCCCGCGCCGGCGGCGCCGGTGGTGCTCGCCGAGCGGAGCTGTTCACGGACCTTCACGAAGTGGTCGTACTCGACCGCGGCGGCCGTCGTGATGAGCGCTGTCGCGTTCAGCGCCATCTCGCGCAGCTGCGCGGTCGTGAACCGGTCGCCGAGGTGGGCGAATCCCGGCCGGTCGTGCGCGGAGCGCAGTGCCTCGTCGAGAACGCGCTCGAACTCGGCGCGATCCTCGGTCAGCAGGTGCGGAGCCACGTTCATGTGCATCCCCCGATGCTCCGTAGGGCCGCAACGGCCCTGGTGGAGCGGCCGGTGAGGCGGAAACGGAGGAGAGCCTGCTACGGATGAGCCGATGGTATTGCGGTTACGGCACGCGGTGACAGGGTGTTTCGGGAAATCGACTTCCCCGGATGCGTACGGTTATGCGTCAGGCGGGCAGCGGGAGTTGAACGACCAGCAGCTTTCCGGCCATGGTCACTCCGCCGTCCATCGCGATCGCGAGACCGTCCGCGTAGACGTGCGGACCCTCGACGGGCGTGCGCTCGCCCTCCTCGCCGTCCTCCGTGCCGACCTGGCCGAGGAGGTACGGGATGGGGCTGTGGCCGTGCACGATCCGGCGGCCGCCGTAGGTGCCGAGCAGCTCCTGGACGGCCAGCGGGCCCGCGGCCTCGTCGCGGAAGGCGAAGCGCTTGGTGAACTTCCGGAAGACGTCCCAGACCTCGTCCGCGTCGTTCCGGTTGAGGATCTCGTGGACGGTGTCGTTGACGTCCTCGATCGTGGAGCCGTACTCCAGATACGCGGTGGTGTCCGAGTGGAGCAGGAGGTGTCCGTCCTCCTCCACCACGGCGTCGAGCCGGGACATCCACTGGAGGTGGACGTCCTGGAGGCGGTCCATGTCGTGCTTCTGCCCGCCGTTGAGCAGCCAGGCTGCCTGGAAGGTGGCGGTGCCGGCGCCCGAGCTGACGGGCGTGTCGCCGAAGCGCTTGGCGCCGATGAGCAGCAGCTCGTGGTTGCCCATGAGCGCCTTGCAGTAGCCGCCGGCGGCGGCGGCCTCGGCGGAGAGGCGCATGACGAGGTCGATGACGCCGATGCCGTCGGGCCCGCGGTCGGTGAAGTCGCCGAGGAACCACAGGCGGGCGTTGCCCGCGGCCCAGCCGCCGTTCTCGTCGATGAGGCCCTGGGCGCGCAGGGCTTCGAGCAGCTCGTCCAGATAGCCGTGGACGTCGCCCACGACGAAGAGCGGGCCGGGGCCGTCGCCCGTGGCCGCGAGGGGCTGCGGGGCGGGGGCGACATGGACCTGGACCGTGTCGCCGCGGTTGATGACCGGGAGGTCGCGCTCGGTGGGGGTGTAGCCCTCGGGCGGCTCCCCCTCGGGGTACGCGTTGCCGGGGTGGCCGGTGGCGACGGCGACGATCGAGGAGCCGGGGTCGCCGTAGGGCTCGCCGTACGGCTTGCCCTGATCGGGGTTCGGCTCGCCGTGATCGGCGTACGGCTTGCCCTGATCGGCGTACGACTCGCCGTGATCGGCGGCGGAGGCCGCAGGAGCGGGAGGCGCCGGAGGAGTCGGAGCGGCCGGAGGAGCCGGGGGTGCCACCGGGGCCGGGTGCGTCGCGGCGCCGACCAGCTGGAGGGTGGCGTCGGCGGGTGCCGGGGGTGCCACGGGGACGGCCGGCGCGTCGGCGGGGAACGCCTCGGGCGCGTGCCCCTGGACGGGCACCCGGGCGTACGGAGGTACACGGAAGTCACGCAACGTCGCCGTGCGCACCACGGGTTCCTGCCCGGCCCCCTGTGTCATCGACCCCTCCACCACCGTCGCGATGCCCTGCACATCGCGGACCGTTCTGGTCGAGGTGGTCCGCGGTGTCGTCCGCCCATCATAGGAATGAGCGTCCTCCTGTGTGACGCACCAGGGGTGGTGAATCCGGGTCCACTCCGGGTTCACCGGTTGTTTCGCCCGAATTGGGAAGGTCTAGGCCAGGGATGAGGCCGGGCCGCCCCGAGGTTTTGCCTCGACGCGGCCCTGAAGAGACCTGCGATCCGATCCGCGGGGTCGCGGTCGGCGGGTTCCCCCGGATCAGTCCTTCGAGGGAGACCTCGGCGGGCTGACCGTCGTCCGCGGCGACCTTCGCTGCGAGGAGGTGCGGACGATCAGCTCCGTCGGTATCACCTGCTCGACCGGTCCGTCGGTCTCGATCCCCTCGATGGCGTCGATGAGGAGCTGGACGACGGCGGTGCCGATCCGGCGGGGCTTGAGCGAGAGCGTCGTGATGGGCGGCTCGGTGGTGGCGTAGACGGTCGACTCGCTGCAGCAGACCAGCAGCAGGTCCTCCGGCACGCGCAGCCCGTAGCGGCGGGCTGCCGCCAGCAGGTCGGTGCCGTTGGGGTCGAAGAGGCCGTACACGGCGTCGGGCCGGTCCGGGCGGGCGAGCAGCCGGTCGGCCGCGACGGCGCCCGCGCACGGGTCGTGCGCCGGATAGGCCTCGTAGACGGGGTCCTGGCCGACCCGCTCGCACCAGTTGAGGTACGCGGTGGTGGACAGGCGGGTGTAGGTGTCGGTGGTGGTGCCGGTGAGCAGGCCGATCCTGCGGGCGCCGGCGGCGGCGAGGTGGTCGAGCAGATCGAGGACGGCCGCCTCGTGGTCGTTGTCGACCCAGGCGGTGACCGGCAGGGTGCCGGCCGGGCGCCCGTCGGAGACGACGGGCAGTCCTTGGCGGACGAGTTCGGTGACGACGGGGTCGTGGTCGGAGGGGTCGATGACGACGGTCCCGTCGAGGGCGACGTTCGACCAGACGTCGTGACGGGAGGTGGCGGGCAGGATGACCAGGGCATAGCCGCGGGCGAGCGCGGCCGAGGTGGCGGCTCTGGCCATCTCCGCGAAGTACGCGAATTCGGTGAAGGTGAAAGGTTCATCCCCGTACGTGGTCACGGTCAGGCCGATGAGTCCCGACTTGCCGGTACGGAGCGTGCGGGCCGCTGCGGACGGGCGATAGCCCAGCCGGTCTGCGACTTCGCGGACGTGACGGCGGGTGGCGTCCGGGAGCCGGCCCTTGCCGTTGAGCGCGTCGGAGACAGTCGTGATGGAGACCCCGGCGGCGGCGGCCACGTCCCGGATGCCCGCTCGGCCCTGCCGGCTTCCCCGGGTCTGTGCCCGGCTCACCTGGTGCTTCCCTGCTGCTGTCATGGCGAGCCGATAGTAGGGCGAGGGGGGTGGGTTGGGCCGGTCGCATATTCACTCATTGACAGGCACGTTTCTGCATGATCAAAAACGGCTAACCTCCTGGGAAACAAAGGGTGTTCGGGCCTTTGTCATGCGACCTGTCGGCCCCGGTACCCATGAGCCTGGCGAGGGGGTCAGGTCTCGAAGAGGTCTCAACTCACCTCTACGGGGGATGCGCGCCACGGCGCCCGCCACCGGCGCGCGCCACCCCTGGGCGCGCTCCCCCCGTTGTCGCTCCGTTGTCCACAGGCCATTCGCAGGGGAGCCGAATCCTCATAAGGTGAGCAGCATTGGCGGTACGGACGGTCGAGGAGGCCACACTGTGAGCGAGACCAGCGGGACGAGCACCGGCAGCCCGAAGCTGCGCGCCGAGCTGGACGGCATCCCCGCCTACAAGCCGGGCAAGCCGGCCGCCGCGGGCGGACCGGTCGCGTTCAAGCTCTCGTCGAACGAGAACCCCTATCCGCCGCTGCCGGGGGTCATGGAGAGCACGCTGGCCGCGGCCGCCTCCTTCAACCGCTACCCGGACATGGCGTGCACGGAGCTGATGAACGAGCTCGCCGACCGCTTCGGCGTCCCGGTCTCGCACATCGCCACCGGCACCGGCTCGGTGGGCGTCGCCCAGTCGCTGATCCAGTCGACCGCGGGCCCGGGCGACGAGGTGATGTATGCCTGGCGCTCCTTCGAGGCGTACCCGATCATCACGCAGATCAGCGGGGCGACCTCGGTGCGGGTGCCGCTGACCGAGGGCGATGTGCACGACCTCGACGCGATGGCCGAGGCGATCACCGAGCGGACCCGGCTGATCTTCGTCTGCAACCCCAACAACCCCACGGGTACCGCGGTGCGCCGCGCCGAGCTGGAGCGCTTCCTGGACCGGGTGCCCTCCGACATCCTGGTGGTGCTCGACGAGGCGTACCGCGAGTTCGTCCGCGACACCGAGGTCCCGGACGGCGTGGAGCTCTACCGTGACCGGCCGAACGTGGCGGTGCTGCGGACCTTCTCGAAGGCGTACGGCCTGGCCGGACTGCGGGTCGGTTTCGCGATCGCCCACGAGCCGGTGGCCGCGGCGCTGCGCAAGACGGCGGTGCCGTTCGGCGTCAGCCAGCTCGCGCAGGACGCGGCGGTGGCCTCGTTGCGGGCGGAGGACGAGCTGCTCGGGCGGGTCGGCTCGCTGGTGGCCGAGCGCGCGCGGGTCCATGCGGGGCTCGTGGCCCAGGGCTGGACCGTGCCGGACACCCAGGCGAACTTCGTCTGGCTGCGGCTCGGCGAGCGGACCATGGACTTCGCGGCGGAGTGCGAGCGGCACGGCGTGGTGGTGCGTCCGTTCGCGGGTGAGGGCGTCCGCGTCACGATCGGTGAGTGCGAGGCGAACGACCTGTTCCTGAAGACGGCGGAGGGCTTCCGCCAGGAGGGCTGATCAGCCCTCGGAGCATCCCTGCGGCGGGGCGGTCAGCTGTGGGCCGCCTCGACCCGGATCGGGTCGCCGTCCCGCACGGTGGCCAGGATCCGGGGGTCCCCGTCGAGCGCGCCCAGGATGTTGCACGGGTTGGCGAGCCGCGGCTCGTCCGTCAGGGAGATGGGCGTCGGGCCGTAGGGGAGGGCCAGCGCGTCGCCCTCGGTCCAGAAGGCCACCGTGCCCGGTGCGACCACCTGTCGGGCGTCGGACTCGACGGGGACGGAGACGGGAGTGTCGAAGTAGACCTCCTCGCCCCAGGTCCGGGCGGTGGAGACGATCGGGAGAGCCCCCACGAGCGCCTTGCTCGTGGGGGTTTCGTCGATGGTGGCGGTGGTGTGGCCGGCGGGCCAGGAGATGCGTATCCGAAGGGTCATGGCCCGGATTCAACAATATGTTGAAACCCTTGGGAAGGGGTGACCCCTCAGTAGGGGGCCCCCGGACGTACGTACGGATTTCGTATGAGCCATAATGCTTGTGAATGTGAACGCGTTCACAAGCGTGTCCCTGTTCCTCCCGAGATTGGTGGGATTAAAGGGGCAAACTGCCGTCGTGACCACGGCGATGTAAGGAGAAGACGACGTGGACCTAGCTTTGGCGCCGGAGACATTGGCGCGCTGGCAGTTCGGCATCACCACCGTCTACCACTTTCTCTTCGTCCCGCTGACGATCTCCCTCGCCGCGCTCACCGCCGGTCTCCAGACGGCCTGGGTGCGCACCGAGAACGAGAAGTACCTCAGGGCGACGAAGTTCTGGGGCAAGCTCTTCCTGATCAACATCGCCATGGGTGTCGTCACCGGCATCGTGCAGGAGTTCCAGTTCGGCATGAACTGGTCCGACTACTCCCGCTTCGTCGGCGACATCTTCGGCGCCCCCCTCGCCTTCGAGGCGCTGATCGCGTTCTTCTTCGAGTCCACCTTCATCGGCCTGTGGATCTTCGGCTGGGACAAGCTGCCGAAGAAGATCCACCTCGCCTGCATCTGGATGGTGTCGATCGGCACGGTCCTGTCCGCGTACTTCATCCTCGCGGCCAACTCCTGGATGCAGCACCCGGTCGGCTACCGGATCAACCACGAGCGGGGACGGGCCGAGCTCACCGACTTCTGGCTGGTGCTCACCCAGAACACCGCGCTCACCCAGTTCTTCCACACCATCACGGCGGCCTTCCTGGTCGGCGGCGCGTTCATGGTGGGCATCTCCGCCTTCCACCTGGCCCGCAAGCGGCACATCGCCGTGATGCGGACCTCGCTGCGGGTCGGCCTGATCACCCTGATCATCGCCGGCCTCGGCACCGCGATCAGCGGTGACCTGCTCGGCAAGGTCATGTTCAAGCAGCAGCCCATGAAGATGGCCGCGGCGGAGGCGCTCTGGGACGGCCAGGCACCCGCACCCTTCTCCGTGTTCGCCTACGGCGACGTCGAGAAGGGCCACAACACGGTCGCGATAGAGATCCCGGGCCTGCTGTCCTTCCTCGCGAACGACGACTTCACCTCGTACGTCCCGGGCATCAACGACGTCAACAAGTCCGAGCAGGAGAAGTTCGGCCCCGGCGACTACCGGCCGAACATCCCCGTCGCCTACTGGGGCTTCCGCTGGATGATCGGCTTCGGCATGACCTCGCTGGCCCTCGGAGTCCTGGGCCTCTGGCTGACCCGCAAGAAGTTCATGCTGGCGCCGGGGCTGCGGACCGGTGACGACGAGGTGCCGAATCTGGTGCTGTTCAGGCGGAAGGCGCTCAGCCCCCGCCTGGGCAAGTGGTACTGGATCGTCGCCCTGTGGACCATGGCCTTCCCGCTGATCGCCAACTCCTGGGGCTGGATCTTCACCGAGATGGGCCGCCAGCCGTGGGTCGTCTACGGCGTGCTGCGCACCCGTGACGCCGTCTCCCCCGGGGTCTCCCAGGGCGAGGTGCTCGCGTCGATGATCGCCTTCACCCTCCTCTACGCCGTGCTCGCCGTGATCGAGGTGAAGCTGCTGGTCAAGTACGTCAAGGCCGGCCCGCCCGAGCTCACCGAGGACGACCTCAACCCGCCCACCAAGATCGGCGGGGACCCCGACCCCGACCGGCCCATGGCCTTCTCGTACTGAGGCTCAGGAGATCGAGGCATGGAACTCCACGACGTCTGGTTCGTACTCATCGCCGTCCTCTGGATCGGCTACTTCTTCCTCGAAGGCTTCGACTTCGGGATCGGAGTCCTGACCAAGCTGCTCGCGCGCGACCGCACCGAGAAGCGGGTCCTCATCAACACCATCGGCCCCGTCTGGGACGGCAACGAGGTGTGGCTGCTCACGGCCGGCGGCGCGACCTTCGCCGCCTTCCCCGAGTGGTACGCGACGCTCTTCTCCGGCTTCTACCTGCCGCTGCTGATCATCCTGCTCTGCCTCATCGTGCGGGGTGTCGCCTTCGAGTACCGGGCGAAGCGGCCCGAGGAGAACTGGCAGCGCAACTGGGAGCAGGCCATCTTCTGGACCTCGCTCATCCCCGCGTTCCTGTGGGGCGTGGCCTTCGGCAACATCGTGCGCGGGGTGAAGATCGACCGCGAGATGGAGTACGTCGGCACCTTCTGGGACCTCCTCAACCCGTACGCCCTCCTCGGCGGACTGGTCACGCTCACCCTGTTCACCTTCCACGGAGCCGTCTTCGCCTCGCTCAAGACGCTCGGCGACATCCGCACCCGGGCCCGGGCGCTCGCGCTCAAGCTGGGTCTGGTCACCGCGGTGCTCGCGCTCGTCTTCCTCATCTGGACCCAGGTGGACAACGGCGACGGCTGGAGCCTGCTGGCGCTGGTGATCGCGGCGGTGTGCCTGGTCGGGGCGATCGGGGCGATCAGGATCGGGCGCGAGGGCTGGTCGTTCGCGCTCTCGGGCATCACGATCGCCGCCGCGGTGGCGATGCTCTTCCTGGCGCTGTTCCCGAACGTCATGCCGTCCTCGCTCGACCCCGCGTGGAGCCTCACGGTCACCAACGCCTCGTCGAGCCCGTACACGCTCAAGATCATGACGTGGTGCGCGGCCATCGCGACCCCGCTGGTGCTGCTCTACCAGGGCTGGACCTACTGGGTGTTCCGCAAGCGGATCGGCACACAGAGCATCGCCCAGGCCCACTAGGCAGTGTCCTGCCCGTCCGACAGGCCGTAGCCGGACCCGCACCGGCCTCCTCAGGGGAGCATGTTTCACGTGAAACCGATCGATCCGCGGCTGCTCCAGTACGCCCGCGCCACCCGGGTCTTCCTCACAGCGGTGGTCGTGCTCGGCCTCGTCGGGGCGGCGCTGGTCGTCGCCCAGGCGATGCTCATCGCCGAGATCGTGGTGGGGGCCTTCCAGAAGGGCCTGTCGGTTTCCGCGCTCACCACGCCCCTGCTGCTGCTCGCCGGAGTGGCGGCGGGGCGGGGTCTGGTCGCCTGGCTGACCGAACTCGCCGCCCACCGGGCGAGCGCGGCGGTCAAGTCCGAGCTGCGCGGGCGACTGCTCCGGCACGCGGCCCGGCTCGGGCCGGGCTGGCTGAGCGGCCAGAAGGCCGGTTCGCTGGCCGCCCTCGCGACGCGGGGCGTGGACGCGCTCGACGATTACTTCGCGCGCTATCTGCCGCAGCTGGGGCTCGCGGTGGTGGTCCCGGTGGCGGTCCTCGCCCGGATCGTCACCGAGGACTGGGTCTCGGCCGCGATCATCGTGGTGACGCTGCCGCTCATCCCGGTCTTCATGATCCTGATCGGCTGGTACACCCAGGCCCGGATGGACCGTCAGTGGAAGCTGCTCTCCCGCCTGTCGGGGCACTTCCTCGACGTGGTGGCCGGGCTGCCCACGCTCAAGGTCTTCGGCCGGGCCAAGGCCCAGGCCGAGAACATCCGGTCGATCACCGCCGACTACCGGCGGGCGACCATGCGGACGCTGCGGATCGCGTTCCTCTCCTCCTTCGCCCTCGAACTGCTTGCCACCCTCTCGGTGGCCCTGGTCGCCGTCACCATCGGCATGCGGCTCGTCCACGGCGAACTCGATCTGTACACCGGCCTGGTCATCCTGGTCCTGGCGCCGGAGGCCTATCTGCCGCTACGGCAGGTGGGGGCGCAGTACCACGCGGCCGCCGAGGGGCTCGCCGCTGCCGAGGAGATCTTCGAGGTCCTGGAGAGCCCGGTGCCGGACGCCGGTACGGGGCCGGTGCCCGCGTCCGTACGGCTGGAGCTCGACCGGGTGACGGTACGTCACGCGGGACGCGCGGAACCCTCGCTCGACGCCGCCACGCTGAGCGTGGAGCCCGGCGAGACGGTGGCCCTGGTGGGGCCGAGCGGGGCCGGTAAGTCGACGCTCCTCGACGTGGTCCTCGGCTTCGTGCCCCCGGAGGAGGGCGGCTCGGTCCGGGTCGACGGCACCGAGCTGGCCTCCCTGGACCTGGAGGAGTGGCGGTCGCGGATCGCCTGGGTGCCGCAGCGCCCCTACCTGTTCGCCGGGACCATCGCCGAGAACGTGCGCCTGGCCCGGCCGGACGCCCCCGACGAGGCGGTGCGCCGGGCCCTGCGGGACGCGGGCGCCGAGGATTTCGTCACCGAGCTGCCCGAGGGCACGGAGACCGTGCTCGGCGAGGACGGCGCCGGTCTGTCGGCCGGTCAGCGCCAGCGCCTCGCCCTCGCCCGAGCCTTCCTCGCCGACCGGCCGCTGCTGCTCCTCGACGAGCCGACGGCCGCCCTGGACGGCGCGACCGAGGCCGCCGTCGTGGACGCCGTCCGCCGCCTCGCCGCGGGGCGTACGGTCCTGCTCGTCGTGCACCGGCCGGCGCTGCTCGCGGTCGCGGACCGGGTGGTACGGATCGAGGGCGCCCCGGCCGCCGACGAGACCGCCGCCCCGGACTCCCCCGTCGTGGCGGCCCGCCTCACCGACGAGCTGGGCGAGCCGCTCCCGTCGCACGCGAACGACACGGCCGCGATCGACGCGAACGACGCGGCCGACCGAGACGCGCCCGCCGGAGACGCGCCCGAGGGCCGGGAGCCCGTGCGGGACGCCTCCGGCTCCCCCGCGCGCTCGGTCCTCGGGCGGGTCCGGGCCATGGCCGGGGAGCTGCGGGGCCGCATGGCGCTCGCGCTGCTGCTCGGCAGCCTGGCACTCGGCTCCGCCGTCGGGCTCATGGCCGTCTCCGGCTGGCTCATCTCCCGGGCCTCCGAACAGCCGCCCGTGCTCTATCTGATGGTCGCCGTCACCGCGACCCGCGCCTTCGGCATCGGGCGGGCCGTGTTCCGCTACGCCGAGCGGATCGTCTCGCACGACGCCGTGCTGCGGATGCTCGCCGACCTGCGGGTGGCCGTCTACCGGCGCCTGGAGCGGATCGCCCCCGCCGGACTGCGCCGCACCCGGCGCGGCGACCTCCTCGCCCGGCTCGTCCACGACGTCGACGCCCTCCAGGACTACTGGCTGCGCTGGCTGCTGCCCGCGGGCGCCGCCCTGGTCGTCGGCGCCGGCTCGGTCGGGTTCACCGCCTGGCTGCTGCCCGAGGCCGGCGCCGTGCTCGCCGCGGGCCTGCTGCTCGCCGGCGTGGGCGTCCCGCTGATCGGCGGCGCGCTCGCCCGCCGGGCCGAACGACAGCTCGCGCCCGCCCGCGGCACCCTCACCACCGCCGTGGTCGACCTGCTGCGGGGCTGCGCCGAACTCACCGTCGCCGGAGCCCTCAAGGACCGCGTGGAGCGGACCGGCGCGGCCGACCGCACGCTCACCGGCATCGCCTCCCGGCAGTCCGCCGCCACCGCGCTCAGCGCCGGTCTCTCCGCCCTGATCTGCGGGCTCACCGTCGCCGGGGCCGCGTTCGTGGGCGTCCAGGCGGTCCTCGACGGGCGCCTGCAGGGCGTCGCGCTCGCCGTCGTCGTGCTCACCCCGCTCGCCGCCTTCGAGGCCGTCACCGGGCTGCCGCTGGCCGTCCAGTACCGCCAGCGGGTGCGGCGCAGCGCCGAGCGGGTCTTCGACGTGCTCGACGCGCCCGTGCCCGTACACGAGCCGGAGGTCCCCGCGACGCCGCCGGCCGCGCCCTTCCCGCTGGAGCTCGCCGGGCTCACCGCCCGGCACGCCGGGCAGGGGCGGCCCGCGCTCGACGCCTTCGCGCTCACCCTGGAGGCCGGGCGGCGGGTCGCCGTGGTCGGCACCTCCGGCTCCGGCAAGACCACGCTCGCGCAGGTCCTGCTGCGCTTCCTGGACGCGGAGTCCGGCACGTACCGGCTCGGCGGCACCGAGGCCGCCGCCCTCGACGGGGACGAGGTCCGGCGCTTCGTCGGCCTGTGTGCCCAGGACGCCCACATCTTCGACAGCACCATCCGGGAGAACCTGCGGCTCGCCAGGACCGGCGCGTCCGACGCCGAACTGCGCGGCGCTCTCGGCCGGGCCCGGCTCCTGGAGTGGGTGGACGGGCTGCCGGACGGGCTCGACACCCTGGTGGGCGAGCACGGCTCGCGGCTCTCCGGCGGGCAGCGGCAGCGCCTCGCGCTCGCCCGCGCGCTCCTCGCCGACTTCCCCGTCCTCGTCCTCGACGAGCCGGCCGAGCACCTGGACCTGGCCACCGCCGACGCGCTCACCGACGACCTGCTCCGGGCGACCGAGGGCCGCACGACCGTCCTGATCACCCACCGTCTGCACGGCCTCGACGCCGTCGACGAGGTCCTCGTCCTGGACCGGGGCCGGACCGTGCAGCGCGGGACGTACGCGGAGCTGGCGGCGGCCGACGGACCGCTGCGGCGGATGCTGACGCGGGAGCGGGAGAGCGATCTGCTGCTCGCTTCCGACCACACCCCGACTTTTCTTGCCAAATAGGACTAACTAGGCTCAGGTCCATGACCGCCGCCGTGCCCGACGCCCCGGACCCGCTCGAAGCCGCGACCCAGGCCACGCGCAGCCTGCACGGCCTCTCCACGGAGCTCACCGCCCGCGTGCCCCAACTCCTGGAGGCCATGCGCTCGGTCGGCACCGGCCTCGAACTGCACTCCACCCTCGACCGGATCTGCGAGACCGCCGCCGAGCTGGCCGACGCCCGCTACGCCGCGATCGGCGTGGTCGACGAGGAGGGCGAGGGGCTCTCCGACTTCGTCACCTACGGCGTCGGGGACGACGTGGCCCGCCGGATCGGGCGCCGCCCCGACGGACACGCCGGGCTGCTCGGCGCGCTCATCCGGGACCCGCAGACGATCCGGCTCGCCGACCTGTCCGCCGATCCGCGCGCGGCCGGCTTCCCGCCGGGACACCCCCCGATGCGCACCTTCCTCGGCGTCCCGATCCGGGTGCAGGGCGAGATCTTCGGCAATCTCTACCTCGCCGAGAAGCACGGCGGCGGCGATTTCAACGACTACGACGTGCACATGGTCCGGGTCCTCGCCACCGAGGCCGGGATCGCGATCGGCAACGCGCGCCTGTACGAGGCCGCCATGCAGCGCGAGCGCTGGATCGACGGCTCGGTCGCCGTCACCACCGCGCTGCTCTCCGGCGGCGACGCCGACGACGCCCTCACCGTCGTCGCCGAGCAGGCCCGCCGGCTCGCCGACGCGGCCGTCGGGATCGTGCTGCTGCCCGCCGAGGACGGCGGCCTGGAGATCGTCGCCGCCTCCTCTCCGCACCCCACCAAGTCGCTCGGGGTGGTGATCCCGCCCGAGAGCCCCGTGGTGGAGCGCCTGATGGAAGGCGAGGCGGTGTTCGTCGCCGACGCCTCCAGCGACGTACGGATGGTCCACCGGCTCTCCGACCAGTACGGGCCCGCGATGCTGCTGCCCTTGCAGAGCGGCGGCCGGGTCCTGGGCGCGCTCGCCACCCCGCGGGCCCGGGGCGCCCGGCAGTTCACCGAGGCCGAGCGGACCCTCGCCACCCAGTTCGCCTCGCAGGCGGCGCTCGCCCTGATGATGGCCGAGGCGCAGCGGGACCGGGAGCGGCTCGCGGTCTACGAGGACCGCGACCGGATCGCCCGTGACCTGCACGACCTGGTCATCCAGCGGCTCTTCGCCACCGGGATGATGCTGGAGAGCGCCCAGCGGAAGTCGGTCGTGCCGGCCGTGCAGGAGGGCGTCGGCAAGGCGGTGGACGAGCTGGACGTGACCATCCAGGAGATCCGTACCGCGATCTTCGCGCTCCAGCAGGGGCCTGCCGAGGCCCCCTCGGGGCTGCGCACCCGGGTGCTGCGGGAGATCAACATGGCGGCCGTGCCGCTGGGCTTCAAGCCCTCGCACCGCTTCCTCGGCGCGATCGACGCGACGGTCGGCGAGCTCACCGGCAAGAACCTCATCGCCGCCCTGCGCGAGGCCCTGTCGAACGCCTTCCGGCATTCGGGGGCGAGCCGGATCGAGGTGGTCCTGGACGCCGGCGTCACGCTCCCCGACGGCACCCCAGGGGTCCGCCTCTCGGTCGCGGACGACGGCGTCGGCCTCCCCGACGGCGGCCGGCGCAGCGGCCTGCGCAACCTGGCCCGACGGGCCGAGTCGCTCGGCGGGGCGAGCTGGTGCGGCCCGGGCATCGGGGAGGACGACGGCGGGACGACGGTGGTGTGGGAGGCGCCGCTGTAGGCCTGGCGGCTCGGAGCTGCGGGGCGGATCGCGGGCGGTCCGGCGGTACCTCAGGGCCTGGCGTACGGACCGGTCTGGCGTCCGCCGCGGCCTGGCGGCTCGGACCCGCCTGGTGGGCCTAGCGCTTGGCCAGGGCCTCTGCCACGAGCTGTTCGATGATCACGGCGACGCCGTCCTCGTTGTTGCCGACGGTGTGTCCGGAGGCGGCGGTGAGTACGTCCGGGTGGGCGTTGCCCATCGCGTACGAGCGGCCTGCCCAGCTGAGCATCTCGATGTCGTTCGGCATGTCGCCGAAGGCCACGACCTCCTGCGCGGTGATGCCGCGCTCGGCGCAGCAGTGCGCGAGGGTGGAGGCCTTGGAGACGCCGAGGCCGCTGATCTCGATGAGGGCGGTGGGGCTGGAGCGGGTGAACGAGGCCAGGTCGCCGGCGGCCTCGCGGGCGGTGGCGAGGAAGGCGTCGGGGTCGAGCTCGGGGTGCTGGGCGAGCAGCTTGAGCACGGGCGCGGCGGCCCCGGGGGCCTCCTCGAACAGCAGCTTCTCGGCGGAGGCGACGGTGGCGCCGGGGTCGAGGTGGAACGGCGGGTACTCGGGCTCGTAGTGGATCCCGGTGGTGAGCTCGACCGCGAAGGAGGTGCCGGGCGCGGCGGCCCGCAGCGCGCGGACGACGTCCAGGGCGACGGGTCGCTCCAGCGGCCTGACCTCCAGGAACGTGCCGCCCGCGTGCAGGTCCACGACCGCGGCGCCGTTGGCGCAGATGGCGAGGCCGTGGCCGTGGACGTGGGCGCTGACGACGTCCATCCAGCGGGCCGGGCGGCCGGTGACGAAGAAGACCTCGATGCCCGCGCGCTCGGCGGCGGCGAGGGCCGCGACGGTGCGCTCCGAGACGGACTTGTCGTCCCGCAGCAGGGTGCCGTCGAGGTCGGTGGCGATCAGCCGGGGGGCCGGGGCTTCGGGGCGCGCGCGATGGGGTGAGGTCACCGATCCATTGTTCCGCAGAAAGTGCACGAGCGTGCGAGGGGGTGCACATCTGAGTGTGACGGTGTTCCAGCCGTGGGTGACGGTCCTGCCCCGCTCCGCCCGCCGGTGCGGGAGGAGCGGGGCTGCCGTTCAGGAGGAGAGGCGCTTCAGCGCCGCGGTGGCGATGCCCGCGACGGAGGTCGTGGGCCGGCCGGTCAGCTCGACGACGGCGACCCTGGTGCCGCTGCGCAGGACCGCGACCCCGCCGCTGACGGCGCCGTCGCCGTTGTAGGCCGCGTACCAGCGGGCGGTGCCGCCCGGGGTGGTCAGGGTGTGGGCGGCGCCGTAGCGCCAGTGGCCGGCGGGCTCGTCCTGGCAGTCCTGGACGAGCGCGACGAGCTGCTTCTCCCAGGTGGCGGCCGTGGTCTTGGCGGGGGCGTTCGCGGCCGACTCGGTCAGGAGGCCGGCGGTGTCGAAGGTCCAGGTCACGGACGCGTACCCGGTGGCCTTGCCCTTGGTCAGGCCGCGCATCGTCTCCTCGCCGGAGCACGCGGACAGCGCCTGGCGCCCGTTCAGCGTGACGGTCGCGCCGACCGGCTTCAGGCTCTTCGGGAAGTCCTCGCTCTGAACGAGGTCGGCGGAGCCGAGTCCGGGTGCGGCGGCGACCGCGGCCGGGCGGGCGGAAACCGCGGTGCGGTGCGCGGAGTTGTGCGCGGCCTCGGCGGCGGCCGTCTGGACGCCGACGGTGCCGGCCGTGATCAGTGCGGCGGCGAAGCAGGCCGCGGCGGCGACGCGGTTGCGGCGAGCGGACTTCTGCTGGACGGTCCGGTTCTCGGTCATCTGGTCCCCCTGTCGGTCGGGACGCCTGCTGCGTCCTCGTACAACCGGGGGAGATGCCGCCGGCGCAGGGAAAGTTGGAGTCCTGACCGGCTGTTTCACAGCCGTGACAAAGCGGTCCTGACGACGCGGTCCATCGCGGCCGTCCCCAGGCAGGCGTAGACCTCCAGCACCCCGTAGTGGCTGCCGCTGCGCAGCACGGCGATGCCGCCGCAGGGCTCCTCGCCCTCGGGCGCCGTGCCGGTGGTGTTGAGGTCCCCCCGGTACAGGCCCATCCAGTTCGCGGTGACGTCCGGGGCGAGCCGCACCGTCGTGGTCCTTCCGTAGACCCAGTGCCCCGGCGTCTCCTCCTGGCAGGGCACCTGCTCCAGCAGCAGGCGATCGGCGAAGTTCTGCGCCAGGGAAGCGCTCCGGGCCTCGGCGGCGACCTCCCGGGCGACCTGGTCCGCGACGTCCAGGGCCAGCGTGGGGTCGCTCGGGTCGGTGCGGGTGCTGGTCATGAGTCCGCGGAAGTGGGCACCGGGCCCGCCCAGGGTCTCCTCAAGGGTCTTCTCCCCGGTGCAGGCGGCGTTGGCGTAATGCCCGTCGCCGTACCGGTCGGTGACGTGGATCTTCCCGAGGCCGGCGTCCGGGCCGAACGCGGCGGGTTCCAGAAGGTTCGCGGTCGTCACCGGCCCGGTCGCACCGGTCCTGCCGGTCGCACCGGTCGTACCGGGCTTCCCGGCCGACGAGGCGGAACCGGATCCGGAGGCCGAGGCCGAGGGCGCCGGGACGGACCCGCCGGGCGTCGCGGGAGCGGACGCGCCCTGGGACGCCCCGCCGGCCGCGGCAACCGACCGCGCTGCCGGGTGCGCGGTGGCGCCGGGAGGCGGTGGCAGGAGGAACCGGCCGGTCGCCAGTCCGAGCGCGGCGGCCGCCACCAGGGCGGCGACGGCGGACCGGGTCCGCACGACGGCGTGGCCGCCGCCCGGGGAGGGACCGCCGGTCACGGACCGGTGACCAGGCGCTCGCGCATGAAGCGGCGGGCCTGGTGGATGCGGTCCTTGACGGTGCCCAGCGGGGCGCCCAGCTGCTCGGCCACCTGGGCGTAGGGCAGGTCGCCCAGGTCGCGCAGCACGAAGGACTCCACCAGGGCGGGGTGCTGCTGCTCCAGCGCGGCCAAGGCCTCCATCAGGTCGAGCCGGCTCCCGGCGATGACGCTGGTGGTGCGCGGGTCGACGGACTCGGGGAGGTCGGCGTGGCTGTCCTCGGCGCGTCGGCGCATCGAGCGGTAGGTGGTCCGGGCGGCGTTCGAGGCGATCACTGTCACCCAGCCCAGGAAGGAGCCGTGGCCGCCGTACTCGCCCAGGTGCGTGCTGATGGACAGCAGCGCGTCCTGCGCGGCCTCCTCCGCGTCGGCGTGGTGGGGCAGGAAGCGCGAGCAGCGGCGCAGCACCACCGGCCGCAGCTTGGCCAGCAGGTACTCCATCGCACCCGGGTCCCCGGCCTGAGCGGCCGTCACGAGCCTTTCCAGCTCGCCTTCCTCGAACACCCGCATCCCCCGTTTCGTCCCGCCTGGCATCCCGCCCGCCGAACGGGAGTTCCCCACTCCCCCCCGACTCCGGCAGAATGCTGCCACATGCGCAAGCTCGGCCGTTACCTCCTTCTGGAGCGGCTCGGAGCCGGCTCCTTCGCGACGGTCTGGAAGGCCTACGATCCGGAGCTCGACACCGAGGTCGCGGTGAAGGTGCTGGCCGACAACTGGGCCGCCAACGCCGATGTGCGCGAGCGGTTTCTCGCGGAGGCGAGGCTGTTGCGCAGGATCGCCAGCCCGCGGGTGGTCCGGGTGCACGACGTCGGGGTGCAGGAGGACCGGCCCTACTTCGTCATGGACCACGTACGCGGCGGCACCCTGGCGGACCGGGTCGGGCAGTGCGATCCGCAGGAGGCGCTGCGGCTGGCCGCGGAGGCGGCCTACGCGGTCCAGGTCCTGCACGAGGCGGGTGTGGTGCACCGGGACGTCAAGCCGTCCAACCTGCTGCTCGCGACCGGCCCCGCGCCGGCCGCGGTGCTGGTGGCGGATCTGGGCAGCGCGAAGCAGCTGGCCGACGCGTCGGGTCTGACGGTGACCACGGGCACGCCCGCGTACATGGCACCGGAACAGGCTTTCCAGACCGGCGGGTTCGACGGGCGGGCCGACGTGTACGCGCTGGCCGTCGTGGCCTACGAGCTGCTGACCGGGCAGAAACCGTTCGGCACGGGCGGGCGTGCCACGGCCCTGATGACCGAGCAGCCGACCGCCTCGACGCTGCCGGCGCTTCCGGCCGGCACGGAGCTGCCCCCGAACGTCGCCCTGCTGCTACGGGCCGCGATGTCCGTCGAGCCGGCGGACCGCCCGCCGACCGCCCAGGTCTTCGGGGACGCGCTGCTGGCTCCGGTGCCGCAGTCCCGGCCCCGGGAGGGCCGCCGGTCGCCGACCCCGCGCGCGGTCGGTCTGGCGGCGGGCGCGGTGTTCCTCGCGACGACCCTGCTGAGCTGGCTGCTGCGCTGAGTCCGGCAGAGAGGGCGCCGTCCGCTGACGGCTCCCGTAGGGTCGGTGGTATGCGTCTGAGTACCGTGATCCTTCCTTCCCGTCGTTGGCACGAGGGGGGCCGTGACCAGTGGCTGCGCGCTGAGCAGCTCGGCTTCCACACCGCGTACACCTATGACCACCTGTCCTGGCGGAGTTTCCGCGACGGTCCGTGGTTCGGGGCGATCCCGACGCTGACCGCGGCCGCCGGGGCGACCGAGCGGATGCGTCTCGGCACGCTCGTCACCTCGCCGAACTTCCGGCACCCGGTCACGCTCGCCAAGGACCTGATCTCGCTCGACGACATCTCGGGCGGGCGGATCACCCTGGGCATCGGCGCGGGCGGCAACGGCTTCGACGCGACCGCGCTGGGGCAGGAGGCGTGGACGCCGAAGGAGCGGGCGGACCGGTTCGCCGAGTTCGTCCCGCTGCTCGACCGGCTGCTCACCGAGGACACGGTCTCCGCGCGGGGCACGTTCTACTCGGCGGACGAGGCCCGCAACATCCCGGGCTGCGTGCAGCGTCCCCGGCTGCCGTTCGCGGTGGCGGCGACCGGCCCGCGGGGGCTGAAGCTGGCCGCGCGGCACGGGCAGGCGTGGGTGACGACGGGCGACCCGAAGCTGTTCGAGGACGGCACCCCGGAGCAGTCGGTGGAGGCGCTGCGCGGGCAGCTGGCCAAGCTGGGCAAGGCGTGCGCGGAGATCGGCCGGGATGTCGCGCCGATGGAGAAGGTGCTGCTCACGGGGTTCACCCCGGACCGTCCGCTGGACTCCTTCGACGCCTTCGTGGACTTCGCGGGGACCCATTTCGAGCTGGGCTTCACCGAGCTGGTCGTCCACATGCCGATCGCGGACTCGGTGTTCGCTGCCGACGAGTCGGTCTTCGAGAAGATCGCCACGGAGGCGCTCGACCAGCTCCGCTGAGGCGGCGGGCCCGGCCCGGTCAGCGGACCTGGCTCGACAGCCACGATGTGAGCGAGACCCCGGTGACGAGCTCCTTGTAGGTCTCGTCGCCGGGGAGCGGGACGATCAGCCACCAGCCGGGCGGGAAGAAGCGGCCCTTCACATGGGCCAGGCCGCCGTGGGCGGAGCGGAGGAACGCGGGGACCGCGTCACGGGGGACGTCGTCGAAGGCGATGCCCTCGACCGTGATCCTCGCGTCGTCCTCGGGGTGCAGCCGGACGGTGATCGAGGGGGAGCCGCCGAGTTCGACGTAGGCCTCGTGGGGGAGCGAGCCGTCCGGGTCGAGGACGGTGAAGGCGCCCGCGGAGGTGCGGCGGGAGGTCTGGTCGGCGCCGATGTCGTCGGTGACGGTCATCTCCAGGTTGAACTCCCGGGCGATCTCGCGGATCGCGGTGACGGCCGACTCGGTGGTGGGCAGGTGCGGATGTCCCATGGGAACGATCATGCCTCAGGCCGGGAAGCGGATGAAGTGCGCCGGAACGGCGTCGGTGAGCCAGACGCCGTTGGCGCTGACGTGGAAGACGTGGCCGGCCCGGTGCATCGCCCCGGCGTCGACGGCGAGCACCACGGGGCGGCCGCGGCGGGCGCCGACGCGGGTGGCGGTCTCGCGGTCGGGCGAGAGGTGCACATGGTGGCGGGCCATGGGGCGCAGGCCCTCGGTCCGGATGGCGGGGAGCACGGCGGCGACCGTACCGTGGTAGAGGTACGCGGGTGGTGTGGCGGGCGGCAGGTCCAGGTCCACCTCGACGGTGTGGCCCTGGCTGGCGCGGATGCGCGTCCCCTCGATCGCGAAGCGCTTCTTGTCGTTGGCGGCGACGACGTGGTCGAGTTCGGCTCGGGTGATCGGGAAGCCGTGCGCGGCGGTGGCCCGCAGGAGCGCGTCGATCTCGGTCCAGCCGTGCGGGTCGAGGGTGAGGCCGATGCGTTCGGGCTGGTGGCGGAGGTGTTTCGCCAGGTACTTCGACACCTTCACGGTGCGTTTCTCGTCGTTCATGAATTCATTGAAGCCGCAGGTTTGATCCACAGCCAAGTGGGTTTATCCACAGGGCAATTGACGATTCTGTGGACAACGACCCGATGTCCCCAGGTGAATTGACCGATTTAGGCGTCATTCTTGGCATTTGAGGCAAGGGTGTCCAATGTTCTTTTCTGTACCTCTCGTTCGGTGGCCGCGGCGATGAACGCCGGCACGTCCTGCGGGCCAACGAGCCGCTGAACGGCCCGAATCGTCTCCGCGGGGAGCGCCACCGCGAGCGGCTCCTGGCCCCTCGGCAGCGGGGTGTCCGCCGCGAGGTGCTGCTGGAGGTGGCGGGTCGCGAACAGGCGCATCGCCCGCGCGAGTTCGGCGTCGACCGTCTGCTGGGCGAGCGGGCGCAGCCGCCGCACCAGGGTCGCCGCCTCCGTCGCGTCGGCGTCCGTCGGCGGGCGGTGCTCCAGATAACGGGCGAAGACGTGCTCGGTCGTGAACTCCAGGAAACGGGAGGCGATGTGCTCGACCTGGCCGCGAAGTTCCCTCAGATGCCCCGTGATCGCGGGCAGCGGGACGCCCGCCGCGTACAACTCGGCGGCCACCGCCAGCTCTTGAGGGCTGGGCACCAGGTACTCCTCGGTGTCCCGGCCGGGGACGCGCTCCAGGACGCCGAGCTCTATCGCCTCCCGGACCGCGTCCTCGTCGGGCCGGCCGCCGAAGCGCGCGTCGAGCTCGGCCCGCGAGATCCGGTCCGCCTCCTCGTCCGTCCACGGCCCGTCGACCTCGGCGACCAGACCGAGCACCCCGCCGAGACCGCGGCCGGCGTCCCAGGCCTCCAGGAGCTCCTTGATGGAGGCCAGGGTGTAGCCGCGGTCCAGCAGGTCCGCGATCTGCCGCAGCCTGGCCAGATGCGTGTCCCCGTACACGTTCGACCGGCCGCGCCGCTCGGGGCGGGGCAGCAGACCGCGGTCCTGGTAGGCGCGGATCGTCCGGACCGTGGCCCCGCTGTGATGGGCCAGATCCTCGATCCGGTACTCCGGCTGTGCTGCCTGCTCCGACGAATGCACCGAGAACCCACTCCCACCGACCGCTGCCTTCTGCCCTGCGAGGGATCGTACGACCGCCCGCCCCGTCGTTACGCCGGCGGCTGCCAGCGGGCCAGCGCCCGCAGCAGGCCCGGGGAGAACCGGGAGGCCAGATGGGCGCCCCGGGCCTCCGGGGTCACCGGGACCACGGCCTGGTCGCGCAGCACCGCGCGCAGGACCGCGTCCGCGACCTTCTCCGGCGGGTAGTTGCGCAGCCCGTACAGCCGGGAGGCCTTCTTCTGGCGCCGCTTCTCCTCCGCCTCGTCGGTGACGCCGGCGAACCGGGTCGTGGACGTGATGCCGGTGTTCACGATGCCGGGGCAGATCGCCGAGACCCCGATGCCCTGGTCGGCGAGCTCGGCCCGCAGGCACTCGCTCAGCATCAGCACCGCCGCCTTCGACGTGCTGTACGCGGGCAGGGCCCGGGAGGGCTGGAAGGCCGCCGCGGAGGCCGTGTTGACGATGTGGCCGCCCTGGCCGCGCTCGGCCATCTGCGCGCCGAACAGCCGGCAGCCGTGGATGACGCCCCACAGGTTGACGTCGAGGACCCGCTTCCACTCCTCGCTCGTCGTCTCGAAGAAGGAGCCGGTCAGGCCTATGCCCGCGTTGTTGACCAGCACGTCGACCACGCCGTACTCGCTCGCCACCTTCGCGGCCAGCTTCTCCATCGCCGCCTCGTCGGCGACGTCGGCGGTCTCGCCCCAGGCGGCGGGCGCGCCGATCAGCCGGGCCATCTCGGCCGTACGGGCCGCGCCCTCGGCGTCCCGGTCCACCGCCACGACCCGGGCGCCGGCCTCCGCGAACGCGAAGGCGGTGGCCCGGCCGATGCCGCCGGCCGCGCCGGTCACCAGGACCAGCTGGCCGCCGAAGCGCTCCGCGTACTCCGGCCGCACCCCGCTCTTGGCCGCCGTCTTCGGCGCCTTGGTCGCCGGGTCCTCGTTGGCCTCGACGAACTCGGTTATCCAGGAGGCCAGTTGGTCGGGCCGGGTGCGCGGCACCCAGTGCTTGGCCGGCAGGGTGCGCCGGGTCAGGTCCGGCACCCAGTCGGCCAGGTCGTCGTAGAGCCGCTCGGAGAGGAAGGCGTCCCCGGTCGGGGTGATCAGCTGCACCGGCGTGTGCGCGTAGGCGTCGGCGCGCGGCCGGGAGAGCCGGGCCCGCACGTTGTCCCGGTAGAGCCAGGCGCCGTGCGCCGCGTCGCTCGGCAGCGACGGCGTCGGGTAGTCGCCCGCCGGGATCCGCTCCAGCCGCTCCAGGAGGCGCGGCCAGCGCTTGCCGAGCGGCCCGCGCCAGGCGAGCTCCGGCAGGACCGGGGTGTGCAGCATGTACACGTACCAGGACTTGGCGCCCTGGCCGAGGAGCTGGCCGACCCGGCGCGGGGTGGGCCGGGTCATCCGGCTCTTGATCCAGTGCCCGAAGTGGTCGAGGGACGGGCCGGACATCGAGGTGAAGGAGGCGATCCGGCCCTCGGTGCGCGGGACCGTCACGAACTCCCAGGACTGCACCGAGCCCCAGTCGTGGCCCACCAGGTGGACCGGGCGGTCCGGGCTGACGGCGTCGGCCACGGCCAGGAAGTCGTCCGTCAGCTTCTCCAGCGTGAACCCGCCGCGCAGCGGGGTCGGCGCCGTCGACCGGCCATGGCCCCGGATGTCGTACAGCACTACGTGGAACCGCTCGGCGAGGCGGGCCGCGACCTCCGACCAGACCTCCTTGGAGTCCGGGTAGCCGTGCACCAGCAGCACGGTCGGCCGGGTCTCGTCGCCCAGCTCGGCCACGCACAGCTCGATCCCGCCCGTGCGGACCCAGCGCTCCCGTGCCCCGTCGGTCGTCACGCCGCCACCTCTTCCTCGTTCCAGCGCCGCACGTGCGGCAGGTCGTCGTCCAGCCAGAACGCGCTCTGCTCGGGGTCCCGGGAGTCGGTGACGACCAGGATCTCCTCGAACTTCGCGCCCGTACCCCGGAATCCGAGGTGCGGCTCGACCGCCCACAGGCCCGGCCTGGGCGGGTGGTCGGAGAACCTGTACGGCGACCACAGCGGCGACCAGCCGTCCCGGTGGCCGTGCAGGGCGTCGCTCGCCAGGCCCTTGAGGGACTGGGTGCCGAAGCCGAACAGCGTCGGCGACCAGCGGCGCTCCTTCACCCGGTCGATCTTGTGGGCGATGACGCCGAAGGGATAGGCCCGGTGCCGGTTCGCGTACCCCTGGCGGACCATCAGGCGGTCCACGTCCTCGTAGATCTCCCGCAGCGTGCGCTGCTCGCGCACCTCGCGCAGGATCAGCTCGCGGTGCTCCCTGAGGTCGGCGAGCAGCTTGTCGTGGACGGGGTTGAGGCCCAGGGAGCCCGAGTAGCCGATGTCCGCCGTGTAGCCCTTGTACACCGGGGCCATGTCGAGGATGAACGGCATCCCGGCCTCCAGCCGCCGGTTCGTCGGGAAGAACTGGAGCGGGATCTTGAAGTCCACGAAGGCCGTGCGGTCGCCGAACCAGGCGAACGGCCGGTGGAACCAGTCCCGCACCCCGCGCTCGTACAGCCACTCCCGCTGCATCCGGGCCGCGTCCCGCTCGGTCACACCCGGTTTGAGCTGGGCCGCGACGGCCTCCGCGCACTCGTACGAGAGGCGCTGCACCTCTCTGAATCCGCGCAGCTCCGCGGTGAGCTCACGCGTCCCTGCCGTGCCTGCTGAGGTCATGCCACCCGCCCGTCCCGTGTGAGCGCCCGGCGACGCTACGCGTACGTAACTTGACATCGATGAATGTGACAATGCTCGGCGGCTGCGTCAAGGGGTCCGGCGCAGCCTGTGGAAAACCCGTGGCCGGAACGACTTTGGTCTCGACTCCCCTACGGGCTTGTACGTCTGGAGTCGGAGAGGGATCGAGCCGTTGGGCTGACGACCCGTGTGGCGCAGACCACTACCGTCGTAGGCGTGACTGTGATCGCGACCGAAAGCCTCAGCAAGCGGTTCCCCCGGGTGACCGCTCTCGACCGGCTCTCCCTGGACATCGGGCCCGGTGTGACCGGACTGGTGGGCGCCAACGGAGCCGGCAAGTCGACGATGATCAAGATTCTTCTTGGTCTGTCCCCGGCCACGGAGGGCCGCGCCGAAGTCCTCGGACTCGACGTCGCGACCTCCGGCGCCCAGATCCGTGAGCGTGTCGGCTACATGCCGGAGCACGACTGCCTGCCGCCGGACGTCTCGGCGACCGAGTTCGTCGTCCACATGGCGCGCATGTCCGGCCTGCCCGCGACCGCCGCCCGCGAACGGACCGCGGACACCCTGCGCCATGTCGGCCTGTACGAGGAGCGCTACCGCCCCATGGGCGGCTACTCGACCGGCATGAAGCAGCGCGTGAAGCTGGCCCAGGCCCTCGTCCACGACCCGAAGCTGGTCCTCCTCGACGAGCCGACCAACGGCCTCGACCCGGTCGGCCGCGACGACATGCTCGGCCTGATCCGGCGCGTGTGGACCGACTTCGGCATCTCGGTCCTGGTCACCTCGCACCTCCTCGGCGAGCTGGAGCGCACCTGCGACCACGTCGTCGTCATCGACGGCGGGCAGCTGCTCCGCTCCAGCTCCACCAGCGACTTCACCCGCACCACCACGACCCTCGCGGTCGAGGTCACCGACTCCGACGCCCACCCCGACGGCACGGAGGCGCTGCGCGCCGCCCTGACCGCCGCCGGAGTGACCCTGCACGGAGGGACGGAGGAGGGCCTGCCGGGCGCCGGGCACATCCTGCTCCTGGAGGCCCCGGGCGAGGAGGTCTACGACCTGGTCCGCGACACCGTCGCCGACCTCGGCCTCGGCCTGGTCCGCATGGAGCAGCGCCGGCACCACATCGCCGAGGTCTTCAAGCCGCAGCAGCAGGAGGAGGTGCCGACGCGATGAGCTCCCAGGCCCCCGAGAACACCCAGATCCACAACATCGGCTACCGCGGCTACGACGGCCCGCGCCTCGGCCGCTCCGCCGCGCGCCGGGCGCTGTTCTCGCAGTCGCTGCGCGGCGCGTACGGACTGGGCCGCAGCGCCAAGTCCAAGGTGCTGCCGATGCTGCTCTTCGCCGTGATGTGCGTGCCGGCGCTGATCATCGTCGCGGTCGCGGTCTTCACCAAGTCGTCGAAGCTGGCGATCGAGTACACCCAGTACGCGATCTTCCTCCAGATGGTGATCGCCATCTTCGTGGCCTCCCAGGCCCCGCAGTCGGTCTCCCGCGACCTCAGGTTCCGCACCGTCCCCCTCTACTTCGCCCGCCCGATCGAGCGCGTGGACTACGTGCTCGCCAAGTACGGGGCGATGGCCTCCGCGATGTTCATCCTCACCGCCTCCCCGCTGCTGATCCTCTGGATCGGCTCGCTGCTCGCCAAGATGGACTTCGTCGAGCAGACGAAGATGCTCGGCCAGGGACTCGTCTCCGTGGCGCTGCTCTCGCTGCTCTTCGGCGGCATCGGCCTCGTCATGGCGGCCCTCACCCCGCGCCGCGGCTTCGGCGTCGCCGCCGTCATCGCCACCCTGGTGATCTCGTACGGAGCGGTCTCCACCCTCCAGGGCATCGCCTACGGCACCGACAACATCGGCGCGGTCAAGTGGATCGGCCTGTTCTCGCCGATCACCCTCATCGGCGGCGTGCAGGACGCCTTCCTCGGAGCGCCCACCGCCGCCCCGGGCGGGGAGGCAGCCGCACCCGGCACCGCGGTCGGCGCGCTCTACGTGCTGGTCGTCCTCGCGCTGATCGCCGGTTCGTACGGCGTGCTGATGCGCCGCTACCGAAAGGTCGGGCTGTGACAACCCTGAACATCGACCACGCCTCGCGCTGGTTCGGCAACGTCGTGGCCGTCAACGACGTCACCATGACCGTCGGTCCCGGGGTCACGGGCCTGCTCGGCCCCAACGGCGCCGGAAAGTCGACGCTGATCAACATGATGGGCGGCTTCCTGCCCCCCTCCACCGGCACCGTCACCCTCGACGGCGAGGCGATCTGGCGCAACGAGTCGGTCTACCGGAAGGTCGGCGTCGTCCCCGAGCGGGAGGCGATGTACGACTTCCTCACCGGCCGCGAGTTCGTCGTCGCCAACGCGGAGCTGCAGGGCCTCGGCGACGAGGAGGCCCGCCGGGCCCTCGCCACCGTCGAGATGGAGTACGCCCAGGACCGCAAGATCTCCACGTACAGCAAGGGCATGCGGCAGCGCGTGAAGATGGCTTCGGCCCTCGTCCACGAGCCGTCCGTGCTGCTGCTCGACGAGCCCTTCAACGGCATGGACCCGCGCCAGCGCATGCAGCTGATGGACCTGCTGCGCCGGATGGGCGCCGAGGGCCGCACGGTCCTGTTCTCCTCGCACATCCTGGAGGAGGTCGAACAGCTCGCCTCGCACATCGAGGTGATCGTGGCCGGACGGCACGCCGCCTCCGGCGACTTCCGCCGTATCCGCCGCCTCATGACGGACCGGCCGCACCGCTACCTCGTCCGCTCCAGCGACGACCGGGCCCTGGCGGCGGCGCTCATCGCCGATCCGTCGACGGCCGGCATCGAGGTCGACCACACGGCCGAGGGCGGACTGCGCGTCCAGGCCGTCGACTTCGGGCGGTTCACCGCACTGCTGCCGAAGGTGGCCAGGGAGCGGGGCATCCGGCTGCTCACGGTCTCGCCCTCGGACGAGTCCCTCGAATCAGTCTTCTCGTATCTCGTAGCGGCCTGAAAGGAGCCCGACCGATGTACAACCCCACAGTCGCCCGGCTCACCTACCGGGCCCTCCTCGGCCGCCGACGGGCGCTGATCCTCTTCCTGCTGCCCGCCATGCTGATCCTGATCGCCGCCGCGGTCCGCCTGTTCAACGGCGCCGACGACCAGGTCGCCGCCGACGTCCTCGGCGGATTCGCGCTGGCGACGATGGTGCCGCTGATCGGTGTCATCGCCGGCACCGGCGCGATCGGCCCGGAGATCGACGACGGCTCGATCGTCTACCTGCTGGCCAAGCCGGTGAAGCGGCCGACGATCGTCTTCACCAAGCTGATCGTCGCCATCGCCGTGACGATGGTCTTCTCGGCCGTGCCGACGTTCATCGCCGGATTCATCCTCAACGGCAACGGGCAGCAGGTGGCCGTCGCCTACACGGTGGCGGCCCTGGTGGCCTCCATCGCGTACAGCGCGCTGTTCCTGCTGCTCGGCACGGTCAGCCGCCACGCGGTCGTCATCGGCCTGGTCTACGCCCTGGTCTGGGAGGCCCTGTTCGGCTCCCTCATCGCGGGCGCCAAGACCCTCAGCGTCCAGCAGTGGGCACTGGCCCTCGCTGAGAAGGTCACCGGCGACGGCCTGGTCACCTCCGACGTGGGCCTGCCGACCGCGGTGGTGCTCCTGGTCGCCGTGACGGTCGCGGCGACCTGGTTCGCCGGCCGGAAGCTGCGGACGATGACGCTGGCGGGCGAGGAGTAACCCGCCCCCGGGGAGGGGTGCACCGCCCCTGGATCCCGCCCCCGGATCCCGTCCCCGGAGCCGTACGTGTCCTCAGACCGTACGGTTCCGGGCCGCGAGCAGGCCGACCGCGAGGGCCGCCGCGCACACGCCGAGGACGGCGACGATCGGCGTCGTCCAGGAGCCGGTCGCCTGGTGCAGGGCGCCGGCGGCCAGCGGGCCCGCAGCGGCCATCAGATAGCCGACGGTCTGCGCCATCCCGGACAGCCGGGCCGCCGTCACCGCGTCGCCCGAGCGCAGCACGATCAGGGTGAGCGCGAGCCCCACCGCACCGCCCTGGCCCACGCCGAGGAGCCCCGACCAGAGCCAGGCGCCCTCCACCGGGGCCACCATCAGCCCGGCGTAGCCCGCCGCGACCAGCGTCGTGACCAGCACGATCAGCGGGCGCTGGCTGCGCATCCGGCCGGCGAGCAGCGGTACGGCGAAGGCGCCGGCCACCTGGATCAGGTTGTTGAAGGCGAAGACCACACCGGCCGTGGAGCGGCTCATCCCGTGGTCCGTGAAGATCGTCGGCATCCAGGCGATCAGGACGTACGACCACAGCGACTGCAGCCCCATGAACAGCGTCACCTGCCAGGCCAGCGCCGAGCGCCACACCGACCGGACGGGCTTGGCGGCCGGGCTCCCGGCCCGCACCTCGTGCCCGGTACGGCCCCGGGCGATCAGCACCTGCGGCAGCCAGGCCAGCGCCGCCACCGCGGCGAGCAGCGACCAGAAGCCGAGCGAGGCCTGCCAGCCGCCGAGCGCCCGCTCCAGCGGCACCGAGGAGGCCGCGGCGAGGGTGGCGCCCGCGATCATCGCGCCCGTGTAGACGGAGGTCATCGAGGCGGCCCGGTCCGGGAAGTCCCGCTTGATGAGGCCGGGCATCAGGACGTTCAGCAGGGCGATGGCGGTGCCGGCCAGGACGCCGCCCGCGTACAGCGCGGCCGACGAGGGCAGGACCCGCACGAGGATGCCGACGCCGAGCAGCAGCAGCGCCGCGAACAGCACCCGTTCCGCGCCGAAGCGGCGCCCGAGCCAGGGCGCGACGAGCGCGCCGAGGCCCAGGAAGAGCACCGGCACCGAGGTCACCAGGGAGGACGCGGCCGCCGACAGGCCGTACGCCTCGGACATCTCGCCGACCAGCGGCGACACGCTCGCCAGCGCGGCCCGCATGTTGAGCGAGGCCAGCACGATCCCGACCATGAGCACCGCCGGACGGGCGAGCAGGGCCCGCCGGGCCGCCGTCCCCGCCGCGGAGGGCCGTACGTCCGCCTCGGCGTCGACGAGCAGGGGTGCCACGGGTGCCCCGGAGGTCTCCCGGCTCACCGCGACTCCTCCGTCAGGGCCGCGACCGTCTCCATGGGGAGCCGCAGCAGTTCGCGCGTCTGCGCCTCCGCCGCGTCCGGGTCCGCCGCCTCGATCGCCGCGACCAGCGCCTCGTGCGCGTCGATGTCGACCGGCGGCATGGCGTGGTCGCCGAGCGCCTCGGTCAGGGACTCGTGGACCTGGGCGGAGAAGAAGCGGTACACCTCGCGGAAGGCCGTGTTGTGCGTGGCCTCGACGATCGCGAGGTGGAAGGCGACGTCGGCGCCGGCGTCCCGGTCGCCCCGCTCGCGCAGGCCGGTCAGGGCGGCCCGCAGCCGCAGCAGGTCATGGGTGTCCCGCCGGACGGCCGCCAGGCGCGCCGCCTCCGCCTCCAGGGCGACCCGGAGCTCCAGGACGTCCAGGGCGCCCGCGTGCCGCACCCCGCGCAGCACGGCGGCGGGGTCGGCGGTGGACCTGACGAAGGTGCCGTTGCCCTGCCGGGACTCCAGGAGCCCGGCGTGGACCAGGACGCGGACGGCCTCGCGCACGGTGTTGCGGCCGACGCCGAGGAGTTCGGCGAGCTCGTGCTCGGTCGGGATGCGGTCGCCGACGGCCCATTCGCCCTCGGCGAGCTGGGTCCGCAGCTGTTCCACCACGGAGTCCACCAACGAGACCCGTCCCGCCGCCTTCAGCGCCATCACCGCTCCACCAACTCCTTGATTCGCCCGGTTGCCCAGTCATCCTACAACTGTGCTCCCGACTCTCCCCGCCCCTCCGCAGCGGCGGGACTACTGTGGGCTCGTACGCGGACCGAACACCCTCACCACCCTCGGGAGTCAGTCATGTCAGACCGCTTCGACGTCGTCGTACTCGGAGCTGGCCCCGGCGGCTACGTCGCCGCCATCCGCGCCGCCCAGCTGGGCAAGCGGGTCGCGGTCGTCGAGGAGAAGTACTGGGGCGGTGTCTGCCTGAACGTCGGCTGCATCCCCACCAAGGCGCTGCTGCGCAACGCCGAGCTCGCCCACATCTTCAACCACGAGGCCAAGACCTTCGGCATCAAGGTCGACGGCACGGTGACCTTCGACTACGGCGACGCCTTCGCGCGCAGCCGCACGGTCGCGGACGGCCGCGTCAAGGGCGTCCACTTCCTGATGAAGAAGAACGGCATCACCGAGTTCGACGGCCGGGGCACCTTCCTCGACGCGAACACGCTCCAGGTGAACAAGGCCGACGGCACCGCGCAGACGATCACCTTCGACCACTGCATCATCGCGACCGGCGCGACCCCGCGACTCCTGCCGGGCACCGCGCTGAGCGACCGTGTCGTCTCCTACGAGCAGCAGATCCTCGCCGAGGACGCCCCCAAGTCGATCATCATCGCCGGCGCCGGCGCGATCGGCATCGAGTTCGCGTACGTGCTGAACAACTACGGCACCAAGGTCACCATCGTCGAGTTCCTCGACCGCATGGCCCCGCTGGAGGACGAGGAGGTGTCCAAGGAGCTCGCCAAGCAGTACCGCAAGCTGGGCATCGACGTCCTGACCTCCACCCGCGTCGAGGCCATCGACGAGTCCGGCCCGCAGGTCCGCGTCACCGTCACCGGCAAGGACGGCGCCCAGAAGGTCCTGGAGGCCGACAAGGTCCTCCAGGCCATCGGCTTCGCCCCGAACGTGTCCGGCTACGGCCTGGAGAACACCGGCGTCGCCCTGACCGAGCGCGGCGCCATCGAGGTCGACGGCCGCTGCCGCACCTCCGCGCCGCACATCTACGCGATCGGCGACGTCACCGCGAAGCTGATGCTCGCGCACACCGCCGAGGCCATGGGTGTCATCGCCGCCGAGACCATCGCGGACGCCGAGACCATGGAACTCGACTACGTGATGATCCCCCGCGCGACCTACTGCCAGCCGCAGATCGCCAGCTTCGGCTACACCGAGGCGCAGGCCCGCGAGAAGGGCTACGACGTCAAGGTCGCCAAGTTCCCCTTCATGGCGAACGGCAAGGCGCACGGCCTCGGCGACGCGACCGGCTTCGTGAAGATCGTCGCCGACGCGAAGTACGGCGAGCTCATCGGCGCCCACCTCATCGGCCCCGACGTCACCGAGCTGCTGCCCGAGCTCACCCTGGCGCAGCAGTGGGACCTCACCGTCCACGAGGTCGCCCGCAACGTGCACGCCCACCCGACGCTGGGCGAGGCCGTCAAGGAAGCGATCCACGGCATCGCCGGACACATGATCAATTTCTGAGGTTCCTCCCGTATGTCACCCGGCTCCGGGTGATAGGCACGGATATGTGCCACGCGAAACCTCTCCCCATGCCCCGGGTGGCGAACCGTCCCGGCCGATCAGGTCGTGGGTGCGTTCGTCACCCGGTACGCATGTCTGGCTGGCCGTCATCGCGATCACCAGCCTGTTCATCGCGCTCTCCTCGGACGGCCTGGAGCACTATCTGCTGCACCGCAACAGCAGCAATCTCCACGAGCTGTCCCGCCACCCGATGCGGGCGCTGCTCGGCAGCGCGTTCTGGATCGAGAACCCGGAGAGCCTGCTCCTGTACGCGGTCCTCTTCGAGTTCTTCCACGCGCCCGTCGAGCGCTGGCTCGGCACGGCGAAGTGGCTGGTCGTCGTCGCGACGGCGCACATCGCCGCCACCCTCATCAGCCAGAAGGTCGTCCTGGAGGAGATCCAGGACCACGACGTGCCGCGCAGCATGGCGCACGTCGTCGACATCGGGGTGAGCTACGGCCTGGCCGCCTCGGTCGGCATCCTGACCTACCGGCTGCCGCGCCCCTGGCGCTGGTTCTACCTGGCGGGGGCGGTGGCCTTCTTCGCGGCCCCGCTGGTCTCCACCCACACGTACACCGATCTGGGGCACGCGATCTCGCTGGTCATCGGGCTCGCGTTCTGGCCGCTGAGCCGGCACCCACGGACCGGGGAGGACCCGGCGCACCCCCGATAAACCGGTGGTCCGCGCGCGGCCGTCCGGCCCACACTGGGGGTACGGAAACGGGGCGGCCGCTTCGAGCGCGCGGGGGCGAACCGCGCGGGCCGCCCCGCTTCTCACGTCGTGCGTCGCGCGCTCAGGCGCTCAGCAGGCGCTCCAGGACGAGCGCGATGCCGTCCTCCTCGTTGGACGCGGTCACCTCGTCGGCGACCGCGCGCAGCTCCGCGTGGGCGTTGCCCATCGCCACGCCGTGCGCCGCCCAGCCGAACATCGGGATGTCGTTGGGCATGTCGCCGAAGGCGATCGTCTCCGCGGCCTTCACGCCGAGCCGGCGCGCGGCGAGCGAGAGGCCGGTCGCCTTGCTCAGGCCGAGCGGCAGGACCTCCACGATCCCCGGGCCCGCCATGACGACGTCCACGAGCCCGCCGACCGTCTCGCGCGCGACCCGGGTCAGCTGGTCGTCGTCGAGCGTCGGGTGCTGGAGGTACAGCTTGGTCAGCGGGGCCGCCCACAGCTCCGCCGGGTCCTCGTACGGGACGTACGGCAGCGGGCCCTCCTGGACCCGGTAGCCGGGGCCGATCAGGACCTCGCCCTCCAGGCCGTCGCGGCTCGCGGCGAGGGCCAGCGGGCCGACCTCGGCCTCCAGCTTGGACAGGGCGAGGCCGGCGAGCTGCCGGTCGAGGGTGAGCGAGGTCAGCAGCCGGTGCTCACCGGCGTGGTAGACCTGCGCGCCCTGCCCGCACACCGCGATCCCCTCGTAGCCGAGGTCGTCGAGGATGTGCCGGGTCCAGGGCACCGCCCGGCCGGTGACGACGATGTGCGCGGCGCCCGCCTCCGTGGCGGCGACGAGCGCGTCACGCGTACGGCCCGAGACGGACTCGTCGGCCCGCAGCAGCGTGCCGTCGAGGTCCGTCGCGACCAGGCGGTAGGGGAAGGTGCTCACTTGGAGATCGGCTCCAGGACCTCACGGCCGCCGAGGTAGGGGCGCAGCACCTCGGGCACGCGCACCGAGCCGTCCGGCAGCTGGTGGTTCTCCAGGATCGCCACGATCGTGCGCGGTACGGCGCACAGCGTGCCGTTCAGGGTGGCCAGCGGCTGCACCGTCTTCTTGCCGCCCTGCTCCTCGCGCATGCGGACGGAGAGGCGGCGGGCCTGGAAGCCGTCGCAGTTGGAGGCGGAGGTCAGCTCGCGGTACTTGCCCTGGGTCGGGATCCAGGCCTCGCAGTCGAACTTGCGGGAGGCGGAGGAGCCCAGGTCGCCGGTGGCGACGTCGATCACCTGGAAGGGCAGCTCCAGGGAGGTCAGCCACTGCTTCTCCCAGTCGAGGAGCCGCTTGTGCTCGGCCTCGGCGTCCTCCGGAGCGACGTACGAGAACATCTCGACCTTGTCGAACTGGTGGACGCGGAAGATGCCGCGGGTGTCCTTGCCGTAGGTGCCGGCCTCGCGGCGGAAGCACGGCGAGAAGCCGGCGTACCGCAGCGGCAGCTTGTCGGCGTCGATGATCTCGTCCATGTGGTACGCGGCGAGCGGGACCTCGGAGGTGCCGACCAGGTAGTAGTCGTCCTTCTCCAGGTGGTACACGTTCTCCGCGGCCTGGCCGAGGAAGCCGGTGCCCTCCATGGCGCGCGGGCGGACCAGCGCGGGGGTGAGCATCGGGATGAAGCCGGCCTCGGTGGCCTGGGCGATCGCCGCGTTGACCAGGGCGAGCTCCAGGAGCGCGCCGACGCCGGTCAGGTAGTAGAAGCGGGAGCCGGAGACCTTGGCGCCGCGCTCGACGTCGATGGCGCCCAGCGCCTCGCCGAGCTCCAGGTGGTCCTTGGGCTCGAAGCCCTCGGCGGCGAAGTCGCGGATCGTGCCGTGCGTCTCGAGGACGACGAAGTCCTCCTCGCCGCCGACGGGCACGTCGGGGTGGACGATGTTGCCGAGCTGGAGGAGGAGCGCGCGGGCCGTCTCGTCGGCCTCGTTCTGCTCGGCCTCGGCGGCCTTGACGTCGGTCTTGAGCTGCTCGGCCTTCTGGAGGAGCGCGGCTCGCTCCTCGGGGGAGGCCTTGGGGATCAGCTTGCCGAGCGCCTTCTGCTCGGATCGGAGCTCGTCGAAGCGGACGCCGGACGACCTGCGCCGCTCATCGGCGGAGAGCAGGGCGTCGACGAGCGCGACGTCCTCTCCACGGGCGCGCTGGGAGGCGCGAACACGGTCGGGGTCCTCACGGAGCAGGCGAAGGTCAATCACCCCACCAGGCTACCGGTGCGCGATCGTGCGGCCCCACTCGATAAGGACTTGCGTGTCGCTTTGCCCTAATTGCTTTGTTTTTCCATGATTTCCCCTTCGGGCTTCCGGGGAGATCTTCCAGGGCTTCCCCCGGGGTTCTCCACAGGAATGCGAAACTCCGGAGGGTTATCCACAGGCTGTGTGGAAGATCTGTGGACCAAGCGGGGGCTCCGGCATTTTCCCACTCCTTCGAGTGGGAATACCTCGCCCCAAAGGGTGGGCCCCCGGAGCAGGGGTGACGACGATTTGTCGACTGTGCCGGACATGCGACAGGACGCGGTGGACGCGCTTGTCGACTTGTCCCCAGGTCGAGTCGCAAGCCTGTGGATAACTTTGTGGGCACCGGCCCCGCGGGGCTACGCCCGGCCGTCCTGGGCCCGCGCCAGCCAGTCCGAGGCGTCCGTGAACTCCCCGTCCGAGGTCCCCCGCCGCAGCGGCCGTACGTCCTCGACCGCCACCCCCGCGCGCGGATACGAACCGAGGAAGCGCACCTTCGGACAGATCCGCTTCAGCCCCATCAGCGCCTCGCCGACCCGCCGGTCCGAGATATGGCCCTCGGCGTCCACCGCGAAGCAGTAGTTGCCGATGCCCGCGCCCGTGGGACGGGACTGGATCAGCATCAGATTGACCCCGCGCACGGCGAATTCCTGGAGGAGTTCGAGAAGCGCGCCCGGGTGGTCCTCGCCCAGCCACAGCACGATCGAGGTCTTGTCCGCACCCGTCGGCGCCGCGGGCCGGGCCGGCCGGCCCACCAGGACGAAACGTGTCTCGGCGTTCTCCGCGTCGTGGATCTCGGTGACCAGGGCCTCCAGGCCGTACGTGGCCGCCGCGAACTCGCCCGCGAAGGCCGCGTCGAAGCGCCCTTCCTGGACGAGCCGGGCCCCGTCCGCGTTGGACGCGGCCGACTCCCACAGCGCCTCCGGCAGATGGGTCCGCAGCCAGTTCCGCACCTGCGGCTGGGCCACCGGGTGCCCCGTGACGGTCTTGATCTCCGACAGCTTCGTCCCGGGCCGTACGAGCAGGGCGAAGGCGATCGGCAGCAGCACCTCGCGGTAGATCATCAGCGGCTCGCCCGAGGCCAGCTCGTCCAGGGTCGCGGTCACCCCGCCCTCGACCGAGTTCTCGATCGGCACGAGCGCGGCCGCGGCCTCGCCGTTGCGGACGGCGTCCAGCGCGGCCGGGACCGAGACCATCGGGACGAGCTCCCGCGTCGCGGCCTCGGGCAGCGTACGCAGCGCGGCCTCCGTGAAGGTGCCTTCGGGACCGAGATACGTATACCGGGTGGCTGACATACGGTCACCCTAATGGGCGCCGGTCACCCGCGGCGTGCCTACGACTCCAGCAGCCGCTGGCCCACGTACTCACCCTCCGCAGCCCCGCCCGGCACCGCGAAAAGCCCGCTCGCCTCGTGCCGGACGAACGGCGACAGCGCGTCGCCCCGGTCCAGCTTGCGCTGCACGGGCACGAAGCCCCGCAGCGGATCCGCCTGCCAGCAGACGAAGAGCAGACCGGCGTCCGGGGTGCCGTCCGCGGCGATCCCGTCGTGGAAGGAGAAGGGCCGGCGCAGCATCGCCGCGCCGCCGTTCTGTTCGGGGGCGGAGATCCGGGAGTGGGCGTTGTCCGGGATGACGGTCCTGCCGTCCGGGCCGATCTTGTTCAGATCCAGCGGGGTGGTCTCGCTCCCGCCGGTCAGCGGCGCCCCGTCCGCCTTGCGGCGCCCGATCACCTTCTCCTGCTTGTCCAGGGACAGCTTCTCCCAGTCGTCCAGCAGCATCCGGATCCGCCGCACGACCGCGTACGAGCCGCCGGCCATCCACTCCTGGAAGCCCTGAGAGCCCTGAGAGCCCTGGGCGTCCTGGGCGCTCTGCGGGACGAAGATCCGGCGGTCGAAGTCGGTGTCCGCCGGCTTCGGGTTGTTCGTGCCGTCGACCTGGCCCATCAGGTTCCGGGCGGTCATCGGCCGGGCCGTGGCACCGGCCGAACGGTTGAAGCCGTTCATCTGCCAGCGCACCCGCGCCGCGCCGTCCGCGTCCTTCTGGAGCGCGCGCAGCGCGTGGAAGGCGACCAGCGCGTCGTCGGCGCCGATCTGCACCCACAGGTCGCCCTCGGAACGCTTCGGGTCGAGCGCGTCGGAGGAGAAGGCGGGCAGCGGGTCCAGCTGTCCGGGGCGGCGCGCGGTGAGCCCCGTGCGGTCGAAGAAGGTGCGGCCGAAGCCGAAGGTCACGGTCAGCGAGGAAGGTCCGGCGTCCAGCGCGATGCCGGTGTCGCCGGTCGAG
Organism: Streptomyces sp. NPDC023157; assembly: GCF_055560575.1. NCBI lineage: Bacteria > Bacillati > Actinomycetota > Actinomycetes > Kitasatosporales > Streptomycetaceae > Streptomyces > Streptomyces sp. NPDC023157. The sequence goes on from NZ_JBVHIL010000005.1 coordinate 533,542, forward strand.
GGCTTGCCCGCCATCAGCGCCTTCGCCGTGGCCGACCAGCGGCGCAGCAGCGCGGCGGCCTCCTTGCGGCCCGCGCCCGGGGCGAGGTCGAAGGCGACCAGATGCCCCCGGGCCTGAAGCGGAGTGGTGATCCCCGCTTGATGTTTCCCGTGAAACATCACCTCGGTCGAGCCGACCGAGGCCAGCGCGGGAGAGCCGCCGGAGCCCGCGCCGGCACCGCCCCCGTCCTCCGACGAGGCGAAACCGGCACCGCCGGCCGCGCCGATCAGCAGACCGGTCGCACCCGCGGCGCCGACGGTGCCGAGCAGCCGCCGCCGGGAGATGTCGAGGTGGTCGCCGGTCGCGGAGGCGTCCGCGGGGTCCGCGGAGGCGTCCGCGGGGGCGTTCGCAGGGGCGTTCACGGGCTTGTTCACGGGGCTCAGCCGATCTTCACGTTCTTGTCGATGGTGGTCTGGTCGATCTCGGACGTACGCACGGTGACCTGCATCTGCCACTCGCCCGCCATCGGGAGCTGCACGCTGGAGGCCGTCCAGTGGCCGGTCTGGATCCGGTCCGGCAGCACCGGCAGCGGGCCGATCTGCTTCTCCTTGAGGGTGAAGGCCACCTTCACCTCGGGCACGTCCAGGGGCCGCCCGTTGGGCCGCAGCACGAAGATGTGCAGCGCGTTGGCGCCGGTGCGCCCCGGGGAGAGGGTCAGCTGCACGGTGCCCTTGCCGTCCACGCCACCTGTGTCGAAGGGCAGCCGGACGTCGATCGGACGGTTGGGCACGGCGGAGGAACCGGACGACGCCTTGAGGCGGCCCGCCTCCTCCTCCGTACGGGCCGGCTCGGTCGAGGTCAGCACGGTCGTCACGGCCAGGAGCACGACCGCGACGGCCGCCTCCGTCAGCACCGAACGGCGCAGCCCGGCCCGCTCGGGGTCCGCGTCCCGCTCCCGCTTGCGCCGAGCGGTGGCGACGGCGGCCCGCTGCCGCGCGAGCTGCTCGGCACGAGCGGCGTCGACCCGGTCGGTGTCGTCGGCGTCCCTACCTCCGTCGGCGGCCTCGGAGGCGGTGCCCTCGGCGCCCTCGGAGGCATCCACCTCCCAGGAGGCGTCCACCTCGTCAGCGACGTCTGTGGCCTCCGGGGTCTCAGAGGCCTCCGGGGTCTCCGAGGCCTCCGCCGCCTCCCCCAGCCGCCGCACCCACCGCCGCGACACCCAGGCGATGCCCACGAGGACGGCGACCAGGCCGATCTTCACCAGGAGCAGCTGCCCGTACCGCGTGTCCGTCAGCGCCGACCAGGTGCCGACCTGCCGCCAGGACTGGTAGATCCCGGTGGCGACGAGCACGACGACCGAGCCGAACGCCAGCTTCGAGTACCGCTCGACCGCCGCCCGTCCGACCGACGGCGCCCGGTACAGCGCGACCAGCAGCGTCGTCAGGCCGCCGAGCCAGCCGGCCACCGCCAGCAGGTGCAGGATGTCGACCGGCATGGCGATGCCCGGCTGGAGCCCGGTCGAGGCGTGCTCGGCGAGCGCCCAGGTGCCGGCGATGCCGGCGGCGACGACGGTGCCGCCGAGCGCGAGGCCGAAGGTGAGGTCCTTGAGTTCCTTCTCGTCGGTGCGCCGGGCGTACGCGCCGAACAGCACGGCCACGAACAGCGCCGCCGCGCCGAGGAGCAGCAGCCGGGAGGAGAGCGCCGCCCCCGTCTTCGTGGCCAGGACGGCCTGCAGCCCGGCCAGGTCGAAGACGTCGGCCAGCTTGCCCGAGCCGGTGTACGGGTTGCGGAGCAGCAGCATCGCGAGAGTGGCGCCGGTCAGGGTCAGCCAGCCGCGGACCACGAGCCGCTGCACCGGCCGGACGCCCGCCCCGCGCGGCCAGCAGGCCAGGACGAAGGCGCCGCCGCCGACGAGGACGACGAAACCGGCGTACGAGAGGTAGCGCGCGATCCCGTAGAGCGCGCCGACGATCCCGCCGCCCGCGGTCTGTTCGGGCAGGGCGACGGAGGTGGTGGAGGGCGCTCCGACGGAGAAGGTGAAGGCGCCGGAGACGGGGTGGCTGTCGGCGGAGACGGTCTGCCAGGCCACCGTGTAGGTGCCGTCGGGCAGTCCGGGCAGCAGCTCGACGCCGTAGCGGACGATCGAGCCGCTGCACATGTCACGGATCTCGCCGGTGTCTGCCCGCTTCCCCGAGGGGTCGAGGACCCGGATCGAGTCGGCGCCCATGGCGACCTGCTCGGAGAAGGTGAGGTTGACGTCCTTGGGAGCGGTGGCGACCACCGCCCCGTCCTGCGGGTCGCTGCCGGTCAGGGCCGCGTGCGCGGACGCGGGGCCCGCGGTGGCGAGCAGCGTGCCCAGGAGCGCGGCCACGACGAGCAGCAGCCGGGTGAGGGCGTGCCCGAGGCGCGGGGCGGTGGTGGTCATCGTCCTGTTCTCCCTCGACTGGCTCAGTGCTGCTTCGGGTCGTGGTTCGGCGCCTCGACGGGAAGGTCGACCTTGACGGGGCCGGACTTCTCGAAGTGGAGCTCGATGCTCACCTTCTCGCCCTGCTTGGGCTGCTTCTTCAATTCCATGAACATGAGGTGGTTGCCCCCGCGTTCCAGCTTGAGCTCGCCGTTGGCCGGGATGTCGAAGGCCTTCACCTGCTGCATCTTCTGGTTCTTCGTCTCGTGCATCGTGACGTCGTCCGAGAGACCGCTGGTGACGGAGGTGAGCTTGTCGGCGACGTCGCCGTCGTTGCTGATGGTGAGGAAGCCGCCGGCCATGTCCATCACCGGCTGCGGCATGAACGCGCCGCTCACCTTGAGTTCGGGCTTGTCGTCGCCGGAGGACGAGCAGCCGGTCAGGGCGAGCGCGGCGGCGAGGGCGACGGAGGCGGTCAGGGCGGTGGTGCGGCGGTTCACGGGTTCTCCCCCTTGATGAGCTTCGGCAGGTCCTTGGCGTAGTCGTCGGCGCTGGTGCTCTCGCCGTAGAGGACGTAGCCCTGGTCGGTGGTCGGCGAGAACGCGATCACCTGGGCCCCGTGCATGGAGACGACGGTGCCGTTCTCCTTCTTCGCCGGGTCGATGCCGATGCCCATGGAGCGGGCGCCCGCCTGGATCGTCTTGAAGTCGCCGGTGAGGCCGACGAAGGACGCGTCGCCGGCGGCGGGCAGCCACTTGCCCAGCTCGGCGGCGGTGTCCCGCTCGGGGTCGGTGGTGACGAAGACGACCTGGAGCTTGTCCTGGTCCGCCTTGGGGAGCTGCTTGCGGGCGATGGCGATGTTGCTCATCGTCAGCGGGCAGACGTCGGGGCAGTGGGTGTAGCCGAAGTAGACGAGCGTCGGCTTGCCCTTGGTGGCCGCGCGCAGGTCGTACTTCTGGCCCTTGGTGTCGGTGAGGACGAGGTCGGGCTTGGTGAACGGCCGGTCCAGGACGGTGGCGGCCTTGTCGCTGTCGGTGCCGCCGGAGACCTCGGCGACCGGCCCGGTGGTGGTGCCGGGCTTCTTGTCGTCGCCGCCGCCGAGACCGACGGCGGCCGTGATCCCGAGCGCCGCGACGATCGCCACGGCGGCGGCGATCAGCGGGGCGCGGCGGCCGGGGCGGCCGCCGTCCTTCGCGGCGTCGGAACCGGACTTCTGAGCAGCTGTCTTGCTGTCGGACATGGTGATTCTTCCGGGTCGATGGATCGGCCGTCAGGCCGAGCGGCGGCGTCCGGCCAGGACGCCGAAGGCGATGCCGGCGAGGCCCACGAGGATGCCGACCACGCCGAGGACACGGGCCGCGCTGTCGGTGGAGCCGGCGGCCTCCTTCTCCTTGTGCTCGCCGGCCTTCTCGTCGTGGCCGGCCTTGTCGTCGGCGGCCGGGGCGGCGCCGCCGTGGTGGTCGGCGGTCGCCGCGGACAGCTTCAGCACCGGGGCGGGGTTCTCGGGCTCCGGCGCGCCGTCCTTGGGCTCCTCGATCCAGCGCACGACCTCGTTGTTGTCGTAGGTCTGGATGGCCTTGAGGACGAGCCGGTCGGTGTCCTCGGGCAGCTGGCCGAGGGAGAGCGGGAACTGCTGGAACTGGCCGGGCCCGATCTTCGAACCGTCCGCGGTCCAGGTGACCTTGGCGACCGCCTCGTTGATCTTCTTGCCATGCAGCTCCAGCGGCTTGGCCAGCTTGGCCTTGGTGACCTCGACCTTCCAGCCGGGGACCGGCTGCGGCATCACGGAGGCCAGCGGGTGGTCGGTGGGGAAGTTGACCTCGACCTTGACGGTGGAGGCGTTGTCGCGCTCGTTCGGCACCTTCACGTTGACGGTCGCGTAGCCGCCCTTGGCGGCCTCGCCCTGCGGCTGGACGCCGACGTGCGCGGAGGCGGTGCCGGCGAGCAGCAGGACGGAGGCGACGGCGGCACCGCCGGTGAGGACGGCGCGGGAGACGTGGGTACGGGAAACGCTCATGGCAGAAGACACTCCAGCTCGGAGGAGAGGTCGGAAGCGGACGACCGGACACGGCGTCACGTCACCGCGTGAGGCGCGGCGGCGGATCGACGGGCTGCCGGACCGACGGGCCGACGGTGGTGGTCGGCGGTGGTGGTCGGCGGTGGTCGGCGGTGGTCGTCCGGGGGGTCGTCCGCGAGCGCGGACGACCGCGGATCCGCTCCCTGCGAGCGGTCCGCGTCAGGCTGCGAGGACGCAGGAGGCGGCCGGGGGGCCGCGCCTGATCACGGTGTGCTGGAGCGCCTCGGTCACCGGCGGCGGCGAGGAGTCGAAGGCGGTACGGGCGGGCCCGCGCGGTCCGGTGGCCGGAGCCCCCGGCAGTCCGGCGAGCAGGGACCGTACGAGGAACAGCGCGGCGCGCAGGGAGCGTACGAGCGCGCACGCGGCGAGCTCGGCGGCGCCCTGTGCGGACAGCCGGACCAGCCGGCCGAGCGCGAGGTCGCCGCGGCGCAGCAGCCAGCCGGTGGCCAGCGCGGCCAGCAGGTGCCCGAGCAGCATGGGCAGACTCGGCATCAGCTCGGCGGCCCCGGCGGCGGTCGCGCCACCGGTCATGCCGGCCATGTGGCCGTGCCCGCCGGTGGCGGCCGGGGTGAGCCCGGCGTCGCTGACGATCCGGGCCGCGTCGGCGGGGCTCAGGGACGTGCCGCCCTGGCCGCAGACCAGCTTGGCGGCCAGCCGGACGAGGGCCTGGTCGGTCTCCGCGCCCATGGTGAGCCGGCGCTGGCCGAACCCGAACAGGGCGTGCAGCCCGAGCTGTCCGACCGTCAGCGCGCCGACGATGGCGGGCAGCGAGCGCTCGCGTCCGGTGAAGAGCACCGTGATGCCGAAGACGCCGAGGAATCCGGCGGCGATCGACCAGAGCGCGATCCCCGCGCAGGCGGCCAGCGCGTGGCCGAGCGCGGACAGCACGACGCAGACCGCGGTGAACACCGCGGCCCTCAGCATGCGTGGTGCGAGCGCGGGGGCAGACATGGCGGGCCCATCATCGCACCAGCCTCACCCCTCCCATACGGCAGGTCCGGAAGGTCACTCTTGGGGGCGTTCGGGGTGACATACACCGGCGCACGGGAGGAGGGCATCCGCCGAACGGGCGCTGTTGACGTGGCTCGGGGCTTATGGACCACGTGGGGGGGCAATACGTATCGGTATGTCGTGCCGCAGTATGTCGAGCCGCAGCCAGGAGGCTGGAGCATGAGCATCTGGTGGTCCCTGCATCTGCGGCGCGAGGCTGCGAGCGTGCCGCTCGCCCGGCGGCTGCTGCTCGGCACGATGGAGACCGCGGGCGTCGACCCGGACGTGTCGTACGAGCTGTCGGTGGCCCTGACCGAGGCGTGTGCGAACGCCGTCGAGCACGGCGGGACGGTGGGCCGGGGCGGGGGCTCGCAGGCGTACCGGGTCACCGCGTACCTCGACGGCGAGACCTGTCGCATCGAGGTGGCCGACTCGGGCCCCGGTTTCGCCGCGGCCCCCGGGCGGCGCCCGGCGGCACCCGACGCGGAGAACGGGCGCGGGCTGCGCCTGATCGAGGAGCTCGCCGATCACGTGCACTTCGGGCGGACGGGCCGGGGCGGAGCCCTGGTCAGCTTCGACAAGATCATCAAATGGAGGCCGGACGCCCCGCTGGCGCTGACCTGACACGCGAAGACCCCGCCGCGTACGGGAAGGGCCCCGCCGAAACGAATCGGCGGGGCCCTTCCCGTACGAGCGGCGGACGAGCCGCGGACGGATCAGCCCTTCAGGCCGGCCATCCACGCCTCGACCTCGTCGGACCGGCGCGGCAGCGCGGCCGAGAGGTTCCGGTTGCCGTCCTCGGTGACGAGGATGTCGTCCTCGATCCGGACGCCGATGCCCCGGTACTCCTCGGGCACGGTCAGGTCGTCGGCCTGGAAGTAGAGACCCGGCTCGACGGTCAGGCACATGCCCGGCTCCAGCGTGCAGTCGACGTACGCCTCGGTGCGCGCGGCGGCGCAGTCGTGGACGTCCATGCCGAGCATGTGGCCGGTGCCGTGCAGGGTCCAGCGGCGCTGGAGGCCCAGCTCCAGGACGCGCTCGGCCGGGCCCTCGACGAGGCCCCACTCGACCAGCTTCTCGGCGAGCACGCGCTGGGCGGCGTCGTGGAAGTCGCGGTAGCCGGCGCCCGGCTTCACCGCGGCGATGCCGGCCTCCTGCGCCTCGTACACCGCGTCGTAGATCTTGCGCTGGATCTCCGTGTACCGGCCGTTGACCGGCAGGGTGCGGGTGATGTCGGCGGTGTAGAGCTCGGTGGTCTCCACGCCGGCGTCGAGCAGCAGCAGGTCGCCGGAGCGGACCGGGCCGTCGTTGCGGACCCAGTGCAGGGTGCAGGCGTGCGGGCCGGAGGCGCAGATGGAGCCGTAGCCGACGTCGTTGCCCTCGACCCGGGCGCGCAGGAAGAAGGTGCCCTCGATGTAGCGCTCGCTGGTCGCCTCGGCCTTGTCGAGGACCTTGACGACGTCCTCGAAGCCGCGGGCGGTGGAGTCGCAGGCCTTCTGGAGCTCGGAGACCTCGAACGCGTCCTTCACGAGGCGGGCCTCGGAGAGGTAGACGCGCAGCTCCTCGTCGCGCTCGGCGGTGACCTTGTCGGTCAGGGCGGCCTCGATGCCGGCGTCGTGGCCGCGCACGGCGCGGACCGGCCCGGTGGCCTCCTTGAGCGCCTGGGGCAGCTCGCGGACGTCCTTCGCCGGGATCCCGAGCAGCCGCTCGGCCTCGGTGAGGGAGTGGCGGCGGCCGACCCAGAGCTCGCCCATGCCGTCCAGCCAGAACTCGCCGTTCTCGCGGTTGGAGCGGGGCAGCAGGTAGACCGTGGCGCGGTGGCCGTCCTCGGCCGGCTCCAGGACCAGGACGCCGTCGTGGGTCTGGTCACCGGTGAGGTACGCGTACTCGGTGGAGGCGCGGAAGGAGTACTCGGTGTCGTTGGACCGGGTCTTCAGGTTGCCGGCCGGGATCACCAGGCGCTCGCCCGGGAAGCGGGCGGACAGCGCGGCGCGGCGGTCGGCGGTGTGCGAGGCCTGGGCGATCGGCGCCAGGTCGTGCAGCTCGGTGTCGGCCCAGCCGGACCGCATGTTCTCGGCGAGCTCGTCGGAGACGCCCGGGTACAGGCCGTTCTTCCGCTGCTTGATCGCCTGCTCTTCGGACTCTTCCGGGGTCTCCGGGTTGTCCGGCGTGAGCTCATCGGCCACGGGTCTGCCTCCTCTGGTACGACACTGAACCCTTCCCATCGTACGGTCGTGCGGAAGGGGGCCCAGAGCCGGAAGACCCATTACCGGCGGGTCAGGACGGTGGCGGTTCTCACTCCGGTCCCGCTCCGGTGTCCCTCCGACCGGCGTCGGAGATCCCCGCCGGACCTCACTCGAAGCGCGCGGCGAGCAGCACGACGTCCTCGCCGTCGAGGTCCGGATCGTCCAGTCCCTCCGGCAGTACGGTCCGCAGGACGTGATCGGCGACGGCGCCCGGATCGGCCCGGTCCGCCTTGGGTACGCCGGCGGCGGCGGCGTGCAGCCGCGCGAAGGCCCGGTCCATGGCGTCGCCGGTCCGCCGGAGCAGTCCGTCCGTGTAGAGCAGCACCGTTTCTCCGGGCTGCGGGGAGAGCTCCACGCTCGGCGCCTCCCAGCAGGCCAGCATGCCCAGCGGGGCGGAGAGCGAGGTCTCGACGTACTCGGTGCGCTGCTCGCCGATGATCAGCGGCGGGGTGTGGCCGGCCCCGGCGAGCACGATCCTGCGGGCCTGCGGCTCGCAGAAGGCGAAGAGCGCGGTCGCCGAGCGCGCGGGCTCGGTCAGCCGCAGCAGCAGCTCCAGGTCGGAGAGGACGGCGACCGGGTCCTCGCCCTCCATCACGGCGTACGCGCGCAGCGAGGCGCGCAGGCGTCCCATCGCGGCCAGGGCGCTCGGCCCGCTGCCCGTGACGGAGCCGACGGCCAGACCGAGAGCGCCCTCGGGCAGTGGCAGCGCGTCGTACCAGTCGCCGCCGCCGCGGGGGCCGGTGCGGTGCCGGGCGGCGAGCTGGACGCCGGGGATCCGGGGGAGGCGGCTGGGCAGCAGTTCCTCGGCGACGGTGGCGACCTGGGCGCGGGCGCGCTCGACCTCCAGGAGGCGGGCGAGGTGCTCGGTGGCGAACCTGCCGTAGAGCTGGACGAGGTGCCGCTGGCGCTCGACGGGCTCCGCAGGCTCGTCGTACAGCCAGACGACGGCGCCGAGCCGGCCGGCCTGCTCGGTGGCGAGCGGCAGCGCGTAGCTGGCGGCGTAGCCGAGGCGGGCGGCGACCTCGCGGTGGCGCGGGTCGAGGCCCTGCTCGCCGCGCAGGTCGGGGATGGCGATCGGGCGGGGCAGCGAGCCCTCCGGCAGCGGGTCGAGCCCGTCGAGGATGCGCCCGTACGAGGTGACGCTGCGCGGCACGGTCTCGATGGTGCCGAGGTCGGCGTGGGCGAGGCCGAGGCCGACGGTGGAGGTCGGGCCGAGGCCGTCGGCGGGTTCGAGCACCGCCATCCCGCGACGGGCCCCGACCAGGGCGGCTCCGGCGCGCAGCAGCTCGCGCAGGGCGTCGTCGAGCGATCCGGTCCTGATCAGGGACTCGGTGAGTTCATGGAGGAGGGTGAGGTCCGAGACCCAGCCGGCGAGGCGGTCCTGGAGGAGGGCGTCGGCCGGGACCGGCGGGGCGACCGCGGGGCGCGGAGGAGCTGCCGCCGGGTGCGGGGGAGCCGCAGTGTGCGGCGGAAGAGAAACAGCGGAATCGATTCCGGCCACTTTCGGCGCACGCGGCGTACTCATGGCACGCGGCTTTCAGACTTGCGCGTTTCATGCAATAGCATCGCAAACCCCCAAGTCATTCTGCGCCACTACCCATCGATCCACATCTACACGCACATGTAGAGCGATGTCCAGCATTGCCACCATGGGACTTGTGGTGTCCGTGGGATGTGGCGAGGGGGTTGAAGACTAGGGGAAGTTGGCTGAAAATTGCCCCCAGTGTGCACCATTCGCGGTCGACTGGCGTCGTTTGAAAGCGCGTCATTTTGAGCGTGACGGGTACGTAATCGGTGACGGGCAGGGGCAGTTGGACACGCCCCGGAATACGGACGCGGAACCCGGGCGTCCTCATCACCGCAGGCCGCACCCTCCAACCGAGTGGCGGGGAACCTCTCCCGCCAAGGACCGGCCGGCAGCGACTGCCGAGCCTGGATGCAGCTCGTACGCGCTGAGATGCATGCTGACACGCACGCTGAGACGCACAGTGATACGCACGGTGAAGAGATCCGCACGTGGAGTCACGCACGTGGTGTGATGTGGATTCGGCGTTCAACGGAAAGGAACGAGCGCTCATGCGCGAGATCCTCGGAAGGCGACGCAGGCTCCGGTTCCGGCGCAAGAGGCGCGAGGAGCGCGCGGAGCGCGAGACAGTCGTCGCACAGCTCGACTCGGCGCTCCTGTGCGCCCATGAATGGAACTGGCCCGTCCTGCCCGGCGTGGGCCTGCGGACCGCGGGAACGAAGGCGACGGGAGCGCGCGCACTGCTCGGCGCGCCCCCCGCCGTGACCTGCGCCTGTCCCGACCCCCAGTGCGTGGTCCCCGGCGCGCACCCCTTCGATCCCGGGCTGCTCGCGGCCACCACCGACGCCCGCATGATCCGCTGGTGGTGGGGCGAACGCCCGGACGCGCCGGTCCTGCTCGCCACCGGCGGCCGGGCCCCCTGCGCGGTGAGCCTGCCGGCCGTCGCGGGCGCCCGCGCGCTCGTCGCGCTGGACGCGCTGGGGATGCGGCTCGGCCCGGTCGTGGCCTCGCCCACGCGCTGGGCGATCCTCGTCGCCCCGTACGGCCTCGAACGCCTGGGCGAACTCCTCTACACGAAGGACAGCGTGCCCAGTTCGCTGCGCTTCCATGGAGAGGGCGGCTATCTACCGCTGCCGCCCTCCACCACCGGGACCGGACAGGTCCGCTGGGAGCGGGCGCCGCTGGCGGGCTCGGCACGGCCGTGGCTGCCGGACGTGGAGGCGGTCGTGGACGCCCTGGTCGAGGCGAGCACGAGCATGCCGGGTGGCGGCAGCAGACTCACGTACTGAGCGGACCAACGCGGGCGTTCACCCGAACGGGTGTGTCCCACCCCGACTTCCAGGGGAAACGGGCGCGCGGCCCGTCGCCCGCCCGCCGGCCGCCGCTATCTTCGCCCCGAGGGGTCGTTCCGACGGAACAGGTGGCTGCGGCATGGGGCAGATGAGTCCGGCGAAGCTCCGCGCGATCGGGCTCGGGGCCGCGGTGGTGATCGCCGTCCTGGTGCCGATCGCGGCGACGGCGGGCCCTTCGGGGGCGGGGCCGGGTTCCGGTCGCGACGACGCGAAGCCGCAGGGTCTCCTCTCGGAGCTGGGCCTGACCCCCGGGCGTCCCGCCACGGCCGCCGGCTCCGCTCCCGCCGCCGTTCCCGACGTACTGCCCTCCGCCACCCGGTGCGGACCCGAACTCGCCTCCCCCGACGGGGTCGAGGCGCAGACCTGTGTGGCGACCGAGGGCGCGGACATCCGGGCGCGTACCTACTACCGCAACGCCACCGGCCAGGAACTCGACGCCGTCCTCACCCTGATGGCCCCTGGGGGCCGCACCGTACAGGTGCGCTGCACGGTCGAGGCGCGGGATGAACCGGGTACGTGCGAGACGCCGCGAGAGCCGGTCAGGGGCGGCGCCGAGGGCTATTCGGCGGTCTCGGAATTCGCCGGTGCGGGGGAGGGTGACACCACTCCGCTGCTGCTGCGCTCGGGGAGCAACGCGGCCGGGCCGGACGGTAGTTGAACCGTACGCGGGCTTACGCGGGCACACGCGGGCATGAGAAGGCCCGATCGCTGGCGACGGGGGATGCACCAGCGACCGGGCTTCTAGAACGGTAACAAGAGATCTGCCGTTCGCAAATTCGATCTCGGTTATTCGGACAGGGATTTAGGCCTGCGAACGAGGGGTTGTGGCGGAAGTCACCGACTGGTCGGTCTGTCCGTCACGGATACCACCTGGGGTATCAGCTGAGCGTGACCTGACGGTTGGTGAGACCGCCCCGCGCGCGCCGCTCCTCGATGCTGAGCGGGGCGTCGGAGGCGAGGGCCTCCGCGAGCCGCTCGGCGAACTCGGCCGCCGGCTTCTCGCACTGCTCCGCCGTCATGCCGGTCGGCAGGTCCCACACGGGGACCATCAGGCCGTGCGCGCGGAAGGAGCCGACGAGCCGGGTGTCCTCGCCGAGCGAGGTGGCGCCGGCGGCCTGGAGCCGGGCCAGCGCGTCGAGCAGCTTCTCCTCGGCGTGCGGCATGACCCAGCGCAGGTGGTTCTTGTCCGGGGTCTCGCACCAGTAGGCCGCGTCCACACCGGTCAGCTTGACCGTGGGGATGGCGGCGGCGTTGGCGCGCTCCAGAGAGGCGCTGACCTCGGGGCTGGAATTGTCCGAGGACTCGGGGATCCAGAATTCGAAACCGGTGTGCACGTCCGGCGCGAAATCGCCGTTCGGGTCGAGCAGGTCCTGGAGGCGCGGACCCTCCGGCGTCACGCGGCGGGGCTCGACCGGCGTGCCGGGCTCCACCTCCAGCGCGCGCTGGAGGGTGTCGGCGAGGTCGCGGGCGAGGTCGCCGGAGGACGAGTCGTTCTGCAGCGCGAGCAGCACGGAGCCGTCGTCGCGGCGCAGCGCGGGCCAGGCCATCGGCAGCACGGTCGCCAGGGTCACCGACGGCACGCCCTCGGGCAGCCCGCCCTTGAGGGTGAGCGGCACGGTGGCGGCGGGCACCAGCTCGCGCAGCGCGACCCAGTCGCACTCGCCGGGCAGCCCCTCGAAGGGACGCTGGACGACCTCGGTCACGGCGTGCGAGGCGGCCCGCCCGTGACACGCCTTGTAGCGGCGGCCCGAGCCACAGGGGCACGGCTCGCGCGCACCGACGACCGGGATCTCCCCGCTCGTGACCTGTGCCTGGCCGGTCTTGCCGGGCTTCGTCTGGGGGCGCTTCTTCGCCATGGTGTGGCATTCTCCCGATCGCGGCGGTGCTGTCTAGGGCGCGAGCCTAGCCGCACGGGATCCCGCATGCCGGGAAGCCGCCGTCACCGGGGCCGCTCCGGCCCGCAACAGGACGACATCCGGACATCCCGCGCCGTCGTCCGGACGACGGCTCCCGAAGAGTGGGAGGCGGTGCCGGCGGTCCAGCCAGCGGTCCCATCGGCGGTCCTACCGGCCGCCCCCTAGGCGGTCCCATCGCCGCCCCACCGGCGGTCCAGCCGGCAGTCCCACAGGCGGTCCAGCCGACGGCCCCACCGGCGGTTGGTTCCGCCACTGTGCCCGCCGGCCGCCGCCCCGGTCTCATTCCAGTTCGTCGTACGCGTCCAGGAAGTCCAGCCCGGAGCCGCCGCCGACCCGTGCCGCGAAGTCCTCGCGGCGGTGGCCCTCGGTGACGACCACCCAGACCGTGACCTCGCCGGTCGCGCTGTCCCGTACGCCCCAGTCCTGTGCCAGCGCGCTGATGATGTTCAGCCCGCGGCCGCCACGCGCGGTGACCGAGGGGGTGGCGGGGACGGGGCGGGTCGGGCCACCGCCGTCCGTCACCTCGACCGTCAGCCCGCCGGATCTGTCGATGCTCCAGGCCGCCCGGACGTCACCGTCGCCCACGTCCGCGTGACCGAGCGGCCTGCCGTGCCGACACGCGTTGCTCAGCAGTTCGGAAAGGATCAGCACCGCGTCGTCGACGACCGTTTCGGACATCCCGCTGCGGTGCAACTGCTCCCGCATCCGGTGTCGCGCCTTACCCACGCCCGCAGGGCCATGGGGTACGGCCATGCTCGACGACGTGGGCACCTCCTGTGCCACCACCAACGCCACCCCCGAGACCTCCTTTGCCCCACGCCACGGTGTGAATGCCCCAATGGCCTGGACCGGAAACCGGCCAGTACGGGTCCGGTGACGCACTCGTGACGATCGCGTACGTCCCGAACGCGCCGGGGCACACCCCATACCCCTGTGACAGGGGGGACGCGAGGGGCTAAAGGCGGCCCAACTGGGACAGCACGTGCTTCGGCCGGTTGGTGATGATCGCGTCCACGCCGAGCCGCTCGCACAGCTCGACGTCCTCGGGATCGTCGACGGTCCAGACGTGCACCTGGTGGCCGGCCTTCTGGAGCCGCAGGATCACGGCGGGGTGGTGCCGGACGATCCGGATCGAGGGCCCGGCGATCCGCGCGCCCGCGGGCAGCCGCCCGTCGCGCAGGCGCGGGGTGACGAACTGGGCGAGGGAGACGGTGGGCAGGGTCGGCGCGGCGGCCGCGACGCGGTGCAGGGAGCGGGCCGAGAAGCTCATGACGCGTACCTGGGAGTCCTCGGGCGCGGCGGGCGCGGCGAGGCCGAAGCGGCCGAGGAGCTGGAGCAGCTTGTCCTCGACCTGCCCGGCCCAGCGGGTGGGGTGCTTGGTCTCGATGGCGAGCTCGATCCGGCGCCCGGCGTCGGAGACCAGCTCCAGGAGGCGCTCGAGGGTGAGGACGGAGGTGGCGCCGGGGTCGCCCCAGTCGGGGCTCTCGCCGGCCTCCTCGCGTCCCTTCCAGGTGCCGAAGTCGAGGGCGGCCAGATCGGCGAGCTCCAGGGCGGAGACGGCGCCGCGGCCGTTGGAGGTGCGGTCGACGCGCCGGTCGTGGACACAGACGAGGTGCCCGTCGGCGGTCAGCCGCACGTCGCACTCCAGGGCGTCGGCGCCGTCCTCGATGGCCTTCACATAGGCGGCCAGAGTGTGTTCCGGGGCGTCCTCGGAGGCCCCGCGGTGGGCGACCACCTGGACGGGGAGACGGTTCGGTTGCTGCGGTGCGTGGGTCACGGCGACATGGTAAGGCTGTGTCGTATTTGCACCCATATAAAGAAGAGGGGTGCGAACACACAGCTCCGGCTTACAGTGGCCTGACGTCCGGTGGGAAAAGCTGAGCACAGCACCATGGACAGGCATCCACCCACCCGCATCCGTGCAGTGAACGAGGAGAGAGCTGTGAGCACCGAGAACGAGGGCACGGCGGTTCCGGCGGACCGGAGTGCCCCGTCCGTCCCTCCCACGCCTCCCGCCCCGCCCGTGGCCCCTCCGACGCCTGCCGCCCCCGCGGGAACGCCCGAGCCGCCGCGGACCGAGCCCCAGGCCGAGTCCCAGCCCCAGGCCCCGGCCGGTTCCGAGTCCGAGCCCCAGGCCCCGACCGGTTCCGAGCACGAGCCGCAGGCCCCGACCGAGACCCTCCCCCAGGTCCAGGCCCAGGCCCCCGCCGCGCCCCCCGCTCCTGAGCCCGCCCCGGCGTACACCCCGGCCTACGCCCACGCTCCCGCCCCCGCTCCGGCCCCGGACGCGGCGGCCGGCGGCTGGCCCCCCGCCCCGCCGGTGACCCCGTCGTGGGGCGCGCCGGCGCAGCCGGTCCCCGAGGCCCCGCGCAGGCGCGCGGGCGGCCTGGTCGCGGCCGTCCTGGTCGCGGCGCTGGTCGCGGGCGGCGTCGGCGGCGGCATCGGCTACTGGGCGGCGTCGCAGCGCGACGACGACCCGACCGCGTCGACCACGGTCTCCTCGGGCGACTCCCCCGCCTCCTTCAAGCGCGACCCCGGCACGGTCGCCGCGGTGGCGGCGAAGGCGCTGCCGAGCGTCGTCACGATCCAGGCGAAGTCCGGCGGCACGGACGGCGAGGGCGGCACGGGCACCGGCTTCGTCTACGACAAGGAAGGCCACATCGTCACGAACAACCACGTGGTGGCCTCCGCGGCGGACGGCGGCACGCTGTCGGTCACGTTCTCCAACGGCAAGACGTACGACGCGGAGGTCGTCGGCCGTGCCGAGGGCTACGACGTGGCCGTGATCAAGCTGAAGAACGCGCCGTCGAACCTGACGCCGCTGGCCCTGGGCGACTCGGACCGGGTGGCGGTCGGCGACTCGACCATCGCGATCGGCGCGCCCTTCGGCCTGTCGAACACGGTGACCACCGGCATCATCAGCGCCAAGAACCGTCCGGTCGCCTCGGGCGACGGCGCCAGCGGCAAGAACTCGTACATGAGTGCCCTGCAGACCGACGCGTCGATCAACCCGGGCAACTCGGGCGGCCCGCTGCTCGACGCGAGCGGCGCCGTGATCGGCATCAACTCCGCGATCCAGTCGGCCGGCAGCGGCTACGGGCAGTCCCAGGCGGGCTCGATCGGCCTCGGCTTCGCCATCCCGGTCAACCAGGCCAAGAACGTCGCCGAGCAGCTGATCAAGACCGGCAAGCCGGTCTACCCGGTGATCGGCGCGACGGTGAACATGCAGGACAAGGGCGAGGGCGCCACCATCGCCCCGCAGGGTTCCGGCGGCACCCCGTCGGTCACCCCGAACGGCCCGGCGGCCAAGGCGGGCCTGAAGGCCGGCGACGTGATCACCGCCTTCGGCGACCACCCGATCGACAGCGGCCCGGCCCTGATCAGCGAGATCTGGACCCACAAGCCCGGCGACACGGTCAAGATCACCTACGAGCGCGGCGGCAAGACCGCCACGGCCACCGTCACCCTCGGCGAACGCACGGGCGACAGCTGATCCTTTACGGTCCCGGTAGTCTGTACTCGCTCCGCCCCTGGCGGACGGAGCGAGGGTGGGTTGCCCGAGCGGCCTAAGGGAACGGTCTTGAAAACCGTCGAGGCAGCGATGTCTCCGTGGGTTCAAATCCCACACCCACCGCGGTGCCTGGAACGGCCCCCGACCGGTAGCGACCGGTCGGGGGCCGTTCGGCGTTTCCCGACCCTTCCCGGGCCGTTCTCGGGCCGTTCTCGACTCCTGCCTGGGTGTTTTCGGGCAGAAGGGCAGATTGGCCGAAAAGCTGCTGAAACGGTTCAGCCCTTGGGAGGGGCGGGGTCCGGCGGGCTTCCGGGCCTCCGTGTGGGTGACCTGGGGCTTTGCCGTGGTCGAGGGGGTTTATCGACTTGTCCTCACGCTTGAGGGGGAATCAGGCGCTAGGGGATGGTTCGCCGGGGATTCGGTGGGCAACTCTGATCTTGCGACGTCGAGCAGGAAACGACCGGGGCGGTCGGCCAACCGCCTTGGGATCAGCAGCAGTTCGCAGCATCCAGAGCTTTCAGTTCCCGGAGGAACAGACATGGCAAGCATCCGTACCGCCCGCGTCATCGCCGTTGTCGCCGCCCTGCCTCTCGCCGCCGCCCTCTTCACCGGGGTGGCGCAGGCCGACAACGGAGGATTCGCGGACAACGGATCGAACACCAGCGTCGCCACGATCATCGGCAGTGGTGTGGGTGGCAACAACCACGGCAACTCGACCACGACCCAGCAGGTGGCGACGGGTTCCGGTGCCTCCAACCAGAACAACACCGCGAGCGTGAACGGCTCCGCCTTGACGCACATCGACCAGGCCAACGTGAACTCGGTCGTCAACTTCTATCCGTGGTGGTGACCGGCCCGACGGGGGGATGGTTCGAGGGGTGAACAGCGGCCCGTGCGGCGGCGCTTCGGCGCCGGCGTGCGGGCCGCTTTCCGTCGCGGGACGAGGGGGACGCGGCGGGCGCCGTGACCTTGACAGGGCGAGCAGATCTGACTGACAGTCAGAAACCTTAGGTGGAAGTCCTGTCCCGACGAGAGGCGTCGCCGTGCACCTCGCCCCGACCGAACGGCAACTGCGGCTGCGCGCCGAACTCCGCGCGTACTTCCGCGACGTGATGCCCGACGGGCCCCCGCCCCCCGCCGACTCCGCCGCGCAGCGCCGGCTGCTGCGCCGCATCGGCGGCGACGGCATGCTGGGGCTCGGCTGGCCCGAGGAGTACGGCGGCCAGGGCCGCGGCCCCGACGAGCAGTTCGTCTTCTTCGACGAGGCCTACCGGGCCGGCGCCCCCGTCTCCATGGTCACCCTCAACACCGTCGGCCCGACCCTCATGAAGTACGGCACCGACGAGCAGAAGACGTACTTCCTCCCCCGCATCCTCAGCGGCGAGATCGTCTTCGCCATCGGCTACAGCGAGCCCGAGGCCGGCACCGACCTGGCCTCGCTGCGCACCAGGGCCGTACGCGACGGCGACTCCTGGCTGATCGACGGGCAGAAGGTCTTCACCTCGAACGCCCAGAACGCCGACTGGATCTGGCTCGCCTGCCGCACCGACGCCGACCCCGGCACCCCCCGCCACCGGGGCATCTCGATCGTCCTCGTCCCCACCGACGCACCCGGCTTCTCCTGGACCCCGATCGAGACCGTCGGCGGCCTCACCACCACGGCCACCTACTACGACGCGATCCGCGTCCCGGCCGCCAACCTCGTCGGGCCCGAGCACGGCGGCTGGGGGCTCATCACCAACCAGCTCAACCACGAACGGGTCGCGCTCGCCGCGATCGGCATGCAGGCCGAGGACTTCTTCGCCGCCGCCCTCCAGCACGCCCACACCCCCGATCCGGTCACGGGAGCCCGCCGGATCGACGAGCCGTGGGTCCGTATCCGCGCCGCCGAGGCGCACGCCCGGCTGGCGGCCACCCGCCTGCTCAACTGGCGCCTCGTCGGGGAGGTCGGGGCGGGCCGGCTGGCCCCGGGCGACGCGAGCGGGGTGAAGTTCGCGGGCACCGAGTCGGCGGTCGAGGTCTACCGGATGTGCCAGGAGATCGCGGGTGGCGCCGGACTGGTCCGGGCGGGATCGCCGGGCGCGTTCGACGGCGGCGAGCTGGAGCGGATGAACCGGGCCGCCCAGATCAACACCTTCGGGGGAGGCGTGAGCGAGGTGCAGCGCGAGATCGTCGCGACGATGCGGCTCGGCATGAAGGGGAGGGGGCGGCGATGAGCAAGGAACCGCATGACCCGACCCATGACGAGCCCCACGACCCGCCCCATGACGAGCACCACGACCCGTTCCACGAGCGGCTGAAGGCGTACGAAGGGCGGCCGGCCGCCGTCGGCGGCACCGGCAAGGACCCCGTCAACGAGCCCATGATCCGGCACTGGTGCGAGGCGATGGGCGACACCAGCCCCGCCTACCGGGGCCCCGACGCCGTCGCCCCGCCCACCATGCTCCAGGCGTGGACCATGGGCGGCCTCTCCGGCCACACCGACCGCTCCGGCGCGTACGACGAACTCTCCGCCCTCCTCGACGCCGCCGGCTACACCTCGGTCGTCGCCACCGACTGTGAGCAGGAGTACCTGCGGCCGCTGCGGCCCGGCGACGCGATCACCTTCGACGCCGTCATCGAGTCCGTCTCGCCGCGCAAGAGCACCAAGCTGGGCACCGGTCACTTCGTCACGACCCGGATGGACATACGGGCCGGCGGCGAGCTCGCCGGCACCCACCGGTTCCGCATCCTCAAGTACACGCCCGCCGCCCGCCCCGAGCAGCGGGAGAAGACCGCGCCCCAGGCGCCCCAGGCCGCCGACCGGCCCCGCCGCCCCCGTCCCGTCGTCAACCGCGACAACGCCGGCTTCTGGGACGGCGTGGCCGAGCACCGGCTGCTCGTCCAGCGCTGCGCCGACTGCGCGACCCTCCGCTTCCCCTGGCTGCCCGGCTGCAACGCCTGCGGCTCCCGCCAGTGGGACACCGTCGAGGCGAGCGGCGAGGGCACCGTCTACTCGTACGTCGTGATGCACCACCCGGCCTTCCCGGCCTTCGACCCCCCGTACGCGGTCGGGCTCGTCGAACTGGCCGAGGGCGTACGGATGATCAGCAACATCGTCGGGGTCCCCTACGACAAGGTGCGGATCGGGATGCCGGTCCGGCTGGAGTTCCTGAAGGTGGACGAGGAGCTCGAACTCCCCGTCTTCCGCGCGGGAGGCGAGGACTGACATGGACTTCACGCCCACGGAGGAGCAGCAGGCCGCGCGGGAGCTGGCCGCGCGGATCTTCGGCGACCTCTCCACGCACGAACGCCTCACGGCCACCGGCACCGGCACCGACGCCGAACTGTGGAAGGCCCTGTGCGCCGCCGGACTGCCCGAGGCCGTCGAGGAGACCGGACTCCTCGGCCTCGTCCTCCTCGCCGAGGAACAGGGCCGCACGACCGCGCAGGTCCCCTTCACGGTGAGCTGCGTGTACGGGCTGCTCGCCGTCGCCCGGCACGGCACCGAGGACCAGCGCGCCCGGCTGCTGCCCGGCCTCCGCGACGGCACGACGGTGGTGACCGGGGCGTTCCCGGCGCTCGCGGGAGCGGGCGCGGTACGGTCCGACGCCGAGGGCCGGCTCACCGGCACCCTGGACCGGGTGCCCTGGCTGCGGGACGCCACCCACGTCCTCGTCCCGGCCGACGACCGGACGCTGTGGCTGGTGCGCACGGCGGACGCCGGCCGCCCGGTCGAGCCCGTCGACCTCACCGCACCCTGGTCCGCCGGCCGCCTCACCCTCGACGGGGTCCGCGGGGAGCGGCTCGGGGAGGGCGCGGGGGAGGAAGCGGGAGCGGACCCCGGGGCAGACGAGAGCGCTGCCATCCGCCCGTACGAGAGCGAGAGCGCCGCCGTCCCCCCGTACGGCACCCCCTACGCCGACGTCCTCGCCGCCGCCAGGATCGCGTTCGCCGGGCTCCAGGCCGGGGTCTGCGCCGGGTCGTTGGCGCGGGCCGTCGCGTACACCTCGGAGCGTGAGCAGTTCGGGCGTCCGCTCTCCTCCCATCAGGCGGTGCAGCTGCGGGCCGCCGACGCGCACATGGACACCGAGTCCATCCGCGTCACCGCCTACGAGGCCGCCTGGCGCCACGACCAGGGCTTGCCCGTGGGCGAGCACGCGCTGACGGCGGCCTGGTGGGCCTCCGAGGCGGGCAAGCGGGTCGTGCACGCCGGCCAGCACCTGCACGGCGGGCTCGGCGCCGACCTCGAACACCCCGTGCACCGGCACTTCCTCTGGGGGCGGCAGCTCGACGCGTACCTGGGCTGCGGCACCGAACTCCTCGCCGAACTGGGCGATCTGCTCGCGAAGGGAGCGGCCGCATGACCGCCGTGCAGGCGGGGGACGAGCTCGCCCCGCTCGTCGTCCCGATCACCCGCACCCTGATCGTCGCCGGGGCCGTGGCCTCCCGCGACTACCAGGACGTGCACCACGACGCCGAACTCGCCCGGGCCAAGGGCTCCCCGGACATCTTCATGAACATCCTCACCACCAACGGCCTGGTGGGCCGGTACATCACCGACCGGTTCGGCCCCGGGGCCGTGCTCCGCAAGGTCGCCATCCGGCTCGGCGCGCCCAACTACCCGGGAGACACGATGACGCTCACCGGCACGGTCACGGAGGTCGACGGCGACACCGCCCTGGTGCGGGTCGTCGGCGCCAACGGCCTCGGCCACCACGTCACCGGGACGGTGACGGTGCGGCTGCCCGGAGAGGAGCGGGACCGATGAGCGTCCGCGGCCGGGACTCCCTCGGCGGCCGGGCCGCCATCGCCGGGATCGGGGCCACCGAGTTCTCGAAGGACTCGGGGCGCAGCGAGCTCACCCTCGCCGTCGAGGCCGTGCACGCGGCACTCGACGACGCCGGGCTCACCCCCGCCGACGTCGACGGCATGGTCACCTTCACCATGGACACCAGCCCCGAGATCACCGTCGCCCAGGCGGCCGGCATCGGCGAGCTGTCCTTCTTCTCCCGCGTGCACTACGGCGGCGGCGCCGCCTGCGCCACCGTCCAGCAGGCCGCCCTCGCCGTCGCCACCGGCGTCGCCGAGGTCGTCGTCTGCTACCGGGCGTTCAACGAGCGTTCCGGGCGCCGTTTCGGCTCCGGGGTGCAGCGGCGCGAGCCGTCCGCGGAGGGCGCGGCGCTCGGCTGGCAGCTGCCCTTCGGGCTGCTCACGCCCGCCTCCTGGGTGGCGATGATCGCCCAGCGCTACCTCCACGCGTACGGGCTGACGCCGGAGGCCTTCGGCCACGTCGCCGTCACCGACCGCCGGCACGCGGCCCGCAACCCCGCCGCGTACTTCCACGGCAAGCCGATCACCCTCGAAGAGCACGCCGCCTCCCGCTGGATCGCCGAGCCGCTGCGGCTCCTCGACTGCTGCCAGGAGACCGACGGCGGCCAGGCCCTCGTCGTCACCTCCGTCGAGCGCGCCCGCGACCTGCGGCGCCCGCCCGCCGTGATCGTGGCCGCCGCGCAGGGCGCCGGGCGCAACCAGGAGGCGATGACCAGCTTCTACCGGGACGACCTGACCGGGCTTCCGGAGATGGGTGTGGTGGCCCGGCAGCTGTGGCGCACCTCGGGGCTCGCGCCCGACGCCATCGACGTGGGCATCCTCTACGACCACTTCACCCCCTTCGTGCTGATGCAGCTGGAGGAGTTCGGCTTCTGCGGGCCCGGGGAGGCGGCCGACTTCGTGGCGGCGGACGCGCTGCCGCTGAACACCCACGGGGGCCAGCTCGGGGAGGCGTACCTGCACGGCATGAACGGCATCGCGGAGGCGGTACGGCAGATGCGCGGCACGTCCGTGAACCAGGTGCCGGGGGCGGCCAGGACCCTGGTCACGGCGGGCACCGGGGTTCCCACGTCCGGGTTGATCCTGGGCACGGACGGCTGAGGACAGGGCCCCAGCGGTGGCCGCGCGGGGCGCGGCGCTCTTCACTCGCGCCATGGACGCCAGGAATGCCGAGGACGCCACGGACGCCGTGGACGCACCCGAGACGCTCGCGCTACCTCCACCCGCGCCCGCGACCGCACCCGCGCCCCGCCCCCGAGTCCGCCGTCGGGCCCGGGTCTCCCCGCGTGCCCGGGTCCCCCGGCGGCCCCGCCCGGCAGCGGTCGCCGTCGCGCTCCTGGCGGCCGTCGCGCTCCTCGCGGCTGTGGGACGGGGGACCGGCGAGCGGCGGACCGGCGAGCGGGGGACCGACGAGCGGGGGCCCGGTGTCCGGGCGGCCGCCCCCGCCGTCCCCCGCTACTACACCGGCCGCGCCTTCGACACCTGCGACGCCCCGCCCCTCTCCGTGATGCGGGCCTGGCGGGCGTCCCCCTACCGGGCCGTCGGGGTGTACTTCGGGGGCCGCGGGCGGGGCTGCCGTGCGCAGCGGCAGCTCACTCCCGGGTGGGTCGCCTCGGTCCACGGCCTGGGCTGGCGGCTGCTGCCGCTGTTCGTCGGCTCGCAGGCCCCGTGCGTGCTGTCCGAGGCGAAGCGGCGGTACGCGATCGGCCGCACCCCCTGGGCCCAGGGCACCCGCGAGGCCGGGGAGGCGGTGCGGGCGGCCCGCGCCCTCGGGTTCGACGCGGCGAGCCCGCTGTACCTCGACATGGAGGCGTACCGGCTCGGCGACACCCGCTGCGCCGCGACGACGCTGCGTTTCGTACGGGGGTGGAGCCGGGAGGTCCGGCGGCTCGGCTATCTGCCGGGCTTCTACAGCAGCGCCGACACGGGCGTCCGGCACCTGGAGCGGGAGCGGCGGGCGGGGACGGAGGACCTGCCGTCGGTGGTGTGGTTCGCGCGCTGGCGTGGGGTGCCGACGCTGGCCGCGGAGGCGGTGCTCGCCGGGCCCGGGTGGTGGCCGCACGGCCGGATCCACCAGTACGCGGGGAACGTCTCGGAGGCGTACGGCGGCCGGCGGCTGCTCATCGACCGCAGCCTCGTCGACGCCCCGGTCGCCCGTGTCCGACCCTGACCCGGGCCTCCGGGGGCTCCACCTGAAGGAGGTCCGGCAGGCCCTACCCCTACAACCTGAGGGGGAGTGCGGTTCGGGACCTGGGGCCGATCCCCGGGGCGGTCGCGCGCTCATAGCGTGGAGCCATGACTCCGCCGCCTTCTGGCCCCGTCTGTGCCGGCGCCTCGCAGTACGCGACGTACCCGTCGCTCGCGACGCGCCCGACCGCCGCTCCGTACGCGTCCGCCTCGACGTACGCGTCCGCCGCGAGCCGCCCGTCCGCCGCGACGTACCCGTCGTTCACCTCGTACGTACGGGCTCGCGGCCCCGTCCTCCTCCGCACGGCGCGCTCGCTGACGGCGAACCCGTCGGACGCGGAGGACCTGCTGCAGACGGCGCTGGCCAAGACCTTCGTCGCCTGGGAGCGCATCGAGGACCACCGCGCCCTGGACGGCTACGTCCGCCGCGCGCTCCTGAACACCCGTACGTCCCAGTGGCGCAAGCGCAAGGTCGACGAGTTCGCCTGCGACGAGCTGCCGGAGCCGGCCGGGGTGCCGGAGCCGGACCCGGCCGAGCGGCAGGTGCTGCACGACGCGATGTGGCGTGCGGTGATGAAGCTGCCCGACCGTCAGCGCGCGATGGTCGTCCTCAGGTATTACGAGGACCTGAGCGAGGCGCAGACCGCCGAGGTGCTCGGTGTCTCCGTCGGCACGGTCAAGAGCGCGGTCTCGCGGGCGCTCGGCAAGCTCCGCGAGGACCCGGAGCTGTCGCCCGTCCGCTGAGGCCCGGCCCCGGCCGCTCCGGCCGGCCCCGACCAGCCCCGCCCGGGCGTCACCCGGTCCCGGACTACCCCCGCCCGGGCCCCCGTTCGGGCGTTACCCTCGGTTATGCCAGTGATCACTGGCAAATTCGTACTCCTGGGTAGTGACATACCGCCTGGTACGCGCGCAGAATCGGCACATCCTTACTGCCGCGTAGCGCCCTCGGGAGGACGCCCGTGCTCAGCACCATGCAGGACGTACCGCTGACCGTGACCCGCATCCTGAACCACGGGATGCGCATCCACGGGAAGTCCACCATCACCACGTGGACGGGGGAGGGCGAGCCACAGCGCCGTACCTTCGCCGAGACCGGTGCCCGGGCCGCCCAGCTGGCCCACGCCCTGCGTGACGAACTCGGCGTCACCGACGACGAGCGGGTCGCCACCCTCATGTGGAACAACGCCGAGCACGTCGAGGCGTACTTCGCGATCCCCGCCATGGGCGCGATCATCCACACGCTCAACCTGCGCCTCCCGGCCGAGCAGCTGGCCTGGATCGTCAACCACGCCGCCGACCGCGTGGTCCTCGTCAACGGCTCGCTCCTCCCGCTCCTCGCCCCGCTCCTGCCGCACCTGCCGACCGTCGAGCACGTCGTCGTGACCGGCCCCGGCGACCGCTCCCTCCTCGACGGCGCGGCCCCCCGGGTGCACGAGTACGAGGAGCTGATCGCCGGCCGCCCCACCACGTACGCGTGGCCCGAGCTGGACGAGCGCGCGGCGGCCGCCATGTGCTACACCTCCGGCACCACCGGCGACCCCAAGGGCGTCGTCTACTCCCACCGCTCGATCTACCTGCACTCCATGCAGGTGAACATGGCCGAGTCGATGGGCCTGACCGACCAGGACACCACCCTCGTCGTGGTGCCGCAGTTCCACGTCCTGGCCTGGGGTCTGCCGCACGCCACCTTCATGACCGGCATCAACATGCTGATGCCGGATCGTTTCCTCCAGCCGGCCCCGCTCGCCGACATGATCGAGGCCGAGAAGCCGACCCACGCCGCCGCCGTCCCCACCATCTGGCAGGGCCTGCTCGCCGAGGTCACCGCCCGCCCCCGCGACCTGACCTCCATGGCCCAGGTCACCATCGGCGGCGCCGCCTGTCCGCCCTCCCTCATGGAGGCGTACGACAAGCTGGGCGTCCGCCTCTGCCACGCCTGGGGCATGACGGAGACCTCCCCGCTCGGCACCATGGCGCACCCGCCGGCCGGCCTCACCCCCGAGGAGGAGTGGCCCTACCGCGTCACGCAGGGCCGCTTCCCCGCCGGCGTCGAGGCCCGGCTGGTCGGCCCCGGCGGCGAGTTCCTGCCCTGGGACGGCGAGTCGGCCGGTGAGCTGGAGGTCCGCGGCAACTGGATCGCCGGCGCCTACTACGGCGGCGCCGCGGGCGGGGAGCTGCGCCCCGAGGACAAGTTCAGCGCGGATGGCTGGCTCAAGACCGGCGACGTCGGCGTCATCAGCCCCGACGGCTTCCTCACCCTCACCGACCGCGCCAAGGACGTCATCAAGTCCGGCGGCGAGTGGATCTCCTCCGTCGAGCTGGAGAACGCCCTGATGGGCCACCCGGCCGTCGCCGAGGCCGCCGTCGTCGCCGTACCGGACGAGAAGTGGGGCGAGCGCCCGCTCGCGACCGTCGTGCTCAAGGAGGGTGCGAGCGCGGACTACGAGGAGCTGCGGGCCTTCCTCGCCACCGAGGGCGGCATCGCCAAGTGGCAGCTCCCGGAGCGCTGGGCCATCGTGCCGACCGTCCCGAAGACGAGCGTCGGGAAGTTCGACAAGAAGGTGATCCGCAAGCAGTACGCGGAGGGCGACCTGGACGTCACCCAGCTGTAGCCCCCGCGCCGACCGGCACCGACCGGCCCGTACGTACGTATCTCCCGTACGTACGGGCCGGTCGGCGGCTAGTTGGTGCCGATCTTCGCGAGCAGGTCGACGATCCGGGCCTGCACCTCGTCGCTGGTCGAGCGCTCGGCGAGGAACAGCACCGTCTCGCCCGAGGAGAGCGTGGGCAGTTCGGCCTCGTCGAGCCCGGCGGACGTGTAGACGACGAGCGGGGTGCGGTTCAACTGCCCGTTCGCGCGCAGCCAGTCGATGATCCCGGCCCGGCGGCGGCGCACCTGCATCAGGTCCATCACCACCAGGTTCGGGCGCATCTGCGCGGCCAGCGTGACCGCCTCCGTGTCGGTCGCCGCCCGCGCCACCTGCATCCCGCGCCGCTCCAGCGTCGCCGCGAGCGCCTGCGCGATGTCCTCGTGCTCCTCGATGAGCAGCACGCGGGACGGGTGCTGCTCGCTGTCCCGCGGGGCCAGCGCCTTCAGCAGGACGGCGGGATCGGCACCGTACGCCGCCTCCCGGGTGGCCTGCCCGAGCCCGGCCGCGAGCAGGACGGGCACCTCGGCGGCGACGGCCGCCTGGCGCAGCGACTGCAGCGCGGTCCGGGTGATGGGCCCGGTCAGCGGGTCGACGAAGAGCGCGGCCGGGAAGGCGGCGATCTGCGCGTCGACCTCCTCGCGGGAGTGCACGATCACCGGCCGGTAGCCGCGGTCGCTCAGCGCCTGCTGGGTGGAGACGTCCGGCGCGGGCCAGACCAGCAGCCGGCGCGGGTTGTCCAGCGGCTCCGGGGGCAGTTCGTCGTCGACGGGCTGGGGCAGCGGCTGGTTCGACACCTCGACCGCGCCGCCGGGCCCGTCCAGCGGCTCCGGCCCCTCGGCCGAGCCCTCGGCGGGCGCACCTATGGCGTACGCGCGCCCCTCGGGGGCGGCGGCGGGCGCGGGGATCGGGGCGGCCTTCGGGGCGGCGGGCACGGGCGGCATGGCCGGTACCTGCGGCATGGGCGGTACGGGCTGGGCCGCGGGCAGCGGATGCGGCTTGGCGCCCGCCTCCGGGGCGGCGCCCGGACGGCTCTCCTCGGCGGGGTTGCCCAGCTTGCGGCGCCGACCGGAGGGGTTGGAAGGGTTGGCGGGGCCGGAGAGGCCGGAAGGGCCGGAGGGGTGGGGCTGGGCGGCGGTGGGCTGCGCCGGGGCTTGGGCCGGAGCCGGAGCCGGAGCGTGGGCCTGGGCCTGGCCCTTGGCCTGCGCCGGGTGGGCGAAGGGGACGCCCTGCCCGAGGGTACGGACGCTGAACGCCCGCCCCTGCGTCGAGTCCGAGCCGGGTACGGAGGGTGCCGCCGGAACCTCCGGCGGCAGCGGCACGGACCCCGTGCCCGTCCCGCTGGTGGTCTCCTGCGGCCCACGGCGCCGCCCGGGCAGCGGATGCGGCTGCGGCGCGGTGTGGGCGTCCTCGGGCAGCGCCCGTACGGCCTCGTGGCGCTCCGCGTGCGCCGGATCCACGTGGTCCTCCGCGGCGCGGTCGGCGTCGGCCGGCCCCAGCGCGAACGGCGTACGCGGCCCCGCCTCCGCCGCGGCGGCCCGCTCCTGCGCGGCAGCGAGCGCCCGGCGCCGACGCCCGGTGGGCTGGGCGGGCGACTCCTCGGACGCGACGGCGGGCAGGGCGAGGGCGAGCGCGTTGCTCTGGGGCGCGTCGGCCGGCACGCCCTGCGGGGGCACGGTGTCGCCGAGCGCCGCCCGGCCCTGCGCGCCCTCGGCGGCGGTCACGACGGCACCCTCGGCGGGCCGGCCACGGCGCCGCCCGGTCCCGGTCGGTTCGACGGACCCGGTGTTCTGAGCCGGGATCAGCTCACCCGGCGCGCCCGCGGGGACACCGGTGGCAGGCGTGTCGCCCGTACGGCCACGGCGTCGGCCGGTCGGCTCGGGCGCGGCACCGTCCTCGGGGACCAGCGGGCTCTGCAGGAACGCGTCGGTGGAAGCCCGCCGGGCCCGCCGACGCCCGCCGCCGTGGGTGCCGTTGGTGCCGTCCTGGGAGGCGACAGGGGCGGAGGGGGCGACGCCGGACGGACCTTCCGGCGCGACGACGGGAACGACGTCCTCGGAGGCCGCCTGCGCGGGCGCGGGCGGCAACGCGGGCATTCCCCTGCCGTCCCCGCCCCCGGCCCCAGCCTCGGCCTTGGCCGCACCCACCTCACGCGCGGAACCCAGCTCACGCGCCGCGCCCAACTCCCTTACGGGCCCCAGCTCGTGCGCGGACCCCAACTCCCGCACAGGCCCCAACTCGGGCCTGCCCCCGGCGTCCGGGGTGGCGTCCGGCGCGGCGGGCGGTGCGGCGACGGTCCCGCGCCCGGAGCCGAGGGGAACCTCGACGACGTACGCGCTGCCGGTCGTCCCCGGCACCTCGTGCGTCTGGACGACGCCGCCGTGGGCGTCGACGATCCCGCGCACGATCGGCTGGTGGACGGGGTCGCCGCCCGCGGACGGGCCGCGGACCTCGATGCGGACGACGTCGCCGCGCTGGGCGGCCGCGACGACGATCGTGGAGTCGGCGTAGCCGCTCGGCTGGGCGGCCTTGCTCTTGCCGGTGGCGTCGACCCCGGCGACGTCGGCGACGAGGTGGGCCAGCGCGGTGACGAGCCGTGCGGCGTCGACCTCGGCCTCGATCGGCGGCGCGTGGACGGCGAACTGGGCGCGGCCGGGCCCGATCAGCTCGACGGCGTGGTCGATGCCGGCCGTGACGATCTTGTCGAGGAGGGCGGCGTCCTTGTCGAGGGCCTCGGCGCCGGCGTCGAGCCGCTGGTACCCGAGGACGTTGTCGACGAGGGTGGTCATCCGGGTGTAGCCGGCGGCCAGATGGTGGAGGACCTGGTTCGCCTCGGGCCACAGCTGCCCGGCGTCGTCGGCGGCGAGGGTGCCGAGCTGGGTGCGCAGCTCCTCCAGGGGCCCGCGCAGGGACTCGGCGAGCACGGCGGTCAGCTGCTCGTGCCGGGCGGAGAGCTCGGCGTACCGCTCGCGCTGCTGCTCCAGCTCGGCCAGGTGCCGTTCGGCGCGGTCGGCGGCCTCGCCGGCGTGCTGCTCGACGAGCTGCTCGTACGGCCTGCGGTCGGTGAAGGTCATGACGGCGCCGACGAGCTGGTCCCCGTCCCGCACCGGCGCGGTGGTCAGGTCGACCGGCACGCGGTCGCCGCTCTTCGACCAGAGCACCTGGCCGCGGACGCGGTGCTTGCGGCCGGACTTGAGGGTGTCGGCGAGCGGCGACTCGGCGTACGGGAAGGGCTCACCGTCCGGGCGGGAGTGCAGCACCAGGGGGTGCAGCTCCTTGCCGCCGAGGTCGGTGGCGCGGAAACCGAGGATCTGCGCGGCGGCCGGGTTGACGAGGACGACGCGCCCGTCGGTGTCGGTGCCGACGACGCCCTCGGAGGCGGCGCGCAGGATCATCTCGGTCTGGCGCTGGGAGCGGGCGAGTTCGGCCTCGGTGTCGAGGGTGCCGGTGAGGTCGCGGACGACCAGCATGAGCAGCTCGTCGCCGGTGTACCCGCTGTACGAGTCGTAGGCCTCGCGCCCGTCCTCCAGACTGGCGCTCGTCACCTCGACGGGGAACTCGCTGCCGTCGGTGCGGCGGGCGACCATCCGGGTCGGCTTGGTGCGGCCCCGCTCGTCGGCGGCCTCGGGGAGGCGCATGGAGCCGGGGATGAGACGCGAGTCGAACTCGGGAAGCAGATCCAGCAGACCGCGCCCGACGAGCGCGGTGCCGGGCGTCTCGAACATCCCGAGGGCGATCGTGTTGGCGTTGACGACCGTGCCGTTGCAATTGACGAGCACGAGGCCGTCCGGGAGGGCGTCGAGTATGGCTGCGAGGCGAGCAGCGCCTCGGGATGGCCTGCTGCTCACGACGACGGTTCCTCCCTGACCCACTGCACTTGCCTATTGCCTGTGCCTATCGCCTGCCGGCCGGGCCCATCTTGCCTCTCGGGTCGCGGCCTGTCACGGAGGGAGTCTAAGGGAGGCGTCCCCTCCACTCCCCGGGGCTCACCCCTGGACGCGGGGAAGGACGGGCCGCAGGTTGTCCCAGCGCCCGATCTCGCACCCGTTCGCGCGGGAGAAAAGCGCGTCGATCGACCGCCCCTGCCAGTCGCCGGTGATGTGCGCGGTGGCGGGCCCGCCGTACTGCTGGGTGCACAGCTGGTCCTTGGGCACGGGAGCGAACGGATTCACGCCGGCGGCGGCGAACTCCTCCAGCCTCTTGCAGGCGTTCTCCCCGGCGGGATGCGTCCCCCCGGGCGTCCCGCCGCACTCCAGCCGGAACGTCCCGTCGGCCTCCGGGCTCCCGGCGTCCGCGACGACGACCGTGAGCGAGTCGGGCACGGAGAGCAGCGACAACGGAGGCAACGGACCGATCCCGGTCCCCGAGGCGGCGGCGGTGACGGCGAGCGGGGCGAGGGCGGCGAGGACGAGGCGGCGCAGCATACGAACTCCAGGAGAGGACGGACGAACGAGCGAGGGACTGACGAACCGGAGGGACGCGGGGCGGCGCCCCCTCCTCTAACGCTCGGACCTCCGCTCCGTTGCGCAACCGGGATGCGCCGGGCGGGGGGCGCGACCCGGGGGCGCGAGGGCGCGAGGGCTTTGCCCTGGGCCCCCGGGTCCTAGTACGGTGATAAGCGATTGGTGGCGCGGTGCTCGTCTGTGTCATCATCTGCACGCACCACTCGCGTACGCGCGGGGTGCGAGGAGGCGTCGCCTAGTCCGGTCTATGGCGCCGCACTGCTAATGCGGTTTGGGTCTTAAAGCCCATCGAGGGTTCAAATCCCTCCGCCTCCGCCCACCGAAGCCCCGGCCCCCAAGGCCGGGGCTTCGCCCGTTCCCGGCCCCACGCCACGGCGCCCCACGCCAGGGTGTGACCCCGGTCTCTTTCCACCGATTCCGGCCCCGCCCGCCCTGCCGCCGGCTCCCGCCCCATCCCCTCCCCGTCCGACGTTTCCGCAGGTCACAAGGGGTGTGGTCTATGGATTTCACATGACGGCGGCAGTCATGTAATGTTCTTCCTGTCGCCGCGAGCGGGTCGAAAGACCGGGGAGCGAAGACAAAAAACAAAACAAGCACTCGTAGCTTAACGGATAGAGCATCTGACTACGGATCAGAAGGTTGCAGGTTCGAATCCTGCCGAGTGCACACAGGTAAGAGGCCCGGACGAGAGTCCGGGCCTCTTGCGTTTCCGGGTCGTACAGCAGCGAAGTACAGCAACCGCATCGCCCGAGTGATCAGACGGTTCCACCGGGCGGAGTCCTCGAACTCACCGAGGCCCCGGAAGCAGGCGTAGCCCGCGAGGTCCTGGAGGAGACCGGCATCCACGTGGATGTAGACGAGCTCACGGGCGTCTACAAGAACACGAAGCGAGGCATCGTCGCCCTGGTCTTCCACTGCAAGCCCTCAGGCGGCACCGAGCGAACCTCGGCCGAGTCCACCGCGGTCGACTTGCTGACGCCGGAGGAGGTCGAGGAGCGCATGGCGGAGGTCTACGCGATCCGTCTCCTGGACGCCCTCGACGGGAACGGCCCTCACGTCCGGAGCCACGACGGCCGCCAGCTGATCGCGCAGCAGTGACCACGCAGCCGGTAGGGCGGATGCCCCGTGACGAAGCGATCCTCCTTGTCGAGCGCCTGATGAACGCAGAGGACTCCGAGGAGGAGGCGGACGAGATCCTGGCCAACCTCCAACGGGGCCTGGCCTGCCCGCACATCAGCGACTACATCTTCTGGGACCTGGACCCCGAGCTGACTGCCGAGAAGGCAGTGGACAGGGCCCTGGCCTACAAGCCGATCGCCCTCTGAGGGCAGCGCGGTAAGACTTTCTCTACTTCATCAAGGCACTCACCGCGCACGGCGCGGTGCGCGCGGCCCGTCGCCCGGGCCTGCGCTCCTGTCTACGCCCCGCTCCAGCCCGGGCGCCGTCCGCACGCCTGACGGCTCGGGTTGATGGGTGGCGAACCC
This sequence comes from Streptomyces sp. NPDC023157, assembly GCF_055560575.1. Classification (NCBI taxonomy): domain Bacteria; kingdom Bacillati; phylum Actinomycetota; class Actinomycetes; order Kitasatosporales; family Streptomycetaceae; genus Streptomyces; species Streptomyces sp. NPDC023157. The sequence continues at coordinate 565,136 of NZ_JBVHIL010000005.1, forward strand.
ACGATTGGGCCGAGGCGATCCGCGAGTGCAGCTGAAGACGATGCCTCCGGCGGGGGCGCTCAGGCTCCGGGATGGAGGGGCCCGTACGCGGGTGCCGACCGGTGGGTTGTAGCGGTGGGGGACTCCCATCCCGTCTGCCGTCGACCCAGGCAGAGCCGAGCAGACACGGCACCGGGCGTCCAGGTCGTTCGTACAGTGGCGCGCTCCACCTGGACGCCCGGCACCGCGCCTGCTCCACGGTGTGTGGGTCGACGGCAGACGGGATGGGAGTTGGGTGAGCGGTGGGGCCAGGCCGGACTGCAGAATCTGTGATCTTCGATGTGAAGAGTCGCAAGATGAGGGACCATCCAGCTATGGATGGACAGTCGGCCACGATCTTCGCAGCCGGAATCGCGGCAAGCGTTACGCTTGCCGGCGCTGTAATTGCCTACCGCGCCGGGCGACGGCAAGTAAGGGATCAAGGCGATATCGCGCATTCTCACTGGCTACGCACACAAAGAGAGCAAGCCTACGTTGAGTACCTAAGTGCGTGTGAAATCGCCAACGATGCAGTTTACAAGAGCTCTATGAAGTTCGATGAAGCTCTGATTCAGATTTCTTCCCCAGGGTTTACCGGGAACAGGACGGAGGTCGCTTCTAGTGTTGGGATTTACGAGGCGTACAACCTGGTGGATGCCACGCAGAAGCATTTGAATCGGATCGTCATGTTGGGCCCGGACTCTGTGGCCGGGGAGGCGGAAAGATTGAGGTCGGCACTCTGGGAATACGCTAGTGGCACTCAACGATTAGTCGTCATGCTATCGCACGAAATTCCATCACAACGAGAAGTCGACCTTGCTAACGACAAAATGGATGGCGTATTTCGTGCGCGTACCGAGTTTGCCAAGCTCGCTCGCCAGGTTTTGATAGGTGAAGGTTCCGCCATGTAGCGAGACGCGTCGCGCTCTCAAGGGACGGATCCTATTGGCAGACCCCCAGGCTGCCCGATGCTCGGAAAGTCTAGGGGCCTCGATTAGTCGCTTCAAATATACTCCGCTGCCCGTATTTAGCGTGACGAGCCTCCCTGTTTGGTGACGCGATTCTTCAGCTGCTCCAGTCCCGGATAGAGTTCCCCGCGTGCTTGCTCTGATCGACTGTACTCCTCGCGTGACAAATTGTTCGTAAAGACGCCGTCGCCGACGCGATGTCCCAAAGCTCCCTCCTCGAACCTGAATAGTGGGTCAATTTCCGAACGGACCGAGTCGCAGATGTAATTAGCGGATTTCGTTAGTTCGAGTGAGAGCTCGCTCAGGATGTCAACTTTGTGGTTGAAGTCCTTAAGGGACGCGTTGTATTCCTCTTGGGTTAGGGTGCGCTGCTTGTGCTCTCTGTGGAATTCCCAAATGCCTTCCCTTCCGTCGATCTCGATCATGAATTTACGCATATGGTTCACAGTGTCCCGCAGGACCGCGCCATAATTTTCGAAAGCGTGAGAGACCTTAGGGTAGCGTTCGGGCCAGTTTCGGGTCATGACCCATTCGGCTTGGTCAGCCAACTGTTCGATCTCTTCACCCTTTAGACGGGGGACGGGGGAGTTCAGCTTCCAGGTGAGGCTCTGCCACTTGCTCAGGTCTGCCTTTTCCGTCCAGGCATCCACCATGGCAAGGGTCCTGATCTCGATTTCTTCGAGCTTTTTAGTGCCGCTACTCTTCTGGCTGCGCTGCACTGCCTCGTGATTCGACTTCATGTTGCGCAGGGTATCGACGGAGAATCCCGATCCGTCCTTCTTGTCGATCAGGCTGTGGTGTGTCGGGCAGAGGAGAATGAGATTCTCATAGCTGTCCACTTTATCTGAGGGGTAGTCAGCGTCGTACCGCGGCCCATCCTTGCTTCCGGATACGATATGGGCTTCTTCTCCTAGTGGGATTCCGGCCGCTTCCATGGCTCTTGATCCGTCGTCGTGGAGATTGACCGTGAGCTCTTGCTGGCATTCCGGAAAAGCGCAGACATTGGATGATCTGGCCCACAGGACCTTCCGTGCCGTACTAGAGATGGACATCTCTCCCCTTACTCGCGGATGCTGAATTCAGATCGTAGCCGCATCTCCCGCCAATTGTTGGCGCTTCTTCTGCATTTGCACTGGGCCCATCGTGCGCAGGGAAGCCCCGGACCTGAGGCCGGGGCTTCCCTGTCGTCGGCGGTGCGTCGTTGCTAAGGGTTGTCCCGTAAATGATCTTCTGGTCGCCTCGGACATGGTTGGCCGCTGTGCCCGCTGCCTTATCCGGCGAGGGCGAGGTTGTGCATGCGGGCGATGCCGAGCATGGCGTGGTGGACGCCGTCGCCTTTGAGGCGGCAGTCGCGGAGGATCTTCCAGGTCTTCATGCGGGCGAAGACGTGCTCGACGCGGGCGCGGACCTGCTCGTGAGACTTGTTGTGCGCCTGCTTCCATTCGGGCAGTTCTTCGCCTTTGCGGCGTCGGTGGGGCATGACAAGTCCGGTGCCCGGATAGCCGCCGTCGGCGATCGTCATGGTTCTGCCGACGGCGGCTTTGGCGCCGGATTCCTCCCATGCCTTGCAATCGTTGCGGTTCCCGGCCAGCGGCCGGCCGACCGCGACGACCAGGCGGGTGTCGGCGTCGATGACGACCTGGTGGTTAGTGGAGTACCTGTAGTTCTTAGACTGCGCGGCAATGGTGTGGTCCCGGGTGGGGACCAGGGTGCCGTCCACGATGAGCACGGTGTCCTTCGCGAACCGCTTGCGAGGCTGGAGCGCGAGCATCGGCCCGAGGTGGTCGATGATGCGGTCCGCCGCCGACTTGGACACCCCGAACAGTGGGGCGAGCTGCCGCATGGTCAGGTTCGTGCGCCAGTAGGCCGCGACCAACAGGGCCCGGTCCTCCAGCGGAAGACTCCACGGCCGGCCCCTGCGGACCGAGTCCGCCCCCTCGCGCCGCAGCACCGTCACCAGCTTCCCGAACTGCCACGGGCTCAGCCCGGTGAACGGGGATATCCAAGACGGCTCCGACGCCATGATCACACCAGCCACAGCAAGATCATCCCAGTGCCCGCCTGCCGGCCGGGTCCTGCCCTCAGCACGGAAATCAGGCGACCGGGCCTGGCGCATCATCCAGGATGACCCCATGAGCCAAGACCTTGTGACGTTCCTCCACGCGCGGCTGGACGAGGAGGCAGACCTGGCCCGACGCTGCGACAGTGACGACTGCGGGGAGTGGACCGCTCACGGGCACACCGTCGACTTCTGCCAAGTAGAACTCTCCGGCTTCCATCCCACGATCGCCCTGCACGTCGCGCTGCACGACCCGGCTCGCATCCTGCGGGAGGTTGAAGCCAAGCGGCGCGTGCTCGCCCGCCATGCACTCAGTCCTGCCACGGGCGACCCCGAACTACCGTGGGACAACCGCGATGACTGCCAGTACGACGGCGAGACCTGGCCATGCGACGACCTGCTCGACCTCGCGTCACCTTACGGCGATCACCCTGACTACCCCGTCACCCCTGAGACGTAGATCGTTTTACGGGACAACCCTTAGACGCCGTAGATGGCACGCAGACGGCTGGCCAGAGCCTCCTGTGCTGCTGCGAGGCGGTTGTGACTCTCCACAACGAGATCACCCAACTCCTCTGGTGTGCCCGGGCCAGCCCACCCCAATTTCGACAACTGCTGGTGGGCGCTCTCAACGAGGGTTCGGAGTTCTTCATCGAGGATGAACGATTGCAAGCGGGCCAGCTCCTGCACCTCCCGCATGAAAGCGCCTGGTTCGGGCACCGGCGAGGCGGCATTGATCCTGTGCAGGTGCTCCATTAGCGCAGCACTGAACAAGCGAGACAGGCACTCGCTCGCCTTCGGGAGGTGATCGAGTTCGAACACCTCGCGCCGATCCAAGCGTGCTTGCTCTCGATCTAGCTGGCGCACCTGTCTCTCACGCTGGAGGGCAGCCTTCTCCCTCTTCGCGTCGCTCAGCTGGTTCATCCAAGCACCGAGCATGAGCGTGACGACAGGTAGCACGGATGTGAAGACGTCCACGGCGGGGAGAGTACGGCAAAGACCCCGCGATTCCATGGTCACCTCGGCGGGATCCTGCGGTACAGCAGCCAGGTACCGCAACCCTGGCAATCGCCCGCGTGGGTGCTCACCGGCCCCAGGCGACTGCTGGGCGCTTCGTGTGAGCCGGAGGTTCACGCCTCTGGAGGGGGTACCACGTCCCCCCTGGTGTGCAAGAGAAGACCCCGAGGTGCGCGCGTTCACCTCGGGGTACCTGGGTTGTAAAACAACTAATAGCTACCTGTTATTGCTTTTGATCAAATAATAGAGAGTTACGCAGATTCCTAGCACGGTGGCCCCGCCAATGAAGGCGCTACCCGCCGCCTGTAGTGCTTCCCATTTCGTATCGCCTGCGGTTGTGGATAGCCATCCCGCCCCCAGTGCAACCACCAGTGAGGCGGTCAGTACCAGCAAGGTGGCGAGGAGGGCGTGCTTCCTAGGTTCGAAACCTGGCGCGGACATGTCTTCGTTGTCTCCTTAGTGTGGTCTGAAATGTCATTTCTGCTCCAAATTGGTTGACTTCACCGATCGAATCGGCTTCGAAGGGCCGCATTGCAATTGCTTTCGAGTCGATTCGTTTTAGATGTGCGGCTGCTGCGGTGGATCCCTCATGACGCGCCTCCTGTTGATCATTTAAGAAAGATCACGAACGCGCCTCCGCAAATGGGAGGTGACCGACCCCGATGCATGGGGGCTGCGAGGGTATCTGGCACGCCCTCAGATGAGTAGACGAGCATTCAAGGCTTCGAGTTCCCCACGTCACCCGTCCGGGTTGGCCGACCGCTGGCGAGATCGCCAAGTCAACCCTCAGCGGGCGCCTGGTCTTCGGCCGCTCCCATGACCGCCGTGGCCCGGGCCGGAGTTCGGGTCCTTTGTGCTGTGGGCTTCGGCCCGTTGACAGAGGAACTTGAACGCGTTCAGGATGACGTCCGGCGCTTCCTTGAGGTGTCGCCATCGGGCATGTGTGAGACATGAGAGGCGGGGCCGTATGGCTGCCGGCCGGCATCAGCGGATACGACGTGCCTTCATGGGTGTTGCGTGGGGATGCGGGGTGAGCTTCCTCTTGACCTCCTGTTCCACCTATCCGGTCGAGGTCACGTCCGCTGATCAGTTGGCGGGCGTGTGGAAGGACTTCGCTGGGAGGACCGTCGAGTTCAAGGGCGACGGGACGTTCACGGCCACGGGGATGGACGAGGCGGACGTCGGTGAAGAGTGCTCCGGGGTCGCCGCTACGCAGCAGGGGGCGTTGTCCCTCTCCGGGACGTATGCCGATGTCACCTTTGACGGTGTGGACTGTGAGGGCATGATGCTCGCCTTCTACGGCTCCCCCAGCTCCTTCGTCGTCTGCTTCACTCGGGACGTGACGGCTGGGGGGTGCACGGGCGAACTCAGTCGGAAGGGCGACGTGACGGCTACGGGGGCGCCATGAGTGAGGTGCGGGCTGCTGTGCGGCCTTGGCATGTTTTTGCCGTGGGGGTGGTGCTCGGGGCGGGCGCGCTCTTCGAGCGGGTGTGGGGGTTTCGGGGCGGGCGGCAGTACGTGTTGTGTCACGCTTCGGCCGCGCTGGGCCATCGGACGTTCGTTGCTCTCGGGCTGGTGGCTGGGGCCTTTCTGGTGGGCTGCGTCGGTGCGGCGGCGGAGACCGTACGGGGCAAGGCCTCTCGTCCCGCGTTCCTTGTCGCCTGCATGGTGGGCGCCCTGGTGTTCGTCGTAGCGGCCGACAGGGTGGATGCCGGCGGGGAGGTGCGGGCCGTGGCCATGGCGGGTGACGACCATGGGGTGGGGGCCTGTGATTACGTGCCGCAGGTCTACTCCGCTACTCCCGGCTGGTTCTCTCCGGGTGGGCTGTCCGACCGGTAGTTTCGGGGGCGTGACGGCCGAGCGGGGTTCCTGGGTCTGGTACGTCGCTTACGGGTCGAACATGGATCTGGAGCGGCTTCAGCGGTATCTCGATGCCGGGCGGGATGCCGCCGCGCCGGTCGAGTCGCGCGGGGTCGTGCTGCCGGGGGTCGTCTACTTCGCCACCGACTCTCCCGTCTGGGGCGGTGCGCGGGCGTTCTACGATCCGGCCGCGGACGGGCGCGTGTACGCGCGGGCGCATCTGATCCGCCTCGGGCAGTTCTCCGACATCGCCGCTCTTGAGATGTATCGCTTGCCCGGTGTCGAAAGCGGGCTCGATGTCGGGCTCGATCTTGATCTTGATCTCGATGACCTTGTGCTGGGAGGGCGGGTTCAGGTGGGCCCCGGGCGGTACGAGACCGTCGTTCGGGTCGGGGAGGCCGGGCGGGTTCCCATGGTCAGTCTCACCTCGCCCTGGCGGGTGGGTGAGGTCGAGTTGCGGCCGCCTTCCTCGGCCTACCTGCGGCATTTCGTGCTCGGGCTGCGTGCCACGCGGCAATGGTCGGATCTCCAGATCGCCCGGTATCTCGTCCGGTGTCCCGGGGTCGCGGAGGCCTGGTCGGTACCCGACGTGCTCGCTCTCATCGGGGCGGAACCTCCTGATTCCCACACGTTTGGGTGAACCGGGCTGATTTCCATGTCAGTTGAATATGCCCTCGGCCTAGCTTGCAGGTGGAGGTGATGTCCGATGAACGCCAACGTCAACGCCGACGCCATTGACATCGACGACTTCGTTTTTGCCGCCACCGGGATCCGGCTGCGCAGGCTCACCCTGGCCGACGGCACACACTGGTTCCCCGCCGCGGACGTGGCCGGCGCCCTCGGCCACACCGACGTGCGCACAGCCCTCCGCGCCCACGTCGGCCAGCCCATGCAGGCCACCCTCGGCGAACGGATGGTCAGCCTCGAAGGGCTCGTCCAGCTCGTCGCCGCCTCCACCGCGGCCCGCGTCGCCCCCTTCACCGCCTGGATCGCCGAGATCGCCAGCGCCGTCCAGCGCCACGGCGCCTACGGGCTCGAACCCGCCGCCCTGCACCGCGGGTTCGTCCCTCCGGCGCCCGTCCTCGACGAGCTCGTCCGGCTGGAGGCGGACGAGCTCGACGACCGGAACCTCACCCGGCTCGCCGAGGCCGGCGAACTGCTCGCCGTGCCCGTCCAGCGCGTCGGCCCCGACCCGTACACCGGCCCCGCGCTCACCCCGCAGGACCTGCTCGCCTCCTGGCGCGAGCGGAACGTCGAGCTCAGCGACGACGTCCACGCCGTCGCCGCCTGCCTCGCCCCCGAACTCGTCCGCGGCGGCGTCCGCTACCGCCTGGAAGAAGTCGCCCGCCGCACCGGACTCCCCTCCGACCGCGTCCGCGACTGCGTCCGCATGCTCGTCGAGCGGGGGTGCATGCGGCATGCGGAGGGCGGGAGCGGGGGGCCTGACGGCGGGCTGCTTTATCTGTTGCCCTGACATCTGACCTCTGACCCCCCGACCCCTGTCAGTGCCCTGCGTCAGACTTGACCCATGGTGTGGCGGAGTGCCGGAGTGTCCTGGCGGGGTGGTTCACCCGCGTTGCGGTGGGACGGGGGGCGGGTCAGTTCGCTCGGGTACGGGCGGGTCATCGGGTTTCGCGCGGTCGGGGAGCGGCGGTGTCCTGGGGCCCGGGGGAACGCGTGCCCGCTGGGGGCCGTCGTGGGTGGGCGGAGTACGGGTGGGCGGTGTGCCGAGTGTGCGCGGCTCGACCGGGCGCATTCCGTCGCCGCCGACACCCTCCTCGACGACCCCCGGCCGTACCGCGTCTACCTCGCCTGGTTCGGGCCCGGCATGGTCAAGGTCGGGATCACCCGGGAGGAGCGCGGGGACGCGCGGCTCCTGGAGCAGGGGGCGGTCGCGTTCAGCTGGCTCGGGCGGGGGCCGCTGATGGCCGCGCGGCGGACCGAGGAAGTGCTGCGGCACGCGCTCGCCGTGCCCGACCGCATCCCGTACGCGCGTAAGCGGGCCGTCCGCACCGCCCTGCCGCCCGCCGCCGAGCGGGCCCGCGAGGTCGAGGAGCTGTACGCGCGGGCGGTCGGCGTCGGCGCCTGGGCCGAGACGCTGGAGCGGCTGGCGTTCGAGGTCCATGACCATGTGGGGGCGTTCCACCTCGACGGGCTGGTCCCGCTCGACGCGAGCGTCGTCGAGCTCGTGCCCGGCGGGGTCGTCGCCGGGCGGCTGCTCGCCGCCGCCGGGCCCGACCTGCACCTCCTCGACCGGGACGGGCGGCACCTCGCCCTCGACACCCGGCTGCTGACCGGGTGGGGGATCGAGAGCGCGCCGGGCGAGTCGCCCGTCAGCGTGCCTCTCCTGTCCGCTCCCCGAGAGAGTTCGGGGGACGGGCAGGAGCAGCTCTTCTGAAGGTCTTCTGAGGGCTGCCGAGGGGCTGCCGAGGGGCTGCCGAGTGTGTCGCCGTGATCGTAAAGTCTTGGATCCCTTCCAGCGGTGGCCATGGACACGTCTGCCCGGCCCGGACCAGGGTGATCACATGACTCCGCGACCTGTCGGCGGCTTCGAACCGCCTTACTACACCGCTGTCTTCACCTCCGTCCGGCCCGACGCGCCCGAGGGTTACGCCGAGACCGTCACCGACCTGCACGCCCTGGTCCAGGACATGCCCGGCTTCCTCGGTTACGAGTCCGCCCGCACGCCCGGCGGGATCGGCATCACCGTCGCCTACTTCCGTGACCTGGACGCGCTCGCCGCCTGGCAGCACCACCCGGAGCACATGGAGGCGAAGCGGCGTGGGCGGGAGGAGTGGTACGACAGCTACCGGGTCCACATCGGCAAGGTGGAGAGGACGTACGGCTTTGACCGCGACTGACGGCTCCCGTGACGATCTCGGCCGCCGTGACGATGACCACCCCCACGTCACCGAGGCCCGCGAGGTCCGGGCATGGGCGGCGCGGCTCGGGGTGCCCGGGCTCGTCGACGTCCACACGCACTTCATGCCGCGCAACGTCCTCGACAAGGTGTGGGCCTACTTCGACTCCGCCGGGCCCCTCACCGGCGTCGAGTGGCCCATCACCTACCGCGAGGAGGAGGACCGCCGGGTCGCGCTGCTGCGCGAGTTCGGGGTGCTCGCCTTCACCTCGATGCTCTACCCGCACAAGGCCGGCATGGCCGCCTGGCTCAACGACTGGGCGGCGGCCTTCGCCCGCCGCACCCCCGACTGCCTGCAAACCGCCACCCTCTTCCCCGAGCCCGGCGCCCCCGGCTACGTCCGCGACGCGCTCGACCGCGGGGCCCGGGTCCTCAAGGTGCACGTCCAGGTCGGCGGCTTCGATCCGAACGACGCCCTGCTCGACGAGGTGTGGGGCGTCGTCGAGGACGCCGGGACGCCCGTCGTCATGCACTGCGGCTCCGGGCCGGCGCCCGGCGCGTTCACCGGGCCCGGGCCGGTCGGGCGGCTGCTCGCCCGCCACCCGCGGCTGCGGCTGATCGTCGCCCACATGGGCATGCCCGAGTACGGGGACTTCCTCGGCCTCGCCGAGCGGTACGAGGGCGTCCACCTCGACACCACCATGGCCTTCACCGACTTCAGCGAACGCCTCGCCCCCTTCCCCGAGGCCGAACTCAAGCGGCTCCAAGGCCTCGGCGACCGGATCCTGCTCGGCACCGACTTCCCGAACATCCCCTACCCGTACGTCCACCAGCTCCACGCCCTCGAACGCCTCGGGCTCGGCGACGACTGGCTGCGGGCGGTCTGCCACGACAACGCCGCCGGGCTCTTCGGGCTGCCACAGCCGCCGCCCTCCTAGCCCTCAGGCCGCGCCCCGGGCATTCTCAGGAGATTCACAGGGAAGCGAAAGAACGGTCTCAGCAGCGGCGGGCACCGTGTCTGCCATGACTGCGACCACTCCCCGCTCGCGTACCGATCTGCTCCGGCCCGACGGCACCGCCGTCCGCGTCCTCGTCGTCGACGACGAGGCCTCGCTCGCCGAGCTGCTCTCGATGGCCCTGCGCTACGAGGGCTGGCAGGTGCACAGCGCGGGCGACGGGGCCGGGGCGCTGCGCACCGCGCGGGAGTTCCGGCCCGACGTCGTCGTGCTCGACATGATGCTGCCCGACATGGACGGGCTCGCCGTCCTCGGGCGGCTGCGGCGCGAGCTGCCCGAGGTGCCGGTGCTGTTCCTCACCGCGAAGGACGCGGTCGAGGACCGGATCGCCGGGCTCACCGCGGGCGGCGACGACTACGTCACCAAGCCGTTCAGCCTGGAGGAGGTCGTCGCCCGGCTGCGCGGGCTGATCCGCCGCTCCGGGGCCGCGCAGGCGCGCAGCGAGTCGCTGCTCACCGTCGGCGACCTCACTCTCGACGAGGACAGCCACGAGGTCACCCGGGGCGGCGACTCCGTCCACCTCACCGCGACCGAGTTCGAGCTGCTGCGCTACCTCATGCGCAACCCGCGCCGGGTGCTCAGCAAGGCGCAGATCCTGGACCGCGTCTGGTCGTACGACTTCGGCGGCCAGGCCAACGTCGTCGAGCTCTACATCTCGTACCTGCGGCGCAAGCTGGACGCCGGACGCAGCCCGATGATCCACACCCGGCGGGGGGCCGGGTATCTCATCAAGCCGGGGGAGTAGGGCGGCGTGCGCGTCCGCCCTTCCTCGGATGCACCCCGTGCACCCCGTGCACCCCGTGCACCCCGCCCTCCCCGCCCTCCCCGCGCTCCCCGCCCTCCCCGTGCGCCCTGGTCGCTGCGGACCCGCCTCGTCGTCTCCGCCGTCGCGCTGATCGCCGTCGTGTGCGCGGTCATCGGCACGGTGACGACGATCGCGTTCCGCTCGTACCTGTACGACCAGGCGGACACCCGCCTCCAGGAGGTCGCCAACCGGGCCGCCGGCCCGCCGCACTCCGCCCCCGGGCCCATGCCGGACGGCGGCTTCAGGGCGCCCCTCGGCTTCGTCCTCGGGCCCGGCGCGCCGCTCGGGACGGTCGGTGCGCGGGTCGTGGACGGCGAGCTGACCTCGTCGAGCGTCTCCGTGCCGCCGGAGGACGGGGTGTACGGGCAGCGGTACCGGGAGGACGAGCTGAGCGCCGCCCAGTCCGCCGCCCTCTCCGCCGTCCCGCGCGACGGCGGCCCGCACACCGTGGCGCTGCCCGGCGGCCTGGGCGACTACCGGGTGCAGTACGCCACCGGCAAGAACGGCGACTACCTCATCGGCATCCCGCTGTCCGAGGTCCAGGACGCCCTGTCCACCCTCGTCGTCGTCGAGCTGAGCGTCACCGGTGCCGGGCTCGTCGCCGCCTCGCTCGCCGGGACCGTGCTCGTACGGGTCGCCCTGCGGCCGCTGCGCCGGGTCGCCGCGACCGCCGCCCAGGTCTCCCGGCTGCCGCTGCACAGCGGCGAGGTGGCGCTCGACCACCGGGTGCCGGAGGCGCAGGCCGATCCGCGGACCGAGGTCGGGCAGGTCGGCGCGGCCATCAACCGGATGCTCGACCACGTCCACTCGGCGCTCGACGCGCGCCAGCGGAGCGAGACCCGGGTGCGCCAGTTCGTCGCCGACGCCAGCCACGAGCTGCGCACCCCGCTGGCCTCGATCCGCGGGTACGCGGAGCTGACCCGGCGCGGGCGCGAGGAGTGCGGGCCCGACACCCGGCACGCGCTCGGGCGCATCGAGTCGGAGGCGACCCGGATGACGGGCCTGGTCGAGGACCTGCTGCTGCTCGCCCGGCTCGACACCGGACGCCCGCTCTCGTACGAGAGCACCGATCTCGCCCTGCTGGTCGTGGACGCCGTCTCCGACGCCCGCGCCGCCGGCCCCGGGCACCACTGGCGCCTCGAACTCCCCGACGGCGGGGCCGCGGTGAAGATCCCGGCCGACGCCGCCCGGCTCCACCAGGTCCTCGTCAACCTCCTCGCCAACGCCCGTACGCACACCCCGCCCGGCACCACCGTCACCGGGCGGCTGCGAGTCGGCCCCACCCACGTGGTCGTCGAGGTCGAGGACGACGGGCCGGGCATCGCACCGGAGTTGGTGCCGTCCGTCTTCGAACGGTTCGCCCGCGGCGACGCCTCCCGCTCCCGGCACGCCGGCAGCACCGGACTCGGCCTCGCCATCGTCCGGGCGGTCACCCTCGCCCACGGCGGCGAGGTGAACGTCGACAGCGCGCCGGGGCGCACCCTGTTCGCGATCAGGCTGCCGAAGCAGCTCTGAGGCGGGGGGGGAGGGGGAGGGGGCGGGACAGCTGCTGGCCCCCCTCCCCTCCCCCCGACTCACAGCCACCCCACAGCCTCACCACACCACCATGACAGCGCCCCTGGCGAGGGTCGGGGCATGCAGATGTCACCGACCGCCGAAACCCTTCCCGCCCGGGAGCACCTCCCCGTTGGCGTGGCCGGCCGGCCCGTCCTCGACGTGGTGATCCCCGTGTTCAACGAGGAGAAGGACCTGGAGCCCTGCGTCCTGCGGCTCCACGAGCACCTCTCCCGTACCTTCCCGTACGACTTCCGCGTCACCGTCGCCGACAACGCCTCCACCGACTCCACCCCGGACGTGGCGCGGGCGCTGGCCGCCCGGCTGCCCGGCGTACGGGCCGTACGGCTGGAGCAGAAGGGGCGCGGGCGCGCGTTGCGGACCGTGTGGTCGGCGTCCGAGGCGCCGGTCCTCGCGTACATGGACGTGGACCTGTCCACCGACCTCAACGCGCTGCTGCCGCTCGTCGCGCCGCTCATCTCCGGCCACTCCGACCTCGCGATCGGCTCGCGGCTCGCCCGTTCCTCGCGCGTGGTGCGCGGCCCGAAGCGGGAGTTCATCTCCCGCGCCTACAACCTGATCCTGCGCGGCTCGCTCGCCGCCCGTTTCTCCGACGCGCAGTGCGGCTTCAAGGCGATCCGGCGCGAGGTCGCCGAGCGCCTGCTGCCGATGGTCGAGGACACCGGCTGGTTCTTCGACACGGAGCTGCTGGTGCTCGCCGAGCGGGCCGGGCTGCGCATCCACGAGGTGCCGGTCGACTGGGTCGACGACCCCGACTCGACCGTGCACCTCGTGCGGACCGCCACCGACGACCTGCGGGGCGTGTGGCGGGTGGGGCGGGCGCTCGCGACGGGTTCGCTGCCGCTGGACCGGCTGGCCCGGCCGTTCGGCGACGACCCGCGCGACCGCGACCTGTCCGGCGTGCCGGGCGGCCTGGCCCGCCAACTGGTCGGGTTCTGCGTGGTCGGGGCCCTGTCGACCCTCTGCTACCTGGCCCTCTACTCCCTCTTCCGGCTCGGCGTCGGCCCCCAACTCGCCAACGCCGGCGCCCTCCTCGTCTCCGCCGTCGCCAACACGGCCGCCAACCGGCGGCTCACCTTCGGCGTACGGGGCCGCGAACGGGCCGCCCGCCACCAGGCGCAGGGGCTCGTCGTCTTCGGCATCGGCCTCGCCCTGACCAGCGGCTCCCTCGCCGCGCTCGGCGCCGCGACCGGCGATCCGGCGCACTCGACCGAACTCGCCGTGCTGATCGTCGCCAACCTCGCCGCGACCGTCGTCCGCTTCCTCCTCTTCCGGCTCTGGGTCTTCCCGGAGCGCGCCACCGCCCCAAGGACCTCGCGATGAACTCCCTGACCCGACCCGGACCCGGGCCCCGCCCCCGCCCCCAGCGTCTGTGGCGCGGGCGGCCCGAAGACGCCCCCTGGGTGCGGCCCGCCTTCCTCGGCCTGCTCCTCCTCACCGCGGCGCTCTACCTCTGGAACCTGAGCGCCGGCGGCTACGCCAACTCCTTCTACTCCGCCGCCGTGCAGGCCGGCAGCGAGAGCTGGAAGGCCTTCTTCTTCGGCTCGCTCGACGCGGCCAACGCCATCACCGTCGACAAGCCGCCCGCCGCGCTGTGGCCGATGGCCCTGTCGGTCCGCCTGTTCGGTCTCGGCTCCTGGCAGATCCTGCTGCCCGAGGTGCTGATGGGGGTCGCCACCGTCGGCGTCCTGTACGCGGCGGTCCGGCGTCGCTTCGGCGCGGGCGCCGGCCTCATGGCGGGCCTGGTCCTCGCGCTCACCCCGGTCGCCGCGCTGATGTTCCGCTTCAACAACCCGGACGCGCTGCTGGCGCTCCTCATGACCGTCGCCGTCTACTGCGTGCTGCGCGCCCTGGAACTCGACAAGGGCGCGGCGCGCTGGCTGGTGTGGGCGGGCGTGGCGCTCGGCTTCGCGTTCCTCGCCAAGACCCTGCAGGCCTTCCTGATCCTGCCGGTCCTCGCGCTCGTGTACGTGGTGTGCGCGCCGGGCGGGATCGGGCGCCGGTTCGGGCGGCTCGGCCTCGGCGGGCTCGCGCTGCTGGTGTCGGCGGGCTGGTGGGTGGCCCTGGTCGAACTGTGGCCGGCGTCCTCCCGCCCGTACATCGGCGGCTCGCAGAACAACAGCTTCCTGGAGCTGACCTTCGGCTACAACGGCCTCGGCCGGCTCAACGGCGACGAGGTCGGCAGCGTGGGCGGCGGCGGTGCGCGCGGCGGCGGTACGGGCATGGAGCTGCCGGCCGGTTTGGAGCTGCCGGCCGGTTTGGAGCTGCCCGGAGGCGGCGGCCGTGGCGGTGGCGGCGGCTGGGGCGAGACCGGCCTCGGGCGCATGTTCAACGACCAGGTCGGCGGCCAGATCTCCTGGCTGCTCCCGGCCGCGCTGCTGCTGCTCGTCGCCGGTCTCGTGGTGACCTGGCGGGCCTCCCGTACGGACACGGCGCGTGCGGCGTTCCTGGTGTGGGGCGGTTCGCTGCTGCTGACGACGGGTGTCTTCAGCTTCATGGCCGGCATCTTCCACGAGTACTACACGGTGGCCATGGCCCCGTACCTCGCCGCCCTGGTCGGCATGGGCGCCGCCGTGCTGTGGGAGGAGCGGGCCCGGTTCCTCGCCTCGGCGGCCCTCGCCGCCTCGGTCGCGGTGACGGCGGTGTGGGCGTGGGTGCTGCTCGGCCGGACCCCGGACTGGCTGCCGTGGCTGCGCTGGGCGGTGCTCGTCGCGGGCTGCGCGGCGGCGCTCGGCCTGCTGGTCGCGGCCCGGCTGACCAGCGCGGCCCGGCGGATCGGCCTGACGGCGGCGGGCCTCGGCCTGGCGGCCGCCCTCGCGGGCCCCTTCGCGTACACCCTGGCCACGCTGGCCGACGGGCACCAGGGCTCGATCGTCACGGCGGGCCCGGCGGGCAGGGCCGGGCCGGGCGGGATGCGCGGCGGGCCGGGTGGCGGCCGGATGCTGTTCGGGGAGCGCCCGGGGCAGGGCGGCCCGGGCGCGCCGGGTGGCCAGGGCATGGGCCAGTTCCCGGGCGGCGGCGGCCAGGCTCCAGGGGGCCAGACCCCCGGTGGAGTTCAAGCCCCCACGCCCCCCGGCGAGAACGCCCGCCCCGGCGCCATCGGCGGCCTCCTCGACGGCCCGAGCGTCGGCACCGCGGCCAAGCGCAAGCTGCTCGCCGACGCCGGCGCGTACACCTGGGTCGCCGCCGCCGTCGGCGCGCAGAACGCGGCCGGCTACCAGCTCGCCACGGAGAAGCCGGTGATGGCGATCGGCGGCTTCAACGGCAGCGACCCGTCGCCGACGCTCGCGCGGTTCAAGCAGTACGTGGCCGAGGGGAAGATCCACTACTTCATCGGGTCCGGCGGTGGCATGGGCGGCGGTCCAGGCGGTGCCGGCAGCAGCGGCGAGATCAGCTCCTGGGTCGAGTCCACCTTCGAGAAGACGACCGTGGGCAGCGCCACCTTCTACGACCTGACCAGCAAGAAGTAGGAGGGCCTGGGCAGCGCGGATCAGCCCCCGATCAGTCCCCGATCAGGCCCCGAGTAGCCCCCGATCAGCCCCCGGAAAATAATCCCTATACAGCGTAAGAGACCTCCTATACGGTGTACGAGAACTCGCCTCGTACACCGTATAAGGAGTTGCCATGACGGCGCCGAACGCCAACGCCACGACCGGGGGCGGCCACCCACAGCGCTGGCTGATCCTCGGCGTCATCTGCCTCGCCCAGCTCACCGTGCTGCTCGACAACACGGTGCTCAGCGTCGCCATCCCCTCGCTGACCTCCGAGCTGCACGCCACCACCAGCGACATCCAGTGGATGATCAACGCCTACTCGCTGGTCCAGTCCGGCCTGCTGCTCACCGCGGGCAACGCCGCCGACCGCTACGGCCGCAAGAAGCTCCTCGCCGCCGGCCTCGCGCTCTTCGGGCTCGGCTCGCTCGCGGCGGGACTCGCCGACTCCACCGCGCAGTTGATCGCCGCCCGCGCGGGCATGGGTGTCGGCGGGGCGCTCCTGATGACCACGACCCTCGCCGTCGTCATGCAGATCTTCGACGACTCGGAGCGGGTCAAGGCCATCGCGCTCTGGTCCACCGTCGCCTCGCTCGGCTTCGCCGGCGGGCCGCTGATCGGCGGCGTGATCCTGAACCACTTCTGGTGGGGAATGATCTTCCTGATCAACATCCCGGTCGCCGTCGTCGCCCTGGTCGCCGTCGTCAAGCTGGTCCCCGAGTCCAAGAACCCGCAGGGCGAGCGCCCCGACCTGCTCGGCGCCCTGCTCTCCACCATCGGCATGACCGCCGTCGTGTACGCGATCATCAGCGGCCCCGAGCACGGCTGGATCTCCGGCGAGGTGCTGGTCCCGGCGGTCATCGGACTGCTCGGCCTGGGCGCCTTCGCGCTGTGGGAGCTGCACACCCCGTATCCGATGCTCGACATGCACTTCTTCCGCAACCAGAAGTTCGTCGGCGCCGTCGGCGGCTCGATCCTGGTCGTCTTCGGCATGGGCGGCTCGCTCTTCCTGCTCACCCAGCACCTGCAGTTCGTGCTCGGCTACGAACCCCTTGAGGCGGGCCTGCGGATGGCGCCGCTCGCCCTGACGATCGTCGGCCTCAACCTGACCGGCATCGGCCCGAAGATCGTCGTGAAGCTGGGCACCCCGCCCACCGTCGCCCTCGGCATGACCCTGGTCGCCGCCGGTCTCACCTCGATCTCGCTGCTCGGCGGCGGCACGGACGGCAGCTACTGGGGCATGCTGCTCGGCCTGATCCTCATGGGCGCCGGCATCGCGGTCTCCTCCCCGGCGATGGCCAACGCGCTCATGAGCGCGATCCCGCCGGAGAAGGCGGGCGTGGGCGCCGGGATCAACGGCACCCTCGCCGAGTTCGGCAACGGTCTCGGTGTCGCCGTCCTCGGCGCCGTCCTCAACGCCCGCTTCGCCGCCCTCGTCGCCGTCACCGCCACCTCCCTCCCGGCCGCCCTGGCCGCGGCGGGCAGCGACACCCAACGGCAGCAGATCTCCGACGCCTTCGCCTCCGGCCTGCAGACCAGCCAGCTGGTCGGCGCGGTCGCCGTCTTCGCCGGCGGACTGCTCGCCGCGGCCCTGCTCCAGCGGGCCGAACGGGCGGAGCGGCGCGAGCAGCGCGCGGAGAACATCGACGTGGCTGCATAGCATGGGCACGGAAAGCTGATCGGACGGAGCAACGCGATGGTCAAGGCGGCGGACAGGGCCAAGAACCCTGCGCGTTCCAGCGTCTGGCTGGAGAACCGGGCCGCCCGCAGCGGCGGCGGCCCGGCCGGGCTCGACCGGGAGCGGATCGTGACCACCGCGATCCGGATGCTCGACGAGGACGGCCTCGCCAAGCTGTCGATGCGCAGGCTGGCGACCGAGCTCAACGTCACCGCGATGTCCCTGTACTGGTACGTGGACACCAAGGACGACATCATCGAGTTCGCACTCGACGCCGTCCACGAGGCGATCGACCTGGCGGCCGTCGAAGCGGCGGGGAGCTGGCAGGAACGGCTCCGGCTGATGGCGAACGACTACCGCCGGATGCTGGTCGCCCACCCGTGGGTCTCGTCGATCTCGGGGACGTACCTCAACGTGGGCCCGCGGGCGGTCGCCGTCGCGAAGGGCATCTACTACCTGATCGAGTCGACCGGGCTGCCGCTGGACGGCCAGCCGGGGGCCACCTCGGCCGTCTTCCAGTTCGTGTACGGATTCGGCACGGTCGAGGGGCACTTCGAGCGGCGGGCGGCCGAGACGGGCATGTCGCAGGACGAGTACTACCGCTCGGCCGTCGACGCCTTCATGGACGATCCCCGCTTCGCCGACGACCTGGAGATCATGCGGTCCGTCATCGAGGAGCGGGCCGCCCGCTCGGTGGAGGTGCTGTGGGACCGCGACTTCGACTACGCGCTGGACGTGCTGATCGCGGGCATCGAGGTCATGGTCACCCGGGCCCGGGCGCGGGAGCAGTAAGCGGAAGCAGACGGAAATGACGGAGCGGCGGGCCGTCCCCTGCCCGCCGCTCCGTACCGAACCCGGCCGCACCTCCGCTCGAAGCGCGGCCGGGAGCTTTTCTACTTGGCGTCCGCCGTGACGTCCGCCGTGGTCTTCGCCGTGACGTCCGCCGTGCTCTCCGCCGTGGCGGCGTCCGCCTTGACGGTGTTGCTCTTCAGCGCGACCTCCTTGATGAACAGGGTCACGATGAAGGCCAGCAGCGCGAAGGGCGCCGAGTAGAGGAAGACGTCGCCGACGCCGTGGCCGTACGCGCTCTCCATGACCGTACGGATCGGGGCGGGCAGCTTGTCCATGTCGGGGATGCCGCCGCCGCCCTGGCCCATGGCCGCCGCGGCCTTCGGGCCGAGCTCGGTCAGGCCCTCCTTGACGTAGTCGGTGACCCGGTGGGCCATGACCGCGCCGAGCGCCGAGACACCGATCGCACCGCCGAGGGAGCGGAAGAAGGTGACGACGGAGGAGGCGACGCCGAGGTCGGAGGGGGCGACCTGGTTCTGCGTGCAGAGCACCAGGTTCTGCATCATCATGCCGAGGCCGAGGCCGAGGACCGCCATGAAGATCGCGATGTGCCAGTACGTCGTGTCGTAGCGGATCGTGCCGAGCAGACCGAGACCGCCGGCGGCGAGGGCGCCGCCGCTGACCAGCCAGGCCTTCCAGCGGCCGGTCTTGGTGATGATCATGCCGGAGACCGTCGACGAGACGAACAGGCCGCTGATCATCGGGATGGTGAGGACGCCGGACATCGTCGGCGACTCGTTGCGGGCCAGCTGGAAGTACTGGCTGAAGAAGACCGTGCCGGCGAACATCGCGACACCCACGAAGAGCGAGGCCAGCGAGGCCAGCGTGATCGTGCGGTTGCGGAAGAGACGCAGCGGGATGATCGGCTCGGAGGCCTTGGACTCCACGAGGAGGAACACCGCGCCGAGGAGGATCGAACCCCCGACCATGGCGGCGGTCTGCCAGGACATCCAGTCGTACTTGTCGCCCGCGAAGGTGACCCAGACCAGCAGCAGCGAGACGGCGGCGCTGATGAAGAAGGCACCCGCCCAGTCGACCTTGACCTCACGCTTGACGACGGGCAGCTTCAGCGTCTTCTGCAGCACGATCAGCGCGATCAGCGCGAAGGGCACGCCGACGTAGAAGCACCAGCGCCAGCCGAGCCAGTCGGTGTCGGTGATGACGCCGCCGAGCAGCGGGCCGCCGACGGTGGCGACGGCGAAGGTCGCGCCGAGGTAGCCGCTGTACCGGCCGCGCTCACGCGGGGCGATCATGGCGGCCAGGATGATCTGGGAGAGGGCGGTGAGACCGCCGACGCCGATGCCCTGCACCACGCGGCAGGCGATCAGCATGCCGGTGTTCTGCGAGAGACCGGCGACGATCGAGCCCGTGACGTAGATGATCAGGGCTATCTGGACCAGCAGCTTCTTGGAGAAGAGGTCCGCGAGCTTGCCCCAGAGCGGGGTGGTCGCCGTCATCGACAGGAGGGCGGCGGTGACGACCCAGGTGTAGGCGGACTGGCCGCCGCCGAGGTCGGTGATGATCTGGGGGAGGGCGTTCGAGACGATCGTCGAGGACAGGATGGCGACGAACATGCCGAGCAGAAGCCCGGAGAGCGCCTCCATGATCTGCCGGTGCGTCATCGGGGCACCGGAGTTGTCGGTCCGGCCTTCCCGTACACCCGTGGCAGGTGCGGTGGTAGCCATGAGGTTCCTTTACGTGTACGTGGGTGTACGTGGTGTACGGCGTCGTACGTGGGCATACGTGACGTCCGCTGCGGTCGGACGCGGGGCCGGTCGGGGGTCGGCCGGCGGGGTGGTCGGGCGGTGGCCGGCCGGGTGGCAGTGCGTCCGGGTGGCAGGGCTGCCTGGCGGCCGGGTGGTGGTCAGGCGTGCGGGGCCCGGCAGTCCCCGAAGGAGTCGCGCAGCCGGGAAAGCATGGTGGTGAGCAGTACGACGTCGTCGTCGGACCACTCCGCGAGGTGGCGGGCGAAGGCATCGGCGACCCGGCTGTCGAGCTCGCCGAGCATCGCGTGACCTTCGGTGGTGAGCCGCAGGATCCGGGAGCGCTTGTCGTCCGGGTCGGGCAGTCGCTCGATCCAGCCGTGCTCCACGGTGTGCGCCACGTGGCGGCTGCACACGGACATGTCGACGGCCATGAGTTCGGCCAGCCGGCTCATCCGCATGTCGCCGTGGTGTTTGACGAGGGCGAGCACGGCAGCCGCACCGCCCTGGCAGTGGGCGGGCAGGACCCGTGCGATGCCACGCTTGACGGCACCGATGGCGCTCACCGCCCTGGCGAGCTCCTCGTACCGGTTCAGCGTCTCCATCGGGCTCCCCCAACATCTTGTTGCTTAGGGCAACCATAGAGATCGATGGTTGCTCCAGGCAAACTAAATCGGTCAAAGCGCGCTAAAGAATCGGTAAAGGGGGGCCGGAAGGGGAGGAGAGGTGGGGGTCCTGGGGCGAGGGCGGTACGGGAGGAGGGCGGGGCTTGGGTCGGGAAGCCCTGTTTCGCTAGGGTCCGGGCCATGGCACACAACCCCCAAGCACCGTACGGCCAGGGCGGCCAGAGCCCCGAGGGCTCCTACGACCCCGCCGGCAGCACCCAGATGTTCCGCGCCTTCGTCGACGAGGGCGCCCCGCAGCAGCAGAACCAGCAGAACCAGCAGGGACAGCGGCGGCAGCAGCAGTACCAGACCACGACCCACTCCTCGGGCCCGCGCGTCGGCGTGATCGTCGGCGTCATCGTGGCGATCGCCGTCCTGGCGGGTGTTGCCTGGCTGGCGCTGGGCTGAGGGGCGGGCTCGGTGAGAGGGCGGTCGTGGTGGGAGTCCTGGTGGGCTTCTGGTGCGGCCGCCCTCTTTCCGAGTGTGGCCCCCGGGACCGGGCCCACGCGTACGCCGGGTTCGTGGTGCCTGTGGGTGGGCGGCTGCCTGGATGGTGGGTGGTGGGGCCGGGTATCGGCCGGGGCCGTGCCCTGTCCGTCGGGTGAGTGGGTGGGGGCTTGGTTCGTGGCCGAGGGTGGTGGGTGACGTTCCCCCCCGGTTCGAGGTGCGCGGGAGTGGAATCGGGCGGCCGGGCTTTGCTCAGCGGCTGACGGAAGGGGTGCGGCCGGGCTTCAGGCCCCGCTGGTCGCTGCCGGGGGTTGGCCTTGGGCTTCGGGCCGAACAATCCCGCCGCATTCGCGACTGGAGATGGCTGACGGTCGCCTCCCTCGTCACACGAGTGCCCGGCCGCCCCATCCCGGCCCGGAATTGTGGACTTTGCATGGCTGGGCATGGCAGGGCTGGGACGGGTGGTCGGGCGGGTGGAGTGGTGGCGAGATGGATCGATCTTTCTGGTCGGATCTCCGGCTTGACCTCAAGCGCACTTGAGGTCCTAGGTTCGTCCCACGGCCCGCGCGGCGGCGTGCGGGCTCCGCAACGAAGTATCAGGAGGGGACACCTCATGACGAGCCCGCAGATCTCCGATGCCGAACTCGCCGGACAGCCCGCTGCCTACTGGACCGGGGTCGCGTACGAGGCGCTCATCGCGTACACCCGCGCCCGGCAGGCCGAGAAGGGCTACACCCAGCCCCAGTTCTGGCTGCTGCGCAACCTGTCGGAGAACGACATCTCACCCGACGGCAAGGGGATGACCCTCCCCGAACTCCAGGCCGCCATGTCTTCCTACATACGGCCCGAGGACGACCTCGCGGCCGAGGCGGAGGTGCTCGTGGAGCGCGGCTGGCTGACCCGGGACGCCGAGGGCCTGCTGTGGCTCACCAAGGAGGGCGAGCAGGCCCGCGTCGACCTCGCGCGCAACGCCCCCGCCATCCGCGCCGCCCTCCACGCGGGCATCGACGACGCCGACTACGTCACCACCCTGAAGGTGCTCCAGCAGCTGATCCGCAACGCAGGCGGGACGGCTGCCTGACGGACCGAGGGGAGGGGCAGGGCGCTCGGCCTCTCCGCGCCCTTGACGCGGCGGCGGAAGGTGCGACTCTCGGAAAGAGGGCGGCCACACCAGAAGCCCACCAGCACCCCCACCCCCACGAACCCAGTGATCAGCGCGACCAGGAGGACACCGATGCCCGAGACGTCCGTACCCGACACGTCCGTCCCCCAGCTCCTGGCCGAGCTGGCCGCCCTGGAGGACCCGAAGGCGCGTGCCGTGAACGAGCGGCACGGGGACGACCACGGTGTGAACCTCGGCAAGCTGCGTGCGCTCGCCAAGCGGCTCAAGACGCAGCAGGACCTCGCGCGCGGGCTCTGGGCCACCGACGACACCGCCGCGATGCTCCTCGCGCTCCTGATCTGCCGCCCCAAGGCGTTCGAGCGCGACGAGCTGGACGCGATGCTGCGGCAGGCCCGCGCGCCCAAGGTCCACGACTGGCTCGTCAACTACGTCGTCAAGAAGAGCCCGCACGCCGAGGAGCTGCGCGTGGCCTGGTCCGCCGACCCGGACCCCGTCGTCGCCAGTGCCGGCTGGGCCCTCACCACCGAGCGGGTCGCCAAGAAGCCCGACGGCCTCGACCTCCCCGCCCTCCTCGACGTCATCGAGGCGGACATGAAGGACGCACCCGACCGCCTCCAGTGGGCCATGAACCACTGCCTCGCCCAGATCGGGATCGAGCACCCCGAGTACCGCGCCCGCGCGATCGGCATCGGCGAGCGCCTCGAAGTCCTGAAGGACTACCCGACCTCCCCGGGCTGCACGTCCCCCTTCGCCCCCGTCTGGATCGCCGAGATGGTCCGCCGCCAGACGGCGTGACCCGACCCCGACCCCGACCCCGACCCTGGCCCTGGCTCCGGCTCCGGCCCCGGATCCGCCCGATCCCGATCCCGCCCCGATCCGCCCCGGCCCCTCCCCCTCAGGCCCCCTCTCCCCCTACCGTGGCCCGCATGACCAGCCGTCCGCCGCTGATCCACCGGCACTGGCCCGCCCTCGCCGACGCCCTGCCGTACCTGCCGCTCGGTGCCGGCCCCACCCCCGTACGGCCGCTCACCGGTCTCGGCCTGCGCACCCCGGTCTGGGTGAAGGACGAGAGCGGGTACGGCGACGGTGGCTGGGGCGGCAACAAGGTCCGGAAACTGGAGTGGCTCCTCCCGGACGCCCGCCGCCGAGGCGCCCGCACCCTCCTCAGCGTCGGCGGCCTCGGTACGAACTGGGGTCTCGCCGCCGCGCTCTACGGCCGCGAACAGGGCCTCGACGTCGCCCTCGCGCTGATCGACCACCCGGTCGACGACCACGTCCGGGCCCAGCTCGCCCGGCTGCGGGCCTCCGGCGCCACGCTGCACTTCCCGCACACCAAAACGCGGCTCGTCCTCTCGTTGCCCTGGCTGCTCGCCCGCCACAGCCACGGCCTCCGCCTCCCGTACGTCCTCCCGGCCGGCGGCTCGTCGGCGCTCGGGACGCTCGGCTACGTCGAGTGCGCGCTGGAACTGGCCGAGCAGGTGGCGGCGGGCGAGCTGCCCGAGCCCGGCTGGATCGTGACGGCGGTCGGGTCCGGCGGCACGACCGCCGGGCTCGCCCTCGGACTGCGGCTCGCCGGTCTGCGCACCAGGGTCCTGGGGATCGTCGTCAACGACACCCTGCGCCTCGACGCCCCACGGCTCGCGTCGCTGGCCGCCAGGACGCACCGGCTGCTGCGGGCACGCGGCGCGGAGCTGCCGCCCGTACGGCTCGACGCCGGGGACATCGTCACCGAGTACGGGTGGCTGGGCGCGGGTTACGCCCACCCCTCGGAGCCCGGTACGCGCGCCGCCCGGCGGGCGGAGGCGGAGTCCGCCCTGCCGCTGGAGCCGGTCTACACGGGCAAGGCCCTCGCGGCCCTCCTGGACCTGGACGCGGCGGGCCGTTTCGGGGCGGGCCCGGTGCTGTTCCTGAACACCTTCGGGCCGCGCTAGAAAAAAACTTCGGCAGCCCGGTCACACGTCCGTCGGGCGCGGTGTCAGAGGGACAGAGCGAGCGAGAAGCGCCCGCCACAGCCCCTCCGAGGAGCCCCGGATGTCCACCACCGCCATCGTCGTCACCGCCGTCGCCGCCTTCATGGCCGGGTTCTCGGGTGCCTCGATCTTCTTCAAGGCGAAGTTCACCGTCGAGCCGCTCGCCGAGTACGGCGTCCCGCGCGCCTGGTGGAACTGGCTGGGTGCCGCCAAGGCGGCGGGCGCGGTCGGTCTGCTCGTCGGCTACGCGATCCCCGCGATCGGGATCGCCGCCGCGATCGGCCTGGTCCTGTACTTCCTCGGCGCCGTGATCACGGTCCTCCGCGCCAAGGCGTACGGGCACGCGGTCTTCCCGCTCGTCTACATGGCCCCGGCGGTCGCCGTCCTGGCCCTGGCGGCGTGAAGGTCAGACGCTGCGGACGAACGAGTCCCACGCGGAACGCTCGAAGACGACAGCAGGGCCCTCAGGGGCCTTGCTGTCACGTACGGGGACGAGGCCGGGGAACCCGGGGGCGACTTCGAGGCAGTCTCCGCCGTCGTTGCCGCTGTAGCTGCTCTTGATCCACGTCGCCGTGCTGAGTTCGTGCCTCTGCATGCTGCTCGTACCCCTTAATGAACTCGCTGATCAGAGCGGCGGATTCGGTCGCCGACAGAATGTCCGCCCGGAGCACATCATAGGTCTGGAAGTGCCGCTCGAAGGCGGTTGGATCATCGAGGAAGTGGCCCTGGCCCAGGGACTCCGAGTAGACCCACTCCTCGCCTCCCGGCAGCCGGATCAGCGACATCGACGTCTTCGGGCGGACGAGCTGGGCCCGGTCGTACGGGTCGATCTGGATCACGATGTTGGGTCGACGTCCCACCTCCAGGAGGTGGGCGCACTGGTCGCGCATGACGGTGGGGTCACCCACCACGTTCCGCAGACAACTCTCGTCGAGGACCGCCATGAACAACGGTCCGTCCTCCGTGAGGAAGCGCTGCTGGCGGCTCAGTCGGGCTCGGACCCGTTCCTCCGCCTCGTCCGGGTCGGCGACCTGCGAGAGCAGGGCGTACGCGTACTCCGGCGTCTGCAGCAGGCCCGGCACCACCTGCACCTGGTACTGCCGCAGTGCCACGGCCTTCGCGTCCATCTCCGCTCTGCGCTCGAACCAGTCGGGATGCTGAACCTCCGGGTACCAGTCGATCCGCCCCCACAGCCGCAGTAACACCCCTCCCGTCCCCAGGATCTCGTCGCACGCTCGCGCGAACGTGTCCGTCGGCACCCGCTTCGCCGCCTCCACGCGGGCCACCTGCGAGCGGTCGCAGGGGATGAGGCGGGCCAGGGCCTCCTGGGTCAGGCCCGCTGACTCGCGGTAGTGGCGGAGGAGTTCGCCGAAGACCTCCGCAGTCGTGGCGGCGGTCTCGCTGGTCGGCAGGGTCCTCTTGGTCACTTCAACCTCCCTCGTGACAGCACTCCTTGGCACGCCGCAAGCGTTGTGGCCGCCTCTTCCATTGAGCAACGCTAAGGGCACAGAGAGTAGTCGCCCGATCGGGTGACCGTGAGGCGAGGAGTGCGGAATGGCAGGGCACGAGGAGTGCGGCGCGTACCTGTACGACCCGGCGGCGAGGAAGGTCGGCGAGTACCGGGGGCGGGCCGGGCCGTACGCCATGCTGCGGCCGCTCGGGGGTGGGCGGGAGTGGCAGGCCGATCCGGACCGGGTGCGGCCGGCGACGCCGGAGGAGCGGCTGAGCGCCGGGGTGCGGGCGGCCAACGCGCTGTCGACGGCCTCGTACGGGCTGAGCCGTCCGCCCGTGCCGGTCCCGCACTGTGTGGAGTGCGCCGAGCTGGCCGGCTCGCGGACGGCGGCCCGCGCCCGGTTCGACTGGAGTGCCGAGACCGACGCGAACGTGCTGTTGCGGCGGCATCTCCAGGCGGGCCATCCCGAGTGACCGTAATTCCCTCCACACCCCTTCCTAGGGGTGCTAGCTTTCAACCTAGAGCCCCTAGGAAGGATTCCGCGCATGGTCCGCGCCGGCATCACCGTCGACCGTCTCGTCCAGGCCGCCGCCGAGCTGGCCGACACCGACGGCCTCGACAAGGTCACCGTCTCCACCCTCGCCCGCCGCTTCGGCGTCAAGGACGCGAGTCTCTACTCGCACATCAAGAACCTCCGCGACCTGCGCGTCCGCCTCGCCCTCCTCGCCTCCGGCGAGATGAACGAGGCCATCGGGGCCGCCGTCGCCGGGCGCTCCGGCAAGGACGCGCTCGTGGCCTTCGCCGACGCCTACCGCGCCTACGCGCTGGCCCACCCCGGCCGGTACGCCGCCACCCAGCAGCGGATCGAGCCGGAGGAGATCGGCGACCCCGCCGTCCTGCTCCGTGCCGTCGAGCTGACGTACGGGATGCTGCGCGGCTACGGGCTCGCCGAGCCCGACCTCACCGACGCCGGGCGCCTGCTGCGCGCCACCTTCCACGGCTACATCCATCTGGAGCTGAGCGGCGGATTCCACGCCTCCCGGCCCGTCGCCGACTCCTGGGCGCGCTCGCTCGACGCCCTGCACACCACCCTGGAGAGCTGGTCATGAAGCCTGTCGTGAAGCCCGCCCTCAGCACCGCCGTCCTGCCTGTCCCCGGCGCCACCCTCCGGTACGAGACGCGCGGCGCCGGCCCCGTGCTCCTGCTCATACCCGGTGGCGCGGGTGACGCCGGCCTGTACGAGGGGATGGCGGACCTGCTCGCGGGCGCCGGGTTCACGGTCGTCTCCTACGACCAGCGCGGGCTCTCCCGCAGCCCGCTCGACGGGCCGGTCGCCGACCAGCGGGTCGAGGTGTGGGCCGAGGATGCCCGCGCGGTCCTCGACGCGGTCGTGCCGGACGGCGAAGCCGCGTACGTCTACGGCAGCAGCTCCGGCGCGATCGTCGCCCTCGCCCTGCTCGCCGCCCACCCGGGCCGCCTGCGCCGGGTCGTCGCCCACGAGCCGCCCCTGGTGGAACTGCTCGCCGACCCCGGCCCGTACCGCGCCCACTTCGCCGAGGTGCGTGAGCTGCACCGTACGCGGGGGCTCGGCCCGGCGATGGCCCGGTTCGCGGAGACGCCCGACGGGCGGAGGCCGCCGCAGGGCGAGAGCCATGCCGAACTGCCCGAGTCCATCCGCCCGATGGCCTCCCGCATGGCCGCCAACATGCCCGTCTTCCTGGAGCACGTCCTGTGCCCCTTCTCCTCCTCCGAGCCGGATCTGGACGGGCTGCGCGCCGCCGCCGGGAAGCTGGTCCTGGGGGTCGGCCGGGAGTCGGACGGTCAGGAGGCGCTGGTCGGTCCGGCCCGGCGGATCGCCGAGCTGACGGGGGCCGCCGTGGTGGCGTTCCCGGGCGGGCACCTCGGGTGCGTCGAGCATCCGGAGGAGTTCGCCGAGGTGCTGCTCACTGCCATGAGGCCGTGACGGTCCGGGTGTCCACGCGCATGCCGAGCGGCACCCGCCAGGACTCCACGCACACCGTGTAGGTCCTGGTGCGGGTCTCCCCGGCCGCGATCGGGGCCGGCAGGGGCTGGCTGGAGCCGATGGTGGCCCAGTCGACGCCGAGGGCGCCGATGATGTGCGTCGCGAAGGTGACCGTGCCCGAACGGGCCGCCGTCCCACCGGTGTTGCGGAAGGTGACCGTCACGTTCTCGCACCAGCGCTTGTCCGTGTCGGCGAGCGTGGGCGCGGAGAGGGTGAGTGCGGCGGGGGCGGGTGGGGTCGTGGCGGGGCCGCCGGGGCTCGTGGGCTTCGTGCCTGGGACGCCTGGAGTGCCCGGAGTGCCCGGCGCTGAAGGGGAGGGCTTGGGGGCGGGCGTCCCGGGGCGGGTCGTCGCCGGTGTTCCGCCGGTACGGGTCGGGGGCGGCGCCGTGGCCGTACGCGGGCCTCCCGGGGAGCCGGGGTCTTCCGGAGTCGTACCGCCCGGGTTCCCTCCCCCCGCACCGCCCGTGCCGTCCCCCGGGCGTGGCGACGGGGACGACGTGCTGGAGGTGTCCCCGGTGCCGCCCGGGTCCAGGGGGACGAGCGTCACCGATCCGCTCGGTGGGACCGCGCCCTTGGGGGAGGAGCCGGCGCCGACCGCCGCGTACCCCTCGTTGTCGTCGCCCGATCCGCAGGCGGTGAGCGCTCCGCCGAGGCAGAGCGCGACCACCACGAGTCCGGGACGCTTCCTTCGCCACGAGCTCAGCATGAGCGCCAGTGTGACTGACGGTGTGTCAGCAAGGAAGCAGAACGACCGAGTTCAGTCCGCGATCAGGCCCTCGCGCAGCTGCGCCAGCGTGCGGGTGAGGAGGCGGGAGACGTGCATCTGGGAGATGCCGACCTCTTCGCCGATCTGCGACTGGGTCATGTTCGCGAAGAAGCGGAGCATGATGATCTGCCGCTCGCGGGGCGGGAGTTTGGCGAGCAGCGGCTTCAGCGACTCGCGGTACTCGACGCCCTCCAGGGCCGTGTCCTCGTAGCCGAGGCGGTCCGCGAGGGAGCCCTCGCCGCCGTCGTCCTCGGGGGACGGGGAGTCGAGCGAGGAGGCCGTGTACGCGTTGCCGACTGCGAGGCCGTCGACGACGTCCTCCTCCGACACCCCGAGCACCGCCGCGAGTTCGGGCACGGTGGGGGAGCGGTCCAGCTTCTGCGCGAGCTC
Source organism: Streptomyces sp. NPDC023157 (assembly GCF_055560575.1). Lineage (NCBI taxonomy): Bacteria > Bacillati > Actinomycetota > Actinomycetes > Kitasatosporales > Streptomycetaceae > Streptomyces > Streptomyces sp. NPDC023157. The sequence continues at coordinate 593,872 of NZ_JBVHIL010000005.1, forward strand.
GTCGCTGGCCTTGGTGAGCGCGAGGCGGAGCTCCTGGAGGCGGCGCGGGACGCGGACCGACCAGGAGGTGTCGCGGAAGAAGCGCTTGATCTCGCCCACGACGGTCGGCATGGCGAAGGTCGGGAACTCCACGCCCCGTTCGCAGTCGAAGCGGTCGATCGCCTTGATCAGGCCGATGGTGCCGACCTGGACGATGTCCTCCATGGGCTCGTTGCGGGAGCGGAAGCGGGCCGCCGCGTACCGCACGAGGGGGAGGTTGAGCTCGATGAGGGTGTCGCGGACGTAGGTCCGGTCCGGGCTGTCCGCGGCGACGCCGGCGTCGTCCAGGGCGCGCAGCCGCAGGAACAGGGAGCGCGAGAGGGTGCGGGTGTCGAGGGCCTCGGGCGCGACGGCCGGCGGGGCGACGAGGGGCTCGTCGGGCGCGGTCGCCGTGTCCGCGGCGTTCGGCGCCGTCGTCTGGGCGGGCAGGCCCGTCGGCGGGGCCGTCGGCACGGAGACGGGCGTCTGCACGGACGCGGGCATGGGCGTGAGCGTGAGCACCTTCGAGCTGCCCTGTTCTGCGGACATGCCACCCCCTTGAGGTCGCGGACGGTCGTGGTGGCCACGACCAACTGAGGAACGCAGCCTCCACCTGAATACCGGAGGCGGGGCCGCGGCAAACTCGGTTTCTGCAGAATGTCACATGTCGGCAACACGCTGTAGTGACTTGTCGACACAACGGGGTCGAATATCCGCAGGAAACAAGGGGTGTGCGGCATTTGGGGTGCCGAAAAACTGCTCTGAAAGGGTCTACCCGTCTCAGCTACGCTTCGATCCGATTTGCGGATCTCAACCGGGCGAAGCTGCGGGCGAGGAGCCTTGACACGTGCATCTGCGAGACCCCGAGCTCCTGGCTGATCTGGGACTGCGTCAGGTTGCTGTAGTAACGCAGCATCAGGATCCGCTGCTCGCGCTCGGGCAGCTGGACGAGCAGGTGGCGTACGAGGTCGCGGTGTTCGACGCCGGCGAGCGCCGGGTCCTCGTAGCCGAGCCGGTCGAGCAGGCCGGGCAGGCCGTCGCCCTCCTGGGCCGCCTCCAGGGACGTCGCGTGGTAGGAGCGGCCGGCCTCGATGCAGGCCAGCACCTCGTCCTCGCCGATCTTGAGGCGTTCGGCGATCTCGGCGGTGGTGGGGGAGCGGCCGTGGGCCGTCGTCAGGTCCTCGGTGGCGCCGTTGACCTGGACCCACAGCTCGTGGAGCCGGCGGGGCACGTGGACGGTGCGCACGTTGTCGCGGAAGTAGCGCTTGATCTCGCCGACGACGGTCGGCATCGCGAAGGTCGGGAACTGCACGCCCCGGTCGGGGTCGAAGCGGTCGATGGCGTTGATCAGGCCGATCGTGCCGACCTGGACGACATCCTCCATGGGCTCGTTGCGGCTGCGGAAGCGGGCGGCGGCGTACCGCACGAGGGGCAGGTTGGCCTCGATCAGGGCGCCGCGCACGCGGTGGTGCTCGGGGGTGCCCGGCTCCAGGTTCTTGAGCTGCCCGAAGAGCACCTGGGTCAGGGCGCGGGTGTCGGCGCCCCGGGTGCTCTGGGGGCGGGGGCGCGGGGTCTCGGGCGCCCCGGCCTCGTTCTGGGGCGGGACTTGAGGCGCTGCACTGGCCGGCACGTTCACGCCACCCCTTCATGTCAACTTCGGTCGACTCATCCGTCAAAAGCGGTCATAGCATCACAAGACATGTCCACTGTGTGCAAGCACCGTATAACCACGTGTTGAGGGCAAGTTGAGCGGGTAAAACTTCGGGCCCCCCGCCGAAGGTCGGCGGGGGGCCCGGAAGAAGTCAGGGGTGGAGCGGGTGGAGCGAGGGGGGAGCGAGGGGGGAGCGAGGGGGAGTGGGGCGAGGCGAGCCGGTACGGGGCTCGGCCGGGGCTCAGCCCTCGAACGGGTAGTCGGCGATCACCCAGGTCGCGAACTCGCGCCACTGGGCCACGCCCGCCTGGTGCGCCGGGTGCTCCAGGTAGCGCTTGAGCGCGTCCGCGTCCTCGACGGCCGAGTTGATGGCGAAGTCGTACGCGATCGGGCGGTCCGAGATGTTCCAGTCGCACTCCCAGAAGCGCAGCTCCGGGATCTGGGAGCCGAGGGCACGGAAGGCCTCGACGCCCGCCACCACGCGGGGCTCGTCGCGCTGCACGCCGTCGTTGAGCTTGAAGAGGACCAGATGGCGGATCACGGGCGGTACTCCTAGTTGACGAGCTCGGTCATGAACTGGCCGACGCCTTGAGCGGCGCTCGATATGCCTTCGAACCCTACCTGGACGAGATCCGCCGCCCGGGCCGGGGACGTGATGATCGTGTACAGCACGAAAATCATGACCGCATAGAGAGCGATCTTCTTCGCCTGCGCCATTGCTCCGCCCTCCCCTGGCCCCGCCTCCGCCGCGCGGTCGCCGAGTCTAGCCCAGGGCTTCCTCACGGGTCCTTTATGGACCAAGGGCCCTGCGATCGGGGCCTTTTGCCGCCTGCCGGAGGGGTGACGGAGGAGCAGTATTGATCTCGAGCCCGGCGGATCTGGCAGGAATGCGCAGGGCTTGAGGAACCGGCCCTCACTGCGGGGTCCGCGCCGCGAGCTTCCCCCCTGACTGCGGCGCAGGACTTGCAGGACCGGTTCTCATCGGGGGGAGCGGCTTGTCCCCCCGATGCCGCTCCCCCCGTCCTAAGCCTTCGTCAGCCCCTTGGTGATTGTCATGGGCATGGCTACCCGAGGGGGGCGTGGTGACCGCATGAAAAAACCTCCCCCAGCCGAAGCTGGGAGAGGTTCTCTGGCGGTAGCGGAGGGATTTGAACCCTCGGTGAGTTTCCCCACACTCGCTTTCGAGGCGAGCTCCTTCGGCCGCTCGGACACGCTACCGAGAGAGAGCTTAGCCCAAAGGCGCCCGTGGATGAAATCCGTATGTCTCCGCAGGTGGGTGGCGGCCTCAGCGGTCCCGGAAGAAGGCCGTCAGCTGACCGGAGCACTCCGCCTCCAGCACCCCCTGGACGACCTCGGGGCGGTGGTTGAGCCGCCGGTCGCGCACGAGGTCCCAGAGCGAGCCGGTCGCGCCGGCCTTCTCGTCCCAGGCGCCGAAGACCACCCGTTCGACCCGCGCCTGGACGAGTGCGCCCGCGCACATCACGCACGGCTCCAGGGTCACCACGAGCGTGCAGCCGGTCAGCCGCCACTCGCCGGTCGCCGCCGCCGCCCGCCGCAGGGCCAGCACCTCGGCGTGGGCCGTCGGGTCGCCGGTCGCCTCACGCTCGTTGTGGCCGAGGGCGAGGACCGTGCCGTCCGGGGACAGCACGACCGCGCCGACCGGTACGTCACCGGCCAGCGCGGCCTTGTCCGCCTCGGCGAGGGCCTGCCGCATCGGATCCCGCCAGGGGTCCCGTACGGGATCGGGGCCCACGCCGGGGCCTGGTACTGCCAGGGGCACTAGCGCACGGCCTCCAGGACGGCGGAGGCGCCGAGGGCGTCCGCGATCTCCCCGAGGGCGTCGCTGTCGAGGGCGAGCAGCTCCCGCTCGGAGATGCCCAGGTCGGCCAGGATGTGCCGGTCGCCGACGGGGGCGGCGGGCACGCCGCCCGTCTCCTCGTCGTCCTCGCCGTCCTCGGCGGCGGAGGCGTCGAGGGGCTCGCCGTCCTCCGTACCGTCCAGGTCCAGCGCGTCCAGGTCGGTGTCGGCGTCGCGCGGGTCGTCGCCGAGGACCTCCGAGGTGAGGATCTCCCCGTACGAGGAGCGGGCCGCCGCGGCCGCGTTCGAGACGAAGACCCGGGGGTCGTCCTCGCCGTCGACGCGGACGACGCCGAACCACGCGTCCTCCTGCTCGATGAACACGATCACCGTCTCGCTGTCGTCCGCCGCGGCCTCACGGGCCAGATCGGCGATGTCCGACAGGGTCTCCACGTTGTCGAGATCGGTATCGCTCGCTTCCCACCCGTCTTCGGTGCGCGCGAGCAGTGCGGCGAAGTACACCTGACTCTCCCACTGATCAGAGGTGTGATGATCCGGCGGCGCGCTCCTGATGCCCCGCCCAATCGGCATCGTGGCAGAAACGGAGGCCTCAGGAGAGGTCTTCGGCTCTTGCGTCGTGCATCAGTCTGAACGACACCGCGATCGGGCGGGCGTGCGACCCCGGCGCACACGGGGGGCGCACGGCAGGCGGGTCAGCGGCGCTTCACCCGCACGTCACCGGGGCGGCCGTCGGCGGGTCACCGGCGCGTCACCAGCGGAAGGTCCGCATGCGCATGGCCTGCCGCATCCGGGCCGCCCGGGCGCGCCGGGGCTGGACGCGGTCGCGCAGCGCCTTGGCCTCGTTCAGTTCGCGCAGGAACTGGGCGCGGCGTCTGCGGCGCTCCGCGTCGGTCTCCGGGCGGCGCTCCTCGTCGGGAGCCGGTCCGCCGGGCTTGCCTTCCAGGTCGGGCATGGGCCACACCACCCCAGGACTTGGGTCCGGTACCTGTGTCCCCACCTTCCCTCCACGGCGTGGTTCGACGCCACTCCCGGCTACTGTGGAGGCATGCGTCTCCACGTCGTCGATCACCCGCTGGTCGCTCACAAGCTCACCACGCTGCGCGACAAGCGCACGGACTCCCCGACCTTCCGCCGGCTCGCCGACGAGCTGGTCACGCTGCTCGCCTACGAGGCGACCAGGGACGTGCGCACCGAGCAGGTCGACATCGAGACCCCCGTCACGCCGACGACCGGTGTGAAGCTGTCGTACCCGCGTCCGCTGGTGGTCCCGATCCTGCGGGCCGGCCTGGGCATGCTCGACGGCATGGTGCGGCTGCTCCCGACGGCCGAGGTGGGCTTCCTCGGCATGATCCGCAACGAGGAGACGCTGGAGGCGTCCACGTACGCCTCGCGCATGCCGGAGGACCTGTCCGGCCGCCAGGTGTACGTCCTGGACCCGATGCTCGCGACCGGCGGCACGCTGGTGGCGGCGATCCAGGAGCTCATCAAGCGCGGCGCCGACGACGTGACCGCGGTCGTGCTGCTCGCCGCCCCGGAGGGCGTGGCGGTCATGGAGCGCGAGCTGGCGGGCACGCCGGTGACCGTCGTGACGGCCTCGGTCGACGAGCGCCTCAACGAGAGCGGCTACATCGTCCCGGGCCTGGGCGACGCGGGCGACCGCATGTACGGGTCCGCCGACTAGTTCGCGAGCTCGCCGGCCAGTCCGCGAACTCGCCGCGGACCGGCCGGTCGCCGGACCGCCCGGCGGACCGGCCCGGCGGCTAGCAGTGTCCGGGCAGGGGCTGCTTGGGCTTGTTCAGGGCCACGAGCGCCGCGTCCGCGGCGGCCTTCGGGTCGAGGTTCTTGAAGGCCGTGCCGATGATCAGGTCGACGTCCGCCGTGGTGCGGGCGTCGACCTTTGTCGTGGCGCCCTTCAGCTGGGTGCCGAGCACGGAGAAGCTGCCCTTGGTGGCGGCGGGGGCGCCGAGCAGTATCCCGGAGCCGGGGACCTTCTTGTCGTACGGGGCCGGGGCGTTGCCCACCTTGCCGATGGCGAAGCCGCGCTTCTTCAGCTCGTCCGCGGTCGTCTTGGCGAGCCCGGCGCGCGGGGTCGCGTTGTAGACGTTGACCGTGATCTGGCCGGGCTTGGGCAGGGCGGTGGCGGGCTGTGCGCTCGCCTTGGCGACGGGCTTGCAGTCGGCCTGCTTCCCGGCGGCCGTGGTGGTCTTCCCGTCGCCGCCGGTGAAGACCTCGACCAGCTGCAGCGTGCCCCAGCCCGCCGCACCGAGCACGAGCGCTCCGGCCGCGGCCGTGAGGATGATCCTGCGCCGGCGGTGGGGGCGCCGCATGCGCGGGTAGACATCGCCCGTGATGCGGTACTTTCCGCCCATTCCGGGGGGAGTGAGCATGCTCATGGACGCAGCGTAATGCCGCCCGTGGGCGATGCCTACTGGATGATCATGTGATCGCGTCCGGATGGGGGTGAAGAGGCCCCGAAAGGATCAGCCGGGAGGGCGGTCCGAGGCGTCGGCGGGCGGCCGACGGGATGGCGTCGGCGGGCGGCCGACGGTCAGTCCATCTCCAGCACGCGCGCGTGCAGCACCTGGCGCTGCTGGAGCGCGGCGCGGACCGCGCGGTGCAGGCCGTCCTCCAGGTAGAGGTCGCCCCGCCACTTCACGACGTGCGCGAAGAGGTCGCCGTAGAAGGTCGAGTCCTCGGCCAGGAGGGTCTCCAGGTCCAGCTGGCCCTTGGTCGTCACCAGCTGATCGAGGCGGACCGGGCGCGGGGCGACGTCCGCCCACTGCCGGGTGCTTTCCCGGCCGTGGTCGGGATACGGCTTTCCGTTACCGATGCGCTTGAAGATCACACGGAAAGCCTACCGGGCGACCGGCTCCCGGCGCAGCCACGCAGGCCCGGTGCGATGCTGGGACAAACCGGGATCAAGCCGTACGCACACGGGACAGGGGTCCGCCATGAGTGTGAGCGACCAGCCGTCGACAGGCTCCACGGCGCAGCCGGGCGCCGAGCCCTGGGCGCCGATCGCCGCCGGGTACGCCTTCGACGGAGCGGCACTCGAACTGGGGGCCCTGCTCTGGGACGGGCGGTGTCACCCGGACGCGCGCATCCGCATCCCGCTGCCCATGCTCAACCGGCACGGCCTGGTGGCCGGCGCGACCGGCACCGGCAAGACGAAGACGCTCCAGCTGATCGCCGAGCAGCTGTCCGCGAACGGCGTGCCCGTCTTCCTCGCCGACATCAAGGGCGACGTGTCGGGTGTCGCCGCGCCCGGCGTGGACGGCGAGAAGGTCCGCGAGCGGGCCGCGCAGGTCGGGCAGGAGTGGACGGCGACGGGCTTCCCCTGCGAGTTCTACGGCCTCGGCGGCACCGGCGCCGGCATCCCGGTGCGGGCCACCGTGACCAGCTTCGGTCCGGTGCTGCTCTCCAAGGTGCTCCAGCTCAACCAGACGCAGGAGCAGTCGCTCGGCCTGATCTTCCACTACGCCGACAGCAAGGGCCTGGAGCTGGTCGACCTGAAGGACCTGCGGGCGGTGGTCGCCTTCCTCGTGTCCGACGTGGGCAAGGCCGAACTGAAGGGGATCGGCGGTCTTTCGACGGTGACGGCCGGGGTGATCCTGCGCTCGATCACGGCGTTCGAGCAGCAGGGCGCGGGCGGTTTCTTCGGGGAGCCGGAGTTCGACACGAGCGAGTTCCTGCGCACGGCGGCGGACGGGCGCGGTGTGGTCTCCGTACTGGAGCTGCCGGCGGTGCAGGACAAGCCGCAGCTGTTCTCGACGTTCCTGATGTGGCTGCTCGCGGACCTGTACGGCGATCTGCCGGAGGTCGGCGACGTCGACAAGCCGAAGCTGGTGTTCTTCTTCGACGAGGCGCATCTGCTGTTCAACGGGGCCTCGAAGGCGTTCCTGGAGTCGATCACGCAGACCGTGCGGCTGATCCGTTCCAAGGGCGTCGGGGTGTTCTTCGTGACGCAGACCCCGAAGGACGTGCCCGCGGACGTGCTCGCCCAGCTGGGCAACCGGGTGCAGCACGCGCTGCGGGCGTTCACGCCGGACGACGCGAAGGCGCTCAAGGCGACGGTGCGGACCTTCCCCAACTCGCCGTACGACCTGGAGGAGGTGCTGACCGGGCTCGGCACGGGCGAGGCCGTGATCACCGTACTGAGCGAGAAGGGCGCCCCGACCCCGGTGGCGGCGACCCGGCTGCGGGCGCCGCAGTCGCTGATGGGCCCGGTTCCGGCGGCCGACCTGGAGGCGGCGGTGAAGGGCTCGCCGCTGTACGGGCGGTACGCGGAGGCCGTGGACCGCGAGTCGGCGTACGAGAAGCTGACGGCCGAGCAGCGGGAGGCGGAGGAGGCGGCGCTGCGGGCGGCGGCGGAGAAGGAGGCCGCCACGGACGCGGAGAGGGACGCGAAGGGAGCAGCGAGGGCTCCTCGCAGTAAGGAGGAGCCCTCGCTCGCCGAACAGGTCGTCGGCAGTGGGATCTTCAAGTCCCTCGCGCGGTCGGTCGGGACCCAGCTGGGCCGGGAGATCTCCCGTTCGCTCTTCGGGACGGCACGCAGGAAGCGGTAGCGCCGCTGCGAGCGGCGGCGCCGGGCGGGGGTGACTACTCGGTGGCCTCGTCGTGGTCGGCGTGCAGGCCGCCGCCGCTGCCCGCGTCGCCGGTGGTCGGGACGGAGACGACCGGGCGCTTCAGGGAGCTGATGTCGTGGGCGTAGGTGCCCACGGCGTTGGCGATGACGTCGATGTTGACGTCGAAGGCCGTCATGTTGATGTTCGAGAGGTCGTCGCCCTTGGCGTGGTAGTTCACGTCGTACGCGACGCCCGCCTGGCCGCCGAACTTCGCGGCCTGGCCCGCGGTCTTGATGCCCTCGGCGCCGGTGAAGGTGCCGCCGGAGGCGATGCCGGCGTCGACGAACGGGCCGTAGTCGGAGCGGCCGGTGAAGTCGGTGCCCTCGTGCGGGGTCCCGCGCCCGTCGAGGAAGTCGTTGATGTCGCGCTCCAGCTGGGCGGAGCCCTCAGGGCCCGCGCCCGAGCCGACGCCGTCGGAGTCGTCGCCGTCGTAGACGAACAGCCCGTAGTTCGGCGAGGCGATCATGTCGAAGTTCAGGTAGAGCTTGATCTCCTTCTTGCCGAGCTCGCTGAGGTTGGCGACGTAGTGCTCGGAGCCGAGCAGGCCGTTCTCCTCGGCGGACCACCAGGCGAAGCGGACCTTGTTGCGGACCTTGTCCTTGGACTTGGCGAGCTCCAGGGCGGTCTGGAGGAGGCCGGCGGAGCCGGAGCCGTTGTCGTTGATGCCGGGGCCCGCGGTGACGGAGTCGAGGTGCGAGCCGAGGACCACGGTGTTGGCGGCGTTGCCGCCGACGGTCTCCGCGATGACGTTGTTGGTGGAACGCTTCTCCTGGAGCTGGCGGATCTCGAAGGAGAGGTTCACCGGGCCCTTGGCGAGGTCGGCGACGAGCGCCTCGCCCTCGGCCTTGGTGATGCCGCCGGCCGGGGCCCCGACGGTGCTCGGCGCGCCGAGGGTGCCGGAGAGGACGCCGTCGGTGTTGTTGTAGATGATCGCGCCGACGGCACCGGCGGCGCCCGCGTTCTGCTGCTTGACGGCGAAGGCGCAGCCGCCGCGCTTGATGAGCGCGATCTTGCCGGTGAAGGCGCCGGTGGCGAAGTCGCCCGGCTCGCAGCCGGTGGTGCCGTCCGCGTCGACCGGGACCGCGGCGAGCGCGGCCTTCACGCCGCCGACCGGGGTCGACTTCGTGTAGGTCATCGCCTTGATGTCGAGGTCGCGGGCGGTGGGGGTGAGGACGGAGGCCTTCTCGGCGAGCGTCTGGGTGTAGATGAAGTCGAACTTCTGGTACGTGACGGCGTAGCCGGCCTTCTTCAGCTGCGTGTACACGTACGCGGCGGAGGCGTCGTGGCCGAGGGTGCCGGCGGCGCGGTTGCCGCCGGCCGAGTCGGCTATCGCCTGGAACTTCTGGAGGTGCTTGTAGGCGTCCTGCGCGGACGTCTCACGGACCAGCTTCCTCGCCAGCTTGGCGGCGTCGCGGGCGGCCGCGGCCCCGGGGTCGGGGGTGGCGGTGGCGGGCGCGGCGAGCACCAGCGGGGTGGCGAGTGCGGCAGCGGCCAGAACGGCGGCGGCTCTGCGCTGGGTTGCGTTCACAGAAGTCCTTCCCGGTTCGTACGAGGTGGAAGGGAAGTTAGCGATGTGTGGTGGATTTTGTGAACACATCTGGCTCAATTCCTGTCAGGTTGAACAGGATTGAAATCTGGAGTTATCAATTCCGGGGCGTTTTGCTGGATTTGGGGGAGGCGCTTGTGTCACTCGCCGCGGCCGCCTTGGTGGCCTTGGCCGCCTTGGCCGCCGCCTTCATCTCCTGCTTGTGGGCACGCACCTTCGCCAGCGACTCCGGCCCGGTGATGTCGGCGGCCGAGCGGTAGCAGCTCGCCTCGCCGTACGCGCCCGCCGCCTCCCGCCAGCCCTGGGGGCGCACGTCGTACCGCTTGCCGAGCAGGGCCAGGAAGATCCGCGCCTTCTGCTCGCCGAACCCGGGCAGCGCCTTGAGCCGGGCGAACAGCTCCGCCCCGGTCGCCGCGTCCCGCCAGACGGCCTCGGCGTCGCCGCCGTACTCGTCGACGAGGAACCGGCACAGCTGCTGGATCCGCTTGGCCATGGAGCCCGGGTAGCGGTGCACGGCCGGCTTCTCGGAGAGCAGCGCGGCGAAGGCCTCCGGGTCCTGGGCGGCGATCTCGTGCGCGTCCAGGTCGTCGTGGCCCATCCGGGTCGCGATCGTGTACGGGCCGGAGAACGCCCACTCCATCGGCACCTGCTGGTCGAGCAGCATGCCGACGAGCGCGGCGAGCGGGGAGCGGCCGAGCAGCTCGTCGGCCTCCGGCTGCTGGGCGAGGTGGATCTCGGGGCTCATGACCGGATCATCGCGCCGTCGCTCCCCGCCCGCGCGGTGGGTCACCCCTTCGCGAAGCGTTCGAGGGCGGTGAGCAGGTGCGTACGGGTCTCCTCGCCGCCCATGTGCCCGGCGTTCTCCACGACGTGCAGCTCGGCGTCCGGCCAGGCGCGGGCCAGCTCCCAGGCGGTGGCGAGCGGCCCGGCCATGTCGAGCCGACCGTGCACCAGGACGCCGGGGATGCCGGCCAGCCGGTGCGCGCCCCTGAGCAGGGCGCCCTCGTCCAGGAAGGCGCCGTGCGCGAAGTAGTGGGAGCAGATCCGCACGAAGGCGAGCCGGGTGGCGTCGACCCGGTCGGTGTACGGGGTGCCCTGGCCCTCCATCGACAGGACGGCGTCCTCCCAGGCGCACCAGTCGGCGGCGGCCTTCTCCCGTACGGCGGGGTCGGGGTGGTTCATCAGGGCGGCGTAGGCGCGGACGAGAGCGGCGGAGGTGGCGGCCGTGCCCGCTTCCCCCGCCTCGTCTGCCCCTCCCGCCGCGCCCGCGCCCGCTCCCGCGCGGAAGCGGTCGTGGGCCTCGGGGAAGAAGCGGCCGGCGCCCTCGTACAGCCAGGCGATCTCGGAGCGGCGGGTGGTGGTGACGGCGGCGATGACGATCTCGCTCACGCGCTCCGGGTGGGCCTGCGCGTAGGCCAGGATCAGGGTGGAGCCCCAGGAGCCGCCGTACAGGAGCCAGCGGTCGACGCCGAGGTGGATCCGGAGCCGTTCCATGTCGGCGACCAGGTGGGCGGTGGTGTTGACCGCCAGGTCGGCGGCCGGGTCGCTCGCGTGCGGGGTGGAGCGCCCGCAGCCGCGCTGGTCGAACTGGACGATCCGGTACCGCTCGGGGTCGAAGAGGCGCCGCGCGCCGGGCGAGGACCCGGAGCCCGGCCCGCCGTGCACGACGAGCGCGGGCTTGCCTTCCGGGTTGCCGGCGACGGACCAGTGGACGTGGTTGCCGTCGCCGACGTCGAGGAGGCCTTCGGCGTACGGGGGGATGTCGTCGTGGAGGCGCATCCGCCCGACGTTAGCGGTTGGGGCCCACCCGCACCGACGGGTTTTCGCACCACTCCAGGACCGAGGGCCAGGCCCCGTACCCCGAGTCCGGGGTCAGATGCGCCCCGTCGGGCACCTCGTCCATGGCGAGGCCGAGCGGGGTGCCGTAGTGCGTGGCGGCGCCCTCGGGGCAGTACGGGTCGGCGGCCGCCCAGACGAGCCGGGCGGGCGCCTTCAGGTGGACGGCGCCGAGGTCGAGCCCGTCGGCGAAGCCGGCGATCTCCGGGAGGGAGGCGGTGACGCCGGGGGAGGGCGGCGCGACGAGGAGGACCCGGTCCGCGTCCGGCACCCGCCCGGCCGCCGCGGCCCGCAGCCACAGCAGCACGCCCAGGCTGTGCGCGACGACCACGAACTCTCCCTCGGCGGGACGCCGGCCGTGCTCCTCCAGGGCGTCCAGCCACTCGGCGAGCACCGGCGCGTCCGGCTCGGGCAGCTGCGGGTAGCGCACCTCGTGCCCGCGCTCGCGCAGCGCGCCGGCCAGCCAGTGGTGCCAGTGGCCGGGTGGGCGGTGGTTCTGGTAGCCGTGCAGGATCAGATACGTCGTCATGGCGCCGATCGTGCGTCCTGGGCGCGCGATCGGTCCACCGGCGTCCAGGGGGCGGATCGCCGGAGCGGTCCGGGCGCCGTGCCGGCGGGCCGGGCTCAGTGCGGGACGGGGCTCTGCAGCCGTATCAACTGGCGCATGCCCGCCTTGAGTTCACCGGCGGAGAGCTCCTTGTCCACCGAGAGGTGGTGGATCAGGCTCGGCGAGAACGGTGCGAGCAGCAGGTGCGCGAGCAGCGCGGCGTTGAACTCGGGGCGGGCCTGGCCGATCAGCAGCGTCAGGTGCAGGTGCATGGCGAGGTAGGCGCCGTTGCCGTAGCGGGCCACGGGCCCGGCGGTCTGGGCGGCGAGCAGGATCTCGCGCTGCTCGACGGAGCGGTCGACGAGCGCGTCGAGGAAGGCGTCGAGCCGTTCGTCGGCGGGGGCGCCGGGGCCGAGCGGCGGCGGGCCGTTCAGATACGCCTCCTGGAACTGCCGCTCGCGGTCGTCGAGGAGCGCGAGGAGCAGCTGGGCGACGTCGCCGAAGCGGCGGTAGACGGTGCCGACGCCTATACAGCTGGCGTGGGCGACCTGGTTCATGGTGACGGCTTCGGGGCCGTCCTCGGCGACGATCCGGGCGGCGGCGTCGAGGATCTTGCGCCGGTTCCGGGCGGCGTCGGCGCGCTCCGGCGGCGGGCCTCCTGCGATCGGCAGCAGGTTGAGCATCGGCGCTGACCCGTCTCTGGCCTGCGGATTCTTCGTGCTCATCTGCGACTGCCTCCCTTGTGGCGCACTTCCCCCTCGGTCCGTTCCAGGCCACGAGCATAACGTTCCCCTTGCGAATCGGATAGCTGTCCGCTTAGCCTCGGAGAGTCGAATCGGAAAGCAATCCGCTTAGCTCGATCGAGGAGCCCGCCATGTCCGTCAAGGTCGCCGTCGTCTACTACTCGTCCACGGGGAACGTGCACCAGCTCGCCCAGGCCGTCGCCGAGGGCGCCGAGAAGGCCGGTGCCGAGGTCCGCCTCCGCCGGGTCCCCGAACTCGCCCCCGACGCGGCCATCGACGCGAACCCGGCCTGGCGTGCGCACGTCGAGGCGACCGGTGACGTCGAGATCGCCACGCTCGAGGACCTGGAGTGGGCGGACGCCTACGCGCTCGGCTCGCCGACCCGCTTCGGCAACGTCGCCGCCCAGCTCAAGCAGTACATCGACACCGCGGGCGGCCTGTGGCAGCAGGGCGTGCTGGCCGACAAGCCGGCCACCGGCTTCACCAGCGCGTACAACACGCACGGCGGCAACGAGTCGACGCTGCTCGCGCTCTACAACACGTTCCACCACTGGGGCTCGGTCATCGTCGCCCCCGGCTTCACCGACCCGTCCGTGTACGCGGCCGGCGGCAACCCCTACGGCACCTCGCACGCGAGCACCAACGGCGCCCCCGAGGAGAACGTCCTCGCGGCCGCCCGCCACCAGGGCGAGCGCCTCGCGAAGATCGCCAAGCGCCTGAAGGGCCTCGCGGACGACGCCTGATCACCGGCGCGCGGGCTCCCCCGAGGGGCGGCCGGCGCGCGGGACTCCGCAGAACGAGAAGTACCCCCGGGGTGGACACCTCCGGGGGTACTTCCGTGTGCGCGGGGCTACGGCCCTCGGGGCGGCCTCAGGCCAGGGAGAGGAAGAGCTTCTCCAGGCGGGCGCGCATCTGGTCGCGGTCCTCGTTCGTCTTGCGCCCGTCCTCGATGTCCGTCAGGCACTGCTGGAGCCCGGTCGCGATGATGGCGAACCCGGCCCGGTCGAGCGCCCGGGAGGCGGCGGCGAGCTGGGTGACGACCTCCTCGCAGTCCCGCCCCTCCTCGATCATCCGGATCACACCGGCGATCTGGCCCTGGGCCCGCCGCAGCCGGTTCAGCACGGCCTTGAGCTCGGCGCCCGCGAGATCCAGTTCCACAACCACTCCTCCATGGATACCCCAGGGGGTACATTTCTCCCCGCCTCGGGGCCCTGTCGAAGACCAAGGATGGCACCTGCGGATTTATTGCCGGGGGGCGTCACGGATCGAGGCGGGCCGCGCGGGTCTCGAGGTAGCGGCGTTCCGGGAGGCTGAGGGTGTGGCGGGCGGCGGTGCGGTAGGCGTCGGCGGCGGCTCGGTGGGCGCCGGTGCGTTCGAGGAGGTGGGCGCGGACGGCGGGCAGGCGGTGCGAGTCGGGCAGCCGGGGTTCCAGGGCGGCCAGGGCCGCGAGCCCCGCCTCCGGGCCCTCGACCATCGCCAGGGCGACCACCCGGCCCAGCTGCGCCATCGGGTCGGGCGTCTTCGTCACCAGGACGTCGTAGAGGGCGAGGATCTGGGGCCAGTCCGTCGCCTCGGGCCCGGTCGCCTCGTCGTGGAGGGCGGCGATGGCCGCCTGGAGCTGGTACGGCCCCGGTGGGCCCTCGGCCAGGGCCTCCGCCACCAGCGCGGTGCCCTCCGCGATCGCCGCCCGGTCCCAGCGGCCGCGGTCCTGCTCGTCCAGCGGGACCAGCTCGCCGTCCGGCCCCGTACGCGCCGCGCTGCGGGCCTCGGTGAGCAGCATCAGGGCCAGCAGACCCGTCACCGCGCCCTCCCGGGGCAGCAGCCGGCGGGCCGCCCGGGTCAGCCGGATGGCCTCGCGGGCCAGGTCGGCGCGGTGCAGGGCGGGGCCGGAGGTGGCGGTGTAGCCCTCGTTGAAGATCAGGTACAGCACCTGGAGGACCGAGGCCAGGCGCGCGTCCCGGTCCCGCGGGGCGGGCGCCCGGAACGGCTGGTCCGCCCCGGTCGCCCGCAGCCTCGCCTTCGCCCGGCTGATCCGCTGCGCGATCGTCGCCTCCGGTACGAGGTGGGCGCGGGCGATCTCCGCCGTCGTCAGGCCGCCCACCGCCCGCAGCGTCAGCGCGATCCGCGCGGCGGGCGCCAGCACCGGGTCGCAACACAGGAACAGCAGGGTGAGCGTGTCGTCCTCGGCGGGCGCCGCCTTCGGGTCGCGCGGTTCGAGCCGCAGCGCGGTCTCCTCCCGCCGCGCCCGCGCCTCCTCGGCCCGCAGCGCGTCCGTCAACCGCCGGGACGCCACCCGGATCAACCAGCCGCGCGGATTGCCCGGCACCCCGTCCAGGGGCCACTGCCGGGCCGCGGCGAGCAGCGCCTCCTGTACGGCGTCCTCGGCGGCGGCGAAGTGCCCGTACCGCCGCACGAGCGCGCCGAGAACCTGCGGCGCGTGCAGGCGCAGCAGGTTCTCGATGTCGGGGGAGGGGCGGGAAGGGGGCGGGGGTGGAGTCCCGCCCGGAGTCCCGCCCGGAGTCCCGTCCGGAGTCCCGTCCGGGGTCCCGTCCGGGGTCCCGTCCGGGTTCCCGTCCGGAGTCCGGCCCCGCACCCCGTCCGTGTCCGGGCCGTCGGGCGGCAGGGTCAAGCCGTCCCGCCCCCGCCGAGGTCCGCCCCGCCGGCCTCGTCGATCTGGCGGATGACCACCGGGTAGACCGGTGAGCCGACGGGTGCGGGGCACTGTGCCACGCGGGCCGCGATCTCCGTCACCCGGTCCAGGCTCGCGCAGTCGAGGACCCAGTACCCGGCGAGTACCTCCTTCGTCTCCCCGTAGGGGCCGTCGGTGACGACCGGCCGGCCCTCGTCGTCGGCGGTCACGAAGCGGGTCCTGGCCGGCTCGACCAGGCCCTGCGCGTCGACGAGCTCGCCCGATTCGGACAGGTCGTCGCTGACCGCGTTCATGTAGGCGAACATCGCCCTGAGCTCCTGCTCGCTCCAGGCCGGGCTGCGGTCGCTCGCCGTCCCCTTCATGGCCTCGTAGTCGGCCTGGGCGCCCTGCACCATCACCAGGTACTTCATGACGTCTCCTCGGTTCGGGGGCTTCCCGGGGTTTCGGCGGATCTCCCCGGGTTCCTCGGGGGCCGTCGGGGGTCCTCGGGCTCCTCGGGGTCCTCGGGGTCCTCGGGGTTCCTCGGGTTCCTTGGGGTTCCTTGGGATTCGTGGGGATCCCCGGGGCTTCTTCACAGGAGACGTCGGAGCCGGGCCGGGTTTCTCGACACCTCGCCGGAGCTCACCTGTACGGGTTCCCCCGTACGGGCCAGCCGCGCCGCTCAGCCCCCGGCCGCCAGCTCCCGCTCCAGCGGTGTGCGGAAGCGTGGCGTGATCCGGACCTCGCCCACCCAGGCGGCGAGCCGCGCGGCCTCCGCCTCGACCGCGCGGACCGCGTCGGCGCCGACGTCCGTGAGGAACCGGTGCGCGATCCCGCCGTCCGGGCGCTGCGCCCAGCCGCCGACGATCCGGCCGTTCCACCAGAGCGTCGGCCCGATGTTGCCGCTGCGGTCGAACAGCGCGGGCCGGTGAGCCGGGTCCAGGTACCAGTCGCGGGACTGCCAGCCCATCGGTGTCGGGTCGAGCGCGGGCAGCAGCGCCGCCCACGGGCCGACGGCGTCGGGCCGTACGGGATCGAGGTCGTCGGGGAGGAGATGGCCGACCGTCCCGGCCTCGTCCAGGGCGACCGGTTCCGCGCCGAGCGCGGTCAGGGCGCGGCGGACGTCGGTGACCTTCCATCCCGTCCACCACTTCAGATCCGCCTCGGTCGCCGGACCGTACGCGGCGAGCCAGTGCCGTACGAGCTCCGACTGGGCTTCGGCGGGCGGGAGTTCGTCATGGGGCGGGGTCAGTGCCCAGCGGAAGCGGCTCGACGTCCAGGACCCCTGCGGCCGGCCCCGGGCGATCCGGCCCTCCATGCCGAGGACCCGCAGCACCCGGCTGGACACCGACTGCGGCCCCTCCTGCGCGGTGCCGACGCCGTACACGTACTGCTCGCGCAAGCTCGGTACGGCGGTGCCGAGTTCGGCCCCGGTCGCCTCGCGGCGTGCCGCCAGCTCGGCGAGGACCCGGCGTTCGGTCTCGGCGAGCCAGGCCGCGTCGAGGTCGCTGCCCGCCGCCAAGTGCTTGAGGAGGGAGGCGCGTTCGCGGACGGCGGCGGCCGTGGAGGTGGAGGAGTGGACGGCGGCGGCGAGAGAGGAGGGCACGACGAAGACCGTGTGCCGCATGCCGTGCATCCGGATCAGGGTCCGCTCCTCGTACAGCGCCCGCTCCACCTCCGCCACGGGGTCCCGGCCCTCCGCGAGCCGCGCCCCCGCCGCCAGGAACACCGTCGCCGGATCCGTCGCGTGCAGCGCCACCAGCGCACCGGCGACCTCCTCGACGGTCGCCGCCCGCGCCGCCCCGGCCAGCCGGTGCCGCAGCGCGAGGCGGGCCCCGCGCTCCTCGGGGCCGACGACTCGGCCGTGCTTCTTCTCGCCTCTGCTCATGGCCTCAGCATGGCTTCGAATCGCGCCCGGCACCGTTCACACGGGCAGGAACGCCGTCACCGTCTTCCCTCGACGCCGGGCAGGTGATGCTCTTCGACGACGCGGGGTCAGTCGGCCGCAGCCCGCTCGCCCACCGGCCGGCGCCGCAGCGTGGCGTCGGTCAGGGCGGCCGGGCGCCAGACGCCGTCGGCCCGGTAGAGGTCGGTCCCGGGCGGGACGATCGCGTCGATACGGTCCATGGCCTCGTCCGTGAGGACCACGGAAGCCCCCTTCAGCAGCCCCTCCAGCTGCTCCATCGTCCGGGGCCCGAGGATGACGGAGGTCACGGCCGGGTGCGCGGCGGCGAAGGCGACGGCCAGCTCGGGCAGGGTGCAGCCGAGGGAGTCGGCGACGCCGGCCAGCTCCTCGACGGCGTCCAGTTTGGCCTGGTTGACGGGGAGGGCGGGGTCGAAGCGGTGCGGGGTGAGCGCGGCGCGCCCGCGCGTGAGGTCGACGGGGAGGCCCCGGCGGTAGCCGCCGCTGAGGAACCCGGACGCCAGGGGGCTCCAGGTCAGCACCCCCATCCCGTACCGCTGGGCGACGGGCAGGACGGACGCCTCGATGCCGCGGGCGAGCAGCGAGTACGGGGGCTGTTCGGTGCGGAAGCGGCGCAGCCCGCGCCGTTCGGCGACGGCGTGCGCCTCGACGATCTCCTCGGCGGGGAACGTCGAGCAGCCGAAGGCGCGGATCTTGCCCTGGGAGACCAGGTCGCCGAGGACGTCGAGGGTCTCCTCGATGTCGGTCCGGTGGTCGGGCCGGTGCACCTGGTAGAGGTCGATCCGGTCGGTGCCGAGCCGCGTCAGGCTGTTCTCGACGGCCCGGACGATCCAACGGCGTGAGGTACCGCCCCGGTTGGGGCCCTCGCCGCCGACCGGGAAGTACACCTTGGTGGCGAGGACGGTGTCGTCGCGGCGGCGCGGGTCGCGGAGCGCCTTGCCGACGATCTCCTCGGACTCGCCCGCCGAGTACATGTCGGCGGTGTCGACGAAGTTGACGCCCCGGTCGAGGGCGGCGTGGATGATCCGTATGGCGTCCTGGTGATCGGGGTTGCCGACGGCCCCGAACATCATCGTGCCGAGGCAGTACGTGCTGACTTCGATCCCGGTCCCGCCGAGTACCCGATAGCGCATGCGCCGCACCCTAGGAGCTGGAGCGTGCTCGAAGGCAAGTGGGCGTCGACGGTACGGAGTTCAGCGCGGCAGCTCGTCCAGGAACCGGGCCACCAGGTCGTGCAGGACGTCCGGCCGCTCCAGGTGCAGGTCATGCCCGGTGCCGGGGACGCAGGCGCCCCGTAGACCGGGCTGGAGCCGGGCCATCCCGTCGTACTCGTCCCCCTCCATGATCCCCTTCTCGCCGACGACGGAGAGCAGCGGAACGCCGATCGCGGCCCACTCCTCCCACCAGTCGCGCCCGCTGTTCTCGGCGAGCGAGGCACCCATCACCTCGGGGTCGAACCGGGGCCACCAGCCCCCGTCGCGCCGCTCCAGACCGCCCGCCCAGCCGTCCCCCACGGGCCCGCCGCCGAAGTACGCGGCGGCCGCCTCCCGCGACGGGAAGGGCACGGGCCAGGCCTGGAGCCAGCCCCTGATCTCCTCCGGGAGCCCGGGCTCGGCCCCACCGGGTCCGGCCTCGACGAGGACGGCGCCGGCGAGGACGGCGCCGGTGACGCGCGACGAGTGCCCGGCGGCGGAGAGGGAGGCGGCGGTGAGGAAGGCGGCGTGCCCGCCGTACGACTGCCCGACGAGCACGGGCGGCCGGCCCCCGGGACCGCCCGCCAGCCCCAGCCCGGGGTCGTCGAGTACGGCGATGATGTCGGCGACGTACGCGGCGCGCGAGGTGTCGGCGGGCTGCCGTTCGCTCGCGCCGTGCCCGCGCTGGTCAAGGGCGACGACCCGGTGCCCGTCGGCGCGCAGGAGCCGGGCGAGCGCGTCCCACTCACCGGCGTGCCCGGCGAGCCCGTGCAGCAGGAGCAGGGACCGCGCGGAACCACCCGACCCGTCCCGGCCACCGTCGCGACCCCAGTCACGGCAGGAGAGCCGCACCCCGTCCCGTACGAGGACGTGCTCGGTCCACTCGATCTGGTCGGGGCGGCTGGTCATACGGGTTCCTCCGCGGGGCAGAGCAGGCTGTCGGCGACGGTGGTGCGGGCGTAGAGGACGGCGCGCCCGCTGCGGTGGGCGGTGACGAGTCCGGCGTTCTTGAGGGCGATGAGGTGCTGGGAGACACCGGCCGCCGACAGGCCGCAGGAGGCGGCGAGTTGGGTGGTCGAGGCGGGGGTGTCCAGCTCGGCGAGGAGGAGGGTGCGGGAGCGGCCGAGGACGGCGGCGACGGCATCGGTGGCGCTGCTGGTGGTGCGGGGCTCCCAGAGGTTGCCGATCCCCCGTGCGGGATAGGCCAGTTGGGGCGGGTCGGGGGCGACGGAACGCGTCAGGACACGCGGCCAGGCGAAGGCCGAGGGGATCAGCAGCAGCCCGGAACCGGCCTGGTCACGGGTGAGCGCGCAGGCGCGCCGGACGAGGCGCAGGGTGCCGTCGTCCCACCGTACGGTCTCGTGGAGCTCGCTGAGCACGCGCGCCGAACCGTGCTCGGCGACCTGGCGGGCCCGGTGGAAGACATCGGCTTCGAGGAGGCCGCGGATACGGGCCCAGTAGGGGGCGAGGGCGAGCTCCCAGTAGGTCTCGATCTCGATGGCGAGCCGGTCGAGGTCGATGTCGGGGTCGGGGGCGATGTCGGGGCCGCGGGCGGTGTCGCGGTCGCGGGCGGTGTCGCGGTCGCGATGGGCATGGGGACCTGCGGGGAGGGCGGTGTCGCGGCGGAGGAGCCGGAGGTCGCGGGCGATCTGTTCGGGCGGGGTGCGCCGGATGGCGTCGAGTTCGGATTCGAGGGTGGGGAAGGGGCCGGTGGGGGTGGGGTTGAGGAAGTCGGCGAGGTAGCCGCGGGCGGGAACGAGCGCGGCGAGCCGCCCGCGGTCGAGCCCGGCGCGGGCGATCCGGGGCCGCACCTGGGCGGCCCACCGGCGGTGGAGCGGCGGTTCGGAGGCGTCCCGGAGGAGGCGGAAGCTGGTGACGACCTCCCACATGGGGGAGACGGCGAAGCGGGTCTGGGCGAGATCGGCGGCGGAGAAACTCAGTCCGGACTCCATGCGTACCCCCGTGCTCCGAGCGTTGGATTCGGCCTGAGCTTAATCATTGGAGGGGGAAGGGGGAGCGGGAGCACCCTCCTGCCATGCCCTCCAAGTCCCCCTCCTCGTCCTCCTCGTCGTCTTCGTCGTTCTCGTCGTTCAAGAACCTGCCGCCCGTGGTCTGGACGCTCTTCGGCGGCACGGTCGTCAACCGGCTCGGCTACATGGTCACGCCCTTCCTGGTCTTCTTCCTCGCCTCGCGCGGAGTGACCGGCACGGAGACCTCGTACGTGCTCGGTGCCCTGGGCGCCGGCAACCTGCTCGGCCCGGCGGCCGGCGGTGTCCTCGCCGACCGGATCGGCCGCCGTCCCACGATGCTGATCGGACTGCTGGGCGCGGCGCTGGCGCAGGGCGCGCTGTTCGTGGCGCCGGGGGTGTGGACGATGGCGGGGGCGGCGCTGCTGATCAGCGCGACGGGCACGCTCGTCTCACCCGCGGCGTTCGCGCTGATGGCGGACGCGGTCGACGCGGAGCGCAGGCAACGGGCGTACGCGCTGTTCGGCTGGGGCGTCAACATCGGCACGGCCGTGGCGGGGGTGCTCGGCGGGGTGCTCGCCGCGCGGGGCTACTGGCTGCTGTTCGCCGTCGACGCCGGGACGATGCTGGTCTACGCGGTCGTCGTCGCCACCCGCCTGAGCGAGCCGCCGCGCGGCCCGCGCCCGCAGAAGGACGGCATCGGTTACGGGGTGGTGCTGCGCGACCGGCTCACGCTGCTCCTGCTGCCCCTGTTCGGCGTCCAGCTCTTCGTCTACTCACTGACCGAGGTGGCCCTGCCACTGGCCATCCACGACAGCGGCCTCTCGCCCGCGGTGTACGGCGCGATGGCGGCCGTCAACGCCGTCCTGGTCGTCGCCCTCCAGCCCTTCGCGACGGCCCGGCTCGCCGCACTGCCCCAGCTGCGGGTGCAGGCCGCCGGCAGCGTCCTGATCGCGCTCGGCGTGGCGCTGACGGGCGTGGCCGACGGCATCGTGGGCTTCGCCGTGTCGGTCGCGGTCTGGTCGCTGGGCGAGGTCGTCGTCGCGGGCGTCGCGGCCTCCGTCATCGCCAACCTGGCCCCGGCGCACGCCCGCGGCCGCTACCAGGGCGCGTTCAGCTGGACCTGGGGCGTCGCCCGCTTCGGCGCGCTCACCGTGGGCGTCACGGTGTACACGGGCCTCGGGGCCCCGGCCCTGTGGTGGTCCGCCCTCGCCGCCGGCCTGGCGGCGGCGGCCGCGACCCTGGCCCTGACGGGCCGGGTCACGCGACGGACAGCCCGGCAGGAACTACTTGGCGCCGGCGAGGGCATGGGCGACGAGCGCGTTGGCGTGGCCGTGGCCGAGCCCGTGCTCGGACTTGAGCCAGGCGACGAGCTCCATGTGCTTGGCGAGCGGGGAGCTCTCGATGAGCCCGAGCCATTCGGAGACCGGACGCCCGTACTTCTTCTCGATGGAGGGGAAGTAGCTGGCGGGGCCCTTGACGGGGGGAGTGGCGGACATGGGGCCTCTTCTCTGCGGGGTGCGGGTGCGGGTGCGGGTGCGGTGTGCGGCTGACGGTGACGGCTGTGAGCTGTCGAGATCTGCCGTGATCTTCTGTGATCTTCTGCGATCTTCTGCGATCTGCCGTGAGCCGTCGAGAGTAGAGACCGGGTCCCCGCCGAGAACTCATCGGCGGGGCCGTGGTGATTTTCGAAGCCCGTCGGCCGGGCCGGGCGGGTCAGTCCCGCCGAATGTGCTCGGGATCGACATGCCGCCGCACAAGCGGCAGCGAGGCCAGCCCGCCGACCACCAGCACCCCCAGCGCCGACACCACCAGCAACGGCAACCCGGCCCAGTCCCAGTGCACGGCCCCGCCGCCGGTGATCAGATAGCTGGACTCGGCCAGCCACCCGGTCACGACAGCCGCCCCGAGCCCCACCCCGAGCGGCAGCACGACCTGCGCACACTGCGCCCACCGCAACGTCCCGCCCCGCGCCCCCAGCAGAGCCAGCGCGGCCACCTGCCCCCGCCGCTCCATCGCCCGATCCGCCACCGACACGACGAACGCGGCGACCCCGACGACGAGCCCGAGCACCATGCCGGCGGCGAGGAGACTGCGGATGACGGTGAGCTGGTGCAGCGAGCTGACGACGATGCCTACGGGCACGACCTCGGCGGTCGGCGCGATGGCGCCGATGGCGTCCAGGGCGGTGCGGACGGTGGTGGGGTCGGAGGGGGTGACGAGACTGATGGTGCCGTCGGCGGGGACGGTGTCCGGGGGGAGGAGGGATGGGGGGATGAGGACGTCGATACCGGAGAACGCCGAAGGCTGCCAGGCGAACACGGTCACCTTCTCCTGCGGAACGACGACGGTGATCTTCCTTCCGTTGTCGAGGAGGAACGGAAAGCCGCGGCCGGGCTGGCCGTCCGGATTCTGCAGGGTGTCCGGCTCGTCGACGCGGAGCACCTTGCCGTCGACGCAGCCGCTGCTCGACTTCGTGAAGGAGGCCAGCTGGGCACAGGTCGCGATGGCCGCCGTGATCCGCGGAGTGTCCACGTCGAGGGAACGGATCCACGAGTCGGCGGTGAGCCCCTGCCCCCGGACCCCTTCCACCTGGCTGAGCCGTGCTCGCTGGTGGGCGTCGACGGCGTCCACGGACAAGGCGTACTCCTGGACGGGAGCGGTACGCCGGCTCACCTGGTCCAGTTCGACGAGGACGCCCTGCGTCAGCGAGGCCGCGTACACGAGCAGCACGAGCCCGGTGACGACGCGCAGCGCGCTGCCGGGGTCGACCTCGGCCCGGCGCATCGCGAGGGTGAGCGGCAGCGACCGCACCCGACCGGCCAGTCGGCGGGCCAGCCACGCGGTGACGGGCGCGAGCCCGAACACCAGCCCCGCGCCGGTGAGCAGCACGGCCCCGGGAACGAGTACCGCGCTGGCGCTGCCCCCGGACGGGTCCCGCCCGAGGACGCTGAGGACGCAGTACCCCCCGATGACGCCGAGCCCCGGCACCAACAGCAGCGTCCCGTACTTCTTCGGAGGCTTGCGCTGAGCGGTCCGGCGCACGTTCAGCGGCGTGAGTGCCGCCTCGCGGGCGGATCGCCGTCCGACGAACCAGGCGAGCGCAGGGCAGAGCACCAGGCAGACGGCGAGTGTGGTGACCTCCGGCCGTCCGTCGGCCGGGTACCAGTGCAGCCCGGGAAGGCCGATCCGCGCCATGACCTCGTTGAAGCCGAGGTATCCGGCGACACCGACGACCGCCCCCAGGAACGCGGCGGCCACCGTCTCGCCCGCGTTGACCCGCAGCGTGTCCTTCATGCTCAGCCCGACCAGCCGGAGCGCGGCCAGCCTGCGGGCCCGCGACTCGGCGGAGAGCCGGGCGCAGACGGAGAGGAACACGGCGAGGGGGAGCAGGACGACACAGGCGAGGGTGAAGCGGAGGATGTCGAGCGTCGACTCCTCCACGGCGGGATACGGATCGAACGAGGAACCGAACGAGTGGAGTCCGGAAGCATCCGACGGCAACTGCTGCCTCGTCCGTCCGACATACGCGTAGAGGTCGTCCTGGCCGGCCAACCCCGCCGGTCCGATGACGCCGATCACCCTCCCGGGCAGGAGTCCGGCGATGCCCGGTTCCTCCGCCAGGACCTCGCGCAGCCGAGGAGAGACGAGCACCTCACCCGGGGCGGGGAGCCGGTCCACGCCGGGCGGCAGCTGCGTCGGCCCCGGCCGGGTGTGGGCGACGAACACCCGGTAGAACGGCTCGGATCCGTACGCGTCCTGGCGTGTGGCGTACGCGATGGTCGACGCAGGCTCCGGGGACGTGTCCTGCATCATCGGGCGGGGATTCCGCTCGCTGGACCGCGCCTCGTGCGCGCCGATGATCGCCGGAATGGTGAGGACGGCGGCCAGGCATGCCACCCCCAACGCACATCCGCCCGTCATCAGCAGGAAGCGTGCCCGCCCGCGCCGCCCGCCGCGCCACAGCAGGCGCAGCCCGAACAGGAAGCCGTTCACTTCAGGACTCCGTCGGACATCGTGTACCGGACGTCGGCCCGCGCGGCCACGCTCTCGTCGTGCGTGACGATGACGACCGCCGTGCCCTGATCGCGGGCCAGCCGAAGGAACTCGTCCAGTACGGCGGCGGCGTTCGCGCTGTCGAGGGCCCCGGTCGGCTCGTCCGCGAACACCACGGCCGGGCGGTGCACCAGGGCCCGCGCGACGGCGACGCGCTGGCTCTGGCCGCCGGACAGCTGGGAGGTCCTGCGCTGGAGCAGCTCGGTCATGCCGAGCCGCCCCAGCACCTCCCCGGCGACGGCGTGCGCGGGCGCCTTGCGCTGGCCGGCGAGACGCAGCGGGAGCGCCGCGTTCTCCTCGACGGTCAGCTCGGGCAACAGCTCGCCGTACTGGAAGACGAACCCGAACCGCTCCCGGCGCAGCGTGCTCAGCTCGTCGTCGTCGAGGGTCGCGAGATCGACACCGTCGAAGACGACCCGCCCGCCGGTGGGGGCCAGCACCCCGGCCAGGCAGTAGAGCAGCGAGGACTTGCCGGATCCACTGCTCCCCATGACAGCGGCCACTTCTCCGCGCCGCAGCGTGAAATCGGCGCCGCTGACGGCTTGGTGTGCACCGTAGAAGAGGTCCACGCGCTCGGCGCGGAGAACGGCGTTCATGGTGATGTGCGCTCCGCCCCGTCAGCCCTTCCGGTGGTAGGAGAGCTCGGGGGAGCAGTTGTCCGGCCGCAGCGAACCCCGATCACGGCACACCCGGATGGAGGCATCCGTGGAGTACAGGGCCGCACCGTCGTACACCACCTGGTCCAGGTGGACGGTCTTGCGCTGGACGCCGTTGAAACGGTTCCAGGAGTAGCCCTGGACCTTCGCCTGCAGGTAGACGTTGTGGCCGTCGTTGGGGAAGCTGTCGACCAGGTCGCCCTTGAAGTGGAAACCGCCGTGATTGCTGTCCTTGGCCTCCCAGCGGTACTTCGCGTCACGGAACTTGGAGCCGTCAGTGGTCCGGGGCTTGATCTCCTGCCACGAGTCCGCCACCGCGGCACCGATTCCTCCGACGAACAACCCGGCGGCCACAGCCACCGAAACCCACTTCCGCACAACGCCTCCACTCAGAGCACCAAGGGATCTTGTGGCTCTGAGTATTGGGGGTGTCGCTCACCGTAGTGAAATGCCGGATCGTTTCCTTCCTACCATCTGGTGAATCGACGACCGGATCGTCAACACCCGCACCCGCA
Source organism: Streptomyces sp. NPDC023157 (assembly GCF_055560575.1). Lineage (NCBI taxonomy): Bacteria > Bacillati > Actinomycetota > Actinomycetes > Kitasatosporales > Streptomycetaceae > Streptomyces > Streptomyces sp. NPDC023157. The sequence continues at coordinate 619,596 of NZ_JBVHIL010000005.1, forward strand.
CCGTCCGTTCTCCCGGCACTTCAGCTCCCCCCGACTCCCCCTCACCCCTCCAGCCCGGCCAGGAACCCCCGCACCCGCCCCATCAGCACCCCCGCCGCCTCCGCGTCGTACCCCGCGAGCCCCGCGTCCGCGAAGAGATGCCGGTCCCCCGGGTAGAGGAACAACTCACCGCTCCCCGTCCCGCCGCGCACCCCCGCCACCAGCGCCCGGGCCGCCTCGACGTCACCCTCGCCCGCGAAGAACGGATCGGTGTCCATCCCGTGTACCTGGACCGGCACCCCCTCCGGCCAGCCCCCGCTGAACTCCTCTACCGGCACGCACGCCTCGAACAGCAGCGCCCCCGCCGCGCCCGCCCGGGTCTGGGCCAGCTTCTGGGCGGGGAGGACGCCGAGGGAGAAGCCGGCGTAGACGAGCCGCTCGGGGAGCGGGTCCGCCGCGCGGACGCCGCGCTCGACGAGCGTGCCGAAGCCGACTTCCATCGCGTACGCGGCCCCGGCCTCCAGGCTGTCGAACGTCCGGCCCTCGTAGAGGTCGGGCGCGTGCACGGTGTGCCCGGCGTGCCGCAGCTCCTCGGCGAAGGCGAGGACGCCGGAGGTGAGCCCTTGGGCGTGGTGGAAGAGCAGTACCTCGGCCATGGTGAGCGGCTCCCGTTCCTCGTTCGCTTCGCGTTCCCTCGATGCCCGTTCATCATCGAGGACCCCACTGACAACGCCGCGTCACGCGAAAGCGGCCCGGCCTACGCCGAAGCACCCCACTCGGCCTCGGTGTTCACGCCGGTCCCCCGGGCCGACGCCGCGAGCCAGGCTTGCAGGGGCGCCGATGCCGTGTCGTGCGATTTCGGCGCGGCCGGGGCTCCTAGGCTCGGCATGTGACGGAGAACGAGATCAAGCTCAAGGCCATCGCCGCTCTGACGGCGCTGCGTGGGGGAGTGGACGAGAGCCTCGTCTCGGACCTGCTCGGCGAGGTGATTCCGCGGGAGTTCTCGGTGCCGGTGGACGCGACCGCCGAGGAGGCCGGGCTCGCCGTCCTCGGCCAGCTCTCGGACCCGCTGAGCGCACTCGTCAACGGCTTCATCCTCGCCTTCGACGCCGTGGCCGACGCCCACGACGCGGCGGGCGCGGAGCCGGGCACGGAACCGATCCTCCAGGAACTGGCCCTCCGCCTGGCCAGCGACAACTTCGAGGACTGACGGAGGGCCGCCCCCAACCGGAACACCACCCCACCCCACTCCGCCCCCCGGCTACCCTCAACGCCCCCAAAATCAGGCCCCGTTGTCACGGAGCACCCGGCCGAGCGGCGCCGCGGGGCGGGCTCGCTCTTGCTGGACGCCGCGGTCGAGGCGGCGCGGACCTGCCCGCGCTCAGCGCGCTCGTCGAGAAGGCGCCGGACGGCTACCGGCTCGTGGAGTGGGAGGGGGTGGTCCCGGAGGAGTTCGCGGAGACGTTCGTGGCCTCGCGGCGGGCGATGGACGACACGCCGATGGGCGCGGTCGACCACGGCACGGTCGTCTGGGACCTCGACCGGGTACGGGCGGCCGTCGGCGCCGTCGCCGGGCGCGGGGACGTCCTGCACACCGTCGCGGCCGTCGACGTCTCGTACGGCTCCATGGCCGGCTTCACCGAGCTCGTGGTCCCCGGCAGCGGTACGGGCGACGCCCAGCACTACGGCACCGGTGTCCTCCCCGAGCACCGCGGTCACGGGCTGGCCCGCTGGATGAAGGCGGCGGGGATCGTCCGGGCCCGCGAGACGTACCCCGAGCTGGGCGGCCTCCTGACGGACACGGCCGACAACAACCCGTACATGCGCCGGGTCAACGACGCACTCGGCTACCTGCCGACGCACGCGGCCCACGAGTTCCAGCGCGACCTGTAACGCCGTCGCGGTCGACACGCGACCGAACTGACCGACCCCGCAAGGGTGATCATGCGGCGTGCCTGCGTGAACGGGCCCGGCGCGGTTGTCGAGGATGCGCCCATGCGCCTTTCCACCTCGCTGTCGCGCCGTGCCCTGCTGCCCTTCGTGGCGGCCGTCGCGCTCCTGGCCACCGCCGGCACCGCCACGGCGACCGCGGCGGAAGCCTGCGGCTCGATCATCACCGCCCCGCTCGCCCCGCCGGTGGCGGCCGACGACCCCTGTCCGAGTACCGACCCGGTGGTGTGCCGCATCCGCGTCATGCCGATGGACCAGAAGGTCGACGCCCAGCGGACCCGTATCCGCTATCACGAGCTCCTGGAGGACATGCACCGCACCGAGGCCGACATGCGCGAGGCGGGCTCCTCCGAGGAGGAGATCGCCCGCGAGCTGGTCGACATGCGCAACCAGGCGAAGGAGATCACCCGCGCGGGCATGACCCCCGAGGAGGTCCGTGTCCTGGAGGAGCGCAACCAGGCCAAGTACGGCAACCCCCTCGGCCCCACGGCCGACCAGCTCTACGCGAAGTACGGCTCCTGGGAGAAGGTCACCGACGCGTCGATGCGCACCAGCTACGCCGTCGACCGCGAGCTGAGCCTCGAGTACCGGCCCTGCCCGGTGTAGCCCCTGATCCCGAGGAGGCCCGGACCACTCTCGCCGTCCTCTCGCCGACCTCTCGCGACCGCGTCCGGCCGGCCCTCCTCGCTGTCAGACCGGGTACGTGATCGTGCCCAGCGGAGGACAGGGCGCGAGGGCGGCCCCGGCGCCGGGGCGCTCGACGAAGGCCCGGGCCTCGGCGGCCTGCCGGCGCCGGGTGTCCAGCTCGTCGGCGTGCCAGGCGTCGAACCTGGCGCGCGGGTGGTCCCACGAGCCGTCGATGAGGTCGAGGCTGGTGTTCCCGGCGCTCCGCTGGAACTCCGCCTTCATCGCGGTCTGTTGGAGCGCGGTCTGGACGGCGGCGAGGTCGACGCGGGTGACCAGGACGCCGGTGGTGTGCGGCTCGCGGGTGGGCAGGGGTGCCTGCGGGAGCGGGGACACCCCGGTGTCGAGGCGCCCCATGTTGTCGACCGTCGCGTCCTGGGCGTCCCGCACCGCGATCTGCATCTCCTGGTGCAGCCAGAAGAACTCGTCGAGGTCTCCCTGGGTGACGCGCATGCGCTGGTACAGGGCCTGGAAGCGGGGATCCCGGTGCAGCGGGCGCACGGGGGCGGCGTGCAGCGCCACGCAGTCGTTGTAGCCGGCGTCCACGGCGGCTTCGAGGTGGGCGATCGCCCGCTCCCCCCGCCTGCTCATGACGGCCGCCCCAGCGAGGTTCACGTGGCCCGCGGCGCCTATCCACGCGCCGTCCGGCCCGAGCCTCGCGGCGCGCGCCACGACGTCGTAGAGCCCCGGTGCCGCCTCGGCGGCCCCACCGGTCAGCTGTGTCACGAGCAGTTCGTGCAGGCGGGCGACCAGTGAGTTGACGGTGTCGGCCATGGATCTCCTCGTACCTCGAAGGTGAAGAGCGAAGCGGCGGCGCCGCGTCTGGGGACGTGGCGGTCCCGAGGAGATGACGGGCGGACGGGGGCGACGGTTCCTGCCGGCCGCGCATCGGGCCCCGTGGAACGACGACGGCCCCGCCCAGGCCGAAGGGCCCGCAAACGTCGAAGGCCCCGCCAACGCCGAAGGGCCCCACTGCGAACAGTGGGGCCCTTCGACTTAGTGCCCGGTGAGGCACTTGGCGGAGGATACGAGATTCGAACTCGTGAGGGGTTGCCCCCAACACGCTTTCCAAATGTTCGTACGGGGGTCCGGCGGGGGTCATAGGTGTCCTGACCTGGGGCGGAGCGTTCGGGGTGGCCCTGTCCGGACCGGGTCGGCCGGGGGCGAATGAGACCAGGACTGAGACCAGCCGAGCCCTTCGGCCTCTACTGACGGTCCCCCCGTTACGGCTCCGCAGCCGACCGGGTCAGGACAGGCCGTACAACTTCAGCCCGACGTGGTCGACGATCCAGCGGTATGCCTCGCCGTCGATCGCGAAGTAGATTCGGCCCACCCTGTCCTTGCTGGTGTGGTCATCGAGCTTGATGTGGGGCTGCCGATCCCAGGTCTTCTCGTCGAAGTTGAACTCGTGCAGCCCCTTGATCCGCAGTGGTTCGTCTTCAGGCGCATAGGTCAAGGCCGTTTGGTTGCCGATCCAGGAGACCAAGGATTCACCGACCCTGCTCTTCTTCCCCCTCCATGCCTTGGCGAGAGCGGCCAGCGAGTCCAGTGCCTCCCTCATACGCTCGAAGTCCTTGTACGAACACTTGCGCCACTGCGTCTTCGCGTTTGGTGTGAAGACGAGAGCTCCCCCGGATTCCTGGGTCCACCGGTCCCAGTCACTGGAGAAGTCGCTGCTGACGGAGACCAGGTGCTGTGCTGCCACCTCAGCCGGCTCTGCAGGCGAAGGCGCCGCCTCGGCGTCGAGGCGAGCCTCCAGGTTCGCAACGTCGATCTCCAGTCTGCCGACCTTGCTCTCCAGCACCTCGTTTTCTTCGAGAAGCTTGAGGGTCTGACTCCGCTCCTCCGCCAGCTTTGCCTTCAGGAGCACGATCTGTTCGGTCTCGGCTTCCCCTGCCAGGCTCTCGAGGATGGAGTTCGTCTCGGCTGAGCGGACTGCGTCCCAGTGGCGGTCCCTGCCTCGTGCGACAACGCTGAGAGGGGCGAGGAGTCGCATCATCGTGCGCAGGAGCGCCTCATGGTCGCCGCAGAGTTCGCTCGGTCCCCACCATGGATTGCGGGCTTCCAGCGTGGGCCAGTACAGCCGCGCACCGTCCCTGGGCAGCAGGCTTCGGTCCACGCTTGTGTTGAAGGAATCGAAGGCCAGCCAACCCGAAACCACCACCACATGGGCTAGACCTGCAAGACGGCGTGCGGCTTTGCGCGCGAAGGCATCCGAAGGCCCCATCATGCGGATTGATGAGACGGCGAGGACTGGAAGCCGCCTCTGTGGGCTGCCCAGGCGCTCCAGCACCGCGGGAACCTGAGCGGCGAGGACCGGCGTCGCGGCTGCGGCGATCTTGTCGGAGCCCTCCGCGCGATGGAGTTCGGGATCAGCCATGATTCCGTTGAGCGCGCGAGGCGGCTTCAGGTCTTCCACTGTCGCTGGCGCGAGCACGCCACCACTCTTCCGCCCCATTGCGACACGGAAGCGCGTCTTCTCGTCGTACTGGGATGCAGTCAGCTGACATACGAACCGGCCGCCTCGAGGCAGGTCCTGTTCGATTTCCATCCGCAAGGCCCGCACATCGTTGCTGACAGCGACAGGGGTCCAGGTCACGTGCTGGTCGGGCCTGCCAGGGCCGTGTCCAGGGACCGTGATCTGGCCGCTGTCGACCATGAGATCCGTGGCTGACAACCCGGTCGATCCTGGGTCGAGGTGCTCTTCCATATGTGACAGGAGTCGATCGAAGGCGGCTGAGGCGCCCCCCTCACCCGCCACGCCTACCTCGAAGCCGACGACGTACAGCTGCTGCATTGAGCCCCCTTACACCGTTCGAGGTTCAGGGCGACGAGTCCTGCCCTCCGCGCCAGAACCGGGGCAGCATACTGTCACGGCAACACCCGTACGGCGCAGTCATGTTCGGTGCATGAGGCCAGCGCCTGCCCCTCCTCCGGCAGTCCGAGCGAACGAAATCGGTCAACAGTTGAACGGCACCCTGCTCGCTGCGCGGTCTGACTAGGCTTGATCGCGCTACGAAGCTGATCGAGACCTCTGACAGATACGCCGGAGTGACAGTGGCCAATCCTTTCGCGCCGCCGCCGAAGAACGCACAACGGTCACCCTGGTCTGCGTTAGACGAGTACCTGTGGCACACGTGCGACATCCTCGCGGACATCCTCGAAGGGCGACTCGCCAGCCGCCCGCTGATCGCCACGACCGCCCGGCTCGGGCAAGGGGACCGCGCCCTCGCGGTCGGGCCCGGGCAACGTTCGACCTGGCGGGCCCTGGGGAATGGGCGGTATCAGCACAGCAGCGTGGTCGCGGCCGGTGGTCCGGCCTTCGTCATCGGCAGTTTGGTGGGTTCCGCGCTCGGCAACTCTTCTCGGCGTCGTCAAGCGGAACGCGATGCGCAACCGCGGTGGGTGCTGGACGGCGCGGGAGAGGTGACCATCACCCTGCGGAGGCTGTTCTTCGCCCATCCGGTGGCTGAGCTTGACCTCGACTGGGGGGCACTCAGCACGATCGATCTCGTAGCCCCGGATGTGTTCCAGACAAGTTTCGTTAACACCCGCGGGCAACACGCGACGATCCGTGTACATACGCCGTGGGCATCGCTCATCTTCGTCGTCGCTGCTGTTACGGCGTTCCCAGCTCACCCCCGTCTACTTGGGCGAGGGTGGCTGCCAGCAGACTTCGAGTGGCGATGCGCAAGCATCGGGCGCCCATGTCGCCCAGCTGCCCAGCTTGCATCGGACGGACGCCAGCAGTGATCGGGAACGAGCGGAAGCCGGCGTGGCCCGTCGCGTTATCGGTCGCTGTTACCGGGCGGATGAGCGGTCCCTCATAGGCGGGATGAGCGGAGCACCAGTTGTCAGCCATTGGCTGATCGGCGCCCTTACGGTTCAGTGCCTACTCCTTGATCCTGCTGTGCCGGAGTACAAGGAGGGCCATGGCGGCGGCACGGAAGCGGCGGGTATCGGCTGCGCGCAAGCGTCGCCAGCAGCGGCTCAAGATCGGGTCCCTCGCTGGGGGCGTGAGCGTTGTCGTGCTGGTGGTCTTCTGGGGTGAGGTCTGGCCCTATCTGGTGGGTGCGATCGTGCTTGGCGGCGCCGTCAGCGGCGGGTGGTGGCTGTGGCGCACCGATCGGTTCATCAAGGGCGGCGATCGGCAATGGAGGCATGACGAGGCCGTAAAGGCAGGGCATCGGACGCTCGCCGAGGTCGATGCGATGACGGGAACGGAGTTCGAGGACTTCGTCGTGGAGTTGTGTCGGCGAGACGGGTGCAGCGACGTGCGGAGGGTCGGTGGCTCGCACGACAACGGGGCTGATGTGCTGGGGGTCCTTCCCGATGGACGGAGCATGGTGATCCAGTGCAAGCGGTACACGCCCAAGAGCAAGATCCCCAGCCGGGAGGTGCGTGACCTGCTCGGATCGAGAGTGCACTTCAAGGTCGACGTGGCGATCTTCGTGGCCACGACGTACTTCAGCGGGCCCGCCGAGAAGTTCGCCACCGAGAACGACATCCTCGCTGTCCATCGCGATCACCTTGGGCTGTGGAACAACGGTGCCTCACTGATGTCGCTCGGCTCGGTGAACGGTCTGGGGCAGGGCGACCGGCGGCATCGGGAGCGGTGGAAGGAGACTTATGAGTAAGCGTGATCTCGATGGGCGTAGTCGCCGGCTGCCGGCTGTTCACTGGGCGGGTCGCCGAAGACCGGGCTCCACTCTCCGCACGGCGAAGGGCCTCGCTGCAACCAGCGGACGGGGTCCGACAGGAGTGAATGAGGCCAGAAGTGAGACCGCGATCACCGGACCCCGGCAGCGAACGGCGCGCGGAGGTAGGGGCGGATCAAGTGCTTGTGTGACCCCAGTATCGTCGCCTGCATGTCTGCCACGCACCTGCTGATCCTCAGCGACAGGGAGGCCCTGCGCTGGGTCGTCACCGAACAGCGGATGGCGTTCCCTGCTGGGCGCTCCAAGCCGGTCAGCCAGGGCGACGAGATCTTTCTCTATACGACGCGAGGGTGCTTCAGGAGCCCGACTCACGATCGTGGACGACTGATGGGAAGGGCCACAGTGTCCAGCCCTGTCAGGGGCATGTCGAAGCCGCTGTCAATCGGGTATCGGACCTTCCCTGAGGGATGTGAGCTCAGGATCCACGCCTTGGCGGGGTGGAGGGAGGGGCTGGTGCTCAGTGACTTTGTGTCGCGGCTCGAGGTCTTTCCAGACCCGGTGACGTGGAGCGCGCGCATGCGTCGCGCTGTGCTCTCTCTGCCCGATCGTGACGCAAATCTGCTTCGGGCCGCTGTTAGTCCGTTGCTCCGCGCGTACGACGACGTTGTGGAGCAGTACCGCCAGGATTAGGGGGAAGCCGAGCGGGAGTCTGCTGCGGTGGAGCGTTCGGATCGGCTCAGTCTGGAGGATCGTGACGGGGGTCGGCTGAGGCCGAGGAACGAGACATCAGCGCGTATCGAGGCTCACACTGAGACAGTCGTTCGAATCCACTGCCACGCCAGTAGGAGTGGTGACGATGATGCCGTACTCGGTCCCGGCCAGCGCTCTCGCGGCGGTGCAGTGTTGGCCGGCGTTGCCGCTGGTGAACTCGATCTGAATCGAGTCGCGGCGGTCAGCCGGGTTCGCTTCCTCGGGGTTGCCGGGCTGGATGTACGCCGCCTTCACGTCCTGGAGGCGCTTGACCCAGGCGGGCACCCCAGCTCCATAGCTGGGGGCCACGGATGGAGTGGCGTCACCGGAGCCAGGGTCTGCCGTGGCTGTTGGCACTGCCTCCGAAGAGGGATCGGGTGCTTCCAACGTCGATGATGTCTGTGGGGCTGCCGATACGGGCTCGCTGCTGTCGGTGTCGAAGAGCCCGTAGGCCACCGCCAGGGCGAGTACACCGGCTACCCCGACGCCGAAGATCAGTCCGGTCCGGGAGGGCCTTGGCGGGGTGGGGGACGTCAGGGGTGACAGCCTGCCTGGAGGGACGGAGAGCTCGCTTCCCGTGTTGAGCATGCGTATCTCGACGTCGCCGTTGGCTGTGTAGCCGGTGACGTTGGCGCGGTTCCCCAGGTACAGGACGATCGAGTCGATCGGGAAGCTCTGTGTTGCGGGCGTCAAAGCGGAATCCTTCGGTGAACAGGGTGACTGCCTGTGGGAGATGCCTGGCGCGCACGTCTCACGACGCTGCGATCGGTGCGATCACTTGACTGGGCCATTGGACTGCTTGGACGGCTGCTGCCGTGAGCACCATTCGGCCAACTGTCACGGAGGAGCTGTCCTGGCCGGGGAACCCCAGCAAGCGCTGCCATCCAGCGCCTGTTTTTTGCAATGGCTGGGCGATGGTGTGAACCCAGCTGGCTGAATAGACACATGGAGATTGGTGAGCACTGGGCCTATCGCGCCAGGCCGAAGGAGCTGGGTGCCTTGGTTCGCCGGGTTGAGATCGTTCGCGTGGGCGGGAGCGGCAGGTCCGGGTGGCTCCACGTGCGGTTCCTCACGGGGGACGACGCCGGGCTGCAGGAGTGGGTCAACCCGAGTTCTCTCGTGGCACGCTGGGAGGACGTCGAGGCGTTCCGAGCGGACGACGGGAGCGAGCTTGGGCTGGCCGAGGTGTCGCGGGGCGTCCGAGGAAGTGTCGACTTCGAGGCGGCGCGGTTCGTCCTTGGATTCGTTCGCCCGAAGAGCAAGCTGCGCCTGCGGCGCGGCGCCGCTGACGCCGGAATCTTGGAAATGAGCCGTCTCGACGAAGGCGCCAGGCTTGTCGGGGTGGAACCCGATGAGCTGCGGGGCGATCCGATGGTCCATGAGAACCGCGAGGGGCTCTGCCTGGCAGGGTGGCCGGTTACCGAGCGCATTGCACGCCTCGTGGCCGGCCGTCTTGCCGAGGACATCCTTCCGGAGGTGGACCGCAGGCAGAAGGCCATCGATCAGGAGCGCACGCAGTCCTCCTGGTACTCCTACAGCCGCCGGGACGACCGCAAGCTCGACGCGGAAGCGGCCGTCCTGCGGACCGTCCGGGAGTGGTGTGGTCAGGACAAGGCCGAGCGTTACGACGAGCTGGTCGCCCTGCGCGAGGAGGTCGTCCGGCTCGGGAAGCTCGTGGAGAAATCGGTGAAGGCCCTACGTGACCGCGGGCACGGCGTCATCGCCTCCACCATTGAGCGCGACCTCGGGGTCCATGTCTCCAGCCTTGGTCCAGACGTTCGTCGGTGAAGCTACGCCACCGCTCTGGCTCCGGCTTGGGCGGTTCGGCCTCCGCCTTGGGTTCTTCCTGCTTTGGTGGCTTCTCTTTCTCTGGCCGCTGCGGGTGCCAGCCGTCGAGGAAGGGCCGTAGCTGGTCGTCCGTGGGTTCCGCGTGGAGGCTGTGGCCGGTCAGGCTCCTGCCGGCCACGGTCGGGTCGAGCCGGTCAGCCTCCGCCTTCCCCCACGCTGACCACTCGCGAAGCCGCTCGGCTTCGTGGGCGTCGTCCGAGGTGGAGGCAGCCTCGTCGAGCGCTGCGCAGAAGGCCCGCATCTCCCCTGCGGCCCGCCACTGCGCCAGGGCGGTGCCGAACCGGTCGACCCGTACGGCGTCCACTGCCTTGATCGTCGCGACGCTGACCGCTGCTTCCCACTCCCGCCGCGTGCGCTCCTTCTTCTCCGCCTTCTGCCGGCGGTGCTCCTCTTCTTCCTGGGCCTCTCGCAGGCGGCGTTCCTTCTCCTGTCGCTCCTGCTCCTCACGCTGACGCTGCTGTTCCGCCTCCCGCGCCAGCCGGGCCTGCTCCTCTTCCTCTGCGCGGGCCTTCAGCGCTCGGAGGACGGCGGCGATCTGGTCCTCCAACGGCTTCTTGGCGGTGTCGGACCATTCCTTCGTCCAGCCGTAGCGGTAGCCATAGCTGTACCCCGATTGCTGGGCCACTTGCAGCTCCAGCTCGCCGGACGGTTCGAGCCGGTGGGCCGGGGTGACCCGCTGCCATTCGTACGTCCGCCGGCCCGGCTGCGTGGGTACGTACCGGACCTGTTTCTGCCGTTCCTTGAAGCTGATCTCGTACGTCCTGCCGTGGACTGTGAGCAGCGGCCGCACCTGCCTGCGCTTCTTCGACACCGCGATATCGCCGTGCCGCGCCAGAGCCTGCTCGGCGAGGAGCCGAAGGAGAGAAAGCACCCGTGGGAGGACCTCGTCCGAGATCTCGAAGGCGCTGTGGTCCGCGGTGACCGCCGCGATCACGTCCTCGACGTCGGTGATCACACGGCTGCGCGCCAGGCGGATCCGGTTCCACTCGGTGTCGTCCTCGCCTGTCACCCGCAGCAGGCCGAGGAAGAAGTCCCCCTTCGCCCGCCCGCTGTACTTCAGGTGGAAGCCGTCCGGGGCACACTGCCGCGCCGCGTCGAACGCCCGGCGGTAGTGAGCCCGCTCTTCCTCGCTCGGGTCCGGGATCCGAAGGAACCGGCCAGCCTTCTGCACCTCCGCGATCATGGCCGCGCCGATTTCCGCCGGCGACTGACGTGGCGGCTTCACAGGGCGCGCTGGCGCCGGCTTCGCCTCAGGCGAGGGCGTCGCCCGCTGACGGGGCGGTGCCGCAGCTTCCGGCTTCTGCTCGGCGGCTGCCGGTCGTTGCCTGCGCGGGGTTGGTTCAGGCCGGTCCGGGTGGTGGCCGTGTTCCAGGTAGAAGCGACCGTCATCGGTGATCTCCGCCTCCCACCTCCCACCGTGCTTGGGCATGGTGATTAGCCCCCGACTCTTGAGAGCACGGGCGGTGACGGCGAGTTCCGGGCTCGCGGAGGTGACGGGATCCGTTCCCTCTTCGATCCGGGTGAGCATGGCTAACTGTCGATCGTTGAGCGGCGACCATCGGTACATGGTGACCGTCGTACCGGCCCCACCGAGCGCTCACAAGCGGAACGCTGACATTCCCGACCCTCAACTGCCCGAGCGTCAGGTGCCGAGCAGCATTTCCACCGCTGTCGCAGGAATCGCGCAGCGGAACCCCGTGTCGTCGTCGAGCATCTCGGTGGAGGCGTCGTTGAAGACGGCGGGGGTGGCGCGGGCGAAGGGGCTGGTCCAGGCGCCGGCCTTGAGCTCGTAGCGGCCCGGCTCGGAGCGGGTCGAGCACCACTCCCAGGTGTTGCCGCAGAGGTCGTAGACGCCGTACGGGGAAACTCCGCTGTGGTAGCGGCTCACCGGGGTCGTGGAGCCGATGCCGCTCTCGCGGGAGTTGCACTTGGCCGGGGTGGCGTTGTTGCCCCACGGGTATGTGTCGCCGCGCGTGCCACGGGCCGCTTTCTCCCACTGCGGGGCGGTCGGCAGTTCCTTGCCCGCCCACGCCGCGTACGCGGAGGCGTCGTGCCAGGTGACGAAGACCACCGGGTGATCGAGGATCGCCTCAGGGCACTTGCCGCGGTGCCAGTGTTGGGGTGGCTCGTGGCCGGTGGCGGCCACGAAGCGCGCGTAGTCGTTGTTGGTGACCGGGAAGACGTCGATGTAGAAGGACGGGAGCCAGACCGGCTCGTTCTTCTCGCCGTACAGGAAGGTGCCGGCCTCGACCAGGGCCATCTTCTTGCCGTCGCGGGGATGGCGGACCTGGTGCTGCTGAGGCTGGGGACCGGGGTTTGGAGTCTCCTGCGTGGGGAGCACCGTGTCCAGCGAGCGGGCGAGGCTCGCGAACCGCTCGTGGACATCGGGCGCGGAGCTGGCGAGGAGTGTGTCCAGAGCCGCTTGGTTCACCTGCCTGAGCCGGATCGTGTCCTTGCGCGCTTCCCACTTGGACACCATGCGATCGCTGACACCGAGGCGCGTCGCGAACTCCTCGGTACTCATCCGCGATGCCTCGCGTAAGGCCCGGACCTCTAGTCCGGACCATCGCTCAACTGTCGCCACTCCAGGACTCCTTGTTGCTGGCCGGTCCTGTTCAGCCTAGCCAGTGGGAGCCCGACTTCGGAGCGTTACAACAAGTCGCCCTCGATCTCCATGTACTCCTTGCGGAGCGTGTCGATGATCGCGTGGGATTCGGGCAGCTCGATTCCATCGATCGCGTTGACTGCGCGGACCCCGATCGCCGCGTTGGTCGCGAATGCGGCCCGCATGTTCGTCAGGTCGCCCAGGCGGACCGAGCGGGTTTCGTGGCCGTGGGCGCCCTTCAGGAGCTCCATGGTCACACCGACGAGGCAGTCGGCGTTCGGCCAGATCACGCGGTTCCCGTCGAAGAATCCTACGTTCCAGGTACCTCCCTCCGAGATCACACGCTCCTGGTCGACGAAGAGGGCGTCGTCGAATCCGTTCAGCTGGGCCTGACGGCGGTGGTGCAGGGTCGCGAAGAGGCCGACGCTCTTGACGCTCGGTACGTCGCGTACGTAGGTCGCGGACTTCACCTTGAGCGGCGGCAGCGGGAGGGCACCCGCCGGCCGGGAGGTCACCAGGATGTGCGGGTCGTCGGCCTTGTTCGGATGGCCGAGGTCGAGGCTGGGGTCGAAGACGGTGACGCGGACCGTGGTCGATCCGGTGGAGGGAGTGGCACGCCTGGCCAGCTCGCGTACGCGCTGCGGGTCGATGTCAGTGCCGAAGAGCGTTCGGCAGTCGCGCTGAAGTCGCTCCATGTGCAGGGACAGGCCGCGTACGCGCCCGTCGTCCACTCGCATGGAGGTGAAGTGGCCGTAGTTGGTCAGGGCCAGGTTCTGAAGCTGGGCCGGCTCGACCGGTTCTCCGTTGAGTTCTGCCATGCGGCCAGCGTGCCACCTGGTTCACGCCTCTCAGCTATGAACGGCCTGGTAGGGCGCCTAAGTTCGGTGAAAGTTCGGTCCTGGGGCGGTGGGAGGACGTTCCGACGGGGCGGCCCAGACAGCAGCCTTGTGGTGTGAACACGAGCCCCCGCCGCCTCCTCGCTGGCGCCGGGGAGGACAGCTCCGTCTCCGGCTAGTACGCCACCTTCGCGATCTTCAGAAGAAGGCGATCACGGCCGGGGCCACCAACGTCCGATCTGCTTCGGAACAGCTCCGAACAGTCACAGCACGAGTGGGAGCAATGCGGATGAGAACCGACTCTCGAACGTCTCGGGTGACATCGAGGCCGATCCCCATGCAGCCGACCCTCCGCTGCATCGAGGAGCCCGGAGGACGAGCCGCCGCTCCCGGTCCCCGCCCCGCCACGCGTCGCCACAACCTCGTCGTGGTCGGCTTCGACGAGATCGTCGCCAACAAGTACCTGCCCTGCATCAAGAACGCCATCGAGGCCGGCCACGTCGACTCGTACTCCGTCATCGACCTGGAGTCGGAGCGGCCGACGATCGAGGAGCGCATCCAGGGCGTCGACTTGAAGCCCCGGGAGGTCATCTACCTCCCGGAGTCGGGCCGCGGCGTGACCGCGCAGCAGAGGCAGCCCGAGCTGATCGGAGCCGCATTACGGCGCCTCTGCCTGCCCGAGCTGCCGACGAAGGTGTACATCGCGACCGAGGTACGGGCGCACGAGGCGTACCTGCGCTACTGCGTCGAGAACGGGATCGACTCCCTGGTGGAGAAGCCGGTCCTGGCCCCCATGGCAGATGGCCGGTTCGCGCCGTCCCGCATCACGGAGGTCATGCGGGAGCTGATCGCTCAGGCCGGTCGTACCGGTGCCAAGCACTCCGTGATGACGCTGAGCCGGTACCACCGCATCTACAACGGGGAGGTACTGCGCTCGCTCGAAGAGCGGGTACGGGACTGGCAGGCCCCCGTCACCTCGTTCCACCTGCGCGCCGCCGGCGGCGTGTGGAACCTCCAGCACGAGTACGAGACGCGGGACGATCACCCCTACCGGTACGGCTACGGGATGATGATGCACGGCGCCTACCACTACGTGGACCTCGCCGTGCAGTGCCTGTCCCTCAACAAGCTCGTGTTCCCCGACCGCCGCTTCCGGCTCGAAGTCAGCTCCTTCGGAGCCTTCCCCGCCGACCAGCACCTCCGGATCCCGAATCCGGCCGCCAGCCGGTTCGAGGACGGACACCCCCGCTGGCCGCACTCCGCGATCCTGGAGAACGCCTTCGGGGAGACGGACATCACCGCCACGTTCCGCCTGGTCGACGTCGAGTCGGAGTGGACCCTGACCATCGGGACTCTGTCCTTCGAGCAGACGACGCCGTCCGTCCGCAGCTGGCGTGACCTCCCGGACGACGTCTACAACAAGAACGGCCGCACCTCCAGCGTCGACCTCGAAGCGCAACTGTCGACCCTCTACTCCGCGCACGTCCACTGCTACGACGTGCCCCGCGGGCAGAACGCGGACCGGATCGACGCCTTCGCCCGGCTGACCACGAGGGCGAACGCCTCCCTGTTGCCGGAAGAGCAGTACACGTCGGTCAGGACGTTCGACGGGCTGTTCCACAGCGACAGCAACCGGCAGCTCATGGAGAACTGGCTGCAGGGGACCGAGAACCGGAGCTCGCTCGCCGCGCACCTGCTGCCGATGCAGGTCACCGAAGCGCTGGCGACCTCCCTGCTCACGCCCGGCCGGCCCGTCGAGATCGCCGACTTCTAGATGCCTCCCCTCGCTCATCCCTCCAGCCCCAGGTGGTGCCCCTTGCCTGTACAGCACTCGAAGGCGTCCCTCCACGCCTTCTACGCGGACGCGTTACGGAACGGCCGAAGCACCGGCGAGGAGCTGCGTGCGCCCGTCTCGGCGCGGTTCCGCGCCCTGCTGACTTCCCTCCCTGCCGACATCCCTCGTCGGGCTCTGGACCTCGGGTACGGCGCCGGGGCCTACACCATCGCCCTGGCGAAGGCCGGCTTCACCGTCGTCGCGGTGGACCAGGCCCCGGCCGAACCGCTGCTCCGGCGACTCTCGCCGCACGAGGACCTGGCGGGGCGCGTCACGGTGGTGGAGTCCCTCATCGAGCAGTACGTGGGTGAGGAGGACTTCGGCCTGCTCGTCGCGAAGGACGTCCTCCACTACCTCTCTCAGCACGACGTCGAAGCCGTGCTCACCCAGGCCGTACAGAGCGCCCGGGCGGTCAACGTGCACTACCTGGAGGTCTTCGCCGGGATCTCCCGGACGGACGCCCATGGCGATCAGATCCACATCGAGGGCGAGGCCCGCTACACGCCAGAGACCCTCAGCCGAGCGCTGGAGCGGATCTACGAGGGCTGGGAAGTGGCCGTGAGCTGGGACGACCACACCGAACAGGACACGCGCTCGCGGCGCACCTACTTCGAAGCGACTCGCGCGACTGTCACCGCGGTGCGGAAGTGCCGCGTTTCCTCCGGCACCGCGACCATGAAGGGACGGGAAGCCTCGTGACGACCACGGGCCATGGAGGCATCAGCTTCGTCATCCCCTGCCACAATGCCGGCGACTACCTCGTCGAGGCCGTGGAGTCCGTCGTCGAGCAGCCGCTTCGGTGTCCGTACGAGGTGGTGATCGTGGACGACGGGTCGGATGACGACACGACCCGGAAGGCCATCGACATCTGCACCGAGCTGCCCGGCGTACGCGTCGTCCGCTTCGAACGGCGCCAGGGGCACCACGTGGCCAGGAACGCCGGCCTGGCAGCCGCGCGACTGGAGTACGTCATGCAGGTGGATGCCGACGACCGGCTGGCCACCGAGCCGTTCCTCCTGGCGGCCGGGTCCTACCCGGACAGGGCGGTGGGGATCCTCGAGTCCGACCCCGGCACCGCGTTCGTGCACACGATGTCGTGGATGTTCGGTGCCTTCGAGGGCTTCACCATCTCCTCGTACCCGTGTCGAGAGGACCTGGTGGTGCGCAAGCACCACGTGCCGACGTCGATCGTCTGCCGCCGGGAGGACGCCCTCGAATGCGGCCTGTACGACCCGAGGGTGCTCAAGTGGGGAGACTGGGCCTTCGCCGTCAACCTGCTGGCCAGCCGGTTCAGGCGAGGGGCGGCCAACAACATCCACTGCGTCGCTGGCCCCTTCTACGAGTACCGCGTGCACTCGCGCGTCGACCGAGTGTCCGACGCGGAAGTCTCGGAGCTCGACATGGCTCGCCTCGTCGTGGAGAAGAACCTGGACTTCTTCCGGGACCGGCTGGACCGCAGCGACGGCGTCGCTGAGATCGCCCTGGACGTGCTGGAGCAGAAGCCGACGCGTCTCGATGACCTTCTGTACATGGCGCAGTTCGATCTCCACCAGGCCCAGATCGTCGCGCAGCAGCGCGAGTTCTCTCTGTCGAGCCCGTACGAGGCGCTGGGGATTCCGTAGGGCCAGTGCCGAAGTGGCGTGTCACTCTCCAGGAAAGCTGTCGCGGTGCCCTTGATCATCCTGATACGACATGGGGATGGATAGTGAAGCGCTGAGTCCCACAGAGCGTCTGCTTGCTGAGCGAGCGTGCGAACGCCTCATTGTCGATTTCGTCCACAAGCTCGACCTCGGTGACCCGGGCGACGTGGCCGATCTCTTCACGGATGTCGGGTTCTGGGAGTGGGCGGAAGGCGACCGCCGGATTGAGGGTCGTGACGCACTTCGGTCGTATTTCGCCGGTCGGCCCGCGGACCGACTCTCGCGCCGGATCTGCACGAACATCCTGGTCACCGTCACGTCGGAGTCGACGGCCATCGCGACCACCTACTTCACGACGTACCGTGTCGACGGACATGCCGGCGGCTTCGTGCCCCCGCGGGCCCCGACGCAGGTCGGCCACTACGAGGACACGTTCCTCAAGGTCGAAGGCCGTTGGCTCCTCAGCTCTCGGTCCTTGTATCTGGCCTTTGCCGGACCGACCGAGCGGATTGAAGCACGATCCACCGTCCCGGAGGCATGAGAACCCGAAGGGGGCCCAGACCAGGCGGTCTGGGCCCCCTTCATGCGTGTTCCGGTGCCTACTGCGGCGGCAGCTTGTCCAGCTGGGCCTGGATGCGGGCGATGTCCTCGTCCGCCTTGGCGAGGCGGCCCTTGATCTTGTCCACGACGTTGTCGGGGGCCTTGGCGAGGAACGCCTCGTTGCCGAGCTTGCCCTCGGCCTGAGCCTTCTCCTTCTCGGCGGCGGCCAGGTCCTTAGCGAGCCGCTTGCGCTCGGCGGCCACGTCGATGGTGCCAGACAGGTCGAGCGCGACGGTGGCGCCGGCGACCGGCAGGGAGGCGGTGGCGGCGAAGCCCTCGCCCTCCGGCTGGAGGCGCAGCACCTGACGGATGGCGCCCTCGTGCGGCGCGAGGGCGGTGCCGTCCAGCTCCAGGCGGGCCGGGACCTTCTGGCCGGGCTGGAGGCCCTGGTCGGAGCGGAAGCGGCGGACCTCGGTGACGACCCGCTGGACCAGCTCGATCTCCTTCTCGGCGGCCTCGTCCCGGAAACCGGAGTCCTTCGGCCACTCGGCGATGACGACCGACTCGCGGCCTGTCAGCGTGGTCCACAGGGTGTCCGTGACGAACGGGACGATCGGGTGCAGCAGGCGGAGGGTGACGTCGAGGACCTCGCCCAGGACGCGGGCCGAGACCTTGGCCTGCTCGCCGCCCT
The DNA here is from genome assembly GCF_055560575.1 of Streptomyces sp. NPDC023157. Taxonomy (NCBI): domain Bacteria; kingdom Bacillati; phylum Actinomycetota; class Actinomycetes; order Kitasatosporales; family Streptomycetaceae; genus Streptomyces; species Streptomyces sp. NPDC023157. The sequence goes on from NZ_JBVHIL010000005.1 coordinate 637,611, forward strand.
CGAAGAACGTCGTCTTCGACAGCTCGACGTACCAGTCGAAGACCTCGTCCCACGCGAAGTGGTAGAGGGCGTCGGCGAGCTTGGCGAACTGGTAGTCGTCGTAGTAGGCGTCCGCCTCAGCGACGACCTTGTTCAGGCGGGACAGGATCCAGCGGTCGGTCGCCGACATCGCGGATGCGTCCGGCAGCGGGCCCTCGACCGTCGCGCCGTTCATCATCGCGAAGCGGGTCGCGTTCCAGATCTTGTTGGCGAAGTTCCGGGACGCCTGGACCCAGTCCTCGCCGATCGGGACGTCGACGCCCGGGTTGGCGCCCTTGGCCAGGGTGAAGCGCAGGGCGTCGGAGCCGTACTTGTCCATCCAGTCCAGCGGGTTGACCGTGTTCCCGAACGACTTCGACATCTTCTTGCCGAACTCGTCGCGGACCATGCCGTGGAACGCGATCGTGTGGAACGGCGGCTGGCCGTCCATCGCGTACAGGCCGAACATCATCATCCGGGCGACCCAGAAGAACATCAGGTCGTAGCCGGTGACCAGGACGGAGTTCGGGTAGAACTTCTCCAGGTCCGGCGTCTGCTCCGGCCAGCCGAGCGTGGAGAACGGCCACAGGCCGGACGAGAACCACGTGTCGAGGACGTCGGTGTCCTGCGTCCAGCCGTCACCCGTGGGCGCCTCGTCGTCAGGGCCGACGCAGACCAGCTCGCCGTTCGGGCCATGCCAGACCGGGATGCGGTGGCCCCACCAGAGCTGGCGCGAGATGCACCAGTCGTTGAGGTTGTCGACCCAGTCGAAGTAGCGCTGAGACATGTCGGCCGGGTGGATGTTGACTCGACCGTCGCGGACCGCGTCGCCGGCGGCCTTGGCGAGGGTCTCGACCTTGACCCACCACTGCATGGACAGGCGGGGCTCCAGCGTCGTCTTGCAGCGGGAGCAGTGGCCGACGGAGTGGACGTACGGGCGCTTCTCGGCGACGATCCGGCCCTCGGCGCGCAGGGCGGCGACGATCGCGGAGCGGGCCTCGAAGCGGTCCAGGCCCTGGAAGGGGCCGTGGGTGGTGATCACGCCGCGCTCGTCGAGGACCTCGATGGATTCGAGGTTGTGGCGCTGGCCGATGGCGAAGTCGTTCGGGTCGTGCGCCGGGGTCACCTTGACGGCTCCGGTGCCGAACTCCGGGTCGACGTGCGTGTCGGCGACGACCGGGATCGTACGGTCCGTCAGCGGCAGCTTGATCTGCTTGCCGATCAGGTGGGCGTACCGCTCGTCGTCGGGGTGGACGGCGACGGCGGTGTCGCCGAGCATCGTCTCCGCGCGGGTCGTGGCGACGACGATGGTGTCGTCACCCTCGCCGTACTTCATGGAGACGAGCTCGCCGTCGTCGTCCTGGTAGTCGACCTCGATGTCGGAGATGGCCGTCAGACAGCGCGGGCACCAGTTGATGATGCGCTCGGCGCGGTAGATCAGGCCGTCGTCGAACATCTTCTTGAAGACGGTCTGGACGGCTCGGGACAGGCCCTCGTCCATGGTGAAGCGGTCCCGGCTCCAGGCCAGGCCCTCGCCGAGGCGGCGCATCTGGCCGGCGATCTGGCCGCCGGACTCGGCCTTCCACTCCCAGACACGCTCGACGAAGGCTTCGCGGCCCAGGTCGTGGCGGGACTTGCCCTCCTTGGCGAGCTCGCGCTCGACGACGTTTTGGGTGGCGATGCCGGCGTGGTCCATGCCCGGCTGCCACAGCGTCTCGAAGCCCTGCATGCGCTTGCGGCGGGTGAGGGCGTCGATCAGCGTGTGCTCGAAGGCGTGGCCCAGGTGGAGCGAGCCGGTGACGTTCGGCGGCGGGATGACGATGGTGTACGCAGGCTTCTCGCTCTTCGCGTCCGCCTCGAAGTACCCGCGCTCTACCCAGCGCTCGTACAGCGGCCCTTCTACCTCGGCCGGCGCGTACTGGGTCGGCAGTTCGGTGGTGGGCGCTGTCTGCTGCTGAGTGTTGTCGGTCACGACGGCCATTCTAAGGGCGTGCCCCGGCTACTCTCGCCTGGCTTTTGCTGGCGTCACCGGGGCCCGTTTCCTGCCTTCGGCCGGGATTCACTCTCGAACAGGGAACGCTTTATCGAGCGGCGGCACCAGGAGCTTGCCCGACGCCATGGCCTGCTGGACATCGCCGATGGTCACATAACGCCCCTGCTGGATGACGGGAGTGATCATCTCGATGGCACCCACCTCAGAGAGGAAGAAAACCGTCCACGGGTACGTGTCCCGATCCTCGGATTCCCTCGTGCGCGTGATCTCCACGGTCTCGGGAGTCGTGGCCCGGGTTCCGGGAAGGTCCTGCTTGACGGTCTCGACCGCGGTGACCTCGAATACGCGACCGCCACCGCCAGGGGTGTACATGACCAGAAGCCGTGGCCGGGCCAGGCTCAGGTGGTTGCTCGTCGCAGGACACATGTAGATGCCGTGGTCCCGCAGCTCGGAGAAGGCCAACGCGTTGCCCGGAACGACGACAGCGTGATCGTGCAGTGCGCGGAACCAGTCCAGCGCCGCCGACTTCTCCCAGATGGGCTTGCCCTGGTGCTGGTGGGTCGGCTCAGCCAGGAGGCCCCGGTCGGCCATCTTCGCGACGCTCTTCGGCTCCCGTCTGGCGAGCCCGCCGAAATCGGCCCGGTTCAAGATCTCTGGCAGCTCGGGGCGTACTGGCATGTGGCTGTTCCTGTTCAGGCGTGATGTGGTGCGAGCTTGTGGGGCGATTCGGCCCGTACGTTAGTCGGTTGCCGTGTGAGTGTGCTCGGTTCCAGGAACCGCGCTATTCGCATGTTCGATCTATCGGATGCACAGGTGGGGCGCCTGTCGCTGGCCGGAAGGATTGTGTTTGCCGACTACCGACTCTCGCGGTCTGACTTGTGCGCGGCCGTCCGGCGGACGATGGGTCGCGGCCGGTGGTGGGGAGCACCCTCGACCACCGGCCGCCGGTTCTTGTAGCTGGGGCCGTGTGTCTGTGCTCAGTCTTTGGGGGGGGCGGAGGAGGTGGGCGCCCGCAGCGATGACGGTCTCCAACCGGCCGTACTCGAGCATGTCCTCGTGGGTCATGAAGGGGATGAGGGCTTCACGGTGTGGGAGGGCGTACTTGAACAGAAGCTCGGCCAACTCGTGCGCGGCGGCCTTGGCCTCGGCTCCGGCCTCGGGGTCGTGGACACCGGCGGCCTGGAGTTCTTCGAGCGTGGCGTCATCGGCGAGGGCCTGTTCCTCGTCGGTGAAGGGGCGTCCGTCGAGGTGGCGGAAGGTGCGGGTGCCCGGGGGTCGGTTGAAGTTCGTGTCGAACAGCAGGGCCATGACGTGGGGGCGGGGGGGTGGGTGTGGGCAAAGGGGTTCTCCTTAGCGGGGCGGGGGTGGTGCCGATGTGCCCATGGTCTGGAGAATCCCCGGTTAGCCTAACCGGGGATCGTCGGCTACCTTTTGCGGCTCGGTTTTCGCGGTCAGCGTCGCCGCGGGGGGTTATTCGCGGGCCTAATCCCGATTTGTGCTGCCCGTTCCGGCGAGTAGGCAGAGGGGATTCCGCTGGTTCGCTGGCCCTGGGAGTTCTGGGGATCGACGGGGAGGCCGGTCATTCGCCGTAGCCGCCACAAGCGCCACTGCCTCATCAATGAGGGCGCTGGCCACTGTGGGGCGATTCACGCGGACTGGTTCGTGCCCGCGCTGTGCCTCCCGCAGCGGAAGCCCGTCCGCATCGAGGACCTGGTCGTGCACAGCGCGACGGGCGAGAGCGTCCCGGTCTACGTGCCCAACCGAGGGAACGGCCGTGCCGGCCGGCACATGTGGGTCTCGGCCAACGACCGCGCGCTGTGGCAGGAGCTCATCGGCGAGAAGACGCCTCTCCCCACGGCCCCGGCCGAAGAGGAGGACGACGTGATCACCTTCGCCGAGCGGGAGATCGACCGTACCTGCCGAGCGGGGGAAGAGGGCTGGTTCGTCAGCGACGGTCGGCCCGTCCGCGATCTCGACCAGCCGACCGGCGGCTTCACCCTTCCCCGCATGCCGGTCCAGCGCTCCCGCGACCCGATGCGGATCACCACCGTGGAACGCGCCGCCGCCTCCGCCGCACTGGGATGCCCGCCGTGGGAGCTCGGGCTGTGCGCCGGCTGCGGCCAGCTCATGCGGCGCTACGGACGGAACGCAGCCATGTTCTGCAACGTGTGCCGGTCCGTCCTCAACGACCGGTAGACGGGAACTGCAACCAAAACTGCAACCACGCACGTCGAAGGGCCCCACCGCAAGCGGTGGGGCCCTTCGACTTAGTGCCCGGTGAGGCACTTGGCGGAGGATACGAGATTCGAACTCGTGAGGGGTTGCCCCCAACACGCTTTCCAAGCGTGCGCCCTAGGCCACTAGGCGAATCCTCCGGGGAGAACATTACATGACCGGAGGGGGTGCTCGCGCACACGATTCGACGGGTGGGGTCGGCGAAGGGTGCAGGTCGAGGGGGGTGGCGGGGGAGGGGTCGGGATCGGGTACTCTGGGCAGAGCCCCTCACGTGGCGCTATCTGACTGAACTCCCCCAGGGCCGGAAGGCAGCAAGGGTAGGTCGGCTCTGGCGGGTGCGTGGGGGGCGCTTGCGTTCCCGGGTCGTCGTTCCCGGGTTGTCAGTGGGCGCCTATAACCTCGTATACGTGTCGTCTCTCGCGCTGTACCGCCGCTACCGCCCCGAGTCCTTCGCCGAGGTCATCGGGCAGGAGCATGTCACTGACCCGCTGCAGCAGGCGCTGCGGAACAACCGGGTCAATCACGCGTACCTGTTCAGCGGCCCCCGTGGATGCGGCAAGACGACCAGCGCGCGGATCCTGGCGCGCTGTCTGAACTGTGCGCAGGGCCCCACCCCCACCCCGTGCGGGGAGTGCCAGTCCTGCCTCGACCTCGCGCGCAACGGGCCGGGGTCCATCGACGTCATCGAGATCGACGCGGCGTCCCACGGTGGCGTGGACGACGCCCGTGACCTGCGGGAGAAGGCCTTCTTCGGGCCCGCCTCCAGCCGGTACAAGATCTACATCATCGACGAGGCGCACATGGTCACCTCGGCGGGCTTCAACGCCCTGCTGAAGGTGGTCGAGGAGCCGCCGGAGCACCTCAAGTTCATCTTCGCGACGACCGAGCCCGAGAAGGTCATCGGCACCATCCGGTCGCGTACGCACCACTACCCCTTCCGGCTCGTCCCGCCCGGCACCCTGCGGGAGTATCTGGGCGAGGTCTGCGGCCGCGAGGGCATCCCCGTCGAGGACGGCGTGCTGCCGCTCGTCGTGCGGGCCGGCGCGGGTTCGGTGCGTGACTCGATGTCGGTGATGGACCAGCTCCTCGCCGGCGCCACCGACGTCGGTGTGACGTACGCGATGGCGACCTCCCTGCTCGGCTACACCGACGGGTCCCTGCTCGACTCGGTGGTGGACTCCTTCGCCTCCGGTGACGGCGCCGCGGCCTTCGAGGTCGTCGACCGCGTCATCGAGGGGGGCAACGACCCCCGCCGGTTCGTCGCCGACCTCCTGGAGCGGCTGCGCGACCTGGTGATCCTCGCGGCCGTGCCCGACGCCGCTGAGAAGGGGCTCGTCGACGCCCCGGTCGACGTCATCGAGCGCATGCAGGCGCAGGCCTCCGTCTTCGGCGCCGCCGAGCTCAGCCGGGCCGCCGACCTCGTCAACGCCGGTCTGACCGAGATGCGCGGCGCGACCTCGCCGCGGCTCCAGCTGGAGCTGATCTGCGCGCGCGTGCTGCTGCCCGCCGCCTTCGACGACGAGCGTTCGATGCAGGCGCGGCTCGACCGGCTGGAGCGCGGGGCCGCCGCCGCGCCGGCGCCCGTGTTCACGACGAGCTCGCCCGCGCCGCAGATGGGGTACGTGCCGGCGCCCGAGGCCCATGTCCCGCCGCCCGTCGTCCCCGTGCCGCAGGCCGCGCCCATGCCGCCGGCTCCGGCTCCCGCTCCCGTTCAGCCCGAGCCCGTCGCGTACCAGCAGGCCCCCGCGCCCCAGCCGGAGGCCGCCGACGCGCCGCGCCCCGGTGCGTGGCCCGGCGCCGCCAAGCCCGGCGGCGGTGCGCCCGGCGCCTGGCCGGGAGCCGCCGTGCCCGCGGCGGCGCCCGCCCCGCAGGCCCCGGCCGCCACGCCGCAGGCCGCCGCCCAGCCCGCCGCGCCGGCGGCCGGCGGCAGCATGGCCGCGGGCGCCGCCCAGGTGCGCAACATGTGGCCGCAGATCCTGGAGGCGGTCAAGGGCCGCCGCCGCTTCACCTGGATCCTGCTCTCGCAGAACGCCCAGGTCGCCGGCTTCGACGGCACCACCCTCCAGCTCGGCTTCCTCAACGCGGGCGCCCGGGACAACTTCGCGAGCAGCGGCAGCGAGGACGTGCTGAAGGCCGCCCTCGCCGAGCAGTTCAACGTGAACTGGCGCGTCGAGGCGATCATCGACCCCTCGGGCGGTGCCGCCCCGCCGCCCGGTGCCGGAGGCTTCTCCGGCGGGGGCGCTCCCGGCGCCGGTTTCGGAGGCGGCGGCTTCGGCGGCCGCCCGGCCGCGCCCGCCCCCGCGCAGGCCCCGCCGCCCGCGCAGCAGGCCCCGGCCCAGGCCCCCGCTCCCGCACAGGCCCCGCCGCCCGTCCAGCACGCCCCGGCCCCCGTCCACACGCCGCAGGCGCCGCCGCCCGTCGCGCCCGAGGACGACGTGCCGGAGGAGGACGACCCGGACCTCGTGGACTCCGCGCTCTCCGGCCACGACCTGATCGTGCGCGAGCTCGGCGCGACGGTCCTGGAGGAATACACCAACGAGTAGCGACGTCTCGCTCGGTGGCCCGCACAAGGGGCATCCGTCCCCTCGGGCTACCCTGGCTGGCGTGAAGGTCCTCGTCATCGGCGGCGGCGCCCGCGAACATGCCCTGTGCCGCTCCCTCTCTCTCGATCCCGACGTCACCGCTCTGCACTGCGCGCCCGGCAACGCCGGAATCGCCGAGGTCGCCGAGCTGCACCCCGTCGATCAGCTCGACGGCGACGCCGTCGCCCGCCTGGCCACCGAGCTCGGCGCCGAACTGGTCGTCGTCGGCCCGGAGGCCCCGCTCGTCGCGGGCGTCGCCGACGCCGTCCGCGCCGTCGGCATCCCCGCCTTCGGCCCGTCCCGGGAGGCGGCGGAGCTGGAGGGCTCCAAGGCGTTCGCCAAGGACGTCATGGCCGGGGCGGGCGTCCCGACCGCCCGCAGCTACGTCTGCACCACCCCCGAGGAGATCGACGAGGCGCTGGACGCCTTCGGCGCTCCGTACGTCGTCAAGGACGACGGCCTCGCCGCCGGCAAGGGCGTCGTGGTCACCGACGACCTGGCGCAGGCCCGGGAGCACGCCCTCGCCTGCGACCGTGTCGTGATCGAGGAGTTCCTGGACGGCCCCGAGGTCTCCCTCTTCGCCATCACCGACGGCACCACCGTCCTCCCGCTCCAGCCCGCGCAGGACTTCAAGCGCGCGCTCGACGGCGACGAGGGCCCGAACACCGGCGGCATGGGTGCCTACTCGCCGCTGCCGTGGGCCGACCCCAAGCTGGTCGACGAGGTCATGGCGACCGTCCTGCAGCCGACCGTCGACGAGCTGCGCCGCCGTGGCACCCCGTTCTCCGGTCTGCTGTACGCGGGCCTGGCGATCACCAGCCGCGGCGTGCGGGTGATCGAGTTCAACGCGCGCTTCGGCGACCCGGAGACCCAGGTCGTGCTGGCCCGCCTCCGCACCCCGCTCGCGGGCGTCCTCCTGAACGCCGCCAACGGCACCCTTGAGGACCAGTCGCCGCTCACCTGGCGCGACGACGCCGCCGTGACCGTGGTGGTGGCCTCGCACAACTACCCGGACACCCCACGTACCGGCGACCCGATCGAGGGCCTGGCCGAGGTCGCGGCGACCGACGCCCCGGAGGCGTACGTGCTGCATGCCGGCACCCGGCGCGAAGGCGACGCCGTCGTCAGCGCCGGCGGCCGTGTGCTGTCGGTGACCGCCACCGGCACGGACCTGGCGCAGGCCCGCGAGCGCGCCTACGCGGCAGTCGGCCGCATCCGCCTTGACGGTTCCCAGCACCGTACGGACATCGCCCTCAAGGCCGCCGGCGCCTGAGCGCACCGGAACCGCTCCCCAGTGGAACAGAGCGGAACAGAGCACAATAGAGCGGAACAAAGCAGGATCAAGCAGTACGAAAGCGCGGCCGTGCAGTGAACAGCACGGCCGCGCTGCCGTCATCACCTTTACCCAAAGCCATTCCATCGAGTGACGGATCGCCCGTCTGGATGACGCCCGCCGAAGCCCCAACTAGGGTGCGGCGAAGGCGTTGCGGCGGTGTTCCGGCACTTGGCCCACCGGCATTGCGATGTCAGTGACGGATGCCACAGTGGGGGAGTGAGCAACACCGCCACGGGTAGTCCCGACAAGGGCAGGAGGGGGTGATGTACGGCGTGTCCGGTACCGGTTCGGTGATCGGCGACGAGCTCGGCGCGCGGGCCGCGCGGGTCCGCGCCCTGGCCGTGCTCCGCGTCCGAGGCAGGGCTCTGGGGGCCGCGGTGCTCCCCGCCGCCGTCGCCGTCGTCCTCTACGCGGGCGGCGTCACCGACCACTTCACGGGCCCCGCCTGGGACACCGCCCGCTGGGTGGTCACCGTCGTCGCCGTGATCGTCCTCCTCACCGCGACCGCCGTCGCCCTGGTCGTCGCACGCGCCCGCCCGGCCGTGACGCCGACGGTGGAGCTCGCCGAGACCTCCGCCCCCGACCTCTACCGGATGGTCCGCGACCTCGCCGACCGCCTCGGGGTCCCCGCCCCCTCCGCGATAGCCCTGACGCCGGACTGCGACAGCTGGCTGGAGGACCGCTCGCACCCGGCCCACGGCCGGCACCGCGGCGGCGACGCGCCCGTCCTCGTCATCGGCTCCCCCTTCCTGTGGTGGATGCGCGTCGGCGAGCTCCGCGCGGTCCTCGCCCCCGTCGTCGCCGGTACGGGACCGGCCGCCCACCCCGACATAGCCGCCGCCCGCCGTTTCGTACGGGGCCTGGACGCGGCGGTCGCCGTGCCCCGGCGCCCCGGCCTCGACCCGGTCCGCAAGCTGGGCGCGCTCGGCGTCGGCCGACTCGCCCGGATCATGCTCGTGGGCTGCCGCACGCACGCCGCCGAGATGGAGCGGGGCGTGGCCGCGGCCGGCTCCGAGCGCGCGCAGGCCGTGGACTACGGCGTACGGATCGTCGCCCAGGAACAGGTCGGCCTCGCCTACGCGGGCTGGGACCGGCTGCTGACCCGCGTCGCCCTCCCCGCCTGGCGGATGGGCCGCTGGCCCGCGCGCCTGGACGCGGGCGTGGTCTCCGCCCTCACCGAGCTCTCCCGCCGCGACCGCCTCGCCGAGGGCTTCACCTCCCGGCTCGGCGAGCGCCCCGCCTGCGACCTCCTGGACGAGCCCGGCGCGGTCGACGCGGCCACCTCGCTGCTCGCCGCCCGCCTCTTCCACGGCGGCCCCGCCGAGCCGGGCCCGGACTGGGCGCCGGTCGAGTGGAGCGAGTACCCGGAGGAGGTCGTCGACCGCAAATGGCGCGCCGACGCCGCCCGCCTCCACCAGGTCCTCGACCGCCTGGGCCCGCCCGACCCGCCCGACGGGACCCACGCCGCCGAGGACCACCCGTCCACCAAGCCCTCCGACGGCCCCGACGACGGCCCCACCCTGTCCCGCGTGATGGCCCGCCTCGCCACGCCCCGCCTCCAGGCGGGGGCGCCGGCCGACGAGGCCGCCACCGAAGCGGACGCCGTGGCCGAAGCCCAAGCCGACAGCGAGGCCGAAGCCTCCCTCGACCCGGCCCCGGCGCCCGCCCGCGCCCTGGCCGAGGACCCGGCCGAGGACCCGGACTCGGCCGCGGCCCCGGCCCCGGCGCCCGCCCGCGCCCCGGCCGAGGGCCCGGTCGCGGCCCCGGACCCGGCCACAGACCTGCCCCCCGACCCCGACCCCGACCCCGACCCCGACCCCGACCCCCCAGGCAACCCCGCCGCCGACGTCCTCGCCGCCGCGCTCACCGCGCAGGCGGCCCGTGAGGAGGGGCTGCGGCCGGTCGTGCCCGACGCGGAGGGGCCGGACGGGGCGTTGCCGCTGTTCCCGCTCCAGCCGCCGCGCACCGGGCGGGATCTGCTCGCCGACCACGTGGCGGCCATGGTCTGCTGCGCCGCCGTGGACACGGCGGAGGCGGCCCCGGGGCTGGACTGGCTCGACGGGCCCGCGCTGCTGGTCGCCGGAGTGCGGAGCACCGATCTGAACGGCGTGGTCCTCGCGCTCGTCGAGGACGGCGACCCGGAGCCCCTGCGCGCCTGGCTGGCGCGCACGGGAGTGCGCCCGGAGAAGCCGGTCCGGCTGGTCTGAGGGCCGCGCGCGAGACCCTCCGGGAGAGCCCCCGGGCGAGAGCCGCGCCCGCCCCGCAGCCCGCCCCGCACTCGACCCCACAACAGCCCCGCCCCCGACCCCCCAACCGCCCCCGAACCACGCTCACGCGCAGCTCAGCACACCGGAGTGGCTGGTTCCACTCTCGTCAATTCACGACGAACGGTGACGGAGTGCGTGCGTTATGTGATGTGCTGGAGACCGGCACTGACAGAGGCAGTATCCAGAGGCACTGACCAGCCGACCGGGGGAGTCGAGGGAGGGGCGCAACATGGGGGCCGAGCAGATCAGGCGGTGGGAATCGGGCGCGCTCGCCCATGCCGTATCGGATCCTTTCGGTCAGGGCCCGCTGCCCTGGCTGCGTCATTCCGAGAACTACGTCGACGACACCGGTCAGATGGTGCCCTGGTACGCCGACGAGACGCTGGCCCGTGGTGGCGCCGGCGGGCCGCGGACCGCGGACGACGTGCACGGTCAGATCAAGGGCTTCGCCTCCAGCGGGGCCGTCGCGCCCGGCGAGGCGATCGATTTCCACATCACGGTGGACCCGCCGCAGCAGTTCTCGGTCGACATCTACCGGATCGGGCACTACGGCGGCGACGGAGCCGCGAAGATCACCACCAGTCCGCGGCTCTCCGGGATCGTGCAGCCGGCCCCGCTGACCGCCGACCGGACCGTCTCCTGCCATCACTGGTGGCAGTCCTGGCGGCTGCAGATCCCGTCGTACTGGTCGATCGGCGCCTATGTCGCCGTCCTCACCACCGTCGGCGGCTACCGCTCGCACATCCCGTTCACGGTCCGCGACAGCCACCCGGCGGACCTGCTGCTCGTCCTGCCGGACGTGACCTGGCAGGCGTACAACCTCTATCCGGAGGACGGCCGGACGGGCGCCAGCCTCTACCACGCCTGGGACGAGGAGGGCCGGCTGCTCGGCGAGGAGGACGCGGCGGTCACGGTCTCCTTCGACCGCCCGTACGCGGGCGCGGGCCTGCCGCTGCACGTGGGCCACGCCTACGACTTCATCCGCTGGGCCGAGCGCTACGGCTACGACCTGGCGTACGCCGAGACCCGCGACCTGCACGCGGGCCGGGTGGATCCGAGCCGCTACCGGGGCCTGGTCTTCCCGGGCCACGACGAGTACTGGTCGGCGCCCATGCGCCGGAGCGCCGAGCTCGCCCGCGACCAGGGCACCTCGCTGGTCTTCCTCTCCGCCAACACCATGTACTGGCAGGTGGAGCTGGGCCCGTCGCCGTCCGGTGCCCCGGACCGGCTGCTCACCTGCCGCAAGCGCCGTGGCCCCGGCCGTCCGGCGCTGTGGCGGGAGGTCGACCGGCCGGAGCAGCAGCTGCTCGGCATCCAGTACGCGGGGCGGGTGCCCGAACCGCACCCGCTGGTCGTACGGAACGCGGACCACTGGCTGTGGGAGGCCACCGGCGCGGGCGAGGGCGACGAGCTCCCGGGCCTGGTCGCGGGCGAGGCGGACCGCTACTTCCCGCGCACCGCGCTCCCCGAGCACCAGGGCCGCATCCTGCTCGCCCACTCGCCCTACCGGGACGGCGAGGGGGCGCTCCGGCACCAGGAGACGAGTCTCTACCGGGCCCCGTCGGGTGCCTGGGTCTTCGCCGCCGGCACCTTCGCCTGGTCGCCGGCGCTCGACCGGCCGGGCCATGTGGACCCCCGGGTCCAGCGCGCCACGGCGAACCTCCTCGACCGGATCTGTAAGAGGGACTGAGCGGGGGGTCACAGGGCCTGGCGGCGGGATCCGCCCTGATGTGCGAGAGAATCGGACACGCTCCTGGATCAACCTACGCGGAGGAACCGTGTCCGGATTCGTAGAAAAGCCCGAGCCTGTCCAGGTACCGGGCCTGACCCATCTCCACACGGGCAAGGTCCGCGACCTGTACCGGAACGAGGCGGGCGAGCTCGTGATGGTGGCGAGCGACCGCATGTCGGCCTACGACTGGGTGCTGCCCACCGAGATCCCGGACAAGGGCCGGGTCCTCACCAAGCTCTCCCTGTGGTGGTTCGACCGGCTCGCCGACCTGGTCCCGAACCACGTGCTCTCCACCGACCTGCCGGCCGGCGCGCCCGCCGACTGGGAGGGCCGCACGCTGATCTGCAAGTCCCTGGACATGGTCCCGGTCGAGTGCGTCGCCCGCGGCTACCTCACCGGCTCCGGCCTCGTCGAGTACGACGAGTCCCGCACGGTCTGCGGCCTCGCGCTTCCCGAGGGCCTGAAGGACGGTTCCGAACTGCCCGCCCCGATCTTCACCCCGGCGACCAAGGCCGCGGTCGGCGACCACGACGAGAACGTCTCGTACGAGGAGGTCGCCCGCCAGGTCGGCGCCGAGACGGCCGCGGTGCTGCGGCAGACGACGCTCGCCGTGTACGGCCGGGCCCGTGACATCGCGCGTGAGCGGGGCGTCATCCTGGCCGACACGAAGTTCGAGTTCGGCTTCGAGGGGGAGACGCTCGTCCTCGCCGACGAGGTCCTCACCCCGGACTCGTCCCGTTTCTGGCCGGCCGACCAGTGGCAGCCGGGCCGCACCCAGCCCTCGTACGACAAGCAGTTCGTGCGGAACTGGCTGACCTCCCCGGCCTCCGGCTGGGACCGCAAGAGCGAGCAGCCGCCGCCGGCGCTCCCTGAGGAGGTCGTGGCCGCGACCCGCGCCAAGTACATCGAGGCGTACGAGCGCCTGACCGGGACCGCCTGGTAGGGGAACGAGAAAGCCCCCGGTCGATTCGACCGGGGGCTTCTTCATGGAGCGGACGACGAGATTCGAACTCGCGACCCTCACCTTGGCAAGGTGATGCTCTACCAACTGAGCCACGTCCGCATGCGCCTGAGCGCGCTGCTAACTATACAGAAGGTTCTGGGTGCCGATGACACGGTTTTCCAGGCTTCCCGCTGTGGTGGTCGCCACAGATCCACTGGGCGGACGGCTGGACCGGCCGGACGGCTGGACGGCTGGGCGAGTGCCGGGCATGACGAAAGCCCCGGTTCTGATGAACCGGGGCTTTTGTTCCCTGAGCGGACGACGAGATTCGAACTCGCGACCCTCACCTTGGCAAGGTGATGCTCTACCAACTGAGCCACGTCCGCATTGCCTCCGCTCGGCTTTCACCGGGCGGCGCGAGCACCACTCTACCTGATGCACCGGAGTGCTCGGTAACGCGATGCAGAGCGGGTGACAGGGATCGCACACTGCGCCTTCCCCCTGGAAGGGGGCTGTTCTGCTACTGAACTACACCCGCACGCTGCTTGAGGTTCGGGGCCTTCCGGCCTCGCCCCTCGGCGTGTTCCAGACTCTAGCGGATCATGGGGGGTGGGATGCAAATCCGGGGTCCGGCCCGGAGTGCCCCCGGGGTCAGCTCGCGGCGCGGAAGGCCTCGTAGACCCGCTTCGGGATGCGGCCGCGGGCGGGCACGTCCATCTTGTTGGACTGCGCCCAGGCGCGGACCGCGGCCGGGGCGGGGGCGAGCGCGGTGTGCTTGAAGCCGCCCTCGGGCAGCGCCCGCGTGGCGCCGGCGGACCGGCCGCTCAGCTTGCGGCCCGCGGCCAGGTAGGGCGCGAGCGCCTTGCGCAGTTTCTTTGCATTGGCGGGATTCAGGTCGATCTCGTACATCTTCCCGTCCAGGCCGAACGCGACTGTTTCCGCCGCTTCTCCGCCGTCGATGTCGTCGGAGAGGGTGACCACCACACGCTGAGCCACGGATATCGGTCCTTTCCTGCGGATCGCCGTTGCCGTCTCGACGCTCGTGCCGCTCTGACGTGCGGCGATGTCGATACGGTGGCTCCCCTAGGGGCAATACTGCGCTGGTCTGGTGCCTGTTCGTGCCCGGTTGCGCACGTCTGGTTTTTTCTCTGCATTCCCTTTGTACAGTGGCGAGTGGCGCATTGTGAAGCCCACTCAATTGCTTCCGCGTGTCCCGGTCGGCGGACGATATTCCACTTGAATTCATCAGCGTGCCGTGCAGGGGCTCTTTGTAGGATCCTTCAGACTTCTACCCGCGTAGAATTTGGAGGCAGGTACGCTGAGGGAACCGCCCACGCAACACACCACCGGGAGTGCCAGTGGCACGCGTCGTAGTCGACGTCATGCTCAAGTCGGAGATCCTCGACCCCCAGGGACAGGCGGTGCAGCGTGCACTGCCCCGCCTTGGATTCGAGGGCATCGCCGACGTCCGCCAGGGGAAGCGCTTCGAGCTGGAGGTGGAGGGACCGGTCGACGAGGCCGCCCTCGCCCGCATCCACGAGATGGCCGAAACGTTCCTTGCCAACACCGTGATCGAGGACTTCACCGTGAAGGTGGAGTCGTGACCGCACGCATCGGCGTCGTGACGTTCCCCGGAACGCTCGACGACCAGGACGCGCTGCGCGCCGCCCGCCTCGCGGGCGCCGAGCCCGTCTCCCTCTGGCACCGCGACAAGGACCTCAAGCAGGTCGACGCCGTGGTCCTGGCCGGCGGTTTCTCCTACGGCGACTACCTGCGGGCCGGCGCCATCTCCCGCTTCTCGCCGGTGATGGAGTCGATCATCGAGCAGGCGAAGGCGGGCATGCCCGTCCTCGGCATCTGCAACGGCTTCCAGATCCTCACCGAGGCCCATCTGCTGCCGGGCGCCATGCTGCGCAACAACCACCTCCACTTCATCTGCCGCGACCAGAAGCTGCGGGTGGAGAACGCGGAGACCGCCTGGACCTCGGACTACACCGAGGGCCAGGAGATCGAGGTCCCGCTCAAGAACATGGACGGCCGGTACGTCGCCGACGAGCGCACGCTCGACGAGCTCGAGGCCGAGGGGCGGGTGGCCTTCCGCTACCTGGACATGAACCCCAACGGCTCGCTGCGGGACATCGCGGGCATCACCAACGCCGCCGGCAACGTGGTCGGCCTCATGCCGCACCCGGAGCACGCCGTGGAGCCGCTCGTCGGCACCGGCAAGACCGACGGCCTCGGATTCTTCACCTCGATCCTCAAGAAGCTGGTCAACGCCTGATGACTCTGGACACGGTCAAGCACGCGACCGAGACGCCCGACGTCGAGCAGCCCTGGAAGGAACTCGGCCTCAAGCAGGACGAGTACGAGCGGATCCGCGAGATCCTCGGCCGCCGTCCCACCGGCGCCGAGCTCGCCATGTACTCCGTCATGTGGTCCGAGCACTGCTCCTACAAGAGCAGCAAGGTCCACCTGAAGCAGTTCGGCGAGAAGGTCCCCGAGAACGACGCCATGCTCGTCGGCATCGGTGAGAACGCGGGCGTCGTCGACGTCGGCCAGGGGTACGCGGTCACCTTCAAGGTCGAGTCGCACAACCACCCCAGCTACATCGAGCCCTACCAGGGCGCGGCCACCGGCGTCGGCGGCATCGTCCGCGACATCCTCGCCATGGGCGCCCGTCCGGTCGCCGTCGTCGACCCGCTGCGCTTCGGCGCCGCGGACCACCCCGACACCCGGCGCGTGCTGCCCGGCGTGGTCGCCGGCATCGGCGGCTACGGCAACTGCCTCGGCCTGCCGAACATCGGCGGCGAGGTCGTCTTCGACTCCTGCTACCAGGGCAACCCGCTGGTCAACGCCGGCTGCATCGGCGTGATGAAGCACGAGGACATCCACCTGGCCAAGGCCTCCGGCCCCGGCAACAAGGTGATCCTCTACGGTGCCCGCACCGGTGGCGACGGCATCGGCGGCGTGTCCGTGCTGGCCTCGGAGACCTTCGACGACACCAAGCCGACGAAGCGCCCCGCGGTCCAGGTCGGCGACCCGTTCCAGGAGAAGCTGCTCATCGAGTGCACCCTGGAGATCTTCCAGGAGAAGCTGGTCGCGGGCATCCAGGACCTCGGCGGCGCCGGCCTGTCCTGCGCCACCTCGGAGCTGGCCTCGGCCGGTTCCGGCGGCATGCGCGTGGAGCTCGACCGGGTCCACCTGCGCGACGCGACGCTCTCGCCCGAGGAGATCCTCATGAGCGAGTCGCAGGAGCGCATGTGCGCGATCGTCGAGCCCGAGCACGTCGACCGCTTCATGGAGATCTGCGAGAAGTGGGACGTCATCGCGGTCGTCATCGGTGAGGTGACCGACGGCGAGCGCCTGGAGATCTTCTGGCACGGCGAGCAGATCGTCGACGTCCCGCCGCGCACCGTCGCGCACGAGGGCCCCGTCTACCACCGGCCGTTCGCGCGCCCGGAGTGGCAGGACGCCCTGCAGGCCGACGACGCCGGCAAGCTGCCCCGGCCGCAGGGCGGCGCCGAGCTGAAGGACCAGGTCCTCAAGCTGGTGTCCTCCCCGAACCAGGCCTCGAAGTCCTGGATCACGGACCAGTACGACCGGTTCGTGCAGGGCAACACGGTCCTGGCGCAGCCCGAGGACGCGGGCATGGTCCGGATCGACGAGGAGACCAACCTCGGCGTGGCCATGGCGACCGACGGCAACGGCCGGTACGCCAAGCTGGACCCGTACACGGGTGCGCAGCTCGCGCTGGCGGAGGCGTACCGCAACGTCGCCGCCTCCGGTGCGAAGCCCCTCGCGATCTCGGACTGCCTGAACTTCGGTTCGCCCGAGGACCCGGCCGTGATGTGGCAGTTCGCCGAGGCCACCCGTGGTCTCGCGGACGGCTGCCTGCAGCTGGGCACCCCGGTCACCGGCGGCAACGTGTCGCTGTACAACCAGACCGGTGAGGTCGCGATCCACCCGACGCCCGTCGTGGCCGTCCTCGGTGTGATCGACGACGTCAACCGCCGCACCCCGATCGCCTTCGCGGAAGAGGGCCAGCTCCTCTACCTGCTGGGCGACACCAAGGAGGAGTTCGGCGGTTCGGCCTGGTCCGAGGTGATCCACCAGCACCTCGGCGGTCTCCCGCCGGCCGTGGACCTCGACCGGGAGAAGCTGCTCGGCGAGATCCTGATCTCGGCCTCCCGCGACGGCATGATCGACGCGGCCCACGACCTGTCCGACGGCGGTCTGGTCCAGGCGGTCGTCGAGTCCTGCCTGCGCGGCGGCAACGGCGCGCGCCTGGTCGTGCCCGAGGGCATGGACGCGTTCACGTTCCTCTTCAGCGAGTCGGCCGGCCGTGCGGTCGTGGCCGTCCCGCGCAGCGAGGAACTCCGCTTCACCGACATGTGCGGTGCGCGGGGTCTGCCCGCCGCCCGCATCGGTGTGGTCGACGGCGACGAGGTCGACGTGCAGGGCGAGTTCAGCCTCTCCCTGGAGGAGCTGCGCACCGCGCACGAGGCGACGATCCCGGCCCTGCTGGCCTGATCCGTCCCCGTATCCGTACGGAGAGAAGCCCCCGTCCGAACTGGGCGGGGGCTTCGCCGTGGGGTCAGTCGCCCAGGGAGTAGAAGGCGTCGAGCTCCGCGATGTCCTCGACGCATTCGTCGATGTCCGAGACCTTGCCTCCGATGATCGTGAAGAAGAGGGCGCCGGGCATCTCTATGCCCCGGTCGCCGTGTTCGGCGAACCACTTGTGGCTCGCGATGGCGTGGCCGCGCCCGTCGACGGTGATGGTGCCGAGTTCGATACGCAGGGTGCCGCCGGTGTACTCGGCCAGCGACCCGTACATGGCGATGACGTTGTCGCGGCCCTTGAAGTGCCCGCCGAACCGGGTGGTCCCCGGCGAGTGGTGGGTGCAGTCGCTGGTCATCAGGGCGGACAGCGCCGCCATGTCACCGTTCATGAACGCTTCGTAGCCCCGCCGCACCAGGACGGCATCGGGGTGCTCGTGATGGGTCATGGTCCCGGCATGCCTTTCGGTGAGGGGATGTCCCCCCTCCTCAAGTCTCGGGGCTAGCCTCGGCCCATGCCACCCGCCAAGAAGCGCGCCCGCAGCTACGACTCCGCCAAGACCCGAGCCGCCGTCCTCGCCCAGTTCGGGCACGTACGGGACGCGGTGCTCGCGCTGCCCCCGGCGGCGCTCGACGGGCCGACCCGGCTGGGGGCGTGGACGGTGCGGGAGCTGGCCGGGCACATCGCGTGGATGGTCGACTCGGTGCCCGCGCTGCTCGCCGCGCCCGAGCCGGCGAAGCAGGAACTCCCGCTCCTGGACTGGCCGTCCGTGACCGCGTCGGCCGCCGAGCGGATCGACGAGCACACCCGGGGCCTCGGTACCGCCGACCTGGCCGGTCTCTACGAGCGGACCCGGGAGGCGTACGAGACGGCGGTGGCGGCGGCCCCGGACACCCGGCTGCTGCCGGTGAGCTTCGGGGCGATGACGCTCGCCGACTTCCTCGTCACCCGGACCGTCGAACTCGTCGTCCACACCGACGACCTGAGCGCGGCGACCGGCGTCTCCATCCCGTACGACCGGCAGGCGCTCGCCGCCTGCACCCGGCTGCTCGCCGACACCCTCGCGGCACGGGCCCCGGGCGGCGCGGTGGAGGTGCGGGTCCCGCCGTACGCCGTGGTGCAGTGCGTCGAGGGGCCCCGGCACACGCGGGGCACCCCGCCGAACGTCGTCGAGACGGACCCGCTGACCTGGATCCGGCTCGCGACCGGGCGGGCCGAGTGGGCGGTGGAGCTGGACACGGCGCGGGTGAGCGCGAGCGGGGAGCGGGCGGATCTGGCGGGACTGCTGCCGCTGATGGGCTGAGGGGGCCGGGTCCGTACGGGTCGACTCGGAGCCGTACGCCGGCCGGGACGCGGCCCCCCGGAAACGGCCCCCGGAACCGCCCCCGGCAACCGGCCGCCCCGCAACCGGCCGCCCCGGAACCATAAGAGGAGCCGTCCCGTCCCATCCGCATGAAGAAGCCGCGCGTGTTCGCCGCCCTGGTCCCGCTGCTCTTCCTCGCCGCCTGCGGTTCGCAGCAGGGGGCAGGTCCCGGAGCCGGCACCGTCACCCCCGGACTGCCCGTCGAGGGCACCGACTGGACGATCGGCGCGGTCACGGTCGACGGCGCCCGGTCGGCGGCCCCACCCGGGGCGCGGGTGGCGTTCACGGAGGACGGGCGGGCACGGGGGAACAGCGGCTGCAACACCTTCGGCGCCGCCGTGGCCGTGGACGGCACCACCCTCACGGTCGCCCCGAGCGAGGTCACGGAGATCGGCTGCCCCGCTGACCTGCACCGCTTCGAGACGGCCCTGCTCAAGGCGTTCGACGGGCGGCTCAAGGGCGAGCTGAAGGGGAAGGCGCTCACGCTGACCTCGCCGGACGGGCGCCGGGTCGTGGAGCTGACCGCCGAGCCCGACGCCCCGCTCGTCGGCACCACCTGGACGGTGGACGCGCTGCTCTCCGGGAAGACCGCCGCGTCCCTCCCGGCCGGCTCCGAGGGGAAGGCGAAGCTGACCTTCGGCAAGGACGGGCGGCTCACCGGCAGTCTCGGCTGCAACCGGGTCACCGCGCCCGCGCGGATCAGCGGCGGGACGATCACGCTGGGCGCGATCGCGACGACCCGGATGATCTGCACGGGCCCCCAGATGGACCTGGAGACGAAGCTGTACGAGGCCCTCGACGGCCCTCTCGGCTACCGGCTGGACCACCGCACGCTGACCGTCACCGACGCGGACGGCCAGGGCTTCACGGCGACCGCGGGCTGAGCCGGGGGCCCGCCGGCTGCGTCCTCCGTCACATCCCGACCGTTCGGCCCGTGCCGTACGAGCGTCCGCTTCGGGGGCTCGTGTCACCGGCCGTCGGGCGGGAGCCCTTGTGCCCCTTGCTTTGTGGGCTCCGACAAGGATCGAAGGATCACTTCGTGGGATCGTACGAGCAGCTCAGGGGCCCTACCACGACCCGTTCGCCAATTCGGACCAGTGGTCGATCTCGCCTACACTCGGAGCCGTGCCACGTGGTGACGGTCGACTCAATCACGATCTGCTCCCCGGCGAGAAAGGCCCCCAGGACGCTTGTGGCGTCTTCGGTGTCTGGGCTCCGGGTGAAGAGGTCGCAAAGCTCACGTACTTCGGGCTCTACGCCCTCCAGCATCGGGGCCAGGAATCCGCGGGAATCGCGGTTAGCAACGGCTCCCAGATCCTCGTCTTCAAGGACATGGGCCTCGTGTCCCAGGTCTTCGACGAGACCTCTCTCGGTTCCCTCCAAGGTCATATCGCGGTCGGTCACGCCCGCTACTCGACCACCGGGGCCTCCGTGTGGGAGAACGCGCAGCCGACGTTCCGGGCGACCGCCCACGGCTCGATCGCGCTCGGCCACAACGGCAACCTGGTGAACACGGCCAAGCTGGCCGAGATGGTC
This sequence comes from Streptomyces sp. NPDC023157, assembly GCF_055560575.1. NCBI lineage: Bacteria > Bacillati > Actinomycetota > Actinomycetes > Kitasatosporales > Streptomycetaceae > Streptomyces > Streptomyces sp. NPDC023157. Next base: position 658,173 of record NZ_JBVHIL010000005.1, read on the forward strand.
GCCGAACTCCCCAAGCGGGAGGGCCGGTCCACTCAGGTCGCCGCGACCAACGACACCGATCTGGTGACCGCGCTCCTCGCGGGCCAGGCGGACGAGGACGGCAAGCCGCTCACCATCGAGCAGGCGGCCGCGAAGGTCCTCCCCGACGTCCGGGGCGCCTTCTCCCTCGTCTTCATGGACGAGCACACGCTCTACGCGGCCCGTGACCCGCAGGGCATCCGCCCGCTGGTCCTCGGCCGGCTGGAGCGCGGCTGGGTCGTCGCGTCGGAGTCCGCCGCCCTCGACATCTGCGGGGCGACCTTCGTCCGCGAGGTCGAGCCGGGCGAGCTGGTGGCCATCGACGAGAACGGCATCCGCACCTCGCGCTTCGCGGAAGCGAAGCCCAAGGGCTGTGTCTTCGAGTACGTGTACCTGGCCCGTCCCGACACGGACATCGCCGGTCGCAACGTGTACCTCTCCCGCGTGGAGATGGGCCGCAAACTGGCCAAGGAGGCGCCTGCCGACGCCGACCTGGTGATAGCGACGCCGGAGTCCGGCACCCCGGCCGCCATCGGCTACGCGGAGGCCTCGGGCATCCCGTTCGGTGCCGGCCTGGTCAAGAACGCCTACGTCGGCCGGACCTTCATCCAGCCCTCGCAGACCATCCGCCAGCTGGGCATCCGGCTGAAGCTGAACCCCCTCAAGGAAGTCATCAAGGGGAAGAAGCTGGTGGTCGTCGACGACTCGATCGTCCGCGGCAACACCCAGCGGGCCCTGGTCCGGATGCTCCGCGAGGCCGGTGCCGCCGAGGTCCACATCCGGATCTCCTCGCCGCCGGTGAAGTGGCCCTGCTTCTTCGGTATCGACTTCGCCACCCGCGCGGAGCTGATCGCCAACGGCATGACGGTCGACGAGATCGGCAAGTCGCTGGGCGCGGACTCGCTCTCGTACATCTCGCTCGACGGGATGATCGAGGCGACCACCATCCAGAAGCCCAACCTGTGCCGCGCCTGCTTCGACGGCGAGTACCCGATGGAGCTGCCGGACCCCGAGCTGCTCGGCAAGCAGCTCCTGGAGACCGAGCTGGCCGCAGGCCCCGCAGCCACCGCGGCCGCGGACGCCCTGCGCCGCCCGTAAGACCCCGCTGCGCCCGCGCAGTACGACACGAAAGTTCTGAAGCCATGTCTCAGGCCACCGGTGCCAGCTACGCGAGCGCGGGCGTCGACATCGAAGCGGGCGACCGCGCCGTCGAGCTCATGAAGGAGTGGGTGAAGAAGACCCAGCGCCCCGAGGTCCTCGGTGGCCTCGGCGGCTTCGCCGGGCTCTTCGACGCCTCCGCCCTCAAGCGGTACGAGCGCCCGCTGCTCGCCTCCGCGACCGACGGCGTCGGCACGAAGGTCGACATCGCCCGCCAGATGGGCGTGTACGACACGATCGGCCACGACCTGGTCGCCATGGTCATGGACGACATCGTCGTCTGCGGTGCCGAGCCGCTCTTCATGACCGACTACATCTGTGTCGGCAAGGTGCACCCGGAGCGGGTCGCCGCCATCGTCAAGGGCATCGCCGAGGGCTGCGTCCTGGCCGGCTGCGCCCTGGTCGGCGGCGAGACGGCGGAGCACCCGGGCCTCCTCGGCCCGGACGACTTCGACGTCGCGGGCGCCGGAACGGGTGTCGTGGAGTACGACCGGCTGCTCGGCGCGGATCGCATCCGTACGGGTGACGCGGTCATCGCCATGGCGTCCTCCGGTCTTCACTCCAACGGGTACTCGCTCGTCCGCCACGTGGTCTTCGACCGCGCCGGCATGACCCTGGACCAGCAGGTCGAGGAGTTCGGCCGGACCCTGGGCGAGGAGCTCCTGGAGCCCACCAAGATCTACTCGCTGGACTGCCTGGCGCTGACCCGGACCACCGACGTCCACGCCTTCAGCCACATCACGGGCGGCGGCCTGGCCGCCAACCTGGCGCGGGTGATCCCGGACGGCCTCCACGCCACCGTGGACCGGTCGACCTGGGCCCCGGGCGCGGTCTTCGACCTGGTCGGCAAGGCGGGACAGGTCGAGCGCCTGGAGCTGGAGAAGACCCTCAACATGGGCGTCGGCATGATGGCCGTCGTCCCCGCCGACTCGGTGGACGCGGCGCTCACCACGCTGGCCGACCGGGGCGTCGAGTCCTGGGTGGCCGGTGAGATCACCGAGCGCGGCGACAAGGCGAGCGGCGCGGAGCTGGTCGGCGACTACGCGAAGTAGCCGAACCGGGCACGTACACACGGAGGGGCACACCTTGACGTCAAGGTGTGCCCCTCCGCGTACGTACTGGGGGGAGCCGCGCGCCGAGGTGGCTACCGTCCCCGGACATCGCAGAAACCCGGTCCGAGGTCCCCGGACCGGGCTGCGATGTTCAGAAGGTCAAGCGCGACGCTGAGCGGACGCCGGACCGGACTCGTCGTCCTCGTCCTCGTCGTCCGTGTTGTAGAGATCCGCGTACTGTGCGTACGGGTCGTCTTCTTCGTCGTCGTCGTCTTCGAACGGCTCGCCATTCGGCGGCTGATTCGAAGTCGAAGCGCCCAGCTCATTGGCCAGACGCGACAGGTCAGTCCCGCCGCTGCTGTACTTCAGCTGGCGGGCGACCTTCGTCTGCTTGGCCTTTGCCCGGCCGCGCCCCATGGCTCGACCCCCTCGGTGACGGGGCTCGACGGCCCCAGAGTCTTGACACGCGTTCATGATCCAGAACGGACTCTCGAATGAGAGACCGGTCCGTAGGGCTTCAACGGTACCTGTTTCCGTCGGTCTACGGTACGCCGCGCGCATCACATACCTCGGTACAGAACCTTCGAGGAGCCCCGTCCTCGCTGGTCAATCGCGATTTTAACCCCTTCTTGAGGGGCGACCCGCCGATCGGCGTGAGCGAAGTCTCCCGATATCCCCCCGGGAGGGCCCTCCGCCGGCGGGTCGCCCCCGGCGAGGGTCAGTCGCGGCGGGCCTCGGCCATCCTCTGCTCGGCGATCCGGTCGGCCGCCGCGGCCGGCGGAATTCCGTCAGACTTTGCGCGAGCGAAGATTTCGAGGGTGGTGTCGAAGATCTTCGTCGCCTTGGCCTTGCAGCGGTCGAAATCGAAGCCGTGCAGCTCGTCGGCCACCTGGATCACGCCACCGGCGTTGATCACGTAGTCGGGCGCGTAGAGGATGCCCCGCTCCGAGAGGTCCTTCTCGACACCGGGGTGCGCGAGCTGGTTGTTGGCGGCACCGCAGACGATCTTCGCGGTGAGGACCGGCACGGTGGCGTCGTTCAGCGCCCCGCCGAGGGCACAGGGGGCGTAGACGTCCAGGCCCTCGGTGCGGATCAGCGCGTCGGTGTCGGCGACCACGGAGACCTGCGGGAACCTCTCGGTGATCCGGCGCACCGACTCCTCGCGGACATCGGTGATCACGACCTCGGCGCCGTCGGAGATCAGGTGCTCGACCAGGTAGTGGCCGACCTTGCCGACGCCCGCCACGCCGACCTTGCGGCCGCGGAGGGTGGGGTCGCCCCAGAGGAACTGCGCGGAGGCGCGCATGCCCTGGAAGACGCCGAAGGCGGTGAGGACGGAGGAGTCGCCGGCGCCGCCGTTCTCGGGGGAGCGGCCGGTGGTCCACTGGTTGGTGCGGGCCACGACGTCCATGTCGGCCACGTAGGTGCCGACGTCGCAGGCCGTCACGTAGCGGCCGCCGAGGGAGGCCACGAAGCGCCCGTAGGCGAGCAGCAGTTCCTCGGTCTTGATCGTCTCGGGGTCACCGATGATCACGGCCTTGCCGCCGCCGTGGTCGAGGCCGGCCATGGCGTTCTTGTACGACATGCCGCGGGAGAGGTTCAGCGCGTCGGCGACGGCCTCCGCCTCGGTGGCGTACGGGTAGAAGCGGGTGCCGCCGAGGGCGGGGCCCAGGGCGGTGTTGTGGAGGGCGATGACGGCCTTGAGGCCGGTGGCGCGGTCCTGGCACAGCACGACGTGTTCGTGGCCGCCCTGCTCCGAGTGGAACAGGGTGTGCAGTACATCAGGAACGCCGGTCACATCGGTCACGGTGGTGACTCCCAAGTTGATGCGGCGGAAGGTCCCCCCTGCGGGTGGGGGTGGGACCAGGTCGGCACGAGGGTAAGTCCTACCTGGCCGTAGCAGGGACGCAGTGCTGAGGATCACCCCCTCTCGGAGTACCCCCGTGGAAGGATTTGCGACATGCCGGACCCGTCCGCCCCCTCGTCGGTGCTCGTTCCGTACGCCTCCTACTTGCGGGTGTACGAGCCGCTGGCCGCGTTCCCGGAGCCGGAGCGGAGCCACTGGGCCCGCTACGCCCGCCGTACGGACCTGCCAGGCGCGCAGCAGGAACTGCGCCGCTCCCTGGCGGACTTGGTGCGGGTGCCGCCGGCCCCGGTGCCGGCCCGCGAGAGCGGGGACGCGTTCGTGGTGACGGTGGACGGGGCGGTCCTGGTCTGCCCGTGGCGCACCCGGCTGCGCGGGTGGCTGGCCCTGGAGGACCTGGTGGGCGGGACGCTGCCGGCGCCGGTCCTGGACGCGATGCTGGCGCCGGAGGCGCGGGCGCGGGTGGCGGCGGAGCACGAGCGGTGGCGGGAGCGGAATCCGGACGCGCGGCCGTGGATCCGGGGCGCGGTGTGGCAGGTGCCGCTGCGGTGGTTCGCGCTCTTCTCGGACGAGGAGCGGGAGTACGTGCCGGGGGCGGCGTGCGGGGCGGGCGCGGGTGCGGGCGACGCGGGTGACGGGGGCGCCGGGAGCGGCGGGAGCGTGGGGAGCGGCGTGGGTGCCGGGGACGCCGTGGCCCGGCCGCCGGTGCTGCGCTACCGGACGCCGATGGCGCAGGCGCGGCGGCGGCTCGCGCGGGCCCTGAAGGCGCTGCGGGAGGCCATCGACGAGGGCCCGATGACGGAGGGTCTGGTCGAGGTGGGGCGCTGGCTGGAGGAGTTCCATCCGCGGGCGCTGGTGGAGCTCGACTACGGCGGCCTGGTGCACGCGCTCGCGGCGGAGGCGCTGGAGGCGGACCGGTCGGCGGCCGACATGGCGGTGGGGATCGCGGCGCTGCGGGACGGCGACGAGGAGGCCGCGCAGGAGGCGTACGGGCGGCTGGCGGAGCGGTGGCGGGCGGTCCGCGATCTTCAGTTCGCCAACTGACCGGGGCGGGTCTCCGGCCCCTGGAACCGACCGTCTTCGCGGTTATCACTCGACAGATCGGGTCCATCTGGCTTAAATGATCTTCTCGCTGGACGTCTGTTCGGGTCTTTGGTGTGTTCTCGTGGGGACGTTGGGGCGGGTGTGGCAGGACGTAGGTCCCGATCCGGGCCTTTGGCTCAAGCGTGACGGATAGCACTTACCGCACCCTTGCGCCCATCACCCACCCTCGTGCCAAAATAGGACAAGGAGTCCGGGGAGGGTTCCTTCCGTCCAAGTAAGGGCGGAATGCTCAGCATTGCACTCTATGGGGGGTCTGAGGACTCCTGATCGCTCTGTGACTGATCGTCACAGGGGCGTGACTGTCCGTTATGGCATGGTCCATCGACTTCCGCCGCTGATGAACACCTGCGAGGGCAATTCCATCGGTTTGGCCGACGTGGCTGGACGGATGGTGTAGTTGTAGTGCCGAGGACAAGCCGTTCGTCCTATAACCGACTCGGCCCGCTACTGCCATTTCGGGCAACGCGGGTCAAGGTGCAGAATTTAGAGGAAAGAACCGAGATGGTTCGGTTCTCCCGAGGAGGCCGCTCATGACCGCTCGCACCCCTGATGCCGAGCCGCTGCTGACCCCTGCCGAGGTTGCCACGATGTTCCGCGTGGACCCGAAGACGGTCACCCGTTGGGCGAAGGCGGGCAAGCTCACGTCCATCCGCACCCTGGGTGGGCACCGCCGGTACCGCGAGGCCGAGGTTCGCGCTCTGCTGGCGGGCATTCCGCAGCAGCGCAGCGAGGCCTGAGGTACTCGCGACTTACGCAGCACCCCGTAATACCCGCAACACCGGGCACAAGCCGGGTCCCCCAACCCGGTCCGCCCACCCCAAGCTCTGCTGACGAACTACCTGCCCCAACAGGTTCTCCGTCGTCGATCGCGCTGGACTCCGCCGGGTCCAGCGCGATCTTTTTATGTCCGCCGCCGGCCCCGTCCCTGCCGTGCAATTGCACATATTAAATCGAAGCCATGTAGGGGAGGTGTAAGTGAAGCACTTCCGAAAACGGATTGAGTGACACCCGTCACATCGTCAAACTCTTGCCATGGAACAGCCTTCCACCCCGGGGAAGCCCGCCAACGCGCCGTTGGTCACCCCTTGCCGGGACCTTGGTCCCTCGGATGCGGGAACGCAAGAAGGCCCGCACCGAACGGTGCGGGCCTTCTCTGCTTGCGACTCTGACGGGACTTGAACCCGCGACCTCCACCTTGACAGGGTGGCGAGCTAACCAACTGCTCCACAGAGCCTTCGCAGCCGCTGAACTGTGGCTGCGAGAAAGACTGTACAGCAGGTCAGCGGTCTGGTCGAACTCGGCGGGCGCGCCCGCCGAACGGGCTACGGCACCGCCGCGTCGATCGCCTTCACGATCCGCTTGTCGGAGACCGGGTGGGCCGTGCCCAGGGCGTGCGCGAAGTAGCTGACCCGCAGCTCCTCGATCATCCAGCGGATGTCCGTGACCTGCGTCGGCACCGGCCGGCCCTTGGGGAGCTGTTCGAGCAGCCACGCGTACTCGTCCAGCATCTCGTGGACCTTCTCCATCCGGGTGGTGTCCCGCTGCACGCCCGTCGGCATCTGCTGCAGCCGCCGGTCCGCCGCCACCAGATAGCGCATCAGGTCCGGCAGCCGCTTCAGGCCCGTACGGGTCACGAAACCGGCCGGCATCAGCCAGGCCAGCTGGTCGCGCACGTCCTTGAGGTTGGGCAGCAGCGCGGGGCTTCCGGTGGCCTTCAGGCGCCGCTCACAGGCCTGCCAGGCCGCCAGGACCTGCTGCACCTGCCCCACGGTCCGCACGGTCAGCTCCACGAGGTCCGCGCGGACCTTCTCGTACAGCTTCCGGAAGGACTCCTCGTCCCACGCGGGGCCGCCGTGGTCCGCGATCAGCCGGTCGGCCGCCGCGGTCGCGCAGTCGTCGAAGAGGGCCTGGATCGAGCCGTGCGGGTTCGCCGACAGGGCCAGCTTCTGCTGGTTGGTCAGCCGGTCCGAGGCGAACTTCGCCGGGTTCACCGGGATGTTCAGCATGATCAGCTTCCGGGTGCCCCGCCACATCGCCAGCTGCTGCTCGGCCTCCGTGTCGAAGAGCCGTACGGCCACGCTGTCGCCCTCGTCGACGAGCGCCGGGTACGCCTTCACCGGCTGGCCCGCCCGCCGGGTCTCGAAGACCCGGGTGAGCGTGCCGATCGTCCACTCCTTGAGCCCTGTGCGCTCCAGAGAGGGCCCGGAGCCGTCCGGGCCGGCCGTCGCCGCCGCGGCGGCCTGGGAGAGCGCCTGACGGGCCTTGGGGCGCATCCGCAGCTTGAGCGCCTCCAGGTCCTTGTCCTCGGCCAGCTTGCGGCGCCGCTCGTCGACGATCCGGAAAGTGATCTTGAGGTGCTCGGGCAGCTTCGCCCAGTCGAAGTCCTCGGCGGTCAGCGGGACGCCCACCATCCGCTGGAGCTCGCGCGCGAGCGCGCCCGCCAACGGCTCCTGGACGGGCACGACCGCGTCCAGGAAGCGGGTCGCGAAGTTCGGCGCCGGGACGTAGTGGCGGCGGATCGGCTTGGGGAGGGACCGGATCAGCTCCGTGACGACCTCCTCGCGCAGGCCCGGGATCTGCCACTCGAAGCCCTCGTCGGTGACCTGGTTGAGCACCTGGAGCGGGACGTGCACGGTCACACCGTCCGCGTCCGCGCCCGGCTCGAACTGGTACGTCACCCGGAACTTCAGCGCGCCCTGCCGCCACGAGTCCGGGTAGTCGTCCTTGGTGACCGCACCCGCCTTCTCGTTGATGAGCATCTCGCGCTCGAAGTCGAGGAACTCCGGCTCCTCGTGGCGCTTGTGCTTCCACCACGAGTCGAAGTGCGCGCCCGAGACGACGTGCTCGGGCACCCGCTTGTCGTAGAAGTCGAACAGCGTCTCGTCGTCGACGAGGATGTCCCGGCGCCGGGCCCGGTGCTCCAGCTCCTCGACCTCGGTGAGCAGCTTGCGGTTGTCGGCGAAGAACTTGTGGTGGGTGCGCCAGTCGCCCTCGACCAGCGCGTTGCGGATGAACAGCTCGCGGGAGACCTCGGGGTCGATCCGGCCGAAGTTCACCTTGCGGTCGGCGACGATCGGCACGCCGTACAGCGTCACCTTCTCCAGGGCCATGACGGCGGCCTGGTCCTTCTCCCAGTGGGGCTCGCTGTACGTCTTCTTCACCAGGTGCTGGGCCAGCGGCTCGATCCACTCGGGCTCGATCCGCGCGTTGACCCGCGCCCACAGGCGGGAGGTCTCCACCAGCTCGGCGGACATCACGAAGCGCGGGGGCTTCTTGAAGAGCGCGGAGCCGGGGAAGATCGCGAACTTGGCGTTGCGGGCGCCGAGGTACTCGTTCCGGGTGCCCTCCCGCTTGCCGTCCCGGCCGCCGCCGTCCTTGGACTCCTTCACGTCCTTCAGGCCGACGTGGCTGAGGAGCCCGGAGAGCAGGGAGACGTGGACGGACTGCTCGGGCGCGTCCTCCTCGTTGGGGTGTATCCCCATCTGCTTGGCCACCGTGCGCAGCTGCGCGTAGATGTCCTGCCACTCCCGGATCCGCAGGAAGTTCAGGTACTCCTGCTTGCACATCCGGCGGAACGAGCTGGAGCCGCGCTCCTTCTGCTGCTCGCGGATGTAGCGCCAGAGGTTGAGGAAGGAGAGGAAGTCGCTCGTCTCGTCCTTGAAGCGTGCGTGCTGCTGGTCGGCCTGGGCCTGCTTCTCGGCGGGCCGCTCGCGCGGGTCCTGGATGGAGAGCGCGGCCGCGATCACCATGACCTCGCGGACGCAGCCGTTCCGCTCGGCCTCCAGGACCATCCGGGCGAGCCGCGGGTCGACGGGCAGCTGGGAGAGCTTGCGGCCCTGCTCGGTGAGCCGCTTCTTCGGGTCCTTCTCCGCGGGATTCAGCGCGCCCAGCTCCTGGAGGAGCTGCACGCCGTCCCGGATGTTGCGGTGGTCCGGCGGGTCGATGAAGGGGAACTTCTCGATGTCGCCGAGGCCGGCCGCGGTCATCTGGAGGATGACGGAGGCCAGGTTGGTCCGCAGGATCTCCGCGTCGGTGAACTCCGGCCGGGTCAGGAAGTCGTCCTCGGAGTACAGCCGGACGCAGATGCCGTCGCTGGTACGCCCGCAGCGGCCCTTGCGCTGGTTGGCGCTGGCCTGGCTGACCGGCTCGATCGGCAGCCGCTGCACCTTGGTGCGGTGCGAGTAGCGGGAGATGCGGGCGGTGCCCGGGTCGATCACGTACTTGATGCCGGGGACGGTGAGCGAGGTCTCGGCCACGTTCGTCGCGAGGACGATCCGGCGGCCGGAGTGCGCCTGGAAGACCCGGTGCTGCTCGGCATGGCTCAGTCGCGCGTACAGCGGCAGCACCTCGGTGCCGCGCAGGTTCTTCTTGATCAGGGCGTCGGCGGTGTCGCGGATCTCGCGCTCGCCGGAGAGGAAGACCAGGATGTCGCCGGGGCCCTCGGCCTGGAGTTCGACGACGGCGTCGCAGATCGCGGTGATCTGGTCCCGGTCGGACTCCTCGCTGTCCTCTTCGAGGAGCGGGCGGTAGCGCACCTCGACCGGGTACGTACGGCCGCTGACCTCGACGATCGGCGCGTCGCCGAAGTGGCGGGAGAAGCGCTCCGGGTCGATGGTCGCGGAGGTGATCACGACCTTCAGGTCGGGGCGCTTCGGCAGCAGCTGGGCCAGGTAGCCGAGCAGGAAGTCGATGTTGAGGGACCGCTCGTGGGCCTCGTCGATGATGATCGTGTCGTAGGCGCGCAGCTCGCGGTCCGTCTGGATCTCGGCGAGCAGGATGCCGTCCGTCATCAGCTTCACGAAGGTGCCCTCGGGGTTCACCTGGTCGGTGAAGCGCACCTTCCAGCCGACCGCCTCGCCCAGCGGGGTGCGGAGCTCCTCCGCGACGCGCTCGGCGACCGTGCGGGCGGCAAGCCGGCGGGGCTGGGTGTGCCCGATCATGCCCCGGACGCCGCGGCCCAGCTCCAGGCAGATCTTCGGGATCTGCGTGGTCTTCCCGGAACCGGTCTCACCGGCGACGATCACGACCTGGTGGTCGCGTATCGCCTCCAGGATCTCGTCCTTCTTCTGGGAGACGGGCAGCTGCTCGGGGTACGAGACCGCGGGCACGCGGGCGGCGCGCGCGTCGACCCGCTCCTTGGCCTTGCCGGCCTCGGCGGCGATCTCGTCCAGGACGGCCTCACGGGCCTCGGGCTTGCGGATGCGGCGGGCGCCTTCGAGACGGCGGCCGAGCCGGTGCGAGTCCCGCAGCGAGACCTCGGCCAGGACGGACTGGAGGGCGGCGAAGGAAGTAGACATACGGGATCCAGGATCGCACCTGTCGCGGAGAAGCGGCGAACCGATTTACGAGGGCCGGACCGACGGGCTGCGTAATATTTCGGGCACACCCGCAAGGACCGTCCCGAAAGGTTTCCGCATGGCCCGCACCGCCCGCGCGCTCGCGGCGTTCGCCGCGCTGGCGGGCCTGGTGCTCGGACTGGTGGTCTGCGGGGCCGCCACGCCGCCGCCCGCGCCCGGACCGGTCGTCGCGGGCGCCGTGGCACCCGGCTGCGGGCAGGGCCATCCGGTCGACGAGGGGGCCGCGGGCCCCGTCGTACCGCCGCGCTCGCACGGCTTCGGGGAGCTGCTGCCCGCGCTCGTGGGCGCGCGGGCGGGCTGCGCGGACTGGGCCGTGGACGAGGGCCCGGACGAGACGACCCGGGGCCGGGAGCCGCCCGCCCTCGTGCCCCCCTCACCGGTGGAGCTGTCGATCCTGAGGGTCTAGACGGCCGGCGCCCCTCCTCGCCGCCCGTCCTCTTCCTCCGTCCTCAGGAGCGCTTCCGCATGCCCCAGTCCAAGCCCGTCATGATCATCGGCGGTGTGGTGCTCGCCGCCACGCTGCTCGGCGTCGCCTCGTACGCGACCACCAGGCCCTCCGGCCCCTCCTCCTCGCCCGGCGCCGCCGCCGAGGTCTCCGCCGACCCGTCCGCCGGCGTCTACCCCGAGCTGGAGGCGTACGCCCGCCGGGACGCCTCCGACAAGTTGGCCCTCGGCCGCGCCGACGCGCCGGTCGTCCTCATCGAGTACGCCGACTTCAAGTGCGGCTACTGCGGGAAGTTCGCCCGGGACACGGAGCCCGAGCTGGTGAAGCGGTACGTCGACGCCGGCACCCTGCGCATCGAGTGGCGGAACTTCCCGATCTTCGGCGAGGAGTCGGAGGCGGCGGCCCGGGCCTCCTGGGCGGCCGGGCAGCAGGGCCGGTTCTGGGAGTTCCACAAGGCGGCGTACGCGCAGGGCGCCAAGGAGAAGGGCTTCGGCAAGGAGCGCCTGACCGCCCTCGCGAAGGAGGCGGGCGTCCCGGACCTCGCCCGCTTCACCCGCGACACGGACGGGGCCGCGGCCCGCGCCGCCGTCTCCAAGGACCAGGAGCAGGGCTACTCCCTGGGCGCCACCTCCACCCCCTCCTTCCTCGTCAACGGGCGCCCGATCGCGGGCGCCCAGCCGATGGAGGCCTTCACGGAGGCGATCGACGCGGCGGCGAGGACGGCCGCCGCGAAGAAGCCGGGGCCGAAGGCGGGGCCGAAGTCCGGGCAGAAGCCGGGTCCGGAGTCGGGGGCCGGGCAGGCGGAGTCCGGCCGGTGACCTCCGGGATCGGGTACTTCGCGGCCTTCCTCGGCGGGCTGCTGGCCCTGCTCAGCCCGTGCAGCGCCCTGCTGCTCCCGGCCTTCTTCGCGTACTCGGTCGACGGCCGGGCCCGTCTGGTCGCCCGTACCGGCGTCTTCTACGCGGGCCTGGCCACCACCCTCGTCCCGCTGGGCGCGGCCGGCTCCTTCGCCGGGCGTCTCTTCTACGGGCACCGGGATCTGCTGGTGGCCGTCGGCGGCTGGCTGATCATCGGGCTGGGGGTGCTGCAGATCCTCGGTCTGGGCTTCGCGTCCCGCCGGATGAGCGAGGTCAGCGGCCGGATCCGCCCCACGACCGCGTTCTCGGTGTACGCCCTGGGCCTGGTCTACGGCCTCGCCGGCTTCTGCGCGGGCCCCATCCTGGGCAGCGTCCTGACCGTGGCCGCGCTCAGCGGCAGCCCGGTCTACGGCGGCCTGCTCCTCGCCGTGTACGCGCTCGGCATGGCCGTCCCGCTCTTCGTGCTGGCCCTGCTCTGGAACCGTTACGACCTGGGACGGCGGCGCTGGCTGCGGGGCCGGCCGATCCGGCTCGGCCGGTTCGAGCTGCATTCGACCTCGCTGCTCTCGGGCCTGTTCTTCATCGCCCTCGGCACGCTCTTCCTGGTCTTCGACGGGACGACCGCGCTGCCGGGCCTGCTGTCCGTGGACGACTCGTTCGCCGTGGAGGAGCGGGTGGGCGCCCTGGGCCGCGTCGTCCCGGACTGGGCGCTGCTCCTCGCGGTGCCGGCCGTGGTGGCGGGCGCCTTCGCGGTGCGGGCCCTGCGGGGGAGGCGGCGCGAGGAGGCGTGAGGGGTAGGGGGAGGAGGGCGGCGCCCTGCTCCCCCTACCGCCGTGGTCGTGATCGTGGTCCCGGCCCCGGCCCCGGCCCCGGTCCTGGTCCTGGAACACGAAGAAGGCCCCGTTCTTTCGAACGGGGCCTTCTCTTTTGTGGCTGGGGCCGGGGTCGAACCGGCGACCTATCGCTTTTCAGGCGATCGCTCGTACCAACTGAGCTACCCAGCCACGAAGCTGTTTCCAGCTTCAGCGACTCTGACGGGACTTGAACCCGCGACCTCCACCTTGACAGGGTGGCGAGCTAACCAACTGCTCCACAGAGCCATATGTTGTGCGAGACAAGTCTCGCACAGGGTTGTGCGTGCCCCCAACGGGATTCGAACCCGTGCTACCGCCTTGAAAGGGCGGCGTCCTGGGCCACTAGACGATGAGGGCTAAGGGCCCACCTGGGCGCTTTCCAGCGCGTCGGGGACGTGAGAAGCATATGGGATCCCGGCCGGATCGCCAAAACGGTTTCCCCAGGCAGGTGGAGGGGGCTGTCGAGAGAGGGAGAATGGGCCCGTGCTGGAGATGACGCGTGAGGAGTTCGAGGAGCTCGTCGCCGAAGCCCTGGACCGGATCCCGCCGGAGCTGACCCGGCTGATGGACAACGTCGCCGTGTTCGTGGAGGACGAGCCGTCGCCCGACGACCCCGAACTGCTCGGGCTCTACGAGGGGACGCCGCTGACCGACCGGGGCGAGTGGTACGCCGGTGTGCTCCCGGACCGGATCACCATCTACCGCGGGCCGACCCTTCGGATGTGCGCGTCCCGCGAGGACGTGGTCGCCGAGACCGAGATCACCGTGGTGCACGAGATCGCCCACCACTTCGGCATCGACGACGAACGGCTGCACGCGCTGGGCTACGGCTGAGCCGGGCCCGGTCGGGCTGAGCCCGGCTCAGCCAGTCCGAACGGGACCGGGCGGGGCTTGCGGCGGCTGGGGCGTGTCCCTTGCGGCGCCAAGGGAGTTGGGCAGGGCGACGCGTTCGATCGGCTCGGTCGGCGCCCCGTTCCCGCCCGTCATGTCCTGGAGGTGCCTCCGTGCGCCATATGCCCACCCCGGTGCGTTGGGCCGCGACCGCGTTGGCGGTCGCCGCCTGCGCGGGTCTGAGCGGCTGTATGAGTGTCAGCGACGACGGCGCGAAGCCGGCGCCCCGCAACTCCGCGGGGAAGCCGGGCGCGGCGGCCGGTGCCGCGGAGGACGGCGGCCTGTCCGGCGGGAGCGAGGGGGGCGGGTACGACCGTACGGTCCGGGGCGGGCCGGACGCGGACGGCTCGGGCAAGGGTTCGCCGGTGCCCAGCGGCTCTCCGACGGCCTCCGCCAAGCCGGCCGGCGGCGCGGGCGCGGCGGGCGGGGGCGGGTTGCCGAAGCCGCCGCAGACGCCGGGCGGGACGGGCGGCCCCGGCGCGGGCGCGGGGGGCGGCTCGGGCGCGCCGGGTGGCGAGACCACGCCACCGGTCGATCCGACGCAGCCGACGCCGACCCAGGACCCGACCACGCCGCCGCCGGACCCGACGTCCGATCCGACGGTCACCGAGACCCCCTCGACCACCCCTGGGGCGGACACCCATATGGGGGCCATGAGGGCGGCGGAGGGGCCGGGCGGGCCCTCCGAGCCGGAGGCATCACCGCAGGCCAGGCCGGTGTGACGGTGATCGGTTTGCCTTGGGTGGGGGGGAGTGCGTATGGTGGTAGATCGTTTGATCCCATTTGCCCGGCGCCACGACCGAAGAGCGCCGTGACTGGCGCGTACTCTCCCTTGCCGTGGCTGACCGCATTGAGGCGGTCCGTAGTGCGAAACACGGAGTTGACGGGCGCGTGCCGAGACTCCGGAAGGTTTCGCATTTCGCATGTCCATTTTCAGTTCTGATCACGCCGTCCTGCCCGAGAACGAGAACGACGAGACCGTCGCCGAGGCCGTAGTGGCCACCGACGCCGTCGAGACCGTCGAGGCCGCGGACGCCACCGACACCGCCGACGCCCTCGCCGCCGACGCCGTCGAGGACGACGTCGAGACCGTCGAGAACACCGCCGACGACGCCGACGACGTCGACGAGGCCCCCGGGATCACCTTCGGTGACCTGGGTCTCCCCGAGGGCGTCGTGCGCAAGCTGGCGCAGAACGGCGTCACCACCCCCTTCCCGATCCAGGCCGCGACCATCCCGGACGCCCTGGCCGGCAAGGACATCCTCGGCCGCGGCCGCACCGGCTCCGGCAAGACCCTCTCCTTCGGTCTGCCGCTGCTCGCCGGCCTCGCCGGTGGTCACACCGACAAGAAGAAGCCGCGCGGCATCATCCTCACCCCGACCCGTGAGCTCGCGATGCAGGTCGCGGACGCCCTCCAGCCGTACGGCGACGTGCTCGGCCTCAAGATGAAGGTCGTCTGCGGCGGTACGTCGATGGGCAACCAGATCTACGCCCTGGAGCGCGGCGTCGACGTCCTCGTCGCCACCCCGGGCCGTCTGCGCGACATCATCAACCGCGGCGCCTGCTCCCTGGAGCAGGTCAAGATCGCCGTCCTCGACGAGGCCGACCAGATGGCCGACCTGGGCTTCCTGCCCGAGGTCACCGAGCTGCTCGACCAGATCCCCGGCGGCGGCCAGCGGATGCTCTTCTCCGCCACCATGGAGAACGAGATCGGCACCCTGGTCAAGCGCTACCTGACCGACCCCGTCACGCACGAGGTCGACAGCGCGCAGGGCAACGTCACGACCATGACCCACCACGTCCTCGTCGTGAAGCCGAAGGACAAGGCCCCGGTCACCGCCGCGATCGCCGCCCGCAAGGGCCGCACGATCATCTTCGTCCGCACCCAGCTGGGCGCCGACCGCATCGCCGAGCAGCTGTGCGACGCCGGTGTGAAGGCCGACGCGCTGCACGGTGGCATGACGCAGGGCGCCCGTACCCGGGTCCTCGAGGACTTCAAGAAGGGCTACGTCAACGCGCTCGTCGCGACCGACGTCGCCGCCCGAGGCATCCACGTCGACGGCATCGACCTGGTCCTGAACGTGGACCCGGCCGGCGACCACAAGGACTACCTGCACCGCTCGGGCCGTACCGCCCGCGCCGGCCGCTCCGGTGTCGTGGTCTCCCTGGCCCTGCCGCACCAGCGCCGCCAGATCTTCCGCCTGATGGAGGACGCGGGCGTCGACGCCTCGCGCCACATGGTCGGCGGGGCGGGCGCGTTCGACCCCGAGGTCGCCGAGATCACCGGCGCCCGCTCGCTCACCGAGGTCCAGGCCGACTCCGCGAACAACTCGGCCAAGCAGGCCGAGCGTGAGGTCGCCGACCTGACCAAGCAGCTGGAGCGCCTGCAGCGCCGCGCCGTCGAGCTCCGCGAGGAGGCCGACCGCCTGGTGGCCCGCGCCGCCCGTGAGCGTGGCGAGGACCCGGAGGCCGCGGTCGCCGAGGTGACCGAGGCCGCCGAGGCCGAGGTCGCGGAGGCCGTCGCCGCCGTGGCGGCCGAGCCGGTCCGCGAGGAGCGCCGCGACTTCGACCGCCGCGACGACCGCGGTGGCTACGAGCGCCGTGACAACGACCGTGGCGGCTTCCGTCGCGACAACGACCGCGGTGGCGACCGTGGTGGCTTCCGTCGTGACAACGACCGTCCGTCCGGTGGCTTCCGCCGTGACAACGACCGTCCGTCGTTCAACCGCGACCGTGACAACGACCGTGGCGGCTTCCGTCGTGACAACGACCGTCCGTCCGGCGGCTTCCGCCGTGACAACGACCGTCCGTCGTTCAACCGCGACCGTGACAACGACCGCGGTGGCTTCCGCCGTGACAACGACCGTCCGGCCGGTGGCGGTTTCCGTCGCGACAACGACCGTCCGTCGTTCAACCGCGACCGTGACAACGACCGTGGCGGCGACCGTGGTGGCTTCCGCCGCGACAACGACCGTCCGTCGTTCAACCGCGACCGTGACAACGACCGCGGTGGCGACCGTGGCGGCTTCCGCCGCGACAACGACCGCCCGGCCGGCGGTGGCTTCCGCCGCGACAACGAGCGCCGTGACAACGACCGTGGCGGCTTCCGCCGCGACGACCGCCCCTCCGGCGGCCACCGTGGCAGCGACCGTCCGTTCAACCGCGACCGTCGTGACGACCGCCCGTCCAGCGGCTTCCGCCGCGACGACAGCCGCCCCTCGGGCGGTGGCTTCCGCCGTGACGACCACCGCCCGTCCGGTGGCAGCGCCAACTTCCGCCGCGACGAGAAGCCGCGCTGGAAGCGCAACGGCTGACCTTCCGTAAGGCCGTGAAAGGGCCCGCGTCCGCACTTCGGTGCGGGTGCGGGCCTTTTCCGTACCGCTGTTGGCCCCGGCCGGTCCGCCCCGCCCGGTGCGCCGGGGCCGATACCCGATCGGTTTCGGGGAGGTCTCCGGCTATGCTGCTCGGGTGTGCTTGTCCACGGGCCGTTAGCTCAATTGGCAGAGCAGTGGACTTTTAATCCATTGGTTGTGGGTTCGAGTCCCACACGGCCTACGCGAAGCAGGCGAGGGAATCCCCTCTGACCTGCTACGGAGCGCCCCTCCCGGTTTCGGCCGGTCGGGGCGCTTCGTCGTTCCGGGGTGCGTGCGTGAGCGGACGGGCCGGTACTCCGGGGCGGAGGCCGAATACGTTCAGGACGTCAGGTCGAACTGCTTGAGCCAGTTCGGGTCCCCGTCGCCGACTGCGGCGACCAGGCCGCCGGACAGCAGCACCATGGAGAGGACGAAGGCCATCGGGTCTCCGTAGTGCTCAACCGCCTGGTTCAGGGTCAGGTCGGGGGCGTCCGGGTGGCCGATGAACCCCGACACCTGGAGAAGGTCGTCGTGCTGGATTCCCAGGTTGTCCGACACCCAGAGGACGGTGTCCCGGGCCTGATCCTCGGTGATCTGCTCCCTCGCCCCGACGAGCCAGGCCATGAGGATCGCCATGACCATGGTGGAGTCGGAAGGATGCTCACCTTCGAGGAAGGTCCCTCCGGGCCCTTTCGAGGGGTTCTCCATCCAGGTTGCGATGTCCGCGCGCAGGCACTTCTGGGTCCGGACCCGGGAGATCTCGGAGAGGTCGGGCCGCGCGTCGTGCGACGGCGATGCCCGCCGGGACGACGCCGAGCGGATCCTGCTCGATGTCTCCCAGGTGGGCTTCGGGGACTCCACCTTCCTCCACGCACTGGTCGAGGGGCGTCGCGAACCCGCCGGGCTCATCCTCGTCGGGCGCCTCCGGCTTCGTCTGAGCCTTGCCCCTCTCCGATCAGGCAGGCTCCCGCGGCGGGCCGGCCGACGGAGGCGGCCCGGCGAGGAGGATCTCGGCGGCCTGACTGGCGTTGTCGGCGTCGACGGCGCGGGCC
This sequence comes from Streptomyces sp. NPDC023157, assembly GCF_055560575.1. Classification (NCBI taxonomy): domain Bacteria; kingdom Bacillati; phylum Actinomycetota; class Actinomycetes; order Kitasatosporales; family Streptomycetaceae; genus Streptomyces; species Streptomyces sp. NPDC023157. The sequence goes on from NZ_JBVHIL010000005.1 coordinate 676,178, forward strand.
ATGGCCGTGCGGGCGGCCTCCGGTGGCGTGTCCGGCGGGACGACCATCAGGGAGAAGTGGTCGTTGTCACCGCGGGTGATCAGGACGGTGTCGTCGCCGACGGGGAAGGAATCGAGGTGCACGACCCGGTCGTCGACGACGAGACGGGTCGGGATGCCGTTCCAGGCGGAAGCGTCCAGGCCGACCCGCGTGACGGGTCCGAGGTACTCGGTCAGGGCGGTGATCAGCGGCGGGATCTCCCGCTCGACGTCACGCGAGCGCGGCCACCACGCGCCGTCCAGAAGGCTCTGCCGGGACCCCGTCGTCTGCATCCGGAGCAGCGCGGTACCCGGCCCGACCGACCGGTAGATCTCGTCCGGCACGAGGCGCGGGGGCGCGGGGACTTGGTGGGGGGAAACGTTCGCGTCGGTCATGGTGGTCCGCCCGTCCACGGGTGGTGCCGCTTCCGCCCGGGTCGGTGCCACATCGGACGCCGGGCCGGCGGGCGGGGCGACGGCCCCGCACTTTCACCGTACTCCGGTGGGACGCGCGGACGCGCAGCCCTCCGTTGGGGAACCGATCGGCGCCGGGGCTTCGGACATACCGTGGCGCCGCCGTGCTGCAGACCAAGAACGGTTACACCGACCTCTTCTTCCGCACCCGCCGCGGCGAGCAGATGAGCGTCGCCGCGGAGATCCAGTGGTCCCTCCTGCCTCCGCTCGCCATGACGATGCCGCGCGTCGCGGTCACCGGCGTCCTGGAACCCGCGTACGACGTGGCCGGCGACAGCTTCGACTACGCCCTGAACGGGGACGTCCTCCACCTCGCCATGATCGACGCCATGGGTCACGGCCTGGACGCGGCGACCATGGCGACCGTCGCGATCGGCGCGTACCGGCATGCCCGCCGCATCAGCGTCGAGCTGTCCGAGATCTATCTCTTCATGGACCGGGCCGTCGCCGAGCAGTTCGCGCCCGACCACTTCGTCAGCGCGCAGATGCTGCGGCTCGACACCGACACGGGGCGCCTCCAGTGGGTCAACGCCGGACACCCCGCCCCCATACTGATCCGCGGCCACCACGTCGTACGCCGCCTGAACAGCCCCACCACCCTCCCCGTCGGCTTCGGCGGGGACCAGCCACAGGTCAGCGAAGTGGCGCTCGAACCCGGGGACCGGATCCTCTGCTTCACCGACGGGCTGATCGAGGAACACGAGAGCGGCGAGGAGGAGTTCGGCGAGGACCAGCTGATCGACTGGGTGAACCAGCTGGACAGGGCGGACCGGGAGGTGCACGCGGTGGCGCGGGACCTGTCCCACACCCTCAAGCGGGCACGTGGCGAAGCCACTTCGGACGACTCCACGCTCCTCCTGGTCGAGTGGCGCGGGTGACGGAGGGACGTGCCGCGAGGTGAGGTCGCCGACGTCGACCGCACGAGCCATGGCGTCACGGTACGCGCGTGCCGCGGTCACGCTCGCGACCGCCGACCGGGCGGGTGTTCCCGATCCGGGGAATCGGCTGGACGGAGACCGCTCGTCCGGCCCCCGGCGCGGAGTAGGCTGAAGGCACCGGGAGTAACTCGAACACCCGCTCCCACGCGGACGTCGTTTCCGGCGATCAAGACACTGGGCCGCCCTGCAGGGCGGCCCGGAGACGGGTCCGCGATCATGACCACCACCCTCGCGCCCTCACGTTCGGCGCGCCTTTCGCTGACGTCGAAGACCACACTCGCCGGTCTCCTGGACGGCGCCTGGTGGCCTCGCTCGCGTGACCTCGCCGCTGAGCTTCCGCCCCTGGTCGACGCGCTGGAAGAGCACTTCGGACGCATCACACGCGTCCTGGTGAACCCCACCCGCTGGCCCGTCGTCCCGCACAAGGTCGCTGCCGCCGGGCACACCGTGCACGTCGGCTGGTTCACCGAACAGGATCCCGACAAGATGATCCTGCTCTCCTACACCGTCGGCCGCGCCGACCTGCTGGTGATTCCACCCGGGACCGAACCCGCCGCAGCCACCCGGCTCATGACGGCGGCCGCCATCCCCGGCAGCGTCCTCACCGCCGGTTCCCTGATGTCCGACGAAGCCGCGACCGGCCGCCGTATGCGCGACGCCCGCAGCAGCGAGGACGTCTGGGAGACGGACGGCGGGGCCGCCCTGCCGCCCCTCCGGCACCCGGTCGTCGGCGCGCGGATGATTCCGCTGCCGAAGAACATTCGGTGGTGACGACATGGAGACCCTGATCGCGCTCGCGGCCGTCGCTGTGTTGATCACACTCGGCACGCGCCTGATCCACCGGCTCAACGCCCAGCACGACGCACGCATCGCCGCCCGCCACTACAGCGACCCCTTCCCGGCCATCTTCCGACCGACCGGTCACAGCCCCCACACGCCGACAGAGCAAGCCGCCCGCCGCAGGGCCATGGGCACCTGGCCGTGACTGCTCCAGAGACCACTCCTCCGACCGAAGGCCGCGGGTGGGGCACCCGACACCCGGGACAACCCATCCGCCGGCCTCTCGCTCGCCCGTGAAGGGACCACGCCCCTTGTGCCGCACCGACACCGCGACCCTGCCCTCGGCCGGACAGGCCGAGATCCGCATCGTCGCCGCCACCCCCGAAGCCGCCCGCGCGGTCGCCGAGGTGATCCGCCGCTCGTTCGCCGGGACGGAACAGCGCAGCTACCCCGTTCCCGAAGGCGGCACCCGGCTCCACCTGACCGTCGACACCGAAACCGCCGCAGAGCCCGCCCGCTCCTGGCTCACCACCAGCAGATCGTCCCCTCTCACCGGTACGCACGTCGACGAAGTCTGAACGGCATCGGACCTTCACACGAAGAAAGGACTCGGTCATGGCGACACTCCGCGAGCGACAGCTCTACCGCGAACGAGTCCTGACCGCCCTCTACGAAGCCACCGAAGGCAACCGGCTCCTCGGCATCACGGGGCGGAAGCTGCGCAACGACCTGCGCATCCCGGAGGAAGACCTGGCCGCCGCCTGCGCTTACCTCGCCGGCGAGGGCCTGATCACCGTCGACTGGGAACCGGGCAACACACCCGCGATGGTCTCCCTCACCCACCAGGGAATCCGCCGTATGGAGGCCGAAGAACAAGGGCGCGGCTGAGCCGGACTACCCCGACGGCCCGTTCTCGCCTCCCGGCCCGCCCGGCCGAGAAGTCGTACCATTGAACATGGATCGAGCACGCTCACGTGTGACGATCCGGAAGGGCGGCCCCGACGGAGTGAATGCGCCGGGGCCGTTGTGACGAGCGTCGTCAGGCCCGCGCACCCGACGTCTCGGACGTGGCACCGGCCGGTACGTCGGCGCCCGTCGTCCCTCGCAACGCCAGTCAGCGCCGGCCTGGAGATCCGCCGTTGGGTCCCGCGCGCTGCGGCCGCCCCCTTCGTCCGGGCCCAGGTCTCGGTGCCGGTGCCCGGACGACGCCGGAGCGGGTCTAGAACTGGCGCGCGAAGATCCTGGCACCGTTGTGGAAGTCGATGGTCACCCCGCGCTGCGAGCCCGCGTTCTCGGCGGTCGACCAGCGTTCGATCGCGGCGATCTCCGGGCACTCGGCGCCGGACAGGACCGCGGCGAACCACGCCTCAGGGGAGTCGGCAGTCGCCGGGTCGCCCGTCGCCGGCGCCGGAGTGCCCGTCACCGGCGTGTCGCCGAACCCCTCGTGCTTCGCACCGTCCGGGAGCTGCCCGGCGAACTGCCACCTCGTCTCGCCCGTGTTCGTCGTGATGGCCAGGCCGAACGGGTGCTCCGTGTCGCCCGCCTCGGCGAGGGTCTGCACCCGGCTCACGGTGGGCGCGTTCTTGGCGAGGTCGAGGACGTAGGCGGTGAATCGCTGGGGGCGCATGTGTGATCACTTCCTCTCGCGGCGGCCACCCATCTTATGAATCGGAGAGGAGTGCGGAGGGCCGCCGTCAGCCGGTGACGCCCAGGGCCGCCAGGCGCTCCGGGTCCGCCACGATGTCGATGCCGGTGATGCGGTCGGCGGTGATCGTGAAGGCCATGAGGCCGACCGGGTGGCCGTCGGCGAGGGAGACCAGGCCGGCCGCGCCGTTGACCACGACCGGGCGGGCGGCGTGGCGGAACTTGGCGAAGGTGAGGGCCTGGCTGGTGACCGCCTCGGCGCCGCGGACCAGCTTGGAGACGGCCCGCAGGCGGGTGCCGCCGTCGGCGCGCAGGACGACGTCGGGGTCGAGGACCGTCAGCAGGCCCTGGAAGTCGCCGGCCCGGGAGGCGGCCAGGAAGGCGTCGACGACCTCGCGTTGGCGGGCCAGGTCGGGCGCGGGGGCCGGGGTGGCGCCCTGGACGCGGCGGCGGGCGCGGCTGGCGAGCTGGCGGGTGGCGGCGGGGGTGCGGTCGACGATGGGCGCGATCTCGTCGAAGGAGACCGCGAACAGGTCGTGCAGCACGAACGCGAGGCGCTCGGCCGGGGCCAGGGTCTCCAGGACGACGAGGAGCGCGAGCCCGACCGAGTCGGCGCGCAGCGCCTCCTTCTCGGGGTCGGCGACGCCCTCCTCCCGGACGACCGGGTCGGGCACGTAGCACTCCAGGGGGTCCTCGCGGCGGGCCGTGCGGGAGCGCAGCATGTCGAGGCAGACCCGGCCGACGACCGTGGTCAGCCAGCCGCTGAGGTTCGTCACGCCGCTGGTGTCCGAGCGGTTCAGCTTGAACCAGGCCTCCTGGACGGCGTCCTCCGCCTCGCTGAGCGAGCCGAGCATCCGGTAGGCCACCGCCCGCAGGTGGCCGCGGTCCGCGTCGAAGCGTGCGGCCAGGAGGTCCTTGTCCATCGGTGCGTGTTCCCCTTCGCGTCCGGTCACAGGGTCGTACGGGTATGACGGATGGCGGCCCCCGCATGTGACAGGTTCCGGTACGTGAGATCCCCGCTCGGTCGCCGCAAACGGCCGGGATTCCCCGGGCGAAGCCCGTGAGCGCCGGGGATCAGCCCTTCAGAGTGGTGATCGTCTTCTTTAGATTTATGCCCATGACGACGACATCGACGCAGGTCAGCCCCGTGAACCCGGTCCTCCGCACCCCGCCGGCCACCCCCGCCGCGGCGGTCGCCCACTTCTCCGCCAGCCTCGCCTTCCACGCCGACGTCTCCGATGTGGCCTCCGCCCTCGCCGACGCCCGCGCCACCGGCGGCGACCCCGGTTTCGTCGTGCTCGACTCCCGTTCCACCGCCTCCTGGGACCAGGGGCACGTGCCGGGCGCGGTCCACCTGCCGACCGCCCTCATCGCCGAGCAGGCCGAGCAGCTCCTCGACAGGAACGTCCCGGTCGTCACGTACTGCTGGGGCCCCGGCTGCAACGGTGCCACGCGCGCCGCGCTCGCCCTCGCGCAGCTGGGCTTCCAGGTGAAGGAGATGCTGGGCGGCTTCGAGTACTGGGTGCGCGAGGGCTTCGGCTTCGAGACCTGGGAGGGCGCCGAGCAGAAGGCCGCGGACCCGCTCACGGCACCGGTCGACTCGGACGACTGCGGCTGCTGAGAAAGGCCTGGTGGCAGGCCGGAGGCGGCCCCGCGGCAGCCCGGAGGCAGTCCTGCGGCAATGGATTTCGTGATCTGGGCATGCATGACGTAGAGTCGTGTTTACCGACGCGGGGTGGAGCAGCTCGGTAGCTCGCTGGGCTCATAACCCAGAGGTCGCAGGTTCAAATCCTGTCCCCGCTACTCAGTAGCACGAAGGCCCGGATCCGATCATGGATCCGGGCCTTCGGCGTTTCCCGGCACATCCGTGCCCGTGCCCGAACCCGTGGCCGTGGGCAACCGGAAGGCAATACGCCCGCAAGTAAAGGGTGGCCAAAACCGGGTCCGCCTTTTTGCGTGCCGCGCGTGCGCCGCGTAGCCTCGCGCTCACCATGGGTGACCGAGACGTGACGGAACTGCGGCAGGCGGGGCGGCGGGCGCCCGCCGTCCTGCTGCTGTTCGCGTTCGTCGCGCTGATCGCGGGCGTCTGCCACGGCGCGCACGGGCACGCACTGGCCGCGCCTGAGGCGGTGTCCTCGGGTGCGATGACCTCGGGTCCGATGGCCTTCGGCGCCGCGTCCTCAGGTGTCGCCTCCGCCGCCTTCTCCGCCCCCGGGCTCCCGCACGGCTGCGAGCGGCCCGGGGAGGGGTGGTCCTTCGACGCGCATCTGCCCGCGCAGTCCGCGGGGGCGCAGGTCCCGGCGCCGGACGCCGGGGCTGCCGTCCTCGCGTACGACGAGGTGTTCCCCGAGGCACCGCACACGCGCTGTGTGCGGGGCCGGGCCGGGCCCGGGCCCCAGCCGGGGCGGCTGCTGATCGCTCTCGGGGTGGACCGGAACTGAGCCGGGTCGCGCACCTTCGCGACCTTGTTCCTTCCGCACGCCCCGGATGCCGGGGCTGCCCCACCTCAAGGACACGACCCCCCATGAGCAATCCCGCCAACCTGCTCTCCGTGGCCCGCCAGACCGTCGGCAACACCCCCGTCCTGTGGATGGACGACGGCTACTGGGCCAAGCTGGAAGGCTTCAACTTCGGTGGCATCAAGGACCGCGCCGCCCTCCACATGGTCGAGCAGGCCCGCCGCCGCGGGGAGCTGCGGCCGGGCGCCCCGATCGTCGAGTCCACCTCCGGGACCCTCGGGCTCGGGCTCGCGCTCGCCGGCATCCTGCACGGCCACCCCGTCCACGTGGTCACCGACCCCGGCCTCGAACCGATCGTCGAGCGGATGCTCACCGCCCACGGCGCGCAGGTGCACGTCGTGCCCGAGCCCAGCCCGGACGGCGGCTGGCAGCAGGCCCGGATGGACCGGGTCGCCGAACTGCTGATCGCCCTCGACGGGGCCTGGTGGCCCAACCAGTACGGGAACCCCGACAACCCGCAGGCGTACGGCGGGCTCGCCGCCGAGCTCGGCGAGCAGCTGGACCGGGTCGACGTGCTGGTCTGCGCGGTCGGCACCGGCGGCCACTCGGCCGGCATCTCCCGGGCGCTGCGCGCCACCACCAGCCCCGCCCTCGAACTGGTCGGGGTGGACTCCGTCAACTCCACCGTGTTCGGCCTCCCGGCCGGCCCGCGCCTGATGCGCGGGCTCGGCTCCTCCATCCACCCGGGGAACGTCGACCACGCCGCCTTCGACGAGGTCCACTGGGTGGGTCCCGCGGAGGCGGTACGGGCCGCCCGGCGGCTCGCGTCCCGGCAGTTCGCCACCGGCGGCTGGAGCGTGGGCGCGGTCGCGCTGGTCGCGGGCTGGCTGGCCCGCACCCGGCCGCGCGGCACCCGGATCGCGGCGGTCTTCCCCGACGGGCCGCAGCGCTACTTCGACACCGTCTTCAACGACGAGTTCTGCGCGGCGCACGGGCTGCTCGACGGCCCCGTACGGGAGGACCCCGCCGGGTACGCCGAGGGCGAGCCGGTCAGCGGCTGGACCCGCCGGGTACTGGACCGGGCGGAGCGGGTCCGTTGAGCACGACGACCGCGCCCTCCCCGGGAGGGATCTGGAAGCAGAGCCGCACCTTCGACCCGGCCGTGCGGCTGCTCTTCCTCAACCAGCTCACCATCAACCTCGGCTTCTACATGCTGATGCCGTACCTGGCCGCCCACCTGGCCGACGGCCTGGGCATGGCGGCCTGGGCGGTCGGGCTCGTCCTCGGCGCGCGGAACCTGTCCCAGCAGGGCATGTTCCTCGTCGGCGGCGCGCTCGCCGACCGGCTCGGCTTCAAGCCGCTGATCGTCGCCGGGTGCGCGCTGCGGACGGCCGGCTTCGGGGCGCTCGCCTTCGCGCAGTCGCTGCCGATGCTGATCGCCGCCTCGCTGGCGACGGGCCTGGCGGGGGCGCTGTTCAACCCGGCCGTGCGGGCCTATCTGGCGGCGGAGGCGGGGGAGCGGCGCGTGGAGGCGTTCGCGCTGTTCAACACGTACTACCAGGCGGGCATCCTGCTCGGGCCGCTCGTCGGGGTGGCGCTGACCGGGGTGTCGTTCCGGCTGACGTGCGTGGTGGCGGCGGTGCTGTTCGCCGGGCTCACCCTCGTACAGCTGCGGCACCTGCCCGTGCGGAAGGAGCTGCCCGCGGGGGAGGGGCGGGAGCGGGGGCAGTTCGGGACGGTGCTCGCCAACCGGGTGTTCTGGCTGTTCTCGCTGGCGATGACCGGCTCGTACGTGCTGTCCTTCCAGGTCTATCTGGCGCTGCCGCTCGCCGCGGGCAGCACCTCGGTGACGACGGCGCTGTTCGTGGTGTCTGCGGTGGTGGCGCTGCTCGGGCAGCTGCGGATCACGGCCTGGTGCAAGCGGCGGCTCAGCCGGGAGCGGTGTCTGGTGCTCGGGCTCGGGCTGATGGGCGTGGCGTTCCTGCCTCCGGCGCTGCTGGGCGGCGGGCGTTCGCTCGCGGGGCTGCTGCTGTGCGCGGCGCTCCTGGCGGTGGCGAACGCGGTGCTCTACCCGTACGAGATGGACACCGTGGTGGCGCTCTCCGAGGGCCGCTGGGTCGCCACCCACTACGGGCTCTACAACACCGTCTGCGGGATCGGCATCACCCTGGGGAACCTGGGCACGGGCGCGCTGCTCGACCTCACCGGCTGGTCGGCGGTGCCCTGGCTGACGCTGTGCGCGGTCGGTCTGGGCTGCGCGGCGGCGATGGCGGCGCTGTCCCGGGGCGGGCGGCTCGCCGTCCGGCCGGCCGTACGCCAGTCGGCCGCGCGGGAGTCGCCGACGGGCGGCGGCTGACCCACCCTGGGGAGGGCGCGGGACCTCCCGTCGCCCTCGGGGTCGGGCCCGGTGCTCCAGGCGGGCCCGGGCCGGGTCGGGCCCAGGTCCAGGCGGGAGAGCAGAGGTGGCGCGAGCAGCGGTGCGGCACGAGCCCTCCTACGGGCCCGGTGGCGCGGGCGGGGGCCGGGGGCCGTATCCCGTCGCACGCCGCTTCATCCGTGCCCTTCCCCCGCTGATCATCGTGGGCGGTGTCTGCTTCGACCTGGCGACACCGCCGGAGTACACCGCGGCGCCGCTGTTCTCGGCGGCGCCGCTGATCGCCGCCCCCTTCTTCTCCACGCTGACGACGTTCCTCACGGGCGTCGCCGCCGTCCTCGCCAGCATCGGCCTGCACCTCTACAACGGCACGGTCAGCCATATCTCCTCGCTCACCGAGACGCTGACCGTCCTCACCGTCGCGGCGCTCGCCATGCTGATCAATCGGGTGGTGCGGCGCAGCGGCGAGCGGCTCGCGTCGGCGCGGGTGATCGCGGCGACGGCGCAGAAGGCGGTGCTCCCGACGCCCGCCGCGCGGATCGGCGGGCTGCAGGTCGCGGCCCGGTACGAGGCGGCGCAGGCCGACGCGTTCATCGGCGGCGATCTGTTCGCCGTCCAGGACACCCCCTACGGGGTACGGCTGGTCGTCGGCGACGTGCGGGGCAAGGGGCTCGACGCGGTGGAGGCCGTCGCCGTGGTCATCGGCGCCTTCCGGGAGGCCGCCGAGCTGGAGCCGACGCTGGAGGGCGTGGCGCAGCGGCTGGAGCGGGCGCTGGACCGCGAGGGCACGCGGCGGGACGGGCTCGACGCCTTCGAGGGGTTCACGACGGCGGTCCTCGCGGAGATCCCGCGCGGGGACGGCGGCGGTGTCGTGCGGGTCGTGAACCGGGGGCACCCGGAGCCGCTGCTGCTGTACGGGGACGGCGGGCTCGACCGGCTGCGGCCGACAGAGGCCGCGCTGCCGCTGGGGATGGGGGAGCTGGCGGTGTGGCCCGACCGGGCCGACGAGACGCCGTACCCGGCGGGCGCGACGCTGCTGCTCTACACGGACGGCCTCTCGGAGGCGCGGGACGCGCGGGGCGTCTTCTACGATCCGGCGGAGCGGCTCGCGGGGCGGCTCTTCCCCGGCCCGGAGGAGCTGCTGGACGCGCTGGTGGCGGATGTGCGGCGGCACACCGGCGGGGGCTCGAACGACGACATGGCGCTGCTCGCGGTGAGCCGCCCGGCGGCGGGGCAGCCGGAGCGGCGCCGGACGATGCCGGTGGTGCCGCCGGGGCAGAGCGCGGAGGTGGGTCCTGCGGCGTCTCCTGCGGTGCCTCCGACGGCGGCCCCCAGGGTGCCTCCGGAGGCGCTTCGGGAGGATGGTGACGGGACGTAGTCGAGGGGTGTCGCTCCGATAACAATTGATGCAACGTCAGATTCCCGGTGTGACGCGGATCCTGTCTGACCGGGGGTCAACTCGGGCCATTCCCTCTCAATTCAGCTAATGATCAAGGGGGACGGCTTGGAATCGGGAGGCCGTGTCTATTAACGTTCGATAACGCAGCGCGGTCGTCACAGCCGTCGCAAGAGACGGCACCGTGCGCGCGCGCCGAATCCCGCAAGGGAACCGGGGAACCACCACTTGGGGTGAATCGGGCCACGTCGCACCCGTGCGGCACACCCGTAGGAGACCTTCCTGCTCCGAACCCGTCAGCTAACCCGGTAGGCGAGAAGGAAGGAAAGGAGAGCGCCTCCGTGGCGTCCAACACCCCTGCTCCCGAAGCCCCCTTCGACTCTTTCGGCGCCCATGGCGCCGCGGGCGCGGGCGGGGAGGAATGGAACCCCACCGAGGACTCGCTGCGGGCCCAGAACCGCTCCGGCGGCCGGCACCGGGTCGTCAAGCAGCGCTCCAACTTCGCCCGCTCCTCCACCGTCCTCGGTGTCGGCGTCATCGCCGCCGTCGGCGCGGGCGGCCTGGCCACCGCGCAGGACAAGCCCCCGGTCGCCATAGCCCTGCCGGACCTCGACCTGCCCGACGCCTCCGAACTCCCCGGCATCGGCGACCTGATCGGCGGCAAGGACAAGAGCGCCGGCGACAGCGCCCAGGTCACGAACAACGCGCAGCCGCTCACCGCCCTCACCTACCTCGCGCCCGAGGACAGCACCTCCGCCGACGCGCCCGCGGGGACCAAGCAGCAGGCCGCCGACGCCGGCGAGGCCCTGCGCGCCCGCATCCTCCAGCAGGCCGAGCAGCAGCAGGCCGCCGCCGACACCGCAGAGAAGGAGGCGGCGCAGAAGGCCGCCGCCGAGAAGGCGGCGACGGAGGCCGCGGCCAAGGCCGACGCGGCGGAGAAGGCGGCGGCCGAGGCGAAGAAGAAGGCCGACGCGGAGGCCGCGGCGAAGGCCGAGGCCGAGCGCCTGGCCAAGCTGGCCGCCAGCTACTCGCTGCCCACCTCCTCGTACACGCTGACCTCCACCTACGGCGAGGCCGGCTCGATGTGGTCCTCCGGCTACCACACCGGCCTGGACTTCGCCGCGCCCACCGGCACCCCGGTCAAGGCCGTCCACAGCGGCACCGTGAAGTCGGCCGGCTGGTCCGGCGCGTACGGCTACCGCATCGTCCTGGAGCTCGAGGACGGCACCGAGATCTGGTACTGCCACCTGTCCTCGATGACGGTCGGCGCGGGCCAGTCCGTCGGCACCGCCGACACCATCGGCCGGGTCGGCGCCACCGGCAACGTCACCGGGCCCCACCTCCACCTGGAGGTCCACACCCCGTCCGGCGGCGGCATCGACCCGGCGGGCTGGCTGCGCTCGAAGGGCCTCAGCCTCTGACGTCCGGACGGACGTCCCCCGCGGAAGCGGAATAGGCCCGGTCGCGCGGAGGGTTGATCACTCCATGACTTCTCTCCGCAAGCTGGGCTCCTCCGACCTGCACGTCTTCCCGCTCGCCCTCGGCGGCAACGTCTTCGGCTGGAGCGCCGACGAGGCGCAGTCCTTCGCCGTCCTCGACGCGTACACCGCCGCGGGCGGCAACTTCGTCGACACCGCCGACGTCTACTCCGCGTGGGCCGAGGGCCACGAGGGCGGCGAGTCCGAGACCGTCATCGGCCGCTGGCTCGCCTCCCGCGGCAAGCGCGCCGACGTCCTCGTGGCGACCAAGGCCGGCGCCCACCCCCGCTACAAGGGGCTGAGCGCGACCACCATCAAGGGCGCCGCCGAGGAGTCGCTGCGCCGCCTCGGCACCGACTACGTCGACCTCTACTACACGCACTTCGACGACGAGTCCGTGCCCGTCGAGGAGATCGTCACCGCGCTCGACCAGCTGGTGAAGGACGGCAAGGTCCGGGCCGTCGCCGCCTCCAACATCTCCCCGGAGCGGCTGCGCGCCTCCCTCGACTTCGCCGAGGCCGAGGGGCTCACCCGCTACGTCGCCCTCCAGCCGCACTACAACCTGGTCTCCCGCGAGACCTACGAGGGCGCCCTCCTGGAGACCGCCGAGCAGGCCGGCCTCGCCGCCGTGCCGTACTTCGGGCTCGCCTCGGGCTTCCTCACCGGCAAGTACCGCCCGGGCGCCACCGTCGCCAGCGTCCGCGCCGAAGGGGCGGCCAAGCACCTGGAGACCGAGCGGGGCCAGAAGGTGCTCGCCGCGCTCGACGCCGTCGCCGAGGCCCACGACGCCGAGCCGGCCACCGTCGCCCTGGCCTGGCTCGCCTCCCGCCCCACCGTCGTCGCCCCGATCGCCTCGGCCCGCACGGTCGAGCAGCTGCCCGCCCTCGTCGCGGTCGCCGAGCTGGAGCTGACGGCGGCGGAGCTGGCGGTGCTGGACGAAGCCTCGGCGGTCTGATCCGGGCGTTTCGCGGCGACCGCCGTACTAGCTGCGGTACGGGTTGTAGCCGCCGTAGTCCAGGTACTGCGGCGGCGCCCAGACCCGGCCCGTAGCCCGTGCGGCGTAGGTCAGCGCGGGCGAGGCCACCTGCCTGCGCTGCCACAGGTGGTGCAGCAGCTCCTGCTCGCGGGCCGCGAAGTCCGGGGCCGCCTGGCCGCGTCCGGCCCGGTGGCGCAGGAAGGCCAGGGTGGTGGCGAAGGTCTCGTACTCGCCGACGGCCTGCGCGGCCGGCTTGCCGTACGTACGGGCGGCGAAGCCGCGGGCCAGCGCGCGGGCCCGCATCGAGGAGAGCGCGAGCGGTTCGTCGTGCGCGAGCCACCCGGCCGTCGCGTAGGCCGGGAGCTCGCCGGATATCGTGCGCAGCTCCTTCTGCCGGCTCCATATCGCGAGCCAGGTCAGCAGGGCGAAGACCGGGACCATGAACATCCCGTACACCGCGAGGAACGCCAGCGGGTGGAAGCTCGCCGAACCGTTCCACAGGGCGTGCATGCCCATGCCGAGCAGCAGGCCGGCGAGCGGGAACAGCACCAGCCGGGTGCGGCGGAACCGCGCGCCGGCCGCCAGGGCGGCGGCGAAGCCGAAGCCGAGGCCGGTGAGCGAGGTGAACAGCGGGTGGGCGAACGGCGACATGATGATCCGGACCAGGAAGGTCCCGAAGGTCATGGAGCCGAGCCCGGTGGAGCCGATCTCCTGGTCCTCGCCGAAGGCGTTGCCCAGATAGAGGATGTTCTCGGTGAACGCGAAGCCGGTAGCCGTGAACCCGGCGTAGACGAGGCCGTCGACCGGGCCCGTGAAGTCCCTGCGGCGGAAGAGGAAGAGCAGCAGCACGGCCGCGCCCTTGGCGGTCTCCTCCACGACCGGGGCGACCGCGGTCGCGCCGAGGGTGTCGGCGGAGCCGGGGTCGGCGGTGGCGCTGCTGATCCACTCCACCGCGAAGGAGTTGGCCAGGATCGCCACCAGCGTGGAGGCGAACGCGCCCCAGGCGAGGGCGAACAGCAGGTTCTTCCAGGGGGCCGGCTCGACCCGGTCGAGCCAGCGGAACGCGGCCACCAGCAGCGGCACGGGCAGGACCGCGAGGCCCAGCCCGACGAGGAAGCCCTCGGTGCCGGTCTCCTCCCGGACCAGCGCGAGGATCGCCAGGGCGCACAGCGCGAGCAGGGTGATCAGGGTGATGGCCCGCAGCAGCTTGCTGCGCCAGAAGGCGCGGCGCGGCTTGTACCGCCACTTGGAACGCTCCGGGACCGCCGCGAAGTCCGGCTGGTCGGTCTCCAGGGCGGGCACGGGTGCGGGCCCGGGGATGACCGCCTTGGCGGGGGCCGGGGCGGGGGCGGGCTCGGTGGCAGATCCGACGATCGGGTTCGACGACACGGAACGACCCTAACGAGCCCCACCGACACCGGCGAGGGAGTTCCCGCAGCCTGTGGAAAACCCGCCCCTCGCCGAGGTCAGCGCCTGCGGAACAGCAGGTCGTGGACGATGTGCCCCTTGTCGAGGCCCTGCCCCTCGAACCGGGTCAGCGGCCGGTGCCCGGGCCGGGGCGCGTAGCCGCCGTCGGCCTGGGTGTTCTCGAAGTCGGGGTGCGCGCCGAGCACCTCCAGCATCTGCTCCGCGTACGGCTCCCAGTCCGTGGCGCAGTGCAGCACGGCGCCGGGCTTGAGGCGGGGCGCGAGCAGGGTGAGGAACTCGGGCTGGATCAGGCGCCGCTTGTGGTGCCGCTTCTTGGGCCAGGGGTCCGGGAAGTAGACCCGGCAGCCGTCGAGGGACTCGGGGTTGAGCATCTCGCGCAGCAGGATGACCGCGTCGCCGTTGGCGACCCGGACGTTCTCGAGCCCGTTGCGGTCGGCGAGCCCGAGCAGGTTGCCCTGGCCGGGGGTGTGGACGTCGACCGCGAGGATGCCGGTGCCGGGGTCGGCGGCGGCCATCTGCGCGGTGGCCTCGCCCATGCCGAAGCCGATCTCCAGGACGACCGGCAGCCCGCCGAACATCTCGGTCAGATCGAGCCGGCGCTGCCCGTCGATGTCGAAGCCCCAGTCGGGCCACCGCTTCAGCAGGGCCTCGGCCTGGCCCGCGGTGACGCGGCTGCGGCGCGGCTGGAAGCTGCGGATCCGCCGCTCGTAGTGCGAGCCGGCCGGGTCGGGCGAGGGCCCCTCGCCCGGCGCGAACATCCGGCTGCCGAGCCGCGCGACGCGCTCGTCGGCCTTCGCGCGGTCGGCGGGGGTGGTGTGCGGGTGGTTCTCTGGCTGCTCAGACACAATGCCCCCGATTCTACGGCGCGCGGGGGCGTGCGGCGGGGCGGTGGCGGGCGCCTCGGGCAGGGGGTGGGCCCCCGGGCACCAAGCGCGGGCCGCGCGGCCCGAGGCCGTGGCGTCGTCGGGGAGGCGGCCCCGGCCACAGGGCGGCACCCCGGGGCACCGAACGGCGCCCCCAGCGCCACCGCCCGCCCGCTACAGCAGCGCCAGCGCCCGCCCCGCGACCTCGCGGCCGATCGGCAGGGAGGCCGTCGCCGCCGGGGACGGGGCGTTGAGCACGTGGACCGTGCGGACGGACTCGCGGATCAGGAAATCGTCGACCAGGGTGCCGTCCTTCAGCACCGCCTGTGCCCGCACGCCCGGCTTCGCCCGGCGCAGGTCGCGCTCCTCGACGATCGGCAGCATGCGGCGGACCGCCTCGGTGAAGGCGCGCTTGGACAGGGAGCGGTGCAGCTCGCCCGCCCCGTAGCGCCAGTGCGCCCGGGCGATGGCCCAGCTGCCCGGCCAGGCGAGGGTGCCGGCGAGCTCGCGGGGGCGGATCACCGACCAGCCGTAGCCCTCGCGGGCGAGGGCCGGGACCGCGTTCGGTCCGACGTGGACGCCGCCGTCGATGCCGCGGGTGAGGTGCACCCCGAGGAAGGGGAAGGCCGGATCGGGCACCGGATAGACGAGGCCGCGCACGAGGGAGGGGTCGGCCAGCTCGTAGTACTCGCCGCGGAAGGGGACGATCCGCATCTCCGGGTCGTCGCCCGCGAGCCGCGCCACCCGGTCGCAGTGCAGCCCCGCGCAGTTGACCAGGACCCGCCCGCGCACCACGCGCCCGGCGGCCGTGCGCACGGCGACGCCCCAGGGGCGCCGGTCGACGGCGGTGACCGCCGACCCGTAGAGGATCCGCGCCCCGGACGCCTCGGCCAGCTTCGCCGCCACCGCCCCGTAGTCGACGATGCCGGTCGTGCCGACGTGGATCGCGGCCACGCCCCGCACCCGCGGCTCGTACTCGCTGATCTGCGCCGGGCCCAGCTCGCGGACCGGGATCCCGTTCTCCCTGCCGCGCTGGACGAGCGCGTGCAGCCGGGGCAGCTCCTCGCGGTCGGTGGCGACGATCAGCTTGCCGGTGACCTGGTGGGGGATGCCGTACTCCGCGCAGAACTTGACCATCTCGGCCGCGCCCTCGACCGCGAACCTGGCCTTGAGGGAGCCCGGCCGGTAGTAGATGCCGCTGTGGATCACGCCGCTGTTGCGCCCGGTCTGATGGCGGGCCGGGGCGTGCTCCTTCTCCAGGACGGTGACCCGGGTGCCCGGCGCGGCGCGCGTGATCGCGTACGCCGTCGACAGACCGACGATCCCGCCGCCGATCACCAGCACGTCACAGTCGTAGTCATAGCGGACAGACACCAGCGCCACCTCCCACCCCTGATAGTGCACTGGCCCACTGACAATCCCGCTAAACCGTTCATGTCTGGGACGCGCGTCACGCCGGGGCCACGAGAAGCGGGCGGGCCCGCTCCCGGAGCTCCATGACCCGGGGCTCGTGCCCGTACGGTTCGAGCCGGGTCAGCAGGTCCCGTACGTACTCGGTGGTGCGGGCCGAGGAGATCCGCCCGGCGACCTCCACCGCGCGGGTGCCGGCGGCGCAGGCCGCGTCCAGGTTGCCGGACTCCAGCTCGGCCACCGCCGACACCACGAGCCGCAGCCCGTGCGAGCGCACGAACTCCTCGGTCGGGCGGGACAGGGCCTGCTCGGTGAAGCGGCGCACCTGGCGGGGCAGCTTCAGGTCCCGGTAGCACTCGGCGGCGTCGGCGCAGAAACGGTCGTACGAGTAGAAGCCGAGCCACGTCGGGTCGGCGTCGCCCTCCCGGGAGCGCTCCAGCCAGCCCTCGGCGGCCTTCAGGGCGGCGGCGGCGGCCACCCCGTCGTTGGCCTTGGCGTGCGCCCGGGCCTCCACGAGGCGGAAGAACGACATGGTGCGGGCGGTGGCGAGGCCCCGGTTGCGCTCCAGCGCGGCCTGGGCGAGGTCGACGCCCTCGTCGGCGAAGCCGCGGTAGGTCGCCTGGAGAGACATGGAGGCCAGGACGTATCCCCCGAGGGGGACGTCGGCCGCCGCGCGGGCGAGCCGCAGCGCCTGGATGTAGTAGCGCTGGGCGGCCTCCTGCTGGCCGGTGTCGAAGGCCATCCAGCCGGCCAGCCGGGTCAGCTCGGCCGTCGCGCCGAACAGGGCGCGCCCCACCTCGTCGGCGTAGGAGCCGAGCAGCAGGGGTGCCGCGTCCACCCTTAAGCATTCGGGCACCATGGAGGAACGCCAGTCGCCGCCGCCGTACTTGGAGTCCCAGCGGCGCGCGTCCTCGGCGGCCTCGCGCAGCTTGGCGACGTCGCTGTGGCCCACCCGGATCTGGTCGCCGGGCTCGCCGGCCGCCCGCGGGCGCACCGCCTGGCGCTCGACCGACGGGTCGGCGGGCGTGATCAGCCAGCGCGAGGCGGGCGTCGCGTACGCGCTGACGGCGAAGGAACCGGCGAGCGACTGCCAGATCCCGGCGCCCCCCCGGCGGCCGGCGAAATCCAGCCGGTACAGCTCGGTGGCCGAGCGGACCGCCTCGCCGACGTCCCGCGGGAAGGCGAGGCCGACCTCGGGCGCCGGGTCGGCGTCGGCGAGGCCGATCTCGTGCAGCGGCACGGGCCGGCCCAGCTTCTGGCCGATGGCGGCCGCGATCAGGTGCGGGGCGGCGCCCTGCGGCACCATCCCCTTGGACACCCACCGGGCCACCGACGTCTTGTCGTAGCGAAGCGTCAGGCCCCGCTGCGCACCGAGATCGTTGACGCGCCGGGCGAGCCCGGCATTGCTGATTCCCGCGAGGGCGAGAACCGTGCCGAGCTTTTCGTTCGGCCCGCGTTGCTCCCTGGACATGACGCCACCCCTCGACACGACACCCAGACGGCCGCCACGACGCCGGGCATAGGCGTGCGGCATTCGTAAACACAGCGTAGTTCGCCGCATCCCTACCGTTAAGGGGCGGTGTTCCGTATGGCGAGATTGTTGTGTGATGGACTGAGCGGTCCGGTCAGGGGTGCCGGTCGTGCTCCCGCCGTGTGGCCGTGCGCCCGCCCGTGCGCTCTCGCCGCTCCCCGGGGGGAGCGCTTCCATGAGTGCTGCGTGGGTCGGCCCACTTGGCCGAGGACCGTTGTCCGGGTCCGGTGGGCTGGGGGACACCGCCGTCCCATTCCCCGCGGGCGGCGGACGGCTCCGGGAGGCGACCGCCTCCCGGACTGCCGCGAGCTCCCGCCGCGCCGGGAGCCCTCCCCAGGGAGCGTTCCCGAGCCGTTCTCGGGCCACGGCCGAGTCGAGAATGGCCGAAACCCGCCGGTCGTCCACCGGCCGCCGGGTGGCATGGGGGCCGGGTACAACTGGCCCATGCCAGGGGCGCATTCGCCCTCTCGCGATGCCTCGTGCGCGCCGTCGGCATGGCAGCATGTCCTCCACTCGACCTTTGTGGAGGCGGCGATGCGGTGGCTGGTGGGCTGGAGCAGTGTCGCCGCGCGGTTCGGCGCCCCGCCCGGCTCCGCCGGGACCGTCGGCGACCCCGCCGAGGGGCGCACGGTGCACCCGGTGGGCGCACAACTCCTGTGGGGCGACCCCGATCCGCTGTGGGCGGTCGGCGACTGGCGGCCCGACGAGGTGCGCCTGGTGACCGTCGACGACCACACCCGCCTCGCCGTGCTCGGCTGCTGCGCGGCGAGCGACGAGGAGCTGCGGCGCGGACTGCTCACCGCGCGCGGGGGCGCACTGCGGCACCTGACCGCGTGGGCCGGCGGTTACACCGCCGTCGTCAGGACCGGCCGCCGCATCACCGTCACCGGTGACCTCGCGGGCGCCCGGCCCGTCTTCCACACCCCCTGGGCGGGCGGCACGGCGTACGGCACGGCGGCCCTGCCGCTCGCCGACCTCACCGAGGCCCAACTCGACATCGGACACCTGGCGGCCCTGCTCGCCTGCCCGGAGACCCCCGAGGCGCTGCGCGACTCCACCCCGTACGAAGGGGTGCGCCGGGTGCCGCCCGGGCACGCGCTCATCCTGCGCGAGGGCTCGCGCGAGATCACCGGCTACGACCCGGTCGCCTCCCTCGCCGTGGCGGCGCCCGAGGCCGACCCGCGCCAGGCCGTGGAGGGGGTGCGGGACGCGCTGGTCGAGGCCGTACGGGCCCGCCTCACCGCGCCCCGGCACGCCCCCGAGGCGCCGCTGCCCGACCCGGGGCCGGTGCCCGGGATGGGCCCCGCCGACCGGCGCGCGGCCCGGGGCGGCGGCCCCGCCCCCGGCATCGGCGCCGACCTGTCCGGCGGCAGCGCGTCCGGCACCCTCGCTCTGCTCGCGGCCGGGCTCCCCGGCGTCCCCGGCACCCTCCTCGGGCACGGCACCGGCGCGGGCGAGCGCCTGCTCGCCGTCACCTTCAACGACCTGGCCGGCGGCGGCAGCCGGGAAGAGCTGGCCCGCGCGGGGGAGATCGCGGCCAACCCGCGGCTGCACCACGTGGTCGTCGCGGCCGGCGAGGAGGCCCTGCCGTACGCGGAGCTCGACGGGCCGCTCACCGACGAACCGGGCCCCTCTCTCGTGTCGGCCGACCGGCACCGCCGACGGCTCGCCGGCGGCAGCGCCGACCACTTCACCGGCTTCGGTGCCCGCCAGGTCCTGGACGCCCACCCGGCGCGCCTCGCCGATCTGCTGATGGACCGCCGTCGCCGCTCCCTGGTGCGCCCGGTGACGGCCCTCGCCAAGGCGACCGGCCCCTCGGCGGGGTCGCTCCTCGTCCCGCTCCAGGTGTACCGGGCGGCGCGCCGGCTCGCCCGTACGCCCTACCGCACCGGCCTGGAGGCCGCCGCCACCCGCGTCCTGGAGGCCAACCGGGCGCCCAACGGGGCCTACGGCCCCCTGGAGGCGTCGCTCTCCGCCCTCGCCTGGTCCCGGCCGGGCCCCGCCGCGCGCTGGCTGACCGGCGAGGCACTGGCCGAAGTATCGGTTCGCCTGAACCGGGCGGCGACCCTGCCGGCCTCCGTCCAGCGCCCCGGCGAGGCCCGCGCCCGCGCCGCCCTCGCCCGCGCGGCGGCCGACCACCGCGTCCTCGAACAGGCCGCCGAGATCCGCAGCCAGCGCCTGCACGCCCCCTTCCTGGACAACCAGGTCGTACGGGCCTGCCGCGAGCTGCCCGAATCGCTGCGGGTCCAGCCCGACGCCCGCGCCACGATCCTCCGTACCGTCCTCGCCGGCGCCGGCATCCGCGACCTCCCGACCGGCTGGGGCGCCTCCCACTCGGCGGTCCCCGCCGCCACCACCCGCACGGGCCTGCGCGCCGCGCTCCCGCACCTGATCGCCCTCTTCGACGCGCCCCTCCTCGCCGACGCGGGCCTGATCGAGGCCCGCGTCGTCCGCCACGCCCTGCGCGCCGCCGCCGACGGCGAACAGATCCCCCTCGACGGCCTCGCCGACCTGGTCTCCACCGAACTCTGGCTCCGCCGCCTCCTCGCCCGCCGAGGCTCCTGCTGGACCGGCACCGCGGCCCCCCGCCACCGGGCGGTCCCGGGACCACTGATCCCTTCGGCACGGTCGCTGCCGGCGTGAGCCGCCCCGCGCCCCACTCCGGGTAAACCCCGAGGCGCCGCGCACCCCCAGCCGCGACAATGTCCCGGTGCGGTATCTCATCCTCGGTTCCACCGACGCCCTCGACGCCCATGGCGCGCCCCTGCCCCTCGGCGGGCCCCGGCTGCGGGCGCTGCTCGCCGCGCTCGCGCTGCGCGGGGGACGGGCCGTGTCCGTCGGGGAGCTCGTCGACGACGTGTACGGGGGCGAGCCGCCGCACGACGGCCCGGCCGCGCTCCAGGCCCTCGTCGGACGCCTGCGCCGGGTGCTCGGGAAGGACGCCGTCGCCTCCGGGCCCGGCGGGTACCGGCTGGTCGCCGCCGCCGAGGACATCGACCTGTACGTGTTCGAGCGGCGGGTACGGGACGCCGGCACCCGGCTCGACGCGGGGGACGCCGCCTCCGCCGCCGCGCTCCTGCGCACCGCCCTCGCCCTCTTCCGCGGCCCCGCCCTCGCCGACCTCCCCGAGCACGCCGGCGTGCGCCCCGAGGCGCAGCGGCTCGCCGCGCTCCGGCAGCGCGTCGAGGCCGATCTGCGGCGCGGCGCCACCACCGGCCTCGTCCCGGAGCTGACCGAGCTCACCGCCACGTACCCCTACGACGAGACCTTCCACGCCCAGCTCATCCGCGCCCTGCGCGCCGAGGGCCGCCCGGCCGACGCGCTCGCCGCGTACGAGGAGGCCCGCCGCACCCTCGCGGACGCGCTCGGCACCGACCCGGGCCCGGAGCTCGCCGCCCTGCACGCCGAACTCCTCACCGGGGAAGGGCCCCCGGCCCCCCGGGCGTCCGCCGCCCCGCCCGCCGCCCCGCCCGCCGAGCCCGGCAACATCCGCCCCCGGCTCACCTCCTTCGTCGGCCGCGAGCCCGAACTCGCCGCACTCCGCGCGGAGCTCGACCGCTCCCGGCTCGTCACCCTCACCGGACCCGGCGGCTCCGGAAAGACCCGCCTCGCCGAGGAGGCCGCCCTCCAGGCCGTCGGCCCCGCCGCGTGGAGCGCCGAACTGGCCCCGCTCGACGACCCCGACGCCGTACCGGGCGCCGTCCTCTCCGCCCTCCGCCTGCGCGAGACCAAGCTGATCGCCCGCGACGGCCAGGCCGTCCACGACGACCCCACCGCGCAGCTCGTCGAGCACCTGGCCCACCGCCCGCTCCTCCTCGTCCTCGACAACTGCGAGCACGTCATCGGCGCCGCCGCCGCCCTCGCCGAGACCCTCCTCACCCACTGCCCCGAGCTGCGCATCCTCGCCACCAGCCGCGAACCCCTCGGCGTCCCCGGTGAGTCGGTCCGCCCCGTCGAGCCCCTCCCGCCGGACCCCGCCCACCGGCTCTTCGCCGAACGCGCCCGCGCGGTGCGGCCCGCGTTCCGCGTGGAGGACGATCTCCCGGCCGTCGACGAGATCTGCCGCCGCCTCGACGGCCTCCCCCTCGCCATCGAACTCGCCGCCGCCCGGCTGCGGCTGCTCACCCCGCGCCAGATCGCCGACCGGCTCGACGACCGTTTCCGGCTCCTCACCTCCGGCTCCCGCACCGTGCTGCCCCGCCAGCAGACCCTGCGGGCCGTCGTCGACTGGTCCTGGGAGCTGCTCGACACCCAGGAGCGCGCCCTGCTGCGCCGGGCCTCCGTCTTCGCCGGCGGCTGGGACCTGGCCGCCGCCGAGGCCCTGAACCCGGACAGCTCCGCCGACACCGTCTCCGTCCTCGGCGCCCTCGTCGAGAAGTCGCTGGTCGTCGCCACCCCCACGGACGACGGCGAGATGCGCTACCGCCTCCTGGAGACCATCCACGAGTACGCGGTGGAGCGCGCCGCCGAGACCCCCGAGCCGCTCGCCGCCGCCGAGGCCGCGCACACCGCCCACTTCACGGCCCTCGCCGAGACCGCCGAACCGCTGCTGCGGTCGGGGGAGCAGCTGCCCTGGATCGCCCGGATCGAGCGCGACCTCGACAACATCCGCGCCGCCCTCCACCGCGTCACCGCCACGGCCCCCGACGAGGCCGCCGCCCACCGGCTGGTCTTCGCCATGGGCTGGTTCTGGTGGCTGCGCAACTACCGCCCCGAAGGCCTCGGCTGGACCGAGCGGGCCCTCACCCTCGGCGAGGACCCGCACGAGCGGACGGACCCGCGCTTCTGGCCCCGGATGCGGCTGCGGATGCTGCACTTCTTCCTCGGGGTGGAGAGCCAGGCCATCGGCGACTACCGCGAGGACCCCGAGGCCGCCGCGCTCGTCGCCCGCGTGCGGGCCGCCTTCGCCACCGACCCCGGCCCCGAGTCCGCCCGCTTCCCCGGGCTGCTGTGGCCGCTCACGGCGTACCTGACCGACGGACCCACCGACGTCCGCGCCCTCCTGGACGTCGCCGTCGCCAACGCGCGCCGCCACGGCGGGGCGTGGGAGACCGGCGTCAGTCTCATGTTCCGCGCCCACATGGCCGTCGACATGCCCGGCGGCATGGCGGGCATCGACGAGGACCTCGCCGAGCTGCACGTCCTCTCCCGCAAGGTCGGCGACCGCTGGATGCGCGCCCAGGTGGCCAGCGCCGTCGGTGAGGCCAGCATCATGCGGGGCCGGCACGGGCAGGCCCGTGAGGCGTACCGGGAGGCGCTGGCGCTGGCCCGCGAGGTCGGGGCGCACGCCGAGGCGCCGTTCCTCATAGCCCGGCTCGCCGAGCTCGACTTCCGCGAGGGCGACCCGGTGGCCGCCTCCCGTGGCCTCGACGAGGCGGAGGCCGAGGCCGAGCGCCTGCACACGGGCGACACCCGGACGTACGTCGGCTTCCTGCGCGCCTTCATCGCCCTGTACGACGGGGACCTGCCGACCGCCCGCCGGCATGCGGAGCAGGCCGGGTCCCTGGTCGCCGGGGGCAGCCCGCCGCCGCACTTCCTGGCCGTCGTCGCGGGGCTCGCCGCCCGTATCGAGGCCCACGAGGGCGGCGGCCTCGCCGCCGTCGGCTCCGCGGCGGCGGCGCTGCGCGGCGCCCGGGACGCGATGTGCTCCGAGTTCATCACCTCGGGCCTCGCGGAGGGCCTGGCCACCGCCCTCGCGCTGGCCGGCGAACCGGCGGTGGCGGTACGGGTGCTGGGCGCCTGCGACGGGTGGCGGACGGAGACCCCGCGCGGCATGGCCGAGCGGCGCGAGACCGAGGCCGTCATGGACCGGGCCCGCGCCGAACTCGGCGACACGGCCACCGCCACCGCCCGCGCGTCGGGCCGGGGCCTCGACATCGACGAGGTCCTGACGCTGGTGGAGCCGTACGGGGCGGGGGCGGCGGGGTAGCTGTCCTTGGGAGGAGCCGTACGGGATGGGGGCGGCGGGGTAGGCGTTCCCTGGGGGGAGCCGTACGGGATGGGGGGCGACCGGTTAGCTCTCCTCGGGAGGAGTCGGCGACCGCCGCGACCTCAGCCTCAGGCGCAGTTGATCTGCGACTGCGCCCAGTCCGCGACCGCCGCCCGGCCGAACGGCGTGTGCTCCTCGACCACGAGGCGGATCTGGCGGCGGCCGTCGATGCCCACGTGCACCGGGACCGGCGCGTCACCGGGGCGGATCACCTCGGAGCGCCACAGGCGTTCGCCGTCGCCGTAGACGGCGAAGCGGACGCCGCCGACCTGCTTGAACGGCAGGGTGATGTCGTCGATGCCGACGACCGCGTCATAGCTGGTGCACTGCCGGTTGAGGTCGATCAGCAGCGAGGACGGGGCGTGCACGCTCACGCCGTGCGCGTAGCGAGTGGCGTCCATGGAGAGGCCGGAGCGCTGCCACATCCAGCTGCTCTCGCTCAGGTTGACCTCCGGCTTGGTGCCGTCGCCGAAGATCCCGTACTCCAGCCGGCTGAGCTGGTAGACGGCCGGGGGCGCGGGCGGCGGGGTGGGGGGCGCCGGCTTCGCCGAGGCCGTCGGAGGCGTGGGCCGAGGTGTCGGCTTCGGCGTGGGGGCGGGCGTCGGCTTCGGGGTCGGCTTCGCCGTCCTCGCCGGGGTCGGCTTCGGCGTGGGCTTCGGTGTCGGCTTCGCGGCGGGGGCCGGCGGTGCCTGTACGGGCGGGGGGGTCGGCTGCGGGGTCGGCCTGGGCGCGGGCGGGGCCGGTTGGACGGGGGCGACGACCGACGGCGTGGCCGCGGGCTGGGCGACCGGTGCCGGCTCGGCCCCGGTCAGCGCCCAGACGAGACCGGCGGTCGCGGCGACGGCGGCGACCGCGGCGATGCCCGCCTTCGCGGGGATGCCGAGCCCCTCGGCGGCAGCGGCCGACGAGGCCCCGGCCGAGCCGGTGGCGGCACCCGCGCCCGCGCCCGTGGCCGCCGCGGCGGCACCGGCCGCGCCCGCACCGGCCACCCCTCCGGCGACGACGCCGGCGGCCTTGAGCGAGTACCCGGCGGCGAACCAGCCGATGACGGCGATCGGCAGCAGCGCGGGGATGCCCGCGTTCACGTGCGCCAGCTCACCGGCGGCCAGCCGGCACTTGGCGCACTCGTCGAGGTGCTTGCGCAGCCCCCGCTCGGCCCGCATCCGCAGCCCGCCGCGCGCGAACGCGCCGAGCCGGTCGGCGTAGCGGGCGCAGTCGCCGCCCGCGGTGAGCGACTGGCTGACGTGCGCCTGGAGGTAGGCCTGCTTGAGCCCCTCGCGGGCCCGGCTGGCGAGCACGGCGGTCGCGTTGGCGGTCAGGCCGAAGAGCGGGGCGACCTCGCTGGGCGACTCCTCCTCGACCGTGGTGTGCCACAGCACGGCCTGCCAGCGCTCCGGCAGCGACCGGAACGCCTGCATGGCCATGGACTGTTCGGCCTCGTGCATGGCCAGGACGTCGGCGCCGAGGTCGAGCGTGTCCTGGTCGGAGACCTCGGAGCCGCGGGAGGCCTCGGCGGCGAAGACCGCGAAGTCGTCGACGAGGTGCTCGCGCCGCTGCGTCTTCGTCCAGGTCGCCGCGACCCGGCGGACGGTGGTCAGCAGATAGGCGCGCACGGCCTGTTCGGGCCCGGCCCCGCCGCGTACCGCCTGGAGGGTGCGGGCGAAGACCTCGGCGGTCAGGTCGTCGGCGGTGTGCGCGTCCCGGCAGCAGGTCCTGGCGTAGCGGCGCACGGCGTCGGAGTGGCGCCGGAACAGTTCCTCGTACGCGCTGTCGTCGCCGTCCCGCATGAGCTGGACGAGCTCGGCGTCGGACGGCGGCAGGTCGTGCGGCGGCAGTACGGAGTCGTGCTCGTCGGCCGGGAGTTGCGCCCCCGTCCCGGCGTGGGCCCCGCCCTCACGCTGCTGCGGCACGCTCGGCTCGGGTGCCGACGCGGCGGATCCGGCACCGGCGCCGAGAGGGCCCGCACCGGTCGAGGTGCCGATCGGTCCGCCCTGGCTGGGCACCTGGGCGGAGGGCAGGCCTCCGGTCTCCGTGGTGCCACCGGCGCCCGGCGTCTCGTCCCGACTGTCACCGCTCATCGCGGAAGCCCCCGTTTGCACGCTCGGACCCGAACACCGGTCAAGCCTGCCACAGAGCGCGGGCACGCCGAACCCTCGCGTCCACTTACCACTCGTCCGGGGCGACTTCCCGACGCCGGGCGTAACCGCTCACCCGTTCGCGTGAGGGTCGGCGGTCACCCGGACCGCCGACCCGTCACCCCGGTGTTCGAAGCGGAGCGTGCTCTCCGCGTGCCGCGTGCCTACCGCGAGCGCAGACCCTCCAGAAGGATGTCGAGCAGCCGCGACGAGGCCGCCGCCTGCTGCGCCGCGTCCGGCAGCGCGGGCGCCGCGGTGGCTATGACCAGCAGCACGTCGGACACCGTCACGTCCGGCCGCAGCTCGCCCGCCTCACGCGCCCGGCCCACCAGCCGGCCCACGACCTCCAGGAGCTCCGCGGCCCCCGCGTCGTCCTGCACGGCCACCGGCACCGCACGCGCCCCGGCCGCCCGCTGCTCGGCGAGCTCCCCGTACCCGTTCACGGGAGCCAGGGGCGCGCCGGTCGCCACCGAGATGCGCTGCTGCGGAACCCGTGCCGTGTCCTCCGGCGCACCCGCCGGGAGCAGCACGTCGTCCACGCCCACCCGCAGCACCTGCGGCGGCAGCAGCCGACCGGCGCCCGAGGCAACCGAGGTGCGCAGGAACCGGGAGAGCGCCGACCACGGCTCGTCCTCCTGGCCGAGAGCGGTCCGCGCCTGCTCGGTGAGCCGCGCGGTCTCCTCCTCGGCTATCCGCCTGACCAGCACGTCCTTGCTCGGGAAGCGCCGGTAGACCGTGCCGACACCGACTCGGGCGCGGCGCGCCACGTCCTCCATCGGAGCCCCGTAGCCCAGCTCGCCGAAGACCTCGCGCGCGGCACGCAGCACGTGCTCCAGATTGCGCTGCGCGTCCACGCGCAGCGGCGCCGACCGTCCGTTCGATGCGTTCTGCGCCGTACGGAGCTGCCCGTACGAATCCTGAATCTGCATAAGCGTTCCCCCGCTCATGATGTCTCCCCCCGGAGACTCCCCGCCCTGACACGGAGCTCCGACCGCATCGCGCTCGTGGTCCACGCACGACGATCCGACACTCCGACGAGGTACGAACATAGTTGAGTCCGGGTCAATTCAGAAGGGGCAGTTCCGTACGGTGCGCCCCCCGATCGGAGCAAGGACCGGAACCCTCCCGATTCCGACCCCACCGTCCACCGGCCGCCCCCACTCTGACCTGCGGAGTTCACCACCGGCACGACCCTTTCGCCACCCCGCGCCTCCGCCCCGCTCCGGTCACACAATTTGCCGGGCCTGTGGACAAACCCCGAACGGCGTTGCGTCATGGGACAGTGACCGAACCTGTGCGCATTCTCGTTGTCGGCGGTGGCTACGTCGGGATGTACACCGCGCTGCGCCTCCAGCGGCAGCTCAAGGCCGAGCTCAGAAGCCGCACGGTCGAGATCGTCGTGGTCACGCCCGAGCCGTACATGACCTACCAGCCGTTCCTCCCCGAGGCCGCCGCGGGCTCCATCTCCCCGCGCCACGTCGTCGTCCCGCTCCGCCGGGTCCTCGACCGCTGCCGGATCATCATCGGCGAGGTCCACTCCGTCGACCACGCCAAGCGCACGGCCACCCTGTCCACCCTCGCCACCGAGGAGGAAGGCGCCGGGAACGTCCAGCTCGGCTACGACGAGCTGGTCATCGCCCCCGGCTCCGTCTCCCGCACCCTCCCGATCCCCGGCCTCGCCGACCACGGCATCGGCTTCAAGACCGTCGAGGAGGCCATCGGCCTGCGCAACCACGTCATCGAGCAGATGGACATCGCCTCCTCCACCCGCGACCCCGCGATCCGCGACGCCGCCCTCACCTTCGTCTTCGTCGGCGGCGGCTACGCGGGCGTCGAGGCCCTCGGCGAGCTGGAGGACATGGCCCGCTACACCGCGCGGTACTACCACAACATCAAGCCCGAGGACCTGCGCTGGGTGCTCGTCGAGGCCTCCGAACGGATCCTCCCCGAGGTCGGCGAGGAGATGGGCCGCTACGCCGTCCGCGAGCTGCGCGCCCGCAACATCGACGTCCGCCTCGGCACCCGCCTCGACTCCTGCGTCGACCGCGTCGCCGTCCTCAGCGACGGCACCCGCCTGCCCACCCGTACCGTCGTGTGGACCGCCGGCGTCAAACCCTCGCCGCTCCTCGCCGCCACCGACCTGCCCCGCGACGAACGCGGACGGCTCCGCTGCACCGCCCGGCTCACCGTCGACGGCGTCGAACACGCCTGGGCCGCCGGCGACGCCGCCGCCGTCCCCGACATCACCGCCGGGGAACCCGGACGCGAATGCGCCCCCAACGCCCAGCACGCCGTCCGCCAGACGAAGGTGCTCGCCGAGAACATCACCGCCTCCCTGCGCGGCGCACCGCTCAAGGAATACGCACACGAGTACGCCGGCTCCGTAGCCTCGCTCGGCCTCCACAAAGGAGTCGCCCACGTCTACGGCCGCAAGCTCAAGGGCTACCCGGCCTGGTTCATGCACCGCGCCTACCACCTCAGCCGGGTCCCCACGTTCAACCGCAAGGCCCGCGTCCTGGCCGAATGGACCCTCTCCGGCCTCTTCAAACGCGAGATCGTCTCCCTCGGCTCGCTGGAACACCCGCGCGCCGAATTCGAACTCGCCGCCGCACCCCCACCCGCGCCCAAGCCGTCCGGCGAGGACGAGCCCTCGGGCTGACATCACTGTCAGTGCACTCGTCCACACTGGACGTGTGACCATAGGTGGGCTCACACCTGCACAGAGTGACTCTGCACGGCAACGACACCACGAGGCATACACATCCGTGAACTTCACCCGTTGGAGCGCCCGGCTCCCCGGTACGCAGCGCCGCGCGGCGCGGGGGACCGAAGGCTCCGTGCCCGCGGCCCGCGGTGAGTACGGGCAGCAGAGGGAGCATCCCGCCGCCGAGGCGACGGACGCCGCAGACGCCGCCGAGCCCGCCGACACCGCCGAGGTGCCCGCGCTGGAGGACTTCACCGTCCGGGAGATCGTCGGCCGCCTCCCCGGCCTCGTCGCGCTCGTGTACGGCCCGGAGCACCGCATCGCGTACGTCAACGAGGCGTACGCCGCCGCCTTCGGCCCCCGTCCCACCGGCGCCACCGTCGCCGCCACCTGCCCCGAGGCGGAGGAGCTCGGCCTGCTCCCCCTCATGGACCAGGTCCTGCGCAGCGGCAAACCCCGCACGGTCAAGTCCCGCCGCACCCGCGAAGGCGGCTCCTACACCGTCACCTGCCTGCCCGTCGAGAGCCCGCAGCTCCCCGACGGCGGCGTCCTCGTCCACGCCGCCGACGTCACCGACCACGCCGAGGCCGCCGAGCGGCTCCGCGCCAGCGAGCGCCGCCACCGCGAGACCGCCGTCACCCTCCAGCGCTCCCTGCTCCCCCAGGAGCTGGAACAGCCCGACGACCTGCGCATCGCCGCCACCTACCAGCCCGGCGTCGCCGACGCCGCCGTCGGCGGCGACTGGTACGACGTCATCACCCTCGGCGCCGGCCGCACCGCCCTCGTCATCGGCGACGTCATGGGCCGCGGCGTCCGCGCCGCCGCCGTCATGGGCCAGCTGCGCACCGCCGTCCGCGCCTACGCCCGCCTCGACCTGCCCCCGCACGAGGTGCTCCAGCTGCTCGACGGCCTCGCCGCCGAGATCGACGCCAGCCAGATCGCCACCTGCGTCTACGCCATCCACGACCCCAACGAGGGCCGCCTGGTCTACGCCTCCGCCGGCCACCTCCCGATCCTCGTCCGCGACGAGGACGGCACCGTCCGCAGCGCCGAGGGCCCCACCGGACCCCCGCTCGGCACCGGCGGCTGGCTCCACACCTCCGGCACCATCGCCCTGCCGCCCGGCTCCACCGCCGTCCTCTACACCGACGGCCTGGTCGAACGGCGCCGCGAGGACATCGACGAGGGCGTCGCCGCCCTGGAGCGCGCCCTCTCCGGCGCCACCGGCACCCCGCAGGTCGTCTGCGACCGGCTGCTCCGCTCCCTCGGCGTCACCGCCGAGCATGA
The DNA here is from genome assembly GCF_055560575.1 of Streptomyces sp. NPDC023157. Lineage (NCBI taxonomy): Bacteria > Bacillati > Actinomycetota > Actinomycetes > Kitasatosporales > Streptomycetaceae > Streptomyces > Streptomyces sp. NPDC023157. The sequence goes on from NZ_JBVHIL010000005.1 coordinate 706,061, forward strand.
CGACGACGTCGCCGTCCTCGTCGTCCAGCACCCCGCCCGCCAGGGCACCGACGCCGAGCTCTTCCACAACGCGGCCCTGGAGCTGCTCGGCGGCGTCGAGGCCGCGCCCCGCGCGCGGGCCTTCGCCTCCGGCGTGCTCGCCAGCTGGCGCTTCCCGCTGGAGCTGTGCGACCTCGGCGTCCTCGCCACCAGCGAGCTCGTGGCGAACTCCCTCCAGCACGGCACCCCGCCCATGCGCCTGCGGCTGCGCCGTACCGACCGGCGCCTGATCATCGAGGTCACCGACGGCGACGACCACCTCCCGCGCCGCCGCAGGGCGGAAACGGAAGACGAGGCGGGTCGCGGGATCTCCATCATCGCGACGATCGCCTCGTCCTGGGGGAGCCGCCGCACTCCGGGCGGCGGTAAAGCGGTGTGGTGCGAGTTCGCCCTGCCCACCCCGACCTCATAAAGAGGGTCAGGCGGACGCGGTCTCCTTCGCGGGCCGGTGCTCAGCCACCACCCGCGAAGGCTTCGCCGCCAGCGACGGCTGGTTCTGCACCGGCGTGAGCTGCTTCCCGAGCCGGACCGCCAGGAACGTGATCCCGAGCGAGAACAGCACGAAGGTCACGATGTACGGCCCGTGCAGCGAGGCCCCCATGGGCCCGCCCACGGCCGGACCGACCGCCAGCGCGAGCTGCTTCACCAGGGCGAAGGCCGAGTTGTACGTACCGACCATCGACTCCGGCGCCAGATCGGCCACCAGCGGCGCCACGGTCGGCGACAGCATCGCCTCACCCAGCCCGAACAGGGCGTACGTGGAGATGAACGCCGCCGTCGCCATCGCCTGGCTGCCGTGGCCCAGGCCCGCGTACCCGGCGAACAGCCACGCCACGGTCCAGATCAGACCGACCGCCGCGATGACCCGGCTCCGCTTGCGGCGCTCGACGAACTTCAGCACCAGGAACTGGGCGGCCACGATGACGGCCGTGTTGGCGGCCAGCGCGATGCCCAGCGTCGACGGCGCGATGCCGGCGGCCTCGGTGCCGTACGCCGCGAGACCCGACTCGAACTGTCCGTAACAGGCGAAGAAGAGCACGAAGCCCAGCACGCACAGCTGCACCATCGCCTTGTGCCCGAGCAGCGCCTTGACCCCGCCGCCCTTCTCGGCGGCCGGCCGCGCGCCCGACAGCGCGGGCGAACCCGGCATCCGCACGGTCAGCACGATCGCGCCGAGGACCAGGAACATCACCGCCTCGATCGAGAACAGCAGCAGGAAGCTGCCGGGCCGGCTCTCGTCGACCAGCTGGCCGCCGATCAGACCACCGACACCCAGACCCAGGTTCTGCAGGAAGAACTGCATGGCGAAGGAGCGCGTACGGGTCTCCGGCGTCGAGCACCAGACGATCATCGTCGCCAGCGCCGGCTGCATCACGGCCGTACCGGCACCGAGCAGCGCGGCGGCCCCCACGGCCGCCGGCACGGACGAGGCGAGGCCCATCCCGAGCGCGCCGACCGAGGCGAGCACCGAGGCCACGAGCAGCACGGGCACCGGCCCGCGCCGGTCGATGGCGCGACCGCTGAAGGGGAGGACCACGAGCGCGGCCATGGCGAAGACGGCCAGCACGACACCCGCCGTGGCCGCGCCCAGATCCCGCACCTGAGCGACGTACACATAGAGGTACGGCACGGTGAAGCCGAGTCCGAACGCGCTCAGCGCGCTACCTGCCTGAATCCGGCGCATCGCGGCGCCCATCGCCTTGGTCACACTCACCCACTTCAAGTCGCGGGTTCAGGTCTGTAGCTCTGAACCCTGAAGACTTCAACACTAAAATTAGATCCTTAACAATACACATGGAAGGACTTCAACGCCAACGAGCCGCGTGGGATACTCCCCGCATGTCCGAGACCCCCGAGCAGTCCGGCCCGCGGCCACCGCAGGAGCCGACCCTCGACGAGCAGATCGCCGCCTACCAGCGCGAGTTCCGCGACCTCGACCCCCAGGTCGAGGTGGTGGTCTCCGCCCTGGGCCGGCTGAACCGGCGCATGAACGTGGCGTACGGCCGCCAGGTCGCCGACCTGGGCATCAGCAACGCGGAGTGGGAGGTCCTCAAGACCCTCGTCCTCTCCGGCGCCCCGTACCGGCTCGGCCCCGGCGAGCTCGCCAAGCGCCTCGGCCTCACTCCGGCCGCGATGACCCACCGCATCGACCGCATGGCGGGCGAGGGCCTCGTCACCCGCGACCGCGACGAGACCAACCGGGTGCGCGTGATCGTCGAGCTGACCGACGAGGGCCGCCAGAAGTGGCTGGAGGCGATGCGCATGGCGACGGACTTCGAGGAGGAGCTCCTCCAGGACCTGTCGTCCGAGGACCGCGGCGCCCTGGGCGAGATGCTGATCCGCCTGCTCCGCCGCGTGGAGCTGACCCAGCCGGACGCCGGCGGGCGGCTGACGGACCTCGACTGAGGGTTGACGTGCCTCCAGGAGACGCGTAGTGTTCTCCGAGTTGTCACGGAGCCGGACGGTTCCAGGACAGCCATCCCGCCGCGAAAGCGGCAACCTCAACTCCGCACGATCTCCCATCCGGGACGAATTTCGGCATGCCGGAATTCATTTCGAAAGACTCGATTATGAGTCGCCGGGAAAATCCGCTAGAGTTTGAGACGTCGGAACGGCCCAACAGCCGGAAAGACAAACTCCCGCCGACTGGGAATCAGGCCCGAAAGGATCTGATAGAGTCGGAAACGCAAGAACGAAGGAAGCGCCCGGAGGAAAGCCCGAGAGGGTAAGTACAAAGGAAGCGTCCGCACCTTGAGAACTC